>NZ_BDCF01000033.1 GCF_001613365.1 Nocardia xishanensis NBRC 101358
GATCGGCGCGCACCGCGGCCTGCGCGGCATCGGCCGCCCGCACCGCGGCGCGCATGGTGGCGAGCAGATTGGTCCCGGTGTCGGCGTCGGCGACGGGGAACACATTGAGCGCGTTGATCTCCGCGCGGCGCTGTTCGAGATCGTCCAGACAGAGGCGGCTCCAGAGCCTCAGCGCCGCGCCGTCCATCTCTTCCCGCTGCCCCGGCACCGTCACCTCGCTCCCTTCTCGCCACCGGCGTCACCACCGTTCGCCAGGTTAGCTGGCGATACCGACAGCGGGCGCGTGACACCGAATCGGTATGCTTTCCTCGTGTTCGACGGCCGTGACGGCCCGTCCGACCGGGTCCCGGTTTGGCGGATCGGCACGGCATTGGCTACCCTTGCTGGGTTGCTCGTGCGGCCTGAAGCTGGCCTGCGCTGGCCGGCGTCAGTCGGCAGGGCACATCACGACATTGTTTCCGGACATGCCGCATCATTGTGCGGCGGTCCCCACATGACATGAAGGAGTTCGCGACTATGGCTGCCGTCTGCGACGTCTGCGCCAAGGGCCCCGGCTTCGGGAAGTCGGTCTCGCACTCGCACCGGCGCACCAACCGTCGCTGGAACCCGAACATCCAGACCGTGCGCGCGCAGGTTGCCCCGGGCAACACCCGCCGCATGAACGTGTGCACCTCCTGCCTGAAGGCGGGCAAGGTCGCTCGCGGCTGATTCGGCCGCCGGTCGATCAGCACCAAGACACACGCCCCGGCGCCCGTTACGGGTTGTCCGGGGCGTCGTCGTCGGTAGGTGTTCCAGTTCGCCGATCTCACCGGGGGACATCGCATGACCGAGGCGCCCGCGCGAGCGTGGCGGATCACGCCGCTCGCCACCGAACACGTACGCAGTCTGGCCGAATGCCACATCGCCTGCTGGCGTGAGGCCTACCGCGGCCTGGTCCCCGATCACGTGCTCGATGCCTTCGACGTGGATCGACGGGCCGAGGCGTGGGACCGCATCCGCCTCGCCCGTCCCGGCAGCACACATGTGGCGGTCGTCGACGACATCGTCATCGGGTTCGCGAGCTCGAGCCCATCTCGGGACCGCGCCCCGGTCGCTCCGCTCGAACTCAACGCGCTGTACGTGCGCGCCGACTGGTACGGCACGGGCCTGGCCGACGAGCTCCTCGCCGCCGTCGTCGACCCGGATCAGCCGTGCTCTCTGTGGGTGTTCGAGGACAATCCGCGCGCGAGGGCCTTCTATCGCAAACACGGTTTCGCGCTGGAGGGCGCGCGCAAGGTAGAGGACTTCACCGTCGCCATGCAGGTGCGGATGATTCGCCCGGCCCGCGCGACCGGGTAGCACCGAAGCCCGGGCGTCGGGATCCCGCCCGAGCAAACGATAGGGTTCCCTCATGACCTCCACCGCGCAGACCGAATACGTCACGACCGTCGACGGCGTCCTCCAGATCACGATCGCCACCGCCGCCAACGGCACCTCGATGGATTTCGCCGGGATCACCGCGGGCACCGCGGCACTCGCCGACCTCGGCCCCGAGATCGGCGCGGTGGTGCTGGCCGGGTCGGGCGCGAACTTCTGCGCGGGCGGTGACGTGCGCGGTTTCGCCGCCGCCGAGGATCGCGCCGCCCACATCCACGGCCTGGCGACGGATCTGCACGCGTTCGTCCGCGCGCTGGACGAGACCCGCGTGCCGGTGCTCGCCGCGGTGCACGGCTGGGCGGCGGGCGCGGGTATGAGCCTGGTCTGCGCGGCGGACATCGCGCTGGGCGGTCCGTCCACCAAGCTGCGCCCCGCCTATCCCGGCATCGGCCTGAGCCCCGACGGCGGCATGTCCTGGACGCTGCCCCGCATCGTCGGCGCAGGCCGGGCCCGCGAGATCCTGCTCACCGACGCCGTCCTCGACGCCGAGGAAGCAGTGCGGCTGGGGCTCCTGAGCCGCCTCGTCGCGGACGATGAAGTGCGCAGCGCGACAATGGCGCTCGCGCAGCAGCTGGCGCAGGGGCCGCGCTCCACCCATGCCAGCATCAAATCGCTTCTGGCACAGTCGGATTCGGCCACGCTGAGCGAACAGCTGGATCTGGAACGCGATTTCATCGCCACGGCGGCGAACAGCCGCACCGGCCGGGAAGGCGTGGACGCCTTCGTGGCCAAGCGCAAGCCGGACTACCGGAACCCCGCCTGACCTAGGCCAGGTTCTCCACCACGAACTTCGCGACCGCGTCGGTGAACGCGTCGTTGTCGTCACCGGCCGCGGTGTGCGCCGCACCGCCGATCTCGACGAGTTCGGCGTGCGGCACCAGCGCCTGGAACGCCGCCGCGCCCTCGGCGCTCACCACGTCGGACTGCATGCCGCGCACCAGCAGCACCGGGATGCGCAGCGCGGCGGCGGCCTGCTCCATCTGCTCGGTCAACGCGCTCGGATCCTCGACGCGGTCGCGCAGGATGTCCGGATCCCAGTGCCAGTACCAGCGGCCGTCGCGCTGACGCAGATTGCGGCGCAGGCCGTCGGTGTTCTTCGGCCGCGGTCGATGCGGCAAATAGTCGGCGACCGCGTCGGCAACCTGTTCGAGGGTGTCGAAGCCGTCGCGATGTTTGCTGAGGAAGTCGATCACCCGCGCGACGCCCTCGGGCTCGGGGCGCGTGACGATGTCGACGAGCACCAGGGCCCGGATCGCCGCACCGCCCGGCGTCGCGGAGGTCATCAGCCCGGTGATGCCGCCCATGCTGGCGCCGACCACGACCGCACCCCCGCCCGGTGCGGCCGCGGCGTCGAGCTGTTCCAGCACGAGCGTCAGGTCCGCGACCATCGTCTCGCGCGTGTAGTCGCGGTCCGGCGACCACTGGCTGTCACCGTGGCCGCGGGCGTCCACGGTGACCACCCGCATCCCGGCCGCGGCCAGTTTGGCGCCGGTCTGCTTCCACGAGTGCCTGGTCTGCCCGCCGCCGTGCAGAAAGACGACGAGCGGGCCGTCGACCGGGCCGAACTGGTCGGCGGCCAGCTCGATGCCACCCGAACCGCGCAGCCGCAGCCGGGTGGGCTCGAGAAGATAGTTCGCATTACTCACGATCTGAGGATCGCACAGTACGCGCACGGCTCGTCGTGAGCCTCGGTGAACGGGATGCTCAGCAGTCCAGGCGCATGGCGCTGAAGGTGCGCTGGAACAGGCACGCGACCTTCGCGTTCACCGAGGAGGAGATGGTGGAGGAGCCGGTCGAGGTGAACTCCTCGGCCACCGGCGCCGCGGGCGCGGTCTCGCTGGTCTCCACGACGGGCTCGAGTGCCAGCGGCGCGGCGGTCGCCGCGGAAGTGGCGCCCGCGATAGCGGCGGCCATGGCCAGCGTGGCGGTGGTGCCGCGCAGGGCGCCGCGAACGGTGTTGTGCTGCATTGCAGTGCTCCTCGGTTTCGTGTTCGTGCGGTGATGCGGGTGGTGCTGGTTCCCGGCGGGCCGGGAGGCGGGAGGGATCAGGGCAGGCGCCAGTCGACCGGCTCGGCGCCGAGTTCGTCGAGCAGTTCGTTGACCCGCGAGAACGGGCGCGAGCCGAAGAAGCCGCGGGACGCGGACAGCGGCGAGGGGTGCGCCGACTCGATGTAGGGCACCTCGGCCTGGCTCAGCAGCGGCTTCAGCGTCGAGGCGTCGCGGCCCCACAGGATCGCCACCAGCGGCTCGTCACGCGCGACCAGCGCGCGGATGGCCTGTTCGGTGACCGCCTCCCAGCCCTTGCCGCGGTGCGAGGCGGGCTGGCCGGGCGAGACGGTGAGCACTCGGTTGAGCAGCAGCACGCCCTGATCCGACCACGGGCTCAGATCGCCGCAGGAGGGCGTCGGGTGGCCGAGGTCCTTGTGCAGCTCGGCGAAGATGTTGGCGAGGCTGCGCGGTACCGGCGAAACATCGGGCGCCACAGAGAAACTCAGTCCCATGGCGTGGCCGGGCGTCGGGTACGGGTCCTGGCCGACGATCAGCACGCGGACCTTGTCGAACGGCCGCTGGAAAGCGCGGAGCACGTTCTCCCCCGCGGGCAGGTAGCCGCGGCCTGCGGCGTTCTCGGCGCGGAGGAATTCACCCATCTCCGCGATCCGGTCCTCGACTGGCTGCAAGGCCTGTGCCCAGCCCGAATCCATGATTTCCGACAGTGGTTTCGCACCCATGACCGCACAACTTATCGTGGTTCGGGCCCGGACGCCGAGTCCGCCCCACGGAACGATTCCCAGCCGCTGCCGCCTCGGTGCGGAGCACCGTCGACGGTGACCCCCGACCCGGCCGTCACGCGGCCGATCGCACGCCATCCTTCCGGCAGCTCAGCACCCTGCGGCCAGGTCCCGGCGAAGGCGTGATCCTCGCCCCCGGCCAGAACCCATTGCGCCGCATCGGCATCCAGCCGGGCAGCGAGCGCGTCGAGGGCAGGATCGCGCAGCGCGGCCGCGTCCAGATCGATCGCGACGCCCGAGGCCTCGGCGATATGGCCGAGATCGGCGAGCAGTCCATCGGAGATATCGGTGAGCGAGTGCCCCGCCCGCCAAGTCGAACCGAGCACCGCCTCGTACGGTGGCTGCGGAACTCGGTGGGCGGCAAGCGCTTCGGCGAACTCCTCGGCGTCGGCACCCACGGTGAGCGCGGCCAGTCCCGCGGCCGACCAGCCGAGCGGGCCCGCCGCCGCGACCGTGTCGCCCACGCGCGCACCAGCTCTGGTGACCGGCGCGCCGCCGCGCAGATCGCCGAACGCGGTGACGGAGAGGACCAGCTCGGGGCTGCGCACCAGATCGCCGCCCGCGATCGAGCCGCCCGCGCGGGCCGCCTCGGCCCACATGCCGTCGGCCAGTTCGTCGATCACCGCGACGGGGGTCTCGGCGGGACAGCCGAGCGCCACCACGAAGGCCGTCGGCGCGGCGCCCATCGCGACCACGTCGGCGGCGTTCTGCGCGATCGCCTTGCGGCCGATCTCCCTCGGGCTCGACCAGTCGCGCCGGAAGTGCCGCCCCTCGACCAGCATGTCGGTGGTCACCACGAACCGGCCGTCGGGCGCGGCGACCAGCGCCGCGTCGTCGCCGGGGCCGAGCAACACGGCGGGCGCCTGTACTCTACGGGCGTTGATGCGCTCGATCAGCGCGAACTCTCCCAGCTCACGCACCGTCCGCGGCGCCGCGCTCTCGCTGATGACCGGTCCCTTCCCGAGGTACTGCCAGCTGAAATCGGCTCGACGGTACCCTGTCCTGGGCAATCGAGACCACCGAGTCGGTGCGCGCGCCCGCCGCGACGTAGGCAGCGCGACCCGCGCCGACCGGCTCCAGCGAGCGCGAAGAGGAAGGACCGGTACGCATGGCGGCGGACTCGTCGGACAGCGACTCGTCGAAGGGCAACGACCCCACCGACGACGACAAGCGGACCGGCCTCGGCGAGGCGGCGCCCGATGGCGCGACCGCGGATCGGTCCGCCGAGCGGCCGGTCACCGACGAGCAGCCCGAAGCATCGGGGGAGCCGCGTCCCACCGACGGCTCCGCTGCCGGGGATTCTCGCGCCGACGACGAATCCGAGGCCACCGGCGAGAACGCCGAGGAACCGGCCGCCGCTGGCGAGGCCGACGAAAAGCGCAGCGCCACAGGAGATTCCGAAACCGCCAGGATAGACGCTGAATCCCGTCCCTACCCGCCTGCCTTGATCGCCACGGCAGTAGCTCTGCCGGTGGTTCTAGTGGTCGCCGTCTTGGTCGCCGCCGTGCTGGCCCGCCGCCTGCCCGTGGAGCGGGAGCCGCTGGCGCTCGGTCCGGTGCCCGCGCCCGCCGCGGAGGGCGAAGCCTGCACCAAGTTGCTGCCCGCACTGCCCGCCGACCTGGGCGAGTTCACCAAGTCGACCCTGGTCGAACCCGCTCCGCCCGCCACCCGCGCCTGGCAGCGCCCGGAGGGCGGGAACGCCATCGTGCTGCGCTGCGGCCTGGACCGGCCGCTGGAATTCCATCGCGCGTCGCCGTTGCAGATCGTCGACGGCGTGCAGTGGTTCGAGGTGCGCGACGACTCGGCCGAGACGAGCACCTGGTTCGCCGTCGACCGCGAGACCTACATCGCGCTGACGGTGCCCGACGGTTCCGGACCGACCCCGCTGCAGGAGGTCTCCGACACCATCACCGCGAATCTGCCCGCCAAGGAACTCGACCCGGGCCCGCTGCCGAACTGACCCGCGCGCGACCGGCTTCGTCGGGCGGTCAGCGCAGGCCGGTGCCGCGAGCCAGCGCGGTCTCGATCAAGGTCGAGATCAAGACGTCGTAGTCGATGCCGGTGGCTTCCCACATGCGGGGGTACATGGAGATCGACGTGAAGCCCGGCATGGTGTTGATCTCGTTGATCACCGGCCCGTCCGCGGTGACGAAGAAGTCGACGCGGGCAAGTCCCTGGCAGTCGAGGGCGCGGAAGGCGCGCACCGCGAGTTCCCTGATCTGCTCGGCGACCTCGTCGTCGAGCTTGGCGGGCACGTCGAACTCGCAGACGTCGTCGAGGTACTTGGTGTCGAAGTCGTAGAACTCGGGAGCGTCGTCGTCGGGCATCCTGATCTCGGCGATCACGCTGGCCTCGACCCGTCCGTCCGGGAATTCCAGCACGCCGCATTCCACTTCGCGACCGACGATGCCCGCCTCCACGATCACCTTCGGATCGTGCGCGCGCGCCTCGTCGATGGCGGCGTCCAGCTCGCTCCAGTCGTCCACCTTCGTGATGCCGAGCGAGGAACCGGCGCGGGCGGGTTTGACGAACACCGGAAGTCCGAGCCGTTCCCGTTCGGCCGCCGACAACGTCGCGACGCCGGGCCGCAGCACCACCTGCGTGCCGATCGGCAGGCCCTCGGCCGCGAGCAGCTTCTTGGTGAATTCCTTGTCCATGCCCGCGGCGCTGGCCAGCACGCCGGGGCCGACGTACGGGACGCCCGCGAGCTCGAGCATGCCCTGCAACGTGCCGTCCTCGCCGAACGGGCCGTGCAGGATCGGGAATACCACGTCGACCGAGCCGAGTGCGGCGCCGGGGTCGTCCAGGGCCACCAGTGACCCGGAACGCTGCGGGTCGGGGGCAAGCGTCAGGGCGGTGCCCGAAGCGTCGACGGAGGGCAGTCCGTCGTCCTTGCCGCGCAGCGCGGCGACCTCGGCGCCGCCGAGCACCCAGCCGCCCTCGGTGGTGATGCCGATCGGGACGGCCTCGTACTTCTCCGGATCCAGGTTGCGCAGCACGCTGCCGGCCGACAGACACGAGACGGCGTGCTCATTGCTGCGCCCGCCGAACACCACAGCCACCCTGATCCGGTTCGTCATGCTCCGAACCGTACCCGCCCGCGGCGGCGCGCCGATCGCGGACCGGGCCCGGTGCGCGACGGTCATAGCTACCGCTACCCTGCGGCGATCACTCCGGCTTGACGCGGCGGCCGAGCAGATTGCCGACGGCTTCGCGCACCGAGAGGCCCTCGTGACACACCTGGTGCACCGCGTTGGTGAGCGGCATTTCCACATCGTGCGCGGCGGCCAGCGCGCGAACCGATGTGCACGACTTCACACCCTCGGCCACCTGTCCATGGGTGGCCTCCTGGGCCGCCTCCATCGATCCGCCCGCGCCCAGCACGTGCCCGAAGGACCGATTGCGCGACAGCGGCGAGGTACAGGTCGCGACGAGATCGCCGACCCCGGCCAACCCGGCGAACGTGACAGGCTCGGCGCCGAGCGCGACGCCGAGCCTGATGATCTCGGCGAGGCCGCGGGTGATCAAACTGGCGATGGAGTTGTCGCCGAGGCCCATGCCGGAGGCGATGCCGCAGGCCAGCGCGATGACGTTCTTGCACGCGCCACCGATCTCGCAACCGATCACGTCGGTGTTGGTGTACGGCCGGAAATAGCCGGTGTAGCTGGCACGCTGCACCGCCTCCGCGCGCGCGGCGTCGGTGCACGCGATCACGGTGGCCGCAGGCTGACCGATCGCGATCTCCCTGGCCAGATTGGGTCCGGACAGCACCGCGATGCGGCTCGGCTCGGTGCCGGTCACCTCGGCGATCACCTGACTCATCCGCAGCAGAGTGCCGGTTTCGATGCCCTTGGCCAGACTCAGCAACGTGGCGTCGCGCTCGGTGATCGCGGCGTGCAGCGCCGGTTTCCACGACTCGAGGTTCGCCCGCAGCGATTGCGACGGCACGGCGAGCACCACCAACTCGGCGCCGTCCAGCGCCCGCTCGTGATCGTCGGTGGCGGCCACCGCCGGCAGTTGTACATCGGGCAGGTAGAAGGGATTGCGGTGCTCGGTGGCCAAGGCCTCGGCCACCTCGGCGCGGCGCGCCCAGATGGTGACCTCGGTTCCGGCGTCTGCCAACACCTTCGCGAACGCGGTGCCCCACGATCCCGCGCCAAGTACTGCCGCCCTCGTCATCAGCCCAATATGCCATGGAAGGATTGGGACCATGCGCCCGCACGCCGTGCACGCCGTGATCGCGGTCAAGAGCCTCGATCTGGCCAAGACCCGACTGGCCGACCGGCTGCGCCCGGAACACCGGGCGCGGCTGGTGCTCGCCATGCTCGCCGACACCGTGGCGGCCGTCGCGGCGGTCCCGCTGGTCCGATCGGTCACCGTCGTCACCCCGGATCCCGTCGTCGCCGAGCTGGCGGGCGGGCTCGGCGCACACGTGCATCCCGAACCGCGCATCGCCGACTCCGACGGGCTGAACACCGCGCTGTCCGATGCCGCGGACGCGTTGCGCCGCCGTCACGGCGCGGTCGAACTGCTCGCGCTGCAAGCGGATCTGCCCGCGCTGCGCCCGGAGGAACTGGCGGACATGCTGACGGTCGCACCGGTCGGCAAGCGCGCGGTGGTCGTCGACCACGCCGGGACCGGCACGGCCGCGCTCGTCGTCCGGGACGGCGTCGCGCCGCTGGATCCGCGCTTCGGCGCCGACTCCGCGCGGCGGCACATCGCGGCGGGGGCAGCGGATCTGACCGGTCACTGGCCGGGGCTGCGCCTCGACGTCGATACGGCAGCGGATCTCGACCTCGCCGTCGAACTCGGGGCCGGCGACGCCACCCGCGCTGTGTTGCGTGACATCGGCTGGTCCTGTCGTGTTCACGAACCCGTTCGTCACGTGTGCTAGGCGATCGCCGAAACGGCGTGATTCGTCCGGTAATACCGATGCGGGCCTGCACACCGGGCGGTTCGTAGGGGATGATCGTTGACGTGAGCGATACGGAAACCGTCAAGCAACAGCAGGTGCTTCCCACACCGCCACCGGCCGTCACCCCGGTGCGGCCCGACCAGGCTACAGAGCAGTTGCCACGTGATCGCTACCTGAACAGGGAACTGAGCTGGCTCGACTTCAACGCCAGGGTGCTCGCCCTCGCGGAGGACGCTTCGCTGCCGTTGCTCGAACGCGCCAAATTCCTTGCGATCTTCGCTTCCAACCTCGACGAGTTCTACATGGTCCGGGTCGCCGGGCTGAAGCGCCGCGCCGAGACCGGGTTGTCGGTGCGCTCGGCCGACGGCCGCTCGCCGAGCGAGCAATTGGAGCTGATCGCGGCACGCGCGCAGGAGATCGCCGACCGGCACGCGCGCGCGTTCCTCGATTCGGTGCTGCCCGCGCTGACCGCGGAGGGCATCGCCATCATCGAGTGGAGCGATCTGGACGACGATGAGCGCCAGCGTCTCTCGGCCTACTTCCAGGATCAGGTCTTCCCGGTGCTCACCCCGCTGGCCGTCGATCCGGCGCACCCGTTCCCTTATATCAGCGGTCTGAGCCTCAACCTCGCCGTCACCGTGAAGGACTCCGCCACCGGCGGCGAGCACTTCGCCAGGGTGAAGGTGCCCGACAACGTGGACCGCTTCGTGCGGGTGCGGCGCAACTCGTCCGGTTCCTCGGTGGCCGCCTTCCTGCCGATGGAAGAACTCATCGCCGCGCACCTGGATCAGCTCTTCCCCGGTATGGACGTGGTGGAGCACCACTCCTTCCGTATCACCCGCAACGCGGATTTCGAGGTGGACGAGGATCGCGACGAGGACCTACTACAGGCGTTGGAGCGCGAACTAGCCAGGCGCCGCTTCGGATCACCGGTGCGGCTGGAAGTCTCCGACGACATGACCGAGCACATGCTCGATCTGCTGCTGCGCGAACTCGACGTGGATCCCAACGACGTGATCCAGGTGCCCGGCCTGCTCGACCTGTCCTGCCTGTGGCAGGTGTACGGCGTCGACCGGCCGAACCTGAAGGACGCGCCCTACGTTCCGGCCACCCCGCCCGCCTTCGGCGAGCGCGAGACCCCGCGCAACGTCTTCCAGGCGCTGCGCGAGGGCGATGTGCTGGTACACCACCCGTACGACTCGTTCTCCACCAGCGTGCAGCGCTTCATCGAGCAGGCGGCCGCCGACCCGCAGGTGCTCGCGATCAAGCAGACCCTCTACCGCACCTCCGGTGACTCCCCCATCGTCAACGCGCTCATCGACGCGGCCGAGGCGGGCAAGCAAGTCGTCGCGCTCGTGGAGATCAAGGCCCGCTTCGACGAGCAGGCCAACATCAAATGGGCGCGGGCGCTGGAGCAGGCGGGCGTGCACGTGGTGTACGGCCTGATCGGTCTCAAGACGCACTGCAAGACCTGCCTGGTGGTGCGGCGCGAAGGTTCGACCATCCGCCGCTACTGCCACATCGGCACCGGCAACTACAACCCGAAGACGGCCCGCCTCTACGAGGACGTCGGATTGCTCACCGCCGCACCGGAAATCGGCGCCGATCTCACCGACCTGTTCAACTCGCTGACCGGCTACTCTCGAAAAGCCAACTACCGCAACCTGCTTGTCGCTCCGCAGGGCGTGCGCGCGGGCATCATCGACCGCATCCAGCGCGAGACCGATCTCGCGCTGCAAGGGGTCGAGGCGCGAATCCGCTTGAAGGCCAACGCGATCGTGGACGAGCAGGTGATCGACGCACTGTACCGCGCCTCGCAAGCTGGGGTTCCGGTGCAGATCGTGGTGCGCGGCATCTGCGGTTTGCGTCCCGGCGTGCCCGGCATGAGCGACAACATCGAGGTGCGCTCGATCCTCGGCCGCTTCCTCGAGCATTCGCGGATCATGCACTTCCAGGCGCAGGACGAGTACTGGATCGGCAGCGCCGACATGATGCACCGCAACCTCGACCGCAGAGTCGAGGTGATGGCGCAGGTGAAGGATCCCAAGTTGCGCGAGCAGCTCGGCGCCGTCTTCGACTCCGCCCTGTATCCCACCACCCGCTGCTGGGTACTCCAACCGGATGGCAGCTGGCAAGCCTCACCTGAACACACCGGCCAAGACGGTGAACAGGTCCGGGACCACCAAGAATTCCTCATGCGACTGCGGAGACCAGAACAGCCGTGAATGCCACGACGGGATACGAAATGGACGGGGGCCCGTTCTGGGATCCCCGAGTGACGGCCAATATTCACGCCGCGGGCGCCGTGCTGTGGCGCCGCGCCCCCGCGGTGCAGGGCGGCGTCGAGATCGCGGTCGTCCACCGGCCCAAATACCAGGACTGGTCACTGCCCAAGGGCAAGCTCGACCCGGGTGAGACCCCGGTGCTGGCCGCCGTTCGGGAAGTGCGCGAGGAGACCGGCCTCGACTCCCGCCTCGGCCGGTACCTCGGTCACGTCACTTACCCCATTCCGGGCCACCGCAAACTCAAGCGGGTCGATTACTGGGCGGCGGAAGTAGCGGGCGGCGAATTCACCGCCAATTCCGAAGTGGACCTGCTGACCTGGTATCCGCTGGATCGGGTGATGGACGCGCTGTCCTATCCGATGGACCGCCAGGTCGTGCGGGCATTCAGCAGACTGCCCGCCGTCACGGAAACGCTGCTGCTGGTGCGGCACGCGAAAGCGGGCCACCGCGCCCGATTCGACGGTCCCGACGACGAACGCCCGCTGGATCGGGCCGGACGCGACCAGGCTCGGGCGTTGGTGCCACATCTGCTGGCTTTCGGCGCGAGCGAGATATATTCGGCCGATCCGGCGCGTTGCGTGCAGACGGTGGAACCGCTGGCCGAGAAACTCGGCGTCGAGATCCATCTGGAGCCGTTGCTCTCCGAAACCGGTTACGCGGCAGCGCGGGACGAGGCGCGGGCGCGGGCCGTCGAGCTGGAACCGCACGGCACGGTGCGGGTTCTGTGCAGCCAGGGCAAGGTGATTCCCGATCTGCTGCCTTGGTGGGCGGGCCGGTCAGGGATCGCTCTTCCGCCCGCGCGCAACCGCAAGGGCAGCGTCTGGGTGCTGTCTTTCGCGGGCGGGCGAATGGTGGCCGCCGATCATCTCGATCGGTCGCTGTCGACGGGCTTGGTGAAGCCGTAGCGCCATTTCGCCGGCCACAGGCGCGGCCGGAGATCTCGCCACGAAAACCAGGTGCGGACAGACCGAAACGGCCCCGGGGGCGATCCCCGGGGCCGTTTCCGGTCCGTATGGCGTGATTAGTCGGCCGGGCCGCCGACTACGCCTCAGCGCGCGCGGCGGGCCGGAGCCTTCTTGGCCGCGGTCTTCTTGGCCGGAGCCTTCTTCGCCGCCGTGGTCTTCTTGGCGGCGGTGGCCTTGGCCGTGGTCTTCTTCGCCGCCGTGGTCTTCTTGGCGGCGGTGGCCTTGGTGGCCGCCTTCTTGGCGGCGGGCGCCTTCTTGGCGGCGGTCTTCCTGGCGGTGGTCTTCGCCGGAGCCTTCGCCGCCGCCTTCTTCGCCGTCGTCTTGGCGGGCGCCTTGGTGGCGGTCGCCTTCTTGGCGGCGGCCTTCTTGGCCGCCGTCTTCTTGGCGGCCGCCTTCTTCGCCGCCACAGGGGCATTCACGCCCCGCTTGACCGCAGGGCCGGTCGCCGCGAGCTTCTGCTTGCCCGCGATGACCGCCTTGAACTGGGCGCCAGGACGGAACGCGGGCACCGAAGTCGGCTTCACCTTGACGGTTTCACCGGTGCGCGGGTTCCGAGCCACCCGGGCAGCACGCTTACGCTGTTCGAACACACCGAATCCGGTGATCGTGACGCTCTGGCCTTTGTGCACCGCGCGCACGATGGTGTCCACAACATGCTCGACTGCCGCGGTAGCCGTGCGCCTGTCCGTACCCAACTTTTCGGTCAGAACGTCGATCAGTTCCGCCTTGTTCATTGAATCCTCCGCAGACTAATGGCCCGTCGTCGGACCGACTAGGTACCACGGTAAACCCACTTTGAGCAAGAGTCTATGTGCCACGCCAAAATTCATGGTGGTTTAGCACACGTCTAGCTACCGCCGTCCATGACGTCCAGCTATCGCCCCTGATTGATTACGCCTGCGAAATATGCGCGGGCAGGGTGGTGGGCTTCCAAGCCGGCCTTGCCTTTTCGAAGTCGGCGATGACGTCGCTACGCCGCAGCGTCAGCCCGATGTCGTCCAAGCCCTCGAGCAGGCGCCACCGGGTGTAGTCATCAATATCGAACGGCAACACGACGGTTCCCGCCGTAACGGTGCGCGCCTGGAGATCCACTACCAATTCGAGACCGGGCTGTTCCTCGATCATCTTCCAGAGCAATTCGACATCGTTCTGTGACATCTGGGCCGCCAAGAGACCGCCCTTGCCAGCATTACCACGGAAGATGTCGGCGAATCGGGGCGAGATGACCACCCGAAAGCCGTAGTCCGCCAGAGCCCATACGGCATGCTCACGCGAGGAACCGGTACCGAAATCCGGACCCGCAACCAGCACACTACCCCGGCTGAAGGGCTCGGTGTTCAAAATGAAGTCGGGGTCCGTTCGCCAGCCCGCGAACAGACCGTCCTCGAATCCGGTACGAGTGACCCGCTTCAGGTAGACCGCCGGGATGATCTGGTCGGTGTCGACGTTGGAGCGGCGCAGCGGCACGCCGATCCCCTTGTGCACGGTGAAGGCTTCCATCGGATTCTCCTGGGTAGATAGGGGGTGTCGTGCGGCGTCAGTTCAGATCCGCGGGCGAGGACAGCGTTCCGCGAACGGCCGTCGCGGCGGCCACCAGCGGAGAAACCAGGTGGGTACGCCCGCCTTTGCCCTGCCTGCCTTCGAAGTTGCGGTTGGAGGTGGAGGCGCAGCGCTGGCCCGGCGAAAGCTGATCCGGGTTCATTCCCAGGCACATCGAACATCCCGCCTGCCGCCATTCGGCGCCAGCCGCGGTGAAAATCTCGCCCAATCCTTCTTTTTCCGCCTGCGCGCGAACCCGCATCGAGCCCGGTACAACCAGCATTCGCACGCCGTCCGCCACGCGCCGACCCTTCAAAATCCCGGCCACGGCGCGCAAATCCTCGATGCGCCCGTTGGTGCACGATCCGACGAATACGGTATCGATCGGGATCTGCCGAAGCGGAGTTCCCGGCTCCAAATCCATGTACCGCAGCGCTTTCTCCGCGGCCTCCCGAGCCGTCTCGTCGGCAATCTCGGCGGGATTCGGCACCGCGTCGCCCAGCGGCACGCCCTGACCCGGGTTGGTGCCCCAGGTGACGAACGGCGTCAGCGCGCTCGCGTCGATGTGCACCTCGGCGTCGAAAACGGCGCCCTCGTCCGTCTTAAGTGCGTCCCATGCCGCCACCGCGGCATCCCAGTCGGCGCCCTCGGGAGCGTGCGGCCGGCCCTTCAGGAACTCGTAGGTGACCTCGTCCGGCGCGACCATGCCCGCCCGGGCGCCCGCCTCGATGGACATGTTGCACATCGTCATCCGCGCCTCCATGGACATGGCGCGCACGGCCTCGCCGCGGTACTCCAGAACGTAGCCCTGGCCGCCGCCGGTGCCGATCTGGGCGATCACCGCGAGGATCACGTCCTTGCTCGTGACACCGTGCGGCAGCTGGCCGTCGATGTTGACGGCCATGGTCTTGAACGGGCGCAGCGACAAAGTCTGTGTCGCCAGCACGTGTTCGACCTCGCTGGTGCCGATACCCATCGCCAGCGCGCCGAACGCGCCGTGCGTCGAGGTGTGGCTGTCGCCGCACACCACCGTCGTGCCCGGCTGGGTCAGGCCGAGCTGCGGACCGACCACGTGCACGATGCCCTGGTCCAGATCACCCATCGGGTGCAGCCGGACACCGAATTCCGCGCAATTGCGCCGCAGGGTCTCGACCTGGGTCCGCGAAATGGGATCGGCGATCGGCTTATCGATATCGATGGTGGGGACGTTGTGGTCCTCGGTCGCGATGGTCAGGTCGGGGCGGCGCACCTTCCTGCCCGCGGCCCGCAGACCATCGAAGGCCTGCGGACTCGTCACTTCGTGCACCAGATGCAGATCGATGTAGATCAGATCGGGCTCGCGCGAGGCGCCTTCGCCCTCGCCGCGCGCGACGACATGCTGATCCCACACCTTCTCGGCCAGGGTGCGTGGGCGGTCGGCCATTCTCGATCACCTTTCGGACGAGCAGCGGTCCCGCGCGATTCGGGCTGAGTGCGCGGGGCCTGCTGCACAGAGTTGTGGATTCGGTCTTCGGACATCTCGACCGCGTCGCCCTCGCCCGGCCGCTCGTCTCGACGGCGACTTTCCCGGCGCAGTTTGACTATCTCAATATCCGAGACGCTAATATCGTTCTATGAGACAGCATAGCGGTATCGGCGTCCTCGACAAAGCAGTGGCGGTCCTCTACGCCGTCGCGGAGCATCCGTGCGGTCTCAACGAACTGTGCACCCGCACCGGCCTGCCGAGGGCCACCGCGCACCGGCTGGCCGTCGGCCTCGAGGTGCACCGTCTGCTCGCCCGCGACAACAACGGAACCTGGCGTCCAGGACCGGCCCTCGCCGAGCTGGCCGCCGGCGCCACCGACCCGCTACAGGAAGCCGCCGCCGCCATACTGCCCCGGCTACGCGAGATCACCGGGGAGAGCGTCCAGCTCTACTGCCGCGACGGCGGAGCGAGGGTCTGCATCGCCGCCATGGAACCGCCCGTCGGCCTGCGCGACACGGTCCCGATCGGGGCCAGGCTGCCGCTCACCGCGGGCTCGGCCGCCAAGGTGCTGCTCGCCTGGGCTGATCCGGAGTTGCAGCGCACCATTCTTGCCGACGCGGTGTTCGGCGAGCGAGCGCTGGCCGAAGTGCGCAAGCGCGGCTGGGCGCAGAGCGCGGCCGAGCGGGCCGCGGGCGTGGCCAGTGTCTCGGCTCCGGTCCGCGACACCGCGGGCAACGTGATCGCCGCGGTCTCGGTCTCCGGCCCGATCGACCGGATGGGCCGCAGGCCGGGCGCGCGCTGGGCCGCCGATCTGGTCGCGGCCGCGGACGCGCTGCACAAGCGTCTGTAACACGTTTCAGATCTTCTTCTCTAGAGTTGGCCCATGGGAGTCAACCAACGGGCGCAGATCGTCATGTCCGACGCCGAGATCGCCGAGTTCCTGGAGCGCAGCCGCATCGCGACGCTGGCCACCCTCGGTCCGCAGGGCAGGCCGCACCTGACCGCGATGTGGTACGCGCTGATCGATGGCGAGATCTGGTTCGAGACCAAGGCCAAATCGCAGAAGGCGGTGAATCTGCGCCGCGATCCGCGCATCACGTGCATGGTCGAGGCCGGACAGACCTACGACCAGCTGCGCGGGGTGTCCATCGAGGGGCGCGCCGAGATCATCGACGATCCCGAGCGGCTGTTCGCGGTCGGCGTGAGCGTCTGGGAGCGCTACACCGGCCCCTACAGCGAAGAGGTTCGCCCGCTGGTGGAGAACATGCTCAACAAGCGGGTCGCGGTGCGCGTGGTCCCCGAGCGTGTGCGCAGCTGGGATCACCGCAAACTAGGCCTGCCCGCGCTGCCGCTCGGTGGCACGACGGCCAACGCGCTGGACTGATTCGGGAGTGCGCTGCGGCGCACCGGAAATCCAGCTGACAGCGGCGCTTCCGCACGTTAGCGTCGAGTCGTTCGACACGATTCGGCCGGGCAGCGCCGCCCCGCGGGTAGCGCTGCGCGCGGCCGCGACGACGAGGAGCAGGCGATGACGGAATCGGGTAGTCCCAACGGCAGTGCCGAAGAAGTGAAGCGCAAGTTCCGCGAGGCGCTGGAACGCAAGAACGCCCAGCACGGCAAGTCGGCCGACCACAAGAACGGCCACTCCAAGGCCACCGCCGCCCACGGCAGCGCCAGCCACAAGCGAGAGTTCCGCCGCAAGAGCGGATAACGACGCCCCGGCACGGGGCGCCCACGGATCCCCATCAACGGCGCCCCGTTCCCTCGCGCTCCTTCACCCGAACTCCCGCGCCACAACCCCACGAGCTACCGTCCCCACCCTCAGCTGACGCACCCTCGCAAAGGTTTCACACGCCTCGCAGCACTTATATCCCCTGCGACGCGTACATACGGTCTGCGCAGTCGATCTTGACGGCGAGGGCGCGACGCCCAGCCACGGGTCACGAATCGGACCTATGCGTAGATCGGTCCGAGTCATTGGACGCGCCAGGCAGACGCAGAGCACCACCAACGTGGAACTTCGCCAAGAGGCACACACTCGAAGCGGTCCCACTCACGCAACCCGAGCCCGCGCCTCGAGCTCGCGAAACTCCCGCTTCAATCTACGTGTCGCGCCACCCCTCCGCCCGTTCCAGACGCTCGGCTGACGTTCCCACACGGAGATTCCCGCGCCTCCGCTTCGGAATCTTCGTGCCGCGCGTGAGCTCCCGCGCCACACCCCCCGAGCCCCGCTCTGGATACTCCGCTGACGTTCCCCCGCAGACGTTTCCCACACCTCCCTGCGTGCCGCGCGTCAGTTCCCGCACCACAACCCCCTGCGCCCCGCTCCAGACGCTCCGCTGACATCCCCCAGAGGTTTCCCACGCCTCACAGCGGCTTGTATTCCCTGCGAGGGGTACAGGCGGTCTACGCCGTCATCTAGACCGCGGCCTGCGTGGAAGAACACCGAGCTACAGGCCGCGAATCCGACCGTTGCCGAGAAGCCGCCCGCGGCCACTCGGCGCGCCCGGCTGATTCGGACCACACGAACCGAGACCACCGCCGAGAGGCAGACACTCGGAGCAGTCCCACCAGCACAACACGAGCCGCCCTCCGAGACCGTGAAAACCCGCGCCACCTGGTCGGATCTGCGTACCGCACGTCAGCTCCGCGCCAGACCCACCGGGTATTTCGCCGCCCCCAGCACCAAGAACGCCCTTGGCCGCGGTGACACCACCTAGGCCCGCGACAAGCGGTTCGAAGTGACGCCCACGAAACGGGCGCGCGCCGACCAAATCCGGCGACCTCATCATCCTGCCCCAGCGGCACCACCGGCTTGCCGCAGGACGTGCCCGCACCAAAGCAGCCACAGGCCAAGACTCGAAGAGACAACCCCGCACCCCGACCCGCCCACCAGGCGACCGAAGTGCCGAAGTCCCAAGGCGACGACCCCAACGAAACGACGCCGCTCGCGGCGAGAGCCCAAAGCCAAGTAGCGCGACCACCACGGCAGACGCCCCTGCCGCGACTCCGACTCCCCAAGAGGCCAACGCCCCAAAGACCAGACGTGACGACCCCCACATACAGGCCCGCCCCATCAAGCGGCCGAAGAGCGGAAGCCAAAAGGCGACGACACAACCCAGTCCCCACTGGGCAAAGACTCAAAGTGACTACCCCCACAAACGGGACCACCTACCAAGGGGGGTCCGGGGGGCAACGCCCCTCCGGGCGGGGTGTGGGGGTCGCACCCCCGCAAAACACCTGCGAAGCAAGAAAGGCCCATGCTCTCCATGAGCATGGGCCTCCCACTTGCGTAGCCCCGACGGGATTCGAACCCGCGCTACCGCCTTGAGAGGGCGGCGTCCTAGGCCGCTAGACGACGGGGCCAGGACTGATCACTCACGTTCTCAGTGATCTCCGGTTGATCTTTCGATCAGTGGAAGCTCGGTTAGTTTAGCTGACCGAAGCTCGGCGACCAAATCGCCGGATGCTGAACTACTTTCGGCCGCGAACCGAGAGACGTACAACATTCTCCGCTGGGGTACCAGGACTCGAACCTAGAATGGCTGAACCAGAATCAGCTGTGTTGCCAATTACACCATACCCCAGTGACCAGCTCTTTCGACCCCGCCGTCTGGCTGACTTCGGGGCCGCGTTCCGGCCGAGAAAGAGATTACCAAACCTCTACCGGTAAACTACAAATCGCCTGGTCAAAGCCATGTTTTCGGCGCAAAAGCGGCCTCGGCGCCGCCGGTCCGCGTACGGCGAGCGAACCGGTCCCGGCGCCGCTCGCCCCGGCGCGACCGACCTACCGGACTACGTCCGTGAGGGTCCAGCGCCAACCGGAGCGAGAGGGCGGGCAGACCTACTCCGCGGGGGGCGACCACCGCTGCGCGGCACGCAGCCGCGCCATCGTGGTCTCCCGGCCGAGCAATTCCAGCGACTCGTACAGCGGCGGACTGATATGCGATCCGGTCACCGCGACGCGCACCGGCGCGAATGCCTTGCGCGGTTTGAGCCCTAGATCATCGATCAGCGCGATTTTCAGCGCTTCCTCGATAGCGGGGGTGGTCCAGGACGCCAAAGGCTCCAGCGCGGCAATTGCGGCGTCGAGTACCGGCACGGCGTCCGCGCCCAGATTCTTGGCGCCCGCGACCGGGTCGATGGCGAACTCTTCCGCTGGTGCGAACAAGAATCGCAGGAGTTCCCAGGCATCGGACAGCACGACGATTCTGGTCTGCACCAATTCCGCCGCCGCGGCGAACACCTTCTCGTCCACTTCGGCGCCGATGTGACCGTGTTCGGTGAGGAACTCACGCAGTCGGCTCGCGAAATCGCCGGGTGCCAGCAATCGGATGTGCTCGGCGTTCAGCGCGTCGGCCTTCTTCTGGTCGAAACGCGCCGGGTTCGAATTCACGGTCGAAATGTCGAAGGCCGCCACCATCTCGGTCATCGAGAACACATCGTGATCGTCGGCGATGCTCCAACCGAGAAGTGCCAGGTAATTCAGCAAACCCTCGGGGATGAATCCGCGGTCACGGTGGGCGAACAGATTCGACTCCGGATCACGCTTGGACAACTTCTTGTTGCCCTGCCCCATGACGAACGGCAGGTGCCCGAACTCAGGGGTGAACTCGGCCACTCCGATCCGCTCCAGCGCCGCGTACAACGCGAGCTGGCGCGGCGTCGAAGAGAGCAGATCCTCGCCGCGCAGCACGTGGGTGATCTTCATCAGCGCGTCATCGACCGGGTTGACCAGCGTGTAGAGCGGGTCACCGTTACCGCGGGTGAGCGCGAAGTCGGGCACGGTGCCCGCCTTGAAGGTGGTCTCGCCGCGCACCAGGTCGCGCCAGGTGAGGTCCTCGTCGGGCATGCGCAGCCGGATCACCGGCGGCCTGCCCTCGTCCCGGAAGGCCGCGATGGCCTGGGGGCTCAGATCGCGGTCGAAGTTGTCGTAGCCGAGCTTGGGATCGCGGCCTGCCGCGCGGTGGCGCGCCTCGACTTCGTCGGGCGTGGAGAAGGATTCGTACGCCTCGCCCGCCTCCAGTAGCTTGCGCACCACATCGAGATGCAGCTCCCGCCGCTCCGACTGGCGGTAGGGCCCGTAGGGGCCGCCGACCTCGGGACCCTCGTCCCAGGTCAGTCCGAGCCAGCGCAGCGCGTCGAGGATCGCGCGGTAGGACTCCTCGGAATCGCGCGCCGCGTCGGTGTCTTCGATGCGGAAGACGAAGGTGCCGCCGGTGTGGCGGGCGTACGCCCAGTTGAACAGCGCCGTCCTGATCAGGCCGACGTGCGGTGTACCGGTGGGTGACGGGCAGAATCGGACCCGTACTTCAGTCATGGCTCTCTTTCGATCAGCGTTTGGCGGCAACGGGATTGGTGAGGGTTCCGACGCCCTCGACGGTGACGGACACCTGCTGGCCGTTCTGCATGGGCCCGACGCCCTCCGGCGTTCCGGTCAGGATGACGTCGCCGGGAAGCAGCGTCATGACCGTGCTCACCCATTCGATCAGCTTCGGAATGTCGTGCAGCAGTAGCGAAGTGCGGCTGCGCTGGCGGACCTCGCCGTCGAGTTCGGTCACGATCTCCAGATCCGAAGGGTCCAGCGAGGTTTCGATCCACGGGCCGAGCGGGCAGAAGGTGTCGTAGCCTTTGCCGCGCGTCCACTGACCGTCCTTGCGCTGCTGATCGCGAGCGGTGACGTCGTTGGCGACGGTGTAGCCGAGGATGACGTCCTTGGCGCGGGCGGCGGGCACGTCCTTGCACGGACGGCCGATGACGACGGCGAGCTCGCCCTCGTAATCGACCTGAGAGGAGCTGGGCGGCAAGATGATCGGGGCGTTCGGCCCGACGATGGCGGTGCTCGGCTTGATGAAGATCACCGGCTCCTCCGGCGCGGGACCACCCATCTCGGCGGCGTGCGCGGCGTAGTTCTTGCCGACACACACCACCTTGCTGGCCAGGATCGGCGCGAGCAGGCGTACGTCGGCCAGCGGCCAGCTCCGTCCGGTGAACGTCGGCGTACCGAACGGGTGTTCCGCGATCTCTTTGGCGATGCTGTCGCTTCCCTCCCCCTCGATGCTGACGAACGCGACCCCATCGGGACTGGCAACTCGACCTAGACGCATGCCCCGAAGTCTATCGACCGGCATCGACCTGCTCGAACGCACCCGACCGAGCGGTTCGATCGCGGCGCGCGACCGACTGCTTCGGCACGTCACCGTGACGGATCGCACCGCAGGGCGGAAGGGGGCATCGAGTGTGACTTTCGACTCGATCCGCGACGCGTTCGCGCCGGTCGCCATGGACCGGCCGCGCGAACGAGCGCTCCCGGAGCGAGAAATCCACTCGCCCTCGGGTGTAACCTAACCCTCGATGTTCATTCAGTGAGACTTGCGTTCCATATTGTGAGATTCGAGGTGTGGCCCATGGCGACCGTGACAGAGATCCGCGCGGCACGACGGTGGTCCATGCTCGCCCTCGGCGTCTTCGCGCAGGCATCGAGCGCCGTGTTCATCCACGGAACGCCCTTCCTGCTGCCCGCGCTGACGGCGCGCGGAATGTCCTTGCCCACAGCGGGTCTGCTGGTGGCGATGCCCACCGTCGGACTGGTGTGCACGCTCATCGCGTGGGGCTACGTGGTCGACCGCGTCGGCGAGCGGAAGGTGTTGGTCGGCGGGCCGCTGGTGATGTTCGTCGCGGGCGCCGCCGCGGCCGCCACCACGAACGACATCGCGCTCGGCGCGTTGCTGTTCCTCGGCGGCGCGGGCGCGGCCAGCACCAACGGCGCCAGCGGCCGCGTCATCGTCGGCTGGTTCCCGCCGGAGCGGCGCGGTCTCGCCATGGGGATCAGGCAGACCGCGCAACCGCTAGGTGTCGGCGTCGGCGCGCTGGCGGTGCCCGCTGTCGCTGCCGCGCACGGCATTTCGGCCGCCGTTCTGGTGCCCGCGATCATGGCCGGCATCGCGGCCGCGGCCTGCTACCTGGGCATCATCGATCCGCCGCGGCCGGAGGGCAATGGCGTCGATCGGGCCAATCCGTATCGCGGCGACGCCACGCTGTGGCGGATCCACGCCGTGTCCGTGCTGCTGTGCGTGCCGCAGGGCGTGGTGTGGACCTTCGCGCTGCTGTGGCTGCACCGCGACATCGGCTGGTCGCTGGCCGCCGCGGGCGCGCTGGTGACGGCGACGCAGATCCTCGGCGCGTTCGGCCGCATCGGCGCCGGCGCCTGGTCCGACCGGGTCGGCAGCAGGCTGGGTCCGCTGCGGACGGTCGCCATCGCAGCCGTCATGTCCATGGCGGCCTTGGGCCTGACCGCGTGGACACAGTGGTGGTGGGCCGCCATCCCGCTCCTGATCGCGGCTTCGGTGATCACGGTGTCGGACAACGGACTCGCCTTCACCGCGGTCGCCGAAATCGCCGGGCCGTACTGGAGCGGGCGCGGTCTCGGCATTCAGAACACCGGCCAGAACCTCGCGATGGCCGCCATACCACCGGTTTTCGGCGCGCTGATCACGATCGGGGGTTTCCCCGCGGCCTATTTGGCAGCCGCGGCGCTGGCCACGGCTGCCATCCCGCTGGTCCCCGCCGACCGCGACGCCTCGCGCTGATCATCGAGCTGGGAGGGCCGCCGCTCTCGACCGCGACCCTCCCGGCTTTCGGTCGTACGGTGACGAATACGCAGCTCACGCTCGAATCCGCTTGCCGCGCAGCATCGTCACCGACGTAGTCCGCCGAACGCGATCTCCGACGCGCGCCTGTGCCCCGCCTCGTTCCAGCCGTAATGCTCTGCGGCCGCGCAGAATCCGTACTACGCGACAAGCAGATCCGAGAGTTCGAGATCCGCTCGTATTACCGCCTCCGCCTGCGCAGCGGCGAGCAACTCGGCCAACGCGGACCGCATCTCCGCGGCGGCCGGGATGGATTCCGGCTCGCTTGTCGCGACGGCCACCCCGAAGCTCTTCTTCACCGCCGCCTCCGCGACCACCGCGTCGCAGATCTCGAACAACGCCGTGCGCGGATCACCGCGGTCGACGAGGGCGCGGGCGGCGGCACGTCTCGGTGGCACGTCGTTCGTCGCGCTGCAAACGCAGTAGTCCGCCAACGAGCCGGTCAACGGCATGCTCACCGGGGGCTGCACCAGTAGCCGACTCACGCTTCGAGTAGCGCCGCCGGATCGACGCTGACGCGAAAGCAATTGCGGTGACCGATGTTCGCGCTCAGTATGGACCCTGGTCCGACGGGCGGTTCGGCGCGATAGACACCTCCGTCGAGGACGAGCGGGTAGATGCGCACGTCCGGGTGGTGTTCGACGATCCAATACTGCGGTATGCCAACGGCAGCGTACTCCCGGACCTTTCGCACCCGGTCGGTGCGCTCGCTGCCGGTCCCCGGCGCGATGACCTCCACCGCCAGCTGCACTTCCGAGCCTCGCAGCAGCCGGGGCGGGTCGGCGACGAGCGCCGTGCGCACCACCTCGCGCGGCACCACGACGATGTCGGGTTTGCGAATGCCGTTGGGTGTGCTCACTTCCCAGCCGCCGCCGAGGCAGACGTGCGTCGCCATGCCGGCGGCGACATCGAGGAAACGGGCCAGCCGCTGGGCGACGTGGTTGTGCCGTGCGCCGCGCGCGACTTCGATCAACCAGCCGTCCTCGAGCTCGAAGCCCTTGCCTTCGTCCGGCAGCGCGTGCAGGTCCCGGATCGTGTAAGGACCCGGCTCCGGCCGCTTGCTCGCTCGTCGCACGGTCACCCGACCTCCCTGGTTCGCACTCGACCCGAGGATAGCCAGTTCACACGGGAAAGCCCCGGACCCGAACCCTATGCGGGGCCTCGCCGACGATGGTCAGACCGCGGCGGCGATGCGGTCGCCGACCTCCACCGTGGAGGAAGCGCCGGACCGCTCGGCCAGGTCCTTGGCGACGGCGGCCTCGATCCGAGCGGCGGCCTCGGCGTTGCCGAGGTGGTTGAGCAGCAGCGACACCGACAGGATCGCCGCGGTCGGGTCCGCCTTCGACTGGCCCGCGATGTCGGGGGCGCTGCCGTGCACCGGCTCGAACATGCTCGGGTTGGTTCCGGAGGCATCGATGTTGCCGCTGGCGGCAAGGCCGATGCCGCCGCTGACCGCGGCCGCGAGGTCGGTGATGATGTCGCCGAACAGGTTGTCGGTGACGATCACATCGAAACGGCCCGGGTCGTTGACCATGTGGATGGTCGCCGCGTCGATGTGCTGGTAGGCGGTGGTGACGTCGGGGAACTCCGCGGCGACCTCGTCGACGGTGCGCTGCCACAGCGATCCGGCGAAGGTCAGCACGTTGTTCTTGTGCACCAGGGTGAGGTGCTTGCGGCGGGCCTGCGCCTTGGCGAAGGCGTAGCGCACCACGCGCTCGATGCCGAAGCGGGTGTTTGTGCTCACCTCGGTGGCGACCTCGTGCGGGGTCTCGACGCGGATCGCGCCGCCGGTGCCGGTGTAGGGGCCCTCGGTGCCTTCGCGCACCACGACGAAGTCGATGTCGGGGTTGCCCGCCAGCGGGCTGGTCACGCCGGGGAACAGCTTCGACGGGCGCAGGTTCACGTGGTGATCCAGCGCGAACCGGGTGCGCAGCAGCAGACCGCGCTCGAGCACGCCGCTCGGCACCGACGGGTCGCCGATCGCGCCGAGCAGGATGGCGTCGTGCTGCTTCAGTTCCGGCAGCACCGAGTCGGGCAGGATCTCGCCGGTCGCGTGGTAGCGCTTGGCGCCCAGGTCGTACTCGGTCTTCTCGACTCCGGGCACGACGACGTCCAGCACCTTGAGCGCCTCGGCGATGACCTCGGGCCCGATACCGTCACCGGGGATGACAGCAAGCTTCATGACAACTCCGTTCAGTGTTCGACCGGACCTGGCCGGACGCTCGGCGAGCAACGACACGGTACTAGGCGCCCCGCCGTGTCCGGCCAACCGGGCGGGGCCGCTCCCGACGTCCCGGCGTCGCGCCGGGAACGTGCGGCGCGCCGCCACCCTGCGGTGACGGCGCGCACACGATCTACTGCACGCCCGAGGGCGCGCGGCGATCAGAACAGGTCGACCAGCGCGATCTTGGCGGCGCCGACCGCTTCGGCGATGGCGTTCTGCACGTCGGCCGCCACTTCCTTGTTGACGCGCAGGATGACGGTGGCGCCTTCCTTGTTCACGTCCTGGCTCAGCTGCGCGGCCAGGATGTCGACGTCCGCCTCGCCCAGCTTGGTGCCGATCTTGCCGAGCGCGCCCGGCCGGTCGTCGTAGTTCAGCACGGCCAGGTTCAGGCCCTCGGCGCGCATGTCGTAGTTGCGGCCGTTGATGTTGACGATCTTCTGCACCAGCTGCGGCTCGGTGAGGGTGCCCGCGACGTTCAGGGTGCGGCCGTCGCCGAACACGGCGCGCACGTCGACGACGCTGCGGTGGCTCGGGCTCTCCGGGGCGGTGGTGACCGTCGCGGTGATGCCGCGGTCCTTGGCGAGCGCGGGGGCGTTGACGAAGGTGACCGCGGGCCCCTCTCCGTCACCCTCGGCCAGCGCCGAGAAGATGCCGCGCAGCGCAGCCAGTTCCAGCACCGCGACGTCCTCGGAGGCGAGCTCGCCGCGCACCTGGACCTCGATGCTGACGGGCAGCTCGTCGGACAGCGCGCCGATCAGCGCGCCCTGCTTGCGCACGATCTCCAGCCACGGGGCGACCTCTTCGCCGACCGTGCCGCCGGTGACGTTCACCGCGCCGGGGACGAACTCGCCTGCCAGCGCGAGCAGCACCGACTTCGCGACATCGGTGCCCGCACGGTCCTGCGCCTCCGAGGTGGACGCGCCGAGGTGCGGGGTGACGACGACCTGCGGGAGGTCGAACAGCGGGCTGTCGGTGCACGGCTCGCTCTCGAACACGTCCAGACCGGCGGCGCGCACGTGGCCGGACTTGATGGCGTCGGCCAGCGCGACCTCGTCGATCAGGCCGCCACGCGCGGCGTTGACGATGATGACGCCCGGCTTGGTGAGGGCGAGCTTCTCCTTGCTCAGCAGGCCCTTGGTCTCCGGGGTCTTGGGCAGGTGCACCGAGATCAGGTCGGCGCGCTGCAGCAGCTCGTCCAGGGTGACCAGCTCGATGCCGAGCTGGGCGGCGCGGGCCGGGGAGACGTAAGGGTCGTACGCGATGATCTTGGTCTCGAACGCGGCGAGACGCGCGGCGAACAGCTGGCCGATGCGGCCGAGGCCGACGACGCCGACGGTCTTGTCGAAGATCTCGACGCCGTTGAACTTGCTGCGCTGCCAGGTGCGCTCACGCAGGGTCGCGTCGGCGGCGGGGACCTGGCGGGCCGCGGCCAGCATCAGGGTGACCGCGTGCTCGGCGGCGGTGTGGATGTTCGAGGTCGGCGCGTTGACGACCATGACGCCGCGCTCGGTGGCCGCGGGCACGTCGACGTTGTCGAGGCCGACGCCGGCGCGAGCGACGATCTTCAGGTTCTTGCCCGCTTCGAGCACCTCGGCGTCGACGGTGGTGGCGGAGCGCACGAGCAGCGCGTCGGCCGCCGGGACCGCGGCGAGCAGCGCCGGGCGGTCGGGGCCGTCGACCCAGCGAACCTCGACACCGTCACCGAGCGCGTCGACGGTCGACTGGGCGAGCTTGTCGGCGATCAGAACAACAGGACGGCCTGCTTGGCTCACTGTGGGGTACTCCTGGGGAAAGGGGGTCGGCAGTTACCGCCGACCAGCTTAGTAGTCGGCAATTCGTCCGGCCGTACCACCCGGTAGGCGGCTGCCGTCAGTGTGCGAGCGGCGCGGTGACGAGGACGTACAGCCGAGGACGAATGCCGTTCTGCCGTAACGCCACCGGACTCGCGTCGGTCGCGGGTATCACCGGCCCACCTCGGGCGAGCGGTGTCCGAAACCCTCCGAAACACGGGAAGACCCCGCATCGAGCGGATGCGGGATCTTCCATCGGTCGTGCCGATCGGACGGCACGGTGTCGATCGAGTCGGTCGATCGCGGAGTCGAATCAGCGGCCGCCGAAGGATCCCGTCCACAGGGTGTTCAGCACACCGTGCAGCGCGGCACCGAGAGTGTCGAACAGGCCGTTGATGGCAGCACTACCGGTGTCGATGATAACGGGGATCATGAGAATTCCTCTTCGTCGAAATTATCCAGTCGAACTGGCTGACACACGGCACATCGGCGGCGTCGCGAATGCGGTTACGAAATTCTGGATAATTGTGACGCAGACTATATTCATTTATCGAATGCGATGCAAGTCACCGAGCATCCGATGAATCACCGCACGAAAATGCGCTCCTACCTGCATGTTTGCCGACTCTGCACACTGGTCGAACGTCCAGATCATGCGAGGACGCGCGGGCCTAGAATCTCTGAGAGAACTCTGAGGAAATCGCCGAAGAAACTCCAAGAGTCCCAGCTCGAGCACCATCGCCCAATTCGGATACGGCGCCGCCGAAGAGCGGGATAAGCGGCGTCACGCGATGACGATATTCTCGGGGAACACAACCACCGAGTTATTGACCGGCGATTCGGTGAGTAACGCGTGGAGACAGCCGAGAGCTCCGTTTCCGCCACGGACGCGGGCGGCGGCGACCGCTCGCGGCAATCCGTGCTCCAGTCGGGCGCGCCACCTCACCGCGGCAGCGCAACTGGCCGCCGAGGTCTGATCCAAGCCGGGACGGGCGCGGGCGTTCAGCGACCAACCTTGCATGCCGCGCGGCGACGGGCTCGCATCGAGGATGACGTGGCCGATCTCCAGACCACCCGGCCCCGGCGGAGCTGCTCGCGACACGACGGCCGCGGCCTTCCGCCGTGAACCCGGAGGGGCCCAACGGCAACTGATTCCCTCGCCGCGGCCAACGACATCCGCCAGACCTTCCACCGCATGGCCACCAACGACGAAGCGAGTGCTCGCTGATCGTCGACGGCCACCCTTCGAGGCCCCGCTCGCCGCGGCGACCGCACGCGCCCGCTCGTTCTCGGCCGTGCGATGCCACACCAACCCCAGCCGAGAATCCGGGCGCCCGCGCACAGAGGAATACCGTCGAAACCGCTCGAGGTAGCGGCTCTCGGATGACACAGCAGCATCAGGCCCCCACCTGGCGGCGACCTGTATGGGCCCCAGTGCTGCCGCTCGCCGCCCCCAGCATCGCGACCGAACCGGCTCTGGCGCGACAGTGGTTGGCGCGGAGCATGTTCCGACCGGAAAATGAGCTGAAGCGCGCACGCCGCTCCACATACCATCGGCGCATGTCGTTGCGCGCTGTACCCGAGTCGATGGATCCGGCGGTGGTCGGTTCCGTCGACGCCGAGCTGGACCGGATCGAGCGCGAGCATCGGGTGAGCGTGCGGCTGGCCATCGAAAGCGGCAGCCGTGCATGGGGTTTCCCGTCGCCGGACTCCGACTACGACTGCCGCTTCGTGTACGTGGCGGAGCTGGACACCTACCTGTCGCCGTGGCGCACGCGCGATGTGATCGAGACGCCGCTGATCGGCTTGCTCGATGTGAACGGCTGGGATCTCGGCAAGGCGCTACGCCTGCTCGTCAACGGCAACGCGGTGCTGATCGAATGGCTGATGTCGCCGATCGTGTACCGCGGCGACGAGCGATTCCGCGCCGAGCTGCGCGAGCTGGCAGAGCAGGTCGCCGCTCGCGACAAGGTGGCGCGGCACTACCTGCATCTGGGCACGCGACAGTGGGACCTGTTCGACCGCAACCGATCCCTGAAGAAGGTCTTCTACTCACTGCGCCCGGCGATGGCGCTGCGGTGGCTGCGCGAGCATCCCGAGGCGGCGGTGGCCCCGATGCATCTGCCGACGATGCTGGCGCAGTGCGAGCTGCCCGCCGATTTGGTCGCGGCCGTGTCCGACCTCACCGAACTCAAGTCGCGGACAAGGGAAATGGGCAGCGGAGCCGTGCCTGCGCCGATAGCCGCCTTCATCGCGAGTGAATTCGACTGCGCCGCCGACGCTTTCCCACGCACCACACCCGAGGATCCGAAGCGCGTCCGGGCGCTGACCGCGGAGTTCTTCCGCGCGCAAGCACTGTCGGTCCGGTAGACACGACCGGACGAAGTTCGTCGATGAGCCGCGTAGGAAGGCGGGCACTTTCAGCCGATGACGCGCACGCCGATCGCTTCCGGACCGGACTTGCTCTGGCGCAGCTGGAACTCCACCCGCTGCCCGGCCACCAAGGACCGGAACCCCGAACCCTCCAGGTCCAGGTAATCCACGAACACGTCCTTGCCACCATCGTCTTGGGCGATGAAACCGAAACCCTTTTCGGTGTCGAACCACATCACTGTGCCCTGGGCCATACGCCGTACCTTCTCCGAACGCGCAGAACCGGGGAAGGGTACACCGGCCGAGGCCGATCGGTCCATCAGCAGGCGGTCGCGGGGTCCTCACCTGGCCCGAAACGACGAGAGGCCCCGCACCGAACCGGTGCGGAGCCTCGAAGTGCGTGTCGAATCAGGCGACGACGCGGACGTCCTGGGCCTGCGGACCCTTCTGTCCCTGGCCGATCTCGAACTCCACGCGCTGCCCCTCATCGAGGGACCGGAAACCCGAGCCGCTCACAGCCGAGTAGTGCACGAAGACGTCGGGACCGCCGCCGTCCTGTGCAATGAAGCCGAAGCCCTTCTCGCTGTTGAACCACTTAACAATGCCTTGAGCCATTTCATACTTTCTGTTGACGAGCCAGGGACTTGCATAGACACCCCGGTCTCGTAGATCCACAATGCCATCATCCGACGAATTTCTCCACATTCGGCACCGCCTACTGTGAGCTATTCAACGAATCCCGCGGTCGGCGTCTCACAAACCTCCCATCGACCGCCCAGCGAACCGGTCGGCGTCTCGACGGGTGCGGGCGATCGCCCGCAGTTGTCACCGCCCGCGCGCATAGCGTAGCTGAACGGGCTTGTTCGTCTCGTAACCGCCGCGACCGGAAAGGTATTGCGGTACACCGACTTCCCACCACGCACCCGCGTCGGTCCAGTCGCCCGCCCGCGTGCGCACCACGACGACCGCGGGACGGGACGTCGTGACCGCGGCCGCCCTGGCTTCCGCGTAGGCGGTTCGAAACTGGTCGGTACTGCTCACAGCGAATATCGAGCAACCGAGCGCCGCCGCGTGCGCCGCGAAATCGACCCGCGGCGGGTCGACAAGGGTGGTCCGGCAGTCCGGGTACTGATTGTTGAACGCCGCGCCGCCCTGCCCTTCCTGGAGGCGCGCGATCACCGCGTAGCCGTCGTTGTCGCACACCACGGCGACGAACGGATGCCCGGCGAAGGCCGCCGAGAACAGCTCCGAATTCAACATCAGATAGGAGCCGTCGCCGAGCAGTGTGGTGACCAGACCTGGCCGGTGCGCCATGGCGGCGCCCCACGCGCCGGCGAGCTCGTAACCCATACAGGAGAATCCATACTCGACATCCATGCTCGGCGCTCCTCCCGCGGCGCGCCAGCCGCCGATCAACTCGCCGGGCAGCCCGCCGGAAGCGGTCATGACGTAGTCCTCCGGCGTCGAGAGTTCGTTGACGATGCCGACCACCTGCGCGTAGCTGGGCGTCCCCGGCGTCGGCGCGCGCAGCTTGTCGATTCCCGCGTCCCAGGTCTCGCGCAGCACCGCCGCGCGCCCCGACCAGTCCGCGGGAGCGGTCCACCCCGACAGCTGCTCGTCCAGCTCGGTCAAGCTGGCCGCCGCATCGCCGACGATCGACAGCGCCCCGTGCTTCACCGCGTCGAAGCGGGCCACGTTGACGGTGACCAGGCGGACGTCGGGCGCGAAGACCGTCCACGAGGCGGTGGTGAAATCCTGCAGCCGGGTACCCACGGCGAGCACCAGATCCGCATCGGCGGCGAGGGCGTTGGCCGACGCCGAGCCGGTGATGCCGAGCGGTCCCGCGTGTAGCGGGTGATCGTGCGGCACCAGGGTCCGTCCCGCGGTGGTCTCGGTGATCGGAATCCCGTGCCGCTCGGCGAATTCCACCGCCTGCGGGCCCGCCCCGGAGTAGCGCACACCACCGCCGACGATCAGCAGCGGCCGCCGCGCGGTGCTCAGGACGGCGGCGGCCTCGCGCAGTGCGCGCAGGTCGGGACGCGGCCGCGGCACGTGATGCAGTACCGGAGCGAACAGCGCGTCCGGGAAGTCGAAGGTCTCGGCCTGCACGTCCTGGGGCAGCGCCAGGGTGACAGGTCCGGCGTCGGCTGGATCGGTCAGCACCCGCGCCACCTGCGGCAACGTCGCCATCAGCTGTTCGGGCCTGGTGATCCGGTCGAAGTATCGGCTCACCGCGCGGAAGGCGTCGTTCACGGTCGCCGTCGCGTCCCCGAAGTGCTCCACCTGTTGCAGCACCGGGTCGGGAGCGCGTCCGGTGAAGGTGTCGCCGGGGAGCAGCAGCAGCGGCAGCCGATTCGCGTGGGCGACCCCGGCCGCGGTGACCATGTTCAGCGCGCCGGGACCTATGGAGGACGTGGCGACGCCGACCTGACGCCGTTGGGTGGCCTTGGCATACCCGACCGCGGCCAGTGCCATCCCCTGCTCGGTGTGTCCCCGCCAGACGGGCAGTTCGTCGCGGCGCTCGTGCAGCGCGGTGCCGAGGCCGAGCACGTTGCCGTGTCCGAAGATCGCGAAGGCGGCCGGGAAGAGCGGCACCTCCGCGCCGTCCAGCGTCTCCGAGCGCTGTGCGACGAGCCAGGCCACCAGGGCCTGGGCGGTGGTCAGCTCCATGACGACCGTCCTTCCTGGCCGGTGACCGGGCAGCGCGGGTCGGTCGGCTCCCCCGCCCAGCCGTCCCGGACCCAGGCGTGCGCCGGATCGTCGCAGAAGGCCATCGACCGTTCGGGCGCCGGACCGGCCAGCACATTGAGGTAGTACATGGGATAGCCGGGCGCGGCGACACAGGGCCCGTGGTAGCCGCGGGGTATCAGGAAGACGTCGCCGTCGCGCACCGCCGCATTCTCGTCCACCGCGCCGTCGGCGGTGTAGGTGCGGTGCAGTCCGAAGCCTTCGCGGGATGGCGTGAAGCCGTCGCGGCCCGCGATGCGGAAGTAGTAGATCTCCTCGTTGACCACCTCGCACTCGCTCGCCGCGTCGTGCTTGTGCGGCGGATACGACGACCAATTGCCGTCGGGCGTGATCACTTCGCAGGCGTTGAGCTTGTCCGCGTGCTCCCATACACCCGGCACGCCGAAGTTGGTGACCTGCCTCGTGGCCCGGCCGGCACCCCTGATTTCGATCGGAACATCCTCGGCCGGACCGTATCTCGGCACGAGCCGCCGCGTGCACTTGGCCATCGGCATGGCGAGCAGCGCGCCGTCGGCGCTGGAGATCTCCGCTTCGGCGTCGCGCGGCACGTACGCGAAGTCCGTCACACGGTCGAAAACGGAAGCGCGACCTGCCAATTCGAGGACGATTCCGTCGGCGCGGACCACGCACGAGCCGGAGAGCGGCAGGACGAATGCCTCGTACTCGCCGGTGGCCAGCGTTCTTGTCTCGCCCGGCGCGACCGCTATCACGCGCAGGCCGGTGTAGCGCCACCCGGCGTCCTCGGCGGTCAACCGGATCGGATCTCGGCCGTCGGCCAGTGTCCCGGCCGGACGATGCAATGTCATCGGGACTCCTTCGTCATCGGGACGCCTTCAGCATGCGGGCCGCGGCGTCGACGGCGGCGGCGACATCGCCGTCCGGCGGATACAGCAGGGTGCGCCCGACCACCAGACCGCGCACCACGTCGTGGTGCAGGGCGTCGCCCCAGGTCGCCAGGTCGGCCGCGGGATCTTCGGAGGGCGCGCCGCCGAGCACCACCACCGGCAGCGTCGTGGCGTCCAGCACCGAACTGTCCTCGGGCGCTGGAATTTTCAGCCAGGTATAGGCGGAGGTGACGCCGAGACCCGAGGCGACCGTGATCGCCCGCGCCAGCGAGGGCGCGTCCTTGCTCATCACCAGCGCGCCGGAGTCGTCGCGGTGATACGGCAGCGGTTCCACCATCGCCATCAGGCCGTGCGCCGCCAGTTCGGAGACCGCCTGCGCGCAGGCGTGCAACGTGGGCACCGTACCGGGATCCGAATCGACCAGGCGCAGCAGCATTTTTCCGCCGTCGAGGCGGCAGCGGACGAGGGCGTCGGCGTCGTAACCGGTGAACCGGTCGTCGATCTCCCACTCCGCGCCCGCCAGGCCGCCGCGGTTCATCGAGCCGATCACCACCTTGTCGTCGAGCGCGTCGAGCAGCAGCAGTTCCTCGACCACGTCGGGCGAGCCGAGCACGCCGTCCACCGCGGGGTTGGCCAACGCGATCAGCAGCCGCTCCAAGAGCGCGCGCCGGTCCGCCATCGCGGTGCGGTCCGAGCCGACGCCCAGCGCGCCGCGGGCGGGATGGTCGGCGGCCACCAGGAACAGCGTCTCGCGGTCCGACAACACGCTCGCGCGCCGAACCCGCTTGGCGTAGGCCCGCTCCACGGCCGCCGGGTCCTTGGCTCGCATTCGCAGCAGCTCGGCCCAGCGGTCGTCGGTCAGGTACGGGACGGTTATCGGCACAGCAGCTCCTCGATCTGCGCCGCCGTCGGCATGGCGTCCGCGCAGGCCAGCCGGGACGCGACCAGCGCACCCGCCGCGTTGGCGTAGGCGGCGATCCGGTGCGGGTCCCAGCCCGCGAGCAGCCCGTGAACCAGCGCGCCGCCGAAAGCGTCGCCCGCGCCGAGCCCGCACACCACCGTCACCGGGCACGGCGGCACGGTCCAGCGCCCGTCGGCGGTGGCCACGAACACGCCCTCGGCCCCGCGCTTGATCACCGCCAGCCGGACACCGCGCGCCAGCAGCCGATCGGCCGCTTCGTCCGGATCGGTGGAGCCGACCGCCACGCCGACCTCGGTGCGGTTGCCGACGACGACGTTCACGTGGTCGATCAACCCGCCGATCTCGGTGCGCGCGGTCGCCTCGTCGGGCCAGAACATCGGCCGGTAGTCCAGGTCGAGCACCGTGTGCCCCCGCCGGGCGCGCCGCTCCAGGATCGCGCGCTGGGTGCCGCGGGCGGGTTCGGCGCTCACGCCGGTGCCGGTGACCCACAGCAGCGGAACCGAATCGATGAGATCCCACGGCACGTCGTCGGGGGTCAGGGTGAGGTCGGGCGCGATCGGGGCGCGATAGAACAGCAGCGGCGGGTCGGCGGGCGGATTCAGCTCGCAGAAGACCACGGGTGTCAGCAGATTCGGCGCGGTGCCGACGAAGTCCGCTGCCACGCCGAACTCGGTGAGCGCCGCGCGCACGTAGGCGCCGAAGCCATCCGGACCGACCTTGGTGAGGACCGCCGTGCGACGGCCGAGGCGCGCGGCGGCCACGGCGACGTTGGTCGCGGTGCCGCCCAACGACTTCGCGAAGGTGCGAACCTCGGCTAGCGGTACACCGCTCTGCTCCGGGTAGAGGTCGACGCCGACGCGGCCGATGGTCAGCGCCTCCGTCGTGCCCGCCCCGGCGGCCGCGGTCACGAACCGACCACCCGCGCCAATTCGTGTCGCAGCGCGTCCGATTCGGCTCCGCCCGCCATCTGCGCCTCCTACATCCGCGCCGACGTCGAGGCGACACCCAGATCGGCGAGATAGCGCAGACTGCGTTGCGCGTCACGGCTCGCCGACTCCACCGGATCGGTCGGCCGCAGCGCCGTGTCCTGTTCGATGACGAACCAGCCGCGGTAACCGGCCGCGTGGACGGCGCGCACCAGCGCGGCGATGTCGACGCCGCCCGCGCCGAGCGGCGCATACAGTCCGCGGCGCACCGCCTCGCTGTATTCTGCTGCGCCACTTCGCACTTCGGCCGCGAGCTCGGCGCGGACGTCCTTGAGGTGGACGTGGCCGATGCGGTGCGGATACCGCCGGGCCAGGCCGACCGGGTCGGTTCCGCCGATGAGCAGGTGGCCGGTGTCGAGGCAGAGATCGAGATCGGAGTCGGCGAGGAATCGTTCGACTTCGTCCTCGGTCTGCACCTGCGTGCCGACGTGCGGATGCACCGCGGTTCGCAGGCCGTGCGCCGCGGCGATCTCGCGAATGGCCGCAGCTGTGTCCAACAGCGTCCGCCACCCGGACGCGTTCAGCCGGGGGCGGAGGTCGTAGCCGTCCAATCCGGTGGCGGCCGCCAGCACCAACACCTCGGCGCCGGTCGCGGCGAACAGTTCCGCCGCGTGCCGCGCCGCCGCGAGCGCGCGCTCGGGCGCACGGTGCAGCGGCAGCGCGAGGAATCCGCCGACAGCGCGGAGGCCGAAGCCGTCGAGCAGCGCGCGCAGCGCGGCCGGGTCGTCCGGAAGGTAGCCGGGCGGGCCGAGCTCGGTCGCGGTGATGCCGAGTCGCGCCATCTCGGCCAGCACGGTGGGTGCGTCGAGCACATGGCCCCAGCCGGGGACTTCGCACACGCCCCAGGAGATCGGCGCGGCCGCGATACGCAGCGCGTAGAGAGGTTCGGTCATCGCACTCTCCGGCCTTCGAGGTGAACAGGTGCCCTCGCTTTGGAGCGCTCCAACTATGTAACGCGGGCCACAGTGTGTCAAGGGTGCGACCCGGCCGCGTTTCCATATCCCGACCTCGTATTTCGTTGCACGACACGACAACTTCGCGCGGCGCGATGGCCGGTCGGGCGCAGGTTGGAGCGCTCTATTGTTGGAGCGCTCCAACGCGTGTAACGTCCGATCCGGCACCCTGCACAGCGCGTTCGACGGCCGGGAGCCGCACCCCCCGAGACGGCGGACGGAGGCGAGATGGCGCGACCGACGATGGAGGACGTCGCCGCCCGCGCCGGCGTCTCGCGAGCGCTGGTATCGCTCGTCATGCGTGATTCGCCCAAGGTCAGCGAGCACCGCCGCCGCGCGGTGCTCGAGGCCGCGCGCGACCTCGGCTATCAGCCGCACATCATGGCCAGATCGCTGGCCAGCCGCACCTCCAATATCGTCGGCGTCCTCGTCTCCGATCTACGCAACGCCTTCTTCGCCGACGTCGTGGAGGGCATGGACGCCGTCGCGCAACGGTCGGGGCTCGAATTGATCCTCAACACCGGCCGGCGCAGCGCCACCCGCGAGCGCACCGCGCTGGAGAGCCTGCTGTCGTTCCGCCCCGGCGGGGTCATCCTGCTCTCCCCTGTCCTACCGGCAGCCGCGATTCGCCAAGCGGCACAACAGGTTCCGATCGTTCTGGTTTCCCGCGGCTCCACCATCGCGGGTGTCGACACCGTCAACGACGACGGCGAGATCGGCGGAGCGCTGGCCGTCGACCACCTGGTTTCCCTCGGCCACAGCCGAATCGTGCACCTGGACGGCGGCGCCGCCTTCACCGCCGCCGCCCGCCGCCGCGGCTACCGAATCGCCATGGCGCGGCACGGCTTGGAGCCGATGATCATCTCCAGCGAGCACACCGACTCGGCGGGCATGGAAGGCGTGCGCAAACTGCTGAAGATTTTCTCCCCCAGTGCTTTTCCCACCGCGCTGGTGTGCGGCAACGATTTCAACGCCGTGGGCGCGATGTCGGCGCTGGAGGAAGCCGGGCTGCGAGTACCGGACGACGTCTCGGTCGTCGGCTACGACAACACGTCGCTGGCCGCGCTGCGCCACATCTCGCTCACCACCATCGACCAGCCGCGCGTCCGGATGGGCGGCCTCGCCGTCGAGGCTCTGGCCGAACGTCTGCGCGGTGACCGCACAGATCCCGTCCGCCGCAGGTTGGAGCCCCAGCTCGTCGTCCGTGGCACCACCTCCGCACCCGGATCGAAATACCCAGGCATGCAATCGAATTCTTACTGACCAGGAGGATCGATGAGCACCACCGTCACGCTGGGCCTCGCGGGAACCGGCCGCATCGGCACCGCGCACGCCGAAACACTGCACGAGCTTCCCGGGGTCGATCGCGTCCTGGTCGCCGACATCGACACCACCCGCGCGCACGCAGCGGCGGCCAAGCTCGGCATCGAAGCCGTCCCCGACATCCAAACGCTACTGACCGCCGGCCTCACCGGCCTCGTCGTCGCCACCGCCACCGACTCCCATCCCGCGCTGATCGCCGCCGCGGTCGACCGCGGCATCCCCGTCTTCTGCGAAAAGCCCGTCGCGGCCGACATCGACGGCACCCTGGCCGTTCTCGACCGCCTGCGCGGCGCCGGCGTCCCCGTGCAGATCGGCTTCCAACGCCGCTTCGACGCCGGGTACCGCGCCGCCCGCGCGGCCGTCGCGAGCGGCGAACTCGGCTGGCTGCACAGTCTGCGGGCCACCACGCTGGATCCGGCGCCGCCGCCCGCCGACTACATCCGCCGCTCCGGCGGACTGTTCCGCGACTGCGGCGTCCACGATTTCGACATCATCCGCTGGGTCACCGGCCGCGAAGTCACCGAGGTCTACGCGCATGGCGCCAATCGCGGCGACGAATTATTCACCGCCGCAGGCGATATCGACACCGGTGCCGCCCTGCTCAGGCTCGACGACGGCACCATCGCCACCGTGAACCTGAGCCGCTACAACGGTGCGGGCTACGACGTCCGCCTCGAAGTCCTCGGCTCGCGCGGCAACGCCATAGTCGGCCTCGACGACCGCGCTCCGCTGCGCTCGGTCGAACCCGCTCACCCCGCCTCGCCCTACCCCGCGTATCCCGGCTTCATGGAACGGTTCCGCCGCGCCTACACCGAAGAACTCGCCACCTTCGTCACCGTCGCCACCGGCTCCACCCCCAACCCCTGCACGGTTGCCGACGCGCTCGAAGCCTCCTACATCGCGGAAGCCTGCGAACGCTCCCGCATCGAGCGCCGCCCCGTCGCGCTCAGCGAAGTACGCCGCTGAGTCCTGCTCACACATCAGGGAGACACCGGGCACAACGATCGAGAAACGTCAGCCGAACCTGTCGGACCCCACCGGCAAACTGTTGGTACTCAGCACAACAGCCGCCGCGCACACCGGCGACACGCACAACTGGGGGTCCCAATGTTCCAGATCGCGCTCACCGCTGTCTCCCTCACCTGCATCGCCACCGCCATCCTCGCCCTCACCGCAGGCGGCATAGCCGACTCCCTGGCCGCCCGAGCCAGCAAAGCCTCCGAATCCTGCTTCATCGGCGACGCACTTCCCACCGACAAGTTCTTCGAGAACCGGCAGAGATACGAACGGCTGCACCGGATCACGGTGCGGTTGATGATGGGCGGGTTGGGGACGTTGGTGGTGGGGATCGCGGTGTTGGGGGTGGCTGCGTGGCAGTTCAAACACGCGGGGCGTTGACGAGCCCTTACCCAACTCCAGCTCGCATGCGGATGCTCAGGCAGCAAGAGGTTGCCCGGCTGCGGCTGCTTGCCGTGCCCGCGTTCACTTCACGACCCGCGTTCCAGCAGAGATGGTGGACGCACTATGGGCTCGGACCGCAAGGGCAGAACGCCGATAAGTATTGCACCTGCTGGTGACCGGGCTCATAAGGGTTTCCTGTCCGCAAGCCGATGAGTTAGCGCCTGCGCCAGCAGTTACCTGTCGTGCCGACGAGACGATCACGATATAGCCTCGATGGAAGCCGATCGTCCACGAGCCGACCCACCGCGGCCGAATTGATCGCCATTTCGATACGACCAGAACATCGCGAAACGCCAACGAGATATCGCGCAGCCTTGAATGACCTGCGTCAGTTGGCGACTGCGCGCTCCACGAGGGTCTCCGCGTCGTCGCGCCGGTTCCGCTGGATCAGTAGGTGAACAATGTGCAGCACATCGTCCTTTGACTCCCTGCCGGCGGCATAGCTGATGATCGCGTCAGTAGCTTCGAGCATGCCCAAATCGCGACACGAGACCACTGCGTCGGCCGCATCAGTGGGGATCGCCTCCGAACCTACATGGCGGATCAAGCCGTTGGCGCGCTCATAGTTTCCAGCGGTGATGTACACAGCGAGGTTTTGCGCGGGCGGCCAGCTCACATCTACGGCTCGACTGTTGTGCCGGTCCCCTCCTGGACGGGGGACCGGCACAACATCCGCCGTGATCGCGGCAAGGGATTCAGCCGGCCTATCTGCAACCATCACGTGGTCCAAGAGGACAGGCGCGCCGCAGTCAGGACATGCCAGGACAGGCTGAGGCCCTTCATTCGTAGTCGCTAGCGGTGTAAGGGCCTGTCTGAGGCTATTGAAATCTTCCCAAGGCAGGATCCCATCGGCGCCGACACGCGCCACCGCGAGATCGTGGAGCGCCTTCAACAACTGCTCCTCGGGTGCACGCTTGCGCTTCCCGCTCACCAGGCTCGACAACACGTTCTTGGTTGTATAGGCACGCTTTGCGATCTCTCGGTACGAGAGGTCGATGCAGCGGATCAGATTGCGTAGTTCTCCTGTAAATTCTTCCCACTCAGGTGACAGGCCGGGACCGAGGTCTGCGAACTTTCCACGCGGCGGCAAACCGTTCTCCCCCATCAGAATCGACTGAATCAATCAAGTCATTGTCCGTCTCGAGAGCCGAATGCGCAGTAGCCCGCTGTCCCGATTTTTACATCTCATGGCTCCGAATCTCGGGACAGACAGCACTTCCCAATCTCGATTCGTTGATGTTCAGTTGACGATGTAGCCAACAGACTGCTGCCGGGCACTATCCGCGAGTGGCCCTGCTCTGACTTCGCTCTTTACCCGAAAGGTGGATCCCACATGACCATGCCGTCCTGGGCAGACCCAAAGTTCGGCACCATGAAGCGCGCGGCGCTCTGGCTTGTCCAGGAGGTTGGCGTCGGTGAGCTGTTCACGAAGTCCCAGCTCCGCGAGGCCTTCCCGAACACGTCTCAGATCGACCGCCGGATGCGTGACTTGCGTGACTTCGGGTGGCGTATCGACACCAACCGTGAGGACCCTACCCTGGGAACACATGAGCAGCGGTTCGTAACTCAGGGTGTCGCTGTGTGGGAGCCGGGCAAAGCGACGAAGAAGACCGGCGTCACCGTTACTGCCGCTGAGCGGCACACGCTGATGACGCAGGACGGTCACAAATGCCGCTCATGCGGAATCGGCCCCGGCGAGCAGTACGCCGGCACATATGTCGCTTCTCAGCTGGACGTCGCCCGCCGCTCGGTCCGGATGCCCTCCGGCGAGATCAGCGTGCAACTCGTGATCGAGTGCAACCGCTGCCGCATCGGAGGCCGCGATCTGGTTGCAGACCTGGACGATGTCTTGGCCCGAATCGGCCGCCTGCCTATTTACGAGCGGAAGATGCTGGCGGCGTGGGTTGATCAGGATGCCCGCAGCTTCAGCGAGACAGAGGAGCTGTGGGCGGCCTACCGGACGCTGCCGGCGGACTCCAGGGACAAGGTCCGCGACGCCCTGGCCTAGTTTCAAGCTTCGATGTCCTACTGCGGGGCGTCTCGCGGCCGCACTACTCGATCACGACGGCCCGCACTCCAGTCCTTTTCTAGGAGAATCCAGACATGTTAAACGATTTCGGGTTCCCCCCGAACGCTGCTGCTACCCGCTCGAAGGTCGAGCAGCGACTGAAGGAGCTGCACGCGAACAACGGAGTCGCGGAGACCCTCAGAGTGGAGTGGCGTGGTGAACCATTGCATGTCGAGGTCATCAGCATGCCGTTGGATGATCTCTTGTACAACCCCGGTACACATCGGATCCGCGCGCAACGCAGCCTCGATCCGGATCGTGACAATGCTCTCGATGAAGATCCCTGGAGCCCAGAAAGCCAGGACTACCTGCGGCATCTGCTGACAATCGAGCCTTCGGAACCCAACCACCGGGACCCTGCCTTCGAAAAACTGAAGAAGAGCCTCGAAGAACATAAGCAGAACGAGCCCGGCCTGATCACTCGCGATGGAATCCTTGTCAACGGCAACACTCGCTGTGCGGCGCTCCGGGAACTCAAGGCCACCCCGAACATGCGCGTCGGCGTGCTGCCTGAGTCCTGCACCTGGGAGGACATCAATGATCTGGAACTTTCCCTGCAGCTGCGTCCGGATCGGCGGCGGGACTACTCCTACATCAACAGGCTGCTGGCTATTGAGGAGCAGCATGTCCAACTTGATCGAGACCTGTCGGTAATTGCCAAGGCTTTTCACACCGACACGAAATCCTGCCAGCGCGACCTTTGGGTGCTCGCACAACTCCGCGACCTGATCCAGCGCAGTGAAACCACCGGCGGGGCGTCGCTGCGCCTCATGGACCTCGAGCGGTCTCAAGAGAAACTCGCCGAGCTCTACCGAGCCTGTCTTACTGCCAAAAGCAAAGAGCAGGCGGACCTGATCAAGGAGGCACGGCTGGCCGCGATCGTGCTCGACTTCTCGAAGACCGATGTCCGCTACATAGACGCCGATTTCCAAAGTCGCTATCTGGATAAGACCTTGCCTGACGAATTCAAGACAACCGAGGAAGCAGTTCCGTCTACTGTGGCGATTCCCGGTCTGAACCGGACGGTCAAGGCGGCAGGAGCAAACGTTACGGCGGCTCGCGCCGTAACGGATGTGCTGCTCAAGGCGAAGGCCGTCGAGGCAGTCAGCGAGTCGGCCACTCCTGCCGAACAGTCTGCTGCGGCAGCAGTTATCGCTTCGTACAAAGAGGCATTCAACGACGCCATCGAGACTGCCGGCCGCGACGCTCGATTGCGAAAGAAGCGCTTGGCCGCTCCGGATCGGATCAATGACGCCTGCAAAGACCTCGAGCAGGCCATCACGGATCTCGTGATGTCCCGGGGTAATTCAAGCCTCGATGAGGGAGCGTTCGATGACTCCGTTGATCGGCTGCGAAGCGTCCTGAGCAAACTGGCAATCGAAGCGCAGCGCAGTATCGACCTTCCTGGGAATGGTGTGGCCTGGCTGATCGCCGCGGTGGATGTGAAGCAGCCGCAGTCATGAGTGGTCCCGAGGCAAACGTCTCGCTGCGGCTGGGCTTCGACGTCACACGCACGCGTGTAGAGCTGCGCGCCTTGGCGGCTTTTCAAGAGGATTTCGCCCGGCTGACCGCACGGATCGCGCCAGGGGGCCAGCGCAGTCCGTTGTCCGCGGAGATCGATCTAGACGACTTCCTCGTCAACTTGAGCGAGCTTGCGACCTGGACGCACTCCGGCGTCGACTGGGACACGGATCTGATGGCGCTCGTCAACGGCGTTCTGGACGATGCCGATACGGTCCAGCGCAGCCTCGACCAGGCTCCCTCCGACAACGCTGGAGACACGGTCCAGCCTCATGAGATAGTCGGACTGCTGGGCTCGGATTGGATCGCGGATCTCACGTCATTCCAGCAACGCGATATCGCACGATTGCTCTCGCTGCGGCACGGCGCCAACTTCAGTGTCCCCGGCGCCGGCAAGACTCGCGTCGCACTGGCGGTCTACGCCGTGATGCGCGCGAGCCGAAACGCACAGCGGCTCCTTGTCGTTGGGCCGAAGTCCGCATATGAATCGTGGGAGTACGAGAGCTCGATCTGCTTCAAGGAACCGCTCCGTACCGCTGTGACAGGACAATCCGACGACCCTCTCGCGGAAGTACGCATCGTCAACTATGAGCGGCTCGACCGTTGCCTGGGTGACCTGGCCGCCTGGCTGCGGTCAGCGCCCTCGATGGTTGTGTTGGACGAGGCCCACCGTATGAAGCTGGGGGCGAGCGGAACTTATGGCTCCGCATGCCTTGCGCTCGGCCCGCTTGCGGACCGGAGACTGATCTTGACCGGTACTCCGGCACCCAACGGGGCGAAAGACCTGGAGAATCTGCTGTCGTTCGTATGGCCGGGCCACGGCAAGCGCGTGGTGAACGAAGCCGTCGGTGGAGGCGACCTGGCTTACGCCAGCTCAGTGCTGCGACCGCTGTTCACTCGTACGACCAAGCAGGAGCTCGGCCTCCCTCCGTTCGAACCTAAAGTCCGCTACCTGGACATGCCGCCACTCCATGCGGAAGTTTATGAAGCGCTGAAGGGCAACTTCTCGGCTCGCGCAGAAGGCTCACGGGACAACATCGAAGCTCTAGGCCGGGCCATGCTGCGGCTGCTGATGGCTGCCACTAGCCCAGCGTTGCTTCTGGAAGGCGCAAGCCAGTACGAACCGCTCGAATACCAGGTCCCGCCGTTGGAACCTTCCCCAGGCGATAACCTCTACGAGCTCCTGCGCCACCTCCCGCGTTATGAGCTCTCACCGAAGTATCAAGAGACTCTGAAGATTGTCGCCGACAACGCGGTCGAGGGACGGAAGACTCTGGTCTGGACGACGTTCGTCCGCAGTCTCACGACTCTGGAGAAACTGCTGGGCGGATACAGCCCAGCCGTGGTCTACGGAGGGACGCCCGATCGTGACGAGCAGCTACGCCGGTTTCGTCAGGATCCTGGCTGCCACGTTCTGATCTCCAATCCGGCAACCCTCGGCGAAGGGATCAGCCTTCACCAGGTGTGCCATGATGCCGTCTACGTTGACCGCGACTTCATGGCCGGTAGGTTTCTGCAAAGTCTGGACCGCATTCATCGCCTCGGCCTGGCCCCCGGCACCGAGACAAGAGTGACTGTCCTCGCGACGCGGGGCACTATCGATGAGGTGGTGCGTCTGCGGCTGGACGAGAAGCTGGAGTTCATGGGCCGCATCCTCGACGACCCAGGCGTACAGCAGCTCGCCGACCTCCAGGAAGAGCCCCCGGCGGGCGCCGGAATGGACACCGCTGATGTGCGTGCGCTTCTGCGTCATCTGGACGCGCCCGCCCCGTTGACCTAATCGCGGAGGCAACTACCAATCCACCAACGATTGCGCCAACGTTTGGTAGTCCAGGAGACGCCCTTGACCGGTCACCTCGGACCACGCGTTCTTTTGCTCCGGGGTGCCGAAGACTGCCACCGCTTCGGCCGTCGCTTCGTAGGCGATGTGATACGTAGCGTCTACTTCCCCTGTGCCGCGAGCGATCGACGCGAGTCTGGTCGGAAGAGGTTCTGCGGTGACCGTCACGAGATGAGGCAAGCGTCCACGGCGATGCCGGATCATGTTGCTGTTCTCATGGCGGATGTTCTGGACTCGATCGGACCGGATCGTCCACTTGCAGGCCAGGGCCGCGTGTAGCCACGGGTGTTCCGACTGTGTCGGCGTGCCGCGCAGCCCTACCAGCACATCTGGCGTGATCAGGTAGTCCGTTCCCAGCGTGACCCGAAGATTCGGATCCTGTGCTATCGCGGCATCGATACCTGCCAGATGTTGGTACTGAGCGTAATGAACGATGCTTCGGCCCCGAGTGACTTCCCAGTCACGTCGCGGATCGAGGGCGGGCAACGCAGTCGCCAGGTCCGCCGCAACCTGGGTTTCCAGTAGCGCTCCCGGGTTCGGAGGCGGTTCGATGGGTGCGATCCCGTTCTTATTCGGATTCGGCTGACCGAGGCGTTCCAGAACGTGGGCAGCCATCCTCACGCTCGGGATGTTGTCAGTATCAGCGGAATTGGGCACCCACGCCCATCCAAGCTTGTTCTTCTTGGTGCTACGTCGCCACCCCAGCAGGTCCACCCCGAACATCATCCCCATACGTGACATTTAACTGCACGGAGCGTCTCCAGCGTCAACCCGGTACCGATCCCATATCATCGCTCACATGTTCGGATCCGCTCTCGAGTGCGTCGACTACCGCGGCTACCGCGCTCTGAAGAGTTTCGTGCTCCCAAACGCGGACAACACGCCAGCCGGCCTCGGTCAGCGCACTCTTGACTGCACGGTCGCGCTCGATATTCCTCTGAAGCTTGGGCGCCCAGTACCACTCGTTGGTGGTCGGCTGCCGTCCGTGCTCGGGGCAGGCATGCCAAAAGCAGCCGTCGACGAAGACAGCCACCCTCCGTGCGGTGAAGACGATGTCCGGACGCACCTTGACGGCGCCGAGATCGAGCCGGAAGTCTTTGCGATACCGGTAGCCGAGGTGGTGAAGCGCCTTGCGGAGAGTGACCTCGGGTTTCGTATCCGATCTACGGTTTGCTTGCATGTTCCGAGATCGGCCAGCGTTCAGTGGCGCGGGATACGTACCGCGTTCGTGCGCACGGAGCCGAGCGGCAGCCGCTCCACGTTCAGTCATACCGGTCCTGATTCTGCGACAACATCTCCCTTAGGGAAAGATACGTCGACGCGACCCGCACCGTTCAACCCGTCCAACACTCCGGAAAGGCCTGCTGGTGAGTGAGCTCAGCGTCATCGAGATCTGCGCCGGCGCAGGCGGGCAGGCTCTGGGACTCGAGCTGGCGGGCTTCGAACACGAACTTGCCGTGGAACTGGACCCCACTGCCGTCGCGACGCTCCAGCTCAACCGTCCGCATTGGAAGGTTGCGGAGGGCGATGTCGCCAGCCTGGATGTATTCGATCCGAAGGCGTACGCGCCCGAGTCCCGACCCGGTGGTCGACCGATCGACCTTCTCGCCGGAGGCGTCCCGTGCCCCCCGTTCTCGATTGCGGGCAAGCAGCTCGGGGCCGATGATGAGCGGGACCTCTTCGCCTGGGCGGTCGAGCAAGTCGATGTTCTGAAACCGCGTGCTCTGCTGCTCGAAAATGTTCGAGGTCTCAGCATGCCGCGCTTCGCCGGCTACCGTCAGCACGTCTTGGACAGACTTCGGCAGTTCGGGTACACAGGCGAGTGGCGGTTGATCCAGGCTTCTGACTACGGTGTGCCACAGCTTCGCCCCCGGTTCGTATTGATCGCGATGCGAGAAGACGACTTCCAGTACTTCCACTGGCCTGAACCGACAGGTCAAGCGAAGACAGTCGGTGAAACTTTGCTTCCATTGATGGCAGCAAGGGGGTGGGAGGGCGCCGAGGAATGGGCAGAACAAGCCCATGACATAGCGCCCACGATCGTTGGTGGCTCGAAGAAGCACGGCGGTGCTGACCTCGGACCAACACGTGCCAAGCGTGCATGGGCCGAATTGGGCGTAGATGCATATGGAGTGCATGACACCGCACCGCCCTACAAGACGCGCCCGATGACCGAATTCGGCCCTAAACTCACCGTCGAGATGGTCGCACGACTGCAAGGGTGGCTGCTGATCCGCAACCCGGAGCACGCTGCGGAGATCGAAACGGACCCGCCTGAAGGCCATGAATATGCCTGGTGGTTCGCGGGTGGGAAAACTGCCGTGTATCGCCAGATCGGAAATGCTTTCCCACCCCCGGTAGCGAAGGCCCTTGGGCTGTCGATTGCGCGTGCCCTGCGCCATGAAGGCGAACCAGCTGCGCGAGACATCTCCTTCGCCGATCCGATCTATCGCGTGCTTCGTGAGCATGAAACATTCCTCACTGCAGCTCAAATCGCCCGCAAGGCAGGAATCGAGCTCGAAGATCACGAGGTCGATGAACGAATGACCTTGCTGGGTAAGGACTTTGAGATTCTGAAAGAAGAGCGAAGCTCAGGGTTGGCTTACAAGCTCGGGAAGTTCCGGGCTTTCACCGGGCAGGACGACCACGCGCGCCATGACTACTACAGGAAGAACCTATCGCGCATCAGTTGAGCCGCAGGACCAGCTCGCGATCACAGAGACCCACGGCGGAGCCGAGGCTCGACCTCACGCAGGCAAGAGGCGGCTGATCACTTCCGTCAACTGACGCACATTGCGGCATTCGTGCATGGTCACGTGGTCCGCGTAGGTCAACGCGGCGGAGTCCCCCGTGGCCCAGGACCGGGAGGGTTCGGGGTTCAACCAGTGGGCGTGTTTCGCTCGGTCCGTCATCGCCTGCAGCGCAGGAAGGTTGGGGTCGGTGCGGTTGGTGCGGGCGTCGCCGAGGATGAGGAGGGAGGTGCGGGGGCCGAGGGTGTCGAGGTGGGTGTCGGCGAAGGTGCGGAGAGCTTCGCCGTAATTGCTGCTGCCGAAGCGGGAGACGTTGGCTTCGCGGGTGATTCGGGTGGCGAGGCCGGGTTGGGGTGGTTCGCCGGGGGTGAAGAAGCCGGTGATCTCGTCGCAGGTGTCGATGAAGCCGAAGCTGCGGACTCTGCTGAATTGGTCTTGCAGCGCTTGGACGAGTTGGAGGGTGAACTCGGCGAAGCCGGTGACGGACCCGGAGAGGTCGGCTAGGACGACGAGGTCTGGGCGGCCGTGTTTGCGTGCGCGCAGCACTGGGTCGACGGGGACGCCGCCGGTGGCCATGGAGCGGCGCAGAGTGCGGCGCATGTCGATCTGGCCGCGCACGGCCTTGCGGCGGCGGGCGGCGAGGCGGGTGGCGAGTTTGCGCGCCAACGGGTTGACGAGGCGGCGCATTTCGGCGAGGTCTTGTTCGCGAGCGCCGAGGAAGTCGATCCGGTCGGTGGCGGTGTCGACGCCGCGACGTGCGATGTAGTCGGTGCCGCGCAGGTCGGCCGAGCGGAGGCGGGCCTGGGTTTGGACGGCGCTGCGGAAGGCGCGCAGTCTGCGCTGCGCCTCGATGGTCTGGACGGCGGAGTCGAGTTCGCCCGCGCCGCCCATGCCGGCGACGACGCGATCCAGGAGTTCTTCCGGGCGAAGGGCTTTCATGGTCTGGTAGGAGGACCATCCCGCGCCGGAGGCGGTGGTGACCGGTCGAGAGGATTGGCCTGCGCCGCCCGCGCCGCCGTAACCGCCTAGCTCGGTGAGGGTTTGGGCGGCGAGTTCGGCCAGGGCGGCCTGATCGTCGGAGGCCAACGCGGCGGTGAGACGTTCGCGCAGTTCCTCGACGGATTCGGGAGTCGTTGCGAGCGTTCGTCGTTCGGCAGTCAAGAAGTAGAGGTCGAAGAGCTGGTCGAAGACGGCGCGCTGGCCGTTGCGCCGGAGCAGGCAGGCGGCCAGACCGGAACGCAGGCGTTCGCGGTTGTCGATGCCGAGCGCGACGATCGCCGACGCGGCGTCGACGGTTTCGCTGGGACCCGCGTGGATGCCGTGTTCGCGCAGCAGACCGACGAAGTCGACGAGACGGTCAGTGAGCGTCTCGCCCGACCCGGGCCGAAAATCATGCCGAGAGGACGCACTCACCGTGCCCGCCCTTTCCACTGCGAGCCGCCACCAGCCGCTGGCGCGCGGAAGGTCCCGGCTCGGCTCATCGACGCCACGAACCACCAGTCCCTGAGGGCGATTCGACCTATGACCGGGTGCATACGTTGTCGGACAACGACTTTGCCGCCATACCCGTTCATCGCCGGTCGCTCTCCGGTTCCGACAACGCCAGGCGCTCGACCGCGACGCGATGGTCCGACTGATACTTCAGCAACACGCCGAGCGTCGACCGCACCACCCCGTTGGTCAGGTTCCGCGCCCCCAGCGCGACGAGAGTCTTTGCCCAGTCGACGGTCTCGGCGATCGACGGCGATTTGCGCAGCGGCAGTTCGCGCAGCGCGCCGACCACCCGCACCACCGGCTCGCCGAGCGCCTCGTCCAGCTCGGGCACCTTCATCCGGACGATCGCGCGCTCGAGTTCCGCCGTCGGGTAGTCGATGTGCAGGTAGAGGCAGCGCCGCTTCAGCGCCTCGGACAGGTCGCGGTTGGCGTTGGAGGTGACGATGACGAACGGCTTGCGTACCGCGGTGACGGTGCCGAGTTCGGGGATGCTGACCTGGAAGTCGCCGAGCACCTCGAGCAGCAGGCCCTCGAGTTCGACGTCGGCCTTGTCGAGTTCGTCGATCAGCAGGACGGTGGGTTCGGGGTTGCGGATGGCGGCCAGCAGCGGGCGGTCGAGCAGGAACTCCTCGGTGAAGACGTGATCGCGCGTCCGGTTCCAGTCCTCGCTGTCGGCGGCGGTGATGCGCAGCAGCTGCTTGGCGTGGTTCCACTCGTAGAGAGCGCGCGCCTCGTCGATGCCCTCATAGCACTGCAGACGGATCAGCTCGGCCTCGGTCGCCGCGGCGACGGCCTTGGCCAGCTCGGTCTTGCCGACGCCGGCGGGACCCTCGATCAGCAAGGGCTTGCCGAGGTGCCCGGCGAGGAACACGGCCGTGGCGATGTCCAGGGACGGCAGGTAACCGGCCGCGGTCAGACGCCGGGTCACCTCATCGACCGACGTAAAGAACTTACTCATCGGTAGCAAGTCTACCGTGGCGCTCCTGAGCCAGTCGGCATCCGTGTGGAGCCGCCGGCGCAACCGCTCGACTTCATGGATCGGCAGGTCAACGAGCAACGATGAGTGAATCGAGGCCGGCTTCGAGGTCTCGATCTCGATGATATCCGCGTTCTGTGATCAGACGCACCGCAGCCCGGGCTTCTCGCACATCATCCTCGGTTGCCGCAGAAAGCAGGCCTTGAAGGTCGGCGAGGTCTTGTGGTCGGGTGAGATCATCACGAGCAAGTAGTTTCAGTGCGATGAGATGCCCTGTTGTTGCCACCGGGAGGACAAGGTCTACGACGATCTCCAGTTCTTCAGCGGCGGAGACGATCTCCGATTCGATACCCGAGCTGGCGAACAGCAGATCGACGAGAATTGGTACTCCGTCGAACGTACGCCGCAGGCGGATCGTCGCCAGCCGGCCATTGTCGTGTTCGACCGAGGCGTTCATGACATAGCCGCTGTCGAACAGGTGCCGCACCAAGGATTCTGCTGCGTTATCGTCCGCAACCGCGACGGCCAGGTCGATGTCGTGAGTGAACCGGGGAGTCGAACGGGCGGAGACTGCGAAGCCGCCGACAAGCGCCCAGCGGTAGCCGAACTTGTCGATGTCGGTCGCCGCGCGACGCAGTGCCGCCTCGAGCGGGTTCACGCGAAGCGAGTGGACGAGTGACCGAGCGCGTCACCCAGGGGGGCGCCAGGGCGGGATAGGAGCCACTCGTGAACCTTCTTCTCGAGCTCGCTCTCGGAGGCGCCCGGAAAGGTGCGTCGCATGCGAGCGCGATACATCTCGAGGCCGAATTGGGACATGTCCAACGCACAACGCAGGCGCTGAGCTGGTGTTCCTTCGGTCATTGATCCAGTCTATCGGTTTGTCCGCGCCCCGGCGGCGCTCGGATCGCGGTTTGCTGCAGGCTCGGCGGCGACGACGCGTCCGGTCTCGATCGCGGCGAGCAGCGCCCGGTGGTCGTCGAGGGTCTGGTCCGCGTACGCGAGGGCGAACTCCACCATCGCGCGGTCGAACGCGTCACCGGTTCCGAGGTAGGCGGCGATGGCGACGCGATCGCCGGAGCGGGCGTGTGCGCGCGCCAGGCTGTATCCACACAGCGCGGCGTACTCGGTCAGCGCCGCGTCGGACATGTCCTCGATCACCGCGGAGCCCTTCATGTCTCGCAACTGGCGCCAGTAGTAATGGCGGCCCTCCGGGCCGGTGGCCCAGCCGAGGAAGATATCGCTGGCGGCCTGCATGAGCCGCTGCCCGTGGACCACCCGGTGGCCCTGGTGCCGGAACTGGCTCGGCGCGAGATGCCTGCTCAGCACCGAGGGTTCGGCCTCTTTGACCTGGAGGAACAGCGGGCCGGCTGTGTCTCGGTCGAGGAGCAGGGCGATGAAGCATCTGGTTCCGACGCTGCCGACGCCGACCACCTTGCGTGCGATGTCGACCAACCGGTGCCGGTCGAGCAAAACGCGGCGCTCCTCCGGCAGGCTGCGGCGATAGGCGGCGAATACCGCCGCGACCGCTTCCATCTGCTCGTCTTCGAGTGGCGTCAGCAGCGGCGGGCGGTGGCGGATCCGGAGACCGTCGACGCCGGGCTCGGTGAGTTTCGCCAGCGCCTGCAGGCTGGTGCGGGAGCGCGCCGCCTCCAGCGTCCGTTCGACGCCCTTGCGTCGCTTGGGGTTGCGGATCACCGCGGCGACCGTGTCGGCGTTGATCTGCTCGTACCAGACCGCCATGCCGTCGAGGGCGGCGAGCCGGAGCATCGATTCGCGGTAGCCGCGGGCGGCGGCGAGCACGGCCTGCTCCGTGTCTCTGTCGGGGTTGCCGTTGGCGCGCATGGCGACCGCGACGCTGGCGACCAAGCGCTTCACATCCCATTCGAACGGACCGGGCAAGGTCTCGTCGAAATCGTTCAGGTCGAACACCAGCGAGCGTTCCGGCGAGGCGAACAGGCCGAAGTTCGACAGGTGCGCGTCGCCGCACAGTTGTACCGACAGCCCGGTGCTCGGTGCCGCGGCCAGATCGGCGGCCATGATGGCGGGCGCACCGCGCAGGAACGGGAACGGCGCGGCGGCCATGCGCGCGTAGCGGATCGGGACGAGCTCGGGGATTCGGGTGGCGGCCTGACGCTCCAGGATGGTAACCGGATCGATGCGGTCGGCCGGAGGGCGCCAGTCGCCGAGCGCGGAACGCGAGACCCGTTTGCGCGCCGCACGTCCGAGTTCAGCGGCGGTCGGTGCGGGTGACACCGCGAACGGAGTCGTCATTTGCCCAGTTTGGCGCGTCGCGACCGGCGTGGCAAGGCCCGAGCGACCTCGCGACGAGTCGAAAGCCGCTCACCAGGCGGCCCGCGTTCGAGGCCAGTTGCTCTGGATTTGCTTTCATGGCGCATCTGGTCCGAAAGCACGGGAGTTCTCAGCGGCGGGACGTGCCGACGGATAAGATTGCGCCCCAACAGGTATGCGTTAGATCCGGTTGAACCCCGGCGGCGCACTCGGGGAATCCCCCTAGAGGGGTAGTACTTCAGACTGAAAGTTTTTCTCGAATGCCGATCGCGCAGTGACCTTTCGGCCCGAGTGGTGCAGAGTGTAGGCGTGCGGTCGCCCGCACGGCGGTATGACCAGGGGGTCGCATTCCGGCGACGACGACGGCACGTCCTGTCCCCGACCCGTTTCGCCCAGCTCAGGCGGACGGAATCTCCGCGAGGAGATGGCGAACGAGCGGTTCGCCGCAGAGTGAAAGGATTCACGTTGCCCACCACACGCAAGTCCGCGGCCGGACGCATGCTGGCCCGAGTGGCCGTCGCAGGCGCGGTCGCCGCAATACCTCTGGCCGCCTTGGCCGTACCCGCGTCGGCCGAGCCGGGCGCCCCCACCATCACCGAGGTCCGCCACCACCCCAGGGATTGCCACGGGAACGGGGGCTGGGATTTCTGGGACAACGACTGGAACCATTGGAACCAGTGGGATCGTTGCGACGGCTGGCACGACAACGGCTGGCACGGCAACGGCCACTGGGGCTGGCCACGCGGCATCTTCTTCGGCAGCAGCTAGCAATACAGCACTTGATAACAGAACGGCCCGGCACCTCGAGGTGCCGGGCCGTTCTGTGCCGCAACGATTACGCGGTCTCGGTGATCGGCCGGTCGACCCAGCTCATCAGGCCGCGCAGCTTGGCGCCGGTGACCTCGATGGGGTGCTCGGCGTTCTTCTTGCGCAGACCCTCGAGCTCCTTGTTGCCGCCCTCGACGTTGGCGACCAGGCGCTTGACGAAGGTGCCGTCCTGGATGTCCTTGAGGATCGCCTTCATCCGCTCCTTGGTGTCGGCGTCGATGACCCGCGGACCCGACAGGTAGCCACCGAACTCGGCGGTGTCGGAGACGGAGTAGTTCATCCGCGCGATGCCGCCCTCGTACATCAGGTCGACGATCAGCTTCAGCTCGTGCAGCACCTCGAAGTAGGCCATCTCCGGCGCGTAACCGGCCTCGACCATGACCTCGAAACCGGTCTTCACCAGTTCCTCGGTGCCACCGCACAGCACGGCCTGCTCACCGAACAGGTCGGTCTCGGTCTCTTCCTTGAAGGTGGTCTTGATGACGCCCGCGCGGGTGCCGCCGATGCCCTTGGCGTAGGACAGCGCGAGCGCCTGGCCCTCGCCCTTCGGGTCCTGGTCGATGGCGATCAGGGCGGGAACGCCCTTGCCGTCGACGAACTGGCGACGCACCAGGTGGCCGGGGCCCTTCGGCGCGACCATGCCGATGGTCACGTTCGCCGGGGGCTTGATCAGGCCGAAGTGGATGTTCAGGCCGTGGCCGAAGAACAGCGCGTCGCCGTCCTTCAGGTTCGGCTCGATGTCGTTGGTGAAGATGGACGCCTGCGCGGTGTCGGGCGCCAGCACCATGATCACGTCGGCCCACTCCGAAACCTCGGCCGGGGTGCCGACGGTCAGGCCGGCCTCCTCGGCCTTCGGGCGCGACTTCGAACCCTCAGCGAGACCGACGCGGACGTCCACGCCGGAGTCGCGCAGGCTCAGCGAGTGCGCGTGGCCCTGGCTGCCGTAGCCGATGACAGCGACCTTGCGGCCCTGGATGATCGACAGGTCGGCGTCGTCGTCGTAGAACATCTCGACTGCCACTTGGTTGGTTCCCTTCTAGTGATTCTCGATAGGTCTGTTTGTCTAGCGCGTCGCGGTGATCGATTTCGGTCCGCGACCGACCGCGACCACGCCCGACTGCACGATCTCGCGGATACCGTACGGCTCGAGCATGCGCAGCAGTGCGTCCAGCTTCGACCTGGTTCCGGTCGCCTCGACGGTCAGCGCGTCCGGCGAAACGTCGATCACCTTGGCGCGGAACAGCTGCACCGCCTCGATCACCTGGGTGCGCACGCTGGCGTCGGCGCGCACCTTCACCAGGATCAGCTCGCGCGCCACCGAGGCGTCGGCGTCCTGTTCCACGATCTTGATGACGTTCACCAGCTTGTTGAGCTGCTTGGTGACCTGCTCGAGCGGCAGGTCCTCGACCGTCACGACGATCGTCATGCGCGAGATCTCGGGGATCTCGGTGCCGCCGACCGCGAGCGACTCGATGTTGAACCCGCGGCGCGAGAACAGGCTCGCCACCCGCGCCAACACGCCCGGCTTGTCCTCCACGAGGACGCTCAGGGTGTGGGTGCTACTCATGCCTGCCCCTCGCTAACGCTCGGTGCCTGCATGCGTAGCGCACGCTGGCACATGGTTCGTTCGCTGCGCTCACTCACGCCTCGGTCCCCTTGTTCTTGTCGTGCGACATCGCCTCGTGGATGACGGCGGGCTCGGCGGCCTGCTCGTCCTCGTCGAACAGCGGCCGGATGCCCCGGGCGGCCATGATCTCGTCGTTGCTGGTGCCCGCGGCGACCATCGGCCACACCTGGGCGTCCTTGCCGACGATGAAATCGATCACCACAGGACGGTCGTTGATGGACTGCGCCTCGCGGATCGCGGCCTCGACGTCCTCTTCCTTCTCCACCCGGATGCCATGGCAGCCCAGCGCCTCGGCGAGCTTGACGAAGTCGGGGATGCGCAGGGTGTGGGTGCCGAGATCGGTGTTGGAGTAGCGCTCCTCGTAGAAGAGGGTCTGCCACTGCCTGACCATGCCGAGGTTGCCGTTGTTGATCAGCGCGACCTTGATCGGCACGCCCTCGACAGCACAGGTGGCCAGCTCCTGGTTGGTCATCTGGAAGCAGCCGTCACCGTCGACCGCCCACACTTCCTTGTCCGGCGCGCCCATCTTGGCGCCCATGGCGGCCGGGACGGCGTAGCCCATGGTGCCGAGACCACCGGAATTCAGCCAGGTGCGCGGCTTCTCGTACTTGATGAACTGGGCGGCCCACATCTGGTGCTGGCCGACGCCCGCGCAGTAGATCGCGTCCGGTCCGGCCAGGCGGCCGAGCGCGTCGATGACGAACTCGGGCGAGAGCGAACCGTCCTTCGGCGGGGTCCAGCCGAGCGGGTACTGCTTGCGGACGCCGTCCAGGTAGGACCACCACTCGGTGAGCTCGAGCAGCGGAGCTTCGCTCGCGGCCGGATCGGACTTCAGCGTCTCGATCAGCTCGGTGATGACCTCGCGGCAGTCGCCGACGATCGGGACGTCGGCGTGCCGGTTCTTGCCGATCTCGGCCGGGTCGATGTCGGCGTGGATGACCTTGGCGCCGGGCGCGAAGGAGTCCAGCTGGCCGGTGACGCGGTCGTCGAAGCGGGCGCCGAGGGTGATCAGCAGGTCGGACCTCTGCAGCGCCGCGACGGCGCCGACGGTGCCGTGCATGCCGGGCATGCCCATGTTCAGCTGGTGGCTGTCGGGGAACGCGCCCCGCGCCATCAGGGTGGTGACCACCGGGATGCCCGTCAGTTCGGCCAGTTCCAGCAGCTCGGCGGAGGCATCGGCCTTGATCACGCCGCCACCCACGTACAGCACGGGGGCCTTGGCCTCGAGGATCATCCGCGCGGCCTCGCGCACTTGCTTGCCGTGCGGCTTGGTGACCGGACGGTAGCCGGGCAGCCGCATCTCCGGCGGCCAGCTGAAGGTGGTCTGCGCCTGCAGCACGTCCTTCGGGATGTCGACCAGCACGGCGCCCGGCCTGCCGGAGGCGGCCAGGTAGAACGCCTCTGCGATCATCCGCGGGATGTCGGCGCCGTCGGTGATCAGGAAGTTGTGCTTGGTGATCGGCATCGTGATGCCGGAGATGTCGGCTTCCTGGAATGCGTCGGTGCCGATGAGGCTGCGGCCGACCTGGCCGGTGATCGCCACGATCGGCACCGAGTCCATCTGGGCGTCGGCGATCGGCGTCACCAGGTTGGTCGCGCCGGGGCCGGATGTGGCCATACACACACCGACCTTGCCGGTCGCCTGCGCGTAACCGGTGGCCGCGTGACCCGCGCCCTGCTCGTGGCGCACCAGCACGTGGCGGACCTTGGTGGAGTCGAAGAGCGGGTCGTACACCGGGAGAATCGCGCCGCCGGGAATACCGAACACGGTGTCGACGCCGAGCTCCTCGAGCGAACGGACGACGGACTGCGCGCCGGTGACCCGCTCGGGCGGGACCTGGCGGCGGTTCGCCGCGGTCGTCGAGTGGCCAGCGGGCGATGCCTGCTGAGTAGCCGAAGGCGCTGACCTGCGGGCCGATGGCCCGGGCCGTGCGGTTGGTGCGCTCACCGTCTTCGTTCCTAACTTGTCGTTCTTGACCCCGGACAACACTGCTGTGCTTGACACGACCGGCCTTCGCGACCCGCCGCGCCCGAAAATGCCCGAACACAAAAAAGCCCCCGACCAGCGCATGCTGTTCGAGGGTGGCGCGTCGCAACGCGAGCTGACGTATTCGACCTAGGTAGTCGGGCTCAACGCTGGACGCGCCTGCCGATTACGAGCAACTCGTTTCGATTCACGCGCACGACGTTAAGCGGGCGTGAAGCGATGAGTCAAACAGATGACCCAGTGCATCCCATTATGTGGGACTCCAGTGGTTGCTTGTGTCCGATTACCAGGATGCGAGGATGGTGGTGTGTCATCACCGCATCAGTCCGTGCCACCGGCTAAATCGTCCCACACCTCCGACTCGGGATCGGATACGGGTCGACCGGAAGCGAAGGTCATCCGCATCCAGCCGCTCGCCTACCTCGGCGTGATCGTGCTCGCGCTGTGCGTGTTCCTGTTCTTCGTCGGGTGGCCCGCCGGTCTGTGGTGGTTGCTGCTGCTCCCCGTCGTGGTGGCCGCGTGGGTGGCGCGCACCAGGACCGTCGTGTCCGACGCCGGGCTGGACCTGCGCACTCTCGTCGGCTCGCGACACCTCGACTGGGAGCAGATCAAGGGCGTGAGCATTCCCAAGCGCGGGTTCGTGCGCGCGCACCTGACCGACGATTCGCAGGTGAAGTTGCCCGCGGTGAGCTACGACCGGCTGCGCACGCTGATCACCGCGTCGAACGGGCGGCTACCCGATCTGTTCGGCGCGGCCGCCGAGGCCGAGGCCGAGCGGTACGCCGCGGAGCGCGCGAGCGAGGAGCCTGCCGGGCAGGACGCTCCGGAGACGGATCGCAAGTCCGGCGAGGACTAGCGCCTCGTCCGCGACACCACGCTCGGCCCGCGCGGGACGAGATCCGATCGGGTCTTCGCCGCGACGGAATATCGGCTGGACACGCGGCGCTAGTCTTGGCACAGCCGCGCCGAAGACGGACACCCGCCCGCGCGGCTGGACGGTTCGGGTACCGACACACACCCGACGACACCGTCAGCGCCGGCGACCACCACCCGCGGCGACCCCACCGACCCGCGACGCGCGAGCGGCCGCCGCAACGGCGGATCGGCTACCGCGACCGGCGAACTCGGCCCGGCACCCACGGGAGTACCGTGGAACAGCCGCCGAGCAAGCCACGCGCACGCCGAGCGAACTCCGCGCAGTCGCACGACAGCCCCCGCGACCCCCTCGAGGACCATCCATGCCACCGCTTCGTTCACGCACCACCACCGCCGGACGCAACGCCGCAGGCGCACGCGCGCTCTGGCGGGCCACCGGCCTCACCGATTCCGACTTCGGCAAGCCGATCGTCGCCATCGCGAACTCCTACACCCAGTTCGTGCCCGGCCACGTGCATCTGAAGGACGTCGGCGAGATCGTGGCCGATGCGGTTCGCGCCGCGGGTGGCGTGCCGCGTGAATTCCACACCATCGCCGTGGACGACGGCATCGCCATGGGCCACGGCGGCATGCTCTACTCGCTGCCCTCCCGCGAGATCATCGCCGACTCCGTGGAATACATGGCCAACGCGCACACCGCGGACGCGCTGGTGTGTATCTCCAACTGCGACAAGATCACTCCTGGCATGCTGAACGCCGCCATGCGGCTGAACATCCCGGCCGTGTTCGTGTCCGGCGGTCCGATGGAGGCCGGTAAGGCCGTCGTGGTCGGCGGCGTCGCCCAGGCTCCGACGGACCTGATCACCGCGATCTCGGCCAGCGCCAACAGCAATGTCACCGAGGAAGGCTTGAGCGAGGTCGAGCGCAGCGCCTGCCCGACCTGCGGCTCCTGCTCGGGCATGTTCACCGCCAACTCGATGAACTGCCTCACCGAGGCGCTGGGTCTCGCGTTGCCTGGCAACGGCTCCACGCTCGCCACGCACGCCGCCCGCCGCGCGCTGTTCGAGAAGGCGGGCCGGGTGATCGTCGATATCGCCAACCGCTGGTACCGCGAGGACGACGCCTCGGTGCTGCCGCGAAACGTGGCCAACGCGAAGGCGTTCCGCAACGCGATGGCGCTCGACGTGGCGATGGGCGGTTCCACCAACACGGTGCTGCACACCCTCGCCGCCGCGCAGGAGGGCGAGATCGATTTCGATCTGGGCACCATCGACGAGATCAGCCGCAAGGTGCCCTGCCTGTCGAAGGTCTCGCCGAACTCCGACTATCACATGGAGGACGTGCACCGAGCCGGCGGCATCCCCGCCATCCTCGGCGAACTGCGCCGCGCCGGGCTGCTCGACTCCGACGTGACGACGGTGCACACCGCGAGCTTCGACGAGTGGCTCGACACCTGGGACATCCGCTCCGGCAAGGCGTCCGACGAGGCCGTCGAGCTGTTCCACGCCGCGCCAGGCGGTGTGCGCACCACCGAGCCGTTCTCCACGGACAACCGGTGGTCCTCATTGGACACCGACGCCGCGAACGGCTGCATCCGCGACAAGGAGCACGCCTACACCGTCGAGGGCGGTCTGGTCGTGCTGCGCGGCAACATCGCGCCGGACGGCGCGATCCTCAAGACCGCGGGCATCGACGAGGACCTGTTCTCCTTCCAGGGACCGGCCGTCGTCGTGGAATCGCAGGAGGAAGCCGTGTCGGTCATCCTCGCCAAGAAGATCAAGCCCGGCGACGTGATCGTCGTCCGCTACGAAGGTCCGTCGGGCGGCCCCGGCATGCAGGAAATGCTGCACCCCACCGCATTCCTGAAGGGCTCGGGCCTCGGCAAGCAGTGCGCGCTGATCACCGACGGCCGCTTCTCCGGCGGCACCTCGGGTCTGTCGATCGGCCACATCTCCCCCGAGGCGGCCAGCGGCGGCGTGATCGGACTCGTCGAGAACGGGGACCAGATCCGCATCGACGTCGCCACCCGCACCCTCGAGGTGCTGGTCGACGACGCGGTCCTCGCCGAGCGGCGCGCCAAGATGGAAGCGTCCGAGCGCCCCTGGCAGCCCGTCGACCGCGAACGCCCCGTCACCACCGCACTGCGCGCCTACGCCGCCCTGGCCACCTCGGCCGACAAGGGCGCCGTCCGCCGCGTGCCCTGATCGATCCGACGACGAAGGCCCCCGAGTTCCGTACCGGGGGCCTTCGTGGGCTCGGAGCTGACCCGACCGCTGCTACCTGGTGGAAGCTGATGTCCTTGGACAGAATTCCATCAGACGCCCGATCGACCGAAAGGCCCCGGCTACCGTCGCCTTTCGCGTAACCACATGCCTCCTCGGACTGGTGTCAGTCGAAACGGCCGATAGCGTGTGTGGGCGTTGCCGCGCACGGGTGTGCCCGGAATCCAGCCGCGGCTTTCATGATCGACACTCAGCCGGTCACTGACAGAAGAAACCCGTCCAGTGTTCGGGATTCGTGGAACAGACGAATACACCGCCACGGCTACCTCGGCCGACGAGCAATCCGGTTGGCTCGCAGGCCAGCTCGTACTCCGGCGTGTGATGGATCAGGTGGCGTTCCTCGAGCGGCTGCCAGCGCGAGACGCGATCGCCGCTGCGATCGAATTCGTAAGTGTCGAGCTGGAGCAGCAGGACAGGTGGTGCGGAGCAGATGGGGCAAGCGAGTTGCGGCATGTCGGTGGTCGACCAGTTCATGCTGCCGCCGACTTTGAAGCCGGGGGCTGTGGCCACCTCGTTGTACAGCTGCGGGTAGTACTCCTCGGCCGGACCCGGGATCCAGGCCCGCAATCGCGCGCGGAGCTCGTCAGGAAGCTCCTCGTACCAGGGATACTCCGGCACCCTTTCCGGATCCAGGACACACGGGCGCGGAAAGAACTCTTCGGCCATCGGCTCGTCGTCCAGCTCGGATGTGGGCGGATCCGTCAGCACGTCCGTCACATCGGCCGCCCGCCGCCAGAAGACCCGGACGGCCTCGGAATCCCAGTCCCCGCCACACCACAACAGCTGCACGAGGTCGGTGTCGTCGGGGAATGTGATCTCGGGAAAATCCGCGGCGGTCAGTTGCGCCAGCGGGACCAGCGGGGCCCCCTCATACAGGTAACAGTCGGCAGCCGCGCAGCGCGGCCACTCTTCTGCCGTTGGCCACAGCAACGGGCCGCCGATGTGGCTGTCCCGCAGACCAGGCGCGCCTGGCCGGGGATGAAGTCGGACGGTGTGCCGAATGTGCGCGCCTATTCCCGGAACAACGCGGGAAAGGTCAACCGGCGGCACATCAGAAGTGTGAGTCACTGTGTCATCTTGCCGAATTCGCTCGACACGCCGGTGACGCAACCGACTCCCGTCGAATCACCGAACACATTTTCGATCGATGACCTACTGTGGCCGCCATGGTCGGTTCCCCGCACGAAGCGATGCACCGGATCTTCCAGCACGACCCAGGCGTTTTCACGCGCGCCGTACGCGCCCTAGGACTACCGTTCCTCGACCCTCTCGAGGTCGCGCTGCTACCCACAGATCTGACCGAGACCCGCCCGGTGGAACGTCGGGTCGATACTCTGCTGCGGATCAGCACCGTCGATGGTGCGTTCCTGTTGTTGGTCGAGGCGCAGGGAAAGATCGACCACGCCAAACCCGCGTCTTGGGCTTACTACTTGTCGCATCTGCACGCCAAATACCGGCTTCCGCCGGTGCTGCTGGTGGTGTGCCAAGATCAGCAGACGGCCCAGTGGGCTCGCAGGCCGCCCGCGATCGGCGCACCGTTCCGGCGCAGCCTCATCCTCGCCCCGATAGTCCTCGGTCCGCACAACGTTCCTGCCGTGACCGACGTCGCCACCGCAGCCGCCGACATCCCGTTGGCCGCGTTGTCCGCCGTCACCCACGCCAACGAGCCCGATATCAATGCCATACTGAAGGCGCTGGCTGCCGCCCTGCACGGGTTCGACGAGGATCAGTCCATCTTCGCCGAACTCACCGAAATGGGGCTCGGAGCCAGCCCGGCCGCCAAAACCTGGAGGAAGCTGATGTCATTGGATCTGACGTTCTTCCGCTCGGAGAGTTCGCAGCGCCTGCGTGCTGAAGGGCATGCCGAGGGCGTATGCGGAAGCATTCTGCGCGTGCTCGACCGCCGCGGTGTCGCGGTTTCCGCGGAGGCTCACGATCGGATCACCACCTGCACCGATCCGGACATGCTGCAAACCTGGCTGGATCGGTCGCTGGTCGTCACCGATGTGCAGGACCTGTTTCACGGCTGATCCCAGGAACGCGGATCGACGGAGTCCCTGACTGCTGTCCTGAGAACGCTGACGGACAAGGCACCGTTGACCCGATCGACCGAAAGGCCCCGGCAACCGGGGCCTTTCGCGTAACTGGAAATCTTCCTCCGCGTCAGTCGAAGGGTCCGATGCCGGTGAGGGGATTGCCGCCGTGCAAGTACCAGTAGGCGCCCGCGGCAGCGGCGATGGCGGCCAGCAGGGCGGCGAAGGAGCCGTAGGAGGGGCGGGTGGACCAGGCGCGGCCGCGGTCGAGGGACCAGCGGCCGGGACCGGTGAGAATGACGACGGCGGCCGCGCCTGCCAGGATGGTCTCGAGTTCGACGCCGGTGGGCACCGAGCTCTTGTACTGGAAGCCGGGGAGCATGCCCTGCTTCCACGCCCACGCGTCGAGGATCACGGCCAGCACCGCGCCCGCGGCGAGCGGGGTGGCCAGACCGAGGATCAGCAGTGCGCCGCCGCCGATTTCGCCGATGAAGAGCAGGATGGTGGCGATGATCGAGTGGTCCCAGCCGCCCTCGGCCATCATGTCGCGGGTGCCGTCCAGCCCGGCGCCGTGGAACCAGCCGGTGAGCTTCTGCAAACCGTGGTACACGAAGGTGGCGCCGACCATGAGCCGCAGCAAGAACAGGCCGAGATCGAGGGTGCCGCGCCGGTTTTCGGCCTTGCGGCGCAGCGCCGCCTTGCTCGGCTCACCCGGCGAGTTGGCCGCGGGCGGGATGCTCGCGTAGGAGTAGGCGGGTTCGTCGGATTCGATCTGCCCGATGCTCGGCACATCCGGGTCGAGACCGAGCTCGTCGTCGGTGCGTGGCATGTCGTCCGGGCGCGGCTTGGCCAGATCCACCACGGGGAGCTGCTGGGTCGGCGAATCGAACGGGCTGGTGACCGCGCGCGCGGCGGCGGGCTGTTCGCCCGTGACCGTGGCGGTGGGAGTCTTGTTCGGCTTGTCGGTCACGGCCGGGCCTCGCTGCCCCTCGGCGCCGGGTTCGATGAAAGCGCGGTGCCGATACTTCGCTCGCTCATGGAAGTACACCCTATGTCGCATCGCGCGACGGCGGGAGCCGACGCGTTGTGGCGTGTCAACACGCACCCGGAGGCGGCGCGGGCGACGGTATTTCCGTAACGTCTGGGGCATGAGGTTGGTTGTCGTGGGGCGTCTCGCCTGGAGTGTGGCGCTCGCATCCGCTCTGCTGGCGGGGTGCGCACGGTTCGACGATTCCGCGTCGAGCCCGTTCACCCCCGAGCCGACGTTCAGTCCAGCGGATCCCAAGCCGCCGAAACAGGCGCCGCCGTCGACGACCCGCCCGAGCGGGCCGTGCATCGACCCCGACCCGGCCGTGGTCGCGACCTGCCTGGACACCACCGCCGGGATGGTCGGCGTCGCCGAGGGCGCACTGGTCGCCGAGCGGCGCACCGGCCGCATCCTGAAGGTGATCGATCCGGATCAGCCGCCGATCGAGATCGCGCGCCTCGACGTGGACGGCTCGGCCGACGGCGGGCTCAGCGACATCGCGCTCTCGCCCACCTACCGCGAGGACGGTCTGCTCTACGCGTACATCACCACGGCCGGCGACAATCGCGTCGTCCGCATCGCGGAGGGCGGCCAGCCCAAGGACATCCTCACCGGAATCCCCAAGGGCGCCAACGGTAATCACGGCGCGATCGAGTGGGCGACCCCGAACCAGCTGCTGGTGCTGACCGGCGACGCGGGCAATCCGGGACTGGCCTCGACCCCGTCCTCCCTGGCCGGCAAGCTGCTGCGGGTGAACTCGCCCGCGCCGGGCGCGGCGTCGCCGGAGGTCGCGGTCTCCGGCATCGGTATCGCGGGCGATCTGTGCCGCGACGGCAAGGACAGCGTCTGGTTCACCGACCGGACGCCGGTCGAGGATCGGCTGCAACGGCTGGGTCCGGACGGTTCGGTCAGCATCGCGTGGACGTGGCCGGACCGGCCGGGCGTCGCGGGCTGCGCCGCCGCGGCGGACGGTGTGGCGATCTCGCTGACCAACGCCAAGGCACTGGCCATCGCGGCGGCCGACGAGAACACCCGCGCGGTGACCACGGCCCCGAGCCTGCTCGCCCAGGACCGCTACGGCCAGCTCGGCGGCGCGACCGTCGGCCCCGACGGCAACGTCTGGGTCGGCACTGTCAACAAGACCGACGGCCAGCCCGGTCCCAACGACGACCGCGTCGTCCGCATCCCGCCGCAGGGTGGGGGCGGCACCGGACCGGACTAAGCCCGCGCGGGTGCACGCGGCCCGCGCCAGGCCCGGTCCGGCGCGATGTGTCGGACCCCGGCGCTAACCTCGCCCGCACATCGGTCGAGGAAAGGAAAACCTGTGGGCGCGTGGGGCGAAGGACCGTTCGACAACGACGGATCACACGACGCATTGGCCGGTCTGCGCGACGCCGACCAGGCGGCCGCGAAGGCGCACATCCGTGAGATCTGCGATGGCGTGCTCGGCGAGGAGTACGTGGAGGTCTACGAGGCGCAAGCCGCCATCGGCATCGCCGCGCTGCTCACCCATCTGGTCGACCAGGGCGGCGACCCAGAAATCGCCCGGCTCGCAACCGATATCGCGGTGACCCCGACCAGCGAACTGCGCGAGTCGATCGCGAACTGCATCCGCCGCATCCAGAACCCGGCCGACAACGAATGGTTCGACCTCTGGGACGAAACGAGCGATGGCTTCGGCGAAACGATGGTGCGTTCCCTGGACCGCTACCGCGACGCCCTCTCCCGCTAGCGCCGGTGGCCAGCGCGCGCCGCCCGCGACGAAGCCACGGGCGGCGCGAAAGACGCGATCAGGAGCAGGCGGCGAGAACGAGTTCGCGCACGCGCGCGGCGTCGGCTTGGCCTCGGGTCGCCTTCATGACGTCGCCGACGATCTTGCCCGCGGCCTGCACCTTGCCCGAGCGGATCTTCTCGGCGATGTCGGGGTTGGCGGCGAGGGCCTTCTCGACCTCGGACTGCAAGGCGCTGTCGTCGCTGACCATTCCGAGGCCCTTGGCGTCGACGATCGCGGCGGGCTCGCCCTCGCCGGCGAGGACGAAGTCGACGACCTGCTTGGCGACCTTGCTGTTGATGGTCTTCGCCTCGACCAGCTTGGTCACCTCGGCCACCTGCGCCGGGGTGATGGGCAGGTCCTCGAGGCCGACCTCGCGTTCCTTGGCCTTCTCGGTGAGGTAGTTGACCCACCAGGAACGCGCCTCGTTGGCCGGGGCGCCCGCTTCGACGGTGGCGATGATGGCGTCCAGCGCGCCCGCGTTCACCACGTCGCGCATGACCTCGTCCGACCAGCCCCAGTCGGCCTGGATCCTGGCACGGCGCAGCCACGGGTACTCGGGGATGGTGCCGCGCAGTTCCTCGACCCACTCCGCGGCGGGCGCCACGGGTTCCAGGTCGGGTTCGGGGAAGTAGCGGTAGTCCTCCGCGGTCTCCTTGCGGCGGCCCGGCGAGGTGGTGCCGTCGGTCTCGTGGAAGTGGCGAGTCTCCTGCACGATGCTGCCGCCCTCGGCCAGTACGGCGGCCTGGCGGCGCATCTCGAAGCGCACCGCGACCTCGACGCTCTTGAGCGAGTTGACGTTCTTCGTCTCGGTGCGGGTGCCGAACTCGGTGGCTCCGATCGGCATCAGCGAGACGTTGGCGTCGCAGCGCAGCGAGCCCTGCTCCATCTTGACGTCCGAAACGTCGAGGGCCTTCAGCAGATCCCGCAGCGCCGTGACGTAGGCGCGGGCCACCTCGGGTGCCCGCTCCCCCGCGCCGGTGATCGGCTTGGTGACGATCTCGATGAGCGGCACGCCCGCCCGGTTGTAGTCGAGCAGCGAGTGGCTCGCGCCGTGGATGCGGCCGGTGGCGCCGCCGACGTGCACCGACTTGCCGGTGTCCTCTTCCATGTGGGCGCGTTCGATCTCCACGCGGAAGATGCTGCCGTCGTCGAGCACCACGTCCAGGTGGCCGTTGGTGGCGATCGGCTCGTCGTACTGGCTGATCTGGTAGTTCTTCGGCTGATCCGGGTAGAAGTAGTTCTTCCGCGCGAACCGGCCCCATGGGGTGATCGAGCAGTTCAGCGCCAGGCCGATACGGATCGCCGACTCAACGGCCTGCTGGTTGACCACCGGCAGCGAACCGGGCAGGCCGAGGCACACCGGGCACACCTGGGTGTTGGGCTGCGCGCCGAATTCGGTGGCGCAGCCGCAGAACATCTTGGTCGCGGTGGACAGCTCGACGTGGACCTCCATGCCGAGCACCGGCTCGTACCGGGCGATGACGTCGCTGTAGTCCATCAGCTCGACGGTGGTTGTGCTCATGCCGATCAGTTTAGGTAAGAGTCCGGTCGGCACCGCGCCGACCTCCGCGGTTCGCGTCGGGGGAATTACTTCGGGGGGAACCGCTTGGTGAGCCAGTCCGTCACATAGGTGAGGACCTGCGGATCGATGGTCGTCGGGATCGTCGTGTACTCGCTGGGCAGACCCGTCTGGGTGGGCTGCATCAGGTGGTTGAGGCCCGGGAACACGTGCACGGTGGCGTCCGGGTCACCGGCGAGCAGCGTACGGGCGGGCGGCTCGTTCTGCGTGGCGAGCACCTGGAGATCCTTGTCGCCGAAGAAGGCGAGCACCGGGATCCGCAGCGCGGACAACGCGGGCGCGGGATCGTAGGCGATCAAGGCGGCGAAGTACGGGGTGATCTCGGCGCCCGCCTGGTTGTCCGGAACACGCTGGTCCTCGGGCAGCGCCGCGTTGTTGCGCTTGGCCAGCGCCTTGGCGCCTTCCAGATCGCCCTTCTTCAGCAGTTCGACCATCTCGGTGGTTTCGCGCACCTGCTTGTCGATCTCCTCGGGAGGCGCGCCGTTGGCGGCCAGCAACGCCCTGGTCTGTTCGATCAGCACGTCGCCGCCGGGCACCGTCGGCCCCGCCATCAGGATCGCAAAGGCCACGCCGCTGTCGGGCTGCGCCGCGACCATCGGCGCGAGGTAGCCGCCCTCGCTGTGGCCGAGCAGCCCGACGCGCGCCGGGTCGATGTCGGGGCGGGCGCGCAGGAAGCGCACGCCCGCGGCGACGTCGCCGGACAGGTCGGTGTAGTTCGACTGGTCCAGGTTGCCGCCGCTGCCGCCGACGCCGCGGTCGTCGGTGCGCAATACCGCGTAGCCCGCGCGGGTGAGAGTGTCGGCCAGCAGCAGGAAGGGCTTGTGGTGCATCAGCTCTTCGTTGCGGTCCTGCGGGCCGCTGCCGGTGATCAGCAGCACCGCGGGAAACGGTCCCGGCCCTTCGGGTTCGGTGAGCGTGCCCGCGATGGTGATGCCGCCGCTGGTATAGCTCACGTCCTCGGAGCGGTACGGGAACGGCGGTCGCGGTTCCTGCGGCCTGGCGAGCTGCGCGACGGCGCCGCGCTCCAACGTCAGCGGGTACGACTGCCCGAACTGCGTGAAATCACCGGTGATCCGGTCGGATCCGGCGTCGTAGACGCCCTTGAAGGCCGGATCGCCCTGGATGTCCGGGATCGCGAAGGCGACACCGGTGCGGTCGGATCGTACGTCCTTCAGCGGCTCGTCCTGCACGCCCTGCACCGGGATGTCGATGGTGGCGGTGCCGTCGCCAGCGAAGGTGACCCCGATGTCCAGCGGCTGGCCGGGAACCTGGATCGCACCGTGCCAATCCCCCGTGGTCGGTTCCGGCGGGTTCGACTCCTCGGCGCAACTCGTCACCAGCGCGGCGACGACGAACAGGACCAATGCGAGCACTCGACCGGTACGCATGCCAGCGACAGTACCGATGACGACGCCCGACCGGGATCAACCGCGAGTCGCGCGTATGTACGCCCCGGGAATGATCCGTCCTCCACGGCATCCCGGAGGCGGGTCACTCCCCGCGCGCGTACCTGACCGCAGCGGCGACGGCCGCCATGTCCATCTCCGGGTCCGCGACCTCGCCGAACTCGAGCATCGCGTCCTCGACGAGACCCATGGCGGCCAGCGTAATTCCGCTGGGGGCAGGTGTCAGCCGAAAAACGCCTCCGCTTCGCGGTAGCGGTCGGCGGGGACTCGCTTGAGCTGCTTGGTGGCCTCCGAGAGCGGCACCAGGTCGATGGTGGTGCCGTGCAAGGCGACCATCTGGCCGAATCGCCCCGCGTGCACCGCCTCGGCGGCGTGCAGGCCGAATCGGGTGGCGAGCACGCGGTCGTAGGCTGTCGGGCTGCCGCCGCGCTGGACGTGGCCGAGCACGGTCGTGCGCACCTCCTTGCCGATGCGGCGTTCGATCTCGGCGCCGAGCTGCTGGGCGACACCGGTGAACCGCTCGTGCCCGAATTCGTCGATGCCGCCTTCGCGCAGCGCGAAGCCGGAGTCGGGCGCCGGATGCGAACCTTCCGCGACGACGCAGATGAAGTGCTTGTCGCCCCGCTGGAAGCGGCGTTTGATCATCGCGCAGACCTCGTCCACGTCGAACGGGACCTCGGGCACCAGAGTCAGGTGCGCGCCCGCGGCCATGCCGGAGTTGATCGCGATCCAGCCCGCGTGCCTGCCCATCACCTCCACCAGCATCACGCGCTGGTGCGATTCGGCCGTGGTGTGCAGGCGGTCGATCGCCTCGGTGGCGATGGTCAGCGCGGTGTCGTGGCCGAATGTGACGTCGGTGCAGTCGATGTCGTTGTCGATGGTCTTGGGCACCCCGACCACGGGCACGCCCTCCTCGGACAGCCAGCTCGCGGCGGTGAGGGTGCCTTCGCCGCCGATCGGGATGAGTGCTTCGATGCCGTTGTCGTCGAGGGTCTGTTTGATCTGGCCCAGGCCAGCCAGCAGCACGTCGGGATTGGTGCGTGCGGTGCCGAGCATGGTGCCGCCCTTGGTGAGCAGCCGGTCGGTGCGGTCGTCGTTGAGGATGTTGATCTTCCGGTCTTCCAATAAGCCGCGCCAGCCGTCCTGGAAGCCGACGATCGCGTCCCCGTACCGTCCGTTCGCGGTGCGAACGACGGCGCGGATCACCGCGTTCAGTCCTGGACAGTCCCCGCCTCCGGTCAAGACTCCGATGCGCATGGCCGCTATCTTGCACCGCTCGGCGATGTTCGGCAGCCCCGACCCCGTGAAGCCTGGGTTACGTCCCGCTCAGCGCGGCATTCGCCGCGCGAGTCGGGTCGCACTCGGGTCGGCGCGGGGTCCATCGACGCTGGTCGCGGCGGTTTCCCTCAGCGCGGGCAGCGGCCGCTGGACAGTTCGTCGATGTGTTCGGAGACGAGCGTGGCCATCGCGTCGAGCGCGCTCATGCCGTCGGAGAACGCGCCGGAATCGGGTTGGGCGGCAAAGGCGACGGCGATCTTCCCCGTCGGACCGTCGATGATGCCGAACTGGCGCACCAGATAGTCGCCGGCGGCATCCGGTCCCCAGCCACCCTTGAACTCCGCGCCGCGGATGTTGCCGAGGCCCCAGCGGTGATTGGGCACGATCTCGGTCATCAGGTCGAGCACGGTCTCCGACTGCGGCAGGCAGGGTAGTCGCGAGGCGAAACGCGCCTGCTCGGTCAGCGACCATTCCGCTTGACCGAACGCCGAATGCTCGGCGCGGCTGCGCGTCGCGGGGACCACGGTCTTGCCGTCGCCGCCCTCGCGGAGCACCGCCTCGACGGCCTTGGCCGCCTCCTGCGGACTGCCGAGCCCCTGCCACAGCGTGTCGGCCGCGGCGTTGTCGGAGGAGGCGATCGCGGCCGTCATGGAGTAGCTCGAGACGGACGGGTTACGGCGCTGCGCGGCGATGACCAGCGGGACCTTCATGGTCGACCAAGCCGGGCCGGTGGTCCAGTCGCCGAAGGTCATCACTCGCTCACCGCCCACCGCCATGATCGCCATGCCGAAATGACCGCGCTGCCCGGCGCGGAATTCCTGGAAGTCTCCGGCCAGCGTGCCCGGCAGCGTGAACTCCAGGTTCATCTGGTCGCTGCGCGCGGCGGCCTCGGTGATGGTCGTCGCCTCGGTGGAAACGCTGGGGCCGGTGCCGCACGAGGTCAGCGCCGCAACGGCGAGCAGGCCCGCGCCAAGCGCTTTTCCGAAGCGCCCGCATCGATCAGTAGACATCTTTCGGTACATCCTCGTCGCGAACTCCCCCCGGTCTCGGTGTCAGTAGAGCGTGCCGACAACGTACTGGGAACGACTGTCGATCACCCATTTCCGCCGGACGGCGGCCTATGCCGAACTGCCACGGCGGATTCCACGCGCTCTCGGGGCGCGGGGCGTCCGCACGGCACGCGAGGCGCGGACCAGCGGAATTGTGGACCAGAAGGGTTCGGGCAGGCCGGACACGGCGCCCGGAATACGGACGCGCACACGCGAACACGCGAGTACGTTCGTCGTCGCCGAACCAGGCAGGGACGTCGGGAGTAACAGGAGGGGGCACCTTCACCTTCCAGCCAGGCTTCGCCGGGCGGTCGGAACGGTACCGACACGCGCGTATTGCTGGCGGCCGATCCTACCCGGAACTCGCCGGTTGTGACCCCTTGAACCGCACCGGATTCCGCGACTCTTCCATACCCTTTGGACATCACCGCAGAACAGCGCCTACGGCGGCGGCGCTTTCGCCGAAACTTCTCGCAATACGACTGGACAGCCTGGCGTCGACGGAGTCGGCCGATGTCACTCGGCGTAAGTCATCAGCACTGCCAGCGACCCGACGATCTGCGCGCACCGCAACGGCGCGAGATCGGCCGGAATGCTCACCGCGACACCGCGCAGCACCTCGAGCGCCGTCGTATGGCCGCCGCGCTGCTCCACCAACCGGGCGCCGTGGACCGCGAGTGCCGCTATCTCCCGCCGATCCTCCATGCAGACGGCGTCGGCGAGATCGAGAGCCGTTTGATATCGCCCGAGATCCTCCTCGGTCGCGGCGGCGGCGAGATCGACGCCGGCCAATTCGGACTCGAGCACGAGATCGGCCGGATCGAGCGACGCGTCGGCGCGGCCGGGGCGATCGCCCGACGAGGCCCGCGGTCCGGCATAGCCGAGCAGCGCGAGACAGGCCGCGAGGGCGAGGGCCGCCCCGAGTACGACCGTCCACACCTCCGACACCCGCGGGGGACCGTGCGCGAGGCGCGTCGGAGATCGGCCCCGCGGACCGGAGGACGCAGAGCGGACGATCGACGAGAGGTCGGGCATCGCACCTCCTGAAAGGTCGCTGACAGTTAACTCATCGATCGGTGTCGCGGTCGGCGTCATGACGCCACCCGCAGCACCGAGTCCGCCGCCGATCGGCGCACTCTGGTCGCGAATTCCCACTCAAATGGTTCTCACCTCGCAAATCGAGGAAAGCTATCAGTTCGTGACCTAGCGGCAGCCGTGTGGAATTCGATGCGTCTCGTGCACATTCCGATCGGCCGATCAAGATAGCTGGACGTGCGCGAAATCCACGTCAGTAGACGTAGACCAGCGCGTTCTCACCGCCGGTGCAGGTCACGACCTGCCCTTGGGCCGCACAGGTCATGGTGTAGCTCCGACCGGTGACCGGGCTGACGGCCACCACCGACCGAGAGCCGCCCCCACTCCCCGCCGCCGCGTAGGCCTTGCGCACTTCCTCCGCGAACGGACAGCTGGTGACGGCGTTGCCGATGGCGGCCCTGGAGAACGCGCCGGTTCCCTGACCCGCGCCGCACGGGGTCGCGCCGTCGGGCAACCGCGCGGGTGCGTTGGACGTCGAGGCGGGAGCGGTCGTGCGCGCGGCCGAGGTGGCGGCGGCGCCCGGCGCGCGCGCCGTGGTCAGGGACGTATCCGTCCGGCCTTGGGAGGCCGTGTCGGTCACTGTCTCGCGGGACATCGTCTGCCAGACGACCGCGCCGGACACGGTGACCACGACGATCACCACCACCGCGAACAGTAGGGGCAGCACAATGGACCGGCGCGGCTGGTCCGCAGGATAGTGCGAGAAATAGGGGTCGGCATGGTCGTAGCGCTCGCCGTAGGCGTCGTACCCGCGCGGCGGATGCGATTCGCCGACCGGGCCCTGCGCGACGTGGTCGGCGTAGGTCGGCTGCGCGACGGGTTGCGCGCCGTGCCGCGGCTGGGGCGGCGGGGCGAACGGCGCTTCCGGGTACCGCTGGGTCTCCGGCGCGGCTTGCGGCACCTCGGGCACCGGCGGCGCCGCGTAGCGCTGCGTCTCCGGCGCGGCTTGCGGCACCTCCGGCACCAAGGGGGCGTAGCGCTGCGTCTCCGGCGCGGTGAACTGCGCGGGTCCTTGCGGCGCCGGGTACTGCTCCGCGTACCGAGGCTCGTTGTATCCGGTTGCGCCGTAGGGATTCTCGGCGTAAGGAGGTTCGCCGTACCGCTGGGACTCCGGGTAGAGATGCGCGTCGGGAAACGGCCGAACCTGCGGCAGCGGTCCGGTCGCGGGCGGTGTCTGCGGCTGCTGGGGCGGCAGCGGGGTGAACTGGATGTCGGCGGGCCGGATCTCGGTCGGCGCGGTCGGATGGATGATCGCGGGAACCGATAGCTCCCCGGTGGATTCCGGCGGCACGGTCGCCCCGCGCACGGTCGGATCCGACTGCCCGAACCTGGCGGGATCGGGGGCGCGCACCACGAAGGTGGGCCCGGTGGCGGCGGGCGACGGCGATCCAACCACGGCGCGGGCCGCACGCGCCAGCTCGCTCGCGGTCGCGAAACGGTCCGCGGGATCCTTGGCCATCCCACGCGCGATCACGTCGTCCAGGCCGGGCGGGATACCGGGACGCTCGACGCTCGGCTGCGGCGGCGGATCGGAAAGATGGGACTTGATCAGCACACTCATGCTCGCCGCCGGGAACGGCGTTGCCCCGGTGAGGCATTCGTGCAGCACGCAGGCCAGCGAGTAGATATCGGCGCGACCGGTCACCTGGCCGACGTCGAAACGCTCAGGCGCCATGTAGATGTACGAGCCGACCGCCATACCGACCTGGGTGACCGCCGAATCGCCCTCGGTGTGGGCGATGCCGAAATCGACCAGGTAGGCGAAGTCCGCGTCGGTGACGAGAATGTTGGCGGGTTTGACGTCGCGGTGCACCAGACCGCCCGCGTGCGCGGCATCGAGCGCGGCGGCGATCTGTTCGACGATGAACACGGCGCGGTCCGGGCTCAGCGGCCCCTGCCCGCGCAGGACAGAGCGCAGGTCGACCCCGTTGACCAGCCGCATATCGATGAACAGGACGCCGTCGATCACGCCCCAGTCGTGGATCGGGATGACGTGCGGCTCGGCCAGTCGCGCCGCGGCCTGCGATTCCCTGCGGAAACGCACCTGGTACACCGGGTCTTTGGCGAGTTCCTCGGACAGCAGCTTGACCGCGACCACGCGGTCCTTCACCGTGTCATAGGCCTCGTAGACCTCGCCCATGCCCCCTTTGCCCAGCAGCGAGCGCAACTCGTACGGCCCGAACCGACTGCCTACTCGCCATCCAGGTCCGTCCACCCCGTGCAACCTCCACATCCCAGGCGGCGACCCATGGGTGCGGGCTGCCCGTCAAAGAGTGGATTCTCCGGGTGCGACCACCCCGTGGTCAAACGCAAAGACGATCGCCGCGGCGCGATCTCGCAGGTCGAGCTTGCCGAATATGTGCCCGACATGGCTTTTCACGGTGACTTCCGAGATGCCGAGCTGCCTGGCGATTTCCGCGTTGGCGCGGCCGCGGCCGATGAGTTCGAGCACCTCGTACTCGCGCGCGGTCAAGTCGGCGAGCCTGCTGTCGGTGCGGGCCGCCACCGGGCGGGCCGTTCGATAGGTCGTCAGCACGCGATCGGTCACCGAAGGGTCGAGCCATGCCCCGCCCGTCGCCACCATCCGCACCGCGCGGATCAGGTCCTCGGCGGGCGAATCCTTGAGGATGAACCCGGCGGCGCCCGCGCGCAGCGCGCCGGACAACAGCTGGTCGTCGTCGAACGTGGTGAGCACCAGCACCGGCGGCGCGCCCTCGACGGCGCGCAGCAGCCGGGTGGCGTCGATGCCGCCGACGCGCTTCATGCGCAGATCCATCAGCACCACGTCCGGCTTGCCCGCGGCGACCGCGGCGGGCACCTCGTCACCGTCGGCGCATTCGGTCACCAGGAAACCGTCGCGGCGGCGCAGGATGCGACGCAGACCGCCGCGCACCAATTCTTGATCGTCGACGACGAGGACGGCGATGGTGTCGGCGTCCGGCGCTGCGGCTGTCACGCACCCTCCCGCAGGATGTTTCGCGGCTTGGAGCCGATGGGCGGCAGCGCGGCAGCGGCGTCGGCGAGCAGTCCGGGCAGCGGGCACGACACCCACGACTTGGTGGTGGCGAGCGGAAACTCCGCCCGCACCGACCAACCGTCCTCGCTGGGTCCGGCGGTCAGCCGCCCGCCGAGGAGTTCGGTGCGTTGCCACATGCCGGACAGACCCATGCCGTGCCCGCGTTGCGCGGGCAGACCGCCGGGCAGCGTGTTGCTCACCATGAGCGCGGCCGTGGCGTCGTCCACCGCGAGCACGACGGTCGCCGTCGCCCCCGGCGCGTGCTTGACCACGTTGGCCAGCGACTCCTGGCCGATGCGGTACAGCGCCAAGCCAACGGCCGCCGATACCGGCGACAGATCGTCGGTGCACCGGTATCGCACGTCGAGTCCGGCGCGCACGAAATCGCCGACCAGGTCCTCGATATCGCCGACGCTCGGTTCCGGAACCAGCTTCGAAGGCCGCTTGTCCAGTAGTCCGACAGTGCGGCGGATGTCGGCCATCGCTTGGCGGCCCAGGCGTTCGGCGTCGACCAGTGCCTCCACCGCTTCGTCCACATCGCGGTCGGTTTCCAGCGCGTGCCTGGCGGCGGTGAGGTGCAGCAGGGTGATGCTCAGCGAATGGGCGATGACGTCGTGCACCTCGCGGGCGATCCTGCGGCGCTCCTCCTCGGCCGCGTGTGCCGCGCGCATGTCCTGATAGTGGCGTTCCTGGTAGAGGAAGCGACGCTGGTACTGCAACATCAGCCCGCACATCAGCCCGAGCACGACGCCGATGCTGTACATCGGCATCCCCTCGAAGCGTTCGTTGTCGGCGCTCCACAGCACGTGGCCGAACATGTCGAAGGCCACCAGCTCGGCGACCGCGCCGATCGCCACCGCGACGCCGACCCGCACCGACGCGATCGCCGCCACTTCACCGACGATGATGACCAGCACGAACGGCGCGACATCCGTCGAGACCGGCTGGAGCAGGAACAGCCCGGCCGCCGCCATCCCGCACACGCCGAGGGTTGCCGGATTGGGCACGACGCCGAGCAGGCAGAACGCGGGGACCGAGACGAACAACAGCAACACGGCCGCCAAGGGCAACGCCGTCGGGAAGTAGGCGTGCCGCTGCACGGTCGCCGCGACGCCGATCACGAAGGTCATGATGTCGGCGATGATGATGACTTTCGGCGGATAGTCGAACGGCAACTCCGTCAGACTGCGCTGGAACATGCCGATCGGATCGCGCGCGAACTCGCGGACGCGATCACGCACCCGCCCGCGCTCGCGCAGCGGAATCGCCTGCCTCGCGCCCGGCCGCGAAGGGATGACATGCGTCACATCCATGCTGCCAGGCTAGTCGGCAGACAGTCGCCGACGCATCGTTCCGCAAACGGTCCGGCTCTCCTACCACGGTAGGAGATCGATTCTCGTCCTCGGCACGACGACACTCCCGTCAGCGCTCCGTAGCGTTGGCCGCATCCTCGCCGTACGGCCCGATCGGCGGTGCGGCGGACGCATCACGAAAGGCCGATGTCATGTCCTGGGAAGAACAACACGCTCGGACCGAAATCGTGCACACCGTACTCGCCCGCGCGGCGGCCGATCCGGAAAGTCCCGACCTGTTCGAAGGGATTCCCGGCCTGGATCGATTGTTCGGCGGCCCGGAGGGGGTGCTGCTCGCCCTGAAGTATCGCTGGCAACTGCACCTCGACGTCAAAATGGAGCAAGCCTTGACGCAGGGACAGTCCGCGGTCGAGGCCTATCTCGAGCTCGCCGCGGAGCAGCCCGTGCTGCGCGCGGTGCTCGATTGCCAGTATCGTCGCCGCCACCGGGCGTCCGAGGCACTGGCGCGTTAGCACAGTCGAAAGAAAGTGGGGGAACCACGATGTCGGAACCGGCCATGTTGGAACTATCGGACATCATCAAGCAGTACCGGGTGGGCGAGCAGACAGTGCGCGCGCTCGACGGCATCGGATTGCGTATCGAGGCAGGCGAATTCACGTCGATCATCGGTCCGTCCGGCTCCGGCAAGAGCACGCTGCTGCATCTGCTCGGCGCGCTGGACAGCCCCGATTCTGGATCGATTCGCTTCCAGGGCAACGAGATCGGGGCGCTGAACGAGGAACAGCAGTCCGAGTTCCGCCGCCACCAGGTCGGCTTCATCTTCCAGTTCTTCAACCTGCTGCCGACGCTGTCCGCGTGGGAGAACGTGGCGATCCCGAAGTTGCTCGACGGCACCGGATTACGCAAGGCCAAGCCGAAGGCGCTGGAACTGCTCGAGCGCGTCGGGCTGAGCAACCGGGCCGAGCACCGTCCCGCCGAATTGTCCGGCGGCCAGATGCAGCGGGTGGCGGTGGCGCGGGCGTTGATCATGGACCCGCCGCTCATCCTGGCCGACGAACCGACCGGCAACCTGGACTCCAAAACCGGCGCGGCGATCCTGGAACTGCTCGGTGACATCGCGGGCAACGGCAATTCGGTGGTCATGGTGACCCACGACATGGGCGCGGTGGAGTACTGCGACCGGGTGATCACGCTGCGCGACGGCAAGATCGGCTCCAACGACCGGGTCGAGCGAAGCGCCCGCGCCGAGCCGGACACGGACGCGGCGGTGGACGAGGGTTCGGTGCGCGCATGATCCGGGCGGGCTGGGATCGGCTGCGGCTGTTCAACTTCGGCGAACTGCTCGCGCACCGCGGGCGCACCGTCATGTCGCTGACCGTGATGGGCGTTTCGGCCTCGCTGCTGGTCGCGGTGCTGAGCATCTCCGGTTCGGTCACCGGGTCGGTGGACCAGCTCACCAAGTCGCTCGGCGGTAAGGCGGTGCTGGAGATCACCGGCATCACCGACGCCGGCTTCGATCAGCGACTGCTGCCGCGCATTTCGGCGACACCGGGCGTCGACAAGGCGGTGCCGATGCTGCGCGCCCAGCTCGGCACGGGCGAGGATCGCGCGCTGCTGCTCGGCGCTGACGCCGGCATCACGGCGCTCGGCAGCGAGATCGCCGGGCCGATGGGCGCGCAGGCAGGCAAACTGATCACCACGCCCAACGGCGTCCTCGTCGGCGCCGCGATGGGTTATTCGGAAGGCGACCGGTTCCCGCTCGGCACTGGCACCGTCACCGTGGCCGGTGTCCTCGACGCGGATACCTCGGACAAGCTCAACGGCGGCCACATCATCGCCGCCCCACTGGGTTTGGCGCAGACGCTGACCGGCAGGGCGGGCAAGCTGGACTCGGTGCAGATCGTCGCGACGGACGGCGCCGACCTCGGCGAGCTGCGCTCCGCGCTGACCGCGGCGGTGGACGGCCGCGCCGTCGTCGCCGACCCGGATCTGCGCACCGCGCAGGCGAGCGGGGCGATCCAGATCGTCCGCTATTCGACGCTGATGTCCTCGGCCGCCGCGCTGATCGTCTCGGCGTTCCTGATCTACAACGCGATGAGCATGGCGGTCGCCCAGCGCAGGCCGACGCTGTCGCTGCTGCGCGCCATCGGCGGCAAGCGCGGGCCGATGGTGCGCGATCTGCTCGCCGAGGCGGCGCTGCTCGGGCTGTTCGGCGGCGCGGTCGGCGCGGTCATCGGTATGTTCATGGGCCGCACCGCGATCGACCGCCTGCCCGCCGCCATGGTGCAGTCGGTGGAGGCGCGTACCGAGTACATGGTGCCCGGCTACGCGATCCCGGCCGCGGTGGCGGCCTGCGTGCTGGCCAGCGTCATCGCCTCCGCCCTCGCCGCCAGGCAGGTCTACAAGGTGCAGCCGATCGAGGCGCTGGCGCCGGTCGGCGTCGGCCAGTCCGACTCGGTCCGCCCGCCGCTGCGCTGGGCGGCGGCGGCGCTCGGCATCGGCCTCGCGGTAGCCGCCGTCTTCGTCGCGAGGGCCGACCTCGGCAGGCTTTCGCTCGCGTCCATCACGATGGCGTTCACGGCGACGGTGCTCGTCTGCTTCGCGGCCACCGGGCCCATCGTGCGCACCGCGGCCGCCATCGCCCGCCGCTTCGGCGCGCCCGGTGCGCTCGGCTCGACCACATTGGAGCGCGCGCCGCGCCGGGTCTGGGCGACGGCGATGACCGTGATGATCGGCGTGTCCGCCACCGTGGCGATGGGCGGCGCGTCCGCCAACATGGTCGACTCGGCCACCGCCTCGTTCCAGGACCTGGGCCGGACGGACATCTACGTCAGCCCGACGGCGATGGAGCAGTTCCCGACCGGGCCGGTGCTGCCCGCCGGACTGGCGGACACCATCGCGCGGCTGCCCGGCGTCGAGCGGGTGAATCCCACGCAGATGGCCTTCGCCACCCTCGGCACCGGGCGCGTCATGCTGCAGGGCTACCCGACCGCGCAGGGCGATGTGCGCACCAGCTCCGTCGACCGGGATCTGTTGCCGCGCATGGCCTCCGGCGAAGGCGTGGTGATCTCCCGCGACGTGGCGCGCTCGCTCGGGGTGAGCACCGGCTCCGAGCTGACCCTGCAGACGCCGACCGGTCCGCACCGGGTCGAGGTGTTGCAGGTGATCCCGTACATGTCCGCGATCTCGGGCATCGTGATGATGGACATCGAGTCCCTGCGGCAGTGGTATCAGCGGCCCGGTGAGACCATCCTCGCCATCGACATCGAGCCGGGCGCGGATCGGGCCGCGGTGCAGGCCGCCGTCCGCGCCGCCGTACCGGAGCAGATCTATGTGAGCTCGGGCGCGGACGCCGTGACCGCGATCTCCTCGAGTATGCGGCAGGGTTCGGTGATGAGCCGGGCGATTCTGTGGATCGTGGTGCTGGTGGCGACCGTCGCGCTGCTGAACACCCTGATGCTCTCGGTGCTCGAACGCCGCCGCGAGCTCGGCGTGCTGCGCGCCATGGGCACCAGCCGCAAGTTCCTGCTGCGCTCGGTGCTCGCCGAAGCGGCGGGAATCGGACTCATCGGCGCGGCAATCGGTCTCGCGGTCGGCGCGGCGATCCAGTATCTGGCGACCGTCGCCATCGGCCACGCCATGACCATCGACATCGTCTACGAGCCGAGCCCGATGCTGCTCGTCTACGGCACCGCGGCACTCGGGCTGGCGTTGCTCGGCTCCATCCCGCCCGCGTTGCGTGCGGCGCGTATGCCGATCGTGGAGGCGTTGGCGGTCGACTGACTTGGCGGGTGGTGCTACTTCGCGTCGCGCCACCCGTCACAGTGGCGCCGTCGTCCACCACTCCGCTAATTCGTCCTCGGCGGGTCGCAGCGGCGACTGCGGATTCCGGGCCGGCCCCCGATAACTCGCGTACACAAGGTAATTCGCGTGACTCGTGTCGGAGGGGAAGCCGACCACGAGCTTGGCGGTATAGTAGTGCGACGGCACCGGTCCCGGCGGATCCGCCCGGATCCACAGGTGCTGGGTGAAGGGCACGCCCGATTTACGACCCGGCGTCGCGGCATTGGCGGGCAGCGTCTCGATCACCGACCGCGCCGCGGCGGCGGACTGGTATTCCAGCACGGTGTAGCTCATGCCGAACGGGTTGTCGACGTCGCGACGGCATTCCCAGGCGAGGACCCACGGGCTCGAGGTGAGCGTCTCCTCGTCGATGTTCAACCGATCCCCGCGCCTCTCGGCGTAACAGGTGGCCTCCTCGTATGCCTCCCCGATGTCGCCCGCCTGCTGCGGAAGCAGCGTCGGGAACGCTCGCCTGCTCGCCGCCAGCGGATCCGGGGCCGGCGCGGGCGAGGCCGCCTTCGGAAGCGCGGTCGCCGGGGCGGCGGCGGTCTCTCCCGCATCGGACCGCGAGACGAGCACGACGACCACGGCGACCGTCAACGCGACGACCGTCACCAAGCCGAGCGCGAGTACACCGATCAGCCCGGTGAGGTGGCGGCGCGGTGGCGTCGGCTGGGCCCCAGGGGGATTCGGGCCGGGCGAATACCCCGGAGGTGGAACCGACGCCCCGTTGACGGGTCCCGAGCTTGGTCCCTGAGTCGGCCCTGGCCCTGGGCCTGGCGTCGCCCCCGGGATCTGCACCGGCATCGGCGGCACGGCATTCGGCGGTGGTCCACCGAGGTTCGGCGGCGGCGCGGGTGGGCGGTTCCGGGGTTCCGCAGCGCCCGCGGCCGCGCCGCCGGACGGGTCGCCCAACTGCGCGCTGGCATGCTCGGAACGCTCGCTCGCATCCGACTTCGCCTCGCCGCCAACGGACTCCGCTTCGTGCGCCGGCAACTCGAGCGAACCCACTGCCTTCGGCGGCGGCGACGCGTCCGCCGGACTGGACGCTCCCTCCCGTGGAGACCTCCGCGATGGCTCCGCGGAGCTTCCAGCCGTGAACGACTCCGGCTCCGCCGTCGCGTTTTCCAGCTCGCCCGGTACGCCCGAACCCACCGCCGACTCGTCATCGGCTTGCGATACAACAGCTTCAGCGCCGCGCCTCGTAGCACTCCGAGCCGAGCCCATCGCCGCACCTTGTATCGGCGAAACGCCGCGCGAACCCTCCGCCTCGCCGGACGGCGCCGCCCCTGACGCGGGGGGAGGACCGCTTGCCTCGGATGCGTTCGTCGGCATCGAAACCGGAGCCGACCGCGGCATTTCCAGCGGCCGCGGCATCAGCCGCTCCGCTGACTGTTGGCCCGCTCCGGCGGCAGATGTCTTCGGTGACAACGGAACCTGATCCGGCAACGGCCGATCGGGCAGCGACGCCCCCGAATCGACTGACGGTTGCACAGTGCCAGGCTGCCCGGGACCATGCGGCGACACGGTGGGCGGCATCGGCAATGGGCTAGGTTGCGCCGGAACCGGCGACTGCGCGATCGGGTCGGCCAACTGTTGCGCCGGGACATGCTGCCGTGCAGTGGGATCGGCCATCGGTTGCGGCGAGACAGTGCCCACTTCGCAGCCGGACATGTTCGGCGGCATTGCGTTAGACGCAAATTGCGGTGGAATAGGTTGTGACACAGAGGCAGCCGAGGACTGCTGCCAGGGCGGCTGGCCTGCGCCAGGAGCAGACGCATGCGGCGGTTGCGTCGAAACCGGCTGTTGTACAGCCGGGTCCGCCATCGGTTGCGACGGGGGCCGTTGGCCTCCGCCAGCAGACGCATGCGGCAGTTGCCCCGAAACCGGCTGTAGCACGGCCGGGTCCGCCATCGGTTGCGACGGGGACCGTTGGCCTGCGCCAGGAGCAGACGCATGCGGCAGTTGCCCCGAAACCGGCTGTTGCACGGCCGGGTCCGCCATCGGTTGCGACGGGGACGGTTGGCCGACACCGTGAGCAGCTGCGTTCGGCGGTAGCGGGACCGGAGACGGTTGCGGCGGAACCGGTGGTTGCGGCGTGGAAGCGGCCGACGGATGTACCGCGCCAGGGCGGCCCGGAGGCGCGTTCGGGGGCACCGTATCGGGAGCCGCGAGAGGCTGCGCCGGCACCGGCTGTTGCGGCACGGGCGGCTGCACGGAATGTGGAGGCACCGGCTGTTGCGGCCCGGGCTGCGGCTGCACGGGCTGCGGTGCCGGGGGATGCGGCGGCATGGGTTGCGGTGGCGCCTGCATCGGCTGCGGCACCGGCTGGGGCGGGATCTGCCTCAGAACCTGTTGCGGCGGGACATGTTGCGGTGGTACGGGTGGCGGCGGCATCGCATGCGGCATCGGCACGGGTGGCGGGTAGCCGGGGGGTGCGGGGTACGACTGGGGTGGGTAGGCCGGTGGCGGGATGACCGGTAGCGGGGGTGGGCCGACGGCGGTCAGCGCCTTGCGAGCCGCCGCGGCGAATTCGGTACAGGAGCGGTACCGGTGTTCCGGGCGTTTCGCCATGCCCGCCGCGAGCACCGCGTCCAGGGCGGGATTCAGGTTCGGCCTGCGCAACCGGACCGAGGGCAGCGGAAGCTGGAGGTGGCCGTGGATGATGTCGGCGGGATTGTCGGCGTCGAACGGCCCGACGCCGGCCAGCAGCCAGTACAGCGCGCAGGCCAGCGAGTACTGATCGGAGCGGTTGCCCAGTGGCGCGCCGGTCATCTGCTCCGGCGAGGCATAGGCCAGTGTGGCGGTGAACATGCCGGTCTGGGTCAGGTGGGCGGAGTCTTCGCGCAGCCTGGCGATGCCGAAATCGGTGAGGAAGACTCGCTCGCCCTGCCCGCCGCCGGACCTGGCCAGCATGATGTTGGCGGGCTTGACGTCCCGGTGCAGCACTCCCATGCCGTGCGCGTAATCCAGCGCGTCCGCGACGCCTTCGATGATCTGCACGGCCCGCTCGGGCGGCAGCGTCAGCGGGTTCACCGCCGCCGCGTCGACCCCGTCGACGTACTGCATGGAGATCCACAGCTGACCGTCCTCGGAGCCACGGTCGTACACCGCGACGATGCCGGGATGATCCAGTTGCGCGGCCAGGTCGGCCTCGCGCTCGAAGCGCGCTCGCACCTCGTTGTCCAGGAACAACTCACGGCTGAGGAGCTTGAGCGCGGTGCGCCGGGACAGTCTGGGGTGCCGCGCGAGATAGACCGAACCCATTCCGCCCTGCCCGAGCAGCCGTTCCACGGTGAATCCCGCGAACACCTCACCGCTACTGAGCAAGGCGACCCCCTTCCGGTCCGGAACAGCCAGCCTAATTCACGGCCGTATCGGAGGCGGAGGTAAGCCTGCATTCGCCCTGCTCAGAACGCTCGGTTTCGAATTCCGCGCGTTGATCGGCAAACTATGTACAGCACATCATCATCGCGTCACTTCCCACGAGCGAGAACGGTGGTGGGTTCTCGGCCGGTGATTCACCCGGACGGGTTGGACGGGTAGAAGGCACCGCCGAGGGCAGCGCGGGACGCGCAGGGCGGTGGGGAGGTGCACGGTGGTGAAGTCGGCTCGAATCGTTTCCCTATGTCGTCCGGTGGTGCGTGTCGGCGTCGCCGGGACGCTGTTGGCCATGGTCTCCTGCGGTTTGGGACCCGAACGAGCGGAGAAGCACACCACCGCGACCGTGACCGCGCAGACGGCGGGCACCTGGGCCGCGGGACGCACGGTGAGCCTGCCGAACTCGCTGGCCGCCGACTTCACCCAGTTGCAACCCACCCTGCCAGGACAGGTCGGCTTGGCGATCATGCCGGTGGGCGGAACCAGGATCACCGTCTTCGGGGATTGGACCACCGGCATCGCCTGGTCCACCATCAAGGTTCCGCTGGCCATCGCCGCGCTGCGCCACGACCCAGAGGGCGCCATGCTCGACGCGGAAGCGGCGATCACCATCTCCGACAACGCCGCCGCCGACGCGCTGTGGAATTCGCTGGGCGACGGGCTGGAGGCGGCCCAGGCCGTGCAGCAGGTGCTCGATGAGGCGGGCGACGCGGTCACCGGCGTCGCGGGCCCGCGCACCCGGCTGGACTACGAGGCGTTCGGCGCGACCGAGTGGTCGCTGACCGATCAGGTCCGGTTCGCCTCGCGCCTGCCGTGCCTGCCGCAGACCGAGACGGTGACCCGGCTGATGGGCGAGATCGTCCCCGACCAGGGCTGGGGTCTCGGCACTTTGGACGGCGCCGAGTTCAAGGGCGGGTGGGGTCCCGACGACGAGACCGGGGTCTACACGGCGCGCCAGTTCGGGCTGCTGCCGTCCCGGTCCGGTCTGGTGGCGGTCGCTCTTGCGGCACAAGCCGATTCGGGTAGCTTCGCGGACGCGACGGCGCTGCTCGACAGCCTCGCCGCGCTGCTCGGCCGCCATGTGGACGAGCTGCGCGGCGGCAAGTGCGCGGACTGATCAGCCGGGGGTGACCAGCCCTGATTCGTAGGCGAGCACGACGGCCTGCGCCCGGTCGCGCAGATTCAGCTTCGAGAAGACCTTGGAGACATGGGTCTTCACCGTCTGCTCGGCCACGAACAGCGCCTCGGCGATCTCGGTGTTGGACATGCCTTTCGCGATCAGCTCGAGTACCTCGCGCTCTCTCGGGGTGAGCGCGGCCAGTTGTGGCGCGGGTTTGGCGCGCGCGGCGGCGCGGCGGCTGGTGACATCGGCGATGAGCCTGCGGGTGACGGTCGGCGCGAGCAGCGCTTGCCCATCGGCGACCACCCGCACCGCGCGCACCAGTTCCTCGGCGGGCGCGTCTTTGAGCAAGAACCCGCTGGCGCCGAGGCTGAGCGCCTCGTACACGTAGTCGTCGATGTCGAACGTGGTCAGCATCAGCACCCGCACCGGCGGGTCGAAATTCGCCGCGAGAATGGCGCGCGCCGCGTCCAGTCCGTTCATCTCCGGCATGCGCACGTCCATCAGCACGACGTCGGGACGCAGCCGCTTGGCCTCCGCCACCGCGACCTTGCCGTCGGGGGCGTCGCCGACGACGCTGATGTCCGGTTGGGCGGCGAGCAGGGCGCCGAAACCCTGGCGGACCATCGCCTGATCGTCGGCGATCAAAACCGTTATTGCCACTCGCCCACCCTAATTGCCGCGCCCCGCGTGCGAGGCGCGCGCCCCGATCGCCTATCGCAAACCAGAGCAGCCGGGCTCAGGACACGGTCGGCGGCGCGACAACCGCCGCGGCCTCCGCGGGCCCGAGCGGCAGACGGGCCCGCACCTCGAACCCGCCGT
>NZ_BDCF01000034.1 GCF_001613365.1 Nocardia xishanensis NBRC 101358
CTCGGGTTCCGGCTCCGCGGCGACGGATTCCTCGGCGGCGGCCGGTGCGGCGGCTTCGGGGGCGGGCGCGGGTGCGGCGGCGGGCGCCTCACCGGCATCGCTGATCACGCCGAGCTCGCCGCCGACCTCGACCACATCGTCTTCCTGGGCGACGATCTTCGACAGCACACCCGCCGCCGGGGACGGGATCTCGGTGTCGACCTTGTCGGTGGAGACCTCGAGCAGCGGCTCGTCGACCTCGACCGTGTCTCCTTCCTGCTTCAGCCACCTGGTCACCGTTCCCTCGGTGACGCTCTCACCAAGAGCCGGCATCTGGACGGAGAAGGCCATGTCCGTTGACTCCTCTGACTGCTCGACGGGTTCTACAACAGTTGATCTCTGGCGGGTCGCTCGCCGCTGGTCGCGGTGAAAACCCGGAAGCCACCATCATTCTGAGTGGCACCGGAGATCTGTGTGGTTCTTGTACCGCGGTCCATCCTTGCACTCGTCCGCGTGGCGCGTAGCACAGGGCAGGTCTCTACCGGGAAGCTGGCAGTATGGGAGGACCGGGTGTGAGCTTTTATCCGGTGTACGAAGGAGGTCCGCGTCAATGGGTTTGCTCGATCGTTTCCGTGGCGCGCCGAACCGGGGAGGACCTGCCGCACGTGCGTCGACCTCGCGCAGCGAGGACGCCCGCTATCTCGCCGACTGGGTGCGCGGCCACATCGGCGTCGAGGGGTACCTGGAGCCGAAGACCACTATGACGGATGTCACCGTTGTGTTGGTCGCCGCCGACGGTGAGTGGACGCGGCGGATCGTCGGGGAGCGCGGGGCTCGCCGTCTGGCCGACGATCTGAGCATTCCGGTGTACGAGGTGCGCAAGACGGGATATCCGCAGCGGATGCGGGATTACGACGCCAGGAAGAGGATCGAGCGTCAGCGGGCGTTCGAGGAGGAGTTGCGGGATTTGTAGCGGCGAGTTCCGTTCGAGCGGCTGACCCGTTGGGTGTCTTTGTACTTCGATGAGAGTGCGCCGCCCCAGACAGGACGGCGCACTCCGTGACTCACTCTCCGGCGATGTCCTCGATCACCGCGATCAACGTGCGAACCGGAACGCCGGTCCCGCCCTTGCCGATGTAGCCGAACGGTCCACCCGTGTTGTATGCCGGGCCGGCGACGTCGAGGTGGGCCCACTGCACGCCCTCCGGCACGAATTCCTTCAGGAACAGTGCGGCCGAGAGCATTCCGCCCCAGCGGTGCTGGGCGACGTTGGCGAGGTCGGCGATCTTGGAGTTGAGGTCGGCGCGGAGTTCTGCGGGAAGGGGCATGGCCCAGCCGTTTTCGCCGACTTCGCGGGAGAGGCGGGCGACGCGGTCGCGGAATTCGTCGGTGCCCATCACACCCGGGGTGCGGGTGCCGAGGGCGACCATCTGGGCGCCGGTGAGGGTGGCGACGTCGATCAGGTAGTCGGGGGAGTCCTCGCTCGCGCGGACGATGGCGTCGGCGAGGATCAGGCGACCTTCGGCGTCGGTGTTGAGCACCTCGACGGTGGTGCCGCCGTACTGGGTGAGCACGTCGCCGGGGCGCTGCGCGGTGGCCGAAGGCATGTTCTCGGCCATCGGTACGGTGGCGCTCACCGTGACGGGCAGGCTCAGCCGGGCCGCGAGCAGGGTGGTGGCGATGACCGCGGCGGCGCCGGCCATGTCCGAGGTCATGTTCTCCATGTTCTGCGCGGGCTTGATGGAGATGCCGCCGGTGTCGAAGGTGATGCCCTTACCGACCAGCGCGATCTTCTTGGGGCCGCCGGAGTAGGTGAGCCGCACCAGCCGCGGCGGGCGCGAGGAGCCCTTGCCGACGCCGAGCACGCCGCCGTAACCGCCCGCCTCCAAAGCCTTTTCGTCGAGCACCTCGACCTCGAGGCCAGCGGCCTCGGCCAATACCTGGGCGCGCGAGGCGAATTCGGCGGGGAACAGGTGGCTGGGCGGGGTGTTGACGAAATCGCGTGCGGTGGCGACGGCCTCGGCCACCAGCTGCGCGCGGAACAGCGCCTCTTCGCCGAAATCAGCCTCGGGGACCAGGAACTCGATCCGGGCGACCGGCTGCTCGTCCGGCTTGGGCGCGGACTTCTCCGACCGGAACGGGGTGAACGAGTAGGCGCCGAGGTAGAAGCCTTCGGCCGCCGCGCCGAGATCGAGGCCGGACAGTGTGGTCGCCACCAGCTCCGTGCCGTTGAGCGCGCGGCCCGCGACACCGGCGGAGCGGCGGATCTGCTCCGCGTCCACCTTGTCGGCGGCGCCGAGCCCGACGGCGAGCACGCTGGAGACGTTGTCCAGTCCGGCGGGCGCGGGCACCCGGGTCAGTTCCTCGGCCTTGCCCTTGGCGCCGACCGCGCCCAGCTGGTCGAGCAGCTCCGCGCGGACCTCGGCGGTGAGCACGTCGCCGAACAGGTCGTCGGGCGCGATCGACGGACCGTTCTCCGAAGACGTCAATCCGATCACCAGCACGTCGGTGTCCGGCCCGATGGTTTCGGTGCGCGCCAATTCCGGTCCGAGTGAGCGATCTGCAACAGCGGTCATTGGCACAGGTTATTCGGTCTTCTTCGGGCGGCGCATGGCGACGCCGTCCAGCAGCAGGCCGACGCCTCGCCGCACCAGCTGGTCGAAGTCCAGTTCCGGGCCCGGCGGCCCCGAAGCGAAGAGTTTCCGAAGGACCGGCCTTGCGACGATCAGATCGACCATTTCGGCGCGTGTCATCTCCAAATCCGCCTGCGGTTCTGTGCCCGCCGAACGTCCGCCGCGGTCGGCGCTCCACAGCAGCGCCAGGCCTTGCACGAGACCGGAGCAGGCGAGGTAGGCGGCGAGCGCGTCGTCGCGGGACAGACCGAGTTCGTCCAACGCGGTGAACGAACGCTCCAGGATGTCGAACAGGGCGGGCCCGACCGGCGGCCTGGAGCGCGCCAGCACCGGCAGCAGCCAAGGATGGCGCTGGTAGAGCCGCCATTCCTGTTCGGCCTCGTGGGCAAGGGCGGCGCGCCAGTCGAGCGGCTCCGCGGGCGGCGGGCTCTCGGCGAGTACGAGTTCGGTCATGGCGGTGAGCAGCGCCGTCCGATCCGGAAAGTGCCGATAGAGTGCCGCGGTCGCGACGCCGAGTTCGCTGGCCAGGCGGCGCATGGTGAGCCCGTCGATGCCCTCGCGGTCGGTCAACTCGACAGCGGTGCGGGCGATTCCGACCGCGGTCAGCCGGGCCGGTCGTGGACGGGTGTTGGGGAGGCGCCGGTCGCGGCGGGCCCGGTACGCGCGGGCCTGGCACGAGCGGGAGCAGTAGCGGCGGCGGCGACCGCGGCTCGGCTGGATCAGCGCGCGTCCGCAGGTGGCGCACGGCGGGGATTTCGACACACCAACAAGTGTGACGAAATGCTGGTCGCGCGGCGCTGTGCTCCATAAATTGGCGGCTGTTGACCTCGTCCACTCCCAGGAGGTTCACCATGCAGACAACCGTCCGGCGGGCCGTTATCGATGAGATCGACGCCGTCGCCGCCGCGTTCGCGCGCGGGTCGGTCGACGAGGCGGTATCGACCTGGGTGGTCGCCGATCATCCGGAGATCGCGGAGGCCTTTCGTGCCGAACACGCGCCGCGCCTGATGGAACGCGCCATCCGCGACGACGAGGTGTGGCTCGCGGGCGTGGGCGACGAGATCTGGGCGGTCTCGCTCTGGCAGACGGTGACCTCGGCGGATCGGGTCCTCGCCGAGGCGGCAGAGGCGCGCGCCATGGCCGAGGCCGCGCCGGGCCTGCGTCCGCTGACCAGGATGGTCGCCGTCACCGCGCTGCTCGCCGAACATCATCCGCGCGAGTTTCCGCACCGCTACTTACAGGCGATCGTCACCGTGCCGGAACACCGCGGCAAGGGCGCGGGGGGCGCCATCCTCGCCGACCGGTTGAAGGCGTTCTCCGACGCGTCCGAGACCGCGTTCCTGGAGGCGAGCACCGAACGCTCCTCCCGGCTCTACGCCCGCAATGGGTTCGTTCGCACCGGCGTCACGCACACGTTGCCCGATGCGGGGCCAACCCTTATCCCGATGTGGTTCCGTGGCTGACGCGACGGATGGACCGGTCCGATCGAGCGGCGGGCGGGCGGCGCTGGTGCGCGAGGACGGGCCCACCCTCATTCGGGTGCGGTTCTGCCGCTGACGCCATGGAAGGAATCGATCCGGACTAGCGGCGGTGCGGCGGGACACCGCGCGACGACGTCGTCGCGCGAGCGCCCGGACCGCGGCCCGACCGCCCCGCACAGCGGTTAAGCTCGCCGGGTGACCGAGACGAACCTGCTGCAAGGCCCGATCCACGATGTCCACGTCGAGCTGGGTGCGACGTTCGCGCCGTTCGGCGGGTGGGAGATGCCGGTCTCGTACGCGGGCACGGTCGGGGAGCACCAGGCGGTGCGCACCGCCGTCGGTCTGTTCGACGTGAGTCATCTCGGCAAAGCGACGGTCGCCGGGCCCGGTGCTGCGGCGTTCGTGAATTCCGCGCTCACCAACGATCTCGGCCGGATCCGTCCGGGCAAGGCGCAGTACACGCTGTGCTGCACGCCCGAGGGCGGCGTGATCGATGACCTGATCGCCTATTACGTCAGTGACGACGAGATCTTCCTCGTGCCGAACGCGGCGAACACCGCGGCGGTGGTCGAGGCTCTGCGCGCCGCGGCCCCCGCGGGCATCACGGTCACCGACGAGCACCGGGAGTACGCGGTGTTCGCGGTGCAGGGCCCGCGCTCGACCGAGGTGCTCACCGCGCTCGGCCTGCCCACCGACATGGAGTACATGGCCTACGCCGACGCCGAATGGGACGGGCGTCCGGTCCGGGTCTGCCGCACCGGCTACACCGGTGAGCACGGCTACGAGCTGCTGCCGCGCTGGGACGACGCCGCGGCGGTGTTCCGCGCGCTCGCCGAGCAGGTCGAGGCCGCGGGCGGTCAGCCCGCCGGTCTCGGCGCGCGCGACACCCTCCGCACCGAGATGGGCTACCCGCTGCACGGACACGAACTGTCGCTGGGGATTTCACCGGTGCAGGCGCGGGCCGGTTGGGCGGTCGGTTGGAAGAAGCCGGAGTTCTGGGGCAAAGCCGCACTGGAGAAGGAGAAGTCGGACGGACCGCGGCGAACCCTGCTGGGGCTCAAGGCGCTCGATCGTGGCGTGCTGCGTCAGGGCCAGTCCGTGCTGCGCGGCGGCGAACCCGTCGGCGAGACCACCTCGGGCACCTTCTCGCCGACGCTCAAGGTCGGCATCGCGCTCGCACTGCTCGACACGGACGCCGAGCTCGAGCCGGGCACCGAGGTCGAGGTGGACGTGCGCGGCCGCCGTTTGCGCTGCGAGGTCGTCAAGCCGCCGTTCGTGCAGGCGCGCACCGCCTGAGCCGAGGCGATAGCCGAGTCGTTTCCCGACAGGTGGACGGTAGGAAATCCGGCACCGATAGGATCACCTGCATGACCGTTGCCGCACAGTTCGCCCATGTTCCGCATCCTGCGCCCGCTCCGGCGCAGCGGGTACAGGAGATTCTGGCGGCGCCGGGGTTCGGCCGGTTCTTCACCGATCACATGGTGTCGATCGACTACACCGCGGGCGAGGGCTGGAGCAACGCGCGAGTCGAGCCGTACGGCCCGCTGCCGCTGGATCCGGCCACCATGGTCTTCCACTACGGCCAGGCCATCTTCGAGGGCCTCAAGGCGTACCGGCAGAGCGACGGCAGCGTCTCCTGTTTCCGTATCGACGCGAACGCGACCCGCTTCCGTAAGTCGGCGCGCCGCATGGCGATGGCCGAGCTGCCGGAGGAGCTGTTCGTCGAGTCGGTGCGCCAGCTGCTCGAAGTGGACGAGCGCTGGGTGCCCGCCGCGGGCGGCGAGGACTCGCTCTACCTGCGGCCCTTCATGTTCGCCACTGAGGCGGGCCTGGGCGTGAAGCCCGCCGCCTCCTACAAGTACCTGCTGCTGGGTTCGCCAGCGGGCGCGTACTTCCCGCGCGGCGTGAAGCCGGTGCGGGTGTGGTTGTCCACCGAGTACGTGCGCGCCGCCCCCGGCGGCACCGGCGAGGCCAAGGTCGCCGGTAACTACGCCGCCTCGTTGCTCGCTCAGGCGCAGGCCTCCGAAAAGGGCTGCGACCAGGTGGTGTGGCTGGATGCCTGCGAGCGTCGCTACGTCGAGGAGATGGGCACCAACAACCTGTTCTTCGTCTTCGGCTCCGGTTCCGAGGCGCGGCTGGTGACCCCCGAACTGTCGGGCTCGCTGCTGCCCGGCATCACCCGCGATTCGCTGCTCACCCTCGCCGCCGACTCGGGTTACCTCGTCGAGGAGCGCAAGGTTTCGGTGGAGGAGTGGCGCAAGGGCGCCGAAAGCGGTGAGATCAGCGAGGTTTTCGCCTGCGGCACCGCCGCCGTCATCACCCCCGTCGGCTGGGTGCGCTCCGCGGAAGGCGAATTCACCATCGGCGGAGGCGAACCCGGCGCGGTCACCATGGCGCTGCGTGACACGCTGACCGGTATCCAGCGCGGCACCTTCGAAGACAAGCACGGCTGGATGCGCGGTATGTGAGCAAGGCTCGCCCCGGGGAGTGGGCGGGTTGTGACCTCGATTGCCGGGGAGTGGGGAGGGACGTAGTGCGTCGATCGATCGTGGCTGCAATCTTGTTGGCAGCACTGAGCGTTTCGGCCTGTGGCGGTGGGACTTCGGTGCCGGACAAGGTAGTTCTCACTACTACGTCAGTAGTCGCGGCGCCGACCACTACCGGGCATCCCGCCAATCCCGAGCCGGTGTGGTCGAAAGCCGGTATGGACTTCGATAATTCGCCGGATTCGTGGATGTCGGTGGTGGGCAACGCGGTCCTGATTCCGAGCGAAGGAGCGCTCGTCTCGGTCGACCGTGCAACCGGCCGTGAGTTGTGGCGCAGGGAGCCGAGGCGGGAAGAGAAGGATTACTCTTACGCGGTGAGCGGCGACGCCGTCGTTTTCCTGGAGGGCAATGGCGTACCCGGAGGCCCGGAGCTGGTGGAGGTCATCGAGCCCGCCGATGGCAGGACGCTGTGGCAGGCGAGCGCGGATGACGTGGTGGTCTTCGACAAAGCGATCTACACGGTCGAGTGCGCGCGCGGGCGTGACGACTGCTCCTCCATGCGACACGACATCCGATCCGGCACGCCGACGTGGGCCACCCCGGCGGGCGGAGCGGTCGACGAAGACACCGTCGGTGTCCGGCATCGACGCGCTGCGGCAGAACCGGCACTGGTGGCCATCGCGGTGGAAGACCCGGCGTCGACCGCGAAGCGCCCGTGGGCACTCGTCGAGACGTCGACGGGGACCGTCCTCCCTGGCCGCGCCGAGCACCACGCCTGGTACAACCTCGCCGCGGGCGATCTGCTGGTGGCGACCGATCATCACGCGTCGTCCGGCAGCGGCATCTGCCTCGTCTCGATCACCGCGACCGACGCGCGCAGTGACGCCGAACGCTACCGCGGCGCGGTCTACAGTGGCCGCCGTAAGAACGGCGAGTGCCAGAACACGCTCGCCCCGGCCTTCGATGACCAGTTCATCGGTGCGGGCACTCGCATCGCGGCGGTCACCGATTCCGGTGCGCCGCAATTGTTCGACCTCGCGACCGGAACGACGGTGTGGACCGGCTCGGGCACCGGCAGCCCGCTGGATGGCGACGAACGATCACTGCTGTTCAGTGAGTTCGCCGATCAGGGCGCGCTGTCGTTGTTCGACATCGCGACCGGCTCGACGAAGTGGACGGTGCCCGATCCGGGTTTCGGTCCAACGGCGACGAGGCAGCGGCCCACGATCGTCGCGGGTGACCGGGTGGTGGTCGGCGGTTTCCTCGAGTCGGCGGGTGGGTACGTCACGATCGTCTTCGACCGCGACTCCGGCCGAGAGCTCCAGCGATACCGGGGCTACCTGTGCGGCGCGGGGACGGACTGGGTTGCCGTCGACGCCCACCGCGACGGACAGCATGCGCTGGAGTTCCATCGTTGAGACGAGAACGCGCCACGCTGCTACCGCCCGATCGACCTCGGTCGTGGTTGCTTACGAAGGGGCGATCGCTGGTCGCGGGTGCAGCGCGGGCCTTGGTGGACGGCAGATGGATCGCAGCGCGGGCTGGTCAGCCCGGCATCAGCATCTGCCACTGCTCGAGCGTCTGCGGTCGCATGACGTAGTTGTTGTCGCGGATGGACGACAGCGCCGCGCTCGGTTCGTGCGAGTACCAGTGGCCCGGGTAGACGACCGGGTCGCCCTGGAGTCCGGCGAGATAGCGCAGGCTGCGGAACATTTCGTCGGAGTCGCCGCCGGGGAAGTCGGTGCGGCCGCAGCCGTCGACGAACAGGGTGTCGCCCGCGATGAGTCGATTGTCGAACAGGAAGCACTGGCTGCCCGGGGTGTGCCCCGGGGTGTGTAATAGCTCGATCTCGAAGGCTCCGACTTCGACTTTGTCGCCGTGCTCGTGACCGGTGAGTTCGCTGGGCGCGATGCCGGTGACGTTGGCGACCCAGGACAGTTCCTTGTCGTTCACGTGCACGGGCACACTGGTCTTCTCCAGCAGTTCGCGCACGCCGCGCAGGGTGAAGCCGAGCATGGTGCCGCCGACGTGGTCGGGGTGGTGGTGGGTGGCGAGGACTCCGGTGACGCGCAGTCCGTCGGCCTCGGCGACCGACACCAGATCGCCCGCGGCGTAGGCCGGATCGACCACAACGCACTCGCCCGTCTCCCGATCACCGATCAAGTAGGCGAAATTCCGCATCTGCGTCGCGATCGGATCACCGACGGCGTAGTCCCGCCCGGACAGCAGTTGTCGAAAATAGAGGCGCTCGGAAGACATACCGCCCACATTAGATCCTGACCCAGACGGTTGGTGGGCCAGTGCGGAAAAGATTCCGTTGGGTCGGATCGGAGTGTGCGCAAACCGGTGGCGAGTGGGTAGCGTCGCCGTCTTCGGCGGTGCGCCGAGTGTTGCTTTCGTCGCGATTCGCGCGGGGCGAGTTCGTCGGTTCGTCGATTTCGATTGTCCGCCAACGACTTTCCCGGCTCGAGTGGGTAGTGCGCGAACGTAACCGGACATCGCGGCGTGCCAGTGGCCCGAGACTGGTCACGTGAAATCGGTGCTGGGCGAACCGCACCGCAACCGGGTGCGCCCATTCTCGGCGCACAGTGGGGAGACGAAGTTCATACACCGTCAAACGCGATATATATCACCAAGTGATACCGGGGGTTACGTCAATTTTCTGATTTATCCGGTAAGCGAGAGTCCGGCCGCGGCAACAGTGACCGAAATCTCTATGCCCGCGCCGAGCACGTCGCCCGACGAACCCCCGAACCTGCGCACCATGTGCCGGACCGCAAACGTCGCGACGGCCACGGACACCGCGATCGCGATCGGCCCGAGCCACGTGCGATCCGGCACCGCCAGGACGCCGCAGGACAGTGCGACAACCACCCACGCCGCGCCGGTCAGCGGAGACTGAGTGCCGGACACGAGCGCGCCGAACATGGCTCCCGGCGCGGCGGGCACCCCGCGGCGGCAGGCGAGGACGACGACGGCCCGCCCGGTCGCGACGGCCAGCGCCACCGCGAACCACCGCCCGGCATCGGCCAGCGCCGCGAAGGCGAACGACTGCGCGCCGATGGCGAAGACCAGCGCGGCCACGCCGAACGGTCCGACCCCGCCGCTCTTCATGATCTGCCGCGCGCGCTCTGGCGGGCCGTAGCTGCCCAGTCCGTCCATCGAGTCGGACAAGCCGTCCAAGTGCATGCCGCGGGTGAGCAGCGCCAGCGCAGCCACGGTCACCAGTCCGGCCAGCGGTGCGCTCGCACCCGCGCCGGTCAGCGCCCACAGCAACGCGGCCGCCATCGCGCCGAGCAGGGAACCGACGACGGGCGCCAGTGCGATCGCACGGCGCGCCGCGGCTCGATCCACCTTGTCCGGGCCGCGCACCGGAAGCACGGTCAGCCAGGAGACGGCCAGCCGGATTCCGGCGCCCGGCGTCATTTGGTCAGGTTCGGGGCGGCCGGGGCCGCGTCGTCGGCGGTGCTGACGCCCGCCTCGCCGAAGGTGGCCATCTCGGCCAGCGCGGCCACGGCGGCGCGCAGAATGGGCAGCGCGGTGAGCGCGCCGGAGCCTTCGCCGAGCCGCATGCTCATGTCGACCAGCGGTTCCAGGCGCAGCTGCTTCAGCGCCAGATCGTGCGCGGGTTCGGTGGAACGATGTCCGGCCAGCCACCAGGCGCTCGCGCCGGCAGCCAGATCCTCGGCGACCAGCGCGGCCGCGGTGACCACGACGCCGTCCAAGATCACCGGCGTGCGACGGGTCGCGGCCTGCGCGAGAAAGCCCGCCATGGCGGCGAAGTCGGCGCCCGCGGCGACCCGCAGCAGATCCACCGGATCCTTGGCGACCGGCCGCGCGCGGCGCATGGCGTCGCGAATGGCCGCGACCTTTCGTGACCAGCCCGCGTCGTCCACGCCGGTGCCGCGCCCGACCGCGACGACCGGCTCGGTGTCGGTGAGCGTGGCGATGAGCACGGTGGCGGGCGTGGTGTTGCCGATGCCCATGTCGCCCGCGACGAGCAGGTCGGCGCCGCCGTCGATCTCCTCGTCGGCGATGGCGCGGCCCGCGGCGATGGCGGCCTGCACTTCCTCTTCGCTCAGCGCGTCCTCGCGGTCGATGGAACCGCTCGACCTGCGCACCTTGTGCTTGCTCACCACGGAATCGGTCTCGGCGTCGACCGAGATGTCGGCGACGCGCACGCTCGCCCCCGCGACCGCGGCCAGCGCGTTCACCGCCGCGCCGCAGCCGAGGAAGTTCGCGACCATCTGCGCGGTCACCTCGCTCGGGTACGCCGACACACCGTGCCGCGCGACGCCGTGATCACCGGCGAAGACGACGACCCTGGCACGTTCGAACTGCTTCGGCGGGCACACGCCCTGGCAGGCGGCGACCCAGTTGCCCAGCGTCTCCAGGCGGCCCAGCGCCCCAGCGGGTTTGGTCAGCTGCGTCTGCCGCTGTTCGGCGGCCGCGCGAATCCGCGCGTCGGGGGGCGCAACCGGTCCGAATCCGTGTGTCACTGTCGAGCCTCTCCGGTCGGGCGGCGTCCGCCGCACGTGCTTCCGACGCCCAATCTTGCCCGGAACGCGTCGCCCGTACCGCACCTACCCGTATCCTCGACGCCTGTCTCCGTCGTGACCGCCGTTCCCTATCGAGCGGAGCCGATTGGATTCGACGGAGTGACAGGGCGGTTCGACACGGACTTGCCGCCACCGCGCTCTCCCGAGCGGTCTTACTTCAAGCGAACGGGCAGACCGGCGACGACGAGGAACGCTTCGTCGCAGGCCTGCGCGAGGCGCTGGTTGAGGGCGCCGATCTCGTCGCGGAACAGGCGGCCGGAGCGGGTCGCGGGGATGACGCCCATGCCGACCTCCGGGCTGACGACGATCAGCCGGTGCCGGTAGGCGGCGACGGCCGAGACGAGGGCTTCGGTGTCGGGGGCGACGGTGCCGCGCGGGGAATCCCAGGCGTCGAGCGCGTCGATGCGCGCGGTCAGCCAGGTGCCGATGTCGTCGACCAGCGTCGCGGCGTCGGGTGCTGGATCGGCGAGAACCGCTGCGGCATCGGCGCTTTCGACCACCGTCCAGTCGGCGGGGCGGCGCTCCCGATGACGGGCGATGCGTTCGGCGAAGTCGTGGTCATCCGGATCGGGGACCGACGTCGCGACGTACCTGACCGCTCCCGTCGCCGCGGCGAGGTTCTCCGCGAACGCCGACTTTCCCGAGCGAGCCCCGCCGAGCACAAGCGTCCGCGACGGACGCGCGGTTCCGGAATCCTGCGACACGCCAGCACGCTACCAACCGGATTCTCAGCCCGTCGGCGACGTGGCGCCGAAGCGTCGGCGGTATTCGGTCGGGGAGATGCCGACCAGTCGTTGGAAGTGGTGGCGCAGCAAGGCGCCGGAGCCGAAGCCCGCGCGCGCGGCGATCTGTTCGAGGCCCTGTTCGGTCTCTTCCAGCAGGTGCTTGGCGTAGAGGACGCGCTGGTTGGTGAGCCATTTCACCGGGGTGGTCCCGGTCTCGGCGGCGAAGCGGCGGGCGAAGGTGCGTGTGGACATCATCGAGCGCGCGGCCAGGTCGTCGACGGTGTGCGCCAGGTCGAGGTTCTCGCTCATCCACTGGAGGGTCGTCGTGAGGCTGTCGGAGGTGCAGGCGGGGACCGGGCGTTCGATGAACTGGCGCTGCCCGCCGTCGCGCTGCGGCGGCACGACCATGCGGCGGGCGATGCCGTTGGCGGCGGCGCTGCCGATCTCCCTGCGCACCAAGTGCAGACAGGCGTCGATGCCGGCGGCGGTGCCCGCGCTGGTGATGAGGTTGCCCTCGTCGACGAAGAGGACATCGGGATCGACGGTGGCGGACGGATAGCGCTCGGCGAGCTGATCGACGTAGCGCCAGTGCGTGGTGCATTTGCGTCCGTCGAGCAGGCCCGCCGCGCCCGCTACGAACGCGCCGGAGCAGACGGTCAGCACGATCGCACCGGCGTCCGAGGCGCCGCGAACGGCGTCGACGATCCGCGGGTCGAGCCCTTCCAACAGCGCGGTGGCCGGGGCGGCGGGGACCGCGACGAGGTCGGCCTCGAGGAGTTCCTCCAGTCCGAACTCGGGCGTGATCGTCACCCCGGGCGTCGTGGAGCGCAGCGGCTTGCCGGGTTCCGACCCGCAGACCTTGAAGTCGAAGCCGGGCAGTCCGTCGGCGGTGCGGTCGAGACCGAAGACCTCGCAGACCACGCCGAACTCGAACATGGCGAGCTTTTCGAACAGCACGACCGCGACCTTCGACAGCATGCCCCGAGGGTACCTGGCCGGATTTTTGCGAACAATGGCATCACTGCCACTTTCGGCGGAAAATCAATCAGCGCAAAATTTCTGCCATGCTGACTTTCTTTCTCCTCGCGACAGTCATCGTGGCCGTCCCACTCTTCCTCGCTCGCGGTCGCGGACTCGCCGGATCCACTCACGTGACCGACCGGGACGCCCAGCGACTGCGCGCCGAGCTCAACGCCATGCGCTTCTCGCACCACCGCTGAAATACGAAAACGGCCGTCCGTGGCACATGCCACGAACGGCCGAACTCCAAGCTTCGGGGCGATCGCCGCTCGAACTCCTACACCGCCTCGCCGGGGCCGACCCGCGGCTTCGGCGCCCGCATCTTGCGGATCTGCGAGGCGCGGACGAAGGCGTACCAGCCCAGCCGGTAGCCGGTGTCGGTGGTCTCGGGGAACCGCTCGCGGACCCGGTTGTTCACGATCCGGCCGAGGATGACGCCCTCGATGATCATGAACAGCATCATCACGAGCATGGCCAACGTCACGATCGTCTGCAGACCGGGCGCGGCGAACATGGACATGATCAGCACCAGCGCCATCGGCATGAACAGGCCGACCAGGTTGCGCCTGGCGTCGACGAGATCGCGCACATAGGCGCGGACCGGGCCCTGATCGCGCGGCAGCAGGTACTTGTCCTCACCCGCGAGCATCCGGGCCCTGCGGTCCTGGGCGGCGAGCTTGCGCTCGGCGCTGGCGGCCTTGCGCTCCTCCTTGGTGCCGCGGGTGGCCTTGCGGCGCGCCCGCGCCTCCTTGGCGGTCAGCGGCGCGGGCGCGACCGGTCCGCGCCGCTTGCCTTGCGCCTCACGACGTTTCGGTGTGGGACGGCCCTTGCCGGGTGTGACCGTGGGGGTGGTCTTGGTGGTGATGGCGGTCGAGCCGCCGTTCGCGTCCGCCGTGGTGTCGGCGGTCGCGTCGGTGGTGCTGGACTCGCCGCGACGGAACAATTTCACAGCAACCAGGCTATTCGATGCGCCAGCCAGCCGGAAATGCGGTCGTGGGGATGGCCGCGCAACATCGAGGTTGTGTCAACCCGCGAGGGGTCGAGTGGCAAGATGGGGAATAGCAGCCCGCTGAGTGGTGTTGACTCCACGAGCCGTGCGCTGTTCACGGGTTGACCCACAGCTGTCCTTAGGAGAGTTCATGACTGTGCCGAACGAGACGACCACCCACGGTGTGACTCTGACCGATGCCGCCGCCTCGAAGGCCAAGGCGCTGCTGGATCAGGAGGGCCGCGACGACCTGGCGCTGCGCATCGCGGTGCAGCCCGGTGGTTGTGCGGGCCTGCGCTACCAGCTCTTCTTCGACGACCGCTCGCTCGACGGCGACCTGACCGTCGACTTCGGCGGCGTCACCCTGGCCGTCGACCGGATGAGCGCTCCCTACGTCCAGGGCGCCTCGATCGACTTCGTCGACACCATCGAGAAGCAGGGTTTCACCATCGACAACCCGAACGCCACCGGCTCCTGCGCCTGCGGCGACTCCTTCAACTGATCCGCAAGAGGCGTACCCGCGCCTCCGCCGAGGCCGCGCGCGGCTGTTGACGCACCGCGTCCGGCCGCGCCGACTCGTACCCGCACGCCGGATCCGCTGCGCAGCTCGGCGTACCTCTGCCGTCGCAGCTGTCAGAAGGAACTGGCTCAGCTGCTGATCGGCCGTACCCGTGCCGCCGCTCCGGCCGTGCGCGGACTCTCGGCGGACCGCGCCGATTGCGTCGATGCCTCTGGAGCGCACCGGGGATCGGCTACGGTGGGAGCGGGGATTTCGATCTCCCCGCACCGCCTGCCGCCTACCGTTGAAGGGCCCCAGCCTCGTGTCTATCGCCGTGTCCGCGTCCATTGCGACCGACCACCTCATGCGTTTCCCCGGACGGTTCGCCGATGTGCTCCTGGCCGATCAACTCGATCATGTTTCGCTGAGCTTCCTCGTCGACGATCTCCAGATCCGCCGCGGCGGTGTGGCAGGCAATATCGCCTACGCCATGGGCGTGCTGAATCGCACGCCGCTGCTGGTCGGCGCGGTCGGCGCCGATTTCGCCGAGTACCGCGCCTGGCTGGAGCGGCACGGCGTTGACTGCTCGACGGTCCACGTCTCCGATCGCGCGCACACCGCACGCTTCGTCTGCACGACCGACGACGACATGGCCCAGATCGCGTCCTTCTACCCCGGCGCGATGAGCGAGGCGCGCGACATCTCCGTCGCCGAGCTGGCCGAGACCAGGCAGCTGGATCTGGTGCTCGTCGGCGCCAACGACCCCGAGGCGATGCTGCGCCACACCGAGGAATGCCGCGAGCTCGGCATCCCGTTCGCGGCCGACCCCTCGCAGCAGCTCGCGCGCCTGGACGGCGACCAGGCGGTGCGCCTGATCGACGGCGCCGCATACCTTTTCACCAACAAGTACGAGTGGGCGCTGCTGCTGCAGAAGACCGGCCTGAGCGAAGACGAGATCGCCAAGCGGGTCGGCATCCGGGTCACCACCCTGAGCGCCGACGGCGTGCAGATCGTCGACAAGGACGGCACCGAGGTCCACGTCGGCGTGGTCCCCGAGCGCACCAAGGTCGAGCCGACCGGCGTCGGCGACGCGTTCCGCGCCGGCTTCCTCACCGGCCACACCGCAGGACTGAGCCTGGAGCGCTCCGCCCAGCTCGGATCGCTGGTCGCGGTGCTGGTGCTGGAGACCATGGGGACCCAGGAGTGGACACTCAACAAGGACGAAGCGCTCGAGCGTCTCACCGACGCCTACGGCGCGGAGGCCGCGAACGACATCAAGCCGCTGCTCTGAGCGCAGCACAGCGCCCCTCGGTCACCGACCGAGGGGCGCTGTCGTGTTCACGGGCCTTTACAACGAGACCGGGTAGACCGGCTCCTGGATCTCCGGCTTGATCCGGTCCTCGACGAAGATGCCGTGCCACACCATGAAGACCAGCAGCGTCCACAGCCGCCTGCTGTGGTCGGACCGACCGGCGCGGTGGTCGTCGAGCATGGTCTTGATGGCGGCCTTGTCCAGCAGATGGTCGGTCTGCGAGTCGGCGATCTGAGCCTGCGCCCAGTCGAAGAGCTCGGTGCCGCGCAGCCAGTGCCGCAGCGGGACCGGGAAGCCGAGCTTGGCGCGGTGCAGCACGTGCGGGGGCACGATGCCCTCCAACGCCTGGCGCAACGCGTACTTGGTGGTCTCCTTGGTGATCTTCTGCTCGAAGGGCAGCCGCTCGGCGACCTTCAGCACCTCGGCGTCCAGGAACGGCACCCGCAGCTCGAGCGAGTTGGCCATGGTCATCTTGTCGGCCTTGACCAGGATGTCGCCGCGCAGCCAGGTGAACAGGTCGAGGTGCTGCATGCGCGCCACCGGGTCCCAGCCCCGGGACTGGGCGTAGATCGACGCGGTGACGTCCTGATGGGTCCACTCCGGGCGGAACTCGCGCAGCACGGCGCGCAGCTGGGCGTCGTTGAAGCTGCGGGCGTTGCCGTAGTAGCGCTCCTCCAGCGTGAGCGAGCCGCGGTGCAGCAGGCTCTTGCCGCGGGTGCCATCCGGAATGCGGTCGGAGAGCTTGCCCGCCAGCCTGCGCAGCCCCTTCGGCAGGTATTCGAAAGGCTTGAGCGACAACGGTTCCCGATAGATGGTGTAGCCGCCGAACAGCTCGTCGGCACCCTCGCCGGATAGCACGACCTTGACGTGCTTACGTGCCTCTTTGGCCACGAAGTACAGCGGAACGAGCGCCGGGTCGGCCACCGGGTCGTCCAGGTACCAGACGATCTCCGGGATGGCGGCGGCGAACTCGGCGGGCGAGACCACCTTGACGATGTGGCGGGCGCCGATCGCCTCGGCGCTCTCGGCGGCCACGTCCACCTCGGAGTAGCCCTCGCGCTCGAAGCCGGTGGTGAAGGTGATCAGGTTCGGGTTGTGCCGCATGGCGAGCGCCGCCACCGCGGTGGAGTCGATGCCGCCCGAGAGGAACGACCCGACGGTCACGTCGGCGCGCATGTGCTTGGCGACCGAGTCCTCCAGCGCCGCCGCGATCTCGCGGTAGCGGGCGGATTCCGAACCCGGCGTGAAGGGGCGCACCGTGAAGCCCGGCCGGAAGTAGCGGGTGAGCTTCGGCTCTTCGCCGGGGCGGACCGTCGCGTAGGTGCCCGACTCGAGCCGCCTGATGCCCTTGTGCAGCGTCTCGGGCTCCGGCACGTACTGCAATACCGTGTAGTGCTCCAGCGCGCGCGGGTCGAGCTCGTCGGAGGACCGCAGCGCGGGCAGCAGGTCGAGCAGGCTCTTCTTCTCGCTGCCGAAGGCGGTGCCGCCGGGGCCGGTGGCCAGGAACAGCGGCTTGATGCCGAACGGATCGCGGGCCAGGAACAGCTCGCTGGTCTCGGTGTCCCAGATCGCGAAGGCGAACATGCCGCGCAGCCGCCGCACCGCCTCGGCGCCCCAGTAGTGGAAGGCCGCCACGATGGCCTCGCTGTCGCCCTCGGTGGCGAACATCTTCCCGTCCGGGAACTCGGCGCTGTGCGCCGCCGCCAGCTCCTCGCGCAGCTCGATGTAGTTGTAGATCTCGCCATTGAAGGTGAGCGCGTAGCGCTCGGGGTTGTCGGCGGGACCCCAGCGCAGCGGCTGGTGCGAGTGCTCGATATCGATGATCGACAGTCGGTTGAAGCCCAGGACTAGGTGGACAGGAGCGGAGCCTGCGGAGCGACCATCGGTTCCGTCGTGCCAGGTGCCGCGCTCGTCGGGGCCGCGGTGGCGCATGCAGTGCAGCGCGTTGTAGACCTGGTCGACCACGTCGGATGTCGCCGCGTCAGATGTCAGGAATCCGAGCAGTCCGCACACGGTGTCGGCAACCTCGTTTCTCCGGTGAGGGACGCCGCGTGACGGACGTCCGGATGGCTTGGGGTGCTGCGGCGCGCGCCACGCACACCGCGGGCCGAAATGTTGTGTCCGAGTATGCCGCACGCGGCGAATTCGCGCGCCGCGCACGTCCTGTCCTGCGCGGATGCGCTGGTCGCCGCCCCCGCTCCCGCGCCGGTGGGGTGTCGAACGCGACCCGACGTCAATGAGGACGCCGGTTTGGTCTACGCTGCGTAGTACTCAGGCCATTCTCAGGCGACGCGTGCGCGGAGTCGGATGCCCGCCGGGACGGCCTGACATGAGCTTGAAAAGTGTCGTCAGGGCGGATCGCGGCCCCGGCGGCGCACTGTCGGAAGTGTGGCGACCAGGAAGGCGTGAGCGTGGCGCACAAGGCGAGCGAAGAGATCGGGGCACGACCCGTGAAGGGGCAGTATTCACCCGCCCCGTCGGCTTCGCCGACCAACCATCCCCGAGGCCGCGTCCTTCGGCGGGCCGGGCTGGCGGTGTCCTTGGGGATCACCGCGATGCTCGTCTCGGGCTGCTCGATCGACAATGTTTGGCTGCGGTTCGGCTGGCCCTCGGGTATCACGCCGCAGGCCACCCGGATGCGGGAGCTGTGGACCTGGTCGGTCGTCGCCGCGCTGGCGATGGGTGTGCTGGTCTGGGGTCTGACCTTCTGGACCGTCGCGTTCCACCGCAAGAAGAAGGACTCCCCGGAGTTCCCGCGGCAGACCGGTTACAACGTGCCGCTGGAGCTGACCTACACGGCGATCCCGTTCGTCATCATCGCGGTGCTGTTCTACTTCACCGTGGTGGTGCAGAACTACGTCCACGAGAAGGTGGACAACCCGGACGTGACGGTCGACGTGACCGCCTTCCAGTGGAACTGGAAGTTCGGCTACCGCGAGGTCGACTTCAAGGACGGCTACCAGTTCAACGGCATCGACTCCCCCCGCGAGGAAGCCGCCCAGGCGCAGCTGGAGGAGTACGCGGAGCGGACCAAGGACGGTCACCCGCAGCCGGGCCCGGTGCACGGCAAGCCGGAGAACGACATCCTCTCTTACCTGCACTACGACACCGTCGAGACCGTCGGCTCCAGCAACGAGATCCCGGTCCTGGTGCTGCCGACCGGCAAGGTCGTCGAGTTCCAGCTCGCCGCCGCCGACGTGATCCACTCCTTCTGGGTGCCTGAGTTCCTGTTCAAGCGCGACGTGATGCCGAACCCGAAGGAAAACCACTCGGACAACGTCTTCCAGATCACCAAGATCGAGAAGGAAGGCGCGTTCGTCGGCCGCTGCGCCGAGATGTGCGGTACCTTCCACTCGATGATGAACTTCGAGGTCCGTGCCGTGTCGCCGGAGAAGTTCACCAAGTACCTCGACGCGCGTCGGGCGGGCAAGACCAATGCCGAGGCGCTCGAGGCGATCGGTGAGTCCCCCGTCGCCACCTCCACCCGGCCGTTCAACACCGACCGCTCGGTCAAGAGCGCGGCCGCGCCCGAGACCAAGTGAGGACTGATCTGACATGAAGATCGAAGCGCGCATTTTCGAACTGCTGACGGTGTTCTTCGTCATCGTCGGCATCGTGTACGGCTTCTTCACCGCCCAGTCGCGCACCGGCGTCGAGTGGGCGGGCACCACCGCGATCGTGCTGACCGCGGGCCTGTCGCTGATCATCGGCACCTACTTCCGGTTCGTCGCCCGTCGTCTCGACCTGCGCCCGGAGGACTTCGAGGACGCCGAGATCGTGGACGGCACCGGTGACCTCGGCTTCTTCTCGCCGGGCAGCTTCTGGCCCATCACCCTCGCGGCCGCCGGTTCGGTCACCGCGCTCGGCCTGGCCTTCTTCGAGCTGTGGCTGATCGGTGTCGGCGTGCTGTGCGTGCTCGCCGCCGCGGCGGGCCTGGTGTTCGAGTACCACCTCGGCCCCGAGAAGCACTGAGACGAACACGAAGCGCCCCGCTGGAAAACCGGTGGGGCGCTTCGCCGTTTCCGGGGTCCGTCAGAAGCCGAACGCTTGGCGCAGGCGGGTGGTCGAGCGCGGTGCGGCGCCGGCCAGGTCGCGCAGCCTGCGGGCGAACCGCGGGTGAGCGCCGCCGCGGTCGGTGACGGCGGCCTCGACGGCGCGGGCCACCTCCGCCGGATCGCGCTCGTACTCGTCGGCGAAATCCGGGTCGTCGCCGTGCAGCGCCGGATAGTCGATCGCGGTGACGTGGACGCCGCTCGGCCCCAGCTCGGCCTCGGCGCACTCGGCGAAGGTGGTCCACGCCGCCTGAGAGCTCGCGTAGGAGGCGAAACGGGCCGCCGTGGCGGTGTTGTGGTGCGCGGGGCCGACATTGACGACACGACCCGAGCCGGAGCTGAGCATCGCGGGGAGCAGTCCGAGGGTCAGCCGCAGCGGCCCGAAGTAGTTGACGGCCATCATGCGCTGGTAATCGCGGAAACGGTCCAGCGAGTGCGCGACGGGCCGGTGCACCGGGCGGCCCGCGTTGTTGATCAGGATGTCGACCGCGCCGAATTCCGCGAGCACCCACTCGACGAGTTGATCGACGTCGCCGAGCGCCGAGAGATCGCAGCGGAACCAGTGCGCCCTGCCGCCCGCGGCCACGATCTCCTCGCAGGCCGTGATGAGCTGATCACCGCGCCGGGCGACCAGCAGCAATTCGGCGCCGTGCTCCGCGAGCAGCGCGGCGATGGCGCGGCCGACCTCGGAACAGGCGTCGGTAACGAGAATCCGTTGATCGGCCAAGGATTGGGCGTCGGGCAAGTCGGGGCGCGACGCGCGGCGCTTGCGTTCGACGAAACGGGCCGGGGCAGGGCGAAATTCGAGCATCGAGACAGCCTTCGCATCGGATGACATGCTGAACTGACCCATCGACACCCAGCCGACAGTGCCGAGTCGGCCACGGCCGCCGGATGATAGCTACTTCCCAGTGACCGTGGCGCGACACAGTTTAATCGGCCGACTCGTACCGCATGGCGTGTTCGGACGCGCAGATCTCATCGATTCCGGCGACGATGTCGCGCAGCAGCTCCGAGGGCAGCGCGGACGGACGCAACCGGCAGGTGAAGGTGATCAGGCCGTGGTCCTCGGCGGGCAGGTTGCGCGCGGCGGCCTCGTCCCGCAGGTAGCTGGAGCGCACGCCGTAGGTCATCGCGGAGATGACGGTGAAGCAGCCGGTGCGCTCCCGGTGTCCGGAGAACAGGTCGTGCAGCCGGTAGAACACCGAGGCGTAGGTGGACAGCGGCGCGAAAATGCCGACGCGGTAGGCGGGTCCGCGCTCCGAGGAGCTGATCACCGTGTCGGCGAGGTATTCCGCGTCGCGCAGGGTGAGCACCTTCGGGGCGAACATCAGCGCGCCCGCCGCGGCGTTGCGGACCGGCATGCCCGCCTTGCCGCCCGCGTGCGATGCGATGGCGCCCAACGACTTCCGAGTGCGAGTGCCGACCTCGCGGCGGGCCCGCAGCGAACGGGTCGGCGTGGTGGGGTAGAGGCTGGACCACTGACCGAACCGCACGGTGCCGAGCTGCACGTGGCCGGTGCCGACCGGTCGCGCCACCTTCAGCGGCGCGGTGTCGACCCAGCGGCCGACCTGCAACGCCGCGTTGCCGGGGTTCGCGATCTCCGTGTGCGCGTGCTCGACGAAGGAGTCGAAATCGAGGAACCGGTCGGCGTCGGTGGTGAGCCAGGTGTGGTCCTTGTCGATGTCGACGGCGTCCAGGGTGAGCGCGGTGATGATGCCGGCCCGCCCGCCCGCGCCGAGGATGCGGTGGAACCGCTCCGTGTGGTGGTGGCGCCCGCAGGTGCCGATGCGCCCGTCCGGGTCGACGTATTCCAGATCCACGATCTGGTCGATGAACAGGCCGTACCGGTGCGAGGCGCTGCTCACGCCGCCGACCGAGGCGAAGCCGCCCGCGGTGATGTCGCGGTGGTCGCCGACGATTGGCAGACCGAGTCCGTGCGCGCCGAGGCGGCGGTCTATATCGGAGAGCTTGGCGCCCGCCTGCACGCGGACGGTGCGACGACCGAGGTTGATGTCGAGCACCGAGTTCATCCGGCGCAGCGAGACCACGGTGCGCTGATCGGGCAGTGTCAGGGTGTCTTCGACCTGCTCGCCGCCGCGGACCGCGAGGCGCTCCGCGCGGCCGCGTGAATTCCGCACGGTGCGAACGACATCCGCGGTGTCACGGGGTAGATATTCTTCGGCGGAGACAGTCTGCGGCGTGCTCATGGCACGACAGCTAACCACAGTCTGGCGCTCGGTGCGCACCCGAAGTCGGAGGCTCTTTCTCCGCACCAGGACAACCCCTTTCGACCTGCGACGATGCCGATGTCGTCCGCCTCCGTGAGCAGGGCTCTGGACGCCCGGCCGGACACCCCCGCGGGCATGCCGCGCACCGGCCCCGGGTTCCGGCTCAACGGCCCGGCGCGGGCAGGCGCCGACTGAACAACACCGTGCCCGTCGCGTCGCACAGATCCACCGTGAGTTCGGCGGAACGGCCATCGATGCGGACCTCGCCGAAATGCTGATAGGCGCCGTCCAGCGGCGAGGTGTTCGGCGCGGGCGGCGCGTGCACGAAGACGGCCTCGGGACCGAACGTGGGGTCGAGTTGATTCGGGCCGAAGGCGCCCGCGTTGAGCGGCCCGGAGACGAACTCCCAGAACTCGTCGAAATCGGTGAACGCCGCGCGCTCGGGGGAGTAGCGGTGCGCCGCGGTGTAGTGCACGTCGGCGGTCAGCCACACCACGCCGGTGACCCGGTTCGCTTTGATCGCCGAAAGCACCTGCGCGATCTCGGATTCGCGACCCGACGGCGCACCCGGGGCTCCGTTGGCCGGGCCCTCGAAGGCGGTCTTGCCGTCTGGCACCACCACGCCGAGCGGCAGGTCGTTGGCGACGATCTTCCAGGTGGCCCGCGACTCGCGCAGGCCCTCGATCAGCCATTTCGTCTGCGCCGCACCGAAGATCCTGCCCTCGGGCGCGGTGTTGGCGCCGTTGACGTCCTTGTAGGTGCGCATGTCGAGGACGAACACGTCCAGTAGCGGGCCGTAAGAGACCTTGCGGTACAGCCTTCCGTCGACGGCCTCCTTCGGGTCCACGGGCATCCACTCGTGGAACGCCTGCCACGCGCGAGTGGCGAGGGTGTCCATGCTGCGCTCGGTGTAGCCCTTGTCCGCGGCGACGGTGCCTCCGGGGTACCAGTTGTTGACCGTCTCGTGGTCGTCCCACTGAACCAATTGCGCCACCGCGGTATTGAACCCGCGATAGTTCCGGTCGGACAGGTTGTAAGCGTACTGACCGCGGAACTGGTCGAGCGTCTGGGCGACCGCGCTCTTGGCCTCTGTGACGGTGTTGCGCCAGATCCGGCCGTCGGGGAGGGTGACCGACTCCTGGAGCGGAACGTCGGAGTAGACGACGTCGCCGGAGTGCAGGAACAGGTGCGGGTCGCGGGCGGCCATGGTCGAGAAGATCCGCATCCCGCCCAGATCGGGATTGATTCCGTAACCCTGGCCCGCGACGTCACCCGACCACTGGAGCTTGATGTCGGCCGGGCCGGTCGGTGCGGTGCGGAACACGCCGGTCAGCGGTTCGGAGGTGGCGCCGTCCTCGGCTTCGAGGGTGACGCGATAGTGCACCAGCGAGCCTGAGGGCAGTCCGGCGACGCGGACCCGTCCCGTGCCGTCCGCGTCGGGCGTGAGCAGCGGACCGGTGAAACGGCGCGCGTCGGTGAAGGATTCGGTGGCGGCGGTCTCCACGATCAGCGTCGCGGGCCGGTCCGAGCGAGCCCAGATCAGCGCGCCGTCGGAGCGCGGGTCGCCGACCGCGACGCCGTGCGTCAGGTTCGGCCGCTGCCGAACCAGGACGGGTCCGTCGTCGGCGCCGCAGGCGGCAAGCGCGGGCCCGGCGACCAGACCGAGCGCGGACGTGCGCAGCAGGGTGCGCCGGGAGATGCCGAGTGCCGGACCGCCGTGTGCCATGGTCGTCACCCTCACGCAGTCATCTCAACGCCGCGTGAACGGCCGCTGTCGGTCCGGCCAATTGACCGGGCCGCACGTGGCATCCCGGTGAAACGGTCCTCGCGGCGAGCCGCGCTCACCGGGAGGTGGCGTTCAGTCGCCGGGTTCGGCCGGTCGGTTCGTCGTCGGGGCGTCGCTGGTGATGGCCCGTTGTGCGCCGGGTTCGGTTGGGTGCTCGTGTCCGGGTGCGAGCGCCGGGGCGTCGGCGGCCTTCGGCGCGAGTGTGAGCCGGGCGCTCGGTCGGTCGGAGTTCATGCGGCGCAGCGGTTCGGTGGGATTGTCCGGCGGCCATGGCGAACTCGCGTCGTCGAGGCCGAGCGCGGCGATCACGTCGGGGAACCAGCGGGTGCATTCGGTGCGCAGCGGTAGTTCGGGCTGGAGTTGCGACATCACGCTCACGCCCGCAAGGAACGTCCGCAGCATCGGGGTGTGCTCGGCGGGCATGGTCAGCTGCCGGATCACGTTGGACAGGCTCAGATCCACTGTGGCCGAGACGCGTTTGCGCAACCACTCGCTGGTGAGGCGGAAGGTGGGGTCGAGCATGGCGTCGCGCATCGGCGCCAGTTGCTCGACCACGGTGTGACTGTCCAGCGCGCGGTCCGGTTCGACGTAACCGCGGCGGCGGATCGCCGCCTCCAGATCGGCCGGGTCGCCGGACAGGATCGCCTGGGCGATATCGGTCAGCGCGTCGAGGTAGCCGGGCGGGAACGACGCGCACGCGCCGAAATCGACGATCCCGAGCCGACCGTCGGGCATGATGCGGAAATTGCCAGGGTGCGGATCGCCGTACAGCAAACCGGCTTTCGTCGGACCGGACAGCAGGAAGCGCAGCACGAGCAACCCGATCCGGTCGCGATCGAACGGCGCGCGGTGGGTGAGCATCCGCGACAGCGAGACGCCGTCCAGCCATTCGGAGATCAGCACGTCGCCCTGCTGCGCCACCACGCCGGGCACCACGAAATCGGGGTCGTTCGCGTAGGCCGCGGCGAAGCTGCGCTGATGCGCGGCCTCGATCTCGTAGTCGAGTTCCTCGCCGATGTAGGCGCACAGCGCCTCGATCACCGCGCGCGAATCCGCGCCGGGCAGCAGCGCGGTGAACAGGGGAGCGATCTGGCGCAGCGCCTGCAAATCGCTGAGCACGGCCTCGCGCGCGCCGGGGTACATCACCTTCACGGCCACCCGGCGGCCGTCGCGCCACACCGCGCGGTGCACCTGGCCGACGGAGGCGGCCGCCGCGGGCCGGTCCTCGAATTCCAGGAACAACGCCCGCCAGTTCGGGCCGAGCTGGGCGGCAAGCGCCGTATGCACCATCGGCGGCAGCATCGCCGGCGCCGAATCCTGTAGCTGGTTGAGCGCGTCGCGGTAGGGCGCGGCGAAATCCGCGGGCAGTGCGAGCTCGTACAGCGACATCAGCTGCCCGAGCTTGGCCACGCAGCCCTTGAGCTCGCCGAGCACGTCGAACAGGTGCTGGGCGGTCCTGGCCTGGATCTCGCGGTTCACCTCGTCCGCGGAACGGCCGAGCATGCGTTTGCCCGCGCCCGCGACCCGCCTGCCCGCGAACGCCACCGGCAGTCCGGCCAGCTTCGTGGTGCGGGCGAGCCTGCCCGTCGGCGGATCACCGGCGGGCTCGGCGTCGATACGCCTGGGCAGCTTCAGAATTCGACCACCGGGGTCGCGGCGGACCATGCTCACCTCACTCGCACGCCGAGCAGACCACCCCTACCCGTGGTCCCGCGTCGACATTGTGGACAAGGCTACCAACGCGGGCTCAGTGCGCGAGCCGCGCCAGGCGATGATGCAGTTCGCCCGCCCAGTCGACGCCGCCGAGGTGCTGGTAGTCGACCCACAGCGCGTCGAACACGTCGCGTCCCTCGGAGATCCAGCCGCCGCGCTTGTCGGCCTCCAGTACCACGCTCATGCCGGTCTCGGTCGCGACGAAGGTGACCTCGAGCTGGTTCAGTCGCGGGTAGTGCGGCGAGCCCGCGAACTCGATCTCCTGATAGAACGGCAACGTCTGCGGCGTGTTGTGCACCCGTCCCGCCTCCACGTCGGCGCTGCGCAGGTGAAAACCCAAGCGCTCCACGGCCTCCAGCAGCACGTGCTGGGCGGGCAGCGCGCCGACGCCGATCGGGTCGGTGTCGGCGGCGTCGACGGCGCCGTGGATCTCCACGATCGTGCGCAGCGAGACCACCGTGCCCGGCAGGTGCCTGCCGTTGTAGAAGGTGATCGGCGTTTCCATCGGGGCGCGGGCCGCGAAACGGAAATCCAGCACCGCGCCGGGCGGCAGGTGCAGCGGACCGTGCACCCCGGTGCGCCCGAACGCGATGTCGCGCACGGCTTCGTGGTCCTCGTACTCCTGCTCGGCCCTGGTCACGAATTCCACCGCGATGTGCGCGATGTCCTGCCCGACGTTCCCGCCGCGCAGCCGTACCAAGCCCTCGACCGTCCCGCCGGGCTGCACGCCGGGAGTGAACAACTCGGTCTCGACCTCGGCCCCGCCGACCCCCGCCGCCGCCAACAACTTCTTGAACATGCCCCGCAGTCTCCCCGCCCCGCCTTACCGACACCTTGTCGTTCACTTACCGTGTGACCAACGTCATCGGCAGCCTCACAGAGTCTCCGTCAGCTGCGGCCTGTGCGAGGCGTATGGGAGGTCTGTGCGCGTCAGGAGGAGGCGCTGTGCGCGGTGTTGACGAAGTCGGCGCAGGCGTCGGGGGATTTGTCGCCGGAGGGGTGTTCGACTCCGCTGTTGACGTCGACGGCGAATGGGCGGACCGTGCGGATGGCGTCGGCGACATTGGCCGCGTTCAGACCGCCCGCCAGGATGACGGGACGGCCGAGCCCGCGCAGCTCGTCGACGATCGCGGCGCTCACGGACCAGTCGTGGGTGCGGCCGGTGCCGCCGAGGCGGTCGGTCGTGCGCGAATCCAGCAGAACCGCATCGCAATCCGCCGCGGCCGAGCGGGCGGCGTCCATGGCCTCGGAGCCGGTGACGTGCACCGCACGGATGATCCGGTGCACCGAGGCCGCGCGGACCTGCCGAACGGTCTCGTCGGTCACCAGACCGTGGATCTGGATGGCGTCCACGCCGACGCGTTCGGCGAGGTCGAGGATCGCCCCGGCGCTCTCCAGATGGGTGACCAGAACCCTGGTGACGAAGGGCGGCGTCTGCCCGGCGAGCCGAGCGGCCCGGTCGGCGTCGAGCGCGTCCTCGCTGACGTGGGTGACGCCCGCGATGAATCCGACCGCGTCGGCGCCGGCCGCGATCGCGATCCGCAGATCGCTCTCCGACCTGATTCCGCACAGCTTCGCACGCACCGGCACCGGGGCAACGATACCGTCGCGGAAACGAGAACGGCCCCGGGACCTTTGGGTCTCCGGGGCCGTCCTGGGAAGGTCAGCTGGCGGCGGTGTCGGGGATGCGGGCCGCTTCCGGCTTCGAGCCGGAGGGGACGCCCTTGAGGCTGTGGGCGTAGACGTCGACGTACTCCTGGCCGCTCAGGCGCATGAGCTCGTACATGACCTCGTCGGTGACGGCGCGTTCGACGAAGCGGTTGCCGCCCATGCCCTCGTAGCGGGAGAAGTCGATCGGGGCGCCGAACTTGATGGTGACCTTGCGGCGGCGCCACTTGAAGGGGCCGGGCGGGGAGACCTCGTTGGTGCCGATGACCGCGACCGGGATGACGGGCACGCCGGTCTCGAGCGCCAGGCGGGCCAGGCCGGTCTTGCCCTTGTAGAGACGACCGTCGGGGGAGCGGGTGCCCTCCGGGTAGAGGCCGACCAGGCGGCCCTCGTCGAGCAGCTTGCGGGCGGCGTTCAGCGCGTCCTCGGCGGCGTCCGCGCCGCTGCGGTCGATCGGGTACTGACCGGTGGCGCTGAAGAAGAACTTCTGCAGGCGCCCCTTGAGACCGGGGGTGTTGAAGTATTCGGCCTTGGCCAGGTAGTTGATGCGCCGCGGACTGGTCAGCGGAGCGAACAACCAGTCGGCGAAGGATAGATGGTTACCCGCCATGATGGCCGGCCCGTCCGCCGGGATGTTCTCCACGCCTTCGACGGTGGGCCGATTGTAGAGATGAATGAACGGTCCCAGCAGCACGAACTTCAGCAGCCAGTAGAACATGACGTCCTTCCCCCGGGACCGGGATAGTAGCGGGCAACCTGCGTCAGTTGCCGACTTTACCGCTGGTCCCACATCACATCCAATCTCAGCGATGGATCTCACCACAATCGGGTCGGCGCGGGCATCGAAGGACCCTCCGCGGCGGGCTGATTCGAACGGATGTGCCCGTGCGCGCGGCGGTCAGCGTCCGCTGCGGGCGACCCGCGACGAGCGCCGCCCCGGCTCGCCGAGCACGGCGCGCGCCAGTTCGGCCGCGCCGATCATGCCCGCCGCCTCCCCGAGCTGGGTGGTGCGGATGCGGGCAAGCGGCCGGTGTCCCGCGCCGGTGACGGCGCGGGCGTATTCCTCGCGCGCGTCGTCGAGGAACAGCGGGGCCGAACTGCTCACGCCGCCCGCGATGACGATCAGGTCGGGATCGAAGATGTCGCTGACGAAGGCCAGCCCGAGCCCGAGCCAGTGCGCGAAATCGGCCATCGCGGCGAGCGCGACGGGGTCGCCGTCCTGGGCCGCGCCCGCCACCCGCCTGCCGGTGAGCGAGCCGGGATCGCGGGACGCCTCTCTGGCCAATACCGTCGAGCGGCCCGGGTCGGTGGCCAGCAATTCGATGGCTGTTTCGGCGAGGGCGGTTCCGCTGCAATATCTTTCCCAGCAACCGTGCTTGCCGCACGGGCAGGCCCTGCCGTGCGGGACCACTTGCAGATGGCCGAGTTCCGGTGCGACGCCGTGCGTTCCGCGGTAGAGCGTGCCCTCGATGAGCAGCGCGGCGCCGACGCCGGTGCCGATCGCGATGAGCACCACGTTGTGCCCGCCCGCCGCCGCGCCGAACCGGTACTCCGCCCACACGGCGGCGTTGGCGTCGTGCTCGAGGATCACCGGCAGCTCGAGACGCGCGGTGAGCCGCGCCGCGACGGGCGCGTCCTTCCACGGCAGGTGCGGTGCGAATCGAACGGCGGAACGGTCGCCGCTGATGAAGCCAGCGACGGCGAGACCGACGGCGCCGATCCGGTGGCGACGGCGCAGTTCGCGCACGGCGCGATCGAGGGCGTCTTCCAGGGCGCGCTCGCTGTGCGGTGTCGGCGACTGCACGGTGTCGAGCACCTCGCCGTCGCCGTCCACCACCGAGGCGCGAATGTTGGTGCCGCCGACGTCGATTCCGACGGTCAGCGGGAGCGCGTCTGCCACCGGGTGCGTCATGCCTTGATCGTCACGGGGATGCCGACGTATCCGGACCGCTTGCCCCCGGAGCGGGAACGCGTGGTCTGCTCCGGCGCGTCGGACGCCGCGGTGCGCTGGTCGTCCGAGCGCGCCGAGTAGGTGCGCTGGTCGGCTGCGCGTGCGGCGCCGGAGCGCTGGTCGTCCGAGCGTGTGGGGCTGGTGTGCTGGTCGGCCGAGGATGCGGCGTTGCTGCGCTGGCCGCCCGAGCGTGCGGCGTTGGTGCGTTGGTCGGTTGCGTGTGCGGCAGCGGTGTGCTGGCCGTCCGAGCGGGCGGCATCTGTGCGCTGATCAGCCGGTCGCGCGGCATCGGTGCTCTGATCGACCGGACGTGTGGAGCCGGAACGCCGGGACCTGTGATCGGAGCGTGACCCGTCTCGGCGCTGATGACCGCCGTGGGCCTCGTCCTGGCTCCTGGCCCCTCTGCGAGCGGCGGCCTGTCGATCGGTGGAACGCGCCGGATCGCCGTGCCGGTCACCGGGACGGGACGCGTCGCGGCCACCCGGCCGAGCCCCGGCATCTTGCCGGACGCCCGTGCGCGAGCCGCCGTCTCCCTCACCCGGCCTTGCCGCACCGGCGGTCCCGTGCGGCGCGTCGCCGGATCCCGGATGCCCTTGCCGCACATCGGTTTCCGGATCGTCGGTGGGCAGCAGCGGATCGACCGGCACCCCGGCCAGCGCCTCGCGCAACACCGTGACGATCGCGGTGCCGTGATCGGCGATCGCGGCGACCACGTCGTGGTGCTCGCCGCGCACCAGTGCGGCGGCCGCGCACACCGGGCACCAGCTGCACGCCGACCAGTCCGGCTGACCCTGCGCCGCGCTGCGCCGCAGCACCGGCTCGACGCGTTCGAGCACCGCCTCCGCCAGCAGCTTCAGTTCCTCGGCGAATTCGCTGAACCCGTCGCCGTGCGGGGCCGACATCCCGTTCTCCATCTCAGCGCGCCTCTTGCGTCAGCGGCCACACGTCGGGGTCGGGGCGGAAGCGCACGACCAGGTAGCCGCTCTCGAGTTCGGCGTCGTCGACCATGCACCGCCGCAACACCGGAGCCAAGCGCACCCGGCGTCGCACCCCGTCCGCTCCCACGATCAAATCGTCCTCCACTCGTCCCAGTCGCAGCGTCGCCGGATCGACGACGGGCAGGTGCATCCGCATCGCGTACACCGAATGCAGACCCGTGCCCGATTCCAATCGAACCACCGGTTCACCGGAACGTGCGTGAACCTCCGCTGGATTGTCGCCCAGCATAAATGCCGTTCCGGCGTCTGACGCGCCGGAACCGACGGCGTAGGAAAGCGCTTGCAGCGAACCGAGACCCACCGGCTCCGCGCCGGTGTGCTGAGCGATCAGCACCGGGGTGCCGCGCATGGCCTTGCTCAGCCCTTCGATGACGTCGTGCTGCTCGGCGCGCCGGTTGTGGTACCAGTGCACGGCGGGATGGACGGCGTCGGCCGGACCGGACGGTTCGGGCATCGGCGGCAGCACCTTGTTGACGATCACCGCGTCCAGCCGCAGACCGAGCAGCGCCGCGGCCGAGCGCACCCGCTCGGACTCGGCGAGCGCGACTCGTTCGGCGACGGTGACCAGCCGAGCTCCGGTGCGGTCGTGATCGGCGAGCAGGTCGCGCACCTCGCCCACGGCGGCGACGATCCGATCCACCGTTGCCGCGAGCACCGCCCGCCGCAGGTCGGTGCCGATGGTGCTCATCGCCCGCGCGTGCGGGGGCCATATCCGTTCCATATAGCCGAGCAGGGCGTCGGGCGCGGTGACGATGCGCAGCATGTCCGCGGAGGGCGGACAGTCCACGACGATGACGTCCCAGTCGTTCTCGTCGGCGAACTGCGCGATCTCCACCAGCATCAGCAGTTCCTGCACGCCGGGCAGGCCGGTCAGTTCGGCGGGATCCAGAGCGGCCAGATCGATGCCGTGATCGTGGGTGTGCGCGCCGCCCGCGGACAGCATCCGCGTCACCTCGCGGAACCGATCCTCCAGCAGCGCCAGCGAATCCACCTCGATGACGTCGAGTCCCGGCAGCACCCTGGCGATTCCGGTCACGGTGCCTGGGTCGTGCGGGAAACGGAAACCGAGCGCGTCGCCGAGCGAGTGCGCTTGGTCGAGGGAGGCCAGCAGGACGGTCTGCCCGGCGCGGGCATAGGACATGGCGGTCGCGCAGGCCAGCGTGGTCTTGCCGACGCCGCCCTTGCCGACGTACAGCTCGAGCCTGGTCGGCTCGCGTCGGCCGCGCTTCTGCTGCCCGGTCAGCCTTCGACCCGCTTCTTCAGTTCCTTCAGCGCGGTGTCGGTGATGACCTTCTCGGCCTTGCGCTTGAACATGCCGATCATCGGGATGTTGAGATCCACGGTGAGTTCGTAGACCACCAGCGTGTTGCCGTCGGGCTGATCGATGAGCTCGTAGGTGCCGTCCTGGGCCTTCTGCAGATCACCGCTGATCAGCTTCCAGCTGACCGCCTTGTCGTCGGCGCGCCAGGTGTAGGTCAGCACGTAGGTGTCCTTGACGACGCCCGCGTCGAGCACGAAGCGTGCGGTGCGAGCCCGGCCGTCGGGACCCTCCTCCAGCACTTCGACGGACTTCGCAGCCGAGACCCACTCCGGGTAGGACTCCAGATCGGCGATGACGGACATCACTCGCTGCGAGGGGGCCTCGATGAGGATCGACCTCTGGGTCCGGTCGGCCATGGTGGTCAACGGTTCCTTTCGGTGTCGAGTGGCCGCGCCGGTGCGGCGGCGCCGCCGCGGTGCTCAGCCTGCCTGCGGCACGGCGGGCGTCACCCCGGCCGGACGACCAGCCTCGAGCCGCGCCTTGATATCGAACGACATGTTCTTGCCCGCGACCCGGCGTGCCCGGTTGGCGGCCGACAACTCGCGCGGCGACATCCCTTCCACGCCCCGCGGTTCGCAGTGCAGGAAGTAATGCAGGATGACCCCGTCCAGCGCGGGCTCGAGCCACACCTCCATGGTGCCCGTCAGCGCTCCGGAAACCGACCAGCGAATTCCCTTGTCGCCGCGGTCCTCTCGGACGTCGAGCGTGAGATCGGGCCACCACTGGCGCCATTTGCCCGGGCCATCGAGCACCTGCGCGACCGCCGCGCCCGAGGCGGCGACGAACGTCTGGTCCGCGACCTGAATACTGCTCACACCGCTGAGCGTAGTTGATCGGGGTTCACTCAGCGGAGGAGGTGGCGCAGGCGCGCGCCGAGGGTGTCCCAGCGCCAGTTCTCCTCCACCCAGGCGCGACCCGCGGCGCCCATGGCCGCGGCGGCGTCACGGTCGGCGAGGATGTCCACCAGCGCGTCGGCGATCTCGGTGACCTTGCGTCCGTCGACCACCCGGCCGGTCTTGCCCTCCAGCACGGTTTCCGGCGCGCCGCCGGAACGGCCGGCGACCACGGGGACGCCGCTGGCCGAGGCTTCCAGATACACGATGCCGAGGCCTTCGACATCGAGACCGGCGCCGCGAGTACGGCACGGCATGGCGAAGACGTCGGCGATGGTGTGGTGCGCGGCGAGTTCGGCCGATGGCGCCCGGCCGGTGAAGATCACGCTGTCGGTGACGCCGAGCGCGACGGCGAGACCGCGCAGTTTGTCCTCGTAGGGCCCGCCGCCCGCGATCACCAGCACCGCGCCGTCGACGCGGTCGCGGATCTCGCGCATCGCCGCGATCAGCGCGTCCTGGCCTTTGCGCGGGACCAGCCGGGACAGGCACAGGATGGTCGGGCGGTCGCCGAGCCCGTAGCGCGCGCGTAGCTCGGCTCGTGCCTCCGGGTCGGGACGGAACACGTCGGTATCGACGCCGGGCGGCAGGTATTCCAGCGCCGCGTCCGCGCCGAAGGCCGAGGCGAACCGGCCACGGGTGTACTTGCTGACATAGGTGACGACGTCGGTGTGCCTGCCGATCGCGCCGAGCGCCTGTCGCGCGCCAGGCAGCATCGACCAGCCCACCTCGTGCCCGTGCGTGCTGGCCAGAATGCGCTCGGCCCCGGCCCTGCGCAGCCGCGGTGAGAGCAGCGCCAGCGGCGCCGCCGCGCCGAACCAGACGGTGTCGCACTTCTCGTCGCGCAGCAGCCGCGCGGCCCGGCGCAGCACCAGCGGCGTCGGCAACATCAGGGTGGTGGGATGACGCACCACCTGGAACTTCTGCTTGGCATCGAACTTCAGGTGCGAGTCGCCGCGCCAGCGCGGCGCGTACACCACCAGATCGTCGGGCGGTAGCTGTCCGGCGAGCGCCTGCAGATACGACTGGATACCGCCCGGCCGTGGCGGGAAATCATTGGTAACCAGCAGAGTTCGGGCCATGGGGGACAACCTACTTGGTGGGATCGGCGCGCCGCCGCTCCGGTCGGGCTGCGCGGGGACGGATCACACGGCCTGGGCCGAGAGCCAGCCGCGCCAGTCCGCGACGAAGTCGGCGCGGCCGATACCGAGCACTTCGCGTAGGACGCGATCCTCGCTCGCGGCGTCCTGTCGCTGCGCCGCGAGGCGCCGGTAGAGCTCGACGAGACGGCGTTCGTCGTACTTCTCGGCGACGAACGCGCTGGCCGACCATGCCTGCTCGTAAGACGCGACGGCGCTGCCGCCCGTGAACGCCGTGTCCGGGGGGAGGTCGTCGGGGAGCGTTCCGGTGCGCAGCGCCGCGTTGACCGTCGGCGCGATCTCGGCGAACCGATGACCTCGACCGCGGTGGGCGGCGTACTCGGCGAAGCCCTCCAGCATCCACTGCGGGGCGCCGTCGGCGGTCTCGGCACGCGCCGCGATATGGGTCAGCTCATGGCGAAGAAGCGTGCCCAATCCGTCGGCCGAGAGGCGATGCCCCGCGTCGGGGCTGAAGACCACCCGTTGACCGGTCGGCTCGCTGCCCCGCACGAACGGATCGGCCACCGAGGCCGCGGCGACCTCGGTGGGCATCTCGGCGCCCGCCCGCACCAGGGCGGCGAACTCCGACGGCGTCGCGGCGACCACGACGAGCGCCGACTGCGCCCACTCCGGGCCCCACAGCTCGGTGATCGCGGCGGTGGCGCCGGGCAGTTCGCGGGCGAGCACCTCGAGCTCGGCGCGATGGCCGGGATGGCCGACCACCAGCGATTCCGTTGCGTCACCGCCGGGGACGCGGATCGACTCGATCGGGCCGAACGGCTCCATGGTGCGGCGCACGGCGGCCAGTCGAGGGTCGTCGGCGGGCGCTTGGCCCAGGCTCTCGGTCGAGGCGTCTTGGGCGGCGCGGATTTTCGGCAGTGCCAACTTGGGCGCCATGGCCAATGCGCAGCACAGGCCCGTCAACAGGGTGACCATTCCGACGGTGAGTACGAACTGACACCGCCCTTTGGCCATGCACCAGCCGCGTGCCCGTCGCCAACCCTCCATAGCGGATCAGTATCGCCTAGCGGAGTGATACGGCGTCGACCCCATGGGCGCAACCGCCACCGGCACGCCGAAAGTGGAGGCGTGCAACATGAGTCCGTTGCCCGCGTAGATGCCGACATGCGAGATGTCGGAATAGAAGAACACCACGTCACCGGGCTGCAGATCGCCCTTGGCCACGGGAGTGCCGTAGGACGCCTGCGCCGAACTGGTGCGCGGCACGTTCTTGCCGACCTGTTTGAACGCCCACTGCACCAGGCCCGAGCAGTCGAACTGGTTCGGTCCGGTCGCGCCCCACACGTACGGGTCGCCGACGCGGGTGAGCCCGGCTGCCAGCGCGCTGGTCCCGCTGCCGGGGACGAGGCCCTGCAGCAGCGTGTCGCGATCGAAGCCGGGCGGGAACGGCGACCCGGCCAGCGCTGACTTGTCCTTGCTGGACAACGCGCCCCACGCCTCGACCACCTGAGCGACCGCGCCGCCCAGCTCGCTGCGCTTGCGTTCCAGATCGGCGCGCGTCTGGTCGGCCTTCTGGGCGGCGCCGCGGGCCGCGTCCGCAGCGGCGCGGGCGGCGGACTCGGCGGATTCGGCCGCGTCGGTGGCCTTCTTGAACTGGCGCAGCTGATCGGTGGTCTGCGCGCTGAGCACATCCAGCGTCGACATCTGATCGAGCAGCTTCTGCGGGGAATCGCTGACCAGCACGGCGTACATCCGGTTGGTGCGCGCGCCCTGGTAGGCGGCGATCGCGGTGCGGTCGATGACCGGCTGGAATTTGCGCACCTCGGCGCGCGCGGCGTCGGCGACCTCGGTGGCCGCGGCCAGCTTGGCGTCGGCCTCCTGCTGCACGACGAGTTTGGCGTCGAGATCGGTCTGGACGGCCAGCGCCTGCTGATTCAGCTGCTCGGTTTGCCGGGAGAGATCGACCATTCGCTGCACCGCTTCGGTCGCGGTCGTCGGCAACGCGACGGGGTCGGCGCCCGCGGGACCGCCCCCGTACAGAGCCGTCGCCAGCACTCCGGCCGCCAGCACCCCGCTCATCAGACGATTCGCGCGAAGTCTTCGGTGACCAGCTGTCACTGGCGTGCCCCGTTCTCTCGTAATGCCGACTCGTGAAATCGAACGCGACGCAGTCGCCCACGCGGCTCACGGAGACGGGTTCGGCGACTCTGCAACCCGCGGGTAGGTCTCATTTAGGTTACGAAACGGCGGCGCCCGGTGTCCAGTGGAGAACGAACCGATCACGGCCGACGGGAAGAATCGAGCCAGGCCCCGCGCGGTGGCCCGGCTCGATTCGGCAGATCAGAAGCGGCGCGCGCCCGCGACCGGCATCGACGAGATCGGGGCGATCTTGACCGGGGTGCCGGAGGTGGAGGCGTGGATGACGTTGCCGTCGCCCGCGTACAGGCCCGAGTGGCCGCCGCCGTAGAACGACACCAGGTCGCCGAGCTGCAGGTCGTCGAGCGAGACCGGGGAGCCCGCGGCGAGCTGGGCGCCGCTGGTGCGCGGCAGCTCCATGCCCGCCTGGCCGTACGACCACTGCACCAGGCCGGAGCAGTCGAAGGAGTTCGGGCCCGCGGCGCCGTAGACGTACGGTGCGCCGAGCTTGCTCATGGCGGCGTCGAGGGCGACCTCGCCGAGCGTCTTCTGGGGCGCGACGAACGGCAGCGGAGCGCCGGGCACCGTGCCGAGCTGCACGCCGGGGATCTCGGCCGGGATCGGGATCTCGTTCGGAACGTCGAACGTTCCGACGCCGGGGATGGTCACCGGCTGGGCCGACGCGGGAGCGGCGGGAAGGAGGAAGGCGCCGATGGTGGCAGCGCCGACGGCTCCGGCGGCAACGGCACGCTGCGCCTGTCGCTTGACGGTGTTGGTCGCCATGATGCGGTTACTTCCAATCTGCCCCACGACGCCACACCCGGTGGTGCAGCGGACTGCGTGCTGCCGCTCCGTTCGGGGGCGGCGGACTCCGTGAGGTCTCGAAAAGGTTACGAACCCATCACGGTGTTTTGTAAAGCCCTGGGGATCCGAAATGGCGATGCTCAACAATTTCCGCCATGCATATCTGCGAGGTATCTCACAGCAATCACGAAACGATAACGGCGGCCGGTTACCCGGCGGCGTCCGCCTCGTTACCCCCAACTGTCCCAGGTGGCGATGTGCTTCATGCGAGGTTTGCATGACCGGTATTTGCGCAGGTGGAGGCGCGCAAATCGGTGCTTGACACGTCCTGAAACCGGACGCTCGCTCGGGTGCGTCCGGCAGCGCGACAGCATGCTCGGCACGGCCGACCGGCTGTACCGGACACGCCCGGGCTCTTATTCATTCGTGACAGAAATGTGATCTGGGTCTCTTTTGTGAGTTCTAGATCATTTCGGGGGTATCACAACGAAAACCTCGCGCGACAAATCGGACGAATGGCGCACGGTTCCGCGTGCCCGAAGTTTGTCGGACCCGGCCCCTACGCTGCTCGCCGTGCCCGACCCCGTGCCGCGCCAGGCCGCCGCCAAGCAGCTGGCCTTCGACGAACTCGATACGCCGCTCTACGACACCACCTTCGTGGTCGTCGACCTGGAGACCACCGGCACCAGCGCGGACGGCGACGCCATCACCGAGATCGGCGCGGTCAAGGTGCGCGGCGGCGAGGTGCTCGGCGAGTTCGCGACGCTGGTGAACCCGGGCAGGGCGATACCGCCCGCGGTCGTGCACGTCACGGGCATCACCACCGCCATGGTCTACGCGGCCCCGCGCATCGAGTCGGTGCTGCCCGGGTTCCTGGAGTTCGCCGCGGGGGCGGTGCTCGTCGCCCACAACGCCCGGTTCGACATGGCCTTCCTGCGGGCCGCCGCGGCGCGCAGCGAGACCGAGTGGCCAAAGGCGCCCGTGCTGTGCACGGTGAAACTGGCGCGGCGGGTGCTCGGCCGGGACGAGGCGCCCTCGGTGCGGCTCGCGTCGCTGGCCCGGCTGCTCGGCGCGAGCACCCAGCCGACCCACCGCGCTCTCGATGACGCGCGCGCCACCGTCGACGTGCTGCACGCGCTCATCGCCCGGGTGGGGAACCAGGGCGTGCACAGTCTCACCGAGCTGATGGATTACCTGCCCGACGTGAGTTCCGGGCAGCGCGCCAAGCGAGTACTGGCCACCGACCTGCCCGCCGCACCCGGCGTCTACCTCTTCCGCGGCCCTGGCGACGAAGTCCTCTATATAGGCACCGCGGTGAATCTGCGCCGCCGCGTGCGCAATTACTTCACCGGCTCGGAGACCAGGGGCCGGATGAAAGAGATGGTCGCGCTTGCCACCCGCGTCGACCACGTGGTGTGCGCGCACGCGCTGGAGGCGGGCGTGCGCGAACTGCGGCTGCTCGTCGCGCACGCACCGCCCTACAACCGGCGTTCGAAATTCCCCAAGCGCGGATGGTGGCTCACCTTGACCGACGAGCCGTTCCCGCGCTTCGCCATCGTCCGCACACCGACTCGGGATGCGTTGGGGCCCTTCACCTCGCGCCTCGACGCCAGCGACGTCGCGGCCACCGTCGCCGAGCACGCCGGACTGCGCACCTGCACGGCGCGGTTGCCGCGCGAGGCCCGCCACGACTGCCCGCCCGCGGTGGTCGGCGGCTGCCCCGCGGCCACCCCTTCCGGAATCCCCATGAATACAAAGGAATACGCTTCGGCTCCGGACGCGGTCCGCGCGCTGTTCCGCGGCGATTCCGACGCCATCTTGAGCGCCATGCTCGACCGCATCGAAAGCCACTCCCGCGCCGAGCATTTCGAGGCCGCCGCGCGGTTGCGCGACCGCACCGTCACGGTGATCAGGGCGGTGCGGCGCACCCAGCGGCTGGCGGCCGTCGCCCGCATCGCCGAACTGGTCGCCGCGCATCCGGACGGCGCGGGCGGGTGGGAGTTCGCCGTCATCCGGTACGGCCGCCTCGCGGGATCCGGTGTGGCGCGCCGCGGCACGCCGCCGATGGCGATCGTGGAACAGATCGTCGCGGCGGCGGAGACGGTCGTCCCGGACGGGGTCGCCGACGCACCGTCCGCCGAGGGCGGCTGCCCCGATCTCGTCGACGCGCCGCCGCTGCGTGGCGCTTCGCCGGAAGAGGCGGGGCTGATCGCTCGCTGGCTGGAGCGACCCGGCGTGCGGATCGTGCGCGGCACCGAGGGATATCGCGAGCCGCGCCGCGGCGCGGGCCGGTGGCTCGGCTGGGCCGAGGCGGCCGACGCCGCGGCGCGGACCCGATCCGCCGAGGCGGACTACGCCGACCGCCTAGGCTGACGGCATGATTAACGCGATCGTGCTGATCCACGCCGACAACGGCCGTATCCCGGAGACCGCGCAGGCGGTCGCCGACACCGAAGGCGTTACGGAGGTGTACTCGTGCGCGGGCGATGTCGACCTGATCGCGATCGTGCGGGTGCGCGATCACGAGCAGGTCGCCGAGGTGGTGACGCACCGGATCGACAAGACGCCCGGCGTGCTGCGCACCACCACCCACATCGCGTTCAAGTCCTACTCGCGCGCCGACGTGGAGGCAGGTTTCTCGCTGGGGGAGTAGCCGGTCAGACCGCCGTGACGGCCGAACCGGTGATCGAGCGGGATTCACCCGGCTGCAGCACGGCTACCGCGTCGCCCTGGCATTGGGCGTCGAGGTACACGTTGACGACGCGGTCGGTGTTGTTCTCCACGGAAAGCTCATCGGGATTGTCGGCGACCTGAACACAGCCCACCAGGTCCTGGATCACCTTTCCGTTCACGACCAGGTCGTTCTGCTGGGCCGCGTTGGCGAGCGGCGCGGCGAACAGCATGGCCGCACCGGTGATTCCGAGTAGTGCGCGCTTCATAGTCAGCTCCTCACGTGTCGGACCGGACGGCGTGCCGACGCACGTCGGGACGCCGTGCCGGATGAGTGCACGGCGGTCCGGTGACCGCCGGGATCGTGATATGCGGACTCGTAGCCACGGGGAATCGCTGCGGCCGATCCGTCCCGCGCCGGGCCAGTCTAATCGGGTGTTACCTGCGAGGAAGGGGTTCGGCGACGCTCGGATCGAGCGTTTGCCAAATGTTCACCGATCGCCGAGCGTGTGCGAGAGCTTGGCCCAGCTGTCCAGCAGCGCCGCCGCGTGACCACCGTCGATCGTGGCCGCCGCGCGCTCGATCGCGGCCGCCAGCGCGTCGTGCACGTCGGCCTCGGGATCGCCGATTCCGCGCGACAGGTCGTAGGCGACGATCGCGGCGGCCGAGTTCACCAGCACCGCGTCGCGCACGGGGCCCGGCGCGCCGGCGAACACCGACCGCGCGACACCGGCGTTGACCTCCGCGTCACCGCCGCGCAGCGCGTCCAGCTCGACGCGCGGGATGCCGAGGCGGGTCGGGTCGATGGTGGCTCGGCGTTGACGGCCGCCCGATACCACCCAGACGTCGGTGGTATCGGAGGTGGTGATCTCGTCGAGGCCGTCGTTGCCGCGCACCACGAGGGCGCTCGCCCCGCGCTCGGCGAACACGCCCGCGATCACCGGAAGAAGTTCGGGGAAGGCGCAACCCACGAGTCCGGCCCGCGGCTGCGCTGGGTTGGTCAGCGGGCCGAGCACGTTGAAGACGGTCGGAATGCCGATTTCCTTGCGCGCCGGGCCCGCGAAGCGCAGGGCGGGGTGGAACAGCGGCGCGAAGCAGAATCCGATCCCGACCTCGCGGACGCACTGCGCGACCGACTCGGGACCGAGGGTGAGCCGCACGCCGAGCGCCTCGAGCACGTCGGCGCCGCCGCTCTTGGACGAGGCCGCCCGATTGCCGTGCTTGACCACGGGAACGCCCGCCGCGGCCACCACGACCGAGGACATGGTGGAGATGTTCACCGAACCGGACCGGTCGCCGCCGGTGCCGACGATGTCGACCGCGTCGCCGTCGATGTGCACGAGGCGGGCGTGCGAGAGCATGCCGGACGCCATGCCGGAGAGCTCGGCGGGCGTCGGCCCCTTGATCTTCATCGCGACGCCGAAGGCCGCGATCTGCGCCTGCGTCGCGTTGTCGGTGAAGATCTCGTCGATGACCCACGCCGTGTCGTCCGCGGCCAGGTCGCCACCGTCGGCGAGGGTTCCGAGCACCTGGGGCCAGCTGCGCACGCTCATTCCATTTCTCCCGTCACACCGGTCCTCCACCAGTTCTGTGTGAGCAGCCTAGTTGGCGCGGTCGGGCGAAGCCCGTCGATAGTCCCGCGCATGTCCGGAGCGCGGGGCGGAGGTACGCCTGATCGGCGCGGCAGGGCGAAGTCCGTCGTTCCTCGCACGGCCGAAACGTAGCCGGAGGACGCCTAATGGCCCGGTTGCAGGACGTCCCAGCCGTCGGCGAATCCGTCGTGGCGCTGAGCCAGCCCGGCCATCCGCGATTTCTCCGGCGCGCAGTGCAACGCGTCGACGATTTGCACGCGCTGGAGGATCAGCGCCCGCAACTCGTCCGATGACGCGGCGGTGGGCGGCGCAGGCGCGTACCCGTCCTGCGCCGCGATCTCGCACACCCGCTCGACCTGCGCCGCCGGAATCCGCAGGTGATGGCGCAGCACCGCGGGCGCGTCCTCGATCAGCCCCTCGGCCCTGTCCAGCACGGCCGAGCACGACTCGGCGTCCTCGAAACCCGCCGCGACCACCACCAGATCCGCACGGTCCACGTCGAGCCGCGCCGGTGCGGTGCGCCCGAACAGCCGCCGCCAGATTCGCGGTGCCACATCCGCCTCCTCGTCTCAGCTTCTACTTACTCTCGCCTGCCATCATGGCCGCGTCCGCGCAGGTCGGCGCGTCCGGTTCGGCGGTGTCTCGCCGAGGTGCGGACGGGCGACTCCGATGCCGTCGGGACCCGGTCCGTCCGTGCGTTTTCCGACACGGACGGCCAAGTTTCGTACCCGGCTACTGCTGTCGTACTACGACGAGTCATACTTAGCCCCGTGACGACCGCAGTAGGGACCCCAGGATCGGCCATTACCCAGCGTGTGCACTCGCTGAACCGGCCCAACATGGTCAGCGTCGGTACCATCATCTGGCTGTCGAGCGAGCTGATGTTCTTCGCCGGCCTCTTCGCCATGTACTTCGTCGCGCGAGCCCAGGCCCACGGCAACTGGCCGCCGGAACCGACCGAGCTGAACCTCAAGCTCGCCGTGCCGGTCACGGCCGTGCTGGTCGCGTCGTCGTTCACCTGCCAGATGGGTGTATTCGCCGCGGAGAAGGGCGACGTGTTCGGCCTGCGCCGCTGGTACGTCCTCACCTTCCTGATGGGCGCGTTCTTCGTCGGCGGCCAGGGCTACGAGTACTACCACCTGGTCCACGAGGGCACCTCGATCTCGAGCAGCGCCTACGGTTCGGTGTTCTACATCACCACCGGTTTCCACGGTCTGCACGTCATCGGTGGTCTGATCGCCTTCATCTTCCTGCTGATCCGGACCAAGGTGAGCAAGTTCACCCCGGCGCAGGCCACCGCTGCGATCGTCGTCTCGTACTACTGGCACTTCGTCGACATCGTGTGGATCGGGCTCTTCGCCACGATCTACTTCGTCCGATAGCCAGCGGGTCAGCCCCGAACCTTTTGCACAAGTCGGTTCCGTCTACTCCAAAGGGACACAGATGAGTTCATCTCCCCCGTCAGCGCCAGAGCCCGCCAGCCCCGGGAACGGCGAGGCCAGCAAGACCCGCAAGCAGCGTCGCCTTCGCAGGCGCATCGCGGGCGGTCTCGCGCTCCTGGTGGGTCTGGTCGGAGCCGGCTTCCTCGCGACGGCTCTCACGCCGGAGCCCCAGGTGGCGACCGCCCACCAGGATCAGTCCGCACTGCTCCGTGAGGGCAAGCAGCTCTACGAAACGTCCTGCATCACCTGCCACGGCGCGAACCTGCAAGGCGTGCAGGACCGCGGCCCGAGCCTGATCGGCGTCGGCGAGGCCGCCGTCTACTTCCAGGTGTCCTCCGGGCGCATGCCGCTGGCCGCCAACCAGGCGCAGGCCACCCGTAAGCCCCCGAAGTTCGACGCCCAGCAGATCGACGCGCTCGGCGCCTACGTCGCCGCCAACGGCGGTGGCCCGACCGTGGTGCGCGACGCCAACGGCGAGGTCGCCCAGGAGTCGCTGCGCGGCGGCGACATCGCCCGCGGTTCCGAGCTGTTCCGCATGAACTGCGCGTCCTGCCACAACTTCACCGGCAAGGGCGGCGCGCTGTCCTCCGGCAAGTACGCGCCGCCGCTGGAGCCCGCCAGCGAGCAGCAGATCTACACGGCCATGCTGACCGGCCCGGAGAACATGCCCAAGTTCTCCGACCGCCAGCTCACGCCGGAAGAGAAGCGCGACATCATCGCCTACATCAAGAACGCCGCCGAAGAGAAGACCCCGGGTGGCTACGGCCTCGGCGGCTTCGGCCCCGCGACCGAAGGTCTGGCGATCTGGGTGGTCGGCATCGTGCTGACGGTGGGTGCGGCTATGTGGATCGGATCCCGGTCATGACCGGTCAGCGCCCGGAGGCGGTAGCCTGCGTGGCCACGGAGGGCGTCCGGACATGGCCGAAAGGACACAGTCATGAGTGAACAGGAGCGAGACGACGTGAGTCGCCCGGACGATGGGCCCGAGCTGTCGAAGGGTTCGGTGAACCCTCCGGCCGAGCCGACCGAAGATGAACTGGACGCGATGTCGCGCGACGAGCTGGTCAAGCTCGGCACCGAGCGCGACGGCGTCGACGTCGCCTACCGGCGCGAGCGCTTCCCGATTCCGGGGACGAGGGCCGAGAAGCGCGCCGAGCGCGAGGTCACCTTCTGGTTCGCCATCTCCGGTCTCGCCGCGGCCGCGCTGATCGGTGTCTTCCTGTTCTGGCCTTGGGAGTTCAAGGGCACGAACGAGGAAGGCCACGACGCCTACTCGCTGTTCACGCCGCTGATCGGCCTGACCTTCGGCATCTCGGTGCTGGTCATCGGCATCGCCGTGGTGCTGATCCGCAAGAAGTTCATCCCGGCGGAGATCTCCATCCAGGACCGCCACGACGGTCCCTCGCCCGAGGTGGAGCGGCGCACCCTGGTGGCCGAACTGTCGGACGCGCTCGACACCTCCACCCTCGGTCGTCGCAAGATGATCACCCGCACCGCGGGCGCCGGCGTCGGCGTTCTCGGCCTCGGCTCGCTGTTCCTCTTCGTCGGCGGCATGATCAAGAACCCGTGGGCCAAGGGCGACAAGTCGCCGCTGTGGGTCTCGGGCTGGACGCCCGACTTCGAGGGCGAGACCATCTACCTGCGCCGCGACACCGGCCGCCCGGACGACGTCGTGCTGGTGCGTCCGGAGGACCTGGACGCGGGCGCCATGGAGACGGTGTTCCCGTGGAAGGAGAAGTGGCGCGGTGACGAGCACGAGATGCTGCAGTCGCTGCGTGGCATCCGCAACGCGGTCATGCTGATCCGCCTGCGCACCGAGGACGCCGAGAAGGCCATCAAGCGCAAGGGCCAGGAGAGCTTCAACTTCGGCGACTACTTCGCCTACTCGAAGATCTGCACCCACCTCGGCTGCCCGACCTCGCTGTTCGAGCAGCAGACCAACCGGATCCTGTGCCCCTGCCACCAGTCGCAGTTCTCGGCGGTCGAATGGGGTAAGCCGATCTTCGGTCCCGCCGCTCGCGCACTGCCGCAGCTGCCGATCACCGTCAACTCCGAAGGCTTCCTCGTCGCCAACGGCGACTTCATCGAGCCGCTCGGACCGGCCTACTGGGAGCGTCGTTCATGAGTCCGTCCGTGGCAGCCCAAGCCAACGAAATGGACGAGCGGTATCGCGCCGCTGCGTTCATGAAGCGGTCGATCAACAAGGTCTTCCCGACCCACTGGTCGTTCCTGCTCGGTGAGATCGCCCTCTACAGCTTCATCATCCTGTTGCTGTCGGGTGTGTACCTGACGTTGTACTTCGATCCGTCGATGTCGCACGTGGTCTACGACGGCGCATACCAGCCGCTGCGTGGCGTCACGATGTCGCGGGCGTACGAGACCGCGCTGAACATCTCCTTCGAGGTGCGCGGCGGCCTGTTCGTGCGGCAGATCCATCACTGGGCGGCGCTGCTGTTCGCGGCGTCGATCATCGTGCACCTGTTCCGTATCTTCTTCACCGGCGCGTTCCGTAAGCCGCGTGAGGCGAACTGGGTGATCGGTTCGCTGCTGCTGATCCTGGCGATGTTCGAGGGCTTCTTCGGGTACTCGCTGCCCGACGACCTGCTCTCCGGCACCGGTCTGCGGGCCGCGTTCTCCGGCATCACCATCTCGATCCCGGTGATCGGTACCTGGATGCACTGGTTGATGTTCGGCGGCGACTTCCCGGGCGACATCATCATCCCGCGTCTGTACATCGCGCACGTGCTGCTCTTCCCGGGCATCATCCTGGCGCTGATCGCCGCGCACGTCGCGCTGGTCTGGTACCAGAAGCACACTCAGTTCCCCGGTCCTGGCCGCACCGAGAACAACGTGGTCGGCGCGCGCATCGTGCCGGTGTTCGCCGCGGATCAGGGCGCGTTCTTCGCCTTCACCCTGGGTATCGTCGGCATCATGGGCGGCGTGCTGCAGATCAACCCGATCTGGAATCTGGGCCCGTACAACCCGTCCCAGGTCTCGGCGGGTTCGCAGCCTGACTTCTACATGATGTGGACCGACGGCATGGCGCGTCTGATGCCGCCGTGGGAGCTGTACCTGGGTCGCTACACGGTTCCGGCCGTGTTCTGGGTGGCGCTGATCATGGGTCTGGTGTTCACGCTGTTGATCGCCTACCCGTGGATCGAGAAGCGCCTCACCGGCGACGATGCGCCCCACAACCTGTTGCAGCGTCCGCGCGACGTGCCGGTGCGTACCGCGATCGGCGCCATGGCGATCGCCTTCTATGTGGTGCTGACGCTGTCCTGCGTCAACGACATCATCGCGCTGAAGTTCGACATCTCGCTGAACGCCACCACCTGGATCGGTCGTATCGGTCTGCTCGTCGCCCCGCCGGTGGCCTACTTCGTCGCCTACCGGTTCTGCATCGGCCTGCAGCGCAGCGACCGGGCGGTGCTGGAGCACGGCATCGAGACCGGTGTGATCAAGCGGCTGCCGCACGGTGAGTACATCGAGGTGCACCAGCCGCTCGGCCCGGTCGACGACCACGGTCACCCGATCCCGCTCGAGTACCAGGGCGCCCCGGTGCCGAAGAAGATGAACAAGCTGGGCTCGGCGGGCAAGCCGGGCACCGGTAGCTTCCTGCGACCCGACCCCCGCGAGGAGTCGGAGAAGCACTTCGAGCTCGAGCACGCCGAAGAGCACCGGCAGCTCGCGGTGCTGCAGAAGGCGCAGAACGAGGCCAACGGCAACGGCAAGAGCCACTGACCCACGGTCGATGCGAAGGCCCCGAGTCGAATACGACTCGGGGCCTTCGGCTTTCTCGCCGCGGCGCGATGTCGTCGGTTCGATGAGGCGAAGCCCATAGCTCGCGAAAGCGAAGGCCCCGAGTTTGCCGGACTCGGGGCCTTCGTCGTGTTCGTTCCGCCGCTCAGCGCCTGCGCGCCGCCTCGATGGCCTCGAACTTGGCGTAGTTGTGGCGGGCGTCGGCCAGCGCGTCGTGGGCGTCCGGCGGCACCGGCGGCAGGGCTGGGCGGCCGTGCGCCTCCCAGTGCTGGCGCAGTTCGTTGGTGTAGCGGGGCAGCGCGGTGGGCAGATCGACCATCGAGCCCCACAGCTGGCACAGCGCCACGTGGTCGTACGCGCCGACCCACGCCCACAGCTCGGGCTGCACGGAGGGGCGCGGGATCAGGAACTTGTAGAGGTCGTCGCGGATCTGCTCGCGGCTGCGCCACCGCGGGGAGCTGGGCGGAGGCAGCTGCGGCAGCACGTACTTGCGTACCCACGGCCCCGCTCGCTCGGGGTCGAATTCGGTGGAGACCGCGTAGTATTCGCGGCCGTCCTCACAGACGACGCCGATGGACACGAGGTCGATGACGACCCCGTCCTCGATGAACTCGCAATCGTAGAAGTATCTCAGCGAGATCGACCTCTCCTCGGTCGGGCGGTAGTGGCATGTGCCGGTCGATGTCACCCTATGTGGCGATGTGGGCGGCGGACGCGAGGGGTTACTCCGGGTAGGGGATCGCCAACACCTGTGGGGTAGGAATTCCACCCCACCTCGGGCTGTCTGGACGATTGCCGGGTCCGTATTCTGAAACTCGTGAACTGGACCGTCGACGTACCGATCGATCGCCTGCCGGAGCTGCCGCCGTTGCCCGCCGAGCTGCGCCGCAGACTGGACGAAGCGCTGGCCCGCCCGGCGTTGCAGCAGCCGTCGTGGGATCCCGGGCAGGCGGCGATGATGCGCACCGTGCTGGAGAGCGTGCCGCCGATCTGCGTGCCCGCCGAAGTGGAGGAGCTGCGCGGACAGCTCGCCGAGGTGGCGCGCGGCGAGGCGTTCTTGATGCAGGGCGGTGACTGCGCGGAGACCTTCGCGGACAACACCGAACCGCACATCCGCGGCAACATCCGCACGCTGTTGCAGATGGCCGTCGTGCTGACCTACGGCGCGAGCCTTCCCGTGGTGAAGGTCGCGCGCATCGCGGGCCAGTACGCGAAGCCGCGCTCCTCCGACACCGACTCGCTCGGCCTGAAGTCCTACCGCGGCGACATGGTGAACGCGCTGGTCGCCGACGAGAAGATGCGCGAGCACGACCCGTCCCGGCTGGTGCGCGCCTACGCCAACGCCAGCGCCGCGATGAACCTGGTCCGCGCGCTGACCAGCGCGGGCATGGCCGACCTGCACAAGGTGCACGACTGGAACCGTGATTTCGTCGCGCAGTCCCCGGCGGGCGCGCGCTACGAGGCGCTGGCCGAGGAGATCGATCGCGGGCTCGCGTTCATGACCGCCTGCCGCGTGAACGACCCCAGCCTGCAGTCGGCCCGCATCTACGCCAGCCACGAGGCGCTCGTCCTCGACTACGAGCGCGCCATGCTGCGCCTGAGCGAGCACCCGGTGTCCGGCGAGCCGGTGCTCTACGACCTGTCGGCGCACTTCCTGTGGATCGGTGAGCGCACCCGTCAGCTCGACGGCGCGCACATCGCGCTCGCCGAGCTGCTCGCCAACCCGATCGGCCTCAAGATCGGCCCGACCACCACTCCGGACCAGGCCGTGGAGTACGTCGAGCGGCTCGACCCCAACAACGAGCCCGGTCGCCTCACCATCGTCTCCCGGATGGGCAACGGCAAGGTGCGCGACGTGCTGCCGCCCATCATCGAGAAGGTGCAGGCGACCGGTCACCAGGTGATCTGGCAGTGCGACCCGATGCACGGCAACACGCACGAGGCCTCCACCGGTTTCAAGACCCGCCACTTCGACCGCATCGTCGACGAGGTGCAGGGCTTCTTCGAGGTGCACCGCGCGCTCGGCACCCACCCCGGCGGCCTGCACATCGAGCTGACCGGCGAGGACGTCACCGAATGCCTCGGCGGCGCGCAGGACATCTCCGACCTGGACCTGTCCGGCCGCTACGAGACCGCCTGCGACCCGCGCCTGAACACCCAGCAGTCGCTGGAGCTGGCGTTCCTGGTCGCCGAAATGCTGCGCTGAGGCCGGAGGTCGCCGCGCGGCCCTTCGAACCCGTAACTCCGAGATCCGCACCGGAATCCTGCCGGTGCGGATCTTGTTGTCCGGCGGCACGTTTCGTCGCCCGAGCCCGTTCGCGCTGACGAGCGGGAAGTCTCAGCCTCGGGTCGCGTCGAAGCGCGCCCGCAAGCCCGCCGAGTCGTTGAGCTCGCCGAGAATCTCCGCGAGCACGTCGCGTCGTTCCGGTGACAGGTCGGCGAACATCTCGTCGTGTACTTCGCGCAGGATGGTCTGGATATCGGCGAGCGTCTCGCCACCTTTGTCGGTCAGGATGACCAGATAGCGCCTGCGGTCGCCGGGATCGCGTTGCCGTTCGGCATAACCCTGCCGTTCCAGGTCGTCGAGCGTGGAGACCATGGTCGCCGCGTCGATGCGCAGGTAGCCGCCCAGTTCGGCCTGCGCCATGCCGCCGCGATCGGCGAGCGCTTGGAGCACGCTGTAGTGCCGCACCCGCAGGCCGATGCCGAGCAGGCGTTCCTCGGCCAATCGGAAGGCGACCTGTCCCATCTTCTGTATCAGGCACACGGTGTGGTTGCCGATGGACCCGGGAACCAGCGGCGCGTTGTAGGACATCCTTCACCTCCCGTCACATCATGCCCACCAGTCTGCTCGCTTGACAAACCGTTGTGTCTATAAAACAGTAGTAGTGCAAACGATTTGTGAAGCAAATTATACGTGGCGCTCCCGGTTCGGCCGGGAATGTCGCGGCTTCGGCAACCGGAAGGCACCCTCGTGACCACACAGACACTGTCCGGCCGCACCCTGTTGATGTCCGGCGGCAGCCGGGGCATCGGCCTGGCCATCGCCCTCGCCGCCGCCCGCCGCGGCGCCAACGTCGTCCTGCTGGCCAAAACCGATGTTCCGCACCCGAAGCTGGAGGGCACCGTGCACACGGCGGCCGCCGAGATCGAGGCGGCGGGCGGATCGGCGCTCGCGGTCGTCGGCGACGTTCGCGACGAGGAGTCGGTGCAGGCCGCGATCGACCGGGCCGTCGAGCGTTTCGGCGGCATCGACATCGTGGTCAACAACGCCAGCGCCATCGATCTCCAGGGCACCGAGACGCTGCCCGCGAAGAAATTCGATCTGATGCAGCAGATCCAGCTGCGCGGCACGTTCCTGCTCACCCGCGCCGCGCTGCCGCACCTGCGCAAGTCGGAGAACCCGCACGTGCTGTCGCTGTCGCCGCCGCTGAACCTGGATCCGAAGTGGCTCGGGGCGCACCCGCCGTACATGCTGGCCAAGTACGGCATGACACTGCTGACCCTCGGCGTGGCCGCCGAGCACCGCGAGTCGGGCATCGCCGCGAACTGCCTGTGGCCGGAGACGCTCATCGCCACCGCCGCGGTGCGCAACCTGCTCGGCGGCGAGGAGGTCGCCGCGACCGCCCGCACCCCGGAGATCGTCGCGGACGCCGCCGTGCTGATCCTGGAGAGCCCGGCCGCGACCACCACCGGCAACACCTACCTGGATGTGGAAGTCCTCGCCGCCCACGGCATCACCGACCTGTCCGGCTACGGTCCCGAGGGCGAGCTGAGCTACGACATCTTCGTCGACCCGCCCGCCTGATCCGAAACACACCGCACTCAGGGAGCATTCATGCCGCACCTCCGCCGCGAAGGCGAAGTCTTCGTGCTCGATCTCGGCGAGCCGGACCAGTTCGACACCGAGAACCGCTTCACCCCCGAGTGGATGGACGCCGTCCACGGCTGCCTCGACGAAGTGCAGGCGGCCGACGGGCCCAAGGCGCTGGTCACCACCGGCTCCGGCAAATTCTTCTCCAACGGCTTCGAGCCGGAGCGTTTCCTGCGCCCGGACGTCGCCGACTACCTCATGGCCGGGCAGCGGGTATTCGAGCGGGTGCTGACGTTCCCAGCGCCGACCGTCGCGGCGATCCAGGGACACGCGTTCGGCGCGGGAGCGATCCTCGCCATGGCCCACGACGGGCGGGTCATGCGCGGCGACCGCGGCTATTTCTGCCTGCCCGAGATCACCCTGCTGCTGGCGCGGTCCGACGACGGTCTCGTCATCCCCGGCGGCATCGCCGACCTGCTGACCACCCGGCTGCCCGGACCCGCGGCGCACGAGGCGATGCTGACCGGACGCCGCTACGGCGGGCCCGTCGCGCTGGCCGCGGGCATCGTCGAGGCGGTCGAGGAGCACGAGCGGGTGCTGCCGGTCGCGCTGGCCAGGGCGGGTGCGCTGGCGGGCACCGCGGGTCCCGCGCTCGGGGCGATGAAGCGGTGGATGTACCGCGATGTCGTCGCCGCGCTCGGCAAGGTGACGCTGACGCTCTGATCGTCGGGGCCGCGCGGAGTATCAGGGCAGTGCGGTGAGGGTGACCGTGCTCCCCGGCTGGACCTTGGCCGCCGCGCCCGGGCTCTGGCCGATGACCACGGAGCCGTCCGACGGGGTCAGCTGCTGGACCTGGACGCGCAGGCCGAGGCCCTCCAGCTTCTGCTTGGCCTCGCCGACGCTCTGGCCGACCAGGAAGGGCAGCTTGACCGCGTTGGAGACGATCAGCGCGACGCCCTCACCGGAGTTCACCGTGCTGCCCGCCGCCGGATCGGTGCCGATCACCTGGTCGGCCTCGATGGCCTTGTCGTATTCGGTGCGCGTCTCGCGGACCTTGATGCCCGCGGCGGTGAGCGCCTGCATGGCCTCCTCGGTCGTCTTGCCGCGCACATCGGGGACCTTCACCGGCTGCGCGCCGTTGCTGCGGAAGACCTTGACCTGTCCGCCCGTCGGCAGCACGGTGCCCGGCGCCGGCTCGACCTTCGCGAGCGAACCCTTCGGCGCCTGGCTGCCCACCTCGCCCGCGTCGACCGGCTGGAGTCCGGCGTCCTTGATGAGCTGATTCACCTTGCGCACGTCGTCGCCCGGCTTGATGTCGGGCACCCGGGGCTTGCCGCTGGAGACCAGTACGGACACCGTCGTGCCCTTGGTCACCTTGGAGCCCGCGGACGGGTCGCTACCGACGACGCCGCCGGCCGGGATGGTGTCCGAGGCCTTCTGTCTGATCTCTGTCTCGAAGCCTGCCTCGCGCAGCGTCGCGGTGGCCTGCTCGCTGCTCAGCCCGGCGATCGGCGGCACCGCCTCGTAGCGGCCGACGCCGAGCCACCAGCCGCCGACACCCACGATCAGCGTGAGGACGGCGACGATCGCGACCCACAACAGGGTCGTCCTGCGCGACTTGCGGCGGTCGGCGTCGTAGGGGTCGTACGGCGGCTGACGCAGGTCGGCCGTGCGCGGATCGTGGCCTGTCGGCGGTCCGTACGACCCGTGCGGGTCGTACTCTCCGGACGGTCCGTAGTCGGGCACCCGAGGTCGCTGCGCGGTGACCACCTTGGTGTGCTGGGTCGGCTGCGGCGTGTGCGCGTCCGGCGCGGGGCCGGGGCGCGGTGTCGCGGCCCTGCCGCCGGGGTCGGCGCGGAAACTGGCGCTCAGATGCTCGGCCGATTCCCGCGGCGCGGGCACCCGGTAGGGCGGCAGGCTCAGCCCGGCGGCGATCGAACGCAGCTCAGCGGCCATCTCGTTGGCGTCAGCGAAACGGTGCGCGGGCTCCCTGTTGGTGGCGCGGGCGACCAGCTCGTCGAACTCCGGCGGCACGCCCGCGATGAACTGGCTCGGGCTCGGTACGTCGTTCTCGATGCGCTGATACGCCACCGACAGTGACGTGTCGCCGATGAAAGGGACACGGCCGGTGAGCATTTCGAAGATCAGCACGCCGAACGCGTACACGTCGCTTCGGGAGTCGGCGGTGCCGCTGGTCACCTGCTCGGGGGAGAGGTAGGCCGCCGTGCCGAGGATGACGCTCGCCGAGGTGGTCGTCGCGGCCGCGACCGCGCGCACCAGGCCGAAGTCGGCGATCTTCACCTCGCCGGAATCGGAGATGAGCACGTTCTCCGGCTTGACGTCGCGGTGCACCAGGCCCGCGGAGTGCGCCACCCCGATAGCGGCCAGCACCGGTTCGGCCACCGCCCGCACGGCGTGCGGCGGCATCGGCCCGCGTTCGCGCAGCAACTCGCGCAGCGTGCCGCCCTCGACCAGTTCCATGATCAGGAACGGATGGTCGCCGTCGACGCCCTGGTCGTACACCGCGACCAGCGCGGGATGCTTGAGCTTGGCGACCGCGCGGGCCTCGAACTCGAACCGGGCGAGAAACTGCGGATCGGCGGCGAACTTCGGGTCCATCACCTTGATCGCGACCGGGCGATCAAGGCGGGTGTCCTCGCCGCGGAAGACCATCGACATCCCGCCCCGAGCGATCGGCGCGTCAATCCGGTAGCGCCCCTCCAGCATCTGCCCGATCAAGTGATGTCCTCCGGCTTTCACAAAACTGCTCACCCCGCGCTCGTGACGCGAACTGCGACAGACCGCCCCGTGCGGCCCCCACGATGGTAACCGTGCCGAGCGGCCGAACCCGTCTGTCGCCCGGGTGTCACACGACGCGCGGCGCCACACCGTCTACCGTTGTGCGGGTGAGTGCATTTCCCTGCAGCGAGGATGTCCTTCCGGAGTCCGTGGCAATGCTGCCGCTGCCCGAGGTCGCCGACCGGCTCGGGATCGTGGTGACGCGGGTCCATCAGATGCTGCGCGACCACCAACTCCTTGCCGTGCGCCGCAATGGAGTGGCGAGCGTTCCCGAGGTCTTCTTCGACGACACCGGCGCGGTGACCAAGCACCTGCCCGGGCTGATCACCGTCATGAAGGACGCCAAGTACACCGACGAGGAGATCCTCGAGTGGATCTTCACCGACGACGCCAGCCTCCCCGGCAAACCCATCGACGCGCTGCACGGCCCCCTCGCCCGCGAGGTGCTCCGCCGCGCCGCCGCCGACCCCTTCTGAACCTCGCGGACCGTCCGCACGCCTCGCAGCCCTTGTTGCGTGGGCGAGGCGTGCGGCACGTGTGCGAGCCCGTCAGGGGAGGGCGGCGGCGAGCAGTTGGGTTGTGGCGACGAGTAGGCGTCGGCGACGGGGGACGATTGCCCGGGTCCGGAAGATCGCATAGCCGGATCGCTCTATGCGGTCGAGGATTTCGGCGTAGAGGGCGGCGGCAGCGCGGATGGCAGGGCGGACCTTGGGGTTGAGCAGGTCGATGCCGGGGTCGGCGGTTCGGTAGATGTCGCGGTTGATCGCGATCAAGTGAGCGAGAGCGCGACGGACTCGCGGATCGGTGTGGCCGGTGCGGCGGCAGTGCGCGAGCAGGTCGGCGTCGACGCCGAAGGCCGCGAGGTGGTCGGCGGGCAGGTACACGCGCCCGCGGTCGAGATCCTCGGCGACATCGCGCAGGAAGTTGGTGAGCTGGAAGGCCTCGCCGAGCGCGGCGGCCGCGGGTTCGGCTTCGGCCGTCGGCACGACGGTGCCGAGCACAGGAAGCAGTTGCAGACCGATGGCGGCGGCCGATCCGCGCATGTACTCGCGCAGCTCGGCCATCGTGGCGTAGCGATCGCGGAAATGATGGGCGCCGGGGACGTCCATGCGCATCGAGTCCAGGAAGGTCCAGAAGTGCTCCGGATCGATCGCGAAGCGGTCGACGGTATCCGCTAGCGCGGACAGTATCTGGGTTCGGAGCAGCGGAACCGCCGTGTCCTGCGCCGCGAACGCGCCATGCTCGAGGGCCGTCCGCAGCTGTTTCTCGATCAGGTCCAGTTCGTTGGCGGGGCCTTGCCCGAAGATGTCCAGCGACTCCGGCGAGTCGGCGGCGCGCACGAGGCTCTGGTCCGCGTGGTCGACGATGTCGTCCACGATTCGCGCGAACGCGTAGAGCGCGTGCACCGCAGGTCTTCGGTCCGCCGACAACAGCCTGGTCGCCAGGAAATACGTGCGCCCGTGCTCCGCGGCGATCGCCCGGCACGCGCGGTACGCGGACTCCAGGCTCACCTCCGCGTTCACTCCCGGACTTCGTCCGGCCGCGCCCGTTCCGAGTACCTGCGCTAGGCCCGGGTCGTCGTCGGATCTCGCGGCGCTCATGGACGTGCAGCGGTGGCCGCGACGACGGCGCGCGGGGCGGCCTGCTGCGGGGGAGTCGAACGCAGGCGCAGCGGGTCGACGGTGCGCAACGAGAGCGCGGCGACGACCGCGGCGAAGGTGGCCGCCGCCACGTGCCAGAAGTTGTACAGGCCGATCGAGCCGTCCGGCTGGAACACCAGCATCAGCCAGGTGCACAGGCCGACCAGCACCATGAGCGTCGTGGTGGACAGCGCGAACGCGGCGGCCAGCGCCAGCGGCCACGAGTAATACCAGGGCAGCGCGGCGGGGGAGAGGATCACGATGCCGACGAACGCGATGAGGATGCCGAACACCGCCTCGCGCTCGCTGTGCCGGAATCGCCACCAGGTCCACACGAGCACCGCGACGAGCGCGAGCGCGCACAGCGCGCGGGTGACGGTGAGCACCGATTCCATGCGCAGCGGGGTGATCCAGGTGGTGGCGTGCGCCATGATGGTCGGCAGCGAGAGCCAGTTGATGATCTTCTTCGAGCCCGACAGCGCGGTCAGCCAGCCGATGCCGACGCCCGCGATGGCCGAGGCCGCGACGAAGACCACCGCGAACACGCTCAATCCGAGCCCGGCGATCTTGGCGAAGGTCATGGCCGGGTGCGGCATGTCCGGTCCGGCTTTCGCGGCGTCCGGGGCGCCGTTCTCGGGCGTCGAACTCGGATCCGCAGGCGCGTTCGGGTCCGCGGCCGCGCGTTCGGCGGCGCGGCGTTCCCGCTCGTGCAACATCCAGATCCACACCAGGAACGGCAGCGCGATGCCCGCGGTGGCCTTGATCGCCACGCCGATGGCGACGACCACGATGCCCGCCACGTGATGACGCTCCAGCACCAGGGCGATGCCCGCGCACATCAGACCGACCATCAGCATCTCGTTGTGCACGCCGCCGATGAGGTGGATGAGCACCAGCGGGTTGAGCACCGCGAGCCACAGCGCGACCGTCGGCTTGCCGCCCAGGTGTTTGGTCAGATACGGCACCGCCCACATCATCAGCGCGAGGCCGGGCAGCATCACGAGGCGCAGCGCGATCGTGCCCGCGACCACGTTGTCACCGGTGATCGCGGTGATGGCGCGGCCCAGCAGCAGGAACACCGGGCCGTACGGCGCGGTGGTGGTGGTCCAGACCGGGCTCACATTGTCCAGCAGCACACCAGGATTCGCGACGGGACCGACCTGGTAGGGGTCGAAGCCGTCGCGCAGCAGCGCGCCCTGGGCCAGGTAGGAGTAGGCGTCGCGGCTGAACATCGGCACCGCGAAGAGCAAAGGGAAGATCCATATTCCGACGATGGCGCGCAATTCGTTGAGCGTCACCCCGGCGCCCGCGCGGTTGCCGAGCCCGAGTGTGGTGCGTCCCAGGCGAACCCACGCGGTGATCATCAGCAGCACGCCGATCCAGATCAGCATGGTCGACAGCGCGTAGCCGTGCCCGAACCGCAGCCACGACAGGTTCATCGCCTCGAGCAGCGGATCGCGCTGACGCACACTGCCCGCGCCGAACCCGCCGAAGGTGATCATCACCGCACCGAAGAAGCCGAGCAGCGCGGCGTGACCCTCGGGGCTGCGCGCGAAATCGGCGTAGGTCTGCATCCGATCCAGAAGGCCGAGCCGGTCGGCGGATCGCGGGGCGCCGGACCCCTGGGTGCCGGGACGACTCGACCCGCGGGGCGCGGTGTCGGTCGGCGGTGCGGCTGCGGCGCTCGTATCGGGGGGATGCATGTGGTGTCGGTCCCCCCGGCAAGGTCGGCGGTCGCAACCGCGAGCGAATAGGTCGGCGATCAGTTTAATGGTTCGCCCGGAACACTATCCCGCTGGTGCGGGCGGTTCATCCCGAGTAACGGCCGTCGCACCGGTAATTCGGTTTGCCGCCAGTTTTCCCGAGAGCAGCGCCGTAGGCACGCCGACGCCCGGGGTGGTGCCGCAACCGGCGATAACCACGTTGTCGCTGAACTTCGGGAAATTACGCGGCCGGAAAGGCCCGGTCTGCCGGAAAATGTGCGCGACGGAGAACGGCGTGCCCGCGATCATGCCCTGTGCCCGCCAGGTGCGCGGGGTGTCCAGGTGGTCGACGGTGAAGTGCTCGGCGATCCCGCGGTAGCCGCGCGTCTCCAGGACCTCGAGCAGCTCGCGCAGATAGGGCCGGGCCAGCCGGTCCCAATCGAGCGGGGCGCTCTCCAGATTGGGGCAGGGCGCGAGAAGCGAGAACGGCTCGTGTCGTCCGTCGGGCCGGTCGATGTAGAGGCCGGGATCGGTCAGGGCGGGGCGGGTCAGCAGCAGCGAGGGGTCGCGCATCAGCTGTCCGCCGCGACGCGGTGCCGCGGCGATCTCGTCGAAGGTGGTGTCCCATGCCGCGCCGAAGTCGATGGTGTGGTGCGCCTGGATCGGCCAGGTCGCGGCGATCTCGGCCGGGATGGTGCCGTGCGCGACCACCGCCGACGGCGCGGCCCGCAGTCCGCGCCTCGGCCGGACGCCGAAGCGTTCGACCGAGCCGATGTCGGCGGTGAGCACCACCGCGTCGCAATCCAGCGCGTGCCCGTCGGCGGTGCGCACCCGGCGGGCCCGCCGTCCCTCGTAGTCGATTCCGGTGACTTCGGTGTTCAGTCGCAGCACCCCGCCGGCGGCGGTGAACGCCTCGCCCATGGTGGCGGCGATGGCGCGCATACCGCCTTCCGGGAAATAGACGCCGAGCGAGGTGTCCATGTGCGGGATCGCGCCGTAGACGGCCAGCGCGTCGGCGGGCGCCATGCCGGCGTAGAGCGCTTGGAAGGTGAACAGCCTGGCCAGCCGCGTGTCGGTCAATATCCGGCCGACGCGCGGTCCGAGCCTGCCGAACCCGCCGAGGCGCACCAGGTCGACCAGCGCGGCGCGTTTGCGCGGGTAGCGCACCATGTCCAGCGGCGAGTCGAAGTTGGTGTCCATGAACTCGGTGAACTCGGCGCGGTAGACGCGCGCCAGCCAGTCGCGGAGCCTTCGGTAGCGGTTCGCCTCGGCGGGGCCGCAGGTGCGGGCGACCTCGTCGGCCATGGCGTCCGGGTCGGCGAACACCCGGATGGTCGAGTCGTCGGCGAAGCGCGCGTGGTAACTCGGCGCGAGCCGGTGGATGCGCAGCGGCACGGGGCCGGATTCGGGCGTGCGGCCGACGGCGGCCAGCGCGTCGGTGATCAGTTCCGGCAGCGTGAGCACCGTGGCGCCGTTGTCGATCTCGTAGTCAGGCCCGCGATACCGGCCGACCCGGCCGCCCGGATGATCGGCCCGCTCGAGCAGCGTGACCGACCGTCCAGCGCCGGTGAGATACAGCGCGGCGGCGAGGCCGGACAGGCCCGCGCCCACGACGACCACCCGATCGGTCGGTCCCGCAACGGTTTTCATTCGACCCTCCTCGACCTCCGGGCACGGCGGGCTACCCGTGAAACTCTGCGTCGGCCGGCACCGCGCCGATCACCGGACGACAGGGCCGTTTCCGCAACCGCAAGGGCTGGTCGCTACCGTGCGGTGTTCGCTCCGCCATCATCCCATGCCTGCCGGTCGGTAGGTGGATCGCTACGCGGTGTGCGGCGCCGGTCGGCTCGCCGATCCGGCGCTCGAAAGACGGGGACTAGTCCTCGGCGGTGTCCCGCGGCGCTGAACACGCGCGGGGGACACGGACGCCGCGCCGGGTCGGCAGGGCGGCGCCGAGGATCAGCCGACGTTCGGTCAGCGCGGCCGTCGACTTCCCCTTGCGCTTGCCTGTGCTGCGCGGGGCCGGTCCTGCGCCGACGGCGATCACGCGATCGGCTGGTCCCACAACGGCTTTCATGCGGTCCTCCTGGTTGCGGCCAGTGCCATACCGCGCAGTTGCTCTTTCGCGGCGGGGGTGGCCGAGCTGGAATCTATGGCGGCTAGGCCGCGGTCGGTGAGGTCGGCGATGCGGCGTTCCACTTCGTCGACGGCGCCGAGCTCGGTGAGCACGGCACGCAGGCGCGTGACGTCATCGGCGCCGAGATCGGTGCCGATGCTGGTGCGCAGCAGGTGCGCGGCGGATGGGTCGGTGGCGTCGGCGCGGCGCAGCGCCTCGGCGAGCAGTACCGTGCGCTTGCCCTCGCGCAGGTCGTCGCCGGAGGGCTTGCCGGTGACCTCGGGATCGCCGAACACGCCGAGCAGGTCGTCGCGCAGCTGGAAGGCGATGCCGATGTCGGTGCCGAAGGTGCGGTAGGCCGCGATGAGGTCGCGGTCGGCGGCGGCGATGGCGGCGCCGAGGTGCAGCGGGCGCTCTACGGTATAGGCGGCCGTCTTGTAGCGGTTGATGCGCAGCGCGGCCTCCACCGACTCGTCGCCGACCGCTTCCCCGTTGATGTCGAGCAGCTGACCGCCGAGCACCTCGGTGCGCATCTGCGCCCAGACCGGCGCGAACCGCGCGAGGGCGGCCGGGGGAAGCCCGGCGGCGTGCACGAGGTCGTCGGCCCAGGCCAGGGCCAGGTCACCGATCAGGATGGCGACGCTGGCGCCGAAGTGGGCGGCGTCGCCGGACCAGCCGCGCTCGCTGTGGCGCTGCTCGAAATCGACGTGCACGGTGGCGAAACCGCGGCGGGTGCGGGAGGAATCGATGATGTCGTCGTGGATGAGCGCGCACGCCTGCAACAGTTCGAGGGCGGAACAGGCGGCGAGCACCGCGCCCGCTTCGGCGCTGTCCGGGTCGCCGCCCGCGCCGAGCCAGCCGGTCCAGGCGAACGCGGGCCTGGTGCGCTTGCCGCCGCGGAGCACGAACCGCTCCAGCGTGTCGGCGGCGTCGACGAAGACCGGACCGAGTGGCTCCACGATGGGCCGCCGGGCGGCGAAGAACTCGATGAGTCGGTCTTGGACGGCTGCCGTGAATTCGGGCGTGCCTGGGATCGGCGTCCGCCGCGCGTCGGCGGGCGTTGCCGGGGTTCGTGTCGGAGTACCGGGTCCGGCGGACAGAGGAACCTCCAGGGTCACGGGTGTGGTCGCGCCGGTCGAGCGCGACGAGTGGTCTGTGAGCGAGCGTGTGTCACCGCCGCCCGGGTCGGCGCGATCGCGGCGCACGTCCGGTCCGGCCGCAGCGATAGTGGTGCCGTATCAGAGAATACGCGGTCATCCCATCCCGTCGGCGACCAACCTCCGCCTGGTGAAAACCACTCATGGGGTGGCCGGACATAGGACGTTTCGCGCGCGGATATCCGCCGGACCTGGAGCGAGCGCGCATGTCAGGACAGGCGTCCCACTACACTGAACCGGTGACTTTCGATTCCGTGCGGGGACGTTCGACCCCAGGGCGCCCGTCCCCGACGCCACCGATCGTCTCCGGAACGCCATCGGTTGTACAGAGCTTGCGGGTCCATTCGGGCCGGAACGTCCCGTTCTCCGTGGAGTTCAACCCGCCGCGCGATGCCGCGGGCGAGGCCAGGCTCTGGCGGGCGGTGCGCGAGTTCGAGCGCATGCATCCGGCGTTCGTCTCGATGACGTACGGCGCGGGCGGTTCCACCAAGGACCGCACCGTGCGCGTGACCGGTGAGCTGGCCGAGGAGACCACCCTGCTGCCGGTGGCGCACCTGACCGCCGTCGGCCACAGCGTGGCCGAGCTGCGCTCGCTGGTCGGCGCGTACGCCGATTCCGGCATCCGCAACATTCTGGTACTGCGCGGCGACCCGCCCGGCGATCCGCTCGGCGAGTGGCACAAGCACCCGGAGGGCGTGGAGTACGCCGAGGAACTGGTCCGCATCGTTCGCGATCTCGGCGATTTCCACGTCGGCGTCGCCTCCTTCCCGCAGGGTCATCACCGCTCGCCCGACCTGGACTCCGACACCGCCTTCCTTGCCGCGAAACTGCGTGCGGGAGCGGAGTATTCGATCACCCAGATGTTCTTCGAGGTCGAGCACTACCTGCGCCTGCGCGACCGGGTCGCGGCACTCGATCCGATCGAGGGCGCCAAGCCGATCATCCCGGAGCTTATGCCGATCACCTCGCTGCGCACCGTGGCGCGCGCCGAGGAACTGTGCGGCCGTCCGCTGCCCGACGCGGTGCTCGCGCGGCTGCGCAAGGCGGCGGGCGACGGCCATGAGGAGGACCGCGCCGCGGTGCGCGAGGTGGGCATCGAGATCGCCACCGAGATGGCGCAGCGGCTGATCGACGAGGGCGCACCCTGCCTGCACTTCATCACCCTGAATTTCGCGAAGGCGACCAGCGAGGTGCTGACCAACCTCGGTTACGGGGTCACCGCGGCGCCGATGAGCGCTTGACCCCGCGCGCCAGGTGACACAGTGGCAATGCCCCGCCGGTCGACCGGCGGGGCATTCGCATATCAGGCGGCGCGCGCCGCTCCCGGCCCCCACGCCTCGGCCAGCAGCCGATGCGATTCGAGCCGGTCGGCGTGGTCGTGGGCGACGCTGGTGATCAGCAACTCGTTCGCGCCCGTGACCCGCTGCAAGGCGGCGAGCCGCTCCACCACCCTGCTCGGCGACCCGACGAACTGGGTGGCCAGCCGGTCGTCCACCAGCCGCCGCTGGTCGGGTGTCAGCGGGCCCGCGGCGTCCGGCGCGAGGAATTCGGCCGCGCCCGAGCCGCTGCGGATGCTGTAGACCCAGTGCCCGTAGCCGGAGGCGAGCTCACTGGCCCTCGCGTCGTCGGCGCCGACCACCACGTCGGCCGAAACCACCACGTACGGTTCGGACAGGTACTGGGACGGGCGGAACGCCGCGCGGTAGGCGGCGACGGCGTCCAGCGCGGTGCCCGGCGCGACGTGATAGGCCGCCGCGAACGGCAGTCCGAGCCTGCCCGCCAGTTCGGCGCTCTCGCCGCCGGAGCTGCCGAACAGCCACAGCTGCACCTGCGCGTTCTCGCCGGGGACCGCGTGCAGCGGAATGCCGTCCTCGCTGACGTAGGTGCCCGCGAGCAGGGCGCGCACCTCGGCGATCTGGTCAGCGAAGTCCGGCGCTTGCGCGCCGGGCTGTTGCAGTGCGCGCAGCGAGGCCACGAAACGGGAACGGTCGGTGATGCGGCCGGGATCGAAGGGCGGCGGGACCACCACGCCGTCGCGGATCTCGGTGCGTCCGGTGGCGGTGTCGACCACCGGCTTCCCGCCCTTCGGATGCTCCGGTTCGGCGCCGAATTGGGCCCGCCGGTGGCCGGAACGCCCGAGCCCTAGGTCGAGTCTGCCGGGGTACAGCGCGTCGATGGTGCCGAACGCCTCCACGATCGAGGCCGAGGTGTGGTGGCCGACCTGCACCGCCGCCGAGCCCACCCGGATCCTGGAGGTGTTGGCCGCGACCAGTCCGATCAGGGTGATCGAGCTGGAACTGGCCACCGCGACGAAGTGGTGTTCGGCCAGCCAATACCGGTGGTAGCCCCACTGTTCGGCGTGCTGGGCCAGGTCGACGGTGTTGCGCAGCGCCTGCTGGGCGGTCGATCCGGCGCTGATGGGCGAGAGGTCGAGGATGGAGAGCGGGACCGTCACGCCTGCCCCCTCGCGAGCCGTGGGTGCTGTTCGCCCGCCTCGATGGCCACCCGCAGCCGGTTCTGCTCGGGCGCCACCGGGCAGGTGGCGAAATCGGTGAAGGCGCAGGGCAGGTTGGCCGCCCGGTTGAAGTCGAGCAGCACCGAACCGTCGGCGTCCGGCGCGGCGATGCTCAGCGACCTGGCCGCGGGATACGTGGTGACGCCGCTGGTGGCGTCGGTGAACAGGATGCGCAGCCCGTCAACGGCCTGGAACGCGACGACGCGTTCGGTGACCGCGCCGAGGGTGAATTCGATGGTGCCGGAGGCGGTGTGGTGGTGCTCGAGCCCGTCGACCACGGCCGCCGTGACGATGGTCCGCGGCTCGGCGAACGCTTCGAAGCGGCCGGAAACGATCCAGCGCGGGTCCGGTTCGTAGGCGGGGATGCCCGCGAACGCGGCCAGCGTCGGTGCGGCGGGGTCGTGGATCCGCACGGCGTAACGGCCGGTGCGCCGGATCACTTCGAGCACGCGCTGCTCGTGGCGAACCTCCAGACCCGGCGCTCCTTCGGCGGGGATGACGATCTGCACGCCCGCGATGCCGGTGCCGTCGAAGCTGAGGCGGTCGGCCGGTTGCGCGGTGATGAACACCTTGTTGTCGGTGACCCACCAGGTGCCGGGCACGTCGGGCAGCCGCTCGGGCTGATCGGTGAGCCAGTGCAGCCCGGTCAGGCTGAGAAAGCCGAGGCGGTCGCGCAGCTGGTCCTCACGCGCGGCGTGCCAGGCGGCCCACTCGGTGTCGAAACTCGTTGCGGTGGTCGCGGTCATGACGCTCTGGCTCCTTCGTGGACGGTTGTGCGGTGGTGTGGATGACGCAGGCCGAGGTGGTCGCGCAGGGTGTCGCCGGTGTACTCGGTGCGGAAGCTGCCGCGCTCCTGGAGTTCCGGGACGACGCGGTCGACGAACTCGTCGAGGCCGCCGGGCGTCAGGTGAGGAACGAGGATGAAACCGTCGGCGGCGTCGGTCTGCACGTATTCGTCGATGCGTTCGGCCACGTCGGCGGGCGTGCCGACGAACTGCTGGCGCGCGGTGACCTCGATGATCAGCTCACGGATGCTGAGCTTCTCGGCCTCGGCCTTGGCGCGCCAGGCCTCGGCGACCGCGCGCGGGTCTTTCGCGTGGCGCACCCGGCCCCTGGTGATGTTCACGTCGCCGGACGGGTCGACATCGGGCAGCGGACCGTCCGGGTCGTAGCCGGAAAGGTCACGGCCCCAAACCTGTTCGAGGAACGCGATGGCGGTCTGCGGCCCCACCTGCTGGCGGCGGATGTGCCTGGCCCGGTCCTCCGCCTCGGCCGTGGTGTCACCGAGCACGAAGGTGGCAGCGGGCAGGATCTTCAGCTCGTCGTGCCTGCGACCGTATTTGGCGAGGCGGCCCTTCATATCGGCGTAGAACGTGCGTCCCGCCTCCAGCGTTCCGTGCCCGGTGAAAATCGCGTCGGCGGTGGCGGCGCCGAATTCGCGGCCGTCGTCGGAATCGCCCGCCTGCAACAACACCGGGTGGCCCTGCGGGCTCGGCGGCAGCACGTGGCGCCCGGCGATGTGGAATTGCGCTCCGCGATGGCGGGTTTCGGGAATCTCCTTGGCGAACACGCCCGCCTCGCGATCGACCACCAGCGTGTCGGCGGGCCAGCTGTCCCACAGGGCGCGCGCCACCTCGACCGTCTCGGCCGCGCGGCGGTACCGATCGGCGTGCTCCAGATAGCCGCCGCGGCGGAAGTTCTCGCCGGTGAACGCGTCGGAGGAGGTGACGACGTTCCACGCCGCCCGGCCGCCGGAGAGGTGGTCCAGCGACGCGAACTGCTTGGCCAGCTCGAACGGCTCGTTGTAGGTGGAATTGATGGTGCCCGCGAGGCCGAGCTTCTCGGTGACCCCGGCCAGCGCGTTGAGCACCGTGAAGGTGTCCGGCCTGCCCACCACGTCCAGATCGTGGATGCGCCCGAGGTGTTCGCGCAGCCGCAGGCCCTCGGCGAGGAAGAAGAAGTCGAACAGGCCGCGCTCGGCGGTGCGGACCAGGTGGACGAAGGACTCGAAGTCGATCTGGCTCTTGGATGCCGGATCGCTCCAGACCGTGGTGTTGTTCACCCCGGGGAAGTGCGCGGCCAGATGAACGGTCTTGCGCGGCTTGGCGGAACTCATGACGGTGTCCCTTCCTGAATCGTGGCGTAGCGGCTCGCCGGACGCGGCAGATCCAGCCGCGCGCGCAGGGTGGTGGCGGGTGCGGGCGGCACGGCGGGCAGCCTGCCGAGGGTGGCGTGCACCGCGAGCGGACGTAGCACGACACCGTCGGCCGCGCCCGAATCGGCCACGGCGGCGAGCAGTTCGGTCAGCGAGTCGCCGGTGCCGACGTGGCGCAGCGGCGTGCCGGTGGTCCTGGTGCCGACCTGCGGCGCGCCGCACGCACCGGACAGCGGCGTCGTGGCCGCCCAGCGGTCCAGCTCGGCCAGCTCCTCGTGCGCGCGCTCCACTGTGTCGGCGAGGTGGATGTCGATGTCGATCAGCACGCGCACGGCGTCCGGGTCGCGTTCGGCGCCGAGCAGGGCGCTGCGCAGCGCGGCGCGTCTGGCGTGCGCGGCGTCGAGATCCGATGGGGCGATGCGGATCAGGTCGGCGCGGCGCACCGCGACCTGGATGCCAGGCCCCTCATCGGCGCGGACCGCGACGATCGGCTGTCCCTGCGGTGAGCGCGGCGTGATCGACGGCCCCTTCACGGAGAAGTTGTCGCCCGCGTAGTCGATGTAGTGCAGCTTGTCCCGGTCGATGAAGCGCCCGGTCGGCAGGTCGCGGATCTCCGCGTCGTCCTCCCAGGAATCCCAGAGCCGGGTGACCACCTCGACGGCCTCGTCCGCCTCGTGCCACAGCGCCGCCTGGTCCTGAGCGCCTTTGCGGCCGAACGCCTTCGCCTGCTCGGCGCCTTCGGACACGGTGACCTCCCAGCCCGCGCGCCCGAGGGTGGCGAAATCGAGGCTGGCGATCGCCTTGGACAGGTGGAACGGCTCGGTGTGGGTGACCGGCGCCTGCGGCACCAGGCCGATACGCCGCGTGACGGCCGCGGCACGGGCCGCGATGGCGACCGCGTCCAGCCTGCCCTTGGCGATCTCGGCGCCGCCGGGCTGCAACCCGAAGGAATCGGGCAGGAAAACGGCGTCAGCCCCGGCGTTCTCGGCGGCGGTGATCGCGTCGACCCAGTAACCGGCGGTGAACAGGTTCTCGGCGCGCGAGTCCTGGCGTCGCCACGACGCCGGGTGCGCCCCGGTCCCGGTGAGTTCCACCGCGAGGAAGAAATCCGAATCCGGCATCATGCGGTCCTTTCCGTTGCGAAATCCATCAGGCGGCTCCTCGTGCGGGGGAGGGGATCGCGGAGAGCAATTCCCTGGTGTAGTCGTGCCGCGGATTCTCGAAGATCTGTGCGGTGCGGCCGGTTTCGACGATCCGGCCGCGGCGCATGACGGCCACGTGGTCGCTGATCCGCCGCACTACGGCCAGATCATGCGAGATGAACAGGTAGCTCAGGCCTAGTTCGGCTTGCAAGCGGTCGAGCAGTTCGAGGATCTGCGCCTGCACCGAGGCGTCCAGCGCGGAGACCGGCTCGTCCAGCACCAGCAGGTCGGGGTGCAGCGCCAGCGCCCGCGCGATGGCCACCCGCTGGCGCTGGCCGCCGGACAGTTCCGCCGGGCGGCGTTCGGCGAAACGCTCCGGCAGCGCGACCTGTCCGAGCAGTTCCCGCACCCGGTCGCGGCGTTCGGCGCGGTCGCCGATCCCATACGCGCGCAACGGTTCTTCGATGACCGCGCCGACGCGCCAGCGGGGATCCAGCGAGGAGTACGGGTTCTGGTAGACCACCTGGAACCGGCGCCGCAGCGTGCGCAGCTTGCCTCGGCGGGCGGCGGTGAGATCTTCGCCGTCGAAGACGACGCTGCCATGGTCGGCGTCGGTGAGCCGCAGCGCGATCCGCGCGGTGGTCGACTTGCCGGAGCCGGATTCGCCGACCAGGGAGAGGGTTTCGCCGCGGCCGAGCTCGAAGCCGACGCCGTCGACGGCCGTGATGGCCTCACCGGAGCGGGCGCGGAAGCGTTTGCGCACCTCCCGCAGCACGAGCAGCGGTTCCCCGGTGCGCGGCCGTTCGGGACGCGCCGGGCCGGGGGCGAGGCTCGGCGCGGAGCTCAGCAGCCGTTTGGTGTACGGATGCCGCGGCGCCGCGAGGATCTCCGCCGTCGGGCCGGACTCGACGACCTCGCCGCCGTTGAGGACCACCAGCCGGTCGGCGCGTTCGGCGGCCATCGCCAGGTCGTGGGTGATGAGCAGCACCGCCGTGCCGCGCGCGGCGGTGCGCTCGGCGAGCCGGTCCAGCACCCGCCGCGCCACGGTGGCGTCCAGCGCGCTGGTCGGCTCGTCGGCGATGATCAGCTCGGGACCGCAGGCCAGGGCGATGGCGATCAGCACCCGCTGGCGTTGCCCACCCGAGAGTTCGTGCGGGTACTGCTCGGCCCGTAGCTGCGGGCGATCCAGTCCGACCTCGGTGAGCAACTCCAGCACTCGGCCTTGCGCCCCGCGGCGATCGACGCGCCGATGCACGAGCAGCGCCTCGGCCACCTGATCGCCCACCCGGCGTACGGGATTCAGCGAGAGCCCCGGGTCTTGCGGCACGAACCCGATCCGCGCGCCGCGCAGCCTGCGCAGGGCTCGTTCCGAACGAGTGTCGACCCGTTCGCCGTCGAAAGTGACGGTCCCCGAGCCGATCTCGGCGGTCGTTCCGAGCAACCCGATCACGGCGTGCGCCAGCGTCGACTTCCCGGAACCGGACTCGCCGACCAGCGCGACCACTTCGCCGCGAGCGACGCGCAGCGAGGCGCCCGCGAGGGCCGTGACCGGACCGGCGGAGGAGCGATAGTCGACGCGCAGTTGATCCACTTGCAGCAGAGTGTCTTCCGCGCGCCCCGCGTCTCCGCGCCGATCCGGACGCGCGGTGTCGTTCTTCGTGCGCGACGGGATCGGGCCGTCCGCCGGTCGCTTGGTCGACTCGTGTCGGGCGAATTGCGTGGCACGAGTCACGGCTGTGGCCTCGATCTCGCTGCCGCCGGGCGGTGACCCATCATCGCCTCGCGATCGAGATTCGGCGTCGCCTGGCTGCGCGGAGCGGGATTCCGAGCGGGTTGCGTCAGGCGGCGCGACGGCGCTGTCTTCGGCCGGTTCCGGGTCGGTGTGGGCGGTGTCCGGGTTGCTCACGGCTGATCGGTCCTTCCTGCGGCGCGGCCGAGTCGCTGGGCGGCCAACACGACGCCGATGATCACCAGACCCGGGAGGGTGGTGAGCCACCACGCGGTGGCGAGGTAGTTGCGGCCCTCGGAGATGAGCGAGCCCCATTCGGGCGTCGGCGGTTCGGCGCCGTAGCCGAGGAAGCTGAGCGCCGAGACCGAGAGCACCGCCATGCCGAACTCGACCGCCGCCAGCGCGAGCACAGGTTGGTAGGAGTTGGGCAGGACGTGCCTGGCGAGCACCGCGTACCAGCGCACCCCCGAGGCGTGCGCCGCCTCGACGTACACCGCGCGCCGCACCCGCAGCACCTCGGAGCGCATCACCCGCGCGAAATTGGCGATCAGCGAAACGCCCACGGCGACGGCGACATTGCGGGTTCCGAAGCCGAGCGCGGTGACCAGCGCCAGCGAGAGCAGCAGCGCCGGGATGGAGAGCAGCACGTCCACCACGCGCATGGCGACCGCGTCGACGACGCCGCCGATCGCCCCGGCCAGCAGCCCGAGCAGCGCACCGGCCACCACGGCCAGCGCGACGGCGGACAGCGTGGCGGTGAGCGAGAGCCCCGCCCCGTGCACCATTCTCGTGTACAGATCGCGCCCGAGGTTGTCCGTGCCGAACCAGTGCCGAGCGCTCGGCGGCTGGAACTTCTCGGCGGGTACCCCGGTGAGCGGGTCTCCGCCGGCGAACAGCGACGGCGCCAGCGCCCAGCCGAGCGCGAGCAGTGTCACCGCCGCCGAGACGATCAGGCCCGCGTTGCGGCGGAGCGCGCGCAGACTCGGCGCGGGTCCGCGCACGCCGGGCAGCGCGATCCGGCGGGTCTTGTCGGCTACGTCAACCACGGGTACTCCCTTCTCGATCCGCGGCGTTGGGGTCAGACACGGACGAGCACCTCCTCCGCGATGTCCTCGGCCTCGGTCGCCTCGTCGACGGAACGCCCGCCGCGCACCGCGATCCGCGGATCGAGCAGCGGATACAGCAGGTCGACCGCCAGATTCACGACCACGAACACCAGGGAGGTGAGCAGCACGATGCCCTGCACCACCGGAATGTCCTGGGCCAGCACGGAGATCTGGGTGAGCCTGCCGACGCCGGTGCGCGCGAACACCGTCTCCACCACGACCGAGCCTGCCAGCAGGTTGCCCACCAGCACGCCGGCGATGGTGAACGCGGGCACGCTGGCCAGCCGGGCCACGTGCCTGCGCTGCACCCACCAGCGTGAAGCGCCCTTGGCCAGCGCCACTTCGGTGAACGGCTGCCGCCATGTGCTCTCCAGCCCGGCCGTGAGCACCTGCGCGATCACCGCGCCGATCGGGATGGCCAGGGTGAGCGCGGGCAGCACGGTGCCGCGCAGGCCATGTCCGCCGAACGCGGGCGCCAGGTGCCAGCGGAAGGAGAAGACCTGGAGCAGCAGCAGTCCGGTCCAGAACGTCGGCACCGAGACGCCGAGCGGCGGTAGCGCGGCGAGCAGGTCGCGCAGCCACGGCTTGCGCGTGTAAGTCGCGGCGAAGGCCAGCGCCACACCGCCGGCGGTGGCGAAAAGCAAGGCGAGGGAAGCCAATCCGAGGGTCGAGGGCACGGCGTCCCAGATCGCCTCGGTCACCGGCCTTCCGGTCGTCATGGACAGTCCGAAGTCACCGCGGACCGCGTTGCCGAGCGCGGTCAGGTACTGGTCCCACAGCGGCCGGTCCAGCCCGTAGCGGGCCTGGAGCTCCGCGATCGCGGCCTTGTCGACCGGCGTTCCCGCGCCGCCGCCGTCGGCCGCGAGGGAGACCGGGTCGGCGGGCAGCAGGTAGAGCACCACGAACGAGATGCTGAACGCGGCCCACAGCACCCAGATCGCCTGAAAGACGCGCAGCGCCAGATAGCGTGCCATGTCAGTGTCCGCTCAGCCAGGTGTCGAAGAACTGCAACCGCGCCGAGGCCTCGAACTTCAGGTCCCTGGCGTGCCCGGCGGCGCCGATCGCCTGGGAGAGTTCGATGGTCGGGATCCACAGCCCGGCCTCGAGCACCTGCTCCTGCGCGGTGCGGATGAGCGCGGCGCGCGCGGCGGGATCGGCGGTGCTGAGCTGGCTGCGCAGTACGTCGTCCAGCGCGGGAATGCTCTCGCGTGCATTGAAGTTGCGGCCGTCCACACTGAAAGTCGTGCGCAGGATGTCGCCGTCGGCGCGGGTGGAGTTGTAGTAGGTGGCGTCGAAATCCTTGGCGTTCTGTCGCGCGGTGTTCTCCGGTCCTGACACCAGGTCGAGCTTCAGTTCCACGCCGACCTGCCGCAGCTGCTGCTGCACCAGTTCCAGGATGGCCTGGTTGCCCGCGAACGCCTGGCTGAACAGCACCGAGAAGGACAGGCGCTCACCGTTCTTCGCGCGGATGCCGTCGCCGCCCGGCGTCCAGCCCGCCTGATCCAGGATGCTCTTCGCCTTGGCCGGGTCGTAGCCCACCCGCGCGGAGAGGTCCTGGTAGCCGGGCGTGGCGCTGGCCAGCGGACCGGTGGCAGGCTTGAACTGCGGGCCGAGCACAGTGTCCACCAACTGCTTTCGGTCGATGGCGGGCAGCAGCGCCTGGCGCACCGCCGGATCGCGCAGCGGACCGCGAGTCACGTTGGGCTGAAAGCCGAACGGCACACCGGGATTGGCCGTGCTGAGCAGGCGCGCGCCCGCCGCCTCCAGCTGGGGCACGTCCTGCGGCAGCGCGTCGCTGATCGCGTCGAGCTGACCGGAGACGAGACTGCCGGTGCGCACGCCGGATTCGGGCACCACCGTGAACTCGATGCGGTCCAGGTAGGCCTCGCCCTGGTGCGCGAACACAGCGGAGCCCCAGCCGTATCCGGCCCGCTTGGCCAGCGTCGCCGACTGATCCTGCCGCCAGCCCGCGTAGGTGAACGGCCCGCTGCCGATGTTGTCGCCGACGCAACGCTGGTCGGCGGGCTCGGCCGTCGTCGCGTCGGCGAGGATGCCGAGCTGCACGGTCGACGAGGCTTGCAGGAACTGGGCATTGGGCTGGCTGAACTCGACGCGCGCGGTGAGCCGGTCCACGGCGGTGGTGCCCACGTAGTTGGTGAGATAGCTGGCGCCGAGCGGCGCCTTCGCCCCGCCCAGCCGCAGCACCGAATCGAAGGTGTTGCGCACCGATTCCGCGGTGAGCGGTGTGCCGTCGCTGAAGGTGACGCCGTCGGCGAGGTGGAAGGTGAACACCTTCGCGTCCGGGCTGATCTCCCAGCTGCGCGCCAGCCAGGGTTTGATCTCGCCCGTCCGCGGATCCTGATCGGTGAGCGAATCGACGATCTGCCGCGCGACGTAGATGGTCTGGTTGGTGCCGGACTGCGCCGGATCCGAGCAGGTCGGCGGCTGGGACAGCCCGTAGCGCAGCGTGCCGCCCGGCCGAGGCGGACCCGCGTCGCCCCCCGGCGCACTCGAATCGCTGCCGCATGCGGCCATGGCGCTCGTCGTGGCGAGCGCGCCGACCAGCGCGAGAATTCGATGGCGGATTCGGATCACGGTGTCACTCCAATGAGTTCGCTACTTGAGGTGTCGGTGGCCAACGGCCTGCTTGGAATTCGGCGGCGCAGCTCTGGCGCCACCTCGGACTGGAAGAGTTCGAGGCTGTCGCGGTGCTCGGCCACGGTGCGCCCGTCGCGCTCGGCGGACAGGTGGATCACCTCGTGACCGAATCGCTCGTGCTGGCGGCCGACCTTGTCGATGACCTGTTCCGGACTCCCGATCAGCGCGGAACTGCGGGCGACGAAATCATCGAAGGTCTCGAACACGATGGGCAGACGGAGCTTTCGGCTCAGCGCCAGCCGCGCCTCGAAGATCGGACGGTAGGCGTCCAGCGCCTGCTGCGAGGTGCGCGCCACGTGGAAGCCCGCGGTGCCCGCCCCGACCAGCGCCTCGGCCGGGTCGTGACCGTAGTGCTCCCACCGCTCCCGGTAGTGGCCGACCAGCTCGGCGTAGGGCTCTATCGGGTTGGTGACATTGGCCGAGAACAGCGGATCACCGTGGCGCGCGGCGAGTTCCACCGAATCGCGACTGGTCGCGCTGCCGTGCCAGATCCTGATGCGCGGCTGCAGCGGTCGCGGTAGCGCCTTGGCGTTCTCCAGCGGCGGACGGAACCGACCCGGCCAGGTGACGCTGTCGGAGGCCCACAGCTGCCGGAACAGCTCGTAGCCTTCGCGATTGCGCTCCCACTGATCGTCCGTGGTGACGTGGAACAGCTGAGCCTGCGCCGCGCCGTTGCCCTTGCCGATGATCAGTTCGAGGCGGCCGCCCGCGAGGTTGTCCAGCGTCGAGTAGTCCTCGAAGGCCCGCACCGGATCGAGCAGGCTCAGCGTCGTCACCGCGGTGAACAGCGTGATGCGCGAGGTGACGGCCGCTATGTGGGACAGGATCACCGGCGGCGCCGCGGACAGGAACGGGTCCTCGTGGCGCTCACCGACGGCGAAACCGTCGTAGCCGAGATCCTCGGCGAGCCTGGCCTGTTCGACCACGGATCGCAATCGCTCCCTGGTGTCGGGCAGCACGCCCGTCCGCGGATCCGGCACCCGCGTCACCAGCGTGAACAACAGGAACTTCATGCCGTCGCCTCCCATGCGCCGTGGTCGAGGAACTTCTCGAAGGGGTGCGGCCCGATCTCCTCCGGGGACAGCGCGGAGTCGTAGAGCGCGGTGTACCCGGCCGCCAGGTACAGGCCGACGGCTTCGGGCTGGCGCGGTCCGGTGGTCAGGTAGACGCGCCGGTAGCCCCGATCGGCGATCTCGGTCTCCAACCGCTCCAGCACGAACCGGCCGAGGCCCTGCCTGCGGTGCTCGCGGGCGGTCCAGATCCGTTTGAGTTCCGCGGTGGTCGGGTCGAACTGCTGGAAAGCGCCGCCCGCCACCGGTTCTCCGTCCTGGGTCACCACGAGCAGGCCGCCCTCCGGCGGGGCGAAGTGCGCGGCCGGATATCCGCGAAGATCGGAGTGCACCTCGCCGGGGGTGCGTCCGTAGCGGTTGCTGTACTCGAGCGCCAGTTCGGCGAGCAGCGGCGCGGCCAGCGGGTCGTCCTGGGCGATCCAGTGCGCCCTGCGGATCGTCGATACTCCGTACGGCATCGGGTCACCGCTGCTTCGGCAGGCCGGGCGGATTGATCCGCGACTCGGTGATGGCCTCGGTCTGCAAGCCCCAGCGATCGATGACCCGCTGGTAGAGCCCGGACTCGATGGCGTGGCGCAGCGCCTTCTGCACCGGGCCGATCAGCCCGTTGTTCTTCTTGGTCAGTACGCCGATCTCGCCCTGCAGCGCCTCGCCCGCGCCGGAGAACGTCGCCACGATCTTGGTCTGGTTCGCCGTCCGCGCGTGGTAGATCGCCGTCGGATTCGGGCCGAGGTAGCCATCGAGCCGCTGTGAGGCGAGCGCCAGGTAGTAGTCGCTCGTTTTGTCGTAGTAAGTGATCTCGATCGCGGGCAGTCCCTCGGCTCGATTCTGCTCGTTCCACTTCACCAGCAGCTGTTCCTGGTTGGTTCCGGTGCCGACACCGATGCGCTTGCCCGCCAGGCTCTTACGGTCCTGGTACCGCAGATCGCTCTGCGCGGGCACTTCCAGCGCGACGTTGTCGTTGCGGTAGGTGGCGAAGTCGTACTTCTCCTTGCGCTCCTCGGTGACGGTCACGTTCGAGATGAACGCGTCCACCTCGCCCGAATCGACGCGCACGAAGTTCTGCGACCAATCGGCCACGCCCGCGACCAGTTTCAGCCCCAGGATGTCGGCGACGAGCGAGGCGAAGTCGACCTCGGAGCCGACCACAGTCTTGTCGTCGGTGGCGTAGAAGCGCAGCGGCGGCGCGGTGCCCGACGCGCCGGTCACCACCAGGGTGCCGCGGTCCCGGATGGCCTGGGGGACCTCGGCGGCGATGGCGTCGACCTTGTCCGCGCGGACGCGCCCTGACTGTTGCGGCGACAGATCGAAGGCGACCGTGCCGTCGGAGGAGACCTGGAGGTCTTCGTCGGGATCGGTGCCGCACGCGGTGACCAGCAGTGCGGCCGCCGCTAGTGCGCCGACCATGGCGGAGAGCTTCATCGGGAACCTGTTCGTGGGTGGGAGCATCGGGGCGCTCGCCGGATCGAGCGCGGAAGCGCTGATCGGACCGAGCGCGTGGCGCTCAACGGACTCGGGACAGAAATGCGCGGGTGCGCGGATGTCTGGGGTCGTCCAGGACCTCGGCGGGCGGGCCCTTTTCGACGATCACGCCCGCGTCGAGGAACACCACCGTGTCGGCGACCTCGCGGGCGAAACCGATTTCGTGCGTGACGATCACCAGCGCGGTGCCGTCGTCGGCCAGATCGCGGATGACGTCGAGCACCTCACCCACCAGCTCCGGATCCAGCGCCGAGGTCGGCTCGTCGAACAGGATCACCCTCGGCCGCACGGCCAGCGCCCTGGCGATCGCCACCCGCTGCTGCTGCCCGCCGGACAGCCTGCGCGGATAGGCGTCGGCCAGTTCGCCGATGCCGACCCGCTCGAGCAGCGCCTTCGCCTCGCGCTCGACCTCGGCGCGGTCCCTGCGCTGGGCGGTGAGCGGCGCGATGGTGACGTTCTCCAGCGCCGTGAGATGCGGGAAGAGGTTGAACTGCTGGAAGACGAAACCGATGCGGGCGCGCTGCTTGCGGACGTCGCGGTCGGAGAGCGGATGCAAGACGTTGCGCCGCAGGCGATAACCGATCAGCTCGCCGTCGATGTGCACGGTGCCCGCGTCGACCGGTTCCAGGTGGTTCAGCACCCGCAGCAGGGTCGACTTGCCCGATCCGGACGGGCCGATGACGGCCACCACCTCGCCCGCTCGCACGGTCAGGTCGATGCCGTGCAGGATCTTGTTGCGCCCGAATGACTTTCGCACACCGCTGACCAGCAGGGCGGGCGTCTCCTGCGCGGTCATCGGGTCGCTCCCCGCGGCGCGGCGGGCCCGAATTCGGCGAGCTCGCCGATCCGCTGACGCAGCTTCTGCAACGGCGTCGGCGGCGGGGTGCGTTGCGCGCCCTTGGCGTAGTGGCGCTCGATGTAGTACTGCGCCACCGTGAGAATCGTGGTCAGCACGATGTACCAGACCGTGGCGACCATCAGCAGCGGCACCACGCGCCCGTTGCGGCCGTAGATCACCTGGACCTGATAGAACAGCTCCGCGATCGCCATCACCGAGACGATCGAGGTGCCCTTGAACAGGCTGATCACCTCGTTGGTGGCGTTCGGCAGGATCGAGCGCATGGCCTGCGGCGCCACGATGGTGCGGAACTGCCGCCAGCGCGGAATACCCAGCGCCGCCGCCGCTTCCAGCTGGCCGGGATCGACCGAGATGAGCCCGGCGCGGATGATCTCGGCCGAGTACGCGGCCTGGTGCAGCGCGAGACCGATCACCGCGGCGGTGAATCCGCTGATCACGCCGTTGACTTCGAAGGTGAGGAACGAGGGTCCGAACGGGATGCCGAGCGAGAGAGTCTGATACAGGTAGGCGATGTTGAACCAGAACAGCAGCTGCACGATCATCGGTATCGAGCGGAACGCCCAGATGTAGGCCCACGAGATCACCCGCAGCACCGGATTGTTCGACAGCCGCGCCACGGCGAGCAGGGTGCCGATCAGGAAGCCGAGCGCGGTGCCCCACAGGGTCAGTTCCAGGGTCACCCGCAGCGCGGTCAGCACCGACCGCGCGGTGAAGTATTTCGCGAATGTCGGCCAGTCCCATCCGGGATTGGTGACCAGACCGTGCACGAACTGGGCGAGCAGGACCAAGGCGGCCGCGCTGACCACCCAGCGCCACGGGTGGCGGGTGCGCGCGACCGTCGGAGCGAGCGGGTCGGAATCGATGCCGAGTTGCGCGACAGTGTCACCGGTCGGCCCGGACGTATCGGTTGTCGCCGCGGTGGCGGGTGTCGTGGTAGCGCTGGCCACGCCGTCGTCGAGCTGTGCGTCATCGAGTTGTGTTGCGGCGTCGAAGTTCTCGCTGACGTCGCGCTGTCCGGTGCTGTCGAGCTGTACGGCGGTGTTGCGCTGCGCGTTGCTGTTGTGCTGCGCGCTGCCGCTGCGCTGTACTGCGATGTCGCGCTGCGCTGTGCCATCGCGCTGCGCTGTGCCATCGCGCTGCGCTGTGCCATCGCGCTGCGCGTTGCCGTCGCGCTGTGCTGTGGTGTTGTGCTGCGCGGTGGTGTCGCGCTGCGCGGTGCCGTCGCCGGGTGTTCGCGCGGAGCCGGGTGGTTCGGCGTCGGATGCCGCGGCGGCGTCGGGTGCGAGAGACGCACTCATGTTCGGGCCCTTCGGAGGATCTCGGACGATCGCGCCTGGCGCTGGTCGGGTCGTCACCCGGCCAGCGACGGGTGCAAGGTCTGGCGCGTCAGCGCGGACAGCTGGCCGGGGTGGGACGGCGGGTCGTACCGGGGTGTCGCGTCCGGCGGGCGCCACTGCGGGGGCAGATCATTCGGTCCTCCATCGTTCCTGGCGGAAGCACCCGCACCCGATGGCCGGGGGGTTGCTGCGACGTCGGCGAGCCAGGTCTCTCGGTCGCTCTGGATGGTTTTGCGGACCCTGGTCCGCTCCGGGTGCAGCGGGGGTCGAGCCGAATCATCATGCGGAGGGAGGCCGGAACCGGACAAGGTTAGAAATCAGGGTGAGCACAGCCCTTTCGCGGGTCATCGCGGAGTGTGATCATTGCGCGGTCGACAGGGCTCGAACCCGGAAACCGGGAAGCGCTTCTCGACCCGGCGCACGGGCGCAAGCCGACGCGCCGAAAAATTGCCGATTCGTAAAACAGCTGCTGAGCGAGTTTGCCGGAGTACCGTGTCCTCACCGTGTCGACGATGAGGAGCACCGCTGTGACTTTGTTGCGTCGCTTCACCACTCTCACCGCCGCCGCGACCGGATCGGTCGCACTGGCCTTCGGTTTCTGCGCCCCCGCCGTCGCGGCGCCAGCGCCCGCGGCCGACCTGCCTGGCATACAGCAAGCCGCCGCGCCGGGCGATCTGCTGGGCGCCTACCAATCCACTGTCGAGGCGCTGCGCGGCTTCGGCATGGAGCCGTTCCTTTTTCCGACCGCCGCGGCGTTCTGCGGCGACGGAAGCACTTTGGGGCTGGTGCCCGCTGTCGCGGGCGCGATGCCGGGACCGTGGCCCAAGACCAACGTCACCATCCCGGGCCTCGACCTGACGGCGGTGCGGTCAGGTCAGACCATGTTCACCTTCGTGCCCTACGGCCTCGGCTCGGAGAGCCGGAACACCGCGGGCTTGCAGGTGGCCTGGCTGAACGTGAGCAACGGACGCGGCGGCATCACCCCAATGGGCCCGCTCGCCGACATCTTCCGGGCCATGGTGCCCGCCGCGGTCCCCGCCGAGCTGCGCCAGCAGGCAGAACGTGCCATCCAGGACTTCTTCTTCGCCGCACTCCCCGTGGGTGGTATCCGCGCGGTGCCCGTCGACACAGGTAGGGGCACCGTCCTCGCCGCCGTTTTCGGCAGCGTCGACAACGGCAACCGCACCTGCTTCTTCCTGCCGACGGTCGGCATCACCTCGGCGCCGTAAAGCTCAGCGGCGTCGGTTCACCACACACCGACGTTCGTCGCGCACCGGCTCGGTCCTCGGATCGGGCCGGTGTCGTCTGTTCAGCCGGCGTCGATCAGCGTGCGGCCCTTCCAGCGCAGCGTCCCCCGGCGACGGGCGCGGTGCGATCGCCAGACGAGGCGCTGGTACGCGGCGATGGAGAAGGGGTGCGACGCCGCCGCGCACACGTCGGAAAGGCGCAGCGGCCCGCCGGATTCGAGCGAACGGGCCAGCAGGCGGCCGGTGACGGCGGCGGCGTAGCCGATGGCGCCGGCCCGGCGGGTAGCTCCGCGGCCGAACAGAGCGGCCAGCGGGGGAATCCAATAGCCAAGGGCCAGCACGGTTCCCACGGCTCCGGCGGCGTAGCCGGAGCCGCCGTACGCGGACCAGAGCCAGCGGGTGTAGCCGGCGTCGACCTCGTCCGCGCCGCGATACATCCGGGTACTGGCCAGCGATCCGGCGGCGACGACATGGGTGGTGCGACCCGCACGGCGCAAGACGCGCGCGATGTCGAGATCCTCGGTGGGGCTGCCCGCCACCGCGGCGTGCCCGCCTATCGCGCGGTAGGCGGCGGCGTCGAAGGCGAGAAACTGGCCGCAGGCGACGGCCGTCGAGGGTCGCAGGCCGCGATTGCCGAGCACGATCGGCAACGTCGACGCCCATGACCAGCAGAGCAGCGGCTGCACCAGCGCCTCGGCGACGGTCTCGGCCCGCTGGGCGGGCCACGGGGAAACCAAGGCCGCGTGCCGATTCCGGAGGGCGCGCGCCGCCGCCGCGACGGCTCGCGGGGCAAGCCGTACATCGGCGTCGAGGAAGACCAGGATCGGTGCGTCGGCGAGCTCGGCCAAGCGGGCGCACGCCGCGGCCTTGCCGGTCCAGCCCGGCGGCGGTTCCGCTTCGGATCGGATCACCTCGAAACGGGGATCGCCCGCGATCGCTTCCCGCGCGGCGCGCGCCGTGCCGTCGGTGGAGCCGTCGTCGAGGATCAGCACCCGCAGGTCCGGTACCCCGGTCTGGGCGCGCAGGTCGGCGATCAGCGCGGGCAGCCGCTCGGCCTCGTCGCGGGCGGGCACGCAGACCGTGACCGGTTCGGCCGCCGCGGCTTCCGCGTCCAGCCGCGGCATCGAGAACCGGTTGACCGCCGCGATTCCGCATCCCGTGAGCGCGACGGCCGCGCCGACTCGCCCGCTCAGCGCAACTGCTTGACCGACTGCCACCAGCGCCGCCACGAGAACTGGTGCTCGGGCACCTCGGGCGCGGCGGGGTTGCGGTCCATGTACGCCATGGCGGCGACGATGGCCGCGACCGCGAGGGTGATGCCGCCGACAATGCCCGCCCAGCCCGCGAAGGAGCGGGTGTTCGGGTCCGAGTAGCTCACCTCGGCGCGCACCGTGGACACATCCCCGGGCGGCAGCTTCCACGAGACGGTGGAATCGCCTTCGCGGTTGCCGTTGGTCTTGGCCACCCTGGCCGGGAACGCGATGGTGAACTGCACGTCGGAGCCGTGCGGCGGAACCGATTTCAGGTCGACGCGCCCGTTCAGGCTGACCAGGTCGCCGGTGCGCTGGAACTGGAGCTGGAACATGCCCTGCGTCTGCTCGGACAGCAGGCCGAGCTGCTGTACCTCGCCGAAGGACAGATCCTCGAAGAACACCTTGCTGCCGACGTATCCGTCCTGGCTGTACGGCTCGACGCGCACCTTCGCCGCCAGCGACTCGGGCGCTTTGAGCTGCGGACCCTTGTCGTCGGGACCCGCGGGCACCACCGCGGCGACGATCCGTCCCGACACCCGGTCGTTGGACGACACGCCCATCGACACCTGCACCCGCAGGCACCCGGCGAGCACCGGTGCCAACAGGGCTGCCAGCAGCACCGCAGCGGCTACCCGTACCTGGGTGCGTGGTGCGCGCGGCGTCGGTCGATCCGGGACATCGGGCATCGGGATGGCGGGACTCGGTTGCACGGCTCACATCGTGCCAGGCCGAACGCCCGAATCGCCACGCGGCAGCCGCGACACGACGAGACGCGCCACCGTCCGGCACGCCGCCGTAGCGCGGTCCGTCCTATATACCGTGCTCGCCCCGCGTCAGACCGCTCGCCGCCGAGCAGGGGCGCGCCAATTGACTTTTTGGTAAATTTTTGTCGGCGATTGGGCGTGGACAGCGCTCGGGGAAGGTGGGAACAGGCGTGGCGGGAGCCGCTGGAACCAAGGGAGTGCCACGCGCCGAGCGTGAGGCGCAGATCCTCGATGTCGCGGCCGCCGAGATCGGCAGGGTCGGCTACGCGGGCCTGTCGCCCGCGGTGGTTGCCGCGAAGGCCGGGGTTTCCAAGCCGCTGGTGTACGCCTACTTCGACACCAAGGACGGACTGTACGTGGCGTGCGTTCGCCGGGCGGCGACCACGCTGGGCGACGCGATCGACGCGGCCGACGAGGGACCCGCGACGCTGGAACTGGCCGAACGCACGCTGGCGGGTATCTTCGGCGCGCTCGAGCCGCGCCCGCACGATTGGCACGTCGTCTTCGACCGTTCGCATCCGGACGACGGGCCCGCCGCCGACGCGGCCCGCGCCGCCCGGCGGCGCATCGCCGAGCAGGCCAATCGCGGTGTCGCCGCGTTCCTCGCCGGTCGCGGGCTCACCGATCCCGACGATCTGTCCGCGTTCGCGGCCGTGTGGATGGGCACCGTCACGGCACTGGTCGGCTGGTGGTTGCGCAACCCGGGCGAGACCGCCGAGGCGATGACCGCGCGCACCCGCCGTTTGCTCGCCGCACTCGCCTGACTCGCTCCGGCGAATCCCGCCGCTACTGCTCGCGGCGGGATCGATGCCGGGCCAGGTGGATCAGCAGCGGTACCCCGAGCGGACTCATCCCGAGCGCGCCGTACCACGCCGAGGACGGCAGATCGAGGAAGACGGCGTGGGCGACGAGGGAACCAAGCCAGGTCCAGAGGAACACCGCGACGGGGACGGTGAGGGATGCGGCGGAACGCGGCTGGGCCGGCGCGGGGGCGGCGTGATCCCAGACCGCGAGCAACAGCGCCATCAGCAGGCCGACACAGCACCAGCCGAGGTAATTGGTGCGCGGGATGTCCGCGAGGCCGGGCAGCCCGGAATCGGTGTCGCACCAGGTCCATTGGCCGTCGGCGACCATCTGCGGATCGAGGTAGAGGTCCCAGCCCACCGCGCCGATCGTGGTCAATACTACGCGCACCGGGGTCCGCCGGGTGACGATGCCCGCCACGATCCACACCGGATACATCCCGCCGGTCCAGGCCAGCGGCACCAGCAGCGGCACGCCCGCGAGCGCGGGCCCGATCCGGCCCTCGGCGTATTCGTAGCAGCCGAACGGGATTCCGGTCGCCACCCCGAGCATCTCCGCGAGCAGGCCGACGCCGGAGACGATCACCAGGAAGCCCATCGCGTACCGAATGCCCCGGTTCGCGGCGGCGTGCGCGAGCGCCGTGCCCGCGGAGAGCAGCACGATCACCACGGTGATCCGGTCGCGCGCCGTGCCGTCGGTGAGCGGATAGCCGATCTGAGCGATCACGAGCAGGACCGCGAGCAGCGCGGGAACAGGGTGGCGCACCGACCGCACCCGCGACCACGCCCGCCGCGCGCTCGTCCGGCGTTCCCGCATCCTCGAGGCCGTCATCGTCCGCGCGGGAAGGGAAAACGCCTGCGCTTGGCGTCGCGGAGGACGAGCCGCGCCGCGGTGCGCCCGCTCGCGCCGGAGACGCCGCCGCCGGGATGGGTGGACGCGCCCGTCAGATACAGGCCGGGCGCACCGGGCACCCGCTGACCCGAGAGCTCGGGCAGCGGCCGCCACAGCATCATCTGGTCCAGCGACATCTCGACGTGCATGACGTTGCCGCCGCGCAACCCCATCTCCCGCTCCAGGTCGACCGGCGTCTGCACGAACCGCCGCCGCACACTCGACGCGAAACCCGCTGCGTAGGAATCGACTTCGGCGACGATCCGGTCGCCCTCGCGTTCGGCGTGCGCGGCCCAGTCGCTGCCGTCGGCCAGCCGATAGGGATGCCACTGCGCCCACAGCGACAGCTGATGCTCGCCTGGCGGCGCGATGCTCGGATCCAGCGCGCTGAAGCTCATCGCCAGCACCACCGGCCGCGGCG
>NZ_BDCF01000035.1 GCF_001613365.1 Nocardia xishanensis NBRC 101358
CCGCGGGCGTCGGCTCCTGCGTCTGCGCCCGCGCCGGAACGGGTTCGGCCGGGGCATGCGGGATCGGGACGGGAACCGCCGGGTCGAGGCGGAGCGGAATGCCCGGCGTCGGCGGGGTCATCGGCACCAGCAGGAGGCAGGTGAGCAGAGCGCCGCTGCCGAACGCGCTGCCCCCGGCGCTGCCGAGCGCCGAACCGCTGGAACCGGGGCCGACGAGGCCGCTGCCGGTCGAGCTGCCGCTGGAGCCGAAGCCGACGGGACCCGGACCCACGAGGCCGCTGCCGCCACCGCTGCCGAGTGCCGAGCCGAGAGCGAGCGCGGCGCTACCCGCCGCGGCGCTTCCGGTGCAGGCGGTGCGGACGCTGCCGACGTCGAGACCGAGGGCTTCGGCCGCTGTGCTGGGGGCGAGGGTGAGTTCGGTGTCGGCTGGAGCGACCGGGATGATCTCTGGCTCGTACACCGGGGTGTAGCTACCGGTCGAGGCCGGGAGAATCGGTGCGTAACGCGGCGTGAGATCCAAAGGGATTGCGGCGGAGGCGCTTCCGGTGTCGATCGGTTGTGCGCCCGCGCTTCCGCTGACGAGGCTCGGCGGGAGCAGCGGCGGAGCCGGTTGGGCGGCGGCGAGTGACGAACAGGCCAGCGAGGCTGCCATTAGCGGAAGTGCGGCGAAACCTGCTGTCGCACAGAGGCTTCTCCTGCGTCGTGCGCCCGACCTGTCCCCGCCCCGGCGCGGTCTACCGGTGCGGAACATCGCCGACGCCGATCGCGGTGGCGGATGCGGAATTCGGCGTGTGTTCGCCGATCTGCTCGAACCGTGACTGCGCGTACTCGTAGGCGTCCCTCGGGACGCGGTTCCCGCCGGAGAACGGTCGGTCGAGATTGTGGATGGCGAGCACGGCCGCGCCCACCACCACGCCGAGCAGCACGGTCATCGCGACGCTGCGTTCGGTCACCCGCAGGCCGGAGAGCACGGGGCTGAGCAGCAGCAGGATGGTGCCGAAACATAATGCGAGATAAAGAAATCCGGGTACGCCGCCACCGGCGTCCATGGCCCGATCGTGCCTGGCTTTGGCGACCCGGTCGAGTCCGGTCAGCGTTTCGGCGGCCGCGTCGTTCGACGGCATGGCGGCGACGTCGGCGCGCAGCGTGTCGAAGGTGTCCTGGGTCGACGGGCTGAGCTTGTGGTCGGTGTCCATCACCGACCACTCCCCGGTGACGACCTGCTGGGTGTAGGCGCGCACCGAACTCTGGACGAGCTGCCGATCGGAGGCGGGCAACTCCTGCGCGGCGGCGTAAGTGTCCACCAGCGCTTTCGATTCCGCGATGGTGTGATTGTGTGCGTTCTGGTACTGCTGCCAGCAGATCACCACTACGAAGGCGACGACCGCGATGAAGAACGTTTTGATGAGGTCGAGGACCAGGGTGCCCGACGCCTCGTCGCTCGTCTGCCGCCACGACTGCGGGCGTAGGCGGTCACCCACCACGAAGACAGTCAGCGCCGAGACCACCGCGGCGACCGGAACAAGGAACTCCAAGGCCATATCGGCACCGCCTTCCACCCGACTGAGCCGCCGAGGTGACACCCCCGGCGCGACACGTGATCGCGGACAGCCGCGATCGTCAGGTATTCGAGGCGGCCTCGGCAGTGGATGAGATCCCTTGGCGTGTCGTGTATTCGGTGAGTCGCGCTGATGCAGCGGTCTTCTCGGTCGCCCCCGCATCGAGCGATCGGTAGTGTGGCCGCATGAGATTCGGGGGAGTCGATTGGAGGCGTGGGGCGCCGCGATGGTGGATCGTCTGGGCACTCGGGACCGTGAGCGTTACGGGCCTCTGTTGCCTCGGGTTGATCTTTCAGAACACCGTCGACGGCGACTCGAGCCGCACACTGGACTTGCTACTGGTGCTGTCCGTGGCGGGCTTGTCGTGGCTGGTCTGCGGTTCGGTCGGCTTGATCTCCTGTGACAACGGCAGATTGAGCTTGGTGGCACCGCTGCTGGTGGTCGGCACGGTGGCGCTGGTATGGACGGGTCTGCCCGAGAACATCGGTTGGCGATTGTCGAAGGACAGCCTCGAACGGGCCGCGGGCGATTGCGTAGTGACCGATGTCGATGCTCGCTACGGCGTGTACACCGTTACCAGCGTCGAGCAGTACCGAGGCGGTTGTCTGTTCGAGACGCGAGGTCTGCTGGGCCTCGGTGGCTACGCGCACATGCCCTATGGCGCGCCGGAATCGCAGGGCGAGTACGAGTACAAATTCCGTCACTACGACGGCGTCTGGTTCCGCTACTGGATCTAGCCTGCCGCGCCGATGTACTGCGGCGCGCGGCCGTCGTGCGTGTCTCAGCGGTACTCCGCCGCCAGCTCCGGGTAGTCGGCCCAGCGCGGGAGGGGGCGGAATTCCAGGTAGGCGGTGAGGCGGTCGAGCAGATACTGCCAGCGCGGGCCGACGGCGCTCGCGTCGGTGTGGCAGAGGTGGCGGCGGACGAGTTCGAGGTTGGTGACGACGCCGACCTGGGTCAGGCGCAGTTCGAGGATGCAGCCGTCGATGTGGACGACGAGTTCGTGCGGCGCGACGCAGTGGTCGACGCGGACCGCGACGGGGCCGGGTACCGGGCCGTCCATCGGCTCGATCGTGAAGTTGCCGCTGCCGCCCGACACGGCGCCCAACCAGCGTTCCAGCTGACTGCGGGACGTGCACGCCGACCAGACGTCCAGCACCGGCTGACGGTAGGACCGCAGGTAGTGCAGCTGCACGCGCTCGTCGCCGGGCTTCGCGTCGTGCTCGGGTCGCACCTCGCCCAGGATGGACATCGTGGTCATCGTCCTGCCCTTTCGCCGCTGGTCACCATTGCTTTGTCCAGGGTATTTCCCGTGACCGCCCGTCCAACCGCGAACACGCGGATCACACGCTAATCGGTGAGCAGTTCCGCGGCGGCCTTCTCGATGCCGGTCTCGTCCAGCAGCACCGTCTCCGCGGCGGGTCCGAGCGGAACGAAACTGTCCGCGCTGGTCACCCGCGCCACCCGGCCCGGGAAACCGGCGTCGATCAGCGCCGCGCACACCGATTCGGAAACGCCGCCGCTTTGCCGGGTTTCGTCGGCGATCAGCACCCGCCCGGTGGCGCGGGCATGCGTCAGCAGATCGCCGACCGGCAGCGGGTTCAGCCAGCGCAGGTCAAGTACGCGGGTGCGGACACCGCGCGCCGCGAGCCGCTCCGCCACTCGCAGGCTCATCGGGACGCCATTGGCGAAGCTGACGATCGTGAGGTCATCGCCGTCGCCGTAGAGGCGGGCGCGGCCGATCTCCACGTGCTCCCCGGCGGTACCCGGCGCGAGCCACGCGCCGTCGCCCTCGTGCAGGTCCTTGGTGTGATACAGCGCGATCGGTTCGAGGAAGACGCAGACCCGTCCGTCCACCCGCGCCGCCGAGACGCACGTGCGCAACAGCGCGGCCGCGTCGTCGGCGCGGGCCGGGACCGCGATCACCAGCCCGGGGATATCACGCAGCGCCGCAACGGAATTGTCGTTGTGGAAGTGCCCGCCGAACCCCTTCTGATAGGCCAGGCCCGCGATCCGCACCACCATCGGATTGCGATAGCGGCCGTGTGAGAAGAACTGGAGGGTCGCGGCCTCGCCGCGCACCTGGTCGGCGGCGTTGTGCAGGTAGGCGAGGTATTGAATTTCCGGGATCGGCACGAAACCGGCGAGCCCGGCGCCGAGCGCGGTGCCGAGCACGCTCTGTTCGTCGAGCAGCGTGTCGAAGACGCGGCGCGCGCCGAAGCGCTTCTGCAACCCCTTGGTGACGCCGTACACGCCGCCCTTGCGTCCCACGTCCTCGCCGAACACCAGCACGTCGGGATCGCGTTCGAGCAGCGCGGCCAAGGTGTGGTTGATCGCCTGCGCGACGGTCATCCCGGTCTCGCCCGCGAGCGCGCCGGTCCGCGGCCGCCGATGGTCCGAGCCGGTGAGCCGCACGCCAGGCCGGGACGGCGCGGCGGTGGCGGGCGTCGTATCCCGCAGCACGTCCGCGCGCACGGCATCGGGACGCGCGGGCGCCAGCGGCGCCGTGACGGCCGCGGCGGACGTCAATTTCGGTTCCCGCCAGACCAATTCGGCCATCGCCCAAACGCGGTGCCCGATCTCGTCGTAGAGCCCGACGACCTCGTCGGGACTGGCCAGCCCCCGCTCGACGAGCAGCCGGGCCGTCGCGACGACCGGATCGTGCTCCAAATCGGCCGCGAGATCGGCGGGCCTGCGATACGCGGTTTCCATGTCGGAACCCGCGTGCCCCAGCAGTCGCACCGTGCGCAATCGCAGAAACGCGGGCGTGCGGTGCTCGCGCACCCAGCGCACGGCGCGTTCGGAAACGGTCAGCGCGTCGATCGGATCGCAGCCGTCGGCGGCGAAATAGGCCAGCCCGGGCCGGGTTCCGTAGGCGTGCTCGATCCAGTCCGGCGGCGTCGGCACGCTGATGCCGATGCCGTTGTCTTCGCAGACGAACAGGACCGGAACGGGAATCCCTTGGTGCGCGGTGTGCACGGCGGCGTTGACGGCGCCCGCTGCTGTCGAGTGGTTGGCCGAGGCGTCGCCGAAAGTGCACAGCACCACCGAATCGCGCGGCCACTCCGACGCGATACCGAGCCGGGCGGCGCGTTCGATCGCGAACGCCAGGCCCACCGCTCGCGGCAGGTGCGAGGCGATGGTGGAGGTCTGCGGGATGACGTGCGCCGGTTTGCTGCCGAAGACCTTGTGCCTGCCGCCGGAGATCGGGTCGACCGCCGCGGCGACCACGCCGAGCAGCACGTCGCGGATCGGGTCGAGCCCGGGCACCCGCCGCGCCCGGTGCACGAAGAACGCCCCCGAACGATAGTGCAGCAGTGCGGGATCGGTGGCCCGCGTCGCGACCGAGAGCGCCGCGTTCCCTTCGTGACCGGACGAGCCGATGCTGTAGTACCCGTGCTTGGCCACGCCGAGTTTGCGCGCTGCCAGATCGAGCTGCCTGCTGGTGGCCTGCGCGTCGAAGACCTCGAACAGGGTGGCGCGGGAGATGCCGGGTCCGAGGTCCTCGTCACTGGCCTGCCGCGCCGCCAGCGTGCCGATCTCGGCGCGAAACCGCTCGTCGAGCGCCTGCGCCGGATTCGCGCCGGATTCCGGCGACGACATCCCGCTCATCGCCGTTCCGCGCGACAGGAACCCGGCAGACCGGCACTGGGCCGCCGGTGGCCCGACGAGCCACCGGCGACACTATCGACGACCAGGTGCGGCATGCGACCTCCGTGTCGAGAACGCTCGGCGCTGTGCGCTAGGGAGTGCCCGGCGTTGTGCGTTCGAAGCTGCTCAGCGCAAAGCGCCCGCGGCTTCGCGATCCAGCAACCAGGTGGTCGACGCTGACCCCGCCGCGCCGGCCGCGGGGATGTCGACCGGCTCGGCGCCGCCGATGGCCGCGGCGACGGCCTCCGCCTTGCCCGCTCCGGCGACGATCAGCATCACGTGGCGCGCGCGACGCACCGCGGGCAGCGTCAGCGTGACGCGGACCGGCGGCGGTTTGGGGGAATTCGTCACGGCGACAACGAGTTCGTGCTCCTCGCGCACCGCGTCGGTGTCCGGGAACAGCGAGTTGATGTGCGCGTCGGGGCCCATGCCGAGCAGGTGCACGTCGAACGCGCCGTGCTCGGCGAGGTGGGCGTGCACCGCCGCCGAATACTCGGCCGCGGCCTCGACCGGGTCGGGGTATTCGCCGTCGGAGGTGGCGACCGGGTGCACCCTGGCGTGGTCGACCGGCACGTGGTCGAGCAGCGCCTCCCTGGCCTGCAGCTCGTTGCGCTCGGGATCGCCCGCCGGGACGAAACGTTCGTCGCCCCAGAAGATGTCGAGTCGCGACCAGTCGATGTCGCCGGGCGCCTTGCGCACCTCCTCGAGCATCGAGATGCCGGTGCCGCCGCCGGTCAGCACCACCGACGCGGAGCCGCGCTCGGTCTGGGCGGCCACCACCAGCTGCACGAAGCGGGCGGCCGCCGCCGCGACGAGCACGCCCGCGTCGGCGTGCACCTCGACGGTGTCGGCGGGGAGATCGCTGTCGGTGCGCTCCCGACCGGCGTACTGCTGAGCGGAGGTCTCACTCATAGGTCACCTTTTCGATTCCGGCGAGGGCTTCGTGATAGATCTCGTCGGCGTCGAGCCGACGCAGTTCTTCGGCGAGGCAGTCGCGAGTTTCGCGCCGCGCCAAGGCGATTCGCTGGTCCGGATCGCCGGTCCTGGTGAGCGTCGCGGTGCGCCCGGTCTGCGGGCGTTCGATCGCCATCGTCGCCGACGGCCGGTGCACCGCAACCCGCAGCGGGCCCGAGCGCCTGCGCACCGGGCAGCCGAGCCGGGCGGCCAGCCACCCGGCGAGCATGTCCAGCGCGGGCTCGTCGCGCAGGCCGGACACGGTCACCGACTCGACCGGTTCGAAGGGCGGTTCGTCCAGCGAGGCCGCGAGCAGCGCCCGCCAGTAGGTGATCCGGCTCCATGCCAGATCGGTGTCGCCGGACGCGTAGGAGGCGCGGCGCCTCTTGATCGTCGCCTGCGGGTCCGCCGCGAAGGTGGCGTCGGTGATGCGCCGGGTCGCCAGCCTTCCCACCGAATCCTTGGACGGGAACTCCGGCGCGCCGCGCGGCCACCACGCCACCACCGGGGTGTCGGGCAGCAGGAACGGAATGACCACGCTGCTCTCGTGGCTCACCAGCTCGCCCTGCAGGCGCAACACGATCACCTCGGCCGCGCCCGCGTCGCCGCCGACCCGGATCTGGGCGTCGAGCTTGGTCTCGGCCTCCCGGTCGCCGCGCGCGAGAACGACGACGCGACAAGGATGTTCGCGGCTGGCGTCGTTGGCGGCGTCGATGGCGTCCTCGGCCTCCGAGCTGTCCAGCGTGCACACCACCAGGGTGAGCACCCGGCCCATGGTGATGACACCGTTGCTCTCGCGCAGCTGGACCAGACGCTTGGTGACCGCGCCGGTCGTGGTGTCGGGCATGTCGATGATCATGGGCGCCGCCATTCCCGTCCGGTGCGCTCCAGCATCTCGTCGGCCGAGGCCGGGCCCCACGTGCCCGCGGGATACGGGTCGGGTCTGCCGTCCTCCGCCCAGTGTTCGAGCACGGGATCCAGGATGCGCCAGGACAATTCGACCTCCGCGTTCACCGGGAACAGCGACGGCACCCCGAGCAGCACGTCGAGGATCAGGCGTTCGTAGGCCTCGGGTGAGGACTCGGTGAACGCCTCGCCGTAACTGAAATCCATATTGACGTCGCGCACTTCCATGCCGGACCCCGGAACCTTCGAGCCGAAGCGCATGGTGATGCCCTCGTCCGGCTGCACCCGGATCACCAGCGCGTTCTGACCGAGCTCCTCGGTCATGGTCTGGTCGAAGGGCAGGTGCGGCGCCCGCTTGAAGACCACCGCGATCTCGGTCACCCTGCGGCCCAAGCGTTTTCCGGTGCGCAGGTAGAACGGCACGCCCGCCCAGCGCCTGGTGTCCACCTCGAGGGTGATCGCCGCGTAGGTCTCGGTCTTCGACTGCGGGTCGAAGCCCTCCTCGTCGAGCAGGCCGACGACGTGCTCGCCGCCCTGCCAGCCCTCCGCGTACTGCCCGCGCGCGGTGGTCTGGTCCAGCGGTTCCACCAGCTTGGTGGCGGAGAGCACCTTGATCTTCTCGGCCTGCAATTGCTTGGGCTCGAAGCTGATCGGCTCCTCCATCGCGGTGAGCGCGAGCAGCTGGAGCAGGTGGTTCTGGATGACGTCGCGGGCCGCGCCGATGCCGTCGTAGTAGCCGGCGCGCCCGCCGAGGCCGATGTCCTCGGCCATGGTGATCTGCACGTGGTCGACGTAGTTGGCGTTCCAGATCGGATCGAACAGCTGGTTGGCGAAGCGCAGCGCCAGGACGTTCTGCACCGTCTCCTTGCCGAGATAGTGATCGATGCGGAACACCGTCTCCTCCGGGAACACCCGGTTGACCAGCGCGTTGAGCTCGACAGCGCTGTCCAGGTCGTGCCCGAACGGCTTCTCGATCACCACCCGCCGCCACGGCTTGCGCCCGGCGATGTCGGTGCCGGACGGCTGGGCCAGCTTGTGCTCGGAGAGCTGGTCGAGCACCACGGGGAACATGTTCGGCGGAATCGACAGGTAGAAGGCGTGATTGCCGCCTGTGCCGCGCTCCTTGTCCAGCCTGCCGAGCGTGTCGGCGAGCCTGGCGAACGCGGTGTCGTCGTCGAAGGTGCCCTGCACGAACCGGATTCCCTCGGCCAGGTGGTCCCAGACCTCCTGGCGGAAAGGAGTGCGGGCGTGCGCCTTCACCGCGTCGAGCACGACCTCGGCGAAGTCCTCGTCCGCGTAGTCGCGCCGCGCGAAACCGACCAGCGCGAAACCCGGGGGTAGCAGCCCCCGGTTCGCCAGGTCGTAGATGGCGGGCATCAGTTTCTTGCGAGACAGATCTCCGGTGACGCCGAAGATCACCATGCTGCAGGGTCCCGCGATCCGCGGCACCCGCTTGTCCCGCTCGTCGCGGAGTGGGTTCTTCCAGACTGCCGACGTTTTCGAAGCCGAGCCTGCCATGGAATCAGTTGCTTCCGGCCGACGCTGCGCCCAACTCCTCGGCGGTGGCGGAAAGCAGCTCCGCCCAAGACTTCTCGAACTTGTCGACGCCTTCGCGCTCCAGCACGTCGAACACGTCGTCGAGATCGATGCCGACCGCGGCGAGCTTGTCGAAGACCTCCTTGGCCTCCGCCGCGGTGCCGCGGACGGTGTCGCCGCGGATCTCGCCGTGGTCGGCGACCGCCTCGAGCGTCTTCTCTGGCAGCGTGTTCACGGTGTTCGGGGCGACCAGCTCGGTGACGTAGAGGGTGTCGGAGTAGTCCGGGTTCTTCACGCCGGTCGACGCCCACAGCGGCCGCTGCCGGTTCGCGCCGACCGAGGACAGGTGCGCGTAGGTGGAGGTGTGCTTGCCGCCGTCGAACACGTCCTGGTACTCCGCGTAGGCCAGCCGGGCGTTGGCCACACCGGCCTTGCCGCGCAGCGCGAGCGCTTCCTCGGAGCCGATCGCCTCGAGCCGCTTGTCGATCTCGGTGTCCACCCTGGACACGAAGAACGAGGCGACGGAATGGATCTTTGCCAGGTCGTAGCCCGCGCTCCTCGCCTTGCGCAGGCCGTCCAGGTAGGCGCCCATCACCGAGCGGTAGCGCGCCACCGAGAAGATCAGGGTGACGTTCACGCTGATGCCCTCGGCGATCACCGCGGTGATGGCGGGCAGGCCCGCCTCGGTCGCGGGGATCTTGATGAACAGGTTGGGGCGGTCCACCGTCTTCCACAGGTCGATGGCCTGCGCGACGGTCTTCTCGGCGTCGAAGGCGAAGCGGGGGTCGACCTCGATGGAGACCCGGCCGTCCACGCCGCCCGAGGACTCGTACACCCCGGCCAGCACGTCGCAGGCCGCGCGCACGTCGTCGGTGGTGATGGTGCGGATCGCCGCATCGGCGTCGGCGCCTTGCGCGGCAAGCGCTTTCACCTGCGCGTCGTAGGCGTGGCCCTTGCTGAGCGCGCCCTGGAAGATGGTCGGGTTGGTGGTGACGCCGACGACGCTGCGGGTGGCGACCAGCTCGGCCAGGTTGCCGGACTGGATCCGGTCCCGCGACAGATCGTCGAGCCACACCGAGACGCCCGCCGCGGAGAGCGCGGCGAGGTTTTCGTTCTGTGCCATGAGGTGTTATCCCTTCACGTTGTCCAGCGTGCGCTGCGCGGCGGCAACGACCGCGTCTTCGGTGATGCCGAACTCGCGGAACAGGGTCTTGTAATCGGCCGAGGCGCCGAAGTGCTCGATGGACACGATCTCGCCCGCGTCACCGACGAACCGGTGCCACGGCATCGCGATACCGGCCTCGACGACGACACGCGCGCGGACCGCGGGCGGAAGCACCTCGTCCCGGTACGCCTTGTCCTGCGCGTCGAACCACTCCACACACGGCATCGAGACCACGCGGGTACCGATGCCCTGCGCCTCCAGCGTAGTGCGCGCGGCCACCGCGAGCTGCAGCTCCGAACCCGTGGCGATCAGGATCACCTGCGGGGTGCCGGTGGACGCCTCCGCCAGGATGTAGCCGCCCTTGGCGACGCCCTCGTAGCTGGTGCCCTCCTGAATCGGCAGGTCCTGACGGGTCAGGGCCAGCGCGGAAGGGCCGTCCTGGTGCGGCATCTCGGACACCGAGAAGTGCGAGGCGTTCTCGGCCGATTCACGCTCCAGGATGGTGCGCCAGGCGTAGGTGGTCTCGTTGGCGTCACCAGGACGGACCACGTTCAGGCCCGGGATCGCGCGCAGCGCGGCCAGGTGCTCGATCGGCTGGTGGGTCGGGCCGTCCTCGCCGAGGCCGATGGAGTCGTGCGTCCACACGTAGATCGCGGGAACCCGCATCAGCGCGGCCAAGCGGACCGCGGGTCGCATGTAGTCGCTGAACACCAGGAAGGTGCCGCCGTACGGGCGGGTCGGGCCGTGCAGCGCGATGCCGTTGAGGATCGAGCCCATGGCGTGCTCGCGCACACCGAAGTGCAGGGTGCGGCCGAACGGGTTGGCCTTCCACATGCCGGTCGAGATCGACTCGGGGCCGAAGCTGGGCTGGCCGGGCATCGTGGTGTTGTTGGACTCGGCGAGGTCGGCCGAACCGCCCCACAGCTCGGGCAGCACGTCGGCCAGCGCGGCGAGCACCTTGCCGGACGCCTTGCGGGTGGCCATGCCCTTGGGGTCGGGCTCGTGCACCGGAAGGGAATCGGTCCAGCCCTCGGGCAACCTGCGCTCGGCGAGCCGGTCGAACAGCGCCTTGTTCTCCGGGTTGGCCGCGGCCCACGCGTCGAACTGCTGCTGCCAGGCCGCGTGCGCAGCCTGGCCGCGCTCGACGACCTTGCGGGTGTGCGCGATGACGGCGTCGTCGACCTGGAAGCTCTGCTCGGGATCGAAGCCGAGGATCTTCTTGGTCGCGGCCACCTCGTCGGCGCCGAGCGCGGCGCCGTGCGAGGCGCCGGTGTTCATCTTGTTCGGGGCCGGGTAGCCGATCACGGTGCGCAGCACGATGATCGAAGGCTTGCCGGTCTCGGCCTTGGCGGCCTCGACGGCGGCCTCGATCGCGACGACGTCCTCGCCGCCCTGCACGGTCTGCACGTGCCAGCCGTAGGCCGCGTAGCGCGCGGCGACGTCCTCGGTGAAGGCGATGGTGGTGTCGTCCTCGATCGAGATCCGGTTGTCGTCGTAGAAGACGATCAGGTTGCCCAGCTGCTGGGTGCCCGCGAGCGAGGACGCCTCGGAGGTGACGCCTTCCTCGAGGTCACCGTCGGAGGCCACCACGTAGATGAAATGGTCGAAGGGGCTGGCGCCGGGCGCGGCGGCCGGATCGAACAGGCCGCGCTCGCGGCGCGCCGCCATCGCCATGCCGACCGCGGAGGCCAGGCCCTGGCCGAGCGGGCCGGTGGTGATCTCGACGCCGTCGGTGTGCCGGAACTCCGGGTGGCCGGGGGTGAGCGAACCCCACTTGCGCAGGTTCTTCAGGTCGTCCAGTTCCAGACCGAACCCGGCGAGGTAGAGCTGGATGTACTGGGTGAGGCTGGAGTGGCCGCACGACAGCACGAAACGGTCCCGGCCGACCCAGCTGGGATCGCTCGGGTCGTGGCGCAGCACACGCTGGTAGAGGGTGTAAGCGAGCGGCGCGAGGCTCATGGCGGTACCCGGGTGACCGTTGCCCGCGTTCTGCACCGCGTCGGCGGCTAGCACGCGGACGGTGTCGACGGCCTTGGTGTCCAGATCCGTCCAGTCGTCCGGGTGGTTCGGCTGAGTTAGGGCGCGGATGTCGTCTGTGACTGACACGACCGAGGTTCTCCTGACATTGGTCTCGTCGACGGCGGTGTTACTGACGGTGGTGTGAACGCACGACAGCTACGGCATGCATACCGGGTGTGTACCCAACCACCCTAGATGTGCCCGCTGAGCGGCATGCCGGGAACCCGCCCAATGCGCGCGGTGAGAGCGAGTTCCGGGCGTGGCGCGGGCCTGCGGCAGGCGCTCGGCGGGCCGGCGCTGGGCGGGGCTCGCGGCGGGCCGATGTCGGCGGGGGTCTACCATCCTCTGTAGTAGTAGCCGCGCCGCATCCGGTCGCAGGGGCGCCGAGGCGGACGGACATCCGGCTGCTCGTTCCATTGCCGGATGCGATGCACAGCGTGCGAGGAGAGACAGTGCGGATTGGGCAACAGCCGGGTGGCGATGGCGCACACGGCTCCTCCGCGACGGTGCTTGCCGACCGTTTCACTGGTCCTGGCCTGCCGTCCCGGCTGATGCGGCGCGTGCTCGCCTACATCGCGCTGACCAAGCCGCGCGTCATCGAGCTGCTGCTCGTCGCCACCATTCCGACCATGCTGCTCGCCGATCGCGGCAGCGACGTGAACATGCCGCTGATCCTGGCCACCCTGTTCGGCGGCTGGATGGGCGCCGCGAGCGCCAACACGCTCAACTGCGTGGCCGACGCGGATATCGACAAGGTCATGAAGCGCACCGCGAAGCGCCCGCTGGCGCGTGAGGCGGTGCCGACACGCAACGCGTTCGTGTTCGGCGTGGCGCTCGGCATCGGTTCCTTCGCGTGGTTGTGGTGGCAGGCGAACCTGCTCAGTGGCGTGCTCGTCGTCGCGACGATCCTGTTCTACGTCTTCGTCTACACCCTGGGCCTGAAGCGGCGCACCTCGCAGAACGTGGTGTGGGGCGGCGCGGCGGGCTGCATGCCCGCGCTGGTCGGCTGGTCCGCGGTGACCGGCGGCATCGGCTGGCCCGCGATCGCGCTGTTCGGCGTCATCTTCTTCTGGACGCCGCCGCACACCTGGGCGCTCGCCATGCGCTACAAGGAGGACTACCGCGCGGCCGGCGTACCGATGCTGCCGGTCGTCGCCACCGAGCGCACGGTGACCAAGCAGATCGTCGTCTACACCTGGCTCACCGTGCTCACCACGCTGGCGCTGGTGCCCGCCACCGGCGTGCTCTACGCCGCGGTGGCGCTGGTGGCGGGCGCCTGGTTCCTGCTGATGGCCCACCAGCTGTACGCGGGCGTGCGCCGCGGCGAATCGGTGAAACCGCTGCGGCTGTTCCTCCAGTCGAACAACTACCTGGCCGTGGTGTTCTGCGGTCTGGCGGTGGACTCGGTCCTCGGCTGGGACACCATCGGTAGCTTCTTCGGCTGATCCCACGGATCGACGAAGGCCGACGCACCCGCGGTGCGTCGGCCTTCGTCGCGATCTGGCGGAGATCAGGAGCGGCGGCCGAGGTATCCGTCCGGTCGGACGAGGACGTGCTCGCCCTCGGCGGCGGCGTACGCGGTGAAGGCGTGCCCGTCGACGTCGATCACGTGCGGTTCGGTGGTAGTCGAGCCGGGCCGGAGAACGGCGTAGCTTCGCGCGCCTGGTTCGGTGGGCAGCGGGCCGGTCGCACCGAAGCAGAGCAGCGTCGCTTGAGGTCCGCGGAACAGGTCGAACAGCCGGACCGGCCGGCCGTCGGCGTCCTTCACCGGCGCGTCGGGCGCGCGGTCGCCGACCGCAAGCGCTCCGTGATCGCCGGGCGCGCGGTAGCTGATGTCGAGCTGGCGAGTGTCCTCGCCGCGCGCCATGGCGTCCTCGTCGCCCTCGACCAGCTTGTCCAGCAGTTCGGTGCTGAGGCCGAGGACGCGGGCCGCCACCGCCCGACGCTCGGATTCGTAGCTGTCGAGCTGGGATTCGTCGCCGTTCAGCGCCAACGCCAGCTTCCAGCCGAGGTTGTAGGCGTCCTGGATGCCGGTGTTCATGCCCTGACCGCCGGTGGGCGGGTGCGCGTGCGCGGCGTCGCCCGCGAGGAACACCCGCCCGGCGCGGAAGCGGCGGGCCAGCCGGATGTTCGGCCGCCAGACGGTGACCCAGGTCAGGTCGGTCAGGACGACGTCGGTGCGGCCGCTGTGCCGATCGACGTAGTCCTGCAAGACGTCGAGACCCGCCTCCGCGTCCTCGGTCAGCGGCGCGGCGACCTGAAAGTGCTTGCCGCCGGGCAGCGGTGAGAGGGCGATGCCCTCCATCGGCCGGTCGGCCGCGGCGGCGAACCAGTACCCGTACGTGTGGTCGAGCGCGTCGGCGCGGACGTCGCCGAGCAGCATGCGCAGCGACTCGTCGGTGCTGCCCTCGAACGGGATGCCCAGCGTCTTGCGCACCGTGCTGCGCCCGCCGTCGGCGCCGACCAGGTACGCCGCACGCACGGTCTCTCGCACGCCATCGCGACCGAGGACCGCGGTGACGCCGGAGTCGTCCTGCTCGAACGACACCAGTGCGGTGCCGGTCTCCACGCGGACGCCGAATTCGGCCAATCGGTCGCGCAGGATCGCCTCGGTCCGCGACTGTCCCAGCGTCCACAGATTGGGGTAGGGGACCGCGGGCGTCGGCGCGACCGGCTCGGCCATCCGGCGCTCGCCGACGAACTCGCCGCCCAGATAGGCGCGCATCACCGGCGTCGGCGCACCTGCCGCGAGCACCTTGTCGAGCACGCCGAGATCGTCGAACACCTCGAGCGTGCGCGGCTGGATTCCGTCGCCGCGTGACCCGGCGAAGAATTCGGGGGCTTGGTCGACGAGGCGCACCGGCACGCCACGGCGGGCCAGGTCGATGGCGAGGGTGAGGCCGGTGGGTCCGGCGCCTGCGATGAGTACCTGCACGATGTCTCCGTACTGAATCAAGATTCACTGAATGCAAATTCAGTATCCGGCTTGATACGTTGTGCTGTCAAGGAGGTGGCGCGGGTGGCGACGAACCGCAAGGAGAGGTCGGTCGAGACGGAGCAGGCGCTGAAGGAGGCCGCGCTGCGCGTTTTCGCCGAACGCGGCTACCTGAACACCAAGATCACCGACATCACCGCGGCGGCCGGACGCGCGGCGGGCTCCTTCTACAACCACTTCGCGAGCAAAGAGGACCTGCTCACGGCGCTGCTGGGCGATTTGGCCGACGCGGGTGACGTGCGCGCCGAAGGGGAAGGTCACGAACCGGATTTCAGCGATCCCGACGCGGTCAGATATCACATCGAGGGCTATTGGCATTTCGCGCGCGAGCACGCCGCGGTGCTGCGAGCGGTCGACCAAGCGGCCCTGGTCAACGCCGAATTCGCCAGTCGCATGGGGCAATTCGCGCGCGAGCAGCGCGCCGACATCGCCGACCACGTAGACGGTTTCGCCGCGGCGGGACTACGGCTGCCGAGCACGCCCGACGCCAGCCTCGCGATGATGTTCCTGCTCACTCAGGCGCTGCTCGCCGCCGTCGAGGACGGCACCGTCGACCTGGACGACGAACAGGCCGTTGACGGGCTGACCCGGTTCATCTACCGGGGGCTCACCGGCCGCGACTACTGACGGCCCGACCGCGCAGGTGTGGGCTGAAAGCTTCTCGGACACAACGTGAACCGTCGCGGCGGTCGCGGCACGGCAGCGTCGGTCGCAGGCTCGCTCGACCACGCGGCCGCCGGTGCGAATCAGGAAGTTCCGAGCGGTCGGACGTGCCAGGGAACCCGTGAGCCGGAAGCGGGGTGAACGACACGGCCGACACCCCACCCCGGACCGGCTCAGGGCAGCAGGACGATCGAACCTGTGGTCTTGCGCCCCTCCAGATCGCGGTGCGCGCGTTCGGCTTCCGCGAGGGGATAGCTGGCACCGACGCGGATGCGCAGCGTCCCGTTCGCGAGCGCGGCGAGGATATCGCCTGCGCGCCAAAGCAATTCGGCACGATCACGGGTGTAGTGGACCAGCGAAGGGCGGGTCAGGAACAGTGAACCGCCCGCGTTGAGGCGCTGTGGGTCGAAGGGCGGGACCGGGCCGCTCGCCGCCCCGAACAGGGCCAGCGTGCCGCGGATCCGCAATGAGGCGAGGCTCGCGTCGAAGGTGGATTTGCCGACGCCGTCGTAGACCGCCGCCACGCCGACGCCGTCGGTCAGCTTGCGAACCTGGTCGGCGAGGTCGTCGCCGTAGCGAAGCACCTCGGCCGCGCCCGCCTCCCGAGAGAGCGCCTCCTTCTCGTCGGAGGACACCGTCGTGATGACGCGCGCGCCGCGCGCCGTGGCCAGCTGGGTCAGGATCAGGCCGACACCGCCCGCGCCCGCGTGCACGAGCACCGTCTCGCCGGATTCCGGCCGGTAGATCGATTCGAGCAGGTAGTGCGCGGTCATGCCCTGGAGCAGCGCCGACGCGGCGACCGGCGGGTCGACACCGTCGGGCACCGGGATCGCGACCGCCGCGGGGACCGCGACCTGCTCGGCGTAGCTGCCGGGCGCGGACGCCCACGCGACCCGGTCGCCCACGGCGAACTCGGTGACGCCGGACCCGACCGCGCTGACCACGCCGGTGCCCTCCGAGCCGGGCACGTACGGCACCGGCTGCGGGTACGTTCCGGTGCGGATATAGGTATCGATGTAGTTGACGCCGATCGCCTCGGTGGTCACCAGCAGCTGATCCGGCCCGATGCTCGGCTCCTCGACCTCCGTGTACCGCAGTACCTCGGGACCACCGTGTTCGGAAACCTGAATGGCGCGCATGACATTCAGTTCTACACCCGCCGGGTCTGGACGACGTCCTACCGGTCGGTAAACTCGCCGTCATGAGTGAGCGCAGCGAACGAATCATGGGCACAGCGCCCTCGGGCATGCCGGAGCCGAGCGTCAGCGAGGTGCAGGCATGAGCGTTGAGACCGCCGCCCCGGCACCCGTGAAGCTGTCGAGCTCCCTCGTGGACTCGGTGAAGGGATTTCTCGCCGATCACGGCGGTTCGGCCACGGCCGTCCTGCAGCCGATCGGCCGCATCGGCGTGCGCGTCACCCTGGTCGGCGCCGACGGCGTCCTCGGTGACCGCGTGGTCGCCGACCTGCCCACCGCCAAGCGCCTCGTCGAGGTGATCGACGGCCTGACCGAGGCGGACGAGTGGGACCGCGAACTCACCTCCGTCGTCACTCCGCGCAAGGGTCATTGGGCGCAGATGGCGGGCTGGGTGGCCAAGCAGACCCGCTTCCCCAAGGCGCGCAACGAGAAGTGACGCGCGGGCCCGCCCGGTCTCAGGACCCGGCGCGGGCCACCAGCACCGGGCACGGCGCGTGGTGCAGCAGGTTCTGACTCGTCGAACCGAGCAATAGGCCGGTGAGCCGGTTGCGGCCCTGGCTCCCGGTGACGATCACCTGGGCGTTCGCACCCTGATCGAGTAGCGCGCGCGTCGCCGGGCTCTGCAGCACCAGTTTCTCGACTCGAAGATCCGGGTATTGGCTCGACCATCCGGCGAGCCGCTCGCTCAGCAACTGATGCTCCTGCTGGGCCAGGGTTTCCCACGCGTCGGGCACCGGCGTCCACTGCAGCAGATCGGGATCGTTCCAGGCGTGCAGGGCGATGACGCTCACGTCGAGCAGCGTGGCCAACTCGAAGGCCCGGCCGACCGCGGCGTCACTGCCAGGGCTGCCGTCCACGCCGACCAGGACCGGCCGTTCGTCGGGCAGCGGGTTGTCGACGTCGCCGCGCCAGACCACCACCGGGCAGCGGGATTTGTTCGCGACTCGCAGCGCCGTCGAACCTATCAGCAGGGTGGTGATCCGGTCGTCGGCGGTAGCGGCCACCACCAGCAGGTGCGCGGTCTCGCCCGCCTCGAGGAGCTCGGTGCCCGGCACGCCCTCCAGGATCTGCTCGGTGATCTCGAGATCGGGCTGGTCGGCGCGCACGGCGTCGACCGCGGCCCCCGCGTGCTTCTTCGCCACGAACCGCAGCGTCGGCAGGATGTCCGCGTCGGCGACGATGGCGGCGGAGATCCGGTAGTCGATGGTCGGCACGACGCTGAGGACGACCAGCCGCGCGCCGCGCCGCGCGGCGATCGCGCCCGCCCAGCGCGCCGCGGCCAGCGCGGCGCGGCTGCCGTCGACGCCGACGACGATCGAGTGATGGTTGACGAACCTGGTCATCGCGGTGCCCTCCGGTGTCTCGACGCTGGGTCTTTCCTCGGACGCGGTGTCTTTCCTCAATGGTCGTTGCTCGGCTCCGTCTGTCTCCACTCTGCCCTTCCATCGTGGCAGCCGAATCGCCCATCGAGGCGCGCGGCGCGGGTTTTGCCTGTCGTTTCCCGCCACCTGGTCCGATGCAGTGCCGGCCAACAGCATCGAGGTCGAGGGCTACGCGGCGGCTTCCCGGATGTCGTCGTCCGGTCCGCTGACGGAGATTCGGATGGTCGACATCAAGGCGCTGACCGTCGCCGAGACCGCGTTCTCCGTCTCCGGCGCCAGCGGCGTCACCGACGCGCGCGCCGAGATCGTGAATCGGCTCGTCGCCCAAGGTGATCCGCTCTGGTCGAGCCTGACGCGGCCGTCGGTGGTCTGACCCGCGCCCGCACCCGCGCGGCTCAGGCGGACTGCTGGACCGCCGGATCGGGCGCGACGGCGGGCACCGGTTCGCGGGTACGCAACCCGGCCCACAGGGCGGCGGTCGCCGCGGTGCACGCGGCGGCGCCGCCCACGTGTGTGGCGACCAGCGCGCCAGGCACGTCGGTGAAGTACTGGACGACGCCGACCAGCGCCTGCGCGCACACGACGCCGAGCAGCACGAACAGCCGGGTGCGCACCGCGCGGGAGATGCCGACGGCGTAGAGCCCGAAGCCGAGGCCGATCAGTAGGGCAAGGTAGCCCACCAGCAGCTGCGAATGCAGGTGCACCAACGTGACGATCTCGATCTGCAACCGCGCGACGGGTCGTTCGATGCTCTTGTCGCCCGCGTGCGGTCCGGCGGCGGTGACCAGCGTGCCCGCGACCAGGACGCCGGCCAGCGCGACGCCGCTCAACGCCGTCAGCCAGCGCAGCGGAGCGGGCGCCTGGACGGTCTCGACGCCGTCGTCCGGCTCGCAGATCTTGGCGTAGAGCACCGTGGCCAGCCACACCATCAGCATCGAGGCAAGCAGGTGCACCGCGACGGTCCACCAGAGCAGTCCGGTGCGGACGGTGATGCCGCCGATGACCGCCTGCAGCACGGTGCCGCCCGGCATCAGCCAGGCGTAGAGCAGCACGTCGCTCCTGCGGCGCGCCCGCGTCACCGCGAGCACGATCAGTCCGGCGAACAGGGAGACCACGAAGGTCAACATCCGGTTGCCGAACTCGACGGCCTGGTGCAGCACCGCCACCTCGGACACCCCGATCGGGGTGAAGCTGCCGGGGAAGCACTGCGGCCAGGTCGGGCAGCCGAGACCGGAGGCGGTGACCCGGACGATGGAGCCGGTCACCGCGATGCCCGCCTGGGTGAGCACGACCGCGAGCGCGATCAGTCGCTGCACCCGCAGCGAGGGAAGCGGGAGCTTGTCGACGAGTCGCAGGAATGCGCGATACACGCAACGATGGTAGCGACCGGCGATCGGGCCGCCGCACCCGGTCTACTACATACCGTCGTTTGTACCGATGCTCACTCGAAACGGAACCAGCGCGCCGCCAGGCACCCCGACACCACGCCCCACACCGCGAGCACCGCGAGACCGAACCAGTCGACGCTGCTGCGCAGCGCGTGCTCCAGGGTGACCGCGAGCGCGCCGGAGGGGACCAGCCGCGCGAGCACGTTCACCGCGACGTGCAGGTCGTCGGCGGCGAACACGACGCTCGCGATGCCGAGCATGACGAACCACAGGATGTTGGCCAGCGCCAGCACGATCTCCGCCTTCAGCGTGCCGCCGAGCAGCAGGCCCATCGCGGCGAACGTCGCGGTGCCGAGCGCGATCACCACCGCGCCGAGCAGTAGCCCGGGGGCGTCCGGGCGCCAGCCGAGCGCGAAACCGATGGCGCCCAACAGAATCGCCTGTAGCACAACCACGATCAGCACCGCCGCGCTCTTGCCCGCGATGATGCCCCAGCGCGGCAGTGGGGTGGCGCCGAGGCGTTTCAGCGCGCCGTAGCGCCGGTCGAAACCGACGGCGATGGCCTGCCCGGTGAACGCGGTGGACATCACCGCGACCATCATCACCCCCGGCACGATCTTGTCCACCCGGTCCTCGCCGAGACCGCCGAACGGCAGCAACGTCAACCCGACCAGCAGCGTGATCGGGATGAACATGGTGAGCAGCAGCTGTTCGCCGTTGCGCAGCAACAGGATCAGCTCGAGCCGGGTCTGCGCGGCCAGCATGGCCGCGCGGGTGGTCGGACGCGGATCGGGCGTGAAAGTGCCCGGCGAGAAACGGTTGGCGGTCAGGTCGGGCTGGTTCATCCGCGTAGATCCCGTCCGGTCAGTTCCAGGAAGACGTCCTCGAGGCGGCGCTGGTCGATCCGGATGTCGGTGGCGAGCACGTTCATCCGCGCGCACCACGCGGTCACGGTGGCCAGCACCTGCGGGTCGATCTCGCCCGCCACCAGGTACGAGCCCGGCGACGTCTCGCGCGGCGAGAAACCCTCGGGGAGGGCGGCTTTCAGCAGCGTCAGGTCGAGCTTGGGTGGCGCGGTGAAGCGCAGCTGCCCGGCGGCGCCGTGCGCGGTGACCTCGGCGGGCGTGCCGGAGGCGACGATGCGTCCGTGATCGATGATGACGAGCTGATCGGCCAGCTGTTCGGCCTCGTCCATCATGTGCGTGGTGAGCAGGACGGTGACGCCGTCGCGCCGCAGCGCGTCGATGAGCTCCCAGACGATCAGCCGCGCCTGCGCGTCCAGGCCCGCGGTGGGTTCGTCGAGGAAGACGATCTCCGGCCGTCCGACCAGCGCGCAGGCCAGCGCCAAGCGCTGCTGCTGGCCGCCCGAGAGTCGCCGGTACGGGGTGCGGCGGTTGTCCTGCAACCCGAGCGTCCGCAGCAGCCACTGCGGGTCGAGCGGATCGGCCGAGTACGCCGCGACCAGATCGAGCATTTCGCCCGCTCGCGCGCCGGGGTAGGAGCCGCCGCCTTGCAGCATGACGCCGATGCGCGGCCGCAGCCGGTCGGAATCGGCGATCGGATCGAGTCCGAGCACGCGCACCGCCCCCGCGTCCGGGCGCACGAAGCCCTCGCACATCTCGACGGTCGTCGTCTTCCCCGCGCCATTGGGCCCGAGCAGTGCGAGCACCTGCGCCCGTTCGACATCGAAGGACAGGCCGTCGACCGCGACGGTCTCGCCATAACGCTTGACGACGCCGTCGACGCTAACGGCGGGTCCGGAGGCAGCGGTCACGAAGAGACACCGTAGGACGTAGGTTGCTGTGACGGAGCCGACACCCCCGCCTGAGCGCGCCACGGCAGGGCGTTGCGGGTGATCACGATGAACAGGACGCCGACGATGACGGTGGCCAGTGCGGCGCCGACGATCTGGAACACCTCGAGGTCGGCGCCGCGTGGCATCTGCAACACGCTCACCACCGCGGAGAACGCCACCGCGGGCACGCGGAACACGGGCCTGGTCGCCCACGCCGCCAGCGGCACGATCGCCCACAGCAGGTACCACGGCTGTACCACCGGGAACAGCAGCACGATGGCGCCGAGCGCGACGCCGAGCGCGCCGACCGGATGCAGGCGGCCGGTGCCGGTGGCGACGAGCATGCGCACCGTGACGAACGCGGCCGCCGCGGCGGCGATCGGCCGGGTGATGCTGAGCAGGGCCGTGGTGTGGTCGCCCAGTCCGAGCAGCACGCCGCCGAAGCCGGTGATGATGCCGAGCGCGGTGGGCAACGACATCCAGCTGCGCACCGCGCTGGCGGTGTTGAGCGTGTGGATCCACCCGAAGCCGAGCCCGCTGGCCGAGCTGATCATCAGGGTCGTGCCGAGCGCTATCGCGCCGAGCATCGCGGCAGCGGTCACCACGGCCCGCCAGCCGCCGCCCCAGCGCCGCGCGAGCGCCATCCACACGAAACCCATCGCGATGATCGAAGTGATCTTGATCGTCGAGGACAGCGCGATGACGAACGCACCGGCGATCAACAGGGCATAGGCCCGTCCGTCGAACGGGTGGGTGTCCTCGATCGCCCGCAGCGCGAACTCGAGGCCGGCCAGCATCAACCCGATCATCAGCGCGTCGTTGTGCACACCGCCGACCAGATGGAACAGCACCAGCGGATTCGCCGCGCCGAGCCACAGCGCGCTCACTCCCGCGACGCCGCAGCGGACGGAGAGGCGCGGCAGCGCCCAGACGATAAGGGCCACGCCCGCCAGCGCCAGCACCCGGTGCACCCAGACGCCGAGAATGATGTTGTCCCCGGTCAATTCGGCGATGCCGCGGCCTACCCACAGGAACAGCGGGCCGTACGGCGCCGGTGTGTCACGCCAGATGGTCGGGACATTGTTGGTGAGGACATTGTCGATGCCCAGGCCCGCGACCGGGCCCTCCTGGTACGGGTCGATGCCGCGCGCGGCGATCTCGCTCTGCGCCAGATAGGAGTACACGTCGTTGCTGAACAGCGGCGGCGCGACGCTGAGCGGGATGATCCACAGCAGCAGGGTGCGGTCGAGCTGCGAGCGGGTCAGCCGGTGGACGGGGGAGCCGCCGATGCCGCCGACCGCGAAGCGGCCGAGCAGCAGCCACGCGAGCACCACCACCACGGCGCCGATCATGCACATGGCCAGCGATCCGGTATGCGCCCTGGCGAAGATGCCGAGCACGCGCATGCCGGACGTCGGGTTCTGCTGCACCGGCTGCGCGCCGATGCCGAGGGCGCTGATCGCCATCAGCACCGTGCCGGTCGCGCCCATGAGCCGGATCCGGTCGAGCTGGACCAGTTCCTTGCGGTCGAGTTCGGGCACCTCGGACTCGTCCCGGTGCAACACCGCGATGGTGTGATCGGCCGCGGGCACGTCGAGTCCGAGTGCCCGGCGCCCGAATGCCACTGCCTTGCGCCGCGCGCCCTCCAGTACCGCCACGAGACGCAGCCTAATGGGCCGCTGCCGGACGCAGTCCGCCAACAGCTCGCGCATGGTCGCAGCGAAGGCGGGAGGTATGCCTGGTGGGCGCTGCCGGACAGAGTCCGTCGACAGCCCGCGCACGACCGGGCGTCGGTCTCGTACCGCACCGAGCGGCCGACGGGATCGAGCATCGCGCGACTCGTCGGTACGTATTTACGAAAGGCCTTTGTGCGTATTTCCCGAGCCTCCCGATCGGGTGTGGCCAATGTCGCAGCGAGTCCGGGTCTCGCATCGAAGGGGTGTGCCAGTGGCGCGGGAACGTGATCGCTCCGCGACGGGACTCACTCGGGCGGACGCAGGTCTCAGCGGAAAGCGCCAGGTCGGGGCCGCGGGAGCGTCGTCAGGGCGGAGGGGCGGTGTGCGGTTTGCTGAATCGCGCCCTCATTGCTCGAAGGAACGAGTGCCGCCCACCTCCCCGGCCACGCAGGTCGGGCCCCGTTCTACTCAGGGCACCCTTATTAGATTTCGGGAACGAATTCCGCCACACTGATGTTGTGAAAACCGTGGGTTTGCGGAAGAACGGCGAGAGGACCGGTCGCAAGGCCGGGGCCGCGTCGTCCGCTGCCGTCGTCACGGCCGGCGCCGAAGGCCATCACACCCGCGCCGCGATCGTCCAGCTGCTCCTCGAGGAGGGGCCGATCACCGCGACGGCGATCGGCAACAAGCTGGGGCTCGCTCCGGCGGGCGTGCGCCGCCACTTGGACGCGCTCATCGATTCCGGGCAGGCGAGAGCCAGCCGATCAGCGCCGTGGCAGCAGAAGGGGCGTGGCCGTCCCGCCAAGCAATATCAGCTGACCGCGACCGGCCGCGGCAAGCTCGGGCACGCGTACGACGACCTCGCGGGCGCGGCGATCCGCCAGCTCGGCGAGATCGGCGGCGACCAGGCGATCACCGACTTCGCGCGCAAACGGGCGCGCACTATCGTGGCCGGGATCGAACCCGTCGGGGAGCACACCCCGGAGACCACCGAGGCCAAGGCCGAGGAGATCGCCGAGGCGTTCACCGACGCGGGATTCGCCGCGACCACCCGCAAGGTCGGCACGGGCGTCCAGATCTGCCAGCACCACTGCCCGGTCGCGCACGTCGCCGAGGAATTCCCCCAGCTGTGCGCGGCCGAACTCGAGGCGTTCCGCGATCTGCTGGGCACCCACGTCCAGCGGCTCGCGACGATCGCCAACGGCGATTGCGCGTGCACCACGCACGTGCCGCTGCTCGTACTCCCGATCACCACTTCGAAAGCCGCACCCCAAACCGCCGCACAGCCCGCGACGGTACGAACGAACGACTCCGGAAGGAGTGCCGAATGACGACGACCACCGACCAGGTGCAACCGCTCACCCAGGAAGAGACCATCGCCTCGCTGGGCAAATACGGTTACGGCTGGGCAGATTCGGATGAGGCCGGCGCCAGCGCGCAACGAGGTCTTTCCGAGGCAGTCGTCCGCGACATCTCGGCGAAGAAGAACGAGCAGCCGTGGATGCTGGAGCAGCGGCTGAAGGCGTTGCGCATCTTCGACCGCAAGCCCATGCCGAACTGGGGCTCCAAGCTCGACGGCATCGACTTCGACAACATCAAGTACTTCGTGCGCTCCACCGAGAAGCAGGCCGAGAGCTGGGAAGACCTGCCCGAGGACATCAAGAACACCTACGACAAGCTGGGCATCCCCGAGGCGGAGAAGCAGCGGCTGGTCGCGGGCGTCGCCGCGCAGTACGAGTCCGAGGTCGTCTACCACCAGATCCGCGAGGACCTGGAAGCCCAGGGCGTGATCTTCCTGGACACCGACACCGGCCTGCGCGAGCACCCGGAGATCTTCCAGGAGTACTTCGGCTCGGTGATCCCCGCGGGCGATAACAAGTTCTCCGCGCTGAACACCGCGGTGTGGTCGGGCGGCTCGTTCATCTACGTCCCGCCGGGCGTGCACGTCGACATCCCGCTGCAGGCCTACTTCCGGATCAACACCGAGAACATGGGCCAGTTCGAGCGGACGCTGATCATCGTCGACGAGGGCGCCTACGTGCACTACGTCGAAGGCTGCACCGCGCCGATCTACAAGTCCGACTCGCTGCACTCCGCGGTCGTCGAGATCATCGTGAAGAAGGGCGGCCGCTGCCGCTACACCACCATCCAGAACTGGTCGAACAACGTCTACAACCTGGTCACCAAGCGGGCCAAGGCCGAGGCGGGCGCGACCATGGAGTGGATCGACGGCAACATCGGTTCCAAGGTCACCATGAAGTACCCGGCGGTCTGGATGACCGGCGAGTACGCCAAGGGCGAGGTCCTCTCGGTCGCGTTCGCCGGCGAGGGCCAGCACCAGGACACCGGCGCGAAGATGCTGCACCTGGCGCCGCACACCTCGTCGACCATCGTGTCGAAGTCGGTGGCGCGCGGCGGCGGTCGCGCGTCCTACCGCGGCCTCGTTCAGGTCAACAAGGGCGCGCACGGCTCGAAGTCGACGGTGAAGTGTGACGCGCTGCTTGTCGACACGATCAGCCGCTCGGACACCTACCCGTACGTCGACATCCGCGAGGACGACGTCACCATGGGCCACGAGGCGACCGTCTCCAAGGTCTCCGAGGACCAGTTGTTCTACCTGATGAGCCGCGGCCTCACCGAGGACGAGGCGATGGCGATGGTGGTGCGCGGCTTCGTCGAGCCGATCGCCAAGGAACTCCCGATGGAGTACGCGCTGGAACTCAACCGCTTGATCGAACTGCAGATGGAAGGAGCCGTCGGCTGATGGCCGTCGAGAACGTTGCCGTAGCCGCTGAGGCTCGTACGCCCGCGATCAACAAGGGAGAGGTCTTCACGTCCTTCGACGTGAACGCCTTCGAAGTGCCCCACGCGAAGGACGAGGCCTGGCGGTTCACCCCGCTGCGCCGCCTGCGTGGCCTGCACGACGGCACCGCCACTCCCGATGGCAGGGCGCAGGTCGAGGTCGCGCCGGTCGATGGCGTCACCGTGGAAACCGTCGAGCGCGCCGACGCGCGTCTCGGCGAGGCGGGCATTCCCGCGGATCGCGTCGCGGCGCAGGCGTACTCCGGTTTCGAGAAGGCCACCGTCGTCTCGGTCGGCGCGGAAACCGAAGTGGCCGAGCCGATCACCGTCACCATCACCGGTCCCGGTGAAGGCGAGACCGCCTACGGTCACCTGCAGGTCCGGCTCGGGAACTTCGCCGTCGCCACCGTCGTCATCGACCAGCGCGGCAGCGGAACCTACGCGGAGAACGTGGAATTCGTGCTCGGCGACAGCGCCAAGCTGGTCGTCGTCGCGATCCAGGACTGGGCCGACGACGCCGTGCACGCCACCGCGCACCACGCGAAGCTGGGTCGCGACGCCACCCTGCGGCACACCTCGGTCACCCTCGGCGGCGACCTGGTGCGGCTCACCGGCACCGTGAAGTACGACGGCCCAGGCGGCGACGCCGAACTGCTCGGCCTCTACTTCGCCGACGCGGGTCAGCATTTCGAGCAGCGTCTGCTCGTCGATCACGCTGTCCCGCATTGCAAGTCGAACGTGCTGTACAAAGGCGCGCTGCAGGGTGATCCGCACTCGCCGAAGGGCGATGCCCGCACGGTCTGGGTCGGCGACGTGCTGATTCGCGCGGCCGCCGAGGGCACCGACACCTTCGAGGTGAACCGCAACCTGGTGCTCACCGACGGCGCCCGCGCCGACTCGGTGCCGAACCTCGAGATCGAGACCGGCGAGATCCTCGGTGCCGGGCACGCCTCGGCCACCGGCCGTTTCGACGACGAGCAGCTGTTCTACCTGCGCGCCCGTGGCATCCCGGAGGACGCCGCCCGCCGCCTGGTGGTGCGCGGCTTCTTCCACGAGATCATCCAGAAGATCGCGGTCCCCGAGGTCCGGGAGCGGCTCGAGACGGCCATCGAGGCCGAGCTCGCCGCGATCGGCGCCTGATCACCGAAACTCTTACCCCGCAAAGGAACTCCATGACCACCCTGGAAATCAAGGACCTGCACGTCGAGGTCGCCAACCCCGACGAGACCGGCGAGCCCATCAAGATCCTCAAGGGCGTGAACCTGACCGTGAAGTCGGGCGAGACGCACGCGATCATGGGCCCCAACGGCTCCGGCAAGTCGACCCTGTCCTACGCGATCGCGGGCCATCCGAAGTACACGGTGACCTCCGGCTCGATCACCCTCGACGGCGAGGACGTGCTCGAGATGTCGGTCGACGAGCGCGCGCGTGCGGGCCTGTTCCTGGCCATGCAGTACCCGGTAGAGGTGCCCGGCGTCTCGATGTCGAACTTCCTGCGCACCGCCGCCACCGCGGTCCGCGGCGAGGCCCCCAAGCTGCGCACCTGGGTCAAGGAGGTGAAGGAGTCGATGAACGAGCTCGAGATCGACGCCGCCTTCGCCGAGCGCAGCGTGAACGAGGGCTTCTCCGGCGGTGAGAAGAAGCGCCACGAGATCCTGCAACTGGGCCTGCTCAAGCCGAAGATCGCCATCCTGGACGAGACCGACTCCGGTCTGGACGTCGACGCGCTGCGCATCGTCTCCGAGGGCGTCAACCGCTACAGGGAGCGCGAGGACGGCGGCGTGCTGCTGATCACCCACTACACCCGCATCCTGCGCTACATCCAGCCGCAGTTCGTGCACGTCTTCGTCGGCGGCCGCATCGTCGCCGAGGGCGGGCCCGAACTCGCCGAGGAACTCGACGCCAACGGCTACGTCCGCTTCACTCAGACCGCTACCGCTGGAGCCTGACATGACCGCTACGGTCCGCACCCTCGACGTCGCCCGTATCCGGGCCGACTTCCCGATCCTGAGCCGCACGGTCCGGGACGGGAAACCGTTGGTGTACCTGGACTCCGGCGCGACCTCCCAGCGGCCGCTCGCGGTGCTGGACGCGGAACGGCGGTTCCTGACCGAGAGCAATTCCGCGGTGCATCGCGGCGCGCACCAGCTGGCGGAGGAGGCGACCGACGCCTACGAGGGCGCCAGGGCCGACATCGGCCGGTTCGTCGGTGTCGACGCCGACGAGATCGTCTTCACCAAGAACGCGACCGAGTCGCTGAACCTGGTGACCTACTCGTTCGCCGACGACCGGTTCCCGTACCACGTCGGACCCGGTGACGAGATCGTCGTCACCGAACTGGAGCACCACGCGAATCTCGTTCCCTGGCAGGAACTCGCGCGGCGCACCGGCGCGACACTCAAGTGGTACGGCATCACCGACGACGGCCGGATCGACCTCGATTCGCTCGAATTGTCGCCCGCCACCAAGGTCGTCGCGTTCACGCACCAGTCGAACGTCACCGGCGCGGTCGCCGACGTGACCGAAATGGTGCGCCGCGCAAAGGAAGTCGGCGCGCTGGTGGTCCTCGACGCCTGCCAGTCGGTGCCGCACATGCCGGTGAACTTCCGTGAGCTCGGCGTCGATTTCGCCGCGTTCTCCGGGCACAAGATGCTCGGGCCGTCCGGTGTCGGCGTGCTCTACGGCCGTCGCGCGCTGCTCGAGGAGACCCCGCCGTTCATCACCGGCGGCTCGATGATCGAGACGGTCACCATGGAGGCCAGCACCTACGCCCCGCCGCCGCAGCGGTTCGAGGCGGGCGTCCCGATGACCTCGCAGGTGGTCGGATTGGGCGCCGCGGTGCGGTATCTCGACGAGATCGGCATGGAAGCCGTCGCGGCCCATGAACACATGCTTGTCGGCGCCACCCTGGAGGGTCTCGGCGCGATCGAGGGCGTGCGCATCGTCGGTCCCACCGAGAACGTGAACCGCGGCGGCGCGGTGTCGTTCGTGGTCGACGGCATCCACGCCCACGACGTGGGCCAGATCCTCGACGATCAGGGCGTCGCGATCCGGGTCGGGCACCACTGCGCGTGGCCGCTGATGCGACGGTTGGGCGTTCCCGCCACCGCGCGGGCCTCGTTCGCGGTCTACAACACCCTCGACGAGGTGGACGCGCTGATCGCCGCGGTGCGGAAGGCTCAGAGCTTCTTCGGAGTTGCATAGATCATGCGCATGGAGCAGATGTACCAGGAAGTGATCCTGGACCACTACAAGCACCCGCATCACCGCGGGCTGCGGGAGCCGTACGGTGCCGAGGTGCACCACGTCAACCCGACCTGCGGTGACGAGGTGACCTTGCGCGTCCAGCTGGACGACAATGGCGACGTCGCCGACGTCTCCTACGACGGTCAGGGCTGTTCGATCAGCCAGGCCGCCACGTCGATCCTCACCGACCAGGTGATCGGGCTGCCCGTGCAGCAGGCGCTGAAGGTCGTCGACGCCTACAACGAGATGATCTCCAGCCGCGGCACCGTCGAGGGCGACGAGGACATGATCGGCGACGGCATCGCGCTGGCGGGCGTGTCGAAGTACCCGGCGCGGGTCAAGTGCGCGCTGCTGGGCTGGATGGCGTTCAAGGACGCCGTGGTCCGGATAACCTCCGCGGAAGAGACCAAGCGCGCGATGGGCAGCGCCCTGCCGAAGAATGGGGAACGTCATGAGTGAGACGACACCGGCGACGGAATCGGCCGAGCAGGTCGAGCTCTCGGCCGAGGAGATCAAACACCTCGAGGACATCGAGGAGGCGATGCGCGACGTCGTCGACCCGGAGCTCGGCATCAACGTCGTAGACCTCGGCTTGGTCTACGGCATCAAGGTCGAGAACGAGATCGCCAAACTGGACATGACGCTCACCTCGGCGGCCTGCCCGCTCACCGACGTCATCGAGGACCAGTCCCGCAACGCGCTGGTCCGCAGCGGCCTGGTGGACGATCTCGAGATCAACTGGGTGTGGATGCCGCCGTGGGGTCCGGACAAGATCACCGAGGACGGTCGCGAGCAGCTGCGCGCCCTTGGTTTCACGGTCTAGAAATACCGCGCCTTTCGCTGCGCCGCCGTTCGATATCGGGCCCGGATCTTCGCGATCCGGGCCCGATCCGTATGCCCGCCCGCCATTGTGCGACTTGCGCTTTGGACGAATTGGACGACATCGGCGATGATTGTGCGACTCCGATAACGGAGCCGTTTCAAGAGAAAGATCTTCGATGAAATTTATGGGTAGGGTCGGCTTCGCCGTCGCGTTGACCGGCCTTGCGGTGGGGTCGGTTCTGGGTGCGGGGTCTGCGAACGCGGCGGGTCTGCACGCGGCGATCGCGGTGAGCGGTGGCTCCTGGGTGTACGGGGTGAGCGCGAACGCGGCCAGCTTCGACGACGCCATCGCCCAGGCGGTCGCCAACTGCGGCGCCGCCGACTGCGAGGTGCTCGCCTCGTGGGCGAACGGTTGCGGCGCGCTGGCGGAGAGCAACGAAGGCGTTGCCGCGGCGTCGGGCCCGAACCGGGCCGAGGCCGAGCGTGCCGCCTACCAGCGGCTCGCTGAGATCACCCCGACGGCGCAGCTCGCCAACGTCGGTTCCGCCAACCTGAGCGGTGCGCGGATCGTCGAGGTCGTCTGCACGTCGAACGCACGCTGATTCGACCGTGAGATTCCGGGCCCGGATCCCCGCGCGGGATCCGGGCCCGCTCGCGTATTCCGACCCGTGTGCGTTCGCAGATCGGGGATTTCGATTCGCGAATATCGTGCGCGGAGTCGACGTATTTCTGTACTGCGCGGCCCGTCCGGCCGAAATCCGCGGAATATATGGACAATTCGGGAAGGCTCGGCAAAGATCTCCCCGTCAACGCTTCTGAACGGAGAGATCCTGTTGTCCGTGCTACGCAAATCGGCCCTGGCCGTCGCCGTGTCCTCCACCGCCGCCCTGGGGGTCGTCGCCGCCGGTGCGGCCGACGCGGCGCCCAAGTTGTACGGCACTCTCGCGCTCTCGCCGAGCACCGGCAAAGTGGTGGCCGCGATGGACCACACCAGCCGCGTCCAGGCCGACGCGGCCGCCATCCGCGAATGCGGCGTCTATGACTGCGATCTGGTGCTGAACATCGTCGACGGCTGCGGCGCCATCGCCCGCGGCGCCGACGGACGCTTCGGCTGGGCCGCCGCCGGCTCCCGCGAGGACGCCGAACAGATCGCGATCGCCTCCCTCGGCGAGAGCGCCCCGCCCTTCCCTGACCTCGGCAGCGCGTCACCGCGCGCGGCGCAGGTCGCGGTGTCGGCGTGCACGAAGAACATCGCCTGAGGAAACCTTCGGTTCGCGCAGCGGGTTTGGACATTTCCGATGCCGTGGACGATGATCTGACGTCGATAGGCTTTTGAACGGGGAGGATTCCAATGTCGTTGTCGCGCAGTCTTTTCGTGGGCGCGATCGCCGCGGGCGCGGTAGTGGCCGGTGCTGGGCCCGCGCTTGCCGAGCAGGCCGAGCCGTGGGAGACCCGGCTCGGGGATCTCTACGGCGCCATGGCCATTTCGCGCAGCACCGGCGCGGTGTCCTACGCGGTGAACTACGAAAGCCTCGTGGCGGCCGACGCCGGAGCGATCGATGAGTGCGGCGCGCGCGACTGCCAGGTGGTCGTCCACTTCCGCAATGCCTGCGGCGCGGTGGCGCAGGGCGCCGACGGACGCTACGGCTGGGCCTGGGACGCCACCAAGGGTGGCGCGGAGCGCGCCGCGATCCGGGTGCTCGGCCTCAGCGCCCCGCCGTTCCCCGACCTCGGCAGCGCCTCGCCGCGCCCGGCGAGCACCGTGCTCTCGGCCTGTACCTCGAACGCCGGCTGAGTCCGGCCACGCACCCGGTTCGTCGTGGGAATCTTCGGGATGTCGGTTGCCGACTCGTGATCTTGTTGACAATAGTGGAGGCGTGCAGCTTTCCGACGGTGTGATCTCGCTGCGGCCGATCGAGACGTCCGATGCGGAGGCGCATCTGGCCGGGGCGGACGCCGAGCTGATGCGCAGGCTCGGCGGAGGACGCGGCTCACTGGACGGCGTGATCGCGTACTTCGAGGACTGCGTGGCGAGCTGGGCGGCGCAGGGACCGCTGCGCACGTTCGCGATCACGGCCTGTGGCGACGCGACCCTCGTCGGAACACTGGATATTCGGATCGGCCGGTCCTATCTGGCCGCGGGACAGGCCGACTTGACCTACGGCATCTATCCGGCCTGGCGCGGCCATGGCTATGCGACCAAGGCGGTCATACTCGGGTGCCGTTACCTGGCCCGCACGGGACTGGCCGAGGAAGTGGTGCTGCGGATCGATCCCGCGAACGCCGCTTCGGTCGGCGTGGCCCGCCGGGCCAGGTTCCACTACCTGCGCAGCAGCGACGAACCCGGCGAAGGCCCGCTCGACTGGTACATCCAGGCCCTCTGAGCGGCGGCTATCGGCGCAGCACCTTGTGCGCCAGCCAGTTGCCGAGGAACTGGATGCCCTGCACCCCGGCGATGATGATCAGTGTGGCGACCAGGGTGACCTGCCAGTCGAAGCGCTGGTACCCGTACACGAGGGCGAAATCGCCGAGCCCGCCGCCGCCGACGATGCCCGCCATCGCGGACATGTCGACGATGGCGATCACCACGAAGGTGTAGCCGAGGACCAGCGGGCCGAGCGCCTCGGGGATGAGCAGCGTCAGAATGATCCGCAGCGGTCCCGCGCCCACCGCCCGCGCCGCTTCGATCACGCCGGGATCGACGGTCACCAGATTCTGTTCCACGATGCGGGCGATGCCGAACGAGGCCGCCACGATCATCACGAAGGCGGCCGCCTCGGTGCCGATCGTGGTGCCGACCACCTCCAGCGTCACCGGTCCGAGCGCCGCGAGCAGGATGATGAACGGGATCGGCCGCACGACATTCACCAGCACGTTGAGCAGCACGTTGACCGGCGCGTTGGCGAGCAGACCGCCCTTGCGCGTGGTGTGGAGGGCGGTGCCGAGGAACAGTCCGATCAGCCCGCCCACCACGAAGGTGATCAGGACGAGATAGACGGTGGTGCCGATCGCCTCGGACAGCACCGGACGCAGTTTCTCCCAATCCGTGTGCATCGCTACCGCCGCTCCAGTTCGTCGATCACCTTGGCCACCGCGTCGTCCGGCCCGTGCAGGGCCAGCGTGACGCTGCCGAAGGTCTTGTCCTGCAAGGTGCCCACCCCGCCGTACACCACCTCGAACCGAACGCCGGCGTGCGCGGCGAGCGCGAGGGCGTCGCCGAGCCCTCGGCCGTCGTCGACGTCGACGGTCACCAGGGTGCCGCCGTGGCGTTCCCGCAGCTCGGCCAGTTCGCCGGGGTCGGGCCGGTTGTGCAGCACGGTGCCGACGAACGACTTGGTCGGCGCGGCCTGCGGTGTCGCGAAGACGTCGAAGGTCTCGGCCAGCTCGACGATCCGGCCGTCCGCAAGCACGGCGACCCGGTCGGCCACCGCGCGAACGACGTCCATCTCGTGCGTGATCACCACGATGGTGACGCCGAGTTCCCGGTTGATCTTCCGCAGCAGCCGCAGCACCTCGCCGGTGGTTTCCGGGTCCAGCGCCGAGGTGGCCTCGTCGGCGAGCAGTAGCGCGGGCGAGGTGGCCAGCGCCCGCGCGATGCCGACCCGCTGTTTCTGGCCGCCGGAGAGCTGATCGGGGTAGCTGCGCGCCTTCTCCGAGAGGCCGACGAATTCGAGCAGTTCGGCCACCCGCGCCTTGCGCTCGGCGCGCGGCCTGCCCGCGACCTTCAACGGGTACTCCACATTGCCCGCGACGGTCCGCGACCGGAACAGGTTGAACTGCTGGAACACCATCCCGATATCGCGCCGGATGCGCCGAACCCGCGACTCCGGCACTCCGGTGATCGGCTCGCCGGACACCAGGATGGTGCCGCTGGTCGGCTTCTCCAGCGCGTTGATCAGGCGAACAAGCGTGCTCTTGCCCGCGCCGGAGTAGCCGATCACCCCGAAGATCTCACCGCGCTCGATGCGCAGATCGATGTCATCCAGCGCGACCTGGCGATCGGCGCCCTTGCCGAAAACCTTGGTGACCCCGTGGAATTCGACCGCGCTCACTTGCCGTCGCGGATGGTCTGCTGCACCCGCTGCAGGATCTGCTCCAGCTCCGGCGCGCTACGCGTCACCGCGACGGCGGTGTTCTTGGTCGACTCCGCGTGCGCCGCTTGCACTTCCGGGTCCTTCCAGACGTCGACGATCTGCTTGTAGAGCGGGTTGTCCTTGTTCTCGGCCCTGGTGACGATCACGTTGATGTACGGCTCGGCCGCGGGATTCTTCGGATCGTCCTTGTACAGCGCCGAATTCGGGTCGATGCCGGAGCGCTCCAGGAAGGTGTTGTTGATGATCGAGCCGTCCGTCGAGGCCAGCGACAGCGCCGTCTGCGCCGCGTCGACCGGCGTCACGGTGACTTTCGAGGCGCCCTTGTCGATGTCGGCGGGGGATGGCCGGCGGCTGTCGCCGGAGAGCTTCAGCAGTCCGGCGGCCTGGAGCACGAACAGCGCCCGCGCCTGATTGGTCGGGTCGTTCGGAATGGCGATCTGGCCGCCCTGCGGGATGTCGGCCAGTGACTTGTGCTTCTTCGAGTACAAGCCGAGCGGCACGATGTAGGTGGATCCGATCGGGGTCAGCGTGTCGTTGTTGGACACGTTGTACTGGCCGAGGAACTGCAGGTGCTGGAACAGGTTGACATCGATCTGTCGTTGCGCGAGCGCGAGATTCGGCTGCTGGTAATCGGAGAAGTTGGTGATCCGCAGGGTGATGCCCTGATCCTTCGCCTTGCGCTCGAAGACGTCCCAGACGTGGTCGCGGTCGGTGGTGCCGATGCGCACCACCTTGCCGGACGACGCGTCGTCGGTGCCGCACGCCGTCAGGGTGAGGGCCGCGGTTGCTACCAGGACCGGGATCGCCAGTACCCGATGGAATTTCACTCGTGCTCCCGAATGCTCGTCGCGAGGGGACGGGACCGCGCGTTCGCGCCGTCCCGCCTTTTCTGAACCCGGCAATCCAAGCGGTGCGCCCGGCGCGGCGACAAGGATTTCGATAGTGGTGAGCGGAAACCTCGCGAAGAATTGGACGATCGTCTAGTTTGTCTGCAATTGCGAATGCCGCTGCCGGCGCCCGCGGCGATTGCGGTCTCGTGCGGTGCGGACCACCGTGAGGGGGTGGTCCGCACCGGCGCGGCGGGCGGTGTTTGCCTATCGGGTCGCCGGGTAGGCGGTCGGGGAAGCGCACAGGGGAGTTCCCAGCACGCGGGCGGCTGCCCGCCGACCGAGGAGGCGACATGCGCGCACTCTGCTGGAACGGTGTCGACGATCTGACGGTCGAAACAGTCGACGAGCCCACGCTGATCACTCCGCGCGATGCCATCGTGCGGGTCCGGCTGACCACGACCTGCGGTTCTGACCTGCGCGTCATCGACGGAAGCCTGCCTGGCATGCGCGAAGGCGACGTGCTCGGTCACGAGTTCATGGGTGAGGTGGTGGAGATCGGCAGGGAGGTCGGCGCGCACGCGGTCGGCGAGCGCGTCGTCGTGCCGTCCTTCATCGGCTGTGGCGGGTGCTGGTATTGCGCGAACGACCTGCACTCGCTGTGCGACACGACGAACCCGTGCCCCGAACTGCAACAGCCGGTTCTCGGCTTCCCGACGGCGGGCAGGTACGGGTCCAGCCACCCGCTCAGTGGATATCAGGGCTCGCACGCGCAGTACGTCCGGGTGCCGTTCGCGGACGTGAACTGCTTCGCAGTCCCGGAGGAAGTGAGCGACGAGCAGGCGCTGTTCTTGTCGGACGCGGTGCCGACGGGATTCATGGGCGCCGACTTCTGCGACATCTCCCCCGGCGACACCGTCGCGGTGTGGGGGAGCGGCGGCGTGGGTCTGATGGCCGGTCACAGCGCGCGCCTGCTCGGCGCGGAACGGGTGGTGATCATCGATCGGCTGCCCGAACGGCTAGCCATGGCGCGCAAGGAGTTCGACGCGGAGACGATCGACTGCACCGCCGTGGAGAGCGTGCCGGAGGCGCTGCGCGAAGCGACCGGCGGGCGAGGACCCGACGCATGCATAGACGCCGTCGGGATGGGTGGGCACGGTACAGGTCTGCACCGGATCTACGACCGCGCCAAACAGCTGCTGCACGGGGAGACCGATCGCGCGACGGCGCTGCGCGAGGCGATTCTGGCCGTTCGCAAGGGCGGTGTCGTCGCGGTGCTCGGCGTCTACGACCTGCTGGACAAGTTCCCGATGGGTGCGGTGACCACCAAGAACGTGACCATCCGCACCGCGCAGCAGTACGGCCAGCGGTACGTGCCGCTGTTGTTCGACTACGTCCGCCGCGGGGAGCTCGACCCGGCATATCTGATCACCCACGACATGCCGCTCGAGGACTCGGTCAGCGGCTACGACCTGTTCGAGAACAGGCGTGAAGGGTGCGTCAGGGTCGTCTTCCGCCCGTGAGGGGTCGGCAGGCATCCACTCGAGGTCCGGACGAAGCGTGAAAATTGGACTACTGGCACGAACGGTCCCCCCGAATTCCGCACTTCGAGGCGCTGACCACGTGCAATTTGCCGAAAGATAGCGCATTCTGTGTTATGGGTCGGGGTGCTCGTTGTGATGACGGTACTTCGGATCGGGAACACGCATCATGGCCACGCCATATGGACAACAGGCGCTGTGGAACGGATCGTACTCAGCAGTACATGAGCGTGCGCGACCACAGCCGGACGGTGGTGCCACTCTGGGCCATCGGGACCGGCACGGCGGCTGGCGCGAGATTCCACTCGATCACGGCGCCACCCGGATGACGATCGGGCGGTCGGAGGCCGCCGATATCACCGTGACGGCCGATGCGACCGTTTCACGTCTGCACGCCATCATCGAACGCGTCGGCGGCCGCTGGGTCGTCATCGACAACGGTTTGTCGATGAACGGGACCTTCGTCAACGGCGAACGGATCGGCGGATTCCGGAAACTCGAGTCCGGCGATTCGATTCGCCTCGGAAAATCGGTGTTCGTCTTCACCGACGGTCGACCGTCCGAGGACGAGAAAACGGTGGTCCAGGTCAGGCTGCCGACCCGGAATGCGCTGACCGACGCCCAATATCTGATTCTGGAAGCGCTGTGCCGCCCGTACGACTCGCAGACCACGTTCACCTACCCCGCGTCGAACTGGCAGATTGCCCATGATCTGTGCCTGAGCGTCGCGACGGTCAAAACCCACATGCGAGCGTTGTTCAAGATTTTCGACGTCGAAGCCCTGCCGCCGAATCAGAAACGAGTGTTCCTGGTCGAACGTGCCATGGAGAGCGGCGTGATCGACTACCACGATCGGGTAGGGCCCCGGCCGGTAGTTCGGTGATGTCCGGTTCGCGGCCTCGGCGCCGCGGCCGCGAAGGCGGCGACTCCTTTCCGTCTGTGCGGTGGCGCGCTAGATCGGGTGGAAGCCCGCGCCGACGCCGCCGCGTGCGTCGATGTCATCGATGATGGCGGCCATGTTCCCGCCCAATTGCGGTCCGAGGCACGGCACGTACAGGTAGCCGTTGACCATGCCGACCAACGTCGTCCCGACCACGACCGGCGCGCCGGAGTCGCCGGGGAGGACGCAGATCTGGGTCCATGCCCAGTTGTTGGTCTGGAACACATCGCCGTAGGCCAGTCCACAGGTCTGGCCCGTGGTGTAGCCCTGCTTGCAGGCGATATCCGGGAACTGCGCCGGACCGCCCAAATCGGTGATCGTCGTGTTGCCCACCCGGTTCACGGGGACGACGCGCTCCGCATCGAACTCGATGACGGCGTAATCCATGTCCGCGTTCGTGTAGGCGAAGGTGCCCACGACGCCGGCGTCGCGGTTGGCGTCGGCGGTGATCGAGTCACCCGCCGCACTACAGTGACCCGCGGTGAGGCCGACCAGCCGGCCAGCGGCATCGTGCCCGATCGTGGTGAGCGTGCAGATGCCCTGGTCGGCGACGATGATGCCAGAGCCGCCGCCGAGCACCGCCGGGTCCGCGGCATGCGCGATGCCTACTTGCGCCCCGGCCGGCATTACGCCTGCCGCGAGTGCGATGGCGGCCACTGCGAGTTTCCTGAACATGTCCATCCCATCGCTGGGGCCGCGATGCTCCCGTGCGGCGCGAATGACGTCGGCACATTTTCTTTTCGCACAAGACCTATCGGCGCGACGGCCTCAGGCCTTGTCGTTGTGTTTTCTCTGGCATCGAATCCGGTCGAAGTGCTTGTCCTTGTTCAAGCACTATTACTACAAGTCACCACACCTGGTGGTGAGTGACGCGCGGCGTACTCGGCATTGTCGCGACGTTGCGAGTTATACCAAGCAGATGCCCGTACCGAGGGGGAAGATCGGGAAGACGAAGCATACCCACCACAAGAACGGGTTCCACCACAACAAGGCCGGTTGGACTTGATCGGGTGCGGGAACCGGGTCCGAGACGGGCGCGATCTGAACGGGCGCGGGGGGTTCGACTGCCGGGGCTGAGGTAGCAACGCCTGAGCCGAGGGCGATCATAGGTGCCACCGCTACCGCTGCGACGGCTGCGCGGAATTTGGTTGATTTCATGATCTTTCCTTCAACTGAGCGCTTTCGGGACACCCGGAAAGGCATCCCGGAATGACACCTTCAACTCTTCTCGCAGCGTGCGCGAAAGATCTTCCTCCCGCGGGTTGGAAATGCTCAGACCTCGGGTTGGATCGCCGAGTGGCATGCCCGCCGCGCGACACGCGGCCACAACCTGCCCGGCCCCGTCGAGCGCATCGTCTCCGCATTCATCGAACAGTTCGCGAGCCGTGCGCCGCCCTGCCCGCGGACCGAGCAGGGCGGCCGGGCCCCGCTACTCCGGAATGCGTTCGGCGTATTCCGCCTCGAGCCGGGCGTGCTTGGGCCAGAACGGTTCCGGCGTGCCCCCCGACAGCCGGGCGACGAGCAGGTCGAGGTGGGTGTGCCAGCCGCCGGAGGCGCTGAGCAGGGTGCCGCGATCGGGGAGCCGGCGGTGGTTCAGTTCCAGCCTGACCTGTTCGCCGACCTGTTCCAGGGTGAACGTCACCTCCGAGCCGTCGCCCCAGGTGAACGACAGCAGCCGCGGCGGCTCCCACGCCAGCACCTCGCCCCGCATGCGGTGCTCGTTCGCGTACTGCGGCGGCGCCGGATCGTCGGCGTCGGTGAGTTCGGAATTGCGGAAGACCAATTCGACCGATCCGCCCGCCGCCTGCGCCATCTCGCCGCCCGCCAGCCAGGTGCGCCGCAGCTCCGCGTCGGTCAGGTACCGCCACACCCGCTCGATGGGGCCGGGCAGCAGCCGTTCCATGCGCACCGCGCCGGGTTCGGTCACGGTGCCGTAGTCGGAAATCTGTTGTGCTGTCATGTTTCGTCCTCGGTTCGGAGTAGTTCTTCGAGCCTGTCGAGTCGTTCGGTCCAGAAGCGCTCGTAGAAGCGCATCCACTCGGCGCCGTCCCGGATCGGCCGCGCGTCGAGGCGGCAGACGTGAACCCGACCGTGCACCGTGCGCCGCACCAACCCCGCGCGCTCGAGCACCTGAATGTGCTTGGACGCCCCGGCCAATGTCATCGCGTACGGCTCGGCCAGCTCGCCGACGCTGTGCTCGCCATCGGCCAGCCTGCGCAACATGGCCCGCCGCGTGGGGTGCGACAGCGCGTGAAACAGCGCGTCCAGCTGATCGGATTCATGTTCAACCACATGGTTGAGTATGCGCGCCTCGGACGGTGATCGTCAACCACTTGGTTGAATATATTGCCGAGCTTCCCATGGTCGTGCAGGCGCGGTAGGAGTCGCGGGATGTTTGCGGTCGGCGAGACATATTTCGAACCATTCGATGCGGCGCGCCATCACTCGGCGCGCCCCGGCTCGTTCGTCACCCGCGCGCGTGGTATCCGCGCCGAATCCCGTCGTCCATCAACAGACAGAACCCCGCCATTCAGAACCCACGGGCAGCCAACCAGGAGCCGAGGTCATCCCGGAACCGCGCGGCCGTCGGCTCCATGGTCAGGCCATGGGTCGCACCGTCCAGGACGACGGTGGTGACGTCCGCGCTGCCGGTGTAGAGATTGCCTTGGAAGCGAGCCCGATCCACGTCGAACACCCGGTCCCGGGTGCCGGTCAGAACCAGGACCGGCACGGTGATCGCGCCCAAGCGGAGCGGGTCGATCAGGGTCGCCTCGGTAAGGGAGGCCATGTCACCGCACGGGTTCAGCGCACGCAGCGGGGTTGCGGCGGCCCGCACGTCCGGTGGCGACTGAGCCAGGAAATCCTGTTGAAAGGCTTCGACACTCGGCGTCAGGTAGCTGTAGCCCGCGGCGCCTGCCGAGGATCGCTGTCCACCGGTGAGGCAGGTGGATCCCCACGACAGGGTGCCGGCCAGCTGCTCGAGGGTCAGGGCCAGATCCGAATACGAAAAGACACCGATGGCGTCCACATCACCGAAGGAATATGCCTCGACCTGCGTGACCGCGCCGCCGAGCGAATGGCCCAGCAGCGCGACGCGCTGGAAGGCCACCGCACCGCCGTCCGCCGAATAGTCGCCGGATCGCAAGTCCTGCACTATTTGATGGGCGATGGTCGCCTGACCGCCCACACAACTGAGCGTTCCCTGCGGCTGACCGCTGGCGCCGTATCCGAGCCGGTCGACGGTGACCGACACGTGCCCGCGCTCGGCCATCTCCCGCGCGTGGTCGTAGCCGGGCACATCGCCGAACCGCCAGAACCACTCGCCCAGCTCGAGACCGTGCAGATACAGCGACGCGCCGGCGGCGGTGCCCCCGGCCAACGCGTCCGCCGGACCGGTGAGGTGGCCGTGCACCGTATAGGTTCCGCCGTCGGTTCCGCACGGCACGCCCGATTCGTTCACGTTGCGGACCGAGAACGTGACCTCTCGGTCGACGATGCCGCCGGCGGGCGCCGCCGCCGCTGGCGGAGCGGCCGGAAACACGACAGGCAGGACTGCAACCACCGCGGCTACGACAGAGTGGGAAAAACGCATGATTCGAACCTCTCCGACAAGGTGAAGGGGTGACGCAGCCGATCCGGTCGGCCGGAGCGACGCTGGGTTGCGCAGTATTCCTGATCGACGGTGCGGGAGTTGAATATACGACGGGCACGCGCCGGTCCAAGGGAGGCCGCTCGTCACCGCCGCGCGAGGAATGCCGAAACTATTCGGATTGCGGTGTGCCGGTGGCTTCTCGAACAAGCGAGGCAGCGACCGACCGCGGCGAGCCAGGGTCCGCGATCGCTGTCGTCCAACTGGGCGCCCGAGGACATCTCGGCGACGTTCGCCGGTCGGTCGAAGTCGTCCGCGTCGGCGAAGGGAATGCCGAGCCGTGGCCAGCAGGCGAGCGATCGTAGTTTTCCGGTCCCGGAAACACCCATGACGACGATGCACGGTGGCGGTGGATGGCCGGGCGTGTCCGAGGCGTTCATCGGATGTCGCCGACACCGCTCGGTACGAGCGAGCCCGCAGGGTAGTGGTCGAGCGGCACGAGGTCGCGCGACCAAGCGGAAATGATCGGAGTGACGACCCGCCATGCCTGTTCCGCTTCGTCGCCGCGGATGGACAGCGCCGGGTTTCCGGTCAGGACATCCAGCAGGAGCCGTCCGTAAGCGGGAAGTTCCGGCGGGTGGATCGGCGCGGTCATCGTGAGCGGGACCAGGGTGCCCACGGTGGATCCGACGACCGTGAGAGCGAGGGTGAGGCCCTCGGGGTCGAGCGTGAACCGCAGGACGTTCGGTGATGTCGACCCCTCGTCGCCGAAGGGCATGTGGGGTACGGGACGAAAGTGGATCGCGACTTCTTTGCGGTCCGCGCCGAGGGCCTTACCGGTGCGCAGCACGAACGCCGTTCCCGACCACCGCCAATTGTCGAGTGCCAGTTCTATTTCGGCGAAGGTCTCGGTGCGCCGTTGCGGGTCGACGCCGCGCTCGTCGGCGTAGGAGGGGACCTGTCGATCGCCGATCGTGCCCGCGCTGTAGCGGGCTCGGCGTGTGCGGCGTGGCATGTCGTCGTCGGTGAGGGTGCGTATCGAGCGCAGCACGTCGACTTTGCGGTCGCGCAGATCGCGTTCGGACAGCGTGATCGGAGGTTCCATGGCCACTAGGCACAGCAATTGCAGGAGATGGTTCTGCACCATGTCCTCGAGCGCCCCGACGTTGTCGTAGTACCCGGCCCGGTCCTCCACGGTGAGCGTCTCGTCCCAGATGATCTCGACTTTCGCGATGTGCGCGCTGTTCCAGAGGGATTCGAGGACGCGATTGGCCAGCCTGCTGCCGAGCAGGTTCTGCACGGTCGTCATGGCGAGGAAGTGGTCCACCCGGAAGACGGCCTGTTCCGGGACCAGGTCCGCCAGTAGATGGTTGAGAGTCTCGGCGCTGGTGAGGTCCTCGCCGAACGGTTTCTCGAGCACGAGCCTGCTGCCCTCGGGCAGGTGCGCGCTGTGCAGCGTCTGGATCGCCGCGGGGAACAATGCGGGAGCCAGCGCCAGGTAGAGGGCCACCGGACCGTCACCGGCGATCGCTTCGGCCACCTCCAGCGGGTTCTGAATATCGGCTCGCCGGTATCGTGCGGCGGCTGTGATCGCTCGCCTGCTAGCGGCCGCGGTGTTGGCGGCATGCTGATCGAGGTGGGCGTCAGCCCATGCCTGGAATTGTTCGTCGTCCCAGTCTTTCAGATCGGCGCACACCATCCGGAAGCTCGGATCGAGCTTTCCGGACTCGTACAGTGCGGCCAGCCCCGGCAGGAGATAGCGTCCGGTGAGATCGCCTGTGCCGCCGAAGATGACAAGTCGCTGGATCATCGCCGGTCCGCCTTTGCGCGTGCGAGGTTCACGCCACTGGCGATGACGCCGATGTGGCTGAACGCCTGCGGGAAGTTGCCCATGAACGCGCCGGTGGAGGGGTCGATCTGCTCGGAGAACAGGCCCACCGTGCTGGCGCGGTCGCACAATGAGTCGTAGAGCTGCTCGGCTTCCTCGATGCGGCCTTGCAGGGTCAGGTTGTCGACCAACCAGAAGCTGCACAGGACGAAGGCGCCTTCGTCGCCGGGCAGGCCGTCGGGTGATTCGTCGTGCAGGTAGCGGTACAGCAAACCGTCTCCGGCGCCGAGGCGATCGGCGACGGCCGCGGTCGTCGCCACCATGCGCGGGTGATCGGCGGGGACGACATGCCGCAGCGGCAGCGCGAGCAAACTCGCATCGAGGGCTCCGCCGCCGTCGAGATGCGCGCTGAGCGTCTGCGCGCGATCGTCCCACGAGCGTTTCAGTATGGATTCGCGGATGTGAGCGGCGGTGGCGCGCCACGTGCCGACGGGCCCCGGCAGGCGGAAGCGTTCGCCGATCGCGGCGGCTCGGTCCAGCGCGACCTGGCACAGTGCTGCGCTGTAGGTGAACGCGCGGCCTGAGCTGCGCACTTCCCAGATGCCTTGATCCGGTTCCTCCCACGACCGACCGGCCGCATCGGCCAAGCGGGCCAGGCTCGACCACAGCACCGGCTGTATCTCTCCGCCGGAGCGCAGCCACTGGTCGGCGCAATCGAGAATCTCGCCGTAGACGTCGTGCTGGCGTTGGTCGGCGGCGCCGTTACCCCAGCGGACCGGAGCCGAGCGCCGATAGCCTTCCAGATCGGTGGCCTCGGTCTCGTCGGGTACGGGGTCGCCGTCGATGTCGTACATGATGCGGGGCCCGTCGCTGCGTTCGAACGCGTCGAGAACCCATCCGAGGAACGCATCGGCCTCGCCCTGAAAGCCGATGCGGCGTAAGGCGTATACGGCGTAGGCCGCGTCGCGAATCCAGACATAGCGGTAGTCCCAGTTGCGGATGCCGCCGATCGGCGCCGGGATCGAGGAGGTCGGTGCGGCGACAACGGAGCCGTTGACCCAGTGGTCGCAGAGCTTGAGGGTGATCGCCGCCCGCCGGACCAGGGGTTTGCGCGGGCCGTCGTAATTGCAGCCCGCCAACCAGGAGCGCCACGCGTGCGCGGTGTCGTACAGCATCGACGGGGCGTCGAACCGGTGGTGGCGATGGAATCGTCCCCAGGACAACACCAGGTCGAGCCGTTCTCCCTGTTCCAGGTCGTAGGTGCTGTGCAGGCCGGTCATCGGCCGGTTGCCGCGCAGATGCAGCCGCAGGCGCGGTTGCGACTTCGCGCGGATCTCGAGACCGCTGAACACCTGCCGCACCTCGCCGCCGCCGTGCGGCGAGATATCGACGTGCAAACGGACGTGTCCGTCGAGGACGACCGCCGAGCGAACGAGTTCGGCGCGGTTGGCCGGAGCGTCGTCGCCGAGGTCGGCGCCGGAGCGCAGAGCCATCGCATCGGTCAACCGGACGACTCCGGTTTCACAGCGCAGCTCGGTTTCCAGTACGCCGGTGTCAGGTTGATACCGCTGGCGGCCTTCGAGCAAGTTCGCGGGCGCGACGGTGAAAGACCCGCCGCGCTCGTGATCGAGCAGTCCGCAGAACAGTGGTTCGGCGTCGAAGCGTGGAATGCACAGCCAGGGGATCGTGCCGTCCACACCCACGAGTGCGGCGGTCGCGCCGTCTCCGATCAGCCCGTAGTCCTCGAGCGGGAGGTATCCGTCTCGGCGGCGAATCGGCCTCAACGGTGGATCGGGATCGTGCATCTCACCTCTTCCCCGGCAGCGGGCAAGCGAAGTGGCGGCGGTCGTCAGCCGAAACGGATCAGCACTTTCACGACATCCTCGAGTTTCTTGTCCGAGATCTCGAACGCCTGCTCCATGTCCTCGAAAGCGAATTCGTGTGTCGTCATGGGCGTCGGATCGACCTGACCGGACTCCAGGACGCGCAGCAGACGCTCCATGCGGAGCCTGCCGCCCGGACACAGTCCGCTCGCGATCGTCTTGTCGGCCATGCCGACTCCCCATTCCACCCGGGGGATCCGGACGAATTCTCCGTCGCCGAAGTACCCGAGGTTGGATATCGTTCCGCCCGGCTTGGTGATCTTCACCGCCGTCTGGAAGGTGGCATCGGCGCCGAGCGCCTCGATCGCGGTGTCGACGCCCTCGCCGCCGGTCAGTTCGAGGACACGCTCGACGACATCCTCGCTCGTGTAATCGATGATCTCGCCCGCGCCGTATGCGCGGGCCAACAACTGACGCTCCGGCACCGACTCCACACCGATGATCAGACCCGCACCGCGCAATCTCGCTCCCGCCGTCGCCATCAAGCCCACCGGCCCCTGCGCCAAGACGGCCACGGTGCCGCCTATCGGGATGTTGCCTTTCTCCGCGCCCATGAATCCGGTCGACAGCATGTCGGCGCAATACACCGCCCACTCATCCGGGACACCGTCCGGAATGACCGCGAGATTCGCATCGGCATCGTTGACGTGGAAATACTCGGCGAAAACACCATCTTTGGAGTTGGCGAACTTGAAACCGCCGAGTGGTCCACCCGACTGGGAAGGAAACCCGTTCTGCGAGGCCGCATCACCCCAATCCGGGGTGATCGCGCCGCAGAGGACACGGTCGTTCGGACGGATGTGCTCCACCTCGCTACCGACCGCGTGCACCACCCCGACGGCCTCGTGACCCAAGGTCAGGTTTTCCCGCGGCCCGATACCACCGCGGACGGTGTGCGAGTCGGATGTGCAGATCAGGGCTGTGGTGGTCCGTACGACGGCATCGAACGGGCCGGGCTCGGGGACGGGTTTCTCGGTGAACCCCACCGACCCGATCGCCTTCATGACGAACGCCTTCATCGTCCTGCCTCCCTGACGCTCATACGGTCGTAGAAACGGCATGTCGACGGCGAATCCCCGCAAATCTAGCAGCTCCGCACCCGGCCACGAACGATTGTTACCACCACGCGACCTCAGCTACCGCAGGGGCTCGATACCGGTCGAAACCACGAACGGCGTTCTCGCGCAGAGCAGACCGGCCCGCTTCACCGGTGACCGACGGAGGAGTCCGGATATACGCGCCAGCCCCACTTCAGGGCGTCCAGGAGGTTGCGTTTGATGGTGCGTACGTTCTGGTTGTCTCCGGTGCGCGGGCGGAGGGCGTCGCTGATCATCTGGACGAATCGCCAGCGGGTGACGCCGAAGGTGACGAGAAGTTCACCCGCGCCTGCGCCGCCGAACGGGGCCCATCGGATAGCGAACCTGACCAAGGACCTCTCGTCGGCGTCGAGCGATCTCGTCGCCGCCAGGAAATCGCATTGGTGTAGTGACGACCGAACCCAGGTCGAGTCGTAGGTGTTCTCGTTGGTCGTCGGAGCCTTCACTGTCCTACCTTTCGGATTGATCGCGTGTCTGCATTCGGATCTGCCGGTTCCGGCTCGAGGCAGATCGACGGGCAGGTTGGTGGTGAACACCGGGAACCGGTCGGAGGTGGGCTGGGGCTCGAACCGCACACGCACCGGCTCGTCCGAGGGCGGGGGGATCTCGCCCTCGAGCGTGGTGTAGAGCCAGGGGCCGTCATCGAGCTCGACGATGGCGATCGTCGAGGTCTCCCACTCGCCCGAACTGCTGTCCGCTGGGCGATGCAGCACTTTCCACGACACGACCGACCCCTCGCCGGACGAGGAGACCCACTCCAGCGCCGGCGACTGACACGACGAACACGTCCTGGTCAGCGGCGCGAGCAGTGTCGCGCAGCTGGTGCACCGCCGGATCATCAACGTCGTCCGATCGCGCCGCTGGTTGGTTTCGCCCGCGCACCGTCCTGTGTCTGTCTTGTAATGCTCCATGAGACGTCCTGGCCTGATCGTGACCGCTGTGTCGAAGTACAGCGTCGTGCTCGGCGCGGGGACGCGCGACGGTAGAGCTACCGGGGACATACCTATTTTCGGCGTGTGCGCAATCACCGGACGCGGGGCGATACCGCCAGATCCGCCCTGCCGTCCGCTGTGGTCGGCGGGATCGCCCCAGGTGATCAGTCCTGCTCAGACCGCGCCTGGCCGCTCGCTCAGGGCGGCGCGACCTCGACAGGAGTACGGTCGTTGCGTCGAATCGTTGGTGCTGTCGTGATCAAGCCGGCTGCGAGCCCAGCACGGCGAGCATCGCGAGGGTGTCTTGATACTCACGCCAGTGCACGATCTGCCCGTTGCCCGCGGTGAGCACGCTGATGAACCGTGCCGAGGCGGGCTGCCCTGTCGCGGTGAGGGTGCCTGCCAGCTCGTATTCGCCGATGACGACGTCCGGGTCGACGCTGCGATGGACGACGACGTCGCGGACCTCTTCCAAGCGCACCGGGAGTGCACGGCGTCCCTCTTCGGCGAGCGCGAGGAATCGGTCGCGTCCCTCGATCCGTCGCATCCCGCCGGGAGCGAACGGGACTTCGATGACCACGTCGGTCGCCCACAGGTTCGTATCGATGGATTCAGCGGGATCGCTGAGCACATGGCGGAGGAATCGGTGAAACAGCCGCTCGGCCGACGTCTGCTCGGTCGTGGTCGTCATGAGTTGGTTCCTTCCCCCGTCGACTGGCGCAGCCACAAGATGAGTGGCGACTCCGCTTTCGTTCTGAGAATATGAGTCAGCACTCCGTTTGTCCAGAGTCCGCGGAAGGATGGGAATCGTTGGCGTCCAACGAATCCGGCAATGCCGCACCGCGCCGGGCGGACGCGCGGCGCAACCGTGCCCGCGTCCTCGCCGCGGCCGAGCAGGTCTTCGGTGACCAAGGCGTCGCGGGGTCGACCGAGGAAATCGCCCGGCGCGCAGGGGTATCGGTCGGCACGGTCTTCCGTCATTTCCCCACCAAGCAGGAGCTGCTGGCCGCGATCGTCAAAGACCTGCTGCGACGGCTCGGGGAGGAAGCGGACCGGCTCCTTCGCGACGGTGATCCCGCCACCGCGCTGTTCACGTTCTTCGCGCATCTCGTTGCCGAGGCGGCGGAGAGGAAGACGATCGTCGAACTGCTCGCCGGTGTGGGGACCGCCGTACCCATCGACGGCGCGATCGGCGGATTTGCCGACACGCTGGCGAGATTGCTGGTCAAGGCCCAGGCCGCTGGGACTGTGGATCGGGGCGTCACCGCCGACGATGTCCTCGCGCTGCTGATCAGCACTACGCAGGGTGCGGTGCGAGGCGGGTGGGATTCCGATCGGCGACAGCGGGTGCTGTCGATCGTCTTCGCCGGGCTGGCCGCGCCGCCGCGCTGACCGATTCCTCAGCCGAAAGACATCAAGGGTCGTCGGGCGGCCGCGTCGGGCCTCTATTCGCCGTTGGAGTCGGCGGCCGCAACTGCTTCCTGGTAGGCGGCGGTCAGTTCCGCGAGCACTCCGTCGGCCGGCGTCGGAGCTCCGGAGAGATGGGTGGCGCGGAGTTCGGCCATGAATCGTTCCCAGAGCGGGGGACCGCCCGCGGCGAGCAGTTCGGCGCGGACGGTCAGTTCGGGCGTCGTGGCCAACCAGCGTGCGCCCCACGCTCCCAGTTGGGCCATGACCGGGACGAGCTGGATCGCCGCCTCGGTCAGGTGGTACTCGACCTTCTGGCGGTGGCTCGGGTCGTCGTGGCGGGTGAGCAGGCCCGCGTCGACGAGTTTCGCGAGACGGTTGGCCAGGATGTTGGTCCGCGTTCAGAACTTCGACGTGTCCAGTGGCGGATACGGTTCGGGGGAGGGGCAGAGCTTCGAGCGCCCGTTCGGCCACGCCGACCCGAGTGCTCTCTTCTCCTGGGCGGGCGCCACCGCGCACTGGCCCACCCGGACCGAACCCGGCGGCACCTACGGCCTCGACGACTACTGCGCCCGCGACTTCCGCAACAACATCGGCGCGGAGATCATGGGGCGCAACAAATTCGGTCCGCAGCGTGGCCCGTGGGAGAACTACGACTGGCAGGGTTGGTGGGGCGACGAACCGCCGTTCCGCACACCGGTGTTCGTCCTCACCCACCACGTGCGGCCCTCGTTCACCTTGGGCGAGACCACGTTCCACTTCCTCGACGCATCGCCGAAGGAGGCGCTGGCGCAAGCATTCGACGCCGCCGAAGGCAAGGACGTGCGCATCGGCGGCGGCGTCGCCACGGTCCGTGAATTCCTCGACGCCGACCTGATCGACACGATGCACGTCGCCGTCGCATCGGTCGAACTCGGTCGCGGTGAAAGGTTGTGGACGAGCCCCGGCGAACTCACCGACCGCTTCCACCTGGAGCGGATTCCGAGTCCGAGCGGGGTGACGCACCACTTCTTCTGGCGAAAGTGATCGGATTCGAGCTTCGCGCGGCTCCCCCGCGGTCCGTCCGTCCCGTCACGGCCGTATACCGACGAGCTTGGTGAGGAAGCGCTCGACCTGTTCCTCGAGCGGCGGCCACGGCTGATCCGGTTGATGCAGACGCATCGACACCGCACCGTGCACCGCGGCTCGCAGGTCCAGCGCGATCGTCGCGGCGTCCCCGGCCGGAACGAGCCCGGCGTCCATGCACCGCCGCACCGCGGCGACGGTGCCGTCGGCCAGCTCCTTCCGGAAAGCCATATCCGTGCGCTGGTTCAGGGCACTCTCGTGCAGTACCGCGTACAGCCCCGGGTGCTGATCCGCCCATTCGCCGAGAACCATTGTGCGAGCGCGTAATTGGTCTGCCGGGTCGGCATGGCTCGACTCGGCCTCCGCCATGGCTCGCATCAGATCGTCGTGACACCGGTTCAACACCGCGAGCACCAAGGCGTCCCGATCGTCGAAGTGGAGGTAGATCGACGTGGCGGCGATGCCGATCGCCCGTGTCACCGTGCGCATGGACAGTGCTTGGTCGTCGCCGAGTTCGTCGAGTATCCGCATCGCGGCGACCAAGATCTCCTCGCGCAAGCGCTCGCCTTGGCCGCGCGGATTGCGTCCGCGCGATCGCCGGTTGTCTGCCTGATCCTCCGCCATGGGCGTCATTGTATTCGAACCGCTGTAGCGCTACGGTTGTAGCGCTACAGCCGTTCAGTCATGGAGCCGATGTGATGACCACTGGCAACACCCTCGAGTCGAACAAAGAGATCGTGGCGGCCTTCTACGAAGCTGCCTTCAACAGAAAGGATTTCGGCGCCGCGCGCCGATACCTGTCCGACGATTACATCCAGCACAACCCACTCATCGCGGACGGCGTCGAAGGGCTTCGAGCGCGTCTGGCGTTTCTCGGGCAGACGTTCCCCGCACTGTCCGTGAAGGTCGAACGCCTGGTGGCCGAGGGCGATTACGTCGTCGCGCACGTCCACGCGGTCCGTGTCCCCGGTCGGCGCGGAGTGGCGATCATGGACATCTTCCGCCTCGACAACGGCAGGTTGGCCGAGCACTGGGACGTCATGCAGGACATCCCCGAGGACGCGTTGAATCAGAACGGCATGTTCTAACCCTTCGCCGGTCGGTCGGGTCGAGCGCATCGTCCCGGCCGATCCGCGCGTATATCGAACGACGCCGCCCGCTGAGGTTCGACGGGGGAGTGGATGTCCGATTTGTCCGAAACTCTTGTACTACGGCCAGTAGTAAGAGAGAATGATGGTGTGACCGAATGTAGTTCTTCTACTGCGGATCATCACATCATTTGCTATGGGAGGGATCATGTCGGTCGGTGCGGACCGTCGTCCGATCATCGTCTCCGTCGGAGTGGGAACCGTGGTTATGGCGGTGGCCGGGATGCTGGATCGGTTGGCGTTGGGGCTATTCGTTTGCGCGGGAATGGGATTGGGACATCTGAACGCGTGGCTCACCCGGCTCGCCGTCGCCCGGATTTCGGCAGGTGACATCGCGTCGGGCAAGCAGTGGTTGGCGGCGACGAGCGGGTTGCGGTTGTTCGGTGTCACGGGATTCGCGTTGATCGTCGGGGTGCTCGCGCGGCCGGATGGATTCGGCATCCTCCTCGGGCTGGTGGCTTTCCAGTTGGCCGTTCTGCTCGCCGTCTCGGCGCCGGTAGTGCGAGGTGCGCGATGACGAAAGTCGAAGTGGACACCATGAAATGGCATACGCCTTCGATATGGCGTTCCACGTGGACACCATTCTCGCCACCGTTGTCGCGGCCGCTGTCGTACTGGGACTCGCGTTCTGGCTGCGCGTCAGGCTGACGTCCGGCGTCCCGAACGGGGTGCAGTTGTTCTTCGAAACCGTGACGGTGCAGCTGCGCGGCCAGGTGGAAAGCGCAGTCGGCCTTCGGGTCGCGCCCTTCGTGCTGCCGTTGGCGGTGACGCTGTTCGTCTTCGTACTGCTGTCGAACTGGTTGTCCATGCTACCAGTGCAATACGGTGACGGTGAGCTCATCGAACCACCGGCCGCCGACGTCAACTTCACCTACGCGCTCGCCCTGTTCGTGTTCGTCTGCTACCAGGCCGCGGGCGTGGCGCGGCGCGGCCCGATCGGCCATGTGAAGCAGGTGCTGAAGGGGCACACGGGCTGGGGCCCAATGGTTTTCATCAACGTCATCGAGGAATTGGCGAAACCGCTCTCCTTGGCGCTGCGGTTGTTCGGCAATATGTTCGCCGGCGGGGTGATGATCTCGGTGATCGCGCTGCTCCCGGCCTGGCTCAGCTGGGCACCGAACGCCGCATGGAAGCTGTTCGACCTGTTCGTGGGGATCGTTCAGGCTTTCATCTTCGCGCTGCTCACCATCCTCTACTTCGGTCAGGCCACCGTGCGCGAGCACGAGAACCACTGAACCGCGCCGGGCGCCTTCGTATTCCGGCCACGCATTCCTAGATCAACGGGGAAAGGGAGAATGAAATGGCAGACGTGACCCATGAGACGATCGTCCAGGCGGCGGCCCTGCTCGCGGGCGGGCTGATGATGGTCGGCGGTGCGATCGGCGCGGGATACGGCAACGGTATGGCGGGTTCGGCGCTGATCAACGGCGTTTCCCGGCAGCCGGAGGCCGAGGGCAGGCTGCGCGGCAACTATCTGATGGCGGTCAGCCTGGTGGACGCCGTCTACTTCATCAACCTGACGTTCATGGCGCTGTTCGCCTTCGCCGCGCCGGGGAAGTAATGACATGAGCACGCAAACCCTTGCGGGACAGAACTTTCTGATTCCCAATGGCACCTTCTTCGTCGAACTGTCGATCTTCCTGCTCGTGCTCGCGGTCGTCTGGTTGTTCGTGGTGCCACCGATCCGCGATGTGCTCGCCGAGCGGCAAGCCCGCGTCGCCGAGACCGCCCTCGACGGGCAGCGAGCGCGGGAGCTCTTCGAGGCGGCCGAGGGCCGGGTGCGGTCCTCGGTGGCGCAGGCGCGCGGCGAGGCCGCGCGGGTGCGCGAACAGGCCAGACACGAAGGTCGCGCGGTCCTGCACGCGGCGCGCGAGCGGGCGCGGGTAGAGTCCGACGAGATGGTCGCCGGAGCCGTGACGCGGCTGCGGGCCGACGCGGACGCGGCGGCCGCGCGGCTGCGCGGACACATCGATCCGCTGGCTCGTGAGCTGGCCGACCGCGTGATCGGAGGTGGCGCCGGTGAGCGAGCGTGACGGTATCTATGACATCACCTGGAACTGGCCGGTATTCCTGAGTCAGCTGCTCGGTTTCGCTGTCATCGTCGGTGCGCTCGTCGAATGGGTTGTGCCGCAAGTGAAAGCGGCGATGCTGCGGTCCCAGCAGACGATTCGCGGACAACTGGAGGAGAGTTCGCAGGCAACGACCCGATTGGCCGCGGCCGAGCGGGCTTTCGCCGAAGCGGCCGCGACGGCGCGCACCGAGGTGGCTCAGATCCGCGAGGAGGCCCGCGCCGACGCGGAACGCATCATCGCGGAGCTGCGCAAGACCGCGGCCGCCGAGGTCGCCTGGGTGCGCGGCTACGGAGAGGACCGCGTGGCGCAGGTGAATCGGCAGTTGCGCGCGGAGCTCGGGCAGGACCTGACCGCGGCGGTGCTCGACCGCACCGAGTCCGTGGTGGCCGAACGTCTCGACTCGCCCGAAGCCGTGTCGGACAGCATCGACCGGTTCCTCGACGAACTGGCCGTGCACGCGGGACACGCCGAGGAAATCCGGAACTCGCCGTAAGCCCTTGCCGCTAGTTCCCTTTCAGCGCCCGGATCGGTTCGTGATCCGGGCGCCATGGGCAATTCGCAGGACGCTGGGACATTCGCAGGAAGCGGGGATATTCACAGGGCGCTAGGTCATTCGAATGGCGCTAGGGCATTCGAAGTGCGCTGGGACATCCGCAGGCTCTGGCCAATTTTGGGCCGCCCGGACATGACCTGATCGGCGGCCCCGCTGAACGCAGGGCGAGTGCGTCGGCGACGCGAATTCCCCTCTGTCCCTTAGGACTCCGGAGGGACTATCGGAGAGCTGAACACTTCTTCCAGCGGCGTCGGTCCGGTGTACCGGCGGCAGTTGCAGCGGACCCATTCCCGCAGACCGTGCGTGCCCTTGCGGGAGGTCTCGGCGTGACAGGTGCCCGTGGCGCGGTCGTGCAGCGCGAGGTCGTGACCGCAACCGCAGCGGGCGAGCGCTTTCGCGCCCGATCGGGTTCGCCGGTGCCCGACCCGGCCGAAAACCCAGCCGACGCCCACCAGGCCGGCGCCGACTGCGAGGCTGAGGGGATCCACCATGATTGGAGTATACGTATACGCATAGCCGAGGTGATTCGAATGGCGGCCTCGGGCGGACCGGGCTCGCTGCCATCGCTCACTCGGGAAAACGCCTGCGGCAGGCGATCATTGAGGTCCGTGCAGCTCCGAACGTGGCCCCGAGTGGTCCCGGCGGGCGTATCGGCTGAGGGTGGCCGAGCTGTGCAGTCCGACGGTGGACGCGATCTGCGCCAGCGGTAGGTCGGACTCGGTCAGCAGGGTCATGGCTCGCTCGCGGCGGGCTTCGTCGAGGACGGTCGCGAACGTCTTGCCCTCCGCCGCGAGGTGGCGCTGCGAGCTGCGGGGCGATACCGCCAACTGTTCGACGACCGTCCGCACGCCACGCAGACCCGTCGAACGCACCCATGCCGCGGGTCCAGTGTCCGGCCCGGTGTCGTGATCAGTGAATTTGTTGGCGTGTTCGGTCAACTCCTCGCCCGGACTGCTTCCTAGGGTCATGGCCATGGACTTTTCTCCGTCACCGCGGGCCGTCGAGCTCACCGAGGCGGTCCGCGCCTTCGTCGACGAGCACGTCACCCCGATCGAGCACGACTACCACCGACAGATCGCCCGAACGCGCGCCGAGGGTGGTGACCCGTGGCAACCACTGCCCCTGCTGGCCGAATTGCGGGAACGGGCCCGCGCCGAGGGACTGTGGAATCTCTTTCTCCCGGCGGGTCACGAGAGGCCCTACGCCGAGCGGTACGGCACCCGCGGCGGCGCGGGTCTGAGCAATACCGATTACGCGCCGGTGGCGGAGGCGATGAGTCGCTCCTTCATGGCTCCGTACGTGTTCAACTGCAATGCGCCCGATACCGGCAATGCCGAAGTCCTGCTGAAATACGGCTCGCCGCAGCAGCAGCGGGACTGGCTCGACCCGCTGCTGGCGGGCGAGATCCGCAGCGCGTTCTGCATGACCGAACCCGGTGTGGCGTCCTCGGATGCTACGAACATGGAACTCACCGCGGTCCTCGACGGCGACGAGGTGGTACTCGACGGCCGCAAGTGGTGGTCGACGGGGATCGGCCACCCCGACTGCCGAATCCTGATCGTCATGGGCGTGACCGATCCGGACGCCGAGCGCCACCGACGGCATTCGATGGTGCTGGTGCCGCGGGATACCCCCGGTGTCCGGGTGGAACGGATGCTCGACACGATGGGCTTCCAAGACGAGCCGTACGGGCACGGCGAGGTGTCCTTCACCGATGTCCGCGTGCCCGCCGGCAACATCATCGCCGGTCCGGGACGCGCTTTCGAGATCGCGCAGGGCAGGCTGGGGCCCGGTCGAGTGCACCACTGCATGCGGCTCATCGGACTGGCCGAGTACGCGCTCGAACTCGCCTGCCGCCGCGGCCTGGAACGCGTCGCGTTCGGCAAGCCGCTGGCCAACCTGGGCGGCAATCGGGAACGCATCGCGGACGCCCGCATCGCGATCGACTCCATGCGCCTGCTCGTGCTGCACGCCGCGTGGAAGCTCGACCAGGGCGGCCCGCTGCACGCCCTGTCGGAGGTCTCCCAGATCAAGGTGGCGGTGCCGAACATGGCGCAGCAGGTCATCGACTTCGCCATGCAGATCCACGGCGGCGCCGGTTTGAGCAACGACTTCCCGCTGGCGGCCGCCTGGACCGCGGCCCGCGCGATCCGGCTCGCCGACGGCCCCGACGAGGTGCACCGCGGCATGGTCGCTCGACTCGAGCTCGGCAAGTACGGAGCCGCCCGGTGACCGTCTCGAACAGATCGTCCCAGCGGCGCGGGACCATCGTGATCACCGGCGCCAGTTCCGGACTCGGCGCGGAGATGGCCCGCCAGTTCACCGCCCTCGGCTACGACGTGGGCCTGGCGGCCCGGCGGCTGGACCGCCTCGAGGACGTGCGCGCCGAGATCCACGCCCGGCACCCGGACCGCATCGTCGAACTGGCGGAGCTGGACGTGACCGACGGCGCCGGCGTGCACGCGGTGATCGCCGACCTCGATCGGCGTCTCGGCGGCATCGACCGGCTCGTCACCAACGCGGGCAGCGGAGCGGGGACGCTCAGTGACGCTGTCAACAGTTGGGCCGATCGGCTCTGACGCGGAGCCGAGCGAATGCGGCGCCGGTCTTGGCATTTCGTACTCACGACCCCACCGAGCGGTCGCGCGAACGTGCAGGCAGGAGTGTCCGGCGAGGCTATCGCCGCATATTCGCTGAGGCCCCGACCACGGCGAGGGTTCGAGGCGCGCTGCCTGTGGATGGGCATGGCGACCTCACCGAACCCTCGCGACGGCGCGATGGGTGGGCGCGATCCTTGCGTCAGGCCTGCGGCGCGTATGTCTCGAGATAGGCGGTGACGAGGCGTCGCGCTTCGTCGATCGTGGCGCGGTCGCCCGTCGACGAGTCACGGAACGCGACGTCGAAAAGCCGGTCACCGGCCTCGAGGGCGAGCTGAACGACGAGTTCGGAAACATCGGCGCGGATCAGATCGCGCTCGATGAGAAAGCGCCGGAGCCGCTTCGCCTGCGCCATGTCGAATGCTTGCGCGAGTTCGCGCAGCGGCGCGCTGCGTCCCGCGTACCAGAGCTCGACGAAACTCGGATACGCGCGAAAGTAGGCCAGCAACTCGTCGATGACCGTGTCGCAGACCGCCCGCAGAGTGTCCGGCTCGGCGCGATTCAGCGCGGCGTCGAGGCGCTCGTCGAGCTCGTGCGTATGGCGCAGCGCCAGCTCGGTATCGACCTGATTCCGGTCGGCGAAATAGTGGTACACCGACGCGAGCGGAATGCGGGCCCGGTCGCTGATCGCTTTCAGGGTGGCCGCTTCGTAACCCTGCTCACCGAGCAGTGCCTCGGCCGCGTCGAGAATGGCCTGCGCGCGCTCGACCCCACGACGCTGCACTGGCGCAGGGCGAGTGGCTACCCGAGAGCCCGGCAGATTTTCGAACACGATTCGGAATCGTAACAGTGCCGTCGTTCGCACCTCGGCGCCCGGCGTTGTGTCGAGCCAAGGTCAGTCCGGCCGAGCCGGGCTACAGGGCTGGTGGCGCCATCTGGCGCGGCTCACAGGACCGCTCGGAAGGCCGGAAAGCTCGCGCAACTCCGCGAATACCCTGTCGACCACTTCGACGTCTACCAAGGTCCATGGCAGCAGCGGGCCGACCAACTCGAATTCCTCGCGCGAGCCCTCGATCCGGCGTACTCCGGAGCGCGGGTGCGGTACCGCGAAGTCATTTGATCCCACACCACCATTGGCGTTGCGGCGCTTTATGTCTCCGATAAGGAGACCGATGGGCGGCCGCCATACGATCGGTGTTCGACGGTGGGCATCGGATCCATCGGCACAGTGGGTGGGAAATGATGAAACGACTTCTGTTTACGCTGCTGGCTTCTGGTGTCGCGCTGGCGGCGGGTGCGGGGACGGCGCAGGCCGAGTCCTACTCGAACTCGCACTCGGGCAGCTGCTCCGACACGGTGGACGGGTGGGGCTACTTCTACGCCTACACGTACCAGTACGCCTACATCAGCAACAACAAGATCGAGAGCGAGAGTCACAGCTTCAGCTTCAGCGGATTCCTCGAAGGTGGCGAGGATGCCGAGCTGCTGAAAGGGAAGGATCGCAAGTGGTTGATCTACCGCAGCGGTGATTTCGATCTGGCCGTCCCGTATGTCTCGCACGCGGGCCTGTTCGCGAGGGACAACCGCGATCGAGACAACGACTGGGTGCAGCTCTGCGACTATTAGCCGCCTAGTGTGTCGGCTACTGTCCCCATCGACATCCCGCCTCGAGGAAGCAGGTCGATGGACGCGGTACGCAGGATTCTCACCCTTCTCGTTCCGGTCGTGGTGTGTCTCGGCCTCGCCGGACCGGCGGCCGCCGCCCCCGCGGCCGATCCCGTCCTGGTGATCGGCGGATTCGACGCGAACGTCGGCAAGCTCGAGACCCTGCGGGAGTGGTTGACCACGCGCGGCTACACCGCCTACGCGATGGTGCTGCCCGGCGAACCTTCCGCGACCGCGGCGCTGGCCGACTCGGCTCGCGCCGTCGCCGACAAGGTCGCTGCGATCCGCCGCGAAACCGGTTCGGCGCGAGTAGATCTCGTCGGTCACTCGATGGGTGGACTCGCCCAGCGCCACTACGTCAAGTTCCTCGACGGGCGCGCGTCGGTGGGCAGCTACATCGATATCGGCACGCCAGAGAACGGCGAAACGCTCGCCCTGTTGTGCGCCCCGTTCTATCCGGGTTGCCGCGATCTGAGCCCGGGGTCGCCATTCCTCACCGCGCTGAACGCCGCACCGGCGCTTCCCCCGGATCTGCCCGCCTACCATCTGTTCTCCGAGGACGCGGGCGCGGAGCGGGAACCGCTGCCCGGCGCGACGAACGCGAGCGTGCAATCGTTCTGCCCCGGTCGCCGGGTATCCCACGCCGACGAACCGATCGACGCGGCTGTGCGGCAGCTGATCGACGCCGCCTTGCGGGGTGACCCGCTGACCACCGACTGCCCATGAACCGAACGACAGTGCTTGCCGCGCGGCTTGTTTCGCCAGTCCACCCTTCCGATTTGTGCATCGCGATCGCCGAATCTATAGTGGCCGTAATCCGATTGGTGCTCACCAGAAGTACAGCCGCAGAATGGGAGCCCACGCCGGCATGATGCCGGTCGATGGAGTGGGCGGCAGATTTTGCCCACCCATTTTCCTGGAGGAATCCATGCATATCGGACTCGGATTGCCGATCTCCGACCCCGTCGTTCTGCTCGATTGGGCTCGCCGCGCCGACGCGGGACCGTTCTCTACGCTCGGCCTGCTCGATCGCCTCGTCTACGACAACCCCGAACCGCTGGTCGCGCTGTCGGTCATCGCGGGTGCGACCACCCGCGTCAACGTGCAGACCGAGGTGCTGCTCGCCCCGCTGCGCGACACCACGCTGCTCGCCAAACAGGTCGCGACACTGGACCGCATGTCCGGCGGCAGGCTGGTGCTCGGACTCGGCGTCGGCGGCCGCGCCGACGATCACCTCGCTTCCGGTACCGAGCTGCGCGGCCGAGGCCGCCGGATGAACGAGCAACTCGCGCAGCTGCGCGACCTGTGGTCCGGCGAGCCGTTCGGCGCCGAGTGCGGCCCGATCGGCCCGGCGCCCGTCCGTCCGGGCGGGCCGCCGATCCTCTTCGGCGGTTTCAAGCCCGCCGCGCTGGAACGCATCGCCCGCTGGGGCGACGGATTCCTTTCCGCGGTCCCGCCGCACTGGGCCGGTGACCTCTTCGACGCCGTTCGCAAGTCCTGGCACGACCACGGCCGCAGCGGCGAACCGCGCATGGTCGCCCAGGTCAACGTCGCCCTCGGACCGCAGCATGTGGTCGACGACGCTCGCGCGGCCATCGGCGCCTACTACGAGTTCAGCGGCTGGGCCGACAACATGGTGTCCGGCCTGCGCATCACGCCCGACGAGATCCGCACGACGATAAAGCAATTCGCCGATCTCGGCGCCGACGAGGTGATGCTGTACTGCTACGGCTCCGATCCCGGGCAGGTCGACCGCATCGCCGATCTGATCGGCTGACCCCGTGATATCCGGGTCCGCGGATCGTTGTCGGCGGACCCGGAATGCTCAGGACCGGTCGAGCCCGATGAGCCGCACGGCCGTCAGCGCGATGTAGAGCTCGGCGGCCGACTTCGGATCGGAGCAGCGGCGGTCGGTGAGGGTTTCGATGCGGCGCAGCCGGTAGTGAATGGTGTTGCGGTGGTAGTGGAGACGTTGCGCCACTTCGGTATTGGAGCCACCGCATTCGAACCACAGGGCGAGCGTGTCGAGAAGCGTGTCGCGTTCCTCGGCGGGCAGCTCGAGAACGGGCCCGAGCACGTCGTCGGCGAGCTGGTGCGAGGCGGACGGAGCGTGCGCGAGCACCAGCGGAATGGGCGTGTTGCCGTAGACGGTGACCGTGGCGGCGCCGGGCGGTGCGCAGCGGCCCGCCAGTTCGGCCTCGCGCAGCGCGATGCCCGCGTGCCCCGCGGTCGTGAAGGTGCGGCTCACGCCGATGCGGCCGGTGGCGTGGTCCCTGAGCCGGTCGAGCACCCGGTCCTGCACGCGCGCGGTGGCCAGATTGAGCAGGCCGATGCGGGCGCCCGCCTCGGTGATCCAGATCGATTCGATGAATTCGGCGCGGAGCCGGTCCTCCAGGCCGAGCAGCGGCGCCAGCGCTTCGGGATCGGCCTCGGCGTGCACCACGAGGAAGCTGCCGAGCGGAGGCAGGTGCAGCGCGCGGGCGATGTCGCGCTGGGTCGGGTCGTTGGCGTCCCCGCTGAGTAGCTTGCGCAGCAGCGCTCGGCGCTCGGAGTCGTCGCGGCGAACTCGCTCGGTGAGATAGTCGCCGTACGCCTCGGCCGCCGCGCCCGAGTAGTCGTCGATGATCCGCCACATCTCCGAACCGAGCTGCGGCAGGACATCGAGGTTGGTCCCGGTCGACGCTTTCAGCGCGCGTTCCCACAGCAGCCGCCCTGCCAAACGGTAGGCGTGTAGCACCGCGGCCAGCGGCACGCCGAGCTCGGCTTTGACCCGACCCACCACGGTGGCCGGCTGTAGCCTTCGCCCCAAATTCCCGGAGAGCTGGCCGAGCACCGAGACGAGGTTGTCGCGGACGACGAGCCCCAGCTCGGCATCGGTGAGCGCCGTCGATTCCGCGTACGCGTGATCGCCGGTGCGGATGCGGCCGACGAGCTCGGCGGTGAGGTCGTCGACCTCGGCGAGCAGGGTGAGTGCCACGGCGGCGGAATCGTTCGTCGGCGGCTCGATCAGCGCGGTCATGGGTTCGATGGTAGGCATTCGCTCTGGATGGTGACTGTGCTGGCGCACAGTCGGGTGGACGGGATCGGCAAACTCGCGCACATGGTGGGCGGCTGCCTCCGGCCCGCACTATCGACTGCGACAGTGACCGGGGTCATAGCGCCCCGGTCCGATGATGCTATCGAGAGAGGTGCCGACCGTGTACGACTACGTCGTCGTAGGCGCGGGATCCGCCGGATCCGTGCTGGCCAATCGATTGTCCGAGGACCCGCGGGTGCGGGTGGCCGTGATCGAGGCCGGTCCGCAGGATACCGCCGAGGAGATCCACCTGCCGGTCGGCTTCCCTTCGCTGTTCAAGAGCCCACTCGACTGGGATTACGACACCGAGCCCGAACCCGGTCTCGGTCTGCGCCGCGCCTACCTGCCGCGCGGGCGCGTGCTCGGCGGGTCGAGCTCGATGAACGCGATGATCTACATCCGCGGGGCGCGTGCCGACTACGACGGCTGGGCCGCGGGCGGCGCCGACGGATGGAGTTACGACGAGGTCCTCCCGTACTTCCTGAAGGCGGAGGACAACGAACGAGGCAAGGACGCCTACCACGGCGTCGGCGGACCGTTGTCGGTGAGCGAGAGCCGATCGGAGCATCCGCTGGGCGAGGCGTTCCTGCTCGCCGCCGAACAGGCGGGCCACACGCGCAACGACGACTTCAACGGCGCCACGCAGCTCGGCGTCGGCCGCTACCAGGTGACCCAGCGCAACGGCATGCGATGCAGCGCCGCCGTCGGCTATCTGCACCCGGCCGCGTCGCGTCCCAACCTGACCGTGATCACCGACGCGCTCGCGCACCGGGTGGTATTCGAGAACGGCCGCGCGACCGGCGTGGTCATCGGCCGTAACGGAAGCACGGAAGAGATTCGCGCCGACCGCGAGGTGGTGCTGGCCGCGGGCGCCTATGGATCGGCGCATTTGCTGCTGCTGTCGGGCGTCGGCCCGGCCGAACAGCTGGCGGCCTTCGGCATCGAGACGGTCCGCGATCTGCCGGTAGGGCAGAACATGCAGGACCACCTGTCGGTGTTCCTCAACTACCGCACCGATCGCGAGTCGCTGATGACCGCGCTCACCCCGGAGAACCTCGGTCTGCTGCAGGAAGCGGGTCGCGGGCCGCTGACCTCCAACGTCGGCGAGGCGGGCGGATTCATCGAGACCCGCGCCGGTCTCGCCGGTCCGGACATCCAGTTCCACATGGCGCCGGTGCTCTTCCACGGCGAAGGTCTCGGCGCCGCGACCGAGCACGGGTACGCGTTCGGCCCCTGCCTGGTGAATCCGACCAGCCGCGGCGAACTCACCCTGCGTTCCGCGGCGCCTGGCACGGCGCCGCGGATCCGGCACAACTACCTCGGCACCGAAGCCGACCGGCAGAGCGTGATCGCCGGTCTGCGCAGCGCGCTCGAGATCGCCGATCAGCCCGCACTGCGTGAGCTCACCACCGGCGAATTCGCCACTCCCGCCGGTGATTCCGACGCCGAGCTGCTCGATTTCGCGGCCCGCACCGGGCAGACGCTCTACCACCCGACCTCGACCTGCGCCATCGGCGCCGTCGTCGACCCGCGCCTGCGCGTGCTCGGCTTGCGCGGTCTGCGCGTGGTCGACGCCTCGGTCATGCCGTCGGTCGTCCGTGGCAACACCAACGCGCCCACGATCATGATCGGCGAGAAGGCCGCCGACATGATCCGCGAGGACGCCGATTCGGAAGGAAACAAGTAATGACCACCACCGTGACGGCAACCGTCGAGGCCGCCGTCGCCGCGCTACGGCGCGGTGAGATCGAGTGGGCGCGAACCTCGCTGTCCTCTCGTAGGCAGCTGCTCGACCAGATCCACGCCAATACCGCGCGGTACGCGCAGGAGTGGGTCGAGACCGCCGCGGGCATCAAGAAGCTGCCGCTCGACTCGCCTCTGCTGGGTGAGGAATGGGTCACCGGACCGTACTCCCTGCTGACCGGGGCCGCGGCGCTCGCCGAATCGCTCCTGGCGCTGGAGGAAGGGCGCAGTCCGGTCGACGGATACCCGATCCGCCCCGCGCCCGGCGGCCGCACCGCCGTCGAGGTGTTCCCGCACGGCATCTTCGACGCGTTGCTGCTCAATGGTTTCAGCGCCGAAGTCTGGTCGCGGCCCGGCGTCGACGCCGAAACGGTGCGTGCTCGCGCCGGTCTGGGCCAGCGCACGCCGACGGGTACCGGCGGCATCGGCGTCGTGCTCGGCGCGGGCAACATCTTCTCGATCGCCCCGCTGGACGTGCTGTACCAGCTCTACGCGGACAACCGGGTGGTGGTGCTGAAGCTCAACCCGATCACCGATCCGCTGCTGCCGGTGCTGGAGAAGATCTTCGCCCCGGCGATCGAGAGCGGTTTCGTCCGGGTGGTCACCGGCGGCGCCGACGTGGGCTCGGCGTTGGTGCACCACCCAGATGTGAACGCGGTGCACATGACCGGCAGTGCGCTCACCCACGACGCCATCGTCTTCGGCACCGGCGCCGAGGGTGAACGGAACAAGGCGGCGGGCACGCCCCAGCTGAACAAGCCCATCACCAGTGAGCTCGGCGGCGTCTCGCCCACCATCGTGGTGCCGGGCCGCTGGTCGAAGGCGGACCTGCGTTTCCAGGCCGAGCACCTGGCCACGCAGCGACTGCACAACAACGGGTACAACTGCGTCGCCGCGCAGGTCGCGGTGATCTCCGCGGACTGGCCGCAGAAGGAACAGTTCCTCGACGAACTGCGCGCGGCGCTCGGGCGTGCGCCGCAACGGCCGGACTATTACCCGGGATCGGCGGACCGCGTCGCGTCCGCGCGCCGGACCTATCCGCAGGCGCAGGCGATCGGCGCACGCACGTTCATCGAGGGCCTGTCGCCGGATCGGCGCGAACCCGCGCTGCACACCGAATACTTCGCCCCGGTGCTCGGCGTCATCGAACTGCCCGGCGACCCGGCCGCGTTCCTGGCGCGGGCGGTGCAGGTGTGCAACGACGAATTCGAGGGCACGCTCGGCGCGAACATCATCGCCCACCCCGCCAGCCTCGAGCGGTTGGGCGAGCGGTTCGACAAGGCCGTGACCGATCTGCGCTACGGCACCATCGCCATCAACGCCTGGACCGGTCTCGGCTACCTCACCGCCCGTGCGTCGTGGGGCGCCTTCCCCGGACACACCCTGGCCGACGTCCAGAGCGGCATCGGCGTCGTGCACAACGCCTTGCTGATCGCCGAACCGGAGCGAACCGTGGTCCGCGGTCCGTTCCGACCCGCCCCGCGGTCGCTGCTGCACGGCGAGTTCAGCCTGTCGCCGAAGCCGCCGTGGTTCGTCACCAACCGCACCGGCGCCACGACCCTGCGGCGTCTGACCGATTTCGCGAAGAACCCACGCGTCGCCGCCCTGCCGTCGATCTTCGCTTCCGCGCTGCGCGGCTGACCACACCGCTGAGCCCGGGCCTGCTTCGTCGGCCCGGGCTCACCGGCGCGCCCGTCGGCCGGCATTCTCCGAGAAAGACCAGTACCCGATGACCTACCACGACTACGACCTGCCGATGCCGAGCACCATGCAGGACGAACCGCTTTCCCTGGCGACTCTGCTGCGCTACGCCACCACCGTGCACGCCGATGCCACCGTCCGCACCTGGACCGGCAGCGAGTCGCGCGTCATGACCTACCGCGAACTCGGCGAGCGCGCGGCCCAGCTCGCCCACGCGCTGACGGCGCTCGGCATCGGCCGCGGCGACCGGGTGGGCACGTTCATGTGGAACAACAACGAGCACCTCGTCGCCTACTGCGCCGTGCCCGCCATGGGCGCGGTGCTGCACACCCTCAACATTCGTCTTTTCCCGGACCAGATCACCTACGTGGCCGACCACGCGGCCGACCAGGTGGTGATCGTCGACGGATCGCTCACGCCCGCCTTCGCGGAGGTGCTGCCGCGGCTGCGCACCGTCCGCCACGTCATCGTCGCCAACGGTGACGCGTCGGCGCTGCCCGCACCCGAAGGCGTCGCGGTGCACGAACTCGACACTCTGCTCGCCGCGTATCCGGCTACGTTCGACTTCCCCGTGCTCGACGAGCGGTCCGCCGCAGCGATGTGCTACACCTCCGGCACCACCGGAGACCCGAAGGGCGTCGTCTACTCGCACCGATCGAATTGGTTGCACTCCATGCACGCGTGCACCGCCGATGGCATGGGCATCAAATCGGGGGACCGGGTGCTGGCGATCGTGCCCATGTTCCACGCCAACGCCTGGGGCCTGCCCTACGCGGCGCTGATGGTGGGCGCCTCGCTGGTGATGCCCGACCGATTCCTGCAGCCGTCGCCGCTGCTCGAGCTCATGGCGGCCGAGCGCCCCAGTTTCGCCGCCGCAGTGCCGACCGTGTGGAACGGCGTGCTCGCCGCGGTCGACGCCGCCCCGCAGGACCTCGGTCATCTGCGGGCGGTCGTGGTCGGCGGCTCGGCCGTGCCGCCCCAGCTGATGCGGGCCTTCGAGGACCGCCACGGAGTGCGCATCGTTCAGGCCTGGGGCATGACCGAGACCTCGCCGCTCGGCTGCGTCGCGTGGCCGCCCCATGACGCCGAGGGCGAGACGGCCTACGCCTACCGGATCACACAGGGCCGCTTTCCCGCTCCGGTGCAGGCACGGCTCGTCGGCGACGACGGCGCTGAGCTGCCGCACGACGGAAAAGCGGTGGGCGAATTGGAGGTTCGCGGCCCTTGGATCACCGCCTCCTACTACTCGCCGGACGCGGGCGCGGTCGGCTCCGGCGCGTTCCGCGACGGCTGGCTGCGCACCGGCGACGTCGGCACCATCACCCCCGACGGCTACCTGACCCTGGTGGATCGGGCCAAGGACATCATCAAGTCCGGCGGCGAATGGATCTCGTCGGTGGAACTGGAGAACGCGATCATGGCGCATCCCGATGTCGTCGAGGCGGCGGTGTTCGGGGTCCCCGACGAGAAGTGGGACGAGCGCCCCGTCGTCGCCGCCACGTTGCGCGCCGGGGCCGAGGCCGACGCGGAGGCGCTGCGCGCGTTCCTGGTGGGCAAGGTGGCGAAATGGCAAGTGCCGGAACGCTGGACATTCCTGCCCGAGGTGCCCAAGACCAGCGTCGGCAAGTTCGACAAGAAGGTACTGCGCGCCCGTTACGCGGCCGACGAACTCGCTGTCGTCGTCTCGAATCCCGGTGTCGTGCGGGCGAACTAACGGTAGGAGCGCCGACGCCGCCAGAACCAGTCCGTCGCGGGCGGCGTCGGCGGCAAAAGCGGGAAGACGCCGAAGCGCGTGGCGAGTTCCTCGGCGGTCGTGCCTGCACTGCCGTGCACGATGCCCTCGATCCCCACGCGCTTGGCGCCTTCGATGTTGTGCGGCAGGTCATCGATCATGACCGCCTCGTGCGGTTCGATCTCGAGCCGCTCGCAGGCCATCTCGTAGAACGCCCGCGACGGTTTGCGCGCGCCGACCTCCGCCGAGACGACGGAAGCATCGACCAGCTCGGTGAGGTCGACGTCGTCGTAGCGCCCGAGGGCGAGCGAGTTGGATACCAGCGCGACCGGGTGGCCCGCGGCCTTCAGACCCGCGATCAGCGCGATCATCTCCCGGTCGGGCTCCAGCTCGGACCGGATGCGCCGCAGCAAGCCCTCGGGCTCGACGCCGCCGCCACCGTGCTCGGTCAACGCGGCGGCCAGCACGGCCTCGAACTCTTCGTCGGCCCGCACGCCGGATTCGAGTTCGGCACGCGCGGTGCGGACGCGCGGATCGAGGGTGAACAGGCGGATCGGGAGACCCGGGTCGACGCCGATCTTGGCTCCGAAAGCGCGGAATCCGGCGAGAACGCTCGTCGTCATGACGCCGGCGAAGTCGACGAGAATCGCTCTGCGCCGCTGTTTTTCTCGGTCGATTGGTCTTCTTCTTTCTGCGGTACTGCTCGGCCTCTGGCGTCTGGGGGGAATCGGTGGGCCAGGGCATGCCGGAAGCGCTCCGATCGCGGAGTCCGGCGCCCGAAATTACCTGAATCTGACATCGACGTCAAGTATGTCGTGAGTCACGTCCGCGGTGAGATGTGCGGCTGTGTCGGTGGTTTATACGCCCGCTCTCCGAGATGTACAAGTATTGTGAAACAGTTCGCCCAGGTGTTTCATGACGAGGTCAGGGCGCCTCGCGCCGGACGGGTCGGCACCGCCTTCCCCCACGCGACGCCCACCATCGGCGTGAGCCGTGATCTCGAGGAGAACCATGAAACGAAGCAGGCGAAAGCTCCATCGCCGCAACCGATTCGCCGCGTTGGCGGTCGTCGTGCTGGTCGGCGCTCTCGCGCACGTCACCGGTGCGGGCCCGTCGGCGGGTGAGGAGGGCGCCGGCGCCGGGCGTCCTGGTGACCTGGCCGGCGTCGAGCCGTACACCTTCCGTGTGCTGCCGGCGCTTCCCACCCCGACGCGAGCGTGGAAGATCTTCTACCACTCGACCGACGCAACCGGCAGGCCCGACGTCGTCTCCGGCACCGTCATCGTGCCCGAGGACGGTCGGACCGGAACCCGTCCGCTGATCACCTACGCGGTGGGCACCGTCGGGATAGGCGACCAGTGCGCGCCGTCGGCCACCCTCGCCAGGGGCGCCACCCTCGAGGCGCCCGCGATCGTCCAAGCGCTCGAGCGCGGCTGGGCCGTCGTCATCACCGACTACCCGGGTCTCGGCACGCCCGGCGATCACACCTACCTCGTCGGCCGCGCCGAGGGAAACGCGGTGCTGGACGCGGCCCGCGCCGCGCAGCGGCTGCCCGAGGCGCAGAGCGAGGGCATCACGACCGGCTCGCCGGTGGGCATCATGGGCTACTCCCAGGGCGGTCATGCCAGTGCGTGGGCCGGTGAGCTGGCCCGTGAATACGCGCCCGAACTGCAGGTCAAGGGCGTCGCCAGCGGTGGGGTGCCCGCCGATGTCCTGAAGGACGCACTCGACAAGAAGGGACAGGAAGGAGGCAATGTCGGACTGTCGATGATGATCGCCATCGGGCACGACGCCGCCTACCCCGAACTGAAGCTGGATTCGTACCTGACGGCGGATGGGCGCGCGCTCGTCCAGAAGGTGCGCGGCGGCTGCGTGCTGGAGAACGTCGTCGCCGGCCAGGGGAAGACACGTGCGGACCTCTTCGCGCGCAATCCGATCGATGCGCCGGAATGGCAACGGCGCCTCGGGGAGGACCGCCTCGGGACCAAGGCACCCGGCGCCCCGGCGTACCTCTACCACGGCACCACCGACGAGGTCGTGGCCTACGGCCTCGGTGAGCGGCTCCGGTCCGACTGGTGCGCGCTCGGCGCCTCCGTCCAGTGGCAGACCTACCCGCTGGCCGGGCACGGACCGGCCGCCATCGCGGGCGGCGGGCCCGCGATGGACTGGCTCGCCGATCGGCTGGAAGGCAGGCCCGCCCAAGGCAATTGCTGACCGTATGCGCACGAACGCGGGAGGGTGCGCCGCGCCGCGTCGCACCCTCCGCGACTCGCCTCGACGGACCAACGGCGTGCGGATTCCGGCGGGCGGGTGCGATGCGCTTACGGTAGGAGCTATGCCGGTGGGACGCGACGACATCATTCGGTACGCGGCGACCGCGATCGAGGAGGGCAAACGCCTCGATCTCGGTGTGCTCGCGGCCGAACTGCACATCTCGCGAGTGACGTTGTTCCGGCGTGTCGGCAACCGCGAGCAGCTGCTCAGCGAGGCGCTGTGGTGGTTGAACGAGCGCAGCCTGGAGTCCTCCATCGGCCGCTGGCACCGTGCGAACGGAGACGCCGTGCGCGGCAAGGACGGAGCGCTGCGCAGCATGTGGATCGCGACCGATCACGCGGCGCGGACAGGACGCGACACCGGTTTTCAGAAGCTGCTCGACGACGAGCCGATCGCGGCGATCCGTGCGTTGACGGATCCGGAGGGTGCGGTGCAACCGCGGATGATCGCCGCCCTCACGGATTTGCTGGAACGCGATGTGCGGGAAGGCGGCCTGCGGCCGTCGGTGGAGCTGAGCACGCTCGCGTTCGCGGTGGTCCGGCTCAGTGAATCCGTGTTGTACGCCGACCTTCTCGCGGGTCGGCAATCGAACATCACCACGGCTTCCACGCTGGTCAACGCCCTGGTCGAAGGGGTGCTCCGGGTTGACTGAATCGCGTCTGCCCTACCGGTCGCCGGGGCCGCGCGCCGGGAGCGAGAGCAAGGCCGCACGAGCGACTCGGTTGTGCGCTGGTCAGCGGACGACGCGGAACAATGCGCCGCAGAGTGATTCATCGACCACACCCGGCGGTCGTGTCGTCGGACGAGGCGCGCCATGGGCCCACCTCTGCGAGCTATGTGACCTGCGCGGGGAAGCACGTTTCTCTGTAGGTCCTGACGCAACGACGGCCCCGGCGGGCGCCGGGGCCGTTGGCTGTCCATTCCGTTGCTGCGGAATGATTTCCGAGTGCTGAACGTCGATCACTCAGGGTGGCGATGCGGCGCGGCCCGGAGCGATCCGATTGCCTGGCGGCGGAGCGGGTCAGGCGCCGACCGATGACAGCAGCATCGGCAGCGCGTTCTGCATCTGCGCCCGCCACGCGTCCCAGTCGTGGCCGTGGCCGGGGACGTATCGCTCGTCGACGGTGGCGCCGAGCTGTTGCAGCCGGTCGACGAAGCGGTAATTCTGTTCGTAGACGGCCGATTCGACGGCGCCGTTGTTCCCATAGGAGACGAACAAAGGCTTGCCGGTGAGCCGCTCGGCCTGGCTGTAGGGATTGTTCTGTTCCCAGATCTCGCGCTGGGCCGGGATGTTGTAGTCGCCCCAGACGCGCTTCCAGTCCGCGCCGCAGCCCTGGCCCGGCTTGTCGGGGTCGCCGGGCGCGCCCGAGGCGTGCAACGGGTCGACATTGCCGCTGAACGAGGCCGCGGAGCGGAACCAGCCTTGGTATTCGGCGGCGAACTTCATGGCCCCGAGCCCGCCCATGGAGTTGCCCGCCACGGCGCGCGTGGTGTTCGCCTTGTACCCGGTCTCCAGGATGGTGCGCACGTCCTCGAGGAGGTACTTCTCCCAGGCGGGCGCGCCCAAGGAGTTGTTGTTGTACCAATCGGAATACGCACTGCACCAGCTGGTTTCGGGCAGCACGAAGATGGCGTTCTTGCCGGCGGTGAGCGCTTCGAGATCACCCTTGTCGGTCCAGGACTTGTGGTCGTCGAGGCCGCCGTGCAGTACCCACACCGTCGGCCAGGTGCGGTTCGCGTCCTTGGACCAGCCGGGCGGCAGCAGCAAGCGGACGACCTTGACCGACCAGTCGGGGCCTTCCAAGTTGGGGGAGGAGATGCCGATGTCGAGGATGCGGTCGCTCACCCGCGCCTCCCAGCGCACGATGCCCGCTGCCGCCGCGGTGGTGCTGGGGACGAAAGTGAGTGCGACACCGGCCAATACGGTGACGATCGCCAGGGCGATTCTGATCGGTCCGGGCACGGGGAATCCTTTCGGTACGAGCCGTCGCAGGGGAAGGTAGTCGACTACCCGGTTCTGCGAATAACAGTGTTCGTGAAACTGTGAACACTCACCAGACGCGAATTCCTGTGGCGCTCGGCACCCGAACTCAGCTACCGGGGAATCCCGGCGGAAGCGGTTGGAAAGCCGCGTTGAACTTCGGCCCCGGCGCGAGTCCCCGGAGCAGCGCGCTCGTCCAGGCGACGGCGGGAATCCAGCCGGTCACCGCGTTGACGATGTGCTCGGGCATCGGCACCGTGTAGAAGCGCAGATCCGCGCCGCGCTCCCAATAGGATTCGACCGTCGGCAGCACCGCCGAGGGCGGGATCAATTCGTCCCACATACCGTGCCACCAGAGGATCGGCGTGTCGGGAACGTGCTTGCCGAGGCTGTTCTCGGCGAGCACACGCAGGATCTCCGGCGAGGTCTCCAGCGACTTGCCGGGCTGGTAGTACTCGCTGACCGGACGGTACGCGCCGGTGAGGGCGGCGGTGTACACGCAGCGGTTCTGCAGATCGGCGACGATCGCCTGCCCCTCCGGGGTGAGCAGTTCGTCGACCCGGAACACCTCCGGATATTCCTTGGCGAACGAGGCCAGCCCCAGCCACATCGTGAAGCTGCTGGTTCCGGTGAGTCCCGGCTGTCGCACGGTCGCGTACCGGGCCAGCTCCACCAGGTCGCCGGGTGTGCCGCCGATGGCGGTGCCGAGCAACCGCACGTCGGGGGCGTAGCCGGCGCGCAGCTCTGCGGCGCGCAGCGATCCGGAGCCGCCGCCGGAGTACCCGTACAGCGCGATGCCGGAATCGGCGAGTCCGAGGGCCGGGTCGTTCTTCAGCGCGCGCAGGCTGTCGAGGACCATCTTGCCCTCGTCGTAGGTGTTGAACGTATTGAATTCGCCGTCGAAGTCGGGCACATTCAACGCGAAGCCCTGTGCGAGCCAATACTGCGCCAGCGCGGTCTCTTTCATCGTTCCGGCCTGCAATGTGTAGGACGGGTTGCACGCCGAATCGGTGGAGTCGATCGCCTCCTGGAACGACAGCACCGGGCGCGGACTGCCTTGCCATGGAATACCCGGGACGAGCACGCTCGTCGCGGTGACGATCGGGTTGTCGTGGATGTCGTTGGTGCGGAAGAGGATCTGCTCGGTGTAGACCGGGAAAGGAATGCCGAGCAGCCGGGTCTGCACCTCCCTGGTACGCACGATCTGGCCGGGCTGGTAGTCGGCCAGGTCCGGCGGATCGTTGTACCACGGGTCGCGGTCCGGCGGGAGGATCGGCAGCATGTCGTACAACTGCGGCTCCGACGGCAGTCGCGGCAACTGATTCTGATCCGGCGGAAACGCGGGCGGAAACACCGGTTCCGCGGCGACGACACCCGCGCCGAGCGTCGTCAAGCACACCGACGAATACACCGCAAACAGCTGCCGAAGCAGGCTCTTCCTCATCGAAGCGTCCGTTCGTTCGACCGGCCGTCTGGGTCACGGCCGCCACGAGGACCATTCCACGCGAGAAATCGGCGGCTGCCTACCGCCAGACCGACAGGTCCGCCGCCGCGTCTCTTGTGCATGTGCACAAAGGCGCAGCGTGCGCCGCGGATGGACGGCGTCGAGAAGCGGCGGACGGTGCTAGTCGCGGCCCTCGGGTTCGTAGCGCGGGCCGAGCAGGGCGATAGCGGTCTCCACGGCCACCTCGGCGATATCGGCGATGTCCTCGCCGTCCTCCACGGTGGATGCGATGAGTTCGCGGAAGCCGCCGTACAGGATGGTGGCCGTCTTCCGCGTCGCGGGATGGACGCCAGATGCGCCGAATTCCGGTGTCGCGGAGAGGTTCTGGATCAAGGCGATGAACGCGTCCGCGGCATCGCGGTGCAGTTGCCGCGCGTCCTCGCCGAGCGCGGGGGTGTCGCGAATCCAGGCGAGGGTGATCGTCCGGTCGGTCTTCGACGCGCTGAGCCACGCCTCGATGGCCTGGCGGACCTGTGTCCGCCACGGCGCCTCCGTATCGACGGCGTCGTAGATCTGGCGGATGGTCTGGTTGTTCCGCTCGGTCAGCAGCGCGATGAAGCAATCCTGCTTGCTGGCGAAGTGCTCGTAGAAGGTCCGCCGCGAGGTGCGCGCGGCACGGACCACGTCGGCCACCGTGGCGTCGCGGTAGCCGCGCTCCCGCACCGCGTCCGCCATCGCGTCGAGCAGCCTGCGCCGGAATCCGGATTCCGGCGCAGGCTGGGCGGCGGTGGTGGGGACGGGCTCGGCACGGGTCACATCGACCAGGTTAGTGACCAGCGGGTCCCGCCAGCACCTCGGAGTCGGCGCTGCGCGGCGTCGCTCGCCCGAACCGGATGGTTCCGTCCGCGATCCGGCCGTGGCGCAGGGTGAGCACGTCCTGGGCGTAGTTCATGCCGAGCCGCCACGGCGCCCGCGACCCCGCCTTCGGGAACCGGTCCAGCGAACGCAGGACATAACCGGCCTGGAAATCCAGCAGCGGTCTCGCGTCGATCGCCGGGTCGGGCACGGGCACACAGTGGTCGAAACCGTGTGTATCCATGTGCCGCAACAGTCGGCAGACGTATTCGGCGACCAGATCGGCCTTCAACGTCCACGACGCGTTCGTGTAGCCGATGGTGAACGCGAAATTCGGCACCCCGCTGAGCATCATGCCCTTGTAGGCCATGGTCTGCGGCAGCGGAACCTCCCGCCCGTCGACGGCGAGCCGGATGCCGCCGAGAGCGAGCAATTGCAGACCCGTCGCGGTCACCACGATGTCGGCCTCGACTTCGGTGCCCGAGGCCAGCAGCAGCCCGCGCTCGGTGAACCGGTCGATCCGGTCGGTGACGACCGACGCGCTGCCGTCACCGATCGCCCGGAACAGATCGGCATCGGGCACCAAGCACAGCCGCTGATCCCACGGACCGTAGGTCGGTTTGAAGTGGACGTCCACCTCGTAGCCCGCCGGCAGCTGCTTCACGGTCTGCGCACGAATGAATTTTCGCATCATCGCGGGCCGCCGCTGGCTGAGCTGATAGATGAGCGTGCCGATGACCACGTTCTTCCACCGGGTGATCGTGTAGGCGCGCCGGTCGCCGAGCAGCGCACGCAGCCGAGTCGCCACGGCGTCCACGGTCGGGACGGACATGATGTAGGTGGGGGAGCGCTGCAGCATCGTCACGTGCGCGGCGGTGCGGGCCATGGCCGGGACCAGCGTCACCGCCGTTGCGCCGCTGCCGATCACGACGACGCGCTTGCCTTCGTGGTCCAGATCCTCGGGCCAGTGCTGCGGGTGCACGACCCGGCCGCGGAAATCCTCGATGCCCTCGAACTCGGGGGTGAAGCCGCTGTCGTAGCGGTAGTAGCCGCCGCAGACGTACAGATACGAGCACGTCATGGTGATCGTGGCCCCGTCGTGTTCGACGGTGAGCGTCCAGCGCGCCGTACCACTGTCCCAGGACGCGTCGACGACCTTGTGCCCGAAGCGGATTCGCCGGTCGATGCCCGCTTCGGTCGCGGTCGCGCGCACGTAGTCGAGAATCGCGGGCCCGTCGGCGATGGCCTTGGCGTCGGTCCACGGACGGAAGCGGTATCCGAGGGTGTGCATATCCGAATCCGAGCGCACGCCCGGGTAGCGGAACAGATCCCAGGTGCCGCCGATCGCCTCGCGCGCCTCGAGCACGAGGTACGCGCGGCCGGGAAACGTGGTCTGTAGGTGGTGCGCCGCGCCGATGCCGGACAAGCCCGCGCCGACGATCACCACGTCGAGATGGTCGCTCATGCCCGCGCCTGCTTCCGTCCCCTGGCGCGCAGCGTTCGTTCGAGCAGCCCGATCACGGCGAAATAGTGGGTGGGCGTCACCCGGGCCAGCGTGTCGAAGAGGTAAGCGTCCGGACCCACGAGGATCCGAGCCTTGCCCTGTTCGACACCGCGCCGGATGACATCGGCCGCCTTATCGGGCGAGGTCAGCGTGACCGCTTCGAATTCGGCCGCCATCTGCTCCTTGCTGCGCCCGCGCCCCTCGGGATCTCTGCGCACCCTGGCGTTTCGCGCGATATTCGTGGTGATGCCACCCGGATGCACCGTCACCGCCGAGACACCGGTGCCCCGAAGTTCCTGGCGCAGTGCGTCGGTGAATCCGCGGACCGCGAATTTCGCCGCGCAGTAGGCGCTTTGGTTCGGCATGCCGACCAGTCCGAACACGCTCGACGTATTGACGATCACGCCGCTGTCCTGCTCGACGAGCAGCGGCAGGAAAGCGCGCGTGCCGTTGACCACGCCGTCGAAGTTGATCCGGCGCAACCATTCGTCGTCTTCGGCGTCCGCGTCGAGCACCGACGAGGACACCGCGACGCCCGCGTTGTTGAACACCGCCGCCAGGGGCGCGGTGAGCCAGTCCCGGACCTCGTCGGCGAAGGCCCGCTGATCGGCCGCGTCGGTGACGTCGAGCACCCGGGTGAGGACGGGCCCGGCAAGCGACGCGGCGGTCTCCTTCAATCCCGCCGCGTCGATGTCGGCGATGGCGACCGGGGACCCGCGGTGCGAGAGATGGTGGGCGAGTGCGCGTCCGATGCCGGAGGCGGCGCCGGTGATCATCGCCGGGTGGCCGGACAGTGGCCTAGCTTTTCGGGGCATCGGTGCTCCTGGTGGCTGCGGTGCGGATGTGGTCGTCGACGAGGTCGGCGAGCGCGGGCCAGACGCCCTCCGGCAGGTCGTGGCCCATGCCGGTGAGCGTGTGCAGGCGGGCGCCCGCGATGGCAAGCGCGGTGACGGCGCCGCCGCTCGGGGCCACCATCAGGTCGCGATCGCCGTGCAGCACCAGCGTCGGCGCGGTCACCGCGCCCAGTTCGCGGGTCCGGTCGCCGGACGCCATGATTCCCGCGAGCTGGCGGGCGACTCCGGCCGCGGGCCGCGGATCGCGATCCCAGGCGAGGGCCGCCGCCGCCCGCACCGCGGCCTCGTCGAACGGGTAACCCGCCGACCCGATGTGCCGGAACATGCGGACCGCGGCCTCCACGTGCTCGGCGCGGGTGCGCGCCGGTTTGCCGAACATCCGCCGCCACGTCGAGAGCGCGGGGCGGCCGACGCGCGGGGCGCCCGTCGTGGACATGATGGAGGTCAGCGAGGCCACCCGCTCGGGATAGCGTGCGGCGACGGTCTGCGCGATCATGCCGCCCATCGACACGCCGACCAGGTGCGCGGCGTCCATGTCGAGCGCGTCGAGCAGACCGGCGGTGTCGGCGGCCATGTCGCCGAGCCGGTACTGAGCGGGATGCCATCGCTTGCGCAAAAAGCCGATCGGACTCGGCGGCGGGAAGGAGCAGTGCGTGGACTGGCCGACATCGCGGTTGTCGAAGCGGAGCACCGGATGCCCGCGTTCGACGAGCAGACGGCACAGACCGTCCGGCCACGAGTGCATCTGCTGGCCGAGTCCGGCGATCAGAACGATCGGCGTGCCGTCCGCATCGCCGAGGCGCTGGTAGGCGAGGCGGATATCGCGGCCGACGTCGACGAGACCCTCGATCATGCCGTCACCTCGGCGGCCCGCGCGTCGGCGGAAACGGCGGGGCGCGACGTTCGCCTGCGCACGACCGCGCGGCCCTTCTTGGCCGGAACCAGCGCAACGCCTCGGAAGTGCGTGCGCTCGTCCGGCGCGTCGGTAGTCTCCAGCGTGAAATCCCTGAGCAGCGTGCGCAGCACGACGTTCATCTCCATCGTGGCGAAGGCCGCGCCGATACAGCGCCGCGAACCGCCGCCGAACGGAATCCAGGTGAAGGTGCCTGGCCGCACGCCGACGAACCGGTCCGGGTCGAAGGTGCGCGCCCTCGGGAAGAGCTCCTCGTTGTCGTGCATCAACCGGATGCTCACCAGTACTCGCTGGCCCTTCGGGAGCGTCCAGCGCCCCAATGACATCGTCTCCGCGCGCACCTGGCGTCCGGTCGCGTCGACCACGGGACGGACGCGCTGCACCTCGAGCAAGGTCGCCTCGCGCAACTCCGAGCCGCCCGCGTCGACCTCGGCGACCAAGCGCCGCAACACCTCCGGATGCCTGCGCAACCGCTCCACGGTCCAGGCCAGCGTGGTCGCGGTGGTCTCGTGCCCGGCGGTGAGCAGGGTGAGCAGTTCGTCGGCGATCTCGCTGTGGGTCATCGCGGAGCCGTCGTCGTAGCGGGCCTGCAACATCATCGACAGCACGTCGTCGCGGTCGGCGAGATCGGGGTCGGCGGCGGCGCGGGCGATGAGTCGCCCGACGATCTCGTCGTAGTTCTCGCGGTACGCGGTGAAGCGGGACCACGGCCCGTAACGGCCGAGGAACCCGCGCGGCACCGGCACGGCGGCCAGCGCGGAGGCGACGAGAACCAGCCGGGGCAGCAGGGCGCGCAGTTCCTCGAACTCCCGGCCCTCGGCGCCGAAGACCGCGCGCAGGATGACGTTCAGGGTGATCCGCATCATCGAGTCCATCGTCGCGAACTCGACACCCGACGGCCAGGTCGCCAGCTCGCGTTCGGTTTCCTCCTCGACGAGCGTTTCGTACACCGCGAGCCGCCTGCCGTGGAAGGGCGGGGTGAGCAGCTTGCGCTGTTTGCGGTGCTCGGCGCCACTCAACGCGAAAAGCGAACCCGGACCGAGGAATTGGCCGAGGTTGACCTCGAAGTTGTCCGCGATGTCGCTGCTCGCGGTGAACAGCGCTTTGACCTCGGCGGGGTCGGAGATCACGACGGTCCGGCCGAATCGTGGTGCGTGGACCGTGAACGCGGCCCCGTATTTCCGGTGCCAATATCGCCAGGCGCGGGTCCGGCCCGCGAGGATCGCGACGTTCTGGACGAACGGCGGCGTTGACGGTCCTTCGGGCAGTTGCACTGTGCTCATGCGCCATCTCCCAGCGTGGTACTTCGGCGTACCACCCGCACGGTACGCGCATGTACCACGTGTGGCAAGGGTCACATCGATCGCCGAGGTGGCGCTGACCGAGAGCCAGGCCCCGGACGGCGCGTCGTTGACGAACAGGACGGTCTGGGCTCGGCACCATAGCTTGCTATGGGTGATCCGAGCTCGGAGCTGACTTATGTTGTCGAGATCTCGCTGCCGGGCCGATTGGACGAGCAGTGGTGGCGGGTCAGCAACACCGGCACGCCCGCGCAAACGGCGGCGGCGCTGTCCGAGCTGGCGACGCGGATCTACCGCGACCTGCTCGGGCCGGGCGCGGGCGGCCTGCATCGCGGCCGGTGCTGGTATCACTGCCTGGTGTGCGGGCCGGACGGCGCGGTGCTGGACGAGGTGGAGGGACTGGTGCAGGCGTTTCTGCTGTCGGGGGAGTTGCGGACGGTGTCGGCGACGATCACCTGGCGGGCGCGGCGCCTGCGTGTGGGGCGCAGGAAGGCCGACTGAATCGTCATATGCTGCCTCGCGACCGTCGAAAAAAAATCCGGCGCGGGTGTCGATCCGCCGTGATCCCCGTTCGACCTATGGGCGAGAGGGTCCGAGCGGGACCCGCACAGCACAGGGAGACAGACCATGAAGTACATGCTGATCATGCGCGCGACCGACGAGGCATGGGCGAGCATGGCCGACACCGATTTCGAGAAGATGCTCGAGACCATCGGCCGGTTCAACGACGAGATGATCCGGGCCGGTGTGCTGCTGGCCGCGGAGGGCCTCGACGACGCCGCCGAGGGTGTCGTCGTCGACCACTCCTCCGAGACGCCCGTCGTCACCGACGGCCCGTACGGCGAGACCAAGGAGTTGTTCGGCGGGTTCTACATTCTCAACGTGGCCTCGAAGGAGGAGGCCATCGAGTGGGCCAAGCGGGCGCCGCTGACCGGCCCCGGCCTCAAGACCGAAATTCGCAGGGTGACAACGATCGACGAGTTCCCGCAGGACAACGAGTGGATCCAGAAGGAGCGGGCGTGGCGCGAAGCCACCGGCCAGCTCTGACCGGGCCGACCGGCGATGGCCGACCATACCGGCCGTGAGGCCGTCGCCGCCGTGTGGCGGATCGAGTCGGCGCGGATCGTCGGCGCGCTCGCGCGCTATACCGGCGATTTCGCGCTGGCCGAGGACCTCGCCCAGGAGGCGCTGGCCGAGGCACTGGTGACCTGGCCGCGCGAGGGCGTGCCGCGCAATCCCGCGGGGTGGTTGCTCACCGTCGGCAAGCGCCGCGCGATCGACGCGTTCCGCAGGCGCTCCGCGCTCGATGAGAGGTACACCGCGCTCGCCCACGAACTCGGCGAGGGCGGCGCCGCCTCCGGGGGCGCGCCCGCCGCGCCCACCGAGGACGTGCTCTGGGACCCGGACCAGATCGATGACGACGTGCTCGCGCTGATGTTCATCTCCTGCCACCCGGTGCTCGCACGGGAGGCGCGGATAGCGCTCACCCTACGGGTGGTCGGCGGTCTCACCAGCGACGAGATCGCCAAGGCGTTCCTGGTGCCGACCGCAACCGTGCAGGCGAGGATTACCAGGGCCAAGAAGACGCTCGCCGCGGCCAGGGTGCCGTTCGTGGCGCCATCGGCCCAGGAACGGCGCGAACGGCTCGGGTCGGTGCTCAACGTGGTCTACCTGATCTTCACCGAAGGGTCGACCGCCAGCTCCGGTGACGATCTGATCCGGCTCGATCTGGCGAGCGAGGCGCAGCGCCTCGCGCGGGTGCTCGCCCACTTGGTGCCGAACGAACCCGAGGCCAACGGCCTGCTCGCGCTGCTCGAGCTGACCGCGGCGCGCTTCCCGGCGCGCACCGCGCCCGACGGCACGCCGGTCCTGCTCGAGCAGCAGGACCGGCGGCGCTGGGACCGCGCCGCGATTCGGCGTG
>NZ_BDCF01000036.1 GCF_001613365.1 Nocardia xishanensis NBRC 101358
CAGGGCGTCCACCGCGGCGCGCAGCCAGGCGCCGCCCTCGGCCAGCGCCTTGGGGCGGCCGTAGCGGGTGCCCGCGCCCGCGGCGAGCACGATGCCCGCGCAACCCGTGCGGGCGGCCGGAGCTTCTCCGGTGCGTTCCGATACAGCCACGCGTCCCACGCTAGACCGCTCGCGTTGCCGGTGGGTTACCTGAAAGTGCCGGATAAGCGGGGTGTGCGGTTAACCGCGAGAGGCGAGCCTGCGCCTTCGCTCCCGTGCGTCGGGCGGCGGCGAGCGCGTCCGCCCGACACGCCGAAGGTGATCTCCGCCCTTCTGGTGGCGCGCGGGCCCGCCGTATTCGATGCTGGTTCGATGACGGACCAGGCGGCCGGCATCACCGGGTTCAACGCGCTGTCCAACGCGGCGGCCACCGACGCGTTGCTCGCCTGTTGCGCGTCGCCCGCCTTGGCGCGTGAGGTGCTCGCAGGGCGGCCGTACCGCAGCGCCGACGACCTGTACGCGACCGCCGACGCCGTGCTCGCCGCACTCCCCGAGGAAGACATCGACCGCGCGGTGGCCGGGCATCCGCGCATCGGCGGCCGAACGGACAACGTGGCCTCGGCCCGCGAGCAATCCGGGGTGGCGGCCGCTACCGACGCGGTGCGCTCCGCCCTCGCCGAGGGCAACCGGGCCTACGAACAGCGGTTCGGCCACCGCTACCTGGTGTGCGCGACCGGGAGAACCGGCGCGGAACTGCTCGACCTGCTCACCACCCGGCTGCACAACGACCCCGCGACCGAAAGGGCTGTGATGCGAACCGAATTGGCGAGGATCAACCGAATCCGCTTGCGACGGATGCTCGAGGGTCTGGCATGAGTGAACGCAGTAAGCCGAGCGTCAGCGAGGGTCTGGCATGAGCACCCTGAGCACGCACGTGCTCGACGCCGTGCGCGGCGCGCCCGCCGCGGAAATGGCGGTCACCCTGTTCGACGGCGACGCGATCATCGGTGCGGGCGCGACCGATGACGACGGCCGGATCGACGGCCTGGGAGCCGATCTCGCGCCCGGCGTCTACCGGATCGTCTTCGACACCGGCGTCTACTTCGGGCGACAGCGCATCGAGACGTTCTATCCGGAGGTCTCCATCGCGTTCGTGGTCGGTCGCGAGCGGCACTACCACGTCCCGCTGCTGCTCTCGCCGTACGCCTTCTCCACCTACCGAGGGAGCTGAGCATGAACCTGTCCGGTCCGATCGTGCTGTCGGACAACCGATACGGCAAGGCGGAGAACCGGATCGTCCGGATCTACCGCGACGGTCCGCGCCACGAGATCCGCGACGTGAACGTCTCCACGGTGCTGCGCGGGGATTTCGCCGACGCATACACCGCGGGCGACCAGTCCAAGGTGCTGCCGACCGACAGCCAGAAGCAGACCGCCTACGCCTACGCGAAGAAGCCGGGCTTGCAGCCGGTGGAGGACTACGCGCTGGCGCTGGCGCGACATTTCGTGGATGACGTGGAACCGGTCACCAGCGCCGGTGTCGAGGTGGACGAGTATGCCTGGCAACGGGTTTCGGTGGACGGCGCGGAGCACGACCACACCTGGACGCGCCAGGGACCCGAGGTGCGCACGGCGCGGGTGACGGTCGCGGGCAAAGGGGACGCCCAGCGCGCCTGGGTGATCGGCGGCGTGCGGGATCTGGTCATCCTGAAGTCGACCGGTTCGGAGTTCGCCGGCTTCCTCACCGACGAGTTCACCGTGCTCGAGCCAACCCCCGACCGGATGCTGGCCACGTCGCTGGTCGCGCGGTGGCGCTTCGCCGTAACCGAAGGCGTGGACTGGGACGCGACGTACGCGGGCATCCGCGCCAGGCTGGCGGCGGTCTTCGCGACCTACCATTCGAAAGCCTTGCAGCAGACGCTGTTCGAGATGGGGAAGGCGGTGCTCGAGTCGTTTCCGCTGCTCGCCGAGATCCGCCTGTCCGCGCCCAACAAACACCACTTCGACTACGACCTCGGCAGGTTCGGCATCGAGAACCGCGGCGAGGTGTACTACGCGGCCGACCGGCCGTACGGACTCATCCAGGCCACGGTGGCGCGCGCGGACGCACCGGACGCGGGACAGGCGTGGGAGCAGTGAACCAGGCGCCGACGCTGGTGATCGACGGTTGCGCGGTGGTCACCGTCGACGCGGCGGGCACCGAGTATCCACGCGGGTACGTCGTGCTGCACGGCAACCGGATCGGCGCGGTCGGGCCGGGCGACGCGCCCGACCTGGACGTGCCGCGCATCGACGGGCGCGGCTGCCTCCTCACCCCGGGACTGGTCAACACCCACCACCACCTCTACCAGTGGGTCACCAGGGGCCTCGCCGCCGACGCGAGCCTGTTCGACTGGCTGACCACGCTGTATCCGGTCTGGGCAGGCATCGACGAGGAGTCGGTGAGAATCGCCGCCACCGGCGCGCTCGCGGCCCTCGCGCGCACGGGTTGCAGCACGACCGCCGACCACCACTACCTGTTTCCGAGCGAGGGTGGCGACCTGCTCGGCGCGGAGATCGCCGCGGCCGCGACGGTCGGATTGCGCTTCCATCCCTGCCGCGGCGCGATGGATCTAGGCGCGAGCGCGGGCGGTCTGCCGCCCGACTCCGTGGTGGAGTCCATCGACGCAGTCCTCGCCGCGAGCGCCGACGCGATCGCCCGCTGGCACGACCCGTCCTTCGACGCCATGGTCCGCATCGCGCTTGCGCCCTGCTCGCCGTTCTCGGTGACCGCGGACCTGTTGCGCGAGTCCGCCGCGCTGGCCAGGGCCGAGGGCGTGCGGCTGCACACCCATCTCGCCGAGACCCTGGACGAGCAGGACTACTGCCTGGCGACCTACGGCTGCACGCCCGCGCGGTATCTGGAGCGGCTCGGCTGGATCGGCCACGACGTTTGGTATGCCCACGCCGTCCACCTCGACGCCGCCGCGATCGCCACCATCGCGAAAGCGGGCTCGGGCATCGCGCACTGCCCGACCTCCAACGGACGCCTCGGCGCTGGCGTCGCCCGCATTCCCGACCTGCTCGCCGCGGGCGCGACGGTCGGGCTCGGCGTCGACGGCGCCGCGAGCAACGAAGCGGGGTCGATGATCGAGGAACCCCGCAACGCGCTGCTCTACGCCAGGGCCGCCCGTGGCCCGCGCGCGATGACCGTACGCACCGCACTCGAGCTGGCCACCATGGGCGGCGCCAAGGTACTCGGCCGCGCCGCCGAGATCGGCTCCATCGAGCCGGGCAAGCTCGCCGACCTGGCCCTGTGGCGGCTCGACACCCCAGCCCACGCGGGCATCGACGACCCCGTAACCGCCCTGATCCTCGGCTCCCCACCCCCGCTGGCCGCACTCATCGTGAACGGGCGCGAGGTGGTCCGCGACGGGGAGGTGCGCACGGTGGACGAGGAATCGGTGGGCCAGGAGGTAGCGCGAGCACAAGCGATGCTCGTCGCTGCGGCGCGGTGAACTGCTGGAGGACAGCGTGTTTCGCGCTCAGATCGCGAACACTGTCGTCCCCTCTGCGACAGTGTTCGCGGTCTCGTGGCGCGCGGACGATCCGGGGCGATCGAGGATATGCGGCCCGGCGCGCAGCGCCAGCAGGCACATCACGTCGTGCAGCGTCAAGCCCAGCTCGGCGGCGTGCAGCTCGGCGACCTCGGTGTCGAACGGCGGAGTGTCCGAATCTTGCTCCAGCAAAATCTGTTCCGCGAGGACGAGGCCCGTGAGAGCTTGCGCACGGGTGAGCCTGCGGTGGGTCGGCAGGTAGGAGAGCACCCACCGTCCGTGCCAGGTCTCCGGCAGGTCGACGCGGAACGCGACCTCCTGTGCCACATCGCTGGTCATCAGCCACTCCGAGGACGTAATCGCCATCGCAGGAACCCCTTTCGTCCGGGCGGCGCTCGCCGCGTTCGGGAGGTGATATCAGGGTGACAGCTGCGGTCCGCGATTCGCGATCCCACGGCCGGAGCCGATTTCTTCGCCGACCACGGGGTTGTTACCTGCTGAAACGGTGCGGATGCGGAGGAAACATCACAATCGGCGTCACGACTCTGCCGCCCGTCGTGCGGGGAGCCGTCCCTTCGCCGCCGATCCGAGAATGTGGCGTGCGGTCTGTGCGTTCGGCCTATTCGGTGAGCTGCCGACCGCAGTCGTATCTGCCGATATCGGCGCGGGTTCGCTCGGTCAGCTGTACGCCGAGATGTTCGTACAGTGCCAAGGCGGCACAGAGATTTTCGCGCGCGGCGTCCTCGCGGCCCATATCGGCGAAGACGTTTCCGAGGCTCTGCAACGCGTCGGCCTCGCCGTGCGGATCTCTGATGCGCTGTGCGAGGTCGCGTGACTTCGCGTAATAGTCTCGCGCGACGGTGTATTCGCCGAAGCGACGCTCGACGTGGCCGAGACCGCGCAGCGTATCGACTTGGCACTGCCGATCGTCGATATCGGTGGCGATGCGATACGCATCGCTGAAACGGCGGCGCGCGCCCGCGAAGTCGCCGGACTTACGTGCGATGTTGCCGAGACCCCAGAGCGACCAGCACTCGCCGGTACGATCACCGATCCGGCGCGCGATGCGCAACGCGTCCTGATAGTGCCGCTGTGCCGTGGCATGCTCGCCGGTCATCCGTTCGATATGGGCTTGGCCGCGCAGCACGTCGGCGCGCAGCTTCGCGTTCGCGGTGCGTTGCGCGATGTCGGCCGCGTCGGCGTAGTTCTGCATGGCCTTCTTGAAATCTCCGGTGAGGCGGATCACCTCGGCATAGCCCCAGAGCGTGGCAGCGAGGCGCTGCGGGTCTCCTAGGTCGCGGGCGATCGCCAAGGCGCGCTCGAAATGCTCACGCGCGGTGCGGTATCCGCAGGCCATCCGCTCCACGAGACCGAGGCCGATCAGCGCGTCGCATTCGATGGCGGGGTCCGCGATGGCGGCGGCCATCTCGAGTGCGCGCAGGTAGAGCCAGTGCGCGTCCGACCAGAGTCCCTCGCCGAACAGATCGGTGCCGAGCAGGATCGCGAGTTCGGCGGCCGCGGGCGTGGATCCGGTGGCGGCGATGCAGCCGAGCAGCATCTCCCGTTCCCTGGTCAGCCAGGCCACGGCCTGCGCCACTTCGCTGCCTGGCGTCTCGACTACGGGATACTTGGCGCCGCGCGCCGTGACGGCCGTGCGCTGCGGTCCTGCGCGACGGGCCACCGCGAGGCCCGCCGCGACCAGGCGTTCCAGGGTCAGCGCGTGCTCACCCGGCACGCCGTCGCGTTCGGCTTGTAGCCGCGCCAGCAGCCGGGTCAGATCGTGCATCCGGTAGCGCGAGCCGCCCGGACCACCCTCGGCCGGGTCGAGAAAGCCCGCTTCGAACATTTGCCGAATCAGCGTCTTGGCTTCGCCGAGCTTGGTCTTCGCCATCGTGGCCAGCGATTCCGCGGTGATCTCCGGACCGGGGAACCAGCCGAGCATCCGCACCGCCCGCCGCTGCGTGGGTGTCTGCAATCGCTGGTACGAAGTCTCGAAGGCCGCGCGCAGCGACTCGTCCTCGGCGGCGAACCGATCGAGGATGTAGGCGGCGACCGATTCGCCGAAGACGTCCTCGCCGGGCGTACCCCTGAGCTCTTCGGCCCTGGTGGCGAACTCGGCGGCGCTCTCGGCGAGCAGATCGACGCCGTGATGAGCGATCTGGCCGCCGATCAGCCGGATCGCCAGCGGCAGCCGCCCCGAGGTCTCCAGGATCTGGCGCACCGCGCCGCGGTCGTACCCGCAGGGCAGGTTGCCCAGCTTCACCAGCAATTCCTCGGCTTCGCGCCAGCCCATCACGTCCAAGTGCAGCGGCGCTGCCTCGGCCAGACCGGTGAGTTTGCCGCGGCTGGTGATCAGGACCAGGCTTCCGGCAGCCTGCGGCAGCAGCAATCGGACGTGGGCGGTGTCGAGCACGTTGTCGAAGACGATGAGCATGCGGCGCTGACGCATGACGGCGCGCCACTGCGCGGCGCGGCCGGTCAGATCGTCGATGATGCGCTCGCGCGGCACTTCGACCTGGAGCAACAGCTGTTCCAGCACGTCGGTGGGCAGGCGCGGGTCTCGCCCGACGGTATGGCCGTGCAGGTCGGCCCAGATCGTTCCGTCCGGATAATGCTTGGCGAACGCCGCCACGGCGTATCTCGCGAGCGCCGACTTGCCGATTCCGGTCAGCCCGTCGATGACGTGCACGGCGGGTCCGTCGCCGTTCAGGTGCCGGTGTACCCGGTCGTGCAGCTCCTTCTTGGGCAGAACGCGGCCGGTGAAATACGGAACCTCGGGTGGCAGTCCCGCGCTCACCGGTGTCCGGTTCCGGTCGTCGGAGCGCCGGGCGATCGCCTCCTGGAACTCGAGGCGCTCGGCGGCAGGCATCAGCTCCAGGTCGGCGAGATCGACCAGCTGCTCCCAGCTGGTTCCGTAGATGGTCGACAGAATCTTCAGCACGCGGATGGTCGGTCTGGCCGAGGCGCCCGCCGTCGGCCATGCCTCGTACTCCGAGATCCGGCTGGCCCGCATGGTGGCCTGCGGGTTGCCGGTGATCTGGTTGTACCGCTCGGCGACCGCACTCTGGGTCAGCTCGTTCGCCAGCCGCCATGCCTGGCGCGGCCTGCACCCACGCTGGCGCAGCTCGTCGGCCAGCGGTTCGAGCAGCTGGTGTTCGGTCAGCCCGAGACCGGTCAGAAAGGCACGGATCCTGCGACGCTCGGCGATGCCGTACTTGTCCACTGGTCGCTGTTCCGGTCGGACGGCTCGGTCCACCGAGCACCTCCCCGCTGCTGTAGGTGTCCTCCGGACCGGGGGCTTCGGCGCGCACCGCCGCTCCGGACAACTCCTTGGTAGCAGCGGCTTTTTGACCAGGTCAAGTACGGTGCCGCCGCTCGGCGGCCGATTTCCACGCCGCGCGTGCCTCCGACGGTGGCTCGGAGGACGATCGAGGTAACCGACGCGCAATCAGGGGCGGGTGTCGCGCAACGTCGCGGCAACCAGCAGCCCCTACTGTGGCGGCAGGGCGCTGTGAAGCGAGGTGAGAGACGTGGACCTGGACACGATCCGGGAGGTGACGGTGGCGAGGGGGCGGGCCGACCTGGCCGGTGTCGGCGGGGCGACCGGGGTGCTGGCTGGGGGCACCTTCCTGTTCTCGGAGCCGCAGCCGCAGCTGGTGCGGCTCATCGATATCACCGCGCTGGGCTGGCCCGCGTGCACGATCACCACCGAGGGGCTCGAGGTCGCGGCGACGTGCACCTTGGCGCAGTTCGCCGACGCCGCTCCCGGGCGTGAGCTGGGTGGGGGCGCGCGGTGGCGGCGGTGGCCGGGGACCGCGCTGTTCGCGCAGGCTTGCCGGGCGCTGGTGGCATCGCACAAGATCTGGCACAGCGCGACGGTCGGCGGGAACGTGTGTCTCGCGCTGCCCGCCGGTGCGGTGCTCGGCGCGCTGGTCGCGCTGGACGGTGTCGCACTGGTGTGGGCGGCAGGGGGCGGTGATCGCCGGATTCCGCTGCGGGAGTTCGTGATCGGACCGGGGCTGACGGTGCTGCGCCATGGCGAGGTGCTGCGCTCGATCGCCATCCCGGAGCGGGCGCTACTCGCGCGCACCGCGTTTCGGAAGATCGCGCTCGCGCCGCTCGGACGCTCGGGCGCGGTGGTGATGGGTCGACGGGAGTCCGGCGACCGGTGCGTGCTGACGCTCACGGCGGCGACGACCCGGCCGGTCGTGCTCGACTTCCAGCTCGTGCCGGACGACCGGGCGGTGGCGGCGGCGCTGGCCGAGGTGGATCCGGCGCTCTGGTTCGACGATCCGCACGGCGCGCCGGATTGGCGCAGGCACGTCGCGGGCCTGCTGGCCGCCGAGGTGGCCGCGGAGCTACGCGCCGAACCCGTTGGGCAGCCATGAAATTCGAGCTGGACGGACGCATCGTCGACGCCGAACCCCGTCCCGGCCAGTGTCTGCGCACCCTGCTGTGCGAGCAAGGCTGCTTCGCCGTGAAGAAGGGCTGCGACGCGGGTGACTGCGGCGCTTGTTCGGTACGGCTGGACGGCGTGACGGTGCACTCGTGCGTCATCCCGGCCTATCGCGCGGCGGACCGGTCCGTCACTACCGCGGCGGGGCTCGGTGATCAGGAGCGGCCGCATCCGGTCCAGCGGCGATTCCTCGACGAGGCGGCGTTCCAGTGCGGGTTCTGCACGGCCGGAATGGTGGTCACCGCAGCGGGATTGGGGTGCGGAACCGAATCGGGGCCGGACCCCGCCGACCTTCCGGAACTGTTGAAGGGGAATCTCTGCCGCTGCACGGGGTATCGGCCGATTCGCGCGGCGCTGACAGAGGGTAGCTCAGCCACACCGATCGGAACGGTTGTGCCCGAACAGCCGAGCGGCGAAGGCGCGCGAGCGGGAGCTGCTGTGGCCGAGCAGCATCCAGCGGGTGGCCGCGTCGGTGCACCGGCAGGGCCCAGGATCGTCACCGGCCGTGAGCCGTTCACCCTCGACGTGCTGCCCGAGGCCGACAACCCCGCCGCGCCTCCGTCCGCCCCACTGCACATCGCGGTTCTCCCGAGCCCGCACCCGCACGCGCGCATCCTCTCCATCGATACCGCTGCCGCCGAGGCGCTACCTGGCGTGCGAGCGGTGCTGACCTACGCCGACTCGCCCTCGGTGCCGTTCTCCACGGCCAGGCACGAGTGGCGCACGGACGACCCGGACGACACGTTCGTCCTCGACCGCACCGTGCGTTTCGTCGGACAGCGTGTCGCCGCCGTGGTCGCGGACAGTATGGAGATCGCTTCGGCTGGCTGCCGAGCCCTGCGGGTCACCTACAAGCTGCTGCCCTCGGTGTTCGATCCGGCGGATGCGCTTGCCGAGGACGCGCCGAAACTGCATGCTGACAAACCGGATTCGTCCCGTATCGCCGATCGTGCGCGCAACGTGGTCGCCGAATTGCACGGCGGGGTGGGAGATATCGAGGCTGGACTGGCCGCCGCCGCACGTGTGGTGCGCGGCACGTGGCACTCCCCGCGCGCTCAGCACGTGCACCTCGAAACGCACTGCGGCATAGGCTGGCTGGACGCCGAAGGCAGGCTCGTCATCCGATGCAGCACGCAGGTGCCGTTCCTGGTCCGCGACGAACTGTGCCACGTGTTCGGGCTGGAACGCGACCGTGTGCGGATCTTCGCGGCCCGGGTCGGCGGCGGGTTCGGCGCCAAACAGGAGATGCTGGTCGAGGACCTCATCGCGCTCGCGGTGCTGCGCACGGGACAGCCGGTGCAGTACGAGTACACCCGCTCCGCCGAATTCACCGGTGCCACCGCCAGGCACCCGATGCGGGTCGCCGTCACTGCGGGCGCGGACGTGGACGGCGTGCTGACCGCACTGGCCGTCGATGTGCTCGCCGACGCGGGCGCCTACGGCAATCACAGCCCCGGCGTCATGTATCACGGGGTGAGCGAGTCGATCGAGGTGTACCGGTGCGCGAACAAGCGTGTGGACGCGGTGGCGGTCTATACCAACAACATTCCCTCCGGCGCCTTCCGCGGCTATGGCCTCGGCCAAATCATCTACGCCGTCGAATCGGCGCTGGACGAACTGGCCCGAGAACTCGGCATCGACCCGTTCGATCTCCGCAGGCGCAACGTGGCCGTGCCCGGTGACCCGTTCGTCGGCGCAGCGCCGGAGCCGGGGGATCTGGTGTTCGGCAGCTACGGTCTCGACCAGTGCCTCGACCTCGCGCAACGAGCCATGATGCGCGGCAACGGGATAGCGTCGCCGGGTCCGGGGTGGTCGGTGGGCGAGGGGATGGCGTTGGCGATGATCGCGACCATACCGCCGCGCGGCCACCGTTCCTCGGCCGTCGCGCTGCTCGACACCGATGGTGGTTACGAAATCAGAGTGGGCACAGCGGAATTCGGTAGCGGAACGACCACCGTTCTGGCGCAGCTGGCTGCCGCCGCTCTGCACACCGATGCGGCGCGCATCGCGATCCGGCAGTCGGACACCGACCTCGTCGAATACGACACCGGCACGTTCGGTTCCACCGGCATCGTCGTCGCGGGTAAGGCCGCCTATGCCGCCGCGCTGGCGCTGAAGGATCTGCTGCTGGCACGGGCCGCCGAACTCGCGGGGACGGCGGCGGGCGACTGCGTGCTCGGTCCGGACGGTGTGCGGTGCGGTGATCGGCTGATTCCCTTGACGAAACTCGCGGCAGGGGGCGAGCTGTTGGCGCACGGCGAGCACACCGGCATTCCGCGCTCGGTCAGCTTCAACGTGCACGCCTTCCGCGTCGCCGTCGAGCGGGCGACCGGCCGGGTCCGCGTTCTGCAATCGGTCCAGGCCGCCGACGCGGGCACCGTGCTCAACCCGGTGCAGTGCCGCGGCCAAGTGGAGGGCGGGGTGGCCCAGGCCATCGGCACAGCGCTCTACGAGGACATGCGCTCCGAACACGGCGTGGTGACCACCCGGACGTTGCGGCATTACCACATTCCGCAGCTCGCCGATCTACCCTCGACCGAGGTCTACTTCGCCGACACCGCCGACGAACTCGGACCGCTCGGCGCGAAATCGATGAGCGAGTCACCGTACAACCCGGTCGCCCCGGCAATGGCCAACGCCATTCGCGACGCCGTGGGGGTGCGCATGCATCGACTGCCGATGACGGCCGACCGGGTTTGGCGCGCCATGCAGGAGGGAGAGGAGCGGTGACCATGACACGCCTGCCGGAGAACGTCCGGGCCAGGATCGAGGCCATGCTCGAAGCCGTCGATGCCGATCTGCGGGTGCGCTACCCGGGGCAGGCAGACAGGGCACAACCGATCCACACCGTCTACGTGCCCGCCGACCGGGCGAGCGCCGACACACCTGCGAAATGGGGTGCCGCGGCAGTCGAGTTGCTCGACGCGCACCGCGAACCGCTCGCCGAGCTCGACACCGCGTCGACGCTCCCGGCGGTGCGGGAGCGGCTGCTGCGCGAACCGATCCAGGATCTGCGGATCGATTTCGAGGACGGCTACGGTTTCCGCTCGGACGAAGAGGAGGACGCCGCGGCCACCGTGGCGGGCGAGATCCTGGCGGGTTGGGCCGCGGGCGGCGACGGTCCGGCGGGGTTCGGCATCCGGGTCAAAGGACTGGCCGGTCTCGAACGCCGCAGGGCGCTGCGCACTCTCGAACTCGTGCTGGACGCCGCGGGCGGAGTGCCGCCGGGTTTCGTCTTCACGGTGCCGAAGATCCGTGCCGCCGAGCAAGTTTCGGCGGTCGTCGCACTGTGCGAGGGGCTGGAGCGCGGCGCGGGGCTCGCCGACGCGACGCTGCGCTTCGAATTGCAGATCGAGAGCCCGCAGGCGATCGTCGGCTCCGACGGCAGCGTGCCGGTCGCCAAGATGATCAAGCTGGCCGGGAAACGCTGCGCCGGAATGCATTTCGGGACGTATGACTACACCGCCGCTTGCGGGGTGGCCGCCACCTATCAGGCGCTCGATCATCCCGCGGCGGACCACGCCAAGGCCGTCATGCAGGCGGCCGCGGCGCAGACCGGCGTCTGGGTGTGCGACGGATCCACCCAGATCGTGCCCGAGATCGAACCGGAAGCAGCGCTGCGCGAACACCATCGGCTCGTCACCCGGGCCTTGCGTCGCGGCTACTACCAGGGCTGGGACATGCACCCGGGACACCTGATCACGCGGTGGATGGCGACCTACGCGTTCTTCCGCGGCGCGATCGACGTCGCGGTGCCGCGGCTGCGGGCCTACCTGGCGCGGCAAGACGCCGGGGTGGTGGACGAACCGGCCACCGCCGAGGCGCTGGCCGCCACCGTGCTGCGCGGCCTGCGTTGCGGCGCGCGATCCGAGGAGGAATTGTCCGTGGCGGCACCGGAATTGACGCCCGAAGTGCTGCGTGCGTTGGCGGCCCGCGAGCCGATCGGTGATCTCGGCGTTCGGGAGAAGCGATGAACGAGGCGGACGGGCACTTCACGCTGCTGCCCGATCTGGCGGTCCGCCCGCTCGGCGGCGCGGTGATCTGGGCCAACGACGAGTTCTTCGCGGAGAAGGAGAACTTGATCAGTCCCGGTGTCCCGGAGTATCGACCGTCCACCTTCGGGCACAAGGGCCAGATCTACGACGGGTGGGAGACCCGAAGGCGCCGTGGCGCACCCGGCGACGACTCGGCCATCGTGCGGCTCGGTGTGCCGGGGGTGATCCGCGGCGTCGTGGTCGACACCGCGTGGTTTCGCGGCAACTATCCGCCCGCGGTCTCGCTGTCGGCCCTCGAGGTTCAAGGCTATCCGCCCGCCGAAACCCTGGCCTGCCGTACGGATTGGGTGACGTTGGTCGACCGGGCTCCCATCGCCGGCGACACCCGCAATCCATTCGCCGTGGACAGCGACAAGCGGTGGACCCACGTGCGACTCACCGTGCATCCGGACGGCGGCGTGGCGCGGCTGCGCGTGCACGGCGAAGGACGGCCCGATCCCGCTCTGTTCGGACTGGGCCCGCTCGACCTGGCGGCGCTGGAGAACGGCGCGCTGGTGCTCGACTGCTCCAACCGCTTCTACAGCTCACCCAACCAGCTGCTCTACCCGGGCTCGGCGCGATCCATGGGCGACGGGTGGGAGACCGCGCGCCGCCGCGACGATGGAAACGACTGGGTGCGTATCCGTCTGGCGGGGCCGGGCCTGATCCGGCTCGCCGAGATCGACACCTCCCATTTCCTCGGCAACAGCCCCGGCGCCGCGCGGCTCACCGGCCGCACCAACGACGGCACCGAGGTCGAATTGCTGCCTCGCACCGAACTGCTGCCCGATACCAGGCACCGGTTCCCGATCACGCCGATGGCGGCCTCGGTCGAGGAGGTACGCCTGGACATCTATCCCGACGGCGGACTCGCGCGGCTGCGGCTGTACGGGGAGCTCGGCGCATGAGGGACTTCGTCGGATACGGACCGAACCCGCCCGACCCGCACTGGCCCGGCGCGGCGCGCATCGCCGTGCAGTTCGTGCTCAACTACGAGGAGGGCGGGGAGAACAATGTGCTCGACGGCGACCCGCATTCGGAGACCTTCCTCTCGGAAATCACTCCGGCCGAGGCATTTCCGAACCGCCACATGAGCATGGAGTCGCTGTACGAGTACGGCTCTCGCGCCGGACTGTGGCGGGTGCTCCGGGTGTTCGAGCGCCGCGGGCTTCCGCTGACGGTATTCGCGGTGGCCAGTGCGATGCGGCGTAATCCGGAGGCGGTGGCCGCGTTCACCGAACTCGGCCACGAGATCGCCTGCCACGGCCTGCGCTGGAAGTCCTACCAGCTCACCGACATCGAGACCGAACGCGCCCACCTCGCCGAGGCGGTGCGCATCCACACCGAGCTGACCGGCGCAGCGCCGCACGGATGGTACACCGGCCGCGATTCGCCCAACACCCGCGAATTGGTCGTCGAGCACGGCGGTTTCGTCTACGACTCCGATTCCTACGCCGACGACCTGCCGTACTGGGTCACCGTGCGCGGCCGCGACCACCTGGTGGTGCCGTACACCCTGGACACCAACGACATGCGCTTCGCCTCCCCGGCAGGCTTCCCCAGCGGCGAACAGTTCTTCGCCCACCTGCGCGACGCCTTCGACGTCCTCTATCGCGAAGGGGCCGAAGGAAACCCGAAAATGCTCTCCATCGGCCTGCACTGCCGCCTCGTCGGCCGCCCCGCCCGCACCGCCGCCCTGGAGCGCTTCCTCGACCACGTGCAGTCCAACGACCGCGTGTGGATCACGCGGCGCATCGACATCGCCGAGCACTGGAAGGCTGTGCATCCGCCGGAGGAGAACGCAGGCGACCGGAGCTAGGCGAGCCAGCCGCGCTGCTGCCTGTCCCGGAAGTACAGATCGTCGTCGTCCGGCTCGTCCGGGGCGACGACGAGGTCTCGGTGCGGTGCCGAGCGCGTCGCAACCCGGAACACGTGCTGGTCGCGATCCTCACAGGCACTGCGGCACAGCGATTGTCGGCCGCTATGACCGACATCGGCGTCTGGCTATGCTCATGGGGGCATTTCTGCGGTGCCACAAAGTGTTTGGACCTGGGTGTCTGCCCGGGGCGGGGAGGTGGTCCTTCATGGCCGAAAGCTTGAACGTCGATCCGGAGCGGATCCGTACGCACGCGTCGAATGTCGAGAAGCTGGCCGCGCCGCTGGGGCAGGCGTTGGAGGCGGCGAAGGCGGTGTCGGCTCCCACCGATGCGTTCGGCAAAATCTGTGCGTTCCTGCCGCCGCTGTTCGTGGATTCGGTCGAGACCGACGGGATCGCAGCGCTGGAGGCCGCTGTGACGGCTGTCGGTGAGGACGCGGGGAAGTTGCGGACGGTGGCCGACGGTTACGAGAGCACCGACAGCTCGAATGCGAGCAAGCTGAAGGCGGTCGAGCCGAACGGGTCCACTCAGTGAGTGACGGCCAGTCGAATCCGCTGATCGCGCAGGCCGAGGACTCTACCGAGTGGTATTCCGGCGTCACGCTTTTCGAGTCGGTTTCGGATACCTACGAGGCGATTTCGTCGGGCTCGTGGGTCGAGGCGGGCCTGGGTGTCGTGGGTGTCGGGCTCGAGGTCGCCGCTGTGGTGGTCGATCCGCTCGGCACGCTGGCCGGGTTCGGTGTCGGATGGTTGATCGAGCATGTCGAGCCGTTGCAGGAGGCATTGAACTGGGTCGCCGGTGATCCGGATCAGATCGAGGCGTATGCCAAGACCTGGAGCAATGTTTCGGAGAAGATCAACGAGGCGGCCGAGGCGCACAAGCGAGCGGTCGAGCAGGACATTTCCGAGTGGCAGGGCGCGACGGCGACCGCCTATCGAGGGCGGGCGGCCGAAACCGCCGACGCGCTGGCGGCCGCGACGAAGGCGGCCGAGGCCGCGTCGCAGGCCATTCAGATGGCGGGCGGCGTGGTGGCCGCGGTGCGGATGATGGTGCGCGACATCGTCGCTCAGGCCGTCGGACGGTTGGCGGTGTGGGCCGCGGAGGCGATCTTCACCCTCGGCGTCGGCACCCCGGTGGTGGCCACCCAAGCGACCGTCTATGTCGCCAAGACGCTGACCACGATCTCCAAGCTGTTCCGCAAGCTCGCCAGCACCATGTCGAAGCTGACCCCGCTGCTGCGCAAGCTGAAAGACGCGTTCGCGTCGATCATCAAGAAGCTCACCGGGAAGCGCGGCGGCACCCCGTCGGGCGCTCGTCCGTCGAAGAAGACCACCAACGACACCACACCGGCCAACACGGATACGAAACCGGCCAGCACCGACACCAAGCCAGCGGGCACCGAGACGAAGCGCACCGATACTCCGTCGAAACAACCTGACTCGCCGAACAATTCCCCTGACGGGACGAATCCCGCTGGCACGAACTCGCCGAGCAACACCGACAAGCCGAACCCCAGTAGCCTCAAGAAGTCGAACGAGGGCGTGGGCGATGAAGCACGGACCAACAATCCGAAGGACACGCAGAAGCCGGAGGATGTCAACAGCTGTGGTGACCCCGTCGACGCCGCGACCGGTGAATTCCTGCTTCCTGAAACCGATGTGGAGCTGGCCGGTGTGCTCCGCCTGGAGTTGCGGCGCAGGCACCGGTCGAGCTACCGCTTCGGACGCTGGTTCGGGCCATCGTGGTCGGCGACCCTGGACATGCGCGTTGTCGTCGATCAGCAGGGCGTGACCTTCGTCGGCGAAGACGGAATGCTGCTCGCCTACCCGCACACAGCACCCGACGTCGCCGTGCTTCCCTCAGGTCGTTCGCCGCGCTGGCCGATGACGCGCACGGAATCGGGTGGATATCGGGTATCCGACCCCGATCGTGAAATCACTTGGCACTTCACGCCTGAGCCCACGCGCAGCGCCCTGCCCACGCTGCTCGGCGACTATCCGATCACCGCGATCACCGACCGCCACCACAACGAGGTTCGCTTTCACTACGACACCGACGGCACGCCGACCGAAGTCACCCATTCCGGTGGTTACCGGGTAGGAGTCGAGACCTCAGGCGGGCGAGTCACGGCGCTTTCGGTACTCGGTCGCGACGCCTACGGGACACAGATCGTCACTCGCGTTCGCGAATTCCGTTATGAGGCGGGTCAATTGGCGTCGGTTACGAACGGCGTTGGCGCCACCACCGGCTACACCTATGACGACGAACATCGGATGCTCTCGTGGACAGACTCCAACGGCAACCAGATGCACAACGTCTACGACGGGGCGGGGCGTGTTATCCGCCAGCACGGCACCAATGGCATCATGTCGGCCGAGTTCGACTACGCCGCCCTTCCCGACGGATCGGGTACCCGCACCACTTTCACCAATTCGCAGGGTGCGGCGACGGTATTCGAGTTCGACTCCGACCTGCGATTGCGGAACATGATCGATCCGACCGGTGCGCGTACCCGCACGGACTACAACGATGACCGCAAACCCGTCCGGGTTATCGCCGCAGACGGGGCGATCACGCGATACGAGTACAACGACGACGGCGACCTGGCTGCGGTTACTCGACCGGACGAGGCGACGATTCATGTCGAATACCAGGCCCGCAACCGGCCCGCCGCGATCAGCGATGCGGATGGTTCGGTCAGGCGCTTCGAATACGACGAGCACGGAAACCTCACCGCGATCGTCGACAGCGCGGGCGTGCGCACTGTGCACACCCACCACGGATCAGGTGCGGTCGCGTCGATTGTCGAATCGACCGGCGCGCGAACGGAAATCGAAGTCGACGCGGCTGGGCTGCCGATCACCATCGTGGACGCCCACGGCGGAATCTCGCGGATCACTCGTGACCATTTCGGTCGTCCCGTCACCGTCATCGACCCACTGAACGCGATCACGCGCTATCAATGGTCACCGGAGGGAAAGCTCCTGTGCCGCACCGACTCCGACGGCCACACCGCGACCTGGGAATGGGACGGGGAAGGTAATCTCCGCACCCACATCGACCGCGCAGGCGGGGAGACCAGCTTCACCTACGGCGCGTTCGACCTGCTGGCCTCGCGTACCGAGCCCGATCAGACGGTCACCCGGTACGCGTGGGACACCGAGCGTCGAATGGTCGCGGTGGTCAACCCGCTCGGTCATACGTGGCGCTACAACTACGACCCGGCCGGTCGGATCGTCAGCGAGGTCGACTACACCGGCGCGCAGACCCGATACGACTTCGACACCGCCGGGCGAGTCGCGGCAGTCACGGCCGCTACGGGCGTCATCAGGCGTAACCGCTACGACATTCTCGGGCGGCTTCTCGAAGTGCGCGCCGATACCGGCGAGTGGGTTCGCTACTCCCATGACGTGGTCGGGCGGCCACTCACCGCGATATCCGGCGTAGGCAACGACCGCACGCACACCGTCGAATCCACTTACACCGCCCAAGGTCGTCTCGCTGCCCAACGCGTCGACGACCGCCCGGCCATGCACTTCCAGTACGACGACTTCGGTCGCCGCGTCGCCCGAACGAACCCGTCCGGCTCGACAACCACCTGGCAACACGACATCAGCGGGCGGATCACCGGGCTCACCACCGACGGCCACTCGATCGCCTTCGCCCACGACGCGGTCGGCCGCAGCACCGGGTGGCGCCTCGGCGCCATCACCGTCGACCAGTCACTCTCCTCGCACGGCTTCGTCACCCAGCAGCAAGTGCACGCCGACCCCGCGCCCTCCCACGATCCATCGATCCCGCCCGGTCCGAGCCTGCTCCGCCGCGACGACTACACCTGGCGCCCAGACGGATACATCGCCACGCACACCACCACCCGCCCCGATACCGGACCGGTCGTCCGCGATTACACCCTCGACGCGATCGGGCGTGTCACGACGATCACCGCCAATGGGCTGACCACCGAGCGCTATACCTACGACGCTCTCAGCAACATCACCAGCAGCGAGCTGCCCGAGACGATCGCGCCCACACCGGATGCGGCCGCCGTCACCACCAGAGCCGATTCCACCACCGACAACCGCCGCGAATACCGCAACAACCTGCTCATCCGAGACGGCCGCACCCGCTACCACTACGACGAAGCCGGCCGCCTGATCCGCAAGGAAACCACCCGCCTATCCCGCAAACCCGACATCTGGCACTACCGCTACAACGCATTCGACCAGCTCACCGACGTTTATACGCCGGACCGGCAGTGGTGGCACTACACCTACGACGCCTTCGGCCGTCGCACCTCTAAACAACACCTCACCAATCAAGGCGACCTCCTCGAAACCACCCACTATGCCTGGGACACCGCCCACCTCGTCGAACAAGCCACCCGACAGGGCGTTATGCGCTGGAACTACCAGCCCAACGCCCACACCCCCATCACCCAAGCTACCGACCAAGCAAGCACCGACCGCGAATTTTTCGCCATCATCACTGATTTGGTCGGTACCCCGACCGAACTCTTCGATCCCTATGCCGCCGACTCGGTTGGTAATGCAACAACTGATTTGTGGGGTACTACGACCTGGCAGGGTGCCGCAAGCACGCCGCTACGGTTCCCAGGTCAACAGTATGACGCCGAGACCGGCTTACATTACAATCTCTTTCGCACGTACAGTCCGGTAGCTGGAAGGTACCTGACGCCGGATCCCCTCGGTCTGGCTCCGGCTCCCAATCCCGCTGTCTATCCGCATAACCCGACGACATGGATAGACCCACTAGGACTAATTCCATGCGAAACGCTGTACCGCACGATGAGTGAAAGGCATTTTGCGAGGTTCATGCGGACCGGGGATGTTCCCGCGACCGGTGAGACATTTACATCTCCAACCCAAGCCTTTTCCGAGGGATACGAAGGGGTGCTTGTTAAATTCAGATTGAAGCCAGGAACCATAGAGGCGCTCGAAAGAATTGGAGTACGAGATCCGACGGATGAAATGGCGGCGGCACATCCTGAGATGCGGTTAGCACCGTCGGGCTGGAACGGGACATCGGCTTTGTTCAAATGGGAGGGTGGGCAGCAAAATATTGGATTGGGCCGCGGGCCTGGACTGGATATATTCAACGATAACATTCTTGGTTTCGAGGTGATTCGTGGCGCTTAATGATGGAGATAGGGAGTTGATCAACTCTCTGGTGGCAATTCCTGGACGGCCGACCAGGGGTACGCCGCGTGACATTCTCGAACACTTCGGGGTATCCGATGGGAAAAAGCTTGGGCTGGACCTGATTCAGGATGCGATTGAGAGATGTGACCGCCGTGACGTGAGACCGGCCCTCGTCGTAGCTTACGCGTTCGGCATCGATTCCGACTACCTGCCGTCATTTCTTCAACTGGCGCAGGCGGATTGGCATCAGGCGCATGAAGACATCGCATTTGAACTCGGAAAGATGCGGTCGCCACGTGCAATCGAGGCTTTGTTTCATCTCGCCCGATGGGTTCCTGACTATCTTGCGTGGGACGATAATCGAGCCCTGGCGTCGAAGGCGATTTGGGCGCTGGGCGGCATACCTGGGCCGGAAGCCGAACGAGCGTTACTGCAACTGCAGGATTCGGAGAATCAGATAGTTCGGTCGGCTGCGAGAAAGCAGCTTGCCCGACGGAGGTCTGTGTGATGCAGCTACGATGCGCGCAATAATTGCTGTTGGAGTAGAAATAGACACAAGTCGGCAAAGTGGAGACTACGACGCTGTGGCGTCCGATTGGGACGACTTAATCGAAGGCATCAACCGCAAGTTGCCGTCCTGGAACCGGTTGGCGCTGGCGGCGGTAGCGACAATGTGATCAGCACAGCAGCTGGTCTATGGCGCCGCTCGACGTCGGATGTAGGCGGTCGACCTACTGGCCACCGCCGCACTGTTGCGCGAAGGACTGCATGCCTTCAGCGGGACGGGCTCATCCTGAGCCTGTGTTCGAGGTGGACGAGCTCGCCGCGGAGGGTGTTCTCGAAATGAGGATGTATAGTTAGTGGAAATATACTTCCTCAAATTGAGCGGAGGTTCCGCTGATCGAGAAGCCAGCCGACATGTTCGACCGCGAGCGCGAGTGGCAGGCTCTGGCGCGGTTCGTCACGAGCGGGCAGCCGCATGCCACGCTGGGCGTGGTGTCAGGTCGGCGCAGGCAGGGCAAGACGTTCCTGCTCGAGGCGATTTGCGAGGCAACAGGCGGGTTTTATTTCGCCGCAGACCAGGCGACCGAGGCGGAGTCACTGCGCTACTTCGGCTCGGCGGTCGCGGAGTTCAGTGGTTCGGGTCTGCCCGTTCGGTTCGATGACTGGCGCCAGGCTGTCGACGCGCTCCTGACCGTGACGGCAGACCGCGAGGTTCCGGTTGTCATCGATGAGTTCCCCTACCTTGTGAAGGCCAGTCCCGGGTTGCCGTCGATCATTCAATCGGCGTTGGCGCCGCGGAGGCCGGAGCGATTGCGGTCGCGTGCCCGCCTGCTGCTGTGCGGGTCGGCGATGTCGTTCATGGGTTCGCTACTGGCGGGTGGCGCGCCGCTGCGAGGTCGAGCGGGACTCGAGTTGATCGTCCCGACCCTGGACTATCGGCTCGCCGCCGACTTCTGGGGGATCAGCGACCCGCAGCTGGCGATGCAGGTTCATGCGATCGTCGGCGGAACACCGGCATATCGGCGCGAGTTCGTCGAAGGTGACGCGCCCGCGGACCTCGATGACTTCGACGACTGGGTGCTGCGAACGGTGCTCAATCCGTCGAGTCCGCTCTTTCGCGAAGCGCGGTATCTCCTGAGCGAGGAACCCGGATTGCGCGACCCCGGGCTCTATCACTCGGTATTGGCCGCCGTCGTACAAGGCAACGCGACCAGCGGCGGGATCGCTTCATACGTAGGACGCAAAGCCAGCGACATCACTCATCCACTGACGGTGCTGGAAGACTGCGGCCTGTTGCGCCGAGAGCGCGACGCGTTCCGTGGGAACCGCATGATCTACCAGATCAATGAACCGCTGGTGGCCTTCTATCACGCGATCCAGCGCCCTGACTGGACGGAATGGGAACACGGGCGCCGGTCGGAGCGGCTGTGGGAGCGTCGCCGCCACCGCTTCGAAAGTAATGTGCTGGGGCCTCACTTCGAGGAGATCTGCCGCGCCTGGGTTGTCGGCTATGCACCGGATGACTTCTTCGGTGGGCATGTCACGCGGGTGGCGAGCGGGATGGTCAACGATCCCGCGCAAAAGACCACGCACGAGATCGATATCGCAGTTTTCGGTGAACGTTCCGACGGTCGCGAAACGCTGCTGTCCATCGGTGAAGCCAAATGGAACGACAGGATGGGCCTCGGTCATCTCGATCGGTTGCGGCGGATCCGGGACCTGCTCTCGGACAAGTTCGATACGAGCGGAACGCGATTGGCTTGCTACAGCGGCGTGGGTTTCATGCCTGCGCTGATCGAGGCGGCCGGGGCGGAGGATGTGGTCCTGGTCGACTCGGACATGCTTTACACCGCTTAGCCTTTCACCTGCCTGTCGACTTCGATCGTGCGTCCCGGTAGTGAGACCAGGGTCCGTTCTGAAGCAGGGAATGGTGCGCAATCTAGCACGGCAAAGGCGTTACGAGCGCGAAATAAATGCTGTTGGAGTGGAGGGGAAATGAACGGAAGCCGGAAAGTGGAGACTACGACGCTGTGGCGTCCGACTGGGCCGGAGGAGCTGCAGTTGGTTGCGAATTCCGGATGGCGGGCATGGCCGCCTCGGCTGCCGGATCAGCCGATATTCTATCCGGTACTGACTGAGGAATACGCGGTGATGATTGCGCGCGACTGGAATGTTCCGGCCTGCGGGTCGGGTTTCGTGACGAGATTTTCGGTCGAGTCCGCGTTCTTGGCTCGTTACGAGGTGCAGCAAGTCGGTGGTCGGGAGATTCTCGAATACTGGATTCCTGCCGAAGACCTCGAAGAATTCAATCGGCACATCGTCGGTGAGATCGAGGTGGTTCAGAGGTTTCCGGCTGACGCCCGAGTTCAGGGAGAAGGGTGAATTCGGTGAAGGGGCAGGAATGCCGGCCGCTCGGGGTCGTGGCGGGCGACTGGGGAGGCGAGGCGGAGGCTGACTTCAGGGCAGTTCTCGATGCGGCGACAGAGGACAGCGACGAAGTTGTCATTGACCGCAATGGTGGCGAAGAGCCCGCCGTCGTCATCGGCGTGCGCGAATACGAGGCGCTGAGGGAGACGGCCTACCTGCTGGGCAGCCGGGCGAATGCTCGCCGTCTGATGGAGTCCCTCGACAATGTCGAGCTGGGTCTGGTCGCACCGCGCCCGCCGACCGATGGCCGAAGTGCGGAGGTGTGAGCCGGAAGCTTGTCGACGGCCGATGGTTGTGGAGGTGTATCTGGCGCGGTGGTCGGGTTCGTACGGCCCACTAGCTCGAGCGGACGGCAGAGATTTCGAGGATGTGTAGTTAGTGGAACTGTACTTCCTCAAAGTCGGCGCTCTTTCCGCTGATCGCGACTGGCTCGCTACAGCGGTGTGGCTTTCACGCCCACGCTGATCCACGCGATCGCGGCGGGGGATGTAGCCGTGGTCGACTCGAGGCAGCCTCAGCTGACGTGCAGGTTCGGGTTGGTGCCGCGTGGAACCGCGCGAGAAGAAAAGAAGCGACCCCGCACGGTGCGGCACGGGGTCGCTCGACGAAGTGTGAAACCTATTTCAGGAGAACAGGTTTCGCACGAACGGAAGGGAGTCGGGGAGGGAGGCGTTCACCGCTCCGCTGTGGTCCTGCTGGTAGGTGTGCAGGGTGATGGGCTGGCCGCCGGCTTGGAGGGTGGCGGCGAAGGCGAGGGTGGCGGGGGTGATGACGTCGGTGTCGCGCAGGCCCTGGCCGAGGAAGAGGGGGCGGTCGTAGCCGGATTGGGGGAGGCCCATGGTCCTGGTGAGGACGCCGCGGAGGTCGGGGATCTGGGCGAGCGGGCGGGCGAACAGGTTGCCGAGGACAACATCGGCGGCGGCGAGTTCTTCACCGAACGGGTTGATGCAGGCGGCGCGGGCACGCGAGAGCCATTCCCGGCCTGCGTCGGTCAAGTAGGAGTCGATGTCGAGTTCGGGGTAGGTGGTGCGCAGCCCGTTGAGGATGTACAGCACGTAGGCGGTGGTGTGCGGGCTCAGTTCCATCGGCGGTATGCCGGGGCCGAGTGGCAGCAGGATGTCCTCGATGTAGGCGGGCACGCCGGTGCCGACGGCGCCGCGGTAGTCGAGCTCGGGTCCGCCGAACTCGGTGGCGTAGCGGGCGGTGAAGACGGCCGCGCCGCCGCCCTGCGACTGCCCGACCACGACCCACTTCTTGGCCAGCGAGGGGTACTGCCGCGTCGCGGCCTTCACCGCGTCCACCACGTTGTGCGCTTCGACGGTGCCGTTGAGGTAGGGGTGCTCGCCCGGGGTGCCGAGTCCGGCGTAGTCGGCGGCGACCACGGCATAGCCCTGCTGGAGCCAGGTGCCGAGGTAGGCCCAGTCGCGTTCGCGGGCGCCGGGGCCGGCGATGCTGTACGCGCAGTCGTCGCCTAGGCCGACCGTGCCGTGCGCCCAGGCGATCACCGGCCAGCCGCCCTCGGGAGGCGTTCCGGCCGGGAAGTAGACGGCCGCGCTCGCGGTGGTCGGCGCGTCGCCCACGGTCGTGGAGCGGTAGAGCAGGCGGGCCGCGTCCGCCGCGCCTGGCGGCGTCGCGATCGCGGCGAGCGGGGCGACCGACTCGACCGTGCCCGCGGCGGGCTCGGCGTTCGCGGTGGAGGGGTACAGCAGGGCGGTCGCGCAGGCCGTGACGGCCGCGGCGAGGCACAGTTTCCGCATGGGGCTCCTGTTCGATGGCGTCGACGTGATGCTCCGAATGGAGTTGGACGCTTGATCGAGATTGATTCTCGGTTCAAGTCTGCCGCATCCGCGCGCACGGTTCGCGGCGAAGGGTGTCCCGGCCCACACCGAGGGCGGCCGCCCCACCCTGTGAATCCACTCACAGGGGGCCGTGTCCCGGCGTGTTGCGACGGGGGTGGGCGGAGATCGCAAACAGTACGAGCGTTACGCTAAAACCCCACGTCAGAGCTACCTGCGGGTAGGTTGCACGCTTGCAATTCGCCCGCAAACTTTGCAAAGTTAGCTTTCATCAGGCGAAACCTAGCTGAGATTCACATTAGCAACAGGTAGACGCCTATTTCTCGGTGTGCCATCGTGTGGAAGTACACCCCATGGGCCTAGCAAGCCTGCAAATTGCCGCTTCAGCAGTCCGAGTGGAATCTCGGTGAGCGCGGCACCCAGAACGATCAGAGAAGTGGAGTCAGAGATGTCGACCACCGGCACCCCGAAGACCGCTGCGGAAATCCAGCAGGATTGGGACACCAACCCCCGCTGGAAGGGCATCACCCGTAACTACACCGCGGACCAGGTGGTGAAGCTCCAGGGCACCGTCGTCGAGGAGCACACGCTCGCTCGCCGCGGCTCGGAGATCCTGTGGGATCTCGTGAACAACGAGGACTACATCAACTCCCTCGGCGCCCTCACCGGTAACCAGGCGGTCCAGCAGGTCCGTGCCGGCCTGAAGGCCATCTACCTGTCGGGTTGGCAGGTCGCCGGTGACGCGAACCTGTCCGGCCACACCTACCCGGACCAGTCGCTGTACCCGGCCAACTCGGTGCCGCAGGTCGTGCGCCGCATCAACAACGCGCTGCTGCGCGCCGACGAGATCGCCAAGGTCGAGGGTGACACCTCGGTCGCCAACTGGCTGGCTCCGATCGTCGCCGACGGCGAGGCCGGCTTCGGTGGCGCGCTCAACGTCTACGAGCTGCAGAAGGCCATGATCGCGGCCGGTGTCGCCGGTTCGCACTGGGAGGACCAGCTGGCCTCCGAGAAGAAGTGTGGCCACCTGGGCGGCAAGGTGCTGATCCCCACCCAGCAGCACATCCGCACCCTGACCTCCGCGCGCCTGGCCGCCGACGTCGCCGGCGTGCCGACCGTGGTCATCGCCCGCACCGACGCCGAGGCCGCCACCCTCATCACCTCCGATGTGGACGAGCGCGACCGTGAGTTCCTGGACGGCACCCGCACCTCCGAGGGCTTCTTCGGTGTGAAGAACGGCATCGAGCCCTGCATCGCCCGCGCCAAGGCCTACGCCCCGTACTCCGACCTCATCTGGATGGAGACCGGTGTGCCGGACCTCGAGGTCGCGCGCAAGTTCGCCGAGGCCGTCCGTGGCGAGTTCCCGGACCAGCTGCTGGCCTACAACTGCTCGCCGTCCTTCAACTGGAAGGCGCACCTGGACGACGCGACCATCGCGAAGTTCCAGCGTGAGCTCGGCGCGATGGGCTTCAAGTTCCAGTTCATCACCCTGGCCGGCTTCCACTCGCTGAACTACGGCATGTTCGACCTGGCGCACGGTTACGCCCGCGAAGGCATGACCGCGTTCGTCGACCTGCAGGAGCGCGAGTTCAAGGCCGCCAAGGAGCGTGGCTTCACCGCCGTCAAGCACCAGCGTGAGGTCGGCGCCGGTTACTTCGACACCATCGCCACCACCGTGGACCCGAACACCTCCACCGCGGCGCTCAAGGGCTCCACCGAAGAGGGTCAGTTCCACTGAGTTGACCAGCCAGCAGTGATGCAGGCCGACAACCCTCTACTCCAGTAGGGGTGTACCGCCCTCCCCGCCGAACAGCCCCGGCGGGGAGGGCATCCCTATACCTTGGACCAAAACCCAAGCCATCCCAGACCCAAGCCATCCCAGCCACACCAGACCAGCAGGAGCGGGACGTGAGCAGCGAGAAGATTCAGCGTGTCGGCGTCATCGGCGCCGGACAGATGGGTGCCGGAATCGCGGAGGTGTGCGCCCGGGCGCATGTCGACGTGCTCGTCTACGAACAGACCCGGGAACTAGCCGCTGCCGGTCGCGCTCGCATCCTGCGCTCGCTGGACCGTGGCGTGAGCAGCGGCAAGATCACCGAGCGTGAGCGTGAGCAGGCCGCGTGGCGGCTGCGCTTCACCTCCGATCTCGGCGACTTCGCCGACCGTCAGCTGGTCGTCGAGGCCGTGCTGGAGAACGAAGAGGTCAAGACCTCGATCTTCGCCGAACTCGACAAGGTCGTCACCGACCCCGGCGCGGTGCTCGCCTCCAACACCTCTTCCATCCCGATCATGAAGATCGCCGTCGCGACCGCCAATCCCGAGCGCGTCGTCGGTATGCACTTCTTCAACCCGGTGCCGGTGCTGCCGCTCGTGGAACTGGTCACCACGCTGAAGACCAGCGCCGCGGTCTCCGAGCGCGCCGAGGCTTTCGCGGGCGACGTGCTCGGCAAGCAGGTCGTCCGCTCGGCCGACCGCTCCGGCTTCGTCGTCAACGCGCTGCTGGTGCCGTACCTGCTGTCCTCCATCCGCATGGTCGAATCCGGTTTCGCGACCAAGGAAGACGTCGACAAGGCCATGGTGCTCGGCTGCGCCCACCCGATGGGCCCGCTGGCGCTGACCGACCTGGTCGGCCTCGACACCGTCAAGTCCATCGCCGACTCGATGTACGCCGAGTTCAAGGAGCCGCTGTACTCCGCGCCGCCGCTGCTGATGCGGATGGTCGAGGCGGGGCTGCTCGGCAAGAAGACCGGCGCTGGCTTCTACCAGTACAACTCCCCCGCCTCTCCGCGTACTTAACGGGCGGCGCGGAGCCGTCGGCGTCGGGCATCCGTGCCGGCGGTTGGGCGCCGAACCGATTCCGGTCGTACCCGGCGAGTTACCCGGCCCTTGCGAGATCAGTTGTCGCTTGGGCGAAGGAGTTCGCCGGGCCTCGGCCTTGGCGCTCAGCAGCGTCGATCCGTTTCCTCAGGTGCACGTCGCCCCGCAGGTGGCGGCGTCCACCATCACCGGGCATAAGCTGCGATCGGTCGAGGCGGGTCGGCTGAGCTGGGGGCCGCCGCTCCTCGCTCGCAGTGATACCAGTAGTAATCGGCATAAGCTGCAAGGACGCTGGGTCGTTGGCGCGGCTCGGCAGGACACCGAAAAGCGCAGCGCTGCGCGTCGTCCGCCGTACGAGCGGATATCGCGCAGGTGATCGGAAGGGAACTCCCGCGCAATGGTCAACGTCACGGATGGCTACGGGTCGAGCATTCTGGGATATCCCAGGATCGGACCGCATCGGGAACTCAAGCGGGCGCTGGAGTCCTACTGGCACGGCTCGCTCTCGCGTGAGGAGCTGCTCGAGGTCGGTCGCGACATCCAGGAGCAGCAGTTCAGCGAACTGGCCGCGACGGGTCTCACCCAGGTGCCAGGCAACACCTTCTCCTTCTACGACCACGTGCTGGACAACGCGCTGATGTTCGGCGCGGTGCCGAAGCGGTTCCAGCCCTATCAGGACGTGATGGAGCCGCTGGACTTCTACTTCCTGATGGCGCGCGGACGGCCCGACCTGCCTCCGCTGGAGCTGGTGCGCTACATCGACACCAACTACCACTACCGCCAGCCCGAACTCGACGCCGAGACCGACTTCTCGCTGCATCCCGAGGCCCTGCTCGACGAGTTCGACCGCGCCAAGGAGCGCGGTATCGAGCTACGCCCGGTCATGCTGGGTCCGCTCTCGCTCCTGCTGCTCTCCAAGGCGGGCCAGGTGCCCGGCGAGGCCGAGTTCGACACGCTGACCCTGCTGGACAAGTTGCTCCCGGTCTACGAGGAGCTGTTCGACATCCTCGCCAAGCGCGGCGCCACCTGCGTCCAGCTGGACGAGCCCGCGTTCACCAGCGAGCGCAGCGAGGCGGAGCTGGCCGCGTTCGAGCGGGCCTACCAGCGGCTGTCCAAGGCGCCGCTGCGGCCACGCATGCTGGTCACCGGTCAGTACGGCGATTTCGGACCGGCGCTTGCCATCCTCGCCGCCTCCAATGTCGAGGCGATCGGTCTCGACCTGGCCAGCCACCGTATCCGCCCGGAGGACCTCGCCGAGGTGCCAGGCATCCGCCGCAAGCGGCTGTACGCGGGCGTGATCAGCGGCCGCAACGTGTGGCGCGCGGACCGTTACGTGACGCTGGAATACCTCAACGAACTGGCCAAGGTGTGCCCGGATCTGGTGGTCTCCACCGGAAGCACGCTGCTGCACGTGCCCTACGACCTGCTCGTCGAATACGACATCGAGGGCAACGTCGCCGATCGCCTCGCCTTCGCGAAACAGAAGGTGGGCGAGGTGGTTTCGCTGGCCAAGGCGCTCACCGAGGGTCCGTCGGACAAGTGGCGCAAGCGGCCGACGGAAGTGCACTTCAAGCAGAAGCACGCGGTGCGCCAACGGGTTTACGCGATCACGCCGCAGATGCGCGAGCGCGAACCCTACGAGCAGCGGCGAATCGCCCAGCAGGCCAAGCTGAATCTGCCGCCGGTGCCCGCCACCACGCTCGGCTCGTTCCCGCAGACCGACCGAATTCGCCAGGCCAGGTACGAACTCGGCGAGGGACGCCTTTCCTACGACGAGTATCGCAAGCGGATCGAGGCCGAGATCGAGGCGACGATCCGTCTGCAGGAGGACATCGGTCTCGACGTGCTGGTGCACGGCGAGCACGAGCGCAACGACATGATCCAGTACTTCGCCGAGCTGCTCGACGGCTTCGCGACCACCCACTTCGGCTGGGTGCAGGTGTACGGATCCCGTTGTGTGCGACCGCCGATCATCTACGGCGATGTCGCGCGCCCGGCGCCGATGTCGGTGGAGTGGATCACCTACGCCCAGTCGCTCACCGACCGCCCGGTCAAGGGCATGGTGACCGGCCCGGTCACCATGCTCGCGCGTTCGTTCGTGCGGCAGGACCAGCCGCTGCACGAGACCGCCGACCAGGTGGCGCTGGCGATCCGTGACGAGGTGGTGGATCTGGAGCGGGCGGGCATCGCCATCATCCAGGTCGACGAGCCCGCGATCAGGGAGATGCTGCCGCTGCGCGACGTCGGCCGCGCGGAGTACCTGCGGTGGGCCGTCGGCGCGTTCCGGTTGGCCACCTCCGGCGTGCGGCCGGAAACCCAAATCCACACGCACATCGGCTATTCCGGTCGCGCCGAGGTGGTGGAGGCGATCGAGCAGCTCGACGCCGACGTCACCGCGATCGTCGCCACGCGCTCCATCGAGTGGGTGCTCAAGGCGCTCAAGGAGGACTGCGCCTCGGGCCACGGCCTGAGCCACGGTGTCGGTCCCGGCGTGTACGAAAGCCGTTCGGCCCGCATCCCGGACATCGACGAGCTCGACGAACTGCTCACGGCCGCAGCCGAAGCCGTCACCCCGGAACGACTGTGGGCCAATCCCGACGGCGGGCTCAAGACTCGCCACTACTGGCAGCTCGAGCCCTCGTTGCGCAATATGGTCGCCGCCGCCCGTCGCATCCGGCGGCGCATGCCGACGGCCGAATAAGCAAGCCGACACGGGCCGCCTTTCCGCCGCGAAACGGAAAGGCGGCCCGTTCGCGCCTCTACGGCGGGGACCCCGACTCGCTACGTCGCGTGTTCGGCACTACGCGCGGTGAAATCCGCCCCGACATCGACATGGATTTCGTCGTCGACGCCGTCGCCGCTCCGATCTACTTTCGCGCGCCTGTTCGGCCATCTGCCGCTGGACGACGAACTCGCCGAAGCATCGGTGGACGCGGTCATGCGCTCGGCCGCGGCACCGGGCGCGGACCGCCCTTCAGTGCTGGTTGCCGGTGAGCCGGACGACGAAATCGCGCAGCCGGTTTCGGCCGTTGCCTTTCGGCGGTTCGGGAGATGCGGGTTCGACCTCGGTCTCCACCTCGTAGCGCCGGATGTAGGCGCCCGCGAAGGCTTGCACGGTGGCGGTGACGGGGATGGCGAGCAGGGCGCCGGTGGCGCCGAGTAGGGCGGCGCCCGCTATCACCGCGCCGAACGCGACCGCGGGGTGCATGTCGAGTGTGGTGGCCGTGATGCGTGGTTGCAGCACGTAGTTCTCGAACTGCTGGTAGAGGACGATGAATCCGAGGATCCACAGCGCGTCGCCGGGGCCGCCGTTCACCATCGCGACGATCACCGGAAGCGCGCCCGCCAGGTAGGTGCCGACGGTCGGAATGAATTGCGAGACCACGCCGACCCACAGCGCGAGCGCGAAAGCCGATGGTACGTCCAGTATTCGCAGCATTACGTAGTGCGCGATCGTCGAGCAGACGGCGAGCAGGCCGCGCGAATAGATATAGCCGCCGGTCTTCTCGACCGCGATGTCCCAGGCGCGCAGCACATGCCGTTGACGATGCGGTGGTAGCAGCGAGGACATCGCGTTGCGGAAGCGCGGTCCGTCGGCGGCGAAATAGAAGGTGAACAGCAATACGCCGAGCCCCTGGAAGAGTGCGCCGATCGCGGCCGTGCCGATGCCCCAGGCGTTTTCGGCCAGACCGACCAGATAACCCTCGATCTGGTCGCTCCACTGAGTCGCGTATTTCTGAATGTCGGTGCCGGACAGTTCCGTGTGGAATGTGTGATTGACCCAGTCGACGATCCGGTCGGCGTATTCGGGCGCGTTTTGCACCAGCGTGGTCACCTGGTTGACGAGCAGCGCGCCCAGCGTCCACAAGAAACCGACGACGATCAGCAGCAGCCCGATGAACACCACGCCCGTCGCGATGCCGCGCCGCACACCGCGCGCGGCCAACCAGTTGACCGCGGGCTCGATGGCGAAGGCGAGGAACAGCGAGACCATCAGCACGGTCAGCAGACCCTGGAGTCGCTGGAGCACCCAGAACCCGAAGATCAGTGCGGCGACCGTGGCGGCGGCGAGCAGGAAGGCGCGCAACAGCCACGGCGGCGGCGCGTTCGAGACGCCGGATGTCGACGCCTCGGCTTTCGGCTTCTCGGGCTCGGGCGGGTGGGAATCCGCACCGGACTTCGGGGTGGTCGAGTCTTGGTCATCCGCGGACACAAAACCACGGTACTGAGCCGCACGTCCGGACGCTCGCAACATGCCTGCGTGGGCACGAACACATACGCAAGCCCTCGACGGCGCCGCGCACGGCCGGATCGGACGCGCGGCTACGCCCGATCTGCGCAGTCGGACGGAGTCCGTCGACAGCCCCGCGCACGGCCGGAGCGCAGGCGGAGGTACGCCCTAGATGGTCGCGGCGTCGATGACGAACCGGTATCGCACGTCGCTGGCCACGACGCGGTCGTAGGCGTTGTCGATCTCGTCGGCGGAGATCAGTTCGATCTCGGCGCCGATGCCGTGCTGGGCGCAGAAGTCGAGCATCTCCTGGGTCTGCGCGATGCCGCCGATCATCGAGCCCGACAGCGACCTGCGGTATCCGGCGAGGGTGAACGGCTTGACGCTCAACGGGTTCTCGGGCAGGCCGAGGATCACCAGGGTGCCGTCCAGGTTCAGCAGCCTCATGTAGTCGTCCAGCGGCAGGTCGGCCGAGACCGTGTTGAGGATGAGGTCGTAGCGGCCGCGCAGTTCGCGGAAGGTCTGGCGATCGCCGGTGGCGTAGTAGTGATGCGCGCCGAACCGCTTGCCGTCCTCCTGCTTGCTCAGCGAGTGGCTCAGCACGGTGACCTCAGCGCCCATCGCCGCGGCGATCTTCACGCCGATGTGCCCGAGCCCGCCCATGCCGATGATCGCGACGCGTTTGCCCGGCCCGGCCTCCCAGTGCCGCAGCGGCGAGAACAGGGTGACGCCCGCGCAGAGCAGCGGCGCGGCGACGTCGAGCCCGATGCCTTCCGGGATCGACACCACGAAGTTCTCGGTCACCACGACCTGGGTGGCGTAGCCGCCCATCGTGTAGCCGCCGGGCTGCACCTCGGGCGCGACGGGGGAGTTGTAGGTCATGGTGGCGCCGACCTCGCAGTACTGCTCCTCGTCGGCCAGGCACGGCCCGCACTTGCCGCAGGAATCGACCATGCAGCCGACGCCGACCCGGTCGCCGACCTTGTACTTGGTCACCGCAGAACCCACCGCGGCGACCAGGCCCGCGATCTCGTGGCCTGGCACGCACGGGTAGCGAGTGCCGCCCCATTCATCGCGGGCGGTGTGGATGTCCGAATGGCAGATGCCCGCGTACTTGACGTCGATCAGCACGTCGTGCGGGCCGAGTTCCCTGCGCTCGATGGTGAGTTTCTCGAAGGCTCCGTCGGGAGCGGGCAGGGCGTAGGCGGCGGCAACAGTGCTCATGGATACATGCCTACCGTCGCATGCACGGGATTGCCAACCCCAACGGTTTCAGATGCCGCGTGTTTGCCGGGACGGGTTTGCTTCGCGAAGCGTCGGGGATGCCCATGCTGTCCGGAATTCCGCCTCTCGACGGGTGCGAGGGCCGCGAATCCTGATCTACGGTGAAGATCTCCGGCCACAATGGAATTCGTCAGGCGTAACAGAGGCGGGAGTGCCATGGGCGACGGACGGCGCGGTAGGAGCGGGCGAGCGCTCGCGCTGATCGTCGTCGCCGTGCTCGGGCTGGCCGGCTTCCTCGGTTATCGCGGTGAATTGCCGGGCTGGCCGCTGCTGGCGGGCCCGGGTTCGGTCGTCGCGCAGCGGGAGCCCGAAGCAGCCCCGCCCCTGGACCCGGTCGCCGTCGCGGCCGCCGTAGACCCGGCTCTGGTGCACATCAGCACCGCGGCCCAGCTGTTCGGTCAAGGCGCCGCGGGATCGGGCATCGTGCTCACCGCCGATGGCCAGGTGCTGACCAGTCATCACGTGGTCAAAGGCGCCGAATCGGTCACCGTGACCTCGGTCGGCACCGGGCAGGTCTACTCGGCGACCGTGCTCGGCTACGACTCGAGCGCCGACATCGCCCTGCTCGAGCTGCCCGACGCCGCCGGGCTCACGATCGCGCAGCTCGGCAGGTCCGCCGATCTGCATCTGGAGGACGAGGTGCTCGCGATCGGCAATGCGGGTGGCACGGGTGGTCCGCCGACCGCGATCGCCGGGAAGATCACCGATCTCGACACCACGATCGTCGCGCTGAACGCGGCGGATCTGTCCCGCAAGGCGCTGTCCGGGATGCTGGAGATCGCGGCCGCGGTGAGTTCGGGACAGTCCGGGGGAGCGCTGGCCGATCGGCGCGGCGCGATCGTCGGCGTGATCACCGCCGCGTCGGGCGATCGCGACCGGGCGGTCGATCGGCAGCCCAACGGTTACGCGGTGCCGATCGACACCGCCATGCGCGTGGTGCGCCAGATCCGCTCCGGTACGCCGACCGAGACGGTGCACATCGGCCCGACCGCCACGCTCGGCGTGCTGATCTCCGACGCGAAGCCGAGCGGCGCGCGCATCGACGTCGCGATCTACGGCAGTCCCGCCGCTGCGGCGGGACTCAACGACGGTGAGGTGATCACCTCCATCGACGGCAAGGCGGTCACCACCGCACGCGCCCTGCGCGCCGCGATCAACGTCCGTAAGCCCGACGACACGGTGCGCCTGGGCGTGATCGGACCGGGCGGCGTCGAGCGGACGGTGACCGTGGTGCTCGGCAAGGGCGCGCCGAACTGACGTGGGTCAGAACAGGCTCAGCCAGTAATCCTGGAACCGCAGGAAGACCAGCAGCAGCACCACCGCGTAGAACAGCGCGACGATGGTCCAGCGCCATTCGGCGAGCACGCGCAGCGGGCCGCGCGACGCACCCCACAGCTGGTCGGTGGCCACCGCGAACAGCGGGGTGACGATCGCCCAGACCACCATGCAGTAGGGGCACAGCGCGTTGATCCGGTACAGGCTCTGGAAGATGAGCCAGCAGACGAAGCCGGTGCCCAGCACCGTGCCCACCCACAGGCCGCCCCAGATCCACCTCGGGAATCCGAGTCCGGCGACCGCGAGGACGCCGAGCGTGACCACCACGGAGAAGGCGACGATGCCCATCAGCGGATTGGGGAACCCGAAGACGGCGGCCTGTTCGGTCACCATGACCGAGCCGCAGGACAGGATCGGATTGATGCTGCACGTGGGACGGTAGCCGGGATCGGTGAAGAGCTTGAATCGCTCGATGGTCAGCGCCATCGAGGCGAGCCAGCCCGCGAGGCCGCAGATCAGCAGCAGCCAAGCGGACCGGGGTGGCGCGGCGATCACTGGCCCGCGGCCGCCGCGGCGATGGCCTGCTCGAGCGTGCTCGGGTTGACCTGCTGACCGTTCACGAACACCGTGGGCGTCGACTTGATGCCGCTGTCGAAGGCCTTGTTGGTGGTGGACGCGACGAACTTCTCGTAGGTGTGGTCGGTGATGCAGCTCGCGACGGCGTCGGTGTAGCCGACCGACTTCGCGATCTCGACCAGCTTCTCGTCGGGCAGGCCGTTACCGCCCTCCGGCGGCTGCTGGGCGAACATCGTCGACAGCCACGCCTGGTACTTGGTCGGATCCTGTTCGGCGACACAGTAGGAGGCGTTGGCCGCGCGGGTCGAGTACTGGGTGGTGGACGCCTTGTCCAGGAACGAGATGATGTTGTATTCGACCGCGGCGGTTCCGCTGTTCACCGCGTCCTCCAGCACCTTGCCGTAGGTGGCCTCGAAGGCCTTGCACGCCGGGCACTGAAGGTCGGCGACCACCCGGACGGTGACCTTCGCGTCGGGCTTGCCGATCCGGATCGAGCCGTTGTCGGTGATCGAGCCGGTGACGGCGCCCGGCGCCTGCGCGGCGGCGATGGTCGGGCTCGGACCGGGATCGTCCTTCTCCGCCTTCTTGATCGCGATTCCGATGCCGATCGCGGCGACCAGGCCGATCAGCACGGCGGCCACCCCGACCTGGATGAGGATCTTGCGGTTGCGGTCGGCGCGCTCCGCCTTCAGCAGCGGATTAGTCCGTCCCGGATTGTTGCTCACCGTGCGTTCACCACGCCTTTCGCTCGCCTGCCGGTTTCGCCTGCCGCCACGATGGTAGTTCCGCAACTCCTCGACGAGCGGGCACGGTCCACATCTTCGCGGGTCAACCTGAGAGATTCCGAAATGTCGTGCGCATCCGGCTCAGCGCGCCTCGGCTCCGCTCACCACGAGGTAGACGGCGTCGCGCGCCCACGAATGCGGGATCGCGCCGCCGGCTCAAGCGTCCTGGAGCAGCAACCGGAATGAGGAGTGGGCAGGAGTCAGTGGCCTGATAGCGCGAAAGTCCTGCTCATCCAACGTCAGAATATCGTTGGTCAGATAGCGTTCGGCGAGTACGACGTTGACCGCGTCGGCGAGGTCGAGTCGGAGACCGCGATACTGTCCCATGATCTGCTGCGACGCTCGAAGATCGACACGGTCGATCGGTGGCACGAGTACCGCGCCCTCCTCGGCGGAGGTGAGCAGATCGTCGAGGACGAGATCGGCGATGCGACGGTCTTTGCCGAATCGGGCGATCAGCAGATGATCGATTTCATCGAGCACCAGAGGCGAGACGACGGCCACCGACGTGGCCAAGAGGTCGCGCGCCCGATCGTGCAGCTCCGCGGCCCGATCGTAGGCCGCAATGATGGCCGAGGTGTCGGCGATGAAGAAGCTCACCGCCCGTATGCCTCGCCGAGCAAGTCCTCACTGCTGGCGGCGAAGTTCGGATCCCCGGAATCGAACGACGGCCATGGCCTGCTCCGGCTCACCTTCTGTGTGCGGAGTAGTACGAGGTCGATCCCTTCTCTGATGAGATCGGCTTCCGACCGCCCGGACTCCTCTGCGGCCTGCTTGAGACGGGCCGCCTGCTGGGACTCGAGGTACACGCTCGTCTTGGTCTTCACAGGATGTAGGGTACTACGTAGGGTACCGGTTCGGCCATGGATCGGCCGGCTGTGTGCGGTCCATTGGCAGTCGGCTCGCGCAGCGCGAATAGAGCGAGCGGCAGCGCCGGACGCGGACGCTCGCCGTCTACCGTTGATGCATGTCCGGGGATACCGTGCGCGACTTCTACGACCATTTGGCCGGGGACTACCACCTGCTCTACCAAGACTGGCCCGCGGCGGTCGCGGGGCAGGGGCGCGCGTTGGATCGGGTATTGCGGGGGTCTTTGGGGGCGGGGCCGTCGACTGTTTTGGACGCGGCATGCGGGATCGGGACGCAGGCGATCGGATTGGCGGCGTGCGGGCACTCCGTGGTGGGGATGGATTCGAGTCCGGTGGCTGCGGTGCGGGCGGCCGAGGAGGCGCGGACGCGGGGGTTGCGGCTGCCGACGCTGGCGGGCGACATGCGGGCGCTGCCGTTCGACGGCGGGTGGGCGGATGCCGTGGTGTGCGCCGACAACGCGTTGCCGCACCTGCTCACCGCCGTCGAGGTGGATACGGCGCTCGGGGAGATGTGGCGGGTGCTGCGGCCCGGCGGTCTGCTGGTGCTGACGACCCGTGACTACGACGCGTTGCGCGCCGCCAAACCGGCTGGGCAGCCGCCGAAATCGGTCGATTCGGCGATGGGACGCGCGATCACCTTCCAGCTCTGGCACTGGGACGACGACGGTGAACGCTACGACTTCGAGATGTTCCGGCTCACCGAGGGCGGCGACGGCTGGGCCGTTCGGGTCGGGGCCGCGCGATACTGGGCATTGACCAGGGCGCAGCTGACCGAGTTCGTGATCGAGGCTGGTTTCACCCAACCGGCCTGGCACTCGCCGGAGGAAACCGGGTTCTTCCAGCCGGTGCTCACCGCGCATCGGTCCGGCCCGGCCTGAGTCGCAACGGATCTCGCCGCGCTAGGCCGTAACGCAGGACGCTGCGTGTCGGGCCGACCGGCCGCGCGGCGTCGCTGCAACACGGGGCACGGCCGCTCCGGCGCCGCGGACGGAGTTTGTCCGCCCTCGCCTCTAGCATTTCCCGGGTGACCGCATACGACTTCGAGCATCTCGACACTTCGACGCTGCCGCCGCGCCAGCAGCGCATCCTCGCCGTGATTCGGGACTGGGTAGTCGAATACGGGTATCCGCCGAATACCAGACAGATCGGCGACGCGGTCGGCCTGCGGTCGGCGTCCTCGGTCTCCAAACATCTGAAAAGCTTGGAGGAGCGCGGTTTTCTGCGCCGAGGCGACGCGGTGACGCGCCCGATCGACGTGCGGTTGTTCCTCCATGGCACGACTCTGGCGGAGCGATCCGACGCCGCGGTCACCGTTCCCGTGGTCGGCGACATCGCCGCCGGCGCCCCGATCCTTGCCGAGCAGCACACCGACGACACCTTGACGCTGCCCCGCGAATTGGTCGGTAGGGGAACGGTTTTCGCGCTCCGCGTGCGTGGAGACTCGATGATCGACGCCGCCATCTGCGACGGCGACACGGTGGTGGTGCGCCAGCAGAGCGAGGCGCAGTCCGGCGACATCGTCGCCGCCATGATCGGCGAGGAAGCCACCGTCAAGGTGTATCGCCGCCGCAACGGCCACGTCTACCTGGAACCGCGCAACCCCGCCTACGACGTCATCGACGGCGACGAGGCCGTGATCCTCGGCAAGGTCGTCTCGGTGATGCGCCGGATCTGACGGCGCGCGGCGGGCGGCCCCCGCCGGGAGGGGAACGGCGGGGGCCGCGGGGATACCGAGGAGGAGCTGTTCGGCTCGACCGACCGCCTCGGTGTGTTCTGTTATCTCCGCGGACGCCCATTTCGCAGCACCCGGTTGCGCGAGCAGCGGCTAGGCACGCTCCAAGCGGCGGAGTTGTTCGGCGATGTCGAAATTCGCCGGAGGCCAATGGAGGTCCAGCTTCTCCAGCGCATCGATGAGCAGCTCGGTGACCGCGAGGCGGGCGTACCACTTGTGGTCGGCGGGCAGCACGTACCAGGGCGCGTCGGCGGTGGAGGTGCGGTCGAGCATGGCCTGGTACGCCTCCTGGTAGGCGGGCCAGTAGGCGCGCTCGTCGATGTCGGAGGGGTTGAACTTCCAGTACTTGTCCGGGCGCTCCAGCCGCTGGCGCAGCCGTTTCTTCTGCTCGTCCAGCGAGACGAACATGGCGACCTTCACCAGCGTGATGCCCTCGCCGATCAGCTCTCGCTCGAACTGGTTGATCTCGTCGTAACGCGGCTCCCACTCCTCGCGCGGCACCAGCTCGTGCACCCGCACCACCAGCACGTCCTCGTAGTGCGAGCGGTCGAAGACGCCGAGCTGGCCGCCGCGCGGCAGCGCCTTGTTGACGCGCCACAGGTAGTGGTGCCGCCGCTCCTCGTCGGTCGGGACGCCGAACGCCGCGCGGTCGACGCCTTGCGGATCCACCGAGCCGATGACGTGCCGGACGATGCCGCCCTTGCCCGCGGTGTCCATGCCCTGCAACACCAGCAGCACGCTGCGTCTGTCGCCGGAGCGCCCATTGGCGAAAAGCTTCTCCTGAAGGCCGGACAGCGCCTCGCCGCGCTGAACCAGCAACTCCTGGGCTTTTTGCTTGTCTCCGGTGAATCCGGGTGTCGACGAGGTCGCCAGATCCGCGATACGCAAGCCGTGGGCTTTCAGTGCCTCGGTGACCGGGACAGACCAGTACTCCACCATCGACCACACTTACCACGTCCGTCCGCGCCCGGGGCGGCGTTCGGCGTCAGCGGATCTGCGCGAGCCGCAGCAACTGCACGGCGAAGTCGTCGTCGGTGACCGGGGTGAGGATCAGATCGTGCGACGTGGTCAGCAGGTAACGGCCGTCGCCGGTGAAATCGAGCCAGGTGCGGTGGCGCGTCGGAGGTGACATCGGATTGTCCGGGTCCACGGTCACGGTGATGAAGCCCCGGCAGTCCACCGGCTTGCGCAACGTCTGCCGGAAGCGGGCCGCGCCGCGCTGGCCGTTGGCCGCCGGCGCGTCGACCGGCTCGGTGGTGAGCACCGCGTCCTGCGGCTCGCGCATCGCGCCGAGCCGTCCCGCGTGCGCCGAGCCGATCACCTGTACCAGGCGCTGACCGAGGTTGCGCGCGTGACACATCTGCACGGTCACCTTGTCCGGCGAAGCGACGAGCACGCCCGCGTGATTGTGCACTATCGATGCGAACGCAAGGATGCGATCGCCATCGGACGCGCTGCCGTTGCGCCCCGGCGCGCTGCGCTCGCCGGAGATGGTGATGGTGGTGGCGTCGGTGCGGGCGCACAGCATCAGCGCGGCGGCCAGGTCGGGATCTGCCTGCTTGGCGAACCGCTGTGGCAAACGCAATGCTGCGTACTCGGTTTCGGTGCGCACGGTGGACGACGGCACCATGTTGATCGGATACGGTCGCCTGTCCAGATTCGTTTCGCTTTCCCAGACATGCGTGAATTCGTCCGGGGTGAGGACCCATCTCACCGTGCGCCGCCCCCGCCGTCGGAGGGGGCGCGCGGCGGGGTGAACCGGGGCACGCTGTCGCCGGAGGCGGGCATGGTCGGGGTGTAGAGGTAGGTCATGGTGTCCTGGACATCAGCCTCGGCCGTCGCGGCGGCCAAGTCGTGCTCCATCCTCCGGCGCCCGCCGAACACGGCCTCCGCGGCCGCGTCGTCCCGCGGCGTGTAGCGCCGCGGTTGCGGGATCGCGGCTCGGATAGTCTGCGCCGCATCGCGATTCAGCTCCATGAGGCGCTGCACCGCCCGGCACACGTCGTGCGCTTCGGCGCCCGCCCTGATGAACTCGCGCGTCGCACGCTGCGCCGCCTCGGCGGATCGCCCTGACCAGCGGGCGAATTCGCGATTGGCGATATCGGCGAAGCTCTGGAAGGCGTCCGCGATCGCGTCGGCGCCGGCCTGCCACGCCGCGGCGGTCTCGCCGAGCGCGCCGGGATCGAGCGCTTCGTGCACCCGGTCCCATATCTCCACGTGGGTGTAGGCGCCGAACCGCTCCCGTTCCGGCGCGTAGGCGGGATCCGTTCCACCGCTGGATGTTCCGGTGGACGCGGCGAGTGCGCGTTGCTGCACCCTGATCTCGTCGGCGGCGGCTCTGGCTGCGGCGTCCACCACGGTCACCACCTCCGCATTCCGGACTCGCGCGCGGTCATCGCGGATCCAGGTACTCGGTGACCAGTTCGAGCGCGGCTCGATTCGCCGCCTCCGCGTCCGCGAGTTTACGGCCCGCCGCCAGATACGCCGCCTTGAAGAGCAGCGCGGTCTCCTGGAAGGCGGCCACGGTGTCGAGGAACTGCCTGCCTTTGTCGCCGAATCCGGCGGCGAGGCCGCGACCGCTCGGCAGGTCGGGAAACCCGCCGACCTCGGTGACCGAATGTCCTACGGCCATGGCCTTTCGCAGGTCATCGACCAGCCGGTCGCAGGCCGCCGCGAGATTTTCTGCCACGTCCTCGGCGAGCTCGAAACGCTCGGCTCCGTCCGCCCCGACGGCCGCCGCGTACAACCCCCTGGCCAGCCCCTGTCCGGTATCCGGCACCGCCATCTGGGTCGCCCCCTTCTGCTCGGTCCACACCCACGGCCATACTGGTCGGAACTCTACCGCTCGGTAACCACCCCCGTTGCCGGCTTTCCCGCGCGCACCTGCTGTGATGTGGCGCACGGTCGGCGGCCGGGCGTGATTCGCGGGCTGATTACACTGACCGGAAGTATTGGTGGATCGAGGAGCGGAAGGCGTTCGGTGCCAGACATCGAAGAAGTACTCCCGAAGTATCAGCAGATTTCGGGGTACATCCGTGACCAGATCGAGCGCGGCGAACTCGCTCCCGGCGCCGAAGTGCCCTCCGAACGCGAGCTCGCCGTCGCGTGGAAGGTCGCGCGCCCGACGGCTGCCAAGGCGTTGAATACGTTGCGCCAGCAAGGATTGGTGGAATCCCGCCGCGGTTCGGGCACCTTCGTTCGCGGTCCGGACGCGGTGCCGCTGGTACGCGAATCCGCCGGGCGGGCACGGCAATACGGCGCGATGTACGCCGAACGGGAGCCGGTCGACATCCTCGCCGCCGAACTCGTCGACGGCCCGGACTACGTGACCGACGCGCTCGGTCTGGTGGCCGGTAGCGAGGTGATCGCCCGCAGGCGATTGGTCACCGGAGACAACGGCGACGCCGAGCTATCGACGTCCTGGTTTCCCGGTGATCTGGCGAGCGTCGCGGACCGTCTGCTCGACACCAAGCGGCTGCCCGGTGGCACCGCCATGTACCTGGAGGCGGTGACCGGTCGCCGGGTGGCTTCTGTTTTCGACGAGGTCAGCGCCCGCCTGGCGACCTCGGAGGAGCGCAAGCGGTTGCGGCTGGCCCGCACCTCCGCGGTGCTGGTGTACCGGCTCACCGCACTCGATTCCGACGGCGCCGCACTGCAATTCGACGAGGGGATCTACCCGCCCGAATCCTGGGTATTCCGCCAGGAATATTCCGTTCGCGGCGCGTGACACGCGGCCGATGACGCGCCGTGTGGTCGTTGACAAGGCCGGATGACGCCTGGAATAGTCCGCTTTGCTGAGGTATGGCCTAGGCCGGAGGGTGGGAGGTGCGATGCTCGATCAGTTGACCATCGGTGGCTGGGTAGTCGTCGGCGAGCACTGCTCGGTCCGGCGCGCCGCGTTGCACTGCGACGACTACCTGACTTACGTCTTCGAGAACGGTGGCACCGAACTCGATTTCGCGGTCGCGCCCGCCGTGCTGCGACGGATGGTCGAGCTCAGCGGAATCCAGGTGCCCGTGGGCGAGCAGTCCGACTGACCGAGTCTTCGGTTCGCGCCGCAGGACCCGTCCGAGACACTCCGTGTGACGGCTCCGGGGCGCGGGAACCGAAAGTTCGATCCTTCAATGCTTTTCGCTCAGGCCGGGCGGGTCGCGCTGACGTATTGCAGCAGCCGGTGCACGCTCTGATCGATCTCGACCAGCCCGAGTTCGCGAAACAGGTTCGGGAAGGTCTCGTGATCGAACACCCGCAAACCGCTCAAGCCGCCGACGATTCGGCTCGCGTGCCCGAACGGGTTGTCGGCGCGGTGACTGGTTGTGATGGCGATGCGGCCGCCGGGGGCGAGCACGCGCACCATCTCCCGGGTGGCGGCCAGCGGATCGGGGATCAGATAGAGCGCCCCGAAACAGCACACCGCGTCGAAGACGCCGTCCGCGAAAGGCAATGCGCGAGCGTCCCCCCGCAGATAGCCGACGCGCGGACCGGCGTTGTCGACTACCGCCCGCGCCAGCATCGGTTCCGAGTAGTCCACGCCGACGGCAAAGCCGCCCTCGGACAGCGATTCACTCAGGTATCTGGTGAAATTCCCCGGACCGCAAGCGATGTCGAGCACCTTCTTGTCGCCGGACAAGCGCAACGCGCGCACCGCGTCGCGGCGATCCGACGCGGTGCTGCGACCGCTGGCCAGGTAGAACAGCGCCGGCCGCCAGGCGCGTTCGTAGACGGCGGCCAGCGCAGGATGATTCATGGTGCGGCGCGCCAGGTTCACCGCGCCGCCCTCGCGGACTCGTTCTGCACAGCAAGCTCCTCGACGGTGGGAAGCGTGATGCGGCAGCCTGTTTCAGGCCCGCCGCACCTCGATGGTCATGCCCGCCGCGCGCAACCGGTCGGTCAGCGCGTCACCCATGGCCGCGGCCGGGGTGAGGATGCCCGCCAGCTCCGGCTGCTTATCGGTGTCGAAAGCAAGGCACAGCCCGGATTCGCCGAGCATGACCGCGGTGGCCTGGTAGCCGGGGTCGCCCTTGGCCTGGAACGTCGCCACGTACTTCGCGCCGGAGGTGGTGTGCGCGTAGGTCTTCATGGAGAACCAGCCACTGCGCCTTGCCTCTTCACTCGGTCCGGTGCCCGGCTTCGGCAGCACCCGATCGAGCAGCTTGCGGCCCGCCGACACCCGCGAGAGCAGCGCGCCGGTGGCCATGGTCGCCACGATGCCGCCCGCCATGCCCGCGGCAACCAGCGGCGCGGCCGCCGACTTGCCCGCGCTCATCACTTCGCGGTAGCGGAAGTTCTTGCCGTACACCCAGCCGAGCAGACCGTTGCTGCGCCGCACGATCTTGGTGTTGTGCGCGGCCATCACGAAGGTACTCACCCAGCCGTCCAGGCTCGGGTCGATGCTGCTCGCGCGCTGCAGCGCCTGATCGGACTGGCGGCCGACGTCGGGTTCCATCGACTTGTCCGGGCTCAGCGAGTAAGGGTGCGAAAGCACCGAGGCCTTGCTGGAATCGGCCGCGATGGCCTCCATCATGGCCCGGCCGGAATCGATGGTGCCGCCGCTGACGCCGCCCTTGAGCGAGGCGATCAGCGTGGTGTCGGTGAGCTCGCCGGCGTTGTCCGAGACGGAGGCGCGGTACAGCTGGTACACGCTCAGATCGGACGGAACCGAGTCGAAACCACAGGAGTTGACGATCTTGGCGCCGGTGCGGCCTGCCTCCTCGTGGTAGATGTCGATGGCCTCACGGATGAACAGCGGCTCGCCGGTGAGATCGGCGTAGTGGGTGCCCGCCTTCGCGCAGGCGGCGACCAGCGGCAGGCCGTAGCGCAGGTACGGGCCGACCGTGGTCACCACGACCTTGGTGCGCGCGGCCAGCGCGTCGAGCGCGGCCTGATCGGTCGAATCGGCCACGACGAGATCCCACGACGCGGCCTTCGGGCCGAGTTCCGCGCGGACCTTGGTCAGCTTGTCCAGCGAGCGGCCCGCCAGCGCGATGTGCGCGCCGGACGGCGCCGCGTCGAGCAGGTACTCCGCGGTGAGCTTGCCGACGAAACCTGTCGCACCGAAGAGGGCGATGTCGAATTCGCGGTTGTCTGCCATAGGTATTCACTCCTGGTAGATCGCATGCGCTGCGGCTCACGCCTTGCGCGCGGCCCGCGGCTTCTTCGCCGCGGCCTTCTTGGATGCGGCCGCGGCGCGCGGCCGTGCTGTCTTGGTCGGGGCGGGCGGAGGGTTCTCGGCCAGCCACTGCTGATGCGCCTTGCCCAGTTCGGTGACGGGGGGTTCGTCGTAGAGCCACTCGCGTGCGATCCGATGCCAGTTCGCGGTGGCGTTGAGCTGGCCGAGCATGCCGAAGGTGAGGAAGTCGGCGCGCCGGGAGAACAGGTGCTCCGGCGGCAGGTTCTGCTGCTTCATCCCGGCGAACTCGCTGGCGCGCGGGTCGACGGCGAGCAGGAACGCGCCGCTGGCCAGTTCCGGCGTGATGGTGAGGTCCTCGTCGACCAGGCACCACTCCGACGCCGCCAGCACGTATTCGAGGCATTCCTCGGCGCCGATCTCCTCCGGCGAGTCGATCACGCCGCGCTGAATCATCAAGTCGCGCAGGTCTTCCGCGCGATCCTCGGCGGCCGCGCGCAAACAGATGGTCTCGAAGCGCACATGCTCTGGGTCCATCCGGTTGAACAGGCCGAAGTCGAGAAAGCCGACGCGGCCGTCCTCGGCGAGCAGCACATTGCCCGGATGCGGGTCGCCGCAGAACTCGTTGAAGCTGAACAGCGAACCGACATAGAACCGGTAGATGATCTCCCCGATCCTGTTGCGCTCGGCCTCGGGGAACTGGCGTAGCTCCTCGAAGCCCTTGCCTGGCAGGTACTCGCTGACCAGCACCCGCGTGGTGCTGAGCTCGGGCAGCGAACGCGGCACCGCGATGAACGGGTGCCCCGCGTAGAGCTCGGCGATCTGCGACTGGGTGACGGCCTCGGTCCGGTAGTCGAGCTCACCCTCCATGTTCAGCCGCAGCTCGTCGAGGACGGCGGGGGTGACCCACGGCATGGCCGAGGTGAGCACCTTGCGAAACATGTTGAGATTCTTCAGATCCGCGCGCACCGCGGCGTCGATGCCGGGGTACTGCACCTTCACCGCCACCGCGCGGCCGTCGTGCAGCGTGGCCCGGTACACCTGGCCGATCGAGGCGGCCGCGATCGGCTCCGGTTCGAACTCGGCGAAGATCGCCATGAGCGGCTGCCCGCAGTCTTCCTCGATCACCTGGCGCATGGCGTCGAAGGAGACGGTCGGCGCGGCGTTGCGCAGCACGGCAAGTCGCTTCTGAAAACGTTCGCGATGATTCTCGGGCACCAGGTCCAGATCGAGCACCGACATCATCTGTCCCAGTTTCATGGCGACGCCCTTCATGGTGCCGAGCACCATGACCACCTGCTCGGTGGTGCGGATCATCGATTCCTCGGCCATCTTGGCGCGCACGGCCTCGGATCTGCCTCGCATGGAAAGCCGCGTGCGCTGCGTCCGCAACACTGAACTGGCGGCCACCGCACCCAGCTTGGTGCCACGAGCAAGCCGGGAAGTCGGCACTTGCTTCGCCATCGAGGTACCTCCATTGGTGCCGCGGTCGGGCCGACGGGACGCGCAGGCGCGAGCCCGCGGGACCACGTGGGGCGGTGACCAACCCCACTGTGGCACCGCTCGCGTTCAGACTAACCAACCGCGCGGCATTGTCGAACCGGCCGTCACAGACAGGTGTACCTCGGGCCGTGCGAGGCCGCGGATGGACGTCGTCCGGCGCGCCGACCGGGCATACCTCAGCCCCGGTCGTGCGGCACGTCTCCTACTCGGAGGCGTCGTTCTCCCGGATCGGCAGCACATGCGGCTGCTTGTTGAAGGTCTCGCGGGAGCCGCCCGCGCGCGCCATGCCCTCGATGGCGCTCCAGGCCATCATCGTCAGGTAGTCGATGACTTCCTCGCGGGACATCGACTTGTCGGTGGTCCACCAGTGGGTTGCCAGCTGTATGCCGCCGACCAGCACGTAGGACCAGAGCATGGAGCCCGTGGTGTCGAGGCCGAGCGCGCCCGCCTTGTCGATGATGACCGTGGAGACCACCTCGGCGAAGAGCTTCTCGAACTCGGCGAGCGAGGACGCGTCCGAGCCGCTGCCCATGATGAAGCGGTATACCTCGGGATCCTCGTCGACCGTGCCGACGTAGGCCGCGAGGGCGGAGCGCACCAGCTCGAACTCGTCGGCGTCCAGGCTGATCGCGCCGTACACCCGCGGCATCAGCGTGGTCTCGATGAACCGCTGCATGGTCGCGTGGACCAGGTCGTTCTTGTCGGAGAAGTACCGGTAGAGGACGGTCTTGGAGACGCCGATCTCCGCGGCGATCTCGTCCATGCCCGCATTGCTGCCCCTGGCGCGGACAGCGGCGAGGGTGCCGTCGACGAGCTCTTCGCGGCGGTCGATCTTGTGCTGACGCCACCGGCGCTTGCGGCCGTCCATCCGGCCGGTGCGCACCGCAGCCGGTCGCTCGGCGCGCTCACCGATGTCGACAAGGTCTTCGGTGGACAGCGTTGGCTCCCTCGTTCGTAATGGTCGTGGACCACCAGCTTAAGTCCAGGCCAGCCGCAAGAGGCGCAAATGGGGGCCGGATGCGGCAGGAACCACAGAATCGACGCGGCACGCGCCGTCCTGGCTCCCGTCCGGCGCACAGCAGAATGGAGACATGGAGAAAGCCCCCGGCACTATCGCGGTCATCGACGCGCCGACTCCGGCGGCGCCGACCGGGTTCTTCGTCGACGAGGCCGCCAAGCGGCGCGACCTGTGGAAGATGAAGGCGGTCGCCACCGGTCTGCTGGCATTCGCGACGGCGATCTATCTGTTCTGCCGCTGGCTGGAATCGCGCGGCGCGGGCGGCGAGTGGGTCGGGTATGTGCGCGCCGCGTCGGAGGCGGGCATGGTCGGCGCGCTCGCCGACTGGTTCGCGGTGACGGCGCTGTTCCGGCACCCTCTCGGCCTGCCGATTCCGCACACGGCGATCATCCGCAAGAAGAAGGACCAGCTCGGCGCCAGCCTCGGCAGTTTCGTCGGCACCAATTTCCTCGCGCCCGAAGTGGTCTCGGCCAAGGTGAATTCGGCGCAGATCTCGCTGCGGGTCGGCCGCTGGATGGCCGACCCGCAGCACGCCGCCCGGGTGGCGGAGGAGAGTTCGACGATCCTGCGCGCGGTGGTCGGCGTGCTGCGCGACGAGGACGTCGAGCAGGTCATCGACAACACCATCGTCAAGCGCATCGCCGAACCGCTGTGGGGGCCGCCGATCGGCCGGGTGCTCGCGGAGTTGCTGGCCGACAACAGGCAGTTGCCGCTGCTCGACATGCTCGCCGAGCGCGCGCACCAGTGGGCGCTCGGCAGCCAGGAGACCATCGACCGGATCGTTCTTCGCGATGCGCCGCAGTGGGCTCCCAAATTCGTCAACATTCTGCTTTCCGAAAAGATCTACCGTGAGCTGGTCGAATTCACCTGGAAGGTACGCTCGAATCCCGAGCACGAGGTGCGATTGGCCGCCAATCGCTTCCTCGAGGAATTCGCGCACGATCTCCAGTACGACGACGCGATGATCAAGAAGGCCGAGCGGATCAAATCGCAGATCATGGGCCGCGAGGAAATCACCGGCATGGCCGAGGCGACCTGGCGCGCGGCCAAGCGGCTCATCCTCGAGTCGGCCGACGATCCGAACAGCACGCTGCGGCGCAAGGTGGGGGAGAATGTGCAGCAACTCGGTGAGCGGCTGCGCGACGACGCCGAGATGCGAGCGAAAGTGGACGGCTGGATCGACCGGGGAGCGCGCTACCTCGTATCCAATTACGCCAGCGAAATCACCACATTGGTCACCGACACGGTCGCCCGATGGGATGCCGAAGAGGCGAGCAAGAAGATCGAATTGCAAGTCGGGCGTGACCTGCAATTCATCAGGATCAACGGAACGGTCGTCGGTTCGCTGGCCGGGCTGGTGATCTACACCGTTTCCCAGCTGTTGTTCCACGGCTGAGAACAGCGGCACGCCTGCGGCGTGCCGAAGGCGTGCTAACAGTGTGCTTGCAAGAGTTAGCACCCTGCCCTAGAATCGAACCCGTACAACCGCCAGAAGGTGAGTGATGGCAGACCATCCCGAGGTTTCCGCCGAGTACACCGACAGTTCGGCCGAGCGATCGGCCGGCGTCGGGGAACGAGGGGGTCGCGTCGCGAACGCGGCGCACGACATCGGAGGTTTCATCAGGGCGCAGCGCGAGGCGGCGCAAGTCTCGCTGCGTCAGCTCGCCGCGCTGGCGGGGGTGAGCAATCCGTACCTCAGTCAAATCGAGCGCGGATTGCGCAATCCCTCCGCCGAGGTACTCGCGCAGATCGCGAAGGCGCTGCGGGTTTCCTCGGAGGTGCTGTACGTACGGGCTGGCTATCTCGAGCAGCGGCCGCACAGTCCGGTCCGGGACGCTCTGCTTGCCGACACGGAGATCAGTGAACGGCAGAAGCAAGTGCTCCTGGAGATCTATGAATCGTTTCGCCGGGAAAACGGAGGGAACGAGCCAGGGGGGGAATGGGACAGCGACGTTCCGCGCACGACAACCGACACTCCGCCACGCCAGGAGAACGAAACACCATGACCGACAAGACCGTAACCGTCACCAAGCCTCTGCTCGCCGCCGTCGGCGCCGGGGATGCCGTCTACACTGCCGCCCTGGATGTCGTCACCCAGGTGCGTGAGCGCGCGGCCTCCGCCGATGTGCCCGGCCGGGTGGAAGAGGCGCGTGAGCGCTTCGCGAACGTGCCCGCCGACGTGCAGGCGCAGTTCGAGACGCTGCGCGAGCGGCTCGCAGGCCTGCCTTCCGAGCTGCCGGACGACCTTGCCGAGCTGCGCGAGAAGTTCACCTCCGAGGAGCTGCGCAGGCTTGCCGAGGAGTACTACAACAAGGCGCTCGACCTGTACGCCGACCTGGCCGTGCGCGGCGAGGAGACCGTCGAGCGGCTGCGCGCCAACCAGCGGGTCGAGGACCAGATCGACCGCGTCGAGACCCTCTACAAGGACGCGGCAGGCCGCGCCGAAGAGGTGCTCGACCGGGTCAACGGCCTGATCGGGCGCAAGGCCGCCGAGGTCGAGGCCGAGGTCGAGGCCGCCGAACCGGTCGTCGAGGCCGAGGTCGTCGAGGTCACCACCGAGACCGCTCCGGCCGACGCCAACGGCGCGCCGAAGAAGGCTCCGGCCAAGAAGGCGCCCGCCGCCGCGAAGAAGGCTCCGGCCAAGAAGGCCGCGCCGAAGAAGGCGTAACGCGCCGATTGAACACGCCTCGACGCCCCCGCGCAGCCTGCTGTGCGGGGGCGTCGCTCGTATCATGGGTCAGGTGAATACCGTGCATGGGTTGACCACGCTGATCATGCTCGCGCTGTGGCTCGTCGCGCTCGGCGCGACGATCTTCGCGCTGATTCACGCCATTCGGCAGCGTCCGGACGCCTTCACCGCGGTGGACAAGCAGAGCAAGCCGATCTGGCTGGCGATTCTCGGCGTGTCGCTGCTGCTTCTGCTGCTCTCGCCCGCGGGGCTCGGTCTGCTGGCCTTCGTCGCGATCATCGCCACGGGCATCTACCTGGCCGACGTGCGGCCGAAGGTGGACGAGATCCAGCGCGGACCGCGCTGGTAACTCGCTCGTCGGTGCGCCCGCGCCCGGTGCGTCCGCCGCGCCGATAGTCGAATTCTCATGCTTGCATCAGCAAGCGGACTCCACGTCTCCGCTGGTAGACGCTCCGATCGCCGCTGCCCCGACTGGGCGGTGGCGATTTTTCGTGTGCTTGCACTAGCTAGCAGGCGCTACTTCGGGTTACTGTAATTATCAGTAACACAAAGGAGTGTCCGAATGCGTGCACAGTTGCCGACCGCGTTGGCGGAGCTTCCGGAGAAGGTCCGGAGCCTGCTCGACGTACATCGCGCCAACCTCAGGGCGCGGACCTACTCGATCGCCGCGCTGAACCCGCCCACCGTCTCCCGTGACGTCATCCCGGTGACGGCGCCGGACGGCACGAAGCTGCGGGCCCACGCGTACGGTCCGGTCGACGCTCCCGCCATCGTGCTGGTTCACGGCTGGACCTGCGCCATCGAATACTGGAACGCGCAGATCAACGCCTTCGCGGGCGAATACCGTGTGATCGCCTACGACCAGCGCGGACACGGTGAAAGTGAGCGCGGCTCGTCTCCGCTGACCATGGATCTGCTGGCCGCCGACCTCGCCGCGGTGCTCAGGGCCGCCCTTCCCGCGGGCCGCAAGGCCGTGCTGGTCGGGCACAGCCTCGGCGGCATGACGTTGCAGGCCTGGGCCGGGCGCTATCCCGACGAGGTCACCCGGCGCGCGGAGGCGGTGCTGCTGACCAACACCGCGCCGCACGGCCTGGTCGCCACCACCACCGTGGTGCCGTTCTTCAACCGGCCGCTGCCGTGGAACCGCACCGGCGTCTCGCTGCCGCACGCCGTCGGCAAGCTCGGGCTCGGGACGCCGATCGTCTTCCCGCCGCTCGATCCGGTCAAATGGGCGTTCGCCCGCCAGATCATGAGCCTGGAGTCCACCGGTGATCTGGTGGACTTCAGCATGGCCGTGGTGCGTTCGTGTCCAGCGGTGGTGCGCGCCGAATTCGGGAAGCTGCTCGCGATCATGGATCTCGGCGAATCGGCCAAGAACCTGGTGGTGCCGACCACGATCCTGGCCGGGTCGGCCGACGACATGACGCCGCCGCTGCACTCCGAGATCATCGCCGAGATGCTCGATTCGGTGGGCAGCTTGGTTCGCTACGAGGTGCTGAGGACCGGCCACCTCGGCAATGTCGAGCTGTACGAGCGGTTCAACGAGGAACTCGCCCGAGTGCTCGACTCGGTGTACGCACCCGTGCGCACCGAAGCGGTCGGCTGATCACCGATCGCGCGCTGTCCCCGACCGGAGCCGATGCCGTCTCCGATCGGGGGCGTCGCGGCGCTTCGGGGGAGACGGTTCAGTTGAACACGACGGTGCGGCGGCCGTGCACCAGCACCCGGCCCTCCAGGTGCCAGCGCAGGCCACGGGCCAGCACCACGCGTTCGATATCGCGGCCCTGGCGCACCATGTCGCGCACCTCGTCGGCGTGATCGATGCGGATCACGTCCTGTTCGATGATCGGGCCCGCGTCGAGTTCGGCGGTCACGTAGTGGCAGGTGGCGCCGATCAGCTTGACGCCGCGGGCGAACGCCTGGTGGTACGGGCGGGCGCCGACGAACGAGGGCAGGAAGCTGTGGTGGATGTTGATCGCCTTGCCCGCCCAGTGCTCGCACAGTTCGGCGGGCAGAACCTGCATGAAGCGGGCCAGCACCACCGCGTGCGGATCGTGCGAGTCGACCAGTTCGCGAACCTGCTCGAAGGCGGGGCCGCGCTCGGCCGGGTCTTTCGGGAACGGCACGTAATGGAATTTCACGCCGTGCGCCTCGGTCATCGCGGCCAGATCCGGATGGTTGCCGATGACGGCCTCGATGGTGGCGGGTAGTTCGCCCGCGGCGGCGCGGCCGAGCAGGTCGTGCAGGCAGTGGCCCTCCTTGCTGACCAGCAGTACCGCGCGGCGGCGTTCACCTGCGTCGTGCAGCTGCCACTCCGTGTCGGGGCCGAGCCGGTCGGCGACCGCGGTGAATCGGTCGCGCAGTTCCGCGATGCCGAAGGGCACCGTCGCGGCCTTGATCGCCTGCCGGGTGAAGAACCAGCCCGTTTCGGTGTCCGAGTGGTAACCGGCCTCCACGATCGACCCGCCGAACTCGGCGATGAACGAGGTGATCTCTGCGATGATGCCGGGTCGGTCCGGGCAGCCCAGCGTCAGCACGAAACGGCGATCGTCCGGGGCGGATGGAGCGGAACTCATCGGCCCATCCTCGCAGGTGACGCTTCGCCCGGCGCACCAGGACCGGTTGTTCCACGCGGCCTGCCGCCGGATGCCCGGCGTTCGCCGGAAGGCCTGCGGTCGCCGGATGCCGAGCTATTCGGTCACAGCTCGTAAAACGGTTCGGCGTAATGGAATTCGCCGGTGATCTGGGCCTCGTAGGTGGTGAGCGGGCGGACCTGGAAGTGCGAGACCCAGTCGGGCTCGTCCGGGGCGATGCCGAGGCGGGCGGCGGGCACGAACCCGAACCGCGGGTAGTAGTCGAGGCTGCCGAGCAGGCCGATCAGCGGCTCGTCGAGCGCGTCGGCGGCGCCGAGGGCCGCGTGCATGAGCGCCGAGCCGACGCCGACGCCCTGATGCTCCGGATGCACACCCAACGGGCCGAGACCGAGCGCGGGGAACGGGCCGACGGCGGCGCGGGTCAGGCAGACGTGCCCGATCACCGTGTCGAACTCGACCGCGACCAGCGACAGGGTCGGGATCCAGCCCGCGTCGCTGCGTAACCGCGCGACGAGATCGACCTCGGGCGGTTCGGTGGGTGGCGGCGCTGTGTCATCGGCGGGCGACCGCCCGGTGGTTTCTGCGGGCGACTCCCCGGCGGCGCGTTCCGCGTTCTCGCGTGCGTACAGCGCAGCGAAGGCGCTGCGGTGCACCGACGCGACGGCGGGGGCGTCCTCGGCGCGTTCGCGTCGGATCAGCACGGTGTCGTCTCCTCCCGAACGAGTTGGGCTTTCCGCACAACGCTCGTCACGTGGGCGAGCTTCCCGAAGCCCGCGGATCCACCGACACATACGAGTGTGCGTTACGGCGAGCCAGGCCCGCAACGGAATTCGCCTCGCGTGTGCCAGACTCTCGAAACATGGCTGATTCCGCGTCGCTGAGCAGGGCCGAAGTGGCCGCCGTCATCGATCACACCTTACTGGCGCCGGAGGCGACGCTCGCCGATGTCGCTGCGCTGGTGGAGGAGGCGCGCGCACTGGGGGTCTACGCGATCTGCGTGTCGCCGTCCATGCTTCCGGTGCGCGCGCCGGGACTGGTGCTCGCCACCGTCGCCGGTTTTCCCTCGGGCAAACATCATTCGCTGGTGAAAGGCGCCGAAGCCAGGCTCGCGGTGGATCAGGGCGCGGCCGAGGTCGACATGGTCATCGACGTCGGTGCGGCGCTGGCAGGCGAGTACAACGCCGTGCTCGCCGACATCGTCACGGTGCGCGAGGCCATCGCCGATCGCGCGGTGCTCAAGGTCATCATCGAATCGGCCGCACTCCCGGACGACGCGATCGTCGAGGTGTGCCGCGTCGCCGAGCGCGCGGGCGCCGATTTCGTGAAGACCTCCACCGGGTTCCATCCCGCGGGCGGCGCCAGCGCGCACGCGGTGCGCCTGATGGCCGAGACGGTCGGCGGCAGGCTCGGGATCAAGGCCAGCGGCGGTATCCGCACGGCCGAGGCGGCGGCCGAGCTGATCGCCGCGGGCGCGACCCGGCTCGGTCTGTCGAAATCCCGTGCGGTGCTGGAGGGTTTCCCAGCCTGAACCCCGGCCGCCACCCTCTGGTGCGCGGAAACGGCCGGGGCAGAGGCGGTTCGGTCGGCGGAGGTCAGCAGCGCATATCGGCGTTGTTGTCCGCGGCGGGTAGCTGGGTGTGGCCGCCCGCGAGCTGCACCGCGACGCCGTTGTCGGTCACCTCGATCTCGGTGGCCTTCAAGCCCATCGGGTAGCTCTGCAGGCTCTGGGTCATCAGGTCGACGATGCCCTCGACCAGATCGGTCGGCAGACCGATACCGAGCAGCTCGGCCGACGTGGTCTGCACCTCGACGACACCGTTACGCACCTCGGGATGCACCTGGAGCTGGGCGAGTCCGCCGAGCACGTCCAGCGTGATCATGCCGGTGGACGAGGACGAGCGAACTCCGCTGACCATGCCGCCCAGCGTCTCCTCGATGCCCTCGTTGCTCCAGGTGACGTTGGCCGAGGAGCTGCCGACGCTGCCGCCGCCTTGGGCGTTGTTCACGCCCTCGAGGTCGTTGAACTTGGCGTGCACCACCATGCCGACGGCCGGACCGAACTTGTTGTCCTTGCTGTCGACGGTGACCGACGAGACCTTTCCGTCGAACCAGGTGATCAGCATCGGCTTGGCGCCGAAGCCCACATCGATCTGTGAGCCCATCTCTTTCTCGAACTGGCTACTGATGCAACGTGAGACGGCGTGGCGCGCGTACGCCTCGCCGCCGACCAGGATCGTGACGAGCAACGTGGCGACCACGACCAGGGCGATCACCAGCGTGCGCCTGCTGACGTTCAGCGCGGTGGACGGCTTCGTACTCATGCGGACGATTCTTCACGACGTTTCTGTGTGCGCTCTGTGGACGCGTTGAGGGTCTCGAATGTGACATGTGACACAGAATTCGGGCGTAGCCTGGTTTGCATGGCTGGCGATGCGGCGGGCCGCGCACCCGAATCAGTGGACCAAGGGTGGCGTGTGCTGCGCAGGTTGGCCGGTCGGCACGCCGGATTCTTCACCACTCGCCAGGTATTGCGCACTGGATGTGAGGCCAGGGTGCGGGCGGGACTGGGGGACGGTTCGGTGACCAGGGCCGGTGTCGGGATGCTGCGGCTGACCGAATGGCCGGAAGGACCGCTGGACGAATACGCGATGTGGGCGGCCTGGTTCGACGGAGCCGCCGCCGTTTCACACCAGAGCGCCGCCGAATTGCACGGTATCGGGCGGTTGCGCCCGCGCTTCTTGCACCTGTCGGTGGGTGCGGGCCGCCCGCCGGTGACCCCGAGACTCGTGGTGCTGCGCCGTCCGCTGATCGGCTCGGATCTCGAGTCGGCGGGCGCGTTCCTGGTGACGACGCCGGTGCGCACCGTGCTGGATCTCGCCGAGGCCGATATCGGGCAGGCGGCGCTGGACGAGGTGGTGGGCGACGCGGTCGCCATCCGCCGGTGCGCGGGCTCGGAAATTCGTTCGGCCAGTGGGCGTCTGCCACCGAGGGCCGCGGCCAGGGTGCACCGCGCGCTGACGGGGTTGTGAGACGCGCGGCCGTGATCCGGTCCTGCTATGAATTTCGGGTTCGTCCGGTTTTGCCGGGCGCGCGATCGTGGCAGGGTGACTGATCATGGGGTCGGTAGGTGCGGGCAGGTGGGATCTGGTCTTTCCGTCCGGAGCGCCCGACCGGGTCGGCGACATGTTCGCCACCGCCGTGATCGCCGACGCCGTGCGCCGCTACGACGCCGATCTAGCGCAATGGGTGGAGACCTGCCGCGACTGGTCTCGCCAGTACCGCTCGGTGTTTCGCGGAATGACCGCGCTGGCGGCCAGCGCGCCCGAGGCATCGGTGGGCATCGCGAATGAAGGACTGTGCGCCACAAGGGGTCTGCTGAGATTCGTCACCGGATACACCGTGGAACCGCTGTGCGGCGTGGACATCGGATCGCTGGCCGCGGCTGACGGGCTCGACACCGGGACCGCCCGTGGCAAGGGGAAAACCGCTCGCCGCCTGGAGGTTCCGTTCCGCGGCGCCGTGCTGGCCGAGGGGTCGCTGCAACGCAAGCTCACCGACTGGCGCCAGCGCGGCATCGTCGAGCCCGGCTTCGCGGCGGCGGTGGACCGGGTGATCGACCATCCGGAGTGGCTGGCGCTGCCGGGATTTCGGGTCGTGATCGCGGGCGCGGGTGAGCTCACGCCGGTGCGCCCGCTGCTGCGCTGGGGCGCGGACGTGCTCGCTGTGGCGCGGCCGGGACCCGCGCGCTGGCGCGAACTGGCGGCTGAGGCCGAGACAGGCGCGGGCGTGCTGCGCTATCCGTTGATCGAGGGGGAGCCCGGCGCCGACATCACCACTCAGTTCCCCGCCCTGGTGCACTGGATCCGAGAACAGCTGGGCAGCGAGGTCTTTCCGGTGTTCGGCCGGTACGTCGCGCGGCGCGGCCCCGGTGGTGTCCGGCTCGCCGCCGCGCTCGACCTGCTGACCGCCGACCTGCTCGCCGCGCGGCCCGACACCGCGCTGGCCGGGACGGGATCGCCGACGGACTGCTACGCCGTGCCGGAATCCGTCTTTGCGCAAGCGCATTCGTGCCTGCGTGAGCGGGGCGTGCGCGGCCTCGGCCGAGATGTACTGCGTGTGCTGACCCGATCCGCCCTCTACCAGCCGAACTATCGGAACGTTGTCGCTGACGCCAAGGGTACGAGCTGGTCGGTCGCCGACGCGCTGTTGCCCTTCCAAGGGCCGAATCACGCTCTCGCCCAGCGGATCCTGCGCTGGCGCGCGCTCTCCGCACGCGCTGCGGGCCACCCCGTCTCCTACACCGTCTCGCCGCCGACGTGGTCCCGGGGCGTGCCGGCCCAGCTGGCCGCCGCCTACCGGGGCGCGCACCGCTTCGGCGTCGAGATCTTCGAACCCGAGACCGCCCGCACGCTGCTCGCCGCCAAGCTGGTCGCCGATCTCAACGACCCGACCCCGGCCGATCCGAACCCGGAATCCCTCTTCGCGGCGGGCGCGGCGCACGGCGGGCTCTGGCGGTTGCCGTTCGAGCCGCGTTCGCTCCTGCCCGTCGCGATCGTCACCGGACACCTACGCGGGCTGTTGCACCCGGACGAACGCGATCACTGACGAGGCGCGACGACCGACCACGGAACCGACAGCACGCAGTCGCGCATCCGGCGGCGGTACTCGCGCACTGGAAAGCCCTGCGCGCGTAGGTGTTCCGCGGCGGCCCGCCAGCGAACGCGTGGGCCGAACGGCGCGAGCGGCGCGGCGTGCGAGTACGCGCGGTCGGCGGCGTGGAGCAGGGCGTGGATCGGCTCGCCGGGCACGTTGCGGTGAATGAGCGCCTTCGGCAGGCGCTCGGCGATATCGGAGGGGCGCTCCACGGTGAACGGATCCCAAGCCAGCGTCAGTGACAGCGGGCCGGTGCGGTCGAGCAGCACCCAGGCGCAGCGGCGGCCCAGTTCGTCACACGTGCCGTCGACGAGCAGTCCGTCGGGTGCCATCGCCGACAGGATGGTGGACCAAGCGTCCGGCACCGCCGACTCCGGATACTGGCGCAGCACGTTGAACGCGCGCACCAGCACGGGACGCAGACCGGCCAGCTCGAAACCGCCCCTGGCGAACCTCACGCCGTCACGGCCGGGAACCACCCGGTCCGGATCGATCTCCAGACCCACCATCCGCACGTCCGGGCGCACCGTGCGCAGCCTGGCCGCCAGCTCGAAAGTGGTCCACGGGCTCGCGCCGTACCCGAGATCCACCACCAAGGGATCGGGCGCCGCCGACAGGCGCGCGGTGACCAGCTCGTCGTTCATCAGCCAGCGGTCGCTGCGCCGCAGCCGGTTGACGCCGGTGGTCCCCCTGGTGATCGTGCCTATCGGTTTGCTCAGCTGGTCGGGTTTCGCTCTTCCAGCCACTTCACCGTTTCCTCGGCCTCGCCGCGGAACAGATCGACGAGGTTCACCAGCATCAACTGCTCGAGGCGCGGACCCACCATCGGAATGAACACCTTCGCCTCCGAAGAGAAGCGCATGGTGCACCCCGTCTCGGTGGGGAACAGCTTGATGGTGCCGCCCAGGCTGCCCGGCCCGGCCGGAATGGACGCCGAGAACTTGCCGACGGTCTCCTCGCCGTCGTACGGGCCCCAGCTCTCCTTGCGGGTGATGAGCATGTCCTTGCGCATGACCGTCTGCGCGATCTCCGGCAGCATCTCGCGCGGCAAGGTGTGGTGCAGGACCACTTCGATCCCCGAATCGCTTACCTCGAGACTGCTCACCTCGTTGCCCGGCGTGTACTTCCGCATCTCGGCGACCCGAGCCTCCCAGTACGCGGGGGTCGACAGCGCCTCGTACAGCTCCTTGGTGGTGTGCAGCGGGTAACGGGCGGAGTAGTCCAGTCGACGTGCCATTCGGCAAAGGTTACTGGGCTCATCCGCGCGCCGGCGCGCCCGGGGTTCGCGGCCCTTCCGTCTCGCTTCCGAGGGGTCGAGACATGCGACTGCGTCGCATGCGCTTCGACCGCTCGGAAGCGAAACGGCCGCGAACGGGCTCGTAAAGCTCGCGCCCGGGTGGTCGACAGTGCGAGGATGCTACGTCCCGGTTCGACGTGTTCCATGGCATCTCGCCTGCTCACCAGTGGTATTTCGGCTGCCGCCACCGCCATGCGTCAGCTTGGCGGGTGGCCAGGTCGAGGGCGGGAGCGACCGGCACCCGCCGCGGCAGTTCTGATCGATCGGCTGGCAGCGCGACGCCCCGAGCGTCGACAGGGCCGATCGAGGCGTTCGGCAGGGGACCTCAGTGCTGGTTCAGCCAGGTGTTGGTGAACTCTTCTTCCGACTGGAGGAGTTCGGTGAGGCGCTCTTTGATAGCCGATTCGATCTTGCCGCCGAAGAGGGGGACCTTCACCTCGATGGTGCCTTCGAGGGTGGTGGCGGCGGAGCTGTCGTCGCCGGTCAGGGTGACGGTGCCGCGAACGGTGGCCGGGGCGCCCTCGACGCGGACGTCGAAGGTGGCGGTGTCGCCGGTCCAGTTCTCGGTGCGCGGGATGATCAGGTCGCCGGGGCGCACGGCGGTGATGGCGGGCGGAAGCAGGTCGGCGGCGATGGCCTGCACCATCTCGACCTGCACCTGGTCGCCCTGCACGGTGACCGACTCCAGGCGGGCGTTGGGCCCGCCGACCTCGGCGATGCGGTCCTTCCAATACTGCTCGTTGCCGAAGGCCGCGCGTACGGCGGCGACCGAGTGGGAGTAGCGGGCCGTGAACGCCAAGGGTGTAGCCATGGTTGGACACGCTACCGTCTGGGGCGTGCGAACTTCACGTGTGGTGGCGACCGATCGGGCGCGCGATGTGCTTGCCGACACCGGCGCTTCGGTGCGCGACGAGGTGCGGCTTGCCGAGCTGACCACGCTACGGGTCGGCGGGCCCGCGCTCGTCGCCGAATGCGCCTCGACGCAGTCCCTGGTGGCGACGGTGCGCGCGCTGGACGCGGCGGGCATTCCGGTGCTGCTGCTAGCCGGCGGCTCGAACCTGCTCATCGCGGACGACGGGTTCGACGGCGTTGTGGTGCGTATCGCGACCGAGGGCGTCCGGATGGATCAGGACGGCGTCGTGGCCGAGGCGGGCGCGAACTGGGACGCGGTGGTCGCCGCGACCGTGGCGGCCGGTCTCGGCGGACTCGAATGCCTTTCCGGCATACCGGGTTCCGCGGGCGCGACGCCGGTGCAGAACGTGGGCGCCTACGGCGTCGAGGTGGCCGATCTGCTGCGCCGGGTGCGGCTGCTCGACCGGGCGACCGGCGAGATCCGCTGGGTCGAGCCCGCCGAACTCGGCTTCGGCTACCGCACCAGCGTGCTCAAGCACCGCGACGACGCGGTGGTGCTCGAGGTCGATTTCGCACTGAACGCGGGCGGTACCAGCGCGCCGCTGCGCTACGGCGAACTGACCAGGGTGCTGGACGCCGCGGAAGGCGAGACCAAGCCGGCGACGCTGGTGCGCGAGGCGGTGCTGCGCCTGCGCGCAGGCAAGGGCATGGTGCTCGACGCCGCCGATCACGACACCTGGAGCGCGGGCTCGTTCTTCACCAACCCGGTCGTCCCGCACGCGCGGGTGCCCGAGGTGCGTGCCGCGATCGCGGCCCATGTGGGTGACGTCACCATTCCCACCTATCCGGCCGAGGACGGCGTGAAATTCTCCGCGGGCTGGCTGATCGAGCGGGCGGGCTTCGCCAAGGGCTTCCCCGGTCCGGACGCCGCGGCCCGGCTCTCCACGAAACACACACTGGCGCTGACGAATCGCGGCGCCGCTACCGCCGCGGATCTGGTGGCGCTCGCCCGCATCGTGCGCGACGGCGTGGCCGAGCGTTTCGGCATCCGGCTCGAACCCGAACCCGTCACAGTCGGCGTCACGCTCTGATCGGATGAGACGAACGGCGCACCGCTCGACGGCCGAAACATCGTGAGCCGGGCGTAAATTCGATGTGGTGAGTAAGCGTCCCCTGATCCGCCGCCCGATAGTCGCCGTGTCGGCTGTATTGCTCGTCGTGATCGCACTGGTGGCGGGTTGCTCCGCGGGCGGCGACGGCAAATCCGGCGGGAGTGCGGCCGGCTCGGTCGCCGAAGTGACCACGACACCCGGCGACGCCGACGAGGACGTCAACCCGGTCGCCCCCGTCACGGTGACGGTCGCGAACGGAACCATCGACCAGGTCGCGCTCACCAATGCGGCGGGCAAGCAGGTGCAGGGCGAGCTGAGCCAGGACAGGCGCACTTTCCGCATCACCGAGCCGCTCGGCTACGACGCCATCTACACCTGGTCGGGCACCGCTGTCGGCGCCGACGGCAAGGCCGTCCCGATCGACGGTTCGTTCCACACGCTGACCCCGAAGAACACCGTCCCCGCGACGGTCAACATCGGCGACGGCCAGGAAGTCGGCATCGCCGCGCCGATCATCCTCCAGTTCAAGTCCCCGGTGAAGAACAAGGCCGAGGTGGAGAAGGCGCTGACCGTCACCACCGATCCGCCCACCGAGGGCGCGTGGGCCTGGTTCCCCGACGACAACGGCGGCTCGCGACTGCACTGGCGGCCGAAGCAGTACTGGACGCCGGGCACCACCGTGCGCGTCGCGGCGAAGCTCTACGGACTCGACCTGGGCGGCGGCAACTACGGCTACTCCGATCTCACCTCGGATTTCCGCGTCGGCCGTAGCCAGGTCGTCGTGGCCAACGCGCCGAGCCACCGCATGCAGGTGGTGCGCGACGGGCAGACCATCTTCGATTTCGCGGTGAGTTACGGCGAGGGCAACGAGGCGCGCAATGTGACGCGCTCGGGCGTCCACGTGGTCACCGAGAAGTACGAGGATTTCCTGATGTCGAATCCGCCGTACTACACCAACGTCAGGGAACGCTGGGCGGTGCGCATCTCCAACAACGGCGAATTCATCCACGCCAACCCGGAATCCCTGTCGGCGCAGGGCTCGGCGAACGTGACCAACGGCTGCATCAACCTCTCGCCGTCCGACGCCCAGGCATACTTCCCGACCGCGCTCTACGGCGACCCGGTCGAGGTCACCGGCACCTCGATCGCCCTGTCCGCCGCCGACGGCGATCTCTACGACTGGACCATCGACTGGGAAACCTGGAAGACCATGTCGGCGCTGAAAGGTTCCCCGGCCTCGGTCGTCTCCGCGACACCGGTCACGCCGGGTCCGCCGCGTTAGGAGTACCTCCCGCGCGGCCGTGCGCGATTTACCGACCGACATGGTCCGGCTGTGCTGATCGCGCGGACCCGCCGCTCCGGCTATGAGCGGCTTTCGACGGATTGCGTCCGGTCGTGCCGGTTGGACAGACGCCCGTGCTCCGGCGTTACCGGGTGCGCGCTGCCGACGGTGGGGTCGACGCGGTCGAGCTTGGCGAGCGCCTCGGCGTTCTGGACGGCGCGGGCATCGGCGCTCTGCTTGGCGAGCAGGTCGCGGATCTCGATGAGCAGTTCGATCTCGGTGGGCTCGGCGGCCTTGGTGGTGCCGAACCGGTTCTTCAGGGTCTTCATCGGCAGGATGAGCACGAAGTAGAGGACCGCGGCGATCATCAGGAAGTCGATGAAAGCGGTGACGATCGGGCCGACGGCGATGAACGTCGCGGGCTTGCTCGGCACCAGGTGGAAGCCGAGGCCGAGTTCGTTGGTGCTGCCGAGGACGGCGAGCAACGGGTTGACGACGCCCTTGGTCACCGCGGTCACCACCGCCGTGAACGCGGTGCCCATCACGACCGCCACGGCGAGGTCGATGACATTGCCGCGCATCAGGAACTCTTTGAAGCCCTTGAGCATGAGTCGAACAACTCCAATCTGGTGTAGCCGAGTTTCAGAAAAACCATCCGATGCTAACCGCGTCTCCGCAACTCGGCGAATTATCAGCAAACGATCTTGATGTAGTTTTCCGGCTATTCGGCCACCACCGAGCCGTCGACCGTCCGCCTTGGCTCTTGGGCGATTCGGTAAGTAGCGCGGGCAGGCCGTGGCGGTCGATCGATGCGGCTCAGGAGCGCCGCGCGAACCGTCCCGGGTCGGCCTGATCCCGCGGCTTCACGATGATCTGATCCAGGTTCACGTGCGGCGGACGCGACGCGACGAAGCCGACGATCTCGGCGATATCCGCGGCGACCAGCGGATCGATCCCCTCGTACACCTTCGCCGCCCGCTCCTCGTCGCCGCCGAAACGCACCAGCGAGAACTCGGTCTCCACCGCGCCCGGCGCGATCTCGGTGAGCCGAACGGGCTTGCCGAGCAGCTCGCCGCGCAGGGTGCGGTGCAGCACGGCCTGGGCGTGCTTGGCCGAGGTGTAGCCGGAACCGTTGTCGTAGGCGTGGAACGCGGCGACCGAGGTGATGGTGACGATCAGGCCGTCGCCGGACGCGATCAGCTTGGGTAGCAACGCCTTCGTGACGCGCAGCGTGCCGAGCACGTTGGTCTCCCACATCCAGCGCCAGTCGTCCAGATCGGCCTCGCTCACTGGCGCAAGGCCTTTCGCGCCGCCCGCGTTGTTCACCAGCACGTCGACCGCGGGCACGGCGTCGGTGAACGCCGCCACCGACTCCTCCGAGGTGACGTCGAGTTCCAGTGCGGTGCCGCCGATTTCGTTTGCGAGCGCCTTCAACCTGTCGAGCCTGCGCGCGCCGACGTACACGTGGTAGCCCTGAGCCGCGAGTTCACGCGCGGTGGCTTCCCCGATGCCGGAACTGGCTCCCGTGACGACGGCGGTGCGATTGCTCATGCGGTGATCCTATGCATACTCCGCCTTCGCTCCGGCCGTGCGCGGTATGTCGACGGGCTTCGCCCGCCCTTACGCTGGGTGCCATGGCACTTCGGGAAGCGGTCAGCGCGGACGGCACCAACATCGTCTATAGGGTCGACGGACCCGCCGACGGACGGCCTCTCGTCCTGATACACGGCTGGTCGGCGAGCCTGCGCTGCTGGGGCGGAGCGGCCGACGACCTGGCCCGCCGCTTCCGTGTGATCGCGGTCGATCTGCGCGGCCACGGCTATTCCGGCGTCCCGGAGACCGGCTACGACGATCCCAAGAACTGGGCCGCCGATATCGCCGCTGTGCTCGCCGCCGAGGGGATCGTGTCCGGCGCGGTGCTGCTCGGCTGGTCCTACGGCGGCATCGTGATCAGCGATTACCTCACCGCCTACGGCACGGGCGCGGTGGCGGGCCTGGTGTTCACCGGCTCGATGGCCAATATCGGCCGGGACGTGCCTGGCGCGGCCACCGGATCGGCCATGCGGGAGGCCATCCCCGGCGTCTTCGAGACCAGCGCTGGCCGCGCCACCAGGGCCTTCGCTGTGTTCGGCAACGCCAATACCGGTCCCGGTCCGGACAAAGGCGCGGACGCCCAGCGGCTCTTCGGGATCAGCCTGGCCACCCCGCCCTCGGTGCGCAAGGCGCTGTTCTACCGTTCCGTCGACAACACCGAAACCCTTCGCGCCCTGGATATTCCGGTCCTCGTACTGCACGGCGACGCGGATCCGGTCGTCCCCATCGACAACGGCCGCTACATCGCCGAGAACACCGCGCACGCGCGCACGTCGTTCTGGCCGGGTGCGCAGCACGGACTGTTCATCGAGGACCGCCCGCGCTTCGTCGCGGAAGTCACCGAGTTCGTCGACGGTCTGTAGTCCCTGGGTCCGCACTGACGCTGTCGGCCGGCGGCCCGTCGTTGGACCGCGCCCGGCCGGAGCGAAGGCGGAGTACGCATAACCGGCGCTGTCGGGCGGCGGCCCGTCGTTGGACCGCGCCCGGCCGGAGCGAAGGCGGAGTACGCATAACCGGCGCTGTCGGGCGCCAGCCCGTCGGCAGACCGCGCATGGCCGGAGCGAAGGCGAAGGTACGCACATACATTCGAATCGCAGGTCAGCAGGGTTGGCCTCGCGGTGTGTGATGACTCTCACTTGGCCGGTAGGGGTCGTCGGCAGCGGTTATCCACCGTGCACTATGGATGGTGTGAGTCAACGTGCGGACCTACGGCCGAATCGGATAGCCGTGCTGTCGGTGCACACCTCACCACTCGCGCAGCCGGGCACCGGCGATGCGGGCGGCATGAACGTCTATGTACTGCAAACCGCCCTCCAGCTGGCACGACGCGGCACCGAAGTCGAGATCTTCACCCGCGCCACCTCCTCGAACGTGCCTCCGGTGCAGGAGGCGGGGCCGGGCGTGCTGGTGCGCAACGTGGTGGCGGGCCCGTTCGAGGGGCTCGACAAGCACGACCTGCCGACCCAGCTGTGCCCGTTCACCGCGGAGGTGCTGCGTCAGGAGGCGCGCCACCAGCCAGGCCACTACGACCTGGTGCACTCGCACTACTGGCTGTCCGGACAGGTCGGCTGGCTGGCCAGGGACCGCTGGCGGGTGCCCCTGGTGTTCACCGCGCACACCTTGGCCGCGGTGAAGAACGCCGCGCTGGCCGAAGGCGACTGCCCCGAGCCCGCCACCCGGGAGATCGGCGAGAAGCAGGTCATCGCCGAGGCCGATCGTATGGTCGCCAACACCGCCGAGGAGGCGCGTCAGCTCGTCGAGCTCTACGGCGCCGACGCCGACCGCATCGACGTGGTGCCGCCCGGCGCCGACCTGGCGCGCTACCGTCCCGGCGACAGGGCCGCGGCCCGCGCCGAGCTCGGGCTGGCCGCCGACGAGCGGATCGTCGCGTTCGTCGGCCGCATCCAACCGCTGAAGGCGCCCGACGTTCTCGTGCGCGCCGCCGCCGAATTGCTGCGCACCGATCCCGCCCGCAACCTGCGGGTGCTGATCGTCGGCGGCCCGTCGGGCACCGGCCTGGAGCGCCCCGACGCGCTGATCGAACTCGCCGCCGAACTCGGCATCACCGACCGCGTGACCTTCCTGCCGCCGCAGCCGCCGGACCGGCTCGTCCAGGTGTATCGCGCCGCCGACCTGGTCGCGGTGCCCAGCTACAACGAGTCCTTCGGTCTGGTCGCCATCGAGGCGCAGGCCACCGGCACCCCGGTGCTCGCCGCCGACGTCGGCGGTCTCGGCACTGCCGTCCGGCACGGTGAGACCGGGCTGCTCGTGGCCGGTCATCACATCCCGGACTGGGCCGCCGCGCTCGGGACGCTGCTCGACGAGCCGCGCAGGCTCGACGCGATGCGCGGCCGCGCGGTCGAGCACGCCGCGAACTTCTCCTGGGAGCACACCGCCGACGGTCTGCTCGCCAGCTACGCCGCCGCGCTGTCCGGTTTCGGCGTGGGCGAGGCCGCCCGGCCGACGGTGCTCGACGGTCCGCTCGCGACGGAACGCACTAACCTGTCCGGTGCCGCGCTCCTCGGCGAGGGCGGTCAGGTCAGATCGCGGGCGCTGTGGCGGCGCCGGATGGGAGTGCACCGATGACCGATATCCAGGCCACCGCGCGGCTGATCGACGAGACCCTGCGGGACAGGGAGATCGAGTACACCCGCCCCGGCGACGACGTCTTCGTCGTCGTCCTGCCCGGTGAGCGCAAGCTGAAGACGACGCTGATGCTCACCGTCGGCAAACACGGCGTGCGCATCGAATCCTTCGTCTGCCGCAAGCCCGACGAGAACTTCGAGGGCGTCTACAAATTCCTGCTCCGCCGCAACCGCCGCCTCTACGGCGTGGCGTACACACTGGACCGGATCGGCGACATCTACCTGGTCGGCCGCATCGCCACGCACGCCGTCACCGAGGACGAGCTCGACCGCATCTTCGGCCAGGTGCTCGAGGCCGTCGACGCGGACTTCAACGTGCTGCTGGAACTCGGCTTCGCGGAATCCATTCGCAGGGAATGGAAGTGGCGGGTCTCGCGCGGCGAGTCGTTGAAGAACCTGCGCGCGTTCGAGCATTTGGTGGAGTCCTCCGAGAACTCCTGACCGCCGCTCGAGGGTGGGGTCCGCCGACCGCTAGTGGGCTCGATGGCGCCGACAATCGCTGTGCGCTGAGGCCAATTGCCCGCACGCTGAGCTGACGATGCCTGCTGACCGCCGGGCGCCACGGCCGATGGTCGCCTGCCGCGTGCTGAGCGCGACAATGTCCGGCAACCGTTGGGCGTCGAGCCCGACAATGCTCGACAGGCGCCGGATGTGGAGGCTGATGATGCGCGACTACCGACGGATGGGGAGGCCGATGGTGTTCGGCAACCGGCGGACGGGAAGACCGATGGTGCCGGTCGGCCGTCGGGCAACTACCGTTGGCGACCGCACAGCAAGATCATTCGGCACCGGACCGTCGCGCGACAGCGGCGGTCCGGTGGCGTTGGGAAGTGGGGGTTTCAGATGACCGTTCTCGCATTGGACATCGGCGCGACCAAGATCGCGGTCGGATTGGTGGGGGCCGACGGGATGACGCACGAGGTGGGCCGCATCCAGGTGCCGCCGACCGGCGTGTGGGACGCGGTGCGCGGGCTGCTGCTCGCGGCGGCCAACGGGTCCGAGGTCGATCTCGTCGGCATCGGCGCGTGCGGTCCGGTCGACGCGCCCGCGGGCATCACCACTCCGCTCAACATCCCGGAGTGGCGCGACGGATTCGCGCTGGTGCCCGCGGTGCAGGAGGTGTTCCCGGACGCCTCGGTGCGGTTCGCCATCGACGGCGTATGCCTGGCGCTCGCCGAGCGGCATTTCGGCGCGGCGCGGGAGACGCCGGACGCGCTCGCCATGACGGTGTCCTCCGGCATCGGCGGCGGCGTCGTGGTCGGTGGCATGGTCGCGGTCGGGCACACCGGTAACGCCGGTCACATCGGCCACATGATCGTCCCCGGCTCGACCGATCCGTGCGCCTGCGGCGGCGTCGGCTGCGTGGAGGCGGTGGCCAGCGGCCCTTCCTCGGTGCGGTGGGCGCGCGAGCGCGGCTGGGAGGGCAACACCGGCATCGAACTGGCCGTCGACGCCCAGGCGGGGGACCGGATCGCCAAGGCGGCGCTGCGGCGCGCGGGAATCGCGCTGGGACAGGTGATCTCGTCGGCGGCCGCGTTGCTCGACGTGGATCTGGTCGTGGTCGGCGGCGGTTTCGCCCAGTCCGGCGAGCCGCTGTGGCGACCGTTACAGGAGGCGCTAGGCGCGCACGCCCGCATCGACTTCCTGCGCGACCTACGCGTGGTCCCTTCGGAATTGGGGGATCAGGCCACCTTGGTCGGCGCCGGACTGCTCACCGCCCTCGCTCCGGCACCCTAACCAGGGCTCCGGCGCGAAGCCCGCGCGTGGCAGGATGACCGTCATGACGTACACCCTCGTGCTGCTGCGCCACGGCGAGAGCGAATGGAATGCCCTGAATCTGTTCACCGGCTGGGTGGACGTGCACCTGACCGACAAGGGCATCGCCGAGGGCAAGCGGGCGGGCGAGCTGCTCGCCGAGCACGGCATCCTGCCCGACATCGTCTACACCTCGCTGCTGCGCCGCGCCATCTCCACCGCGAACATCGCGCTGGACGCCGCCGACCGGCACTGGATCCCGGTGGTGCGCGACTGGCGGCTCAACGAGCGTCACTACGGCGAGCTGCAGGGCAAGAACAAGGCGCAGATCCGCGACAAGTACGGCGACGAGCAGTTCATGCTGTGGCGGCGCAGCTACGACACCCCGCCGCCGCCGATCGACCCGGCCAACGAGTACAGCCAGGAAGGCGACGCGCGGTACGCGGGCATCGAGGTGCCCAAAACGGAGTGCCTGCTCGACGTGGTGAACCGGATGGTCCCGTACTGGGAGTCGACCATCTCGAAGGAACTGCTCACCGGCAAGACCGTGCTGGTGGCCGCGCACGGCAACTCGCTGCGCGCGCTGGTCAAGCACCTGGACAACATCTCCGACGACGACATCGCCGGCCTGAACATCCCGACCGGCATCCCGTTGCGCTACGAGCTGGACGAGAACCTGCGCCCGGTGCGTCCGCGCGAATACCTGGACCCGGAGGCCGCCGCGGCGGGCGCCGCCGCCGTCGCGAGCCAGGGCGGTAAGTAGTACGAACCCCGATGCGCCGCGGTCGTCCATCGACCGCGGCGCATCGTCGTCTCGGCGTGCGGCCGGCTTCCGCGCCGGAACATCGGCCGGACCGGACTGCGTGACCGATGCACTTCCGGCGCTCGACAAGATGACGCCTTCTCGGCGGAAGAACGTTGCGTTGGCGACCCGCGCTACGGCGTGTGCACCCTTGCTTCTTCCTCCGATGCGGTAAACCTTCATTCCAGGTCATGGATCTCTAGCAAGCCCGCATATTCAGCGATTATCGCGTTCCATCCGACATAAGTGAATTGCGATTCCATCCGATTCTCGTCGATCCGGACGTGCTTACCGACTGGTAAGTTGTGTATGCTTCCGGACGTTCGACCAGTCCGAGAGGTGGATCACGTCCGATGAAGTACGCGTTACGGGCCACAGTCGCGGCGCTCGCCGCCGCCGTGCTCGTTCCCTTCCTCGCCACCGGCGCGACCGCAGCGCCCGTCGCGACCGGTCCCGACGGCGGCGCGGCCGGAGCGGCGTGGGCCGCCACGCAGGATTCCGCACAGCAGTACCCGAACGTGCACATCGAATGGGATGTGCCGATCACCATGAGCGACGGCACGGTGCTGAAGGGCAACGTCTACCGGCCCGCCGACGCCTCTGGACGTCCGATCGACGCGCCGACGCCGACCATCGTCAATCTGACGCCCTACACCAAACTGGTGTCGAACCTCGCCGATCACGCGCAGTCCGTCCCGGTGCTCTCCGACGCGCTGCTGAACCTGTTCCGGCAGATCGACTTCAACGGCACCCCGCTGTCCGGCGTCACCGATCTCACCAAGGCCTTCGGTGGCGGCGAGCTGCGCAACTTCACCGTCGACCGCCAGCTGATCAAGAGCGGCTACTCCCAGGTCGTCGTCGACGTGCGCGGCACCGGTTTCTCGCAGGGCGAGTGGGACATGCTCCGCGCCCGTGAACAGCAGGACACCCTCGAAGTCATCGACTGGGCCTCGCGCCAGCCGTGGTCCGACGGCAAGGTCGGCATGAACGGCATCTCCTACTCGGGCATCAACCAGGTGCAGGCCGCGGCGCAGCAGCCGCCCGCGCTGAAGGCGATCTTCCCGGTGGTGCCCGGCAGCGACCTGGTCAACGACGTGCTCGCGCCCGGCGGCGGCTTCGGCTTCAACTTCATCCCGCTGTGGCTCACCGCGATCAACTCCCTGAAGTGGGCGCCGGATCTCCAGTCCATCGTGAACGGCCAGTTCGATTGGCAATGGCTCAGCGACCGAGCCGCCTCCCCGCTCACCTTCATGGATGTGTTCCTGAACGCTTACACCGCAACGCGTTTCCAGGACGCGGACCCGCGCTTGCTCGGCCTGCTCAGCCACAACAGCCCCGAACGCGCCGACTACGTCAGCGATCCCACGCAGATCAGGGTGCCGACCTTCGTCGTCGGCGGCTGGCACGATCTGTTCACCTACTCGGAATCCAAGATCTACAACGAGATTCCGCTGCCCGCCGGTCAGAAGCAGCTGCTGATGGGCAACACCTACCACGTGAACTCGGGCAACGAGTACGGGAAGCCGGGTCTGCCGCCGCGGCTGGACGTGCTGCAGCGGGCGTGGTTCGACAAGTGGCTCAAGGGCATCGACAACGGCATCGACGGCTACGGCCCGGTCACCCTGCGCCAGCAGGGCGGCGGCTGGGTCACCCAGAACGGCTTCGGCCCAACGGCTGTCGGTGAAGCCGCCGCGCAGCACCGCCGCATGTACCTGTCCGCGGAGCCGAGCGGCACCGCGAACAGCGTCTACGACGGTTCGCTGACCGGTGAACCGAACGCCGACACCGCGCGGCTGACTGTCGCGCCCGGCCTGACCACCCTGTGCTCCAACGACGCCGCGCAGGGCAGTGCGGGCGTGCTGTCGATCATCGACGGCTGCGCCAAGGATTCCCGGGTCGCCGAGCTGAACGCGCTCACCTTCACCAGCGCGCCGGTCGCCGACACCACCACCGTCTCCGGTCCGATCGCGGTGCGGCTCAATACAGTTCAGGACGCCGCGGACGGGTACTGGACGGTGACCGTCAACGACGTCGCGCCCGACGGCCAGTCGACCGTGCTCACCTCCGGTCAGCTGATGGCCTCGCTGCGACAGGTGGACGAGGCCAACAGCACCCGCTCCGCCAACGGCGACTACACCGACCCGCGGCCGTTCACCTCGCTGGAGACACGGCAGCCGACCGTGCCGGGCGAGGCCACCACGCTGGACATCACGCTCAGCGCCACCGAGGCGATTCTGCAGCCGGGCCACCGCCTGCGGGTGGACGTGTTCGCGGGGAACTTCCCCAAGGGCCTGCCGGTTCTGCCGATGCTGCTCGACACGGAGTTGAAGCCGCAGCATGTGCAGCTGGACCCGGAGCACCCGAGCTTCGTGAACATTCCGGTGCGCGGCGATCCCGGTTGGTGAATCGCGTTTCGCGAGGGGCGTCTTCGGACAGGAGGCGCCCTTCGCGCTTTTCAGGTCCCGTACCCGGCGCAGGTCAGCGTGCTTTTGTGCACCCCGACGAATCTCATTGCCATTCATTGCAATTTCTCGGACACGCCGTCCGAGGTGACCTAGCTTCTGCGAAATCCGGAATGCCTTGCGTTCGGCGGCGCTGCTCCTCGCCGTCTGCCTGTCGACATGCCACCCATTCCGCTCCCATGGATTGCAAGGCCCCTTGACATGCGGCGGCACTCGCCCGCCCGCGGAATGAACGCCACCCCGGCCGGTCGAGCCAGCCGGAGCCGCACCGAGTCATGAGTTAGCGGGAAGTAAGCCGGGTGCGCCGCCGAACGCGCACAGCAGCGCTCGGCGAAACCCGGAACAGGTGTGCGTCGTCGGACTGTCCGTCCTCGGAACATCCGCCGACGCGCCCCCCTGCTAAGCCCGCCCGCCCCTCAATCGCGCTCGGCGAACGCGGCGGCGAGCGGTGGGAACATCGCGCGGCTGTCGTGTCCGGCGAACCAGAGGCCGACCGTCATGGCGGAAGTCGCCTCCAAGTACCGAGCCCGACGCAGCCCACCCGCCGGAAATGGCCGCAGCTTCAGATCCTCGGCCAAACCGGCGACCAGGTGCACGGCATCGGGGTCGTCGCCGCAGAGTGGAACGGAGAGCCCGCTTCCGTCGAATTCGCGGGCCTCCGCCGCCCACACTTCGGCCGCGCACAGGTTGAAGGCCTTGACCACGTGCGCCGTGGGGACGGTGGCGGCGATGCGTTCGGCGACCGCGTCCTCGGTGAGGACGAAATTCAGCGTGCCGTCCGGTGCGCTCGCATCCGGTTGGAAGGCATTGGTGCAGTCGATGAGGACGCGGTCGTCGAGGGCGGTGGAGCGCAGTACGGCGTCCAGTGCGTCGACCGGCACCGCGAGCAGCACCGCGTCCGCGAACTCGGCCGCCTCTTCGATGCTCCCGCCTCGCGCGCCGTGTCCGATCGCGTCGGCCAGTTCGACGGCCGCCTCGCGGCGCCGCGCGCCGAAGCGGACCTCGTGGCCCGCCGCCGCCCAGCCGCCGCCGAGCGCACGCGCCATCGCGCCCGCCCCGATGATTCCGATTCGCATGATGAACTCCTCGCTGTCGAATGAGCTTCCGACGCTAGGGAATTCGATAGGCACCTCGGGGTGCGCAATGGCGGTGCCATGCTGAATCCATGACCGCGTCACCCGCGAACGCCGGACCGATGTTCCGCACACCGCAGCCGGAAGCCGCTGCGCAGACCTCGTCGACCCGGTTTCGCGGGTCGTCGACGCAGGGCCCGGCCTCCGCAGCGGCATACGAGTCTGTGGCGAGCGTTCCGGCGCCCAATGCGGCGCAGGAGTTGCCGAAGCCGATCCAGGTCGACTACCCGCCCTACGGCGACTACGAATCGGACTGTCCCGCGCGCATGGGCGTCGACCTGTTCGGCAACTCCTGGCTGCCGGTGATCGTCTACATGCTGCGTGACGGGCCGATGCGTCCCGGTGAGCTGCGGACCGCGATCGGTGGGATCAGCCAGAAGATGCTCACACAGACCCTGCGCCGGATGGAGCAGCTGACGCTGGTGGAGCGCCGCCGCTACGCCGAAGCGCCGCCGCGCGTCGAATACGAACTCACGGTGGCGGGCCGCGACCTGCTGGGGCCGATCTACGCGCTCGGCGCGTGGGTCGACAAGCACGGCAGGGCGGTCAACGCGGCGCTCGCGGAGGAGGAGGACTGACCTCAGCCCGTGCGGCGCCGCACCACGCCACCGCTAGTCCGAACAACGCGTAAACACACGGCTAACGGCCCTGGAATGCCCTGTGACCTGCATGAAACTTCGTGAACCCGCCGTTGGTGAGCCGGTCGGCGACCGTACGATTCAAGTGTGAGTGTTCCGCAGGCCGTGTTGTTGGCAGTTCTTGCGGCTGTCGTCGGCCTTGCAGTCGGTGGACTGCTGATTCCGTACGTGAACGCCCGTCAGGCCGCCCGCAGGCAGGCCGATTCCGGGCTGACCATGTCGCAGGTGCTCGACCTGATCGTGCTCGCCTCCGAGAGCGGCATCGCCGTGGTCGACCAGTACCGCGACGTGGTGCTGGTGAATCCGCGCGCGGAGGAACTCGGCCTGGTCCGCAACCGCCTGCTCGACGAACGCGCATGGGCCGCGGTGGAGAAGGTGCTGACCAGTAACGAGTCCGCCGAATTCGACCTGACCGCGAAGAACCCGATGCCCGGCCGCAGCAGGATCGCGGTGCGCGGCGTGGCGCGGCCGCTCTCGCCGGAGGAGACCGGTTTCACCGTCCTGTTCGCCGACGACGATTCCGAACAGGCCCGCATGGAGGCCACCCGGCGCGACTTCGTGGCTAACGTCAGCCACGAGCTCAAGACCCCCGTAGGCGCGATGAGCCTGCTCGCCGAGGCGCTGCTGGAATCCGCCGACGATCCCGACGCTGTGCGCCACTTCGGCGAACGCGTGCTCGGCGAATCACGCAGACTCGGCAAGATGGTGACCGAGCTGATCGCGCTCTCGCGACTACAGGGCGCGGAGAAGCTGCCCGAACTCGAGGTCGTCGACGTGGACACCGTCGTCATGCAGGCGGTGGACCGCTCGCGCACCGCGGCGGAGGCGGCGGGCATCACCGTCAGCACCGATCGGCCGAGCGGGCTAGAGGTCCTCGGCGACGAGACGCTGCTCGTCACCGCGCTGTCCAACCTGGTGGAGAACGCGATCGCCTACTCGCCGGCCGGTTCGCACGTCTCGGTGAGCAGGTCGCTGCGCGGCGACCACGTCGCCATGGCGGTCACCGACCGCGGTATCGGCATCCCGAAGGAAGACCAGGAGCGGGTGTTCGAACGGTTCTTCCGTTCCGACAAGGCGCGTTCCCGCGCCACCGGCGGCACCGGGCTCGGACTCGCTATCGTCAAGCACGTGGCGGCCAACCACAACGGTGAGATCACCCTGTGGAGCAAACTGGGCACCGGGTCGACGTTCACCCTGCGAATACCCGCCCATCTCGAGGCCGACGGCGACGAGGAAGCCGACAGCCCCGTGGTGAGCACGAAGGAAACCGGCCCGCGCCCCCAAGGGCCGGGCAGACCGAATGGTGTGGAGGCACGCAGATGACGAGTGTTCTGATCGTCGAGGATGAGGAGTCGCTGGCCGATCCGCTCGCGTTCCTGCTGCGCAAGGAGGGCTTCGAGGTCACGGTGGTGGGCGACGGCCCGTCCGCGCTCGCCGAGTTCGACCGCTCCGGTGCCGACATCGTCCTGCTCGACCTGATGCTGCCCGGTATGAGCGGCACCGATGTGTGCAAGCAGCTGCGCACCCGCAGCGGCGTGCCGGTCATCATGGTGACCGCGCGGGACAGCGAGATCGACAAGGTGGTCGGCCTGGAACTCGGCGCCGACGACTACGTCACCAAGCCGTATTCGGCGCGCGAACTCATCGCGCGCATCCGGGCGGTGCTGCGCCGCGGCGCGGGCGACGAGCTCGAGGGCGGCAACGAGAACGGCGTGCTGGAAGCGGGTCCGGTCCGGATGGACGTGGATCGCCACACCGTGATGGTCAACGGCAAGCCGGTGACGCTGCCGCTCAAGGAATTCGATCTACTCGAGTACCTGCTGCGCAACTCCGGCCGGGTGCTGACCCGCGGCCAGCTGATCGACCGCGTCTGGGGCGCCGACTACGTGGGCGACACCAAGACCCTCGACGTGCACGTCAAGCGGCTGCGTTCGAAGATCGAGACCGATCCGGCCAAGCCCGAGCACCTGGTGACCGTGCGCGGTCTCGGGTACAAGCTCGAGGCCTGAGCGGCGACACGGCGAACGGGCCCCGGTTCCGCGTCCTCACCCCCGAGCGCGGAACCGGGGCCGGTTCTTGTCGTGCGCGTGGCGGCCCCCCTTGCGCGGACGGCGTCCGATCGGCGGACGCCGTCCGATGTCTCCTCTTACGGGAGGTAGACCCAGGTCGGGCCGATGCCGGGAACGTCGGTCTTGCGCAGCGTGATCCAGCCCAGGTCGTCTTCCTGCATGCAGTCGTAGATCGGGACGGTGGTGCCGTTGCCGCGGCAGGCGATGGTGTGGCTGGTGCCGTAGGGGCTCATGACGACGTTCTTGCCCTCTTTGGCGGCATTCACCGCGGACGGATCGGTCGCGGGCACGAAAGTGGCGGTGAAGTCCGAGAACTTGGTCGGGTCCGCGTCGGGCTCGGCGTGCGCGCCGCCGGCCATGGCCATAGTCGCACCGAGGACGAGGGTTGCGAGGGTGAGCGCTTTCTTCATGAACCGAGATCAAACCCGAAATGGGTGACGCGCGCATGGCGAACAGATGACCTGCCGGCTGCGTTCGGCGCGCCCGCGCTGGTCAGGGAAGTGTGCAGACCGCGAAGTCGCGGTCTGCACATCGAGTCTTTCAGCTGCTGCCGAGCAGTCCGCCGAGCAGCTTGCCCGCGCTTCCGGTGCCGCTGAGCGAAGAGCTGCCCGAGCTTCCGGTGCCGCCACTGCTCGCCTTGGACACCTCGACCACGATGGACTTGGTGCTGCCGCCCTGCTCGACGGTGATGATGTGCTGGCCCGGCGTGCTCGGCTTCCACTCGATGGTCGAGCTGCCCGGCGGCCACGGAACCTTTGGCGCGCCGATGAATTCGCCGTTGTCGCTGAAGTAGACCAGCAGCCCGCCCGACGCGCCGCCGACCTCGGCCGTGATGGTGTACGTGGTGCCGACCTTGTGGTCGCTGCCTTCGACCGAGACCGACTGCACGGCCGCGTACGCCGAGGGCGCCGCGAGCACGGTGACGGCGGCGGCCGCCAGCGCCGTGAGCCCGGCGCCCGCCCCGCGCCGGATGATGCTGAGTGATGTCATGGTGCTCCTCCTGTGCCGACCATGCCGATCGACTGGACCCTACTCTTTGAAGCGGAGATATTTCAGATTTCGGCCGGAGTACGCTCGCGCCGAAATGTGTTCGGAAGAACCAGGACTCAGCGTCCGAGCAGGCCGCCGAGCAGCTTGCCCGCGCTACCCGTTCCCGCGCTGCCGGTGCCGCCGCCCGGATTTCCGGGGTCGCCCGGGTCGCCGGGATCGCCAGGGTCGCTCGGGTCGGTCACCTGGACGACGACGGTCTTGGTGCTTCCACCTTGCGAGGCTGTGATCAGGTGCTGCCCCGGCGTTTTCGGCGTCCAGCTCACGGAGGACTCGCCGACCGGCCACGGCACCTTCGGGCCGGTGATCTGATCGCCGTTGTCCGACCAGTAGACGAGCAGCCCGATGCCTGCGCCGCTGAGCTTGGCACGCAGCGTGTAGGTGGTGTTGATGGTGTGGTCGGCGCCGGACACGGTGATCGAGTCGACGGTGGCGTGCGCCTGTGGCGCCGCGAACACGGCGACGGCGGTCGCCGCGGCGAAGCCCGCGATTCCGGCGCCGATCCGGCGCCCGATCAGGCCTGGCGTGGTGGTGTTCATGGTGTTCTCCTGTGCTGCCCGCTGGATGTGGGCCTCCGCACAGTAAGCGACCGAATGTGTGAAATGTGCGCGTTTCGCAAAACTGGACAAGCGTCCGTTAGGTATGTGCTGGTCCGTCAGGGGTGCGCGGGAGAGGTGGATGTGCGGGAGGGCTACGCCGAACCGTGCGCTCGCTGCTCGGCGTTGCGCTGGGCGTGCACCGTCGCGGGATGGACGGCGATCAGGCCGAGTCCTTCACGGCGCTTGCAGTGCCTGGCCAGCTCGTCGTACGCGGCCTCGCCGAGTAGTTCTTTCAGCTCCGGTGCGTAGGACTGCCAGACCGGCCGGGCGCCCACGTGCGCGTCGGGCGAACCGGAGCAGTACCAATCCAGGTCGAGGCCGCCGGGACCCCAGCCGCGCCGGTCGTATTCGGTGATGACCGTGCGCAGGATCTGCACGCCGTCGGGACGGTCGACCCATTCCTGGGTGCGCCGGATCGGCAACTGCCAGCAGACGTCGGGCTTCACGGTGTGCGGTTCGAGGCCGCGGCGCAACGCCATGGTGTGCAGCGCGCACCCGACGCCGCCCTCGAAACCGGGGCGGTTCAAGAAGATGCACGCGCCATCGAAGCGCCGGGTGCGCAGCGCGGGCTCGTCCTCGAGCTCGTCGAGTTCCAGATAACCCTTCTTGGTCACCTTGCCCTTGGCGTTCTCGGCCTCGTGCATCAGCTGCCAGTCATCCGGTGTGAGCATTTTCACAGCGTCGCGCAAACGCTCCTGGTCGTCCTCGTCGGAGAGGAACGCGCCATGCGAACAGCAGCCGTCGTCCGGGCGACCGGCGATGATGCCTTGGCAGGCCGGCGTCCCGAAGACGCAGGTCCACCGGGACAGCAGCCAAGTGAGATCGGCGACGATCAGGTGCTCGTCATTTGCTGGATCGACGAACTCGATCCATTCGCGCGGGAAATCGAGATCGACCTCCGGCGCGGGGTCGATCTTCGCCGCTGGTCGGGGCGGGGTCTGGCTGCTCGCGGTTGCGCCTACCGTCACATCTGCAAACGCTAACAGTTCGATCGCCTGGCCTGAAGCGCTGGCCGACCCAGTACCGTGTTCATGTGCGGCTTGGGGTACTCGACGTCGGAAGCAATACCGTTCACTTGCTCGTGGTGGACGCGCACCGTGGTGGCCATCCGATGCCGATGAGCTCGACCAAAGCCACGCTCAGGCTGTCGGAGAACCTGGACGACGCGGGCTGCATCACCGTCCAGGGCGCCGAGCGGCTCATCAAGACCGTGGCCGAATTCGCCAGCATCGCCGAGACGTCCCGCTGCGTCGAGCTGATGCCGTTCGCCACCTCCGCGCTGCGCGAGGCGGCCAACTCCGAAGAGGTGCTCGCCAGGGTGCGCGCCGAGACGGGCGTCGAATTGCAGGTGCTCACCGGCGTCGACGAGGCCCGGCTGACCTTCCTCGCGGTGCGCCGCTGGTACGGCTGGAGCGCGGGCCGCATCCTCAATCTCGACATCGGCGGCGGCTCGCTGGAGATGAGCAACGGCGGCGACGAGGAACCCGATGTCGCGCTCTCGCTGCAACTCGGCGCGGGCAGGCTGACCAGGGAGTGGCTGCGCGAGGATCCGCCGGGCAAACGCCGGGTCGCGGTGCTGCGCGACTGGCTCGACGCCGAACTCGTCACCCCCGCCAAACAACTGATCGAGGTGGGCAAACCCGATCTCGCCGTCGGCACGTCGAAGACGTTCCGATCGCTGGCCAGGCTGACCGGAGCGGCTCCCTCGGCGGCGGGGCCCAGGGTGCGTCGTACACTCACCAGCTCAGGTCTGCGCCAATTGATTGCGTTCATCTCGCGGATGACCGCGTCGGACCGTGCAGAATTGGAAGGCGTAAGTTCCGATCGGTCACAGCAATTGGTGGCTGGCGCATTGGTCGCGGAGGCGAGTATGCGGGCGCTATCGCTGGATACCCTCGAGATTTGTCCGTGGGCGCTGCGGGAAGGACTGATCCTGCGCAAACTGGATACCGATATGAACGGTGGACCCGAAGCATCGTGCTCGACGGGCCCGGCTGCCGAACCAGGCAGGCCGGCGCCCGGCGGTGACGCGGTCGCCGGTCCGATCGGAACGGTGTCGTCATGAACGAACTCAGTGAGCCAATCGGGTGCGAGGCGAAGGCATGACCGATGATTCCAAGCAGCTATCGGTCGCCGAACTGCTGGCCCGCAACGGTCAGCAGGGCGCGTCGTCCGGCGGCGGTCGGCGCAGGCGTGGTAGCCGCGGCATTTCCGTCGCCGAGCTGACGGGCGACCTTCCGGTCATCCGTGAGGGCGGCAGCCACTCGGCGCACGCCGCACCCGACGACGAGCCCCAAGCGGCCGAACCGTCGTCGTACGAGCCCGCCTCCTACGCGCCCGCAGCGTTCGAGCCGACCGCTTTCGAGCCTCCGGCTTACGAATCTCCGTCTTACGAATCTCCGGCTTTCGAGCCCGCGGCTTTCGAATCCAATGCGCCGGAGCGCATGTCGTTCCCCGCTCCGGATCCCGTCGCGGACCTGCCGAGTCATTCCCCGATGTCGGGCCCGATCACCCGCTACGACCCGCTGGCGCCCTATCGGGAACCGACGTCCTACTCCGAGCCGACGCCCTATCCGGCGGCGCCGTCCTACTCGGACCCGCCGCCCGGGCGCTCCAACCTGGTCATGCCGGGACGCGACATGTCCTACGGCTCACGGCACAGCGCACCCGACCCGCTCGCGGCCGCGTCGCCGTACGGCGACGACGCGCCGGCCGAGGCGCCCGCTCCGAAGCGCAGCGGCCGCAGGCGCAAGCCGGATCCGGACGACGCCGCGACCATCGTCGTCGGCC
>NZ_BDCF01000037.1 GCF_001613365.1 Nocardia xishanensis NBRC 101358
CCGTGCCGCCTGCCGCGCCGCGGCGTCGCCTGCTCGGCGGGCGGCAGTTCGACCAGGTGCCGCACCCCGTCGCCGTCCACGGTGACGACCAGATCGGCGCCTGGCGTCCAGATGCGGTCGGCGATGCCGTCCATCGCTCCAGGAACCGGTTGCGGGCAGCGCAGATCCGCGATCACCTCGGTGCTGCGATAGCGGTGCACACCGGCCCGCCCCTCGGCATCGACCGGGAGCCGGATCCTGGTGCGCCAGCCGCCGGACGCGTCGTCCGGGTATCCGGCGATCGGTTCGACGGTCACCTCGCGCTCGATACCCGCTAGCCTGCGCAGTTGCTCGGCGACCACCGCGGCCTTCAGCCCACGCTGGGCGGCGGGAGTGGCGTGCGAGAAATCGCAGCAGCCAGCGCCGCCCGGCCCGGAGACCGGGCAGGTGGCGGGCACTCGATCCGGCGAAGGCTCCAGGATCCGCACGGCGTCGGCGCGGCAGAACGATCCGCCGCGATCCTCGGTGACCGTCGCGCGCACCAGCTCACCGGGCAGCCCGTGCCGCACGAACACGACCCGGCCCTCGTGCCTGCCGACGCAGAACCCGCCGTGCCCCGGCGGGCCGAGCCGCAGGTCGAAGGTCCGGCCGAACCAGTCGGTCATCGCCGGTACCCGGTCGCGGTGCGCCGATGCCGCGCGGTCATACCTGCGCCTCGCCAGCGCTCGGCTCCGGCATGCGCGGTGCGCGCCGGCACATGATTCGCTCACTCCGTTCGCTCATACCCGGTCCTCGTAGCCGCGCCGCACCGCGCCGGGCGCGTTGATCTCGCCCACCTGCCTGGCCCGCGTCGTCGACGAGCTCAACTGCCACGGCACCGACGTCACCATGACGCCCGGCTCGAACAGCAGCCTGCCCTTGAGTCGCAGCGCGCTCTGGTTGTGCAGCACCGTCTCCCACCAGTGGCCGACCACGTACTCGGGGATGAACACCGTCACCACGTCGCGCGGCGCGTCACGGCGCACCCGCTTGACGTAGTCGAGCACCGGCTTGGTGATCTCGCGGTAGGGCGATTCGATCACCTTCAGCGGCACGCTGATGTCGCTGTTCTCCCATTCTCGCACCAGCGCCCTGGTATCGGCCTCGTCGACGTTCACCGTGATCGCCTCCAGCGTGTCCGGCCGGGTGGCGCGAGCGTAGGCCAGCGCCCTGCGGGTGGGCAGGTGCAGCCGCGAGACCAGCACGATCGAATGCGAGCGGCTCGGCAGCACGCCGTCCCACTCGTGCTCGTCGAGCTCCCTGGCGACCGAGTCGTAGTGCCGGCGGATCATCTTCATCACCACGAAGATCGACACCATGGTCAGGATCGCGATCCACGCGCCCGCGAAGAACTTGGTGATGAGCACGATGATCAGCACGACGCCGGTGGCGCTGAGGCCGACCGCGTTGATCACCCGGGAGCGATGCATCCTCGACCGCTGCGCCGGGTCGGTCTCGGTGCGCAGCAACCGCGTCCAGTGCCGCAGCATGCCGGTCTGGCTCAGCACGAACGAGACGAAGACGCCGACGATGTAGAGCTGGATGAGCTTGGTGACCTCGGCGCCGAACACGACGACGAACGCGATCGCGGCACCGGAAAGGAACAGGATGCCGTTGCTGAAGGCCAGCCGGTCGCCGCGGGTGTGCAGCTGGCGCGGCAGGTAACGGTCCTGGGCCAGAATCGAACCGAGCACAGGGAAACCGTTGAAGGCCGTGTTGGCGGCGAGCACCAGGATCAGCGCGGTGACCGTGGTGATGAAGAAGAAGCCGATCGGGAAGCCCTGGAACACCGTCTCGGCGAGCTGGGCGATCAGCGTCTTCTGTTGATAGTCGTCAGGGGCTCCGATCAGGTGGTCGGTGTCGTGGGCGTACACGATGCCGATCTTCTGCGCCAGGATGATGATGCCCATCAGCAGCACGATCGCGATGCTGCCCAGCATCAGCAGCGTGGTCGCGGCGTTGCGCGACTTGGGCTTGCGGAACGCGGGCACGCCGTTGCTGATCGCCTCCACACCGGTCAGCGCGGCGCAGCCCGAGGAGAACGCGCGTGCGATCAGGAAGGCGAACGCGAGGCCGTACAGGTGCTCGTCCTCCGCTTTCAGCTGGAACCCGGCCGACTCGGCTTGCAGGTCCTCGCCGAGCACCACGATGCGGAACAGGCCCCAGGCCAGCATGATGCCCATGCCGAAGATGAACGCGTAGGTCGGGATCGCGAACGCCTTGCCCGATTCCCGAACGCCGCGCAGGTTAATCGCGGTGAGCAGGGCGATCGCCACCACCGCGAACAACACTTTGTGAGTGGCCACGAACGGGATGGCCGAGCCGATGTTGGACGCGGCCGAGGAGATCGACACCGCCACGGTGAGAACGTAATCGACCAGCAGGGCGCTGCCGACGGTGAGCCCGGCGGTCGGCCCCAGATTGGTGGTCGCGACCTCGTAGTCACCGCCGCCGGAAGGGTAGGCGTGCACGTTCTGGCGGTAACTGGCCACCACGACGGCCATGACGAAGGCGACCGCGAGACCCACCCACGGCGCGTACAGGTAGGCCGAGACGCCCGCCGTCGAGAGCACGAGGAAGATTTCCTCCGGCGCGTAGGCGACCGACGACATGGCGTCGGAGGCGAACACCGGCAGCGCGATTCGCTTCGGCAGCAGCGTGTGCCCCAGCGAATCGCTACGGAAGGGCCTACCCAGCAGCATCCGCTTGGCTGCTGTCGTCAACTTGGACACTGGAGCGAGCATAGATCCCCCGGCCGGTGATCGCCCGTGGGGTGTGCCTGCGCGTCTGTGCAGGCACACGTGTCACAAACAGGTTTGCCCACCCACCGGAGGGGGAAAGTGGGCCATGGACACATCCGGCGGGTACGGTTCTGCGGATAGGCAAACAGACCGAACGTCAGCGGTCCAGGAGCGAGGTTGCACGGTGTACGTAGTGATCATGGGATGCGGACGCGTCGGTTCGTCGCTGGCCCGCGCCCTGGTCCGGGTTGGCCACGAGGTCACCGTGATCGACCGGGATCCGAGCGCGTTCCTGCGGCTCGGTGACGACTTCCCCGGCGAGCGCTTGGTCGGTGTCGGCTTCGACCGGGATGTGCTGACGCGCGCCGGAATCGAGCGGGCCGACGCGTTCGCCGCGGTCTCCTCCGGCGACAACTCCAACATCATCTCGGCCAGGGTGGCCCGCGAGACCTTCGGCGTCGAGCGCGTCGTGGCCCGGATCTACGACGCCAAGCGCGCCGCGGTCTACGAGCGGCTCGGCATTCCGACCATCGCCACCGTGCCGTGGACCACCGACCGCTTCATGCGCACGCTCGTCGGCGATTCCAGCACCACCACTTGGCGCGACCCCACCGGAACGTTCGCGGTGACTCAGCTGACGTTGCACGAGGAATGGTACGGGCGCACGGTGCGCGACCTGGAACGCGAGATCGCCGTCCGGGTCGCGTTCATCATCCGGTTCGGGCAGGGTCTGCTTCCCGACAACAAGACCATCGTCCAGGCCGACGACGTCGTCTACGTCGCCGCGAACTCCGGCAACGTCGGCGAGGCCGTCGCGCTGGCCGGCAAGCCCCCTGCTAGCGAGGACTGATCATGAAGGTGGCCATCGCCGGGGCAGGCGCCGTCGGCCGATCGATTGCCCGGGAACTGCTACGCAGCGGACACACGGTGATGCTGCTCGAGCGTCAGCTCGAGCACATCGACCCGGACGCCATTCCGGACGCGGTCTGGGTGCACGCCGACGCGTGTGAACTGGCGCTGCTGGAGGAGGCGGGGCTGGAGACCTACGAGGTGGTCATCGCCGCGACCGGCGACGACAAGGCGAACCTGGTGCACAGCCTGCTCGCCAAGACCGAGTTCGGTGTGCGCCGGGTGGTCGCGAGGGTGAACGATCCGCGCAACGAATGGCTCTTCGACGGGTCGTGGGGCGTCGACGTGGCGGTCTCGACCCCGCGCCTGCTCGCCTCCCTCGTCGAGGAGGCGGTCTCGGTCGGCGATCTGGTCCGGCTGATGACGCTGCGCCAGGGACAGGCGAACCTGGTCGAGATCACCCTGCCCGCCGACACCGGTCTGGCGGGCAAACCGGTGCGCACGCTGACCCTCCCGCGCGACGCCGCGCTGGTGACGATCCTGCGCGGCGGGCGGGTGATCGTGCCGCAAGGCGACGACCCTTTCGAGGGCGAGGACGAGCTGTTGTTCGTGACCTCGGTGGAAGCCGAGGAAGATCTGCGGGTGGCGCTGGCCGACCACGGCATCAAGCCATAACTCCCCGATACGGTTTGCTGCCGCGGATCGGGCTCAGGCGGCCATTTCGAGCTGCGCCCGCAGCTTGCTGAGGGCGCGATGCTGCATCACCCTGACCACGCCGGGGCTGGTGCCGATGGCCTCGGCGGTCTGCGCGGCCGACCAGCCGAGCACGATCCGCATGACCAGCACCTCGCGGTGCGCCGGTGCCAGCACTTTCATCAATTCCCTTGTGGCCGTGCGACGCTCGAGCGCGAGCGCCCATTCTTCCGGTCCCGCCGCCGACGAGGGGGCGTCCGGGACGTCGGCCACCGGGTAGGTCGGGTGCATCTGCGAGCGCCGGTACGCGTCGGCGATCTTGTTGGCCGCGATGCCGTAGACGAAGGCCAGGAAGGACTTGCCCTGATCCTTGTAGCGCGGGATGGCGTTCACGGTGGCCAGCAGGATCTCCTGCACGACGTCGTCCGCGGTGACCTGGAGGTGGGCCGTGTTGCCGAGGCGCGCACCGCAATAGCGGCGGACCAGCGGATGAACCACCCGCACGATCTCCGACACCGCCTTCTTGTCGCCCGCTGCGGCCGGGCCGATCAGCTTGTCCAGTTCCCCCGCCACCCGGCGGCTTTCCGACAGCGCGGGGCTGGTGTGCGCGTGGGTCTTGGTGGTCGAAACCGTGTGCTCGGTAGCCAATGTCCGAGTCCTTTCTAGCCGATCGTTGCGTTTTCCCTCTCGCAAACGATCGTCCGATGAACTCGGCTCACCGGCCAGGTACCCCAGGGTGGAGAGTGACCCACCTCTGCGGTGGGACAGGCGCCACCCTGTTCTGGCTCAGGCGGTTTCGGTGGAGGTGCGCGGCAGATGACCGGCCCTGCGCACGGCCCAGATGGTGACCGCGAAGGCGACGGCGGTCAGCGGCCAGCCCATCCCGATCCTGGCGACCGCGAGCCACCCGGTGCGGTCGGTGTCATAGAGCTGGGACTGGACCAGGTACCTGGCCGCGAAGACCACGACGAAGGTGGCGGTCGCCAGGTCGTAGAGGCGCACGGCCCTGCGATCGGAGCGCCAGTCGGAGCCGTGGCCGTTGAGCACGCCCCAGATCACGCCGACCAGTGGGCGGCGCACCAGGATCGAGGCGAGGAAGACTCCCGCGTAGATGAGGCTGGTGTAGATCCCGAACAGGAAGAAGCCCTTGGCCTCACCTACCCGGTAGGCGATCAGCGCGCAGACGCCGACACCGAGGAAGCCGGAGATCGCGGGCTGCACCGGGCTGCGGCGCACCAGCCGCCACACCAGCACGGCGGCCGCGACGCCGAGCGCCGTCCAGATCGCGGCGGTGAGCCCGGCGAGGGTGTTCACGGGAACGAAGACGAGCACCGGCAGCGTGGAGTAGATCAGGCCGCTGAAGCCGCCCAGCTGCTCGAGCAGCGACGGTCCTGCGGGTTCCCCATGTTCGGACGCCGACCGGTCGGCCTCGGCGTATGCGCGGCCGGGAACCGCGGCGTCGATCGGTCGCTCGATATCGGTCGGCGTGCCGAGGTCGGCACCGTGGTCGTTGCTCGATGGCATACGTGTCAGCTGTTCCCGCGCAATTCGTAGTAGGGGTTGAAGATCACCTTACGGCCGTCGCGATCGCCGACCCGGCCGCGGACCAGGATGCGCCGCCCCGGTTCGATGCCGGGAATGCGCCTGCGGCCGATCCACACCAAGGTGATGGCATCGGTACCGTCGAAGAATTCTGCCTGGACACTGGCGCCCGCCGACTTGGGGCAGGCCTCCACACTGCGTAGACGACCGAGCATCGTCGCTTCGTCTCCACGGCGACACTCGGACGCCCGACACGCGCCCGACGCCTCGGCGGTCTCGGCCAGCTCCTCGGCATCGAGTTGGTCGATGTCCTCGGTCAGCCTGCGGCCCAGACGTCGGAAGTACCCTGAGGCTGCGGATGGCATTGCACGCTCTCCTGCTAGCACAGATGGCGCGGGTCACACGTCATCGTGGTTGTTCTGTGACGACCGGCTGTGGCCGTACACCCGCCACTGTAGATGCCCATGGCCACCCCCGCTACGCTCGACCCGGTGTTCGAGACCCCACATGTCACGAGGGCCACACGACCTGCGGTTCCCCTCGTCGTCGCGCTGCCGGGCACCGGCTCCGACGCCGATTTCGCCAGGCGCGCATTCGGTCCCGCGAGCGCGGCTCGCGGGTTCGAGCTGATCGCGGTGGAGCCCGACCCGCTGGCAGTCGTCGCGAGCTGTCACGCCGCGCTGGACGCGGCCGCCGCGCGTGGACCGGTGCTCGCGGCGGGCATCTCGCTGGGCGCGGCGATCGCGCTCGAATGGGCGGGCGCGCACCCTGAGTCCACCGCCGGCGTGGTCGCCGCGCTGCCCGCGTGGACGGGTTCGGACACCGCTCGCTGCCCCGCTGCGCTCTCTGCCGCCGTGACCGCCGGACAACTGCGCGCCGACGGCTTGGAGGCCGTCATCGCGCGGATGCGGGCCAGCAGCCCGCGCTGGCTGGCCGACGCGCTGACCCAGTCCTGGCGCGCCCAGTGGCCGCACCTGCCGCGGGCACTGGAGGAGGCCGCCGACTATAAATGGCCGAGCACCGACCGGCTCGCCACCGTCGACGTGCCGGTCGCGGTGGTCACCGCGGAGGACGACCCGGTCCATCCGCTCGCGGTGGCCGAGGAGTGGGCGCGGCTGATCCCGCACGCGCGGCTGTTCCGCACGACGCTGGCCGAACTCGGCGCAGATCCGGCGATCCTTGGCGACACCGGATTCACCGCCTTCGATTGACCGGCCCGGTCTTCGATCGAAACCCGGCCACCCGGATCACGCGCAGACCCTCGCGTCCCCGAAGTGAGACCGTTCACCGGCCTCACTTCACAGACAAACGGCCGCGAGGAGCGCAACGCGTCCGCGCTGTGACCGGCGCGCTTGCGGCAGAGGTCAGTTCAATCCGAGCTGTTGCATCGCGGACCCGTCGGCGCCGCGCCGCGGTTGTGGCGGCAGCGTCTGCGGTTGCGCGCGCACCGGAGTCTGGCCCGCGGCGGCCTGGGCGGCCATCTGCTGTTGCTGTGCCTCGACCTGCGCCTGGTGCGCGGCGGCCAGCTGTTCGGCCAGCTGCTGCGGCAGCACGACCGGCAACGGGTCGCGCACGGGCAGCGGATCGGAGCCGCGCCGGATGACGGTCTCGCTGAGGATCGCGCGGGCCGCGGC
>NZ_BDCF01000038.1 GCF_001613365.1 Nocardia xishanensis NBRC 101358
GCCACCAGCGGCGCGCCGTCGTCGGCCGCGCCCGAGGGGCCCGCCGCGACGAGGCGCACCATCCAGCGGTAGCCGTCCACGCCGATGAAGCGCAGGTCGGCTCCTTCGGTGATGGCCAGGATCTCGCGGCCCCACGGACCGGTCTCCACCGCGACGCGCGCGCCCTCCTTGCGCAGTGAGTCGGCCAGGTCGGCCGCCACCGCGCGCCACTGGCCCGGCGATTTGGGCGCCGCGTAGGCGGCGACCGTGATGCGGCCGTGCTCGGTGGCCAGGTGCACCGCCTGCGGGGTGCCGTCGGGGCTCATCTCCACCTGTAGCTGGCCGCCGGGCGGCACCGGCAAGATGACCGAACCCAGGTCGAGACGCTGCTCGGCCACCGTGTCCAGCAGCTCGGACACGTCGTCGTAGTCGTACGGGCCGGTCCCCTCGCCCGCCGGGCTGTCGTCGAAACCGGCTGCTTCCTCGACGGATTCGACGATGGGCAGCTCGTCGGTGTCGTACTCCTCGTCGTCGTACTCGCCGTATTCGTCGTACTGATCCTCGTCGAACCGGTCCGACCGCTTGTTTCTCTTTCCGAACATCGTCGCCTCACGCCTCCCGGCCGGTCGCCCGGCCCACCCCGTCGGCCTCCGCGCCCAGGCTGGCGTGACCGCCGCTGGACCCGTAGCCGCCCGCACCTCGCGTCGTCTCGTCGAGCTGGTCGACCTCGACGAAGTCGACCAGCTCCACCCGCTGCACAAGCAGCTGCGCGATCCGGTCGCCACGGCGCAGTTCGATGCGCGTGCGCGGATCGTGATTGATCAGGCACACCTTGATCTCGCCCCGGTACCCCGCGTCGACGGTGCCCGGCGTGTTCACCACCGACAGCCCCGTCTTGGCGGCGAGCCCCGACCTGGGATGGATCAGCCCGACCGTGCCGACCGGCAGCGCCACGGCGACGCCGGTGCCGACCAGCACCCGCTCGCCCGGCTCCAGGATGACGTCCTCGGTGGTGCACAGGTCCACGCCCGCGTCGCCCGGATGGGCGCGCGTCGGCACGGGAATGCCCGGATCCAGCCGCAGCAGGGGTATCGGTGAAAGTGCGCTCACGTTGGTCGAGCCTACGCGTACCTCGGCGTTCGTCCGGCGGGACGGTGGCCTACTGTTGAGTCGTGTCGGACAGGCCCAACCCTTCGGTGACGGACAACGAGAAGCGGACTCGCCAGCCTTACAGTGAGCGCCTCTGGGTGCCGCTGTGGTGGTGGCCCGTCGCGTTCGGCATCGCCGGGCTGCTCGCCGCCGAGATCCACATGGGCGCACCGGGAATCCGGGCCTGGCTGCCCTACGTTCTGCTGCTCCCGATCCCCGCGTGGGTGCTGTTGTGGTTGAGCCGCCATCGCGTGGCGGTGACCGAGGACGACCGGGGGACGCCGGAACTGCGCGCCGACCGGGCCCATCTGCCGGTGAATTTCGTCGCTCGTGCCGCGGTGGTCGCTCCCACCGCGAAGAGTGCGGCCATGGGCCGCCAGCTCGATCCCGCCGCGTATGTGCAACACCGTCCGTGGATCGGCCCGATGGTGTTGCTGGTCCTCGATGATCCTGATGATCCGACGCCTTACTGGTTGATCAGCACCCGCAGGCCGGAGAAGATCCTTGCCGCGCTCGGGCTGCCGAGCGCGGGCTGACAGTCGTCCTCGGCCGAACCTGGTGGTCCGGCCGCCTTCCGAACTCCGCGGACGATCAGGCCGCGCAATCCATGCAGATCATCTGACCGCCGGATTCGCTGGCCAGCCTGCTGCGGTGGTGAACAAGGAAGCAGCTGGAACAGGTGAACTCGTCGGCCTGCTTCGGGATCACCCGAACCGAGAGCACTTCCTCGGACAGGTCCGCGCCGGGAAGCTCGAACGACTCCGCGGTATCGGATTCGTCGATATCCACGACGGCGGACTGCGCCTCGTTGCGACGAGCCTTCAGCTCCTCCAGCGAATCTTCCGACACATCGTCGGATTCGGTGCGCCGCGGTGCGTCATAGTCGGTTGCCATGTCGTCTTCCCCTCGTCCTTACTCCGTATATCCCGGACCGGCTGCCGACACTCCGATTCCTCGCCGGAATCGCGCGTCCACACCGCCCCGCCGGTGGTGCACATCACACGTGCACCGGTCACCTATCAGGGAGGATCACTAGGACCCATACCCGGTAGCGCTCGGTAAACGCAGGACATGCCCTACTTGTTCCCGCGACCGACCACCGTTTTCGCCGCTGGTGATTCGATCTGGGCCGCCAGACAATAGCGGACCGCGCGACAAAAGTCGCAATCAAAACACAGCCGAGTCGAAACTGTCGGGGAATCGACACCAAAGGTCGAACTCGCCGAGACCTTCCGCACCGTCACCGCGACATTTTCGTAGAGTGTGGCTCGTGGTTTCACTGATCACCGAAGGCAGCGCGTCGGATTCGCAGGGTCGACCCTACGCGCGGCGCCGCCCCAAACCCTGGCTCATCATGCTCGGCGTCATGGCGCTGATCTGCGCGATCGTGTGGATCAAGGCGCTGACGACGCAGGACACCGACACGACCGCGATGGCATGCAATTCGCCGAGCCCGGCCAGCGATACGGGCGCGACGCAAGCGGCTCCCGCCCCGAAATTGGGCCAGCGGGTGGGCCCGTCGCGCCTGGAGGACGTGGAACCCGCGCCGCTCGCGACGAGCAAGGTGCGCGTGCTCAACGCGAACAACCAGCGTGGACAGGCCGCGCACGTCGCCGCGCAGCTCGGCGACCTCGGCTTCGCGAGCGCACCCGGGACGCAGTACGGCAACGATTCCGTATACGTCAACGGCGACCTCGAATGCGCCGGCCAGATCCGCTTCGGCGTGAACGGCAGGCCCGCCGCGGCGTCGGTGCAGCTGATCGCGCCGTGCGCCGAGCTGATCGAGGACCAGCGCGAGGACGACAGCGTCGACCTGGTGCTCGGGTCGCTCTTCCGTGATCTGCGGCCGAGCAACGACGCCGAAGAGGTGCTGCGCTCGCTGAAGAACCCGGCGCCGGGCTCCAGCCCCGCGATCGACAGCGACCTGCTCGACGCCGCGCGCACCACGCACTGCTGACGCCGAACAGCTTGACCATTCACCCCGGCGTGTAGCCGGGGGCTCACCGTGCCGAGCCGCGCCCCCTAAGTGGCGCGGCTCGGCATCAACGATCCGGAATCGGCTCGGTCGCTCCGACTTCCGCGAGCAGCGCGCCGAGTTCCGCTGCGATGCCCGGCGCCGCGGCGACGACGAGATCGCCCGCCGTTCCGCTCGCGGTCGCGGGCGGAAGCGTCAGGCGCGCTCCGGCTTCGGCGGCGATCAACGCGCCCGCACCCCAGTCCCAGGCGTGCAGTCCGTGCTCGTAGTACGCGTCGACCCGTCCGGCGGCCACATGACACAGATCGAGCGCGGCCGCGCCGAAGCGGCGGATGTCGCGTACCCGCGGCAGCACCAGCGCGATCATCTCTGCCTGCCTGGCGCGCCGGTGCCTGCCGTAACCGAACCCCGTGGCCACCAACGCCATCGAGAGGTCCTCGACCGGATTGCAGCGCAGCTGTTCGACCGCGCCGTCGGCGGCCGTCGCCGTCGCGCCGAGACCGCGCGCGGCGCTGTAGGTCACCTCCCGCGCGACGTCGACCACCGCGCCCGCGACGGGCTGTCCGTTGCGCAGCGCGGCCACCGAGACGGCGTAGCCGGGAATGCCGTACAGAAAGTTGACGGTTCCGTCGATCGGATCGACCACCCAATGCACCGCGTCGTCGTCGGCGGACAGGCTGCCGCCGCCTTCCTCGCCCACGATCGGGTCGCCTGGCCTGTGTTCGGCGAGCAGCCCGCGGATCAGCTCCTCGCTCTCGGTGTCCACCACGGTCACCGGATCGGTGGCGTGACCCTTGGTCTGCACGGCCCCGTCGGCCGCGGCGCCCTCCGGGCCGAACACTTCGGGGCGGCGAGCGCGCACGTGCGCGGCGGCTCGCTCGGCGAGCTCTACCGCGACGCGGCGCAGTTCGGACGCGGTTTCGCGCGGGTCGGCGGCGGAATCTTCGGCTACGGGGCTAGTGGATTGCGGCACGCCGCCCATCGCATCACAGATCCTCGGAGGCGCGCAGCACCGATCGCGCATTACTCTTGTCGTGCACGACACAGCGCCGTCGTCGGGCACCCCACCGCACCCGCTCCTGCGGCGGCGTGGGTCCGGTGCGGCGGGCGCTGTCATCTCACCGGCCAGCTATGGGAACGAGGGGTTAGCCATGTCCGCTCGGGGGCACGCATTCGGTATCGACATCGGCGGCAGCGGCGTCAAGGGCGCCGTGGTCGATCTAGCCACCGGCGAACTCGTGCACGAGCGGATCAAGATCGCTACCCCGCATCCTTCGACCCCGGAGGCCGTCGCCGACGCGGTGGCCAAGCTCGTCGCGGAGGCGGATTGGCCGGGTCCGGTCGGCATCACACTGCCGTCCGTGGTGCTCGAGGGCGTGGCACGCACCGCCGCCAATATCGACAAGGCCTGGATCGGCACCGACGCGCGCGCCCTGTTCTCGGCGGCGCTCGGCGGCAGGCCGGTGACCGTGCTGAACGACGCGGACGCGGCCGGACTCGCCGAGGACCGCTACGGCGCGGCGAAGAACTACGACGGTCTGGTGCTGCTACTGACCTTCGGTACCGGCATCGGCTCGGCGCTGCTCTACAACGGCACGCTGGTGCCCAACAGCGAACTAGGGCACCTCGAGATCGGCGGCATGGAGACCGAGCACCGCGCCGCGGCATCGATCAAGGATCGCGACGGGCTCAGTTACGAGCAGTGGGCCACGGAGGTCAGCACCGTGCTGATCGGTCTGGAGAACCTGTTCTGGCCGAAGGTGTTCGTCGCGGGCGGCGGCATCAGCCGCGACGCCGATCAGTGGATTCCGTTGCTGACCAACCGAACTCCGGTGGTTCCCGCCCATCTGCGAAACACCGCGGGCATCGTCGGCGCCGCCATGGCCATAGACGCGGGTATCGTTCCGTGACCGGCGCGGCGGCGGTGCGCGACGAGGCGGAAAACGCGCCAGGCGGGCGTGCGACAACTGGCATCGTGCCGTGAGTACCCTGGTTGGATCGTTACAATGGAACATGCCCGGCGGTGAGCCGGAGAAACCCGACCGGCCCTCCGCCGGTGAAACCCGACAGATCGCTCCGCCGGAACACAACTCTGGCGTGACGCCGCACGAGACCGTCACGAAAGGGCGTACGTGGTAGCCACGACCCGTCAGACCGCCGAATCGGCCGATGCCGACTCCACAGATGTAACCGCAGCACGGCCGGTCCGCAAGGCTGCCGCCAAGAAGGCACCGGCCAAGAAGGCCGCGGCCAAGAAGGCGCCCGCGAAGAAGGCCGCGGCCAAGAAGGCCCCCGCGAAGAAGGCCGCCACCAAGAAAGCGGGCCCCGACGGCGAGCCCGGCGCCGAGGAGGCGCTGGAGGACGAGGCTCTCGATCTCGAGGATCTGGACGATCTGGAAGTCGACGAGGGCGACCTCACCGACGACGCGGACCTGGAGGACGACGCGGCCGAGGACGTCGCCGAAGACGAAGAGGCTGAAGCCGAGGGCGCCGAGGAGCCGACGGAGAAGGACAAGGCCTCCGGCGATTTCGTCTGGGACGAGGAGGAGTCCGAGGCGCTGCGCCAGGCGCGCAAGGACGCCGAGCTCACCGCCTCCGCCGACTCGGTGCGCGCCTACCTCAAGCAGATCGGCAAGGTCGCGCTGCTCAACGCCGAGGAGGAGGTCGAGCTCGCCAAGCGGATCGAGGCAGGCCTCTACGCGGCGGAGAAGGTGCGCGAGTTCGCCGAGGCGGGCGAGAAGCTGCCCGTCGCGATGCGCCGCGATTTCAACTGGATCGTGCGCGACGGCAACCGGGCCAAGAACCATCTGCTCGAGGCCAACCTGCGACTGGTCGTGTCGCTGGCCAAGCGCTACACCGGCCGCGGCATGGCGTTCCTGGACCTGATCCAGGAGGGCAACCTCGGTCTGATCCGCGCGGTGGAGAAGTTCGACTACACCAAGGGCTACAAGTTCTCCACGTACGCCACCTGGTGGATCCGGCAGGCCATCACCCGCGCCATGGCCGACCAGGCCCGCACCATCCGCATCCCCGTGCACATGGTCGAGGTCATCAACAAGCTCGGCCGCATTCAGCGCGAGCTGCTCCAGGATCTGGGCCGCGAGCCCACCCCGGAGGAGCTGGCCAAGGAAATGGACATCACGCCGGAGAAGGTGCTGGAGATCCAGCAGTACGCGCGTGAACCGATCTCCCTCGACCAGACCATCGGCGACGAGGGCGACAGCCAGCTCGGCGACTTCATCGAGGACTCCGAGGCCGTGGTCGCGGTCGACGCGGTGAGCTTCACCCTGCTGCAGGATCAGCTGCAGTCGGTGCTGGAGACGCTGTCCGAACGCGAGGCGGGCGTGGTCCGGCTGCGCTTCGGCCTCACCGACGGCCAGCCGCGCACCCTCGACGAGATCGGTCAGGTGTACGGGGTCACCCGTGAGCGCATCCGGCAGATCGAGTCGAAGACCATGAGCAAGCTGCGCCACCCCAGCCGCTCCCAGGTGCTGCGCGACTACCTGGACTGAGTTCGAACGGACCTACGGGCCCGCATCCTTTGTACCGCTTGCCTTTTCGGCGACGGAACGGGATGTGGGCCCGTTGTCGTCTCTGGCGCCTCGCCGAGAGGTACTGCCGCATACCACTTTCCAAATGGAATCAAACCCGAAAGTGATCCAAAACACTGGCGGGCGCACGGCTTCGAGGGCCCGGCTGCCGTACAGTCTGACCCACAAGTTTTTCGACGCCGGGCGGTCTCGGCCCAGCCATGGGGATTCACGTGCTCGACATTCACCACTTCACTTACGGGTGGTTGACACCGATACTGGCCTACATCATGTCCTTCACGGGGTCGCTGCTCGGCTTGCAGTGCGCCGCGCGGGCCCGGGCGGCCGAGGGCAGGGCGGGCTGGCTGGTGCTCGCCGCGTTCGCCATCGGCGGCACCGGGATCTGGGTCATGCATTTCATTGCGATGCTTGGCTTTTCGATCCGCGGCACGGAGATCCGCTACGACGTCCCGCTCACCCTGCTCAGCGCGGCGACCGCGATCGTGGTGGTCGGCATCGGGCTGTTCGTCGTGGTGACGCCGCGGCCGACGCTGGTCGCGCTGTTCGCGGGTGGCGCCGTCACCGGCCTCGGCGTGGCGGCCATGCACTACCTCGGCATGTTCGCGATGAAGTCGAGCGCGACCATCAGCTACGACCTGCCGACGGTGGTGCTCTCGGTCGCGATCGCGGTGATCGCGGCGACCGTGGCGCTGTGGTTCACGTTGCGGGTCAACGGTTTTCTGGCGACCACCGGCGCGGCCGGGATCATGGGTCTGGCCGTGTGCGGCATGCACTACACCGGCATGGCCTCGATGCACGCGCACCACGCCGGGCACGACGGGCCGGTCGCGGGAACGGGCGCGATGCAGCTGCTCGCGCCGCTGATCGTCGGCATCAGCATCGTGACGATGATGCTGCTGATCGCGGTGAGCCTCACCTCGATCGAGCACGACATCGATCTGCCGCCGCTGCGCGCCGCCTCCGTCCGCCCGGCCGCCGACGACCTCGCGCCGGCCCCGCGTCCGCGTCCCGCACCCGCCCGAGCCCTCACCGAGAAATTCACGCCCGCACCACCGGCCGCCGCGCGCCCCGCCGTCGAGAACATCGCGCCCGCATCGCCGCAATTCACCGTGCGACCCGCCGCCGAGAAGCTCGCGTCCGCATCGCCGCAATTCACCGTGCGACCCGCCGCCGAGAACATCGCGCCCACACCTCCGCCGGCCACGGTGCGACCCGCACCCGAGGACATCGCGCCCGCCCCACCACCCGCCACAGTGCGCCCCGCCCCTGAGAACATCGCGTCCACACCCCCGCCGGCCGCGGTGCGACCCGCCGAGAACCTCACACCGACGCCCTCTCCGGGCACGGTCACCGCCGAGAACGTCGCGCCGACGCCTCCGCCGCGCCCGGAACCGTTCCCTGCCTCCGTCCCACCCGTCAACGGGACACCGTACTGGCCGACGACTCGCGACGTTCCGCGCCGGAAGTAGCCCCGCGAGCTGCGTTCACCACACGCCGAACGCGGCGTCGGGTCCATTCGACGGCTGGCGACCCGGCAGACTGCTTGTGTGGCAGCCACTCCGATCAGCGCGCCGTGGGTCCGGACCGTCGACCTCGGCGACGAAGTGCGGAAGGGCGTCGAAAGACTGCGCCGCCCGCACCTGCTGCGCCGCATCCTTCCGGCGATCCGGCGGCATCTGGGGGCGGCACCCGCGAGCACCGCGTACGCCTTCACGCTCTTCGTCACCTGGTGGACGCTGCGGGGCCTCGGAGAGGCGGTCCAGCACCGGCTGATTCTGTCCGCGTCCACGAATCTCGCCAATATGCGGCGCGATCCGGTACAGGTGCTGGTGGCGTCCGCGTTCTGGACCGAGGGCAAATTCCCGTGGCTGACCATCCTCGAGTTCCTGGTGGTGATGGCGGCGGCGGAGCGATGGCTCGGCACCGGCCGCTGGATTCTGTTGTTCGCCACCGGGCACATCGGCGCCACGCTTATCACCGTCACCGGCATCTCCCGCGCCATCGATCGCGGCCTCATTCCACTGCGTGTGGCGATCGCCCCCGATGTCGGCGCCAGCTACGGGTTCACCGCCGTGCTGGCCGCGATGGCGTTCCGGTTCCGCGGCGTCGTCCGGGCGCTGTGGGCGACGACGCTCGTGGTCGTGCTCGCCGCGGCGATCTGGATCGGGCCGACCTTCACCGATTACGGCCACCTGTGCGCGGCCCTCATCGGCCTAGCGGTCGGCGGCATCTCGACCGCGTTCTGGACTCGCGTCGAACGCCGCCGCGCCGCGGCATCGAGCGCAGACGCGAGCTAGGCGGCGACCGCAGGGCCTGGCTCGGGTCGCACCAAGCGCACCAGCGGCTCGACCACCCGCGCCGCGACCGGGCCGAGCACCGCCATCAGCAGCACGTAGGCCGAGGCCAGCGGGGCCAGCTCGCTCGCGACCGCGCCGACGCTCACCGCCAATCCCGCGATGACGATCGAGAATTCGCCGCGCGCCACCAGGGTCGCTCCCGCCCTGGCACGGCCCATCCGCCGGATGCCCTGCCTGCCCGCGGCCCACCATCCGGTCGCGACCTTGGTCGTCGCGGTCACCACGGCGAGCAGCACCGCCCAGCCGAGCACCGGCGGGATCGCGCGCGGGTCGGTGCTCAACCCGAAGGCGACGAAGAAGATGGCCGCGAACAGATCCCGCAGCGGCTCCAGCAGCTTCGCGGCCTGGTACGCGGTCGATCCGGAGATCGCGATGCCGAGCAGGAACGCGCCGACCACCGCCGAGACGTTCAGCGCCGAGGCGACGCCCGCCACCAGCAGCGCCGCGCCGAGCAACTTGAGCAGGAACACCTCGTTGTCCGAGCTGTCCACGATCGATGACACGTGCCGTCCGTACCGCAGCGCCACCACCAGCACCAGTGTGACCGTCACCAGCGCGATGGCGAGCGTACGCAGTCCGCTCAGAAAGCTCATTCCCGCGAGAATCGTGGTGAGGATCGGCAGGTATATCGCCATGGCCAGGTCTTCGAACACCAGAATCGAGAGCACGACCGGGGTTTCCCGGTTGCCGAGCCGCCCGAGATCGTTGAGCACCTTGGCGACGATGCCCGAGGAGGAGATGTAGGTGACGCCGCCCATCGTGATCGCGCCGACGACGCCCCAGCCGAGCAGCAGCGCCACCAGCACACCGGGGATCGCGTTGACGACGATGTCGACCAAGCCTGCGGCCCAGGACCGCCGCAGCCCGGTCATCAGCTCGGCGGCGGTGTATTCCAGGCCGAGCAGCAGGAGCAGCAGCACCACACCGATCTCGCCCGCGACATGGCCGAATTCATTGGCCTCGGCGAGATCGATGAACCCGCCCGACCCGAACGCCAATCCCCCCAGCAGATAGAGCGGGATCGGCGACATGCCGAACCGTCCCGCCACCCGCCCCAACATGCCTAGAGCGAAGAACACCGCTCCGAGCTCGAGGAAAGCGAGCGCGGTCTGGCTCACAGGTCAACCGTGGGAGAGGATCTTCGCGGCGGCGTCCAAGCCGTCGGGGGTGCCCACGACTACGAGCAGATCATCTGCGGCGAAGGTGAAATCGGGTCCTGGCGAGGGGTGCAGCTGACCGGCGCGCATCACCGCGACGATCGAGACCTTGGTGCGGGTGCGCATCGCCGTCTCGCCGAGGGTGCGGCCCTCGTACGGCGATTCGTCGGCGATCGGCAGCTGCCGGGTGGTGATGCCGGGCAGGTCGCGGTGGTCCTCGCGGAGTGCGGCCACCAGTTGCGGAGCGCCGAGCAGGTTGGCGAGCACCGCGGCCTCGTCGCTCGTCAGCGGCACCTGCGCGGCGCACGCGTCCGGGTCGTCGAGTTTGGAGACGATCAGGTCGATGCCTCCGTCGCGGTGGTCGACCACGCCGATCCGGCGACCCGACCGGGCCTCGAAGTCTTTGCGTACCCCGATACCGGGTAGAGCGGTGACGTCGACGTTCACTCGTTCAGAGTAGCCCCAGGCGGGCGAAGTCCGTCCGAAGGATCGCGCACGCGCGTGGGCCGGGGGCACGCGTCATCACTTCGGCGGACCCGCGTTTGCTCGCGCGTGTGCTGTGATGAGGCGGTGAAGCAGTGGCACGCGTTGTCGGCGACCGCGCAGGACGTGCTGGTCGCGTTCTTCGCGTTCGTCTTCGGGGCGTTCCTGTACCTGTCCGGGCTGTACCCGATGGCCGACGGGAGCGCCGATCCGCCGCTGGGCGTCCGGTTCGGTGTGCTCGCGCTGCTGTGCGCGGCGACGCTGCTGCGGCGGCGAGCGCCGCTGGTGACGCTGGTGGCGGGCCTGGTCCCGCTCACCATCGATCTGGTATTGGGTGCGACGGTGCCGGTGTGGCTCGTCTACTCGGATTCGATCTACGCGGCCGTCCTGTACGGCTCGCGCGCGGTGTCGCGCTCGGTGACGATCGCCTGTGCCGCGCTGACGACGGTGATCACGGTGGCCGTGTTCGCCGCGACCGGTGACTGGCGGGCGCTGGTGCTCGCCATCGCGGCGGCGGCGGCCTTCGTCGGCACGCCGATCTGGTGGGGACTGTCGGTGCGGACGCACAAGGAGATCGCCGAGGCCGAACGCGCGCGGGCGCAGGCGATGGCGCTGGTGGCCGAGCTGGACCGGCGCGCGGCCATCGCCGATGAGCGCAGGACGATGGCGCGCGATCTGCACGACGTCATCGCTGGACACCTCTCGGCCATCGCGATCCAGTCCGAGGCGGCGCTCGGCGAGCTGACCCGCCGGGATGCCGACCCCGTGATGGCCGGAATCCTGGGCTCGATCCGCGCCAACAGCGTCAGCGCGCTGCAGGAGATGCGCACCATGATCGGTCTGCTGCGCCGCGACGACGGAACGGAGGACGAAGCCGTCGCACCGCGCACACTGGCCCAGCTGCCGATCCTGGTGGACGCCGCCCGATCGGCGGGAACCGCGGTGCGCGTTGCGGATTCGCTCGACGGCACCCCGCTGCCCGGCGCGGTGGACCAGGCCGCCTATCGGATCATCCAGGAGGCCTTGACCAATGCGATGAAGCACGCGCCAGGTCAGCGGGTCGATATCGCGGTGCGCGCCGATCCAGCGTCACTCGACGTCACCGTCCGCAATCCCGCCCGCGCCGCGGCGGTTTCGTCGCAGCCGGCGAATTCCGCGGCGCCGCACCGCGGCCTGATGAACATGCGCGAGCGCGCCGCAGCGCTGGGCGGAAGCTTCACCGCAGGACCGGAAGCCGAAGGCTGGATGGTCCGCGCCAGGCTTCCGCTCGGCACGTCCGAGACGAGCGCCGGCGAGGCGCAGGCATGAGCGAACGCAGTGAGCGAATCATGTGCCAGCCCCATCGGGGCATGCACGAGACGAGTGCCGGCGAGGCGCAGGCATGAGCGAACGCAGTGAGCGAATCATGTGCCAGCCCCATCGGGGCATGCCGGAGACGAGTGCCGGCGAGGCGCAGGCATGAGCGAACGCAGTGAGCGAATCATGTGGCAGCCCCATCGGGGCATGCCGGAGACGAGCGCCAGCGAGGCGCAGGCATGACCCGAACGACGGAGGCGGCGTGACGATTCGCGTGCTGATCGCCGACGATCACGGCGCGATTCGCGCGGGGTTGCGGATGATCCTGGACAGCGCCGAAGGCATCGAGGTGATCGGCGAGGCCGCCGACGGGGACATCGCGGTGGCCCAGGCCAAGGCGCTGCGGCCCGATGTGGTGCTGATGGATGTGCGGATGCCCGGCGTGGACGGCCTCACCGCCACCGAACGCATCACCGCCGACGCGTTGGCGCGTGTGCTCGTCCTCACCACGTTCGACTTGGACGAGTACGTCTTTCGCGCCTTGCGCGCGGGCGCGTCCGGGTTCGTGCTGAAATCGACGTCGGGACAAGCCCTCGTCGACGCGGTGCGCGCGGTCGCCGCGGGTGACGGGGTGCTGGCGCCGGAGGTCACCCGCGCCGTGATCGCCGCGTTCGCGTCTTCTGTCGCCGGCGCCGAACCCGTCGCACCGGACGGCTTCGCCGATCTCACCGAACGCGAACGCGAGGTGCTGGACTGCCTCGGCGATGGCCTGTCGAACGCGCAGATCGCGGCGCGACTGTTCATCGGGGAAACCACGGTGAAGACTCACGTCTCGCGCGTGCTCACCAAACTCGGTGTGCGGTCCCGGGTTCAGGCCGCCATTCTCGCGCGGCAGGCGCGCGAGCGCTGATCGGCGCGGCTCACTCCGCCGACGGTGCGAAGGCGCCGTCCGGGCCGGGCAGGTAGTCCTCCACCGATGTGACGGCGCTCACAGGAAGCGGCCCGTAGAGATGAGGGAAGAGCATTCCCTCCGGATCCGTCGGCACCCCCGGCTCCCACTTCACCGGATCCACGAGCAGATTCGCGTCGATGCGCAACAGCACCAGGTCGCGCCGCCCGGCGAAGAGCCGGTTGGCGGGCAGGTGCACCTGCCGGGTAGTGGAAAGGTGAACGAAGCCCACCTCGGCCAGCGACGGCGGCCGGTGCTCGCCGGTTTGCCGAGCGTTGCGCCATTCCGGCAAAGTACAAAGGTGAACCAGCGTGTGAGTGTCACAGGTCACGGGTAATCTCCCAACAGACCAACTGGATAGGCGTGTTCGTGGGGTGATCGAGTGCGATTCGAGCCCCGAACTGGAATGTTCGCCGTGAGCGAAATACCAGGTCGTGTTAGAGAAAACACACAGAATCACTTGCGGGAACAATGCCCCCGTCCCGAACGTCTGACAGAGTAGTCATACCACTGCTGGGAAGTAGCGGTAGCGAGCTCGTGGTGAGTGACCACGGGCCCCACACCAGGTGAACGGACTGTAGTGCCGGGAGCCAGGACGGAGGAGTCATGCCAGGAACCCTGACAAGCACCCCACTGACCGCGGTCGATCGTTGCGACCGTTGCGGGGCGGCTGCCCGAGTGCGTGCCGTTCTGCCCGCAGGTGGAGAGTTGCTCTTCTGCCAGCATCACGCGAACGAACACATGGATCGGCTGCGTGAGCTCGAGGCCGTGATCGACACGGAGTCGGCTCCCGCCCTCTGACCTGTTTTCGCTTTCCGACACAACAGCATCGAACAACAGAACATGGCCTTACCCGCAGCGGGCGACGAATCGTCGCCCGCTGCGGCATGTTCGAGGGCTATACGTGCCCAACATCACAGTGTTCTAGGTCACATCAGCTCGCGTCCACGCTCGGCCAGAATCCCGTCGAGCAGGCGCTCCACCCCGAACTCGAAAGCGCCGTCCGGGTCCGCGGGCGCCTGATACCGCTCCCCCACCGCCGCACCGACCCGCGCCGCCAGCGGGAACTCCTCGACCGGCATGATCCGCGTCAGCTCCGGGCGGTAGCGCTCCCACCACTGCGCGTCGCTCAACTCCGCCGCGCCGCGGGCCGCGGCTACCGCCATGCGCGCGTTCCCGGTGGCGAACTCGGTCAGCACCGCTACAGCCCGGTCCATCGCCAGGTCCGTGAGACCGATCCCTTCCAGGACGGCAAGCTGGCGTTCGTAACGCCGCATCCGCCCCGGACCGAGCACCGCCCGCCATGGCGACACCTCGAGCAGCCACGGGTGGGCGAGCACCTCGGCGCGCACCTGTCGCGCGATCTCGGCGATCCGCTCCCGCACCGGAAGCTCGGCGGGGATGGGCGCGTCCTCGGCGGCGACGGCGTCGACCATCAGCACGGTCAGCGCCTCTTTGCTCGGCACGTAGGTGTACAGGCTCATCGGCCGCAGACCGAGCTCGGCCGCGACCGCGCGGACCGACACCTTCTCGTACCCGTCGCGATCGGCCAGCGCGACGGCGGCCGCGACGACGGCGTCGACACTCACCGTCTGCTTCGGTCCGCGCCCGCCCGTGCGCGGCGGCAGCGCTTGGCGCCACAGCAGGTGCAGCAGCCGCTTCACCTGATCGTCGTCGCTCTCCATGGGGCTCCTCGGAACAAACCCGGTACGGTGTGCGTTGTCACCATACTCCGTACGCCATACGATGATCTGGGGGTTCGCTCTGCGCAGCACACAGGCCACCTACCTGCCCGACCGCCATCTCTTCGCGCTGTGGACGTGGACGGGTCACGGCGCGGGACGCGCTCCCACCGGTCTCGGCGACCGCGAAACGCTCGCGCTGGCGGTGCCGACCGGCGGGCGAGGAGCGATCGAGATCACCGAGGTCGACTGCGCGCTGATCCCGCCCGCGGAACTCGCGGCACTCGACTTGGCCCCGATCTCGGGGACGACACCGACCGGAAGCGCGAACGGATACGTCACCGACGCCCCGACGACGTCGACGCGCCACACCGAGCCGGATCCGACGGAGGCGGAGACTCTCGACGCACAGCGACTCCCCGACGCGGGCGCGTCGCTGCGGGCTTGGCACACCGTGCTGCGTGGCGAACTTGTCGCGCTACCCGCCGCGGCCCACGCGGTGCCGGACGCGTCGGGAACCGCGATCGTGTCAGAGGCCCGCGCCTTGCACACCCTGCTCGACACCGAGGCGATGGCCGCGCACCTGGCGGCGACGTTGCACGCTGACCTGCGCCCCTACCAGGCGCGCGGGGTCGGCTGGTTGACCGAGACGACCGCCGCCTTCGGCGGCGCGGTGCTCGCCGACGAGATGGGCCTCGGAAAGACCGTGCAAGCCATCGGTTTTCTGCTCGGCCGCGCGGCCGAGGGCCCGCAACTCGTGGTCTGCCCGACCTCGCTGGTCGGCAACTGGGCGCACGAGATCACCCGTTTCGCGCCGGACCTGCGTCCGATCACGTGGCGCGGCGGTGAACTGGCCGTGAGCCCCGGTGACGTCGTCGTGGCCGGTTACCCGATCCTGCGGCTGCACGGCCACGTCCTCGCCGAACGCGATTGGGCGAGCACGGTGTTCGACGAAGCGCAGGCGCTGAAGAATCCGCGCACCCAGGTCGCCAGGGCCGCCCGCACACTCGCCAGCCCCGCGAAGGTCGCGCTGACCGGCACGCCGGTGGAGAATCACTTGGAAGAGCTGTGGGCGCTGCTCCATCTGGTCGCACCGCGCCTGTTCGCCCATCGCGGGCAGTTCCGCCGCCGCTTCGTGCGGCCCATCCAGGAGGGTTCGGCGGCGGCCGCCGCCCGGCTGCGCGACGCCATCGAACCGGTCGTGCTGGCGCGCAGGAAGTTCCAGGTCGCGGCGGCGCTGCCCGCCAAGATCCACACCGATCTGCTCTGCGATCTGACCGCGGAACAGGAACAGCTCTACGACCGGCTGCTGGACCGGGCCATCGACGACGGGTTCGGTTCCGGCGCGCAACGGCAGAGCCGAGTGCTCGCCGCGCTCACCGCGCTCAAGCAGGTGTGCAACCACCCGGGGTTGGTGACCGGCGACCTCGCAGAGCTAGCCGGCCGCTCCGGCAAGCTCGATCTGTGCACCGACATCATCGCCACCAACCTCGAGACCGATTCCCCGACACTGATCTTCACCCAGTACCGGCAGACCGGTGAACTGCTGGTCCGCCATCTGGCCGAACAGTTCGGCGTCACCGCGCCGTTCTTCCACGGCGGCCTGAACCAGGCCTCGCGCGCCGCGATCGTGCGCGACTTCCAGGCCGAGGACGGGCCGCCGGTGCTGGTGCTGAGCCTGCGGGCGGCGGGCACCGGCCTCACGCTGACCCGCGCCGCCGATGTCGTCCACTTCGACCGCTGGTGGAACCCCGCGGTGGAGGCGCAGGCCTCCGACCGGGCGCACCGCATCGGCCAGACCCGCACCGTCACCGTCACCACACTGACCTCGGGCACCACCGTCGAGGAGCACATCGCGGGCATGCACGACCGCAAATCCGCGCTGACCGACCTCTCGGACTCGGCGGGCATCGCCGCGCTGGCCCGCCTCGACGACGACCAGCTCGTCGAGATCCTGCGGCGGAAGCGAGAGAACTGATGGCGGACAAAGAATTCGGCTACACCGCCTGGGGCATGGACTGGGTCCGGCTCGCCGAGCCGCTGCGCCAGACCCGGCCGGAACCGCTGCTGCCCCGCGCCCGCAGCATCGCCCGCAATCACGGCGTTCGAGCGACCGTCGAGGGCCGCGTGGTGCGCGCACACATCCATCGCGGTGGCCAAGCCTCGGTGGCCCACCTGGAGGTCGCGCCGCTGCCGGGCCAGGCGGTGGCGGCGATCGCCGAGGTGATCCCTGATCCGACGCTGCTGACCGACGAGACGCATCGCGCGCTCGTCACGGCCGGTGTGCGTCCGGCGCCGGAGCTCGCGGCCGTCGACTGCTCGTGCTCGGCGCGCACCGAGCGCTGCGTCCACGTCCTGGCGACGCTCTACGACATGGCGCGGCAAGTCGACGAGAACCCGCGGCTGGCGCTGGAGGTCCGAGGGTATTTCGAAGCGGCGCACGGCGATCCGGAGATCAGCGCCGAACAGCCGCGCTGGACGCCGATCAACACCCTCGACCCCGCCCGCTACTTCACCAGCTGAGCGTCAGGCGTTGGTGCCGCTGTCCACGGTGAGAATCGCGCCGGTGATGCTGCGGCCTGCGGGTCCAGCCAGGAACGCTACAGTCGCGGCGACATCGTCGGCGGCCCCGAAGCGGCCGAGCGCGGTGAGGCCGATTTGGTTCGGGGCGTGTTCGCCGTCGGCCGGATTCATGTCGGTGTCGGTCGCACCCGGCTGCACCAGGTTCACCGTGATCGAGCGCGGGCCGAGCTCACGCGCCAGCGCCTTGGTGAATCCGTTCAGCGCCGACTTGCTCAGGTTGTAGAGCGCGATGCCGCCGAACGGGGCGTGATCGGTCAGATTGCTGCCGATGCTGATGATCCGGCCACCCTCGGTCATGTGCCCGACGGCGGCTTGGGCGCCGACGAACGCCGCGCGGGCGTGCACGTGCAGCGCGCGGTCGATCTCCTCGACGGTGAACTCCTCGAAAGGCTTGCTCGGGAAGATCCCGGCATTGTTCACCAGCACGTCGAGCCTGCCCAGTTCCGCGGCGGCGCGGTGCACGGAGTCCGCCACCTCGCCCGCGTCCGCGCTGTCGGCGCGCACGGCGATCGCTCGCCTGCCCAACGCCTCGACCTCGGCCACCACGGATTTCGCGGCGGTTTCCGCGCTCTGATAGGTCAGCGCGACGTCCGCGCCCGCGGCGGCCAGCCGCCGGGCGATGGCCGCCCCGATCCCCCTGCTGCCGCCGGTCACCAGTGCCACCTTGCCGGTCAGGTCGGACATCGGTACTACTCCTTTTTGTGTCGATCAGTACATAAATAGCTAAGCCCACGGCAGCGACGCCGTCAAGGGGTATATTTAACGATCGACACAGAAAGGAGTTCGCCGTGGCCGAACGGGGTCGTCCCCGGGCATTCGACCGCTCGATCGCGCTGCGCCGGGCCATGGAAGTGTTCTGGGAGCACGGCTACGAAGGCGCGTCGATGAGCGATCTCACCGCCGCGATGGGCATCAACTCGCCCAGCCTCTACGCCGCGTTCGGCGGCAAGGAAGCGTTGTTCCGGGAAGCCATCGAGCTGTACGGCCGCACCGACGGCGGCTACACCGAGCGCGCCCTGCGCGAGGAGCCCACCGCCCGTGCCGCCGTCGAGGCGATGTTGCGCGACAACGCCGCGGCATACACGGTCGAGGACAAGCCGCACGGCTGCATGGTGGTGCTGGCGGGCGCGACCTACACGACCCGCAATACCGGCGTGCGCGACTTCCTCGTCGAAAAGCGCAGGGGGACCACCGACGACATCCACGCGCGCTTGCTCCGCGGGGTCGCCGAAGGCGATCTACCCGCGCAGACCGACACCGCCGCACTCGCCGCGTTCTACACGACGGTGCTCTACGGACTGTCCATCCAAGCCAGGGACGGCGCGGCGCTGGACGAGCTCACCCGGTCCATCGACTGCGCGATGGCGGCGTGGCCCGCGGGCTGACGACGCGGCGCGCTATCGGCGGCGCAGGGCGGCGATGCGGTCGCCGAGCTGTTCGGCGGTGGCCAGCGCGGTCGGCGGCCCGCCGCACTCGCGGCGCAGCTCGCCGTGGATCACCCCGTGCGGTTTGCCCGTGCGGTGGTGGTGCATGGCCACCAGGCTGTTGAGTTCCTTGCGCAGCTCGCCGAGCCGGTCCGAGGTGGCCACCCGCTCGGCGGCGGCCGCGACCTGCGGCGCGGGCGTCGCGGACTTCGCCTCGCCGCGGTCGGCCAGCTGACGGGCCTGCCGGTCGCGCAACAGCGCGCGCATCTGGTCGGCGTCGAGCAGGCCCGGGATGCCGAGGTAGTCGGCCTCCTCGTCGCTGCCCGCGAACGTCGCGGTGCCGAACGAGGACCCGTCGTAGATCACCTGGTCGAGTTCGGCGTCCGCGGCGAGCGCGATGAACTTCTTCTCGTCCTCGCCCGGCTCGTCCTTCTGCTTGGCCGCGTCGACGAGCAGCTCGTCGTCGAGGCCGTTCTTCTCCCGGTGCGGCTTGCCGATGACGTGATCGCGCTGCACCTCCAGCTGCGCGGCCAGATCGAGCAGGACCGGCACCGAGGGCAGGAACACGCTGGCCGTCTCGCCCGCGCGGCGCGCACGCACGAAACGGCCGATGGCCTGGGCGAAGTAGAGCGGTGTCGAGGCGCTGGTCGCGTAGACGCCGACGGCGAGGCGCGGCACGTCGACGCCCTCGGACACCATGCGGACCGCGACCATCCAGGGCTGGGTGTTGTTGCTGAATTCGGCGATCCGGTTCGAGGACGCGGGATCGTCGGAGAGCACCAGCGCGGGCCGCTCGCCCGAGATGTGTTCGAGCAGTTCGGCGTAGTCGCGGGCGCGCTCCTGATCGGTGGCGATCACCAGGCCGCCCGCGTCGGGCATGCCGGAGGCGCGCTTCTGGCGCAGCCGGATGTCGGCGGCGCGCAGCACCGCGGAGATCCAGTCGCCCGCGGGGTCGAGCGCGGTGCGCCAGGCGCGCGCGGTCTGTTCGGCGTTGAGCGGCTCGCCGAGTCGGGCGGAGTGCTCCTCGCCCGCGCTGTCGCGCCAGTGCGCGTCCCCGGAATAGGCCAGGAAGACCACCGGACGGACGACGCCGTCTGCCAGCGCCTCGGCGTAGCCGTAGGTGTGGTCGGCCCGCGACTTCGGGAAGCCGGATTCGTCGGGCTCGTAGGTGACGAACGGGATCTGGCTGTCGTCGGAGCGGAACGGCGTACCGGTCAGCGCCAGCCTGCGGGTCGCGTCGCCGAACGCCTCGGCCGCCGCGTCACCCCAGCTCTTGGCGTCGCCCGCGTGGTGGATCTCGTCGAGAACGACCAGTGTCCTGCGATTTTCGGTGCGCACCCGGTGGCGAGAAGGATGCGACGCGACCTGCGCGTAGGTGACGACCACACCGTGGTAATCGCCGGAGGTGCCGCCGGTGGCGTTGGAGAAACGCGAGTCGAGCTGGATGCCGTTGCGGGCCGCCGAGGCCGCCCATTGATGCTTGAGGTGTTCGGTCGGCGCGACGACGGTGATCTGGTCCACGGTGCGATCGGCGAGCAGCTCGGCCGCCACCCGCAGCGCGAAGGTGGTCTTACCCGCGCCGGGCGTCGCCACGGCGAGGAAGTCGCGCGGCTTCGTGGCCAGGTACTTCGTGAGTGCGCGCCGCTGCCACGCGCGTAGCGAACCGCCCCCGGATGCCGGCTTTCCCGAATCGCCCGGCGTCGCTCCATTTCCCGCCGCAGCGCCATCCGACCCAGTCACGCAAAAGACAGTAGCGGCCGGGGACGGCGTGTCGCCAAACCGACGCGGCGGTCGCGATCCGCATCACATAATTCACCGCGCATAGCCCCGTGTTCGCCTGATGCCCGCCGACACGATGCGGTGACGGACCGGTGCGCGAGCGCGGAGTGCGCGATGCTGTAGTCACGATGACCGACGACCGATCCCTACCCGCGAGCGGGCCCGAGCCGATCCACAGCGGTGGTGCGGGCGCATCCGCGCGCGACTCGGGCGTCGTCGCCCGGCGGATCCAGCACGCCGGGCGGCAGGCTCGCAGGCTCGTCGCCCGGGTCGCCCAGAAGGCGTGGGGCGATTCGATCTTCGCGAAGTCGGCGGCGGCCGCGTTCTGGCAGACCCTGTCGCTGGCCCCGCTGCTACTGGGAGTGCTCGGCAGTCTCGGCTATGTCGGCGGCTGGTTCGGGCCCGACACCGTGGAGATCGTGCACGCCAAGATCATCACCTTCAGTCGCGAGTTGTTCAGCGAGTCCGTGGTGAACGACCTGATCGAACCGACCGTCGGGGACGTGCTCGGCCGCGGGCGCGGCGCGGTGGTGTCGTTCGGCTTCGTGCTCTCGCTGTGGGCCGGGTCCTCGGCCATGGCGACGTTCGTCGACTCGATCGTGGAGGCGCACGACCAGCAAGACGCGAGGCACCCGGTGTGGCAGCGCATCTTCGCGCTGCTGCTGTACGTGCTGTTCCTGGTGGCGGCGGTGTTCATCCTGCCGCTCGTCGCGCTCGGACCCGCCATGATCGGACGCGCGCTGCCGGACGCCTGGCGGGAACCGGGCCTGCGACTACTGGACAGCTTCTACTATCCCGGCGTCGGCCTGCTGCTCATCGTCGGTCTGACCACGCTGTACAAACTGGCGCTGCACCGCACGCTGCCCTGGCACCGGCTGTTCGGCGGGGCGCTGGTGGCGGGTGTCTTCTTCATGGCGGCCAGCGAGGTACTACGCCGGTACCTGTCCTGGATCACCAGGACCGGCGTGAGCTACGGCGCGCTGGCGACGCCGATCGCGTTCCTGCTGTTCACGTTCTTCCTCGGCTTCGCGGTGATCCTCGGCGCCGAGTTCAACGCCGCGGTGCAGGAGTTCTGGCCCGCCAGGGCCACGCGCATCGAGCAGATGAAGGAGTGGATCTCCAACCAGGTGCGCGGTGAGACGCCGGACGAGGAGGCCGACGCCGACGCGGCGAACAGCGCGGAATCGGCGCGCGACATCACCCCGGCCACGCGGGACGCGGTGCGCAGCTCGGGGTAGTCACGCGGTGCGAGGCGGACTCAGTCGCCCTTGCGCAGGGTCTCGTAGACCTTCTTGCACTCCGGGCAGACTGGCGAACCGGGCTTGGGCGACCGGGTCACCGGGAACACCTCGCCGCACAGGGCGACCACCACCGTGCCCATGACGGCGCTTTCGGCGATCTTTTCCTTCTTCACGTAGTGGAAGAACTTCGGGGTGTCGTCGCCCGTCGTCTCGTCGGTGGTCGTATCCGGGCGAACCAGGGTGTCGGTACTCACGGAATCCATGATGCCGTATGGCGGCGTCCCAGCGCGCCCGTGCCCGGCCCCGGTGACGAATCGACCTCGGTGTGTGCGCCCGGGACACCGGAGTGGAAGACTCGGGGTATGCAGCAGCACGGCGACTCCCCCGACGCCGACGACATCGGCCGCGGTGTTCGCCCGGACGTCACACCCTCCGCTCCTCCGCCCTCGCGGGGTTACTTCCCCGGCAGCGACGAGAAGCACCCGGTGCTCATCACCGAAGCGGCGCCCTCGCTGGAGGATCAGCATCGCGCCCGGGTGCGCAGGTACACGATCCTGATGGCGTTCCGCATTCCCGCGCTGGTGCTGGCCGCGGTCGCCTACAGCGCCTGGGGCAGCGCACTGATCTCGCTGCTCATCATCGGCGCGTCCATCCCGCTGCCGTGGATCGCGGTGCTCATCGCCAACGACCGCCCGCCGCGTCGCAAGGACGAGCCGAGCCGCTGGGACCGGCCGCGCAGGGCTATCGAATCCCGGCCGCACAACGCCATCGACGGGTGAACCCTCACACGGCGGCCGGCCTGCGGATGACGATCGACATCAGCGCCGCGAGCCCGCACAGCGTGCCCGCCACGTACCAGGCCGTGTCGTAGCTGCCCTGGAGGTCGCGAAGCACGCCGGCACCGGTCGCCGCGATCGCCGAACCGATCTGGTGCGAGGCGAAGACCCACCCGAAGGCCACCGGTCCGTCCGCACCGAACAGCTCCCTGCACAGCGCGACCGTCGGGGGAACGGTCGCGATCCAGTCCAGTCCGTAGAAGATCACGAAGACCCACATGCTCGGCTCGGTGTGCGGCGAGAACAGTGAAGGCAGGATCAACAGCGACGCGCCGCGCAGGGTGTAGTAGGCCAGCAGCAGACAGCGCGGGTCGACCCGATCGGTCAGCCACCCCGAGGCGATGGTGCCCGCCACGTCGAATATCCCGACCAGCGCGAGCAGCCCGGCCGCCGTGGTCGGCGGCATTCCGTGATCGTGCGCCGCGCTGACGAAATGGGTGCCGACCAGGCCGTTGGTCGACGCGCCGCACACCGCGAAACCGCCGGCGAGCAACCAGAATCCGCGCGTGCGCGCGATCCGCGCCAGCACGGTGAGCGCCCGCGTAGCGCCGCCGCGCACGGTCGTGCGCGTCCCCACCGTCGAGCCCGGCTCCGCACCGTACGCGGAAACGCCCTTGTCGCTGGGGAAATCGCGGATGAACAAGAGCACCAGCGGCGTCACCGCCAGCGCCGCACCGGCCACCACCAGCGCGGGCAGCCGCCAGCCGTGCTCGTGCGCAAGCGCCGAGACCAGCGGGAGGAAGATCAGCTGACCGGTCGCGCCCGCGGCCGTCAGTACGCCGGTGACCAGCCCGCGGTGCCGCACGAACCAGCGCCCGGTGATGGTCGCCACGAACGGCATCGACATCGAGCCGACACCGACGCCGACCAGCAACCCCCAGGTGGCGACCAGTTGCCAGGCCTGCGTCATGAAGACGGTCGACCCGCTGCCCGCCGCGACCAGCACCAGCGCGCAGGCCACCACCCTGCGGATGCCGAACTTGTCCATCAGCGCCGCGGCGAACGGCGAAATGAGCCCGTAGAGCAGCAGATTCAGCGAGACCGCCAGGCCGATGGTGCCGTGCGACCAGCCGAACTCCGCGTGCAGCGGATCCATCAGCACGCTCGGCACCGAGCGGAACGCGGCCGCGCCGAGCAACGCGACGAAGCCGACCGCCGCGACGCCCCAGGCGGGATGCCACCGCGGCGGCGCCGAATCGATGGGCTCGGCGGGGGCGGTGCGCAGTTCGGTCACCCGCTGAGACTGCCGGAAAACCGCGCGGCGAACGAGTGGCACGAATGCCACAGAACGTCGAGATCCCGCCAAATCGGTTCGACAGCCCACCGGCCGCGCCCTACTGTGTCCCGGGGCACGGCAGCGCGATCGCGTGCGCCGTCGCCCAGTGACCACGTCGGCGGTCGCGGGCACGTCCCGCGCGGCACAGGAGACAACATGATTCGCTGGGTCTGGGCGTTCCTCGACCGTCCCACACAACGTTTCGACGACTGCGCGGCCTTCTGGTCGACCGTCACCGGCACCCAGCTCTCGCCGCGCCGCGGCGACGACGACCAATTCCTCACGCTGCTGCCCGATCCCGCGCTCTTCGCCGCGGCCGGGGTCAAGATGCAGTCGGTGCAGGGCCTGTCCGGCGTGCACTTGGATTTCGACGTCGACGACATCGCCGCCGCCGTGCGCACCGCCCTCGATCTGAACGCCGAGCTGGTCGCCAATCACCCGGACTACGCGGTGCTCCGTTCGCCCTCCGGCCAGATCTTCTGCTTCACCCCGAGCGGACGCGCCAAGGGCCGACCCGCTCCCGCCTTCCACGCCCCCGACGGCACGCTGACCCGCCTCGACCAGGTCTGCCTCGACATCGGCGCCGCCGATCACGAAGTGGAGACACGTTTTTGGGCCGACCTCACCGGATGGCGGCACACCCCGGGCCGTCTCGCCGAATTCTCCCGCCTGCGCGCCGAGGAGACGCTGCCGGTCCAGCTGCTGCTGCAACGCCTCGGCGAGGACCGCCCCGCGAGCGCCCACATCGATCTGGCCTCCTCCGACATCGAGGCCACCGCCGCGTGGCACCAGTCCCTCGGCGCCCGCCTGGTGCAGCGCTACGAGCACTGGATCGTGATGACCGATCCGGCCGACGCGGTGTACTGCATCACCGGCCGCGATCCGAACGGCGTGTGATCCGCACCCGGGTTCGGCCCCCGCCGCGCTTCGCCTCCCGGTGACACGGGCAACAGGCTGCGGATGCCCGCCGACAGCGGTGGCAGAGTACCGGTGTGCCTACGAACCAGACGACCACCGGATCCCTGCTCACCGCCCTGTGCCCGGAGCTGCGGACGGCGCTGACCCGCGTCGGCTACGACGCCGACACTCTGCTGTCGGCGCTGGGTCCTGACGTGCACGCCGCGCTCGGCCGTTCCGAGCCGGTGCCGGTGCGGCGGGCCGCGCGCGCGGCCGGTGAACTCGGCACGCTGATCCGGCTGCTGTTGCTCGGCGACGCGCTGCCCGAGCGGGAGGTGGCGGCGGCGCTCGCGCCGGTGGACGTCGACCGGGCCGTCGCGGCGGGTCTGCTGGCGCGCGACGGCGACGAGGTCCGCGCGGCGCTCGATCTGCGTCCGCTGGACGCGGGCGAGGGCAACCGCTGGATCCTGTCGGATCTGGACGACTCCATGCGCAGGCGCACCCTCACCGAGAATCACGTGCTCGGCGTCGGTCACGCGTCGCTGTCGCTGCTGCGCGCCACGCCCACCCGGCCCGTCGGCTCGGTCCTCGACCTCGGCACCGGCTGCGGTGTGCAGGCGGTGCACGCCGCGTCCTACGGGCGCACCGTCACCGCGACCGACCTGAACCCGCGGGCGCTGTGGCTCGCCGAGGCGACCGCCGCGCTCAACGGCCTCGACATCGAACTGCTGGAGGGTTCCTGGTTCGAACCGGTGGCCGGGCGGCGTTTCGACCAGGTGGTCGCCAATCCGCCCTTCGTCGTCGGGCCCGCGCGCATCGAGCACACCTATCGTGATTCGGGTCTCGCGCTGGACGGGGCCAGCGAACTGGTCGTCTCCCGTGCGCCGGAGCTGCTCGCGCCCGGTGGCACGGCGGCCATGCTGGCGGCTTGGGTGCACGTCGACGGGGAGGACTGGCGTCAGCGCGTCTCGTCCTGGCTGCCCGCCGAGGGCGTCGACGCATGGGTGGTCCAACGCGACGTCGCCGACCCCGCGCTCTACGTCGGCACCTGGCTGCGCGACGCCGGCCTTGACCCGCGCGATCCGGCGGCGCAGGCCCGCGCCGAACAGTGGCTGGACGCCTTCGCGGCCGCCGACGTGGCGGGCATCGGCTTCGGCTTCGTCTATCTGCGCGCCATCGACGGCCCCACCGAACTGCTCGCCGAGGACCTGACACACGGCTTCGACGACCCGCTCGGCGCCGAGGCGAGCGCCTATTTCGAGCGTTCGGCCTGGCTGCGCGCGGTGGCCGGGAACGAAAACCTCGCCTGGTCGGCACGTTTCGCGGTCGCGGAGGCGACCGCGCTGGAGCGGGTGTTCCTCGCGGGAGCCGAGGGCTGGGAGGAACGCGTCGCGCGACTGCACCGCGGCGACGGTCCGCGCTGGCAGCACGAGGTGGATGAGACGACGATCTCGCTGGTCGCGGGAATGCGGCCGGACGGGCTGCCGTTGTACGAACTGATCGAACTGCTGGCGCTCGCCCACGGATTCGAAGAGGTGACGCCGGAGTTCGCGGCCGACGCGCTGACCGTCGTGGCCGGACTGGTCCGGCACGGGTTGATCGCGCCCGTGTGAGCCGCCCGTGTAAGCACGGGGCAACCGGGTATGCGTCGGCGGAGGCATCGGACAGGGAGCCCGTTCCCACCCGCGGGGGTTCTCAGGAACTTCTCAGACGTAGGTGACCGAAACCGCAGTTCAGGGTCGGTTTATCGGGGCACCAGCGGGGAACTTTCTCTCTGTCGGGTCCGTTGATCGGAGTGAGACACCACCGACAGGAGGCAAGTCATGACCAGCCCCGCCACCACTCGAGTGCGCACCAGCGAATCGGACCTCGACGCCCAGAGCCCTGCCGCCGACTTGGTACGCGTGTACCTGAACGGAATCGGTCGCACCGCGCTGCTCTCGGCTGCCGACGAGGTCGAGCTGGCCAAGCGCATCGAGGCGGGCCTCTACGCCCAGCACCTGCTGGAAACGGGCAAGCGGCTTTCCGCCGGCCGGAAGAAGGATCTCGCCATCATTGTGCGCGACGGCCAGTCCGCACGGGCGCACCTACTCGAAGCCAACCTGCGCCTCGTGGTCTCGCTCGCCAAGCGCTACACCGGCCGCGGCATGCCGCTGCTGGACCTCATCCAAGAGGGCAATCTCGGCCTGATCAGGGCCATGGAGAAGTTCGACTACGCCAAGGGCTTCAAGTTCTCGACGTACGCCACCTGGTGGATCCGGCAGGCGATCACCCGCGGCATGGCCGATCAGAGCCGCACCATCCGGCTCCCCGTCCACCTCGTCGAGCAGGTGAACAAGCTGGCCAGGATCAAGCGTGAACTGCACCAGCAGCTCGGCCGCGAAGCCACCGACGAAGAGCTGGCCAACGAGTCGGGCATCCCGGTCGACAAGATCTCCGATCTGCTCGACCACAGCCGCGATCCGGTGAGCCTGGACATGCCGGTCGGCAACGACGAAGAGGCGCCGCTGGGCGATTTCATCGAGGACTCCGAGGCCACCTCGGCCGAGTCCGCGGTGATCGCCGGACTGCTGCACCACGACGTGCGCAGCGTGCTCGCCACCCTGGACGAGCGTGAACAGCAGGTCATCCGCCTGCGCTTCGGCCTCGACGACGGTCAGCCCCGCACCCTGGATCAGATCGGCAAGCTCTTCGGTCTGTCCCGCGAGCGGGTGCGTCAGATCGAGCGTGAGGTCATGGCGAAGCTGCGCAAGGGCGAGCGGGCCGACCGCCTGCGGGCCTACGCCAGCTGACCCATCGACGCCGGGTGTTTCCGAGGCGCCCCGGCGTCCGGCTTGGTGGCCGACGCGTCACCGCATAGACGCCGACCGGTGTCCGCGCGACCCGTCCCCTCCGGGTTCCGCGCGAACCGGTCGGCGAACTCTTGCTCAGGCCGGGTCGACGGCGACGTCGTAGTTGACCGTGTCGCCTTCCACCGAGGTCACCGTGACGGTGAGACCGAGCGTGTCACCGCCCGCCGCCAAAGTGCAGCGCATGGTCGTGCCGACCTTGCCCGCCAAATCGCCCGGGCAATCGATCGCGTCGGGCGTTTGCCCGACCTGCTCGGTCAATGTCTGCTTCACCGACTTCTCCAGCTCGCTCTCCTTCACCTCGGGCGTGGTGGAACCGATCTCCACCGAGCAACCCGCGGCAAGGAACGCGGCGAACAACCCGGCAAGGGCGATGGCTTTCATGGCGACACGAACCTCTCTGGTCGAATCCTTCGGATCTTCACCAGATCGGGTGCCGCACAAGGGCCGTTAACGCCGACGTGCCCCCGAAGCCGATCGGCAGCAGCAGGCCGGTCGCGGTGCTCACGCCAATCGGCGCGGGCCGACATCGAACCGGCTCGGCTCGGGACCGATGCGGCCCCGCGCGTAGAGGATCTCCGCCGAGGTCGGCGAGGCCAGCACCGGATCGAAAGACAGCTCGCGCATTTCCGGGATGTCGTCGAACAGTGCCGAAATGCGTTGGGCCAGTTCGGCGAGCGTAGCCTTGTCCACCCGCGGGCTGGCGGGCGTGCCGGACAGCAGCGGGGCCGCGCGTGGCGCGTCGATCAGGGCCGCCGCCTCGTCGCTGGTCAGCGGCAGCGCGCGGTAGGCGCGGTCGCCGAGCATTTCGATGATCATGCCGGACAGGCCGAATTCGATCACCGATCCGAACGACGGGTCGTCCTGGACACGCAGGATGCAACCGACGCCCTTGGTCGCCATCTTCTGGATGTGCAGCACCGGATCGCCGCAGACCTCCACCAGGTCGGTGTAGGCCTGCCGCACCGCCTCCGGTCGCCACAGGTCGAGGCGCACGCCCGTCAGATCCGGTCTGCGCCGCCACATTTCCCCGGTCGCCTTCGCCGCCACCGGATATCCCAGCTCCTCCGCCGCGGCCACCGCCTGCTCGGCGTCGCGCACCTCGCGGAACTCGACCACCTGGATGCCGTAACAGGTGAGCAGTTCGGCGGCTTCCAAGTCCGTCAGCCAGCGACCACCGGAATCGCCCATCCACCGCGCCACCAGTCTTCTGGCCCGCTCGGTGTCGATCCCGTCAGGTCGCACCACCACCGAAGCCGGCTTGTCCCGCCACTCCGCGTAGCGGCGGACCCGGGCCAAAGCCCGCGCCGCCCGTTCGGGATCCGGATACGACGGAATCGATCCACGCAATGCCATCCCACCCTGGCCGCGCACCGCGAGCAGATGCGGGATGCCCTGCTCGGCGATGAAGGTGGTGAGAATCGGCTTGCCCGCCTCGGGCACCGCCGCGGCGGCCGACCGGATGGCGTCGGCGAATCCGGCCATCGGCAACGGCACCGGCGGCGCGAAAACCACGATGACGGAATCAATCTCGGTCGCGCGCAGGGCCTCGACCACGGCGTCCAGATAGGCGCCCGGCGTCGCCTGCGGACCGAGGTTCACCGGTTCGGCCACATCCAGGCCCTCGCCGCGGGCCGCGTCGACGGCCAGCCAGCTCAGCGCGGTGCTGTTGCTGATCACCGCCAGCCGGGACCCGCCGGGCAGCGGCTGGTAGCCGAGCAGCGCGGCGCAGTCGAACAACTCCGAGATCGAGTCCACCTGCACGATGCCCGCCTGCGCGAACAGATCTCGCACGATCGAGCGATCCATGTCGCGCGGCGGCTGGCTGCGCCCCGCCTGTCGCCCGCTGCTCACCGCGACGATCGGTTTGCTGCGTGCCACCCGGCGCGCGATCCGCGAGAACTTGCGCGGGTTACCGAAACTCTCCAAGTACAACAGGATCACGTCGGTGTCGGGCGCGGTGTCCCAGTACTGGAGCAGGTCGTTGCCGGACACGTCGGCGCGGTTGCCCGCCGAGACGAACGTGGACAGCCCCAGGTTGCGCGCGGCGGCCTCGCCGAGAATGGCGGCGCCCAACGGGCCGGACTGACAGAAGAACCCGATCCGCCCGCGCGCGGGCAGCACCGGCGCCAGCGTCGCGTTCAACGACACCGCCGGATCGGTGTTCGCGATGCCGAGCGCGCTGGGGCCGACCACCCGCATGCCGTGCACCCTGGCGGCAGCCACCAGGTCGCGTTCGGCGGCGAGGCCCTCCGGACCGGTCTCGCCGAAACCGGCGGTGAGCACCACCAAGCCCTTGACGCCCTTGGCCATACAGTCGTCGAGGACCGAGTCGATCGCCGCGGCGGGCACCGCGACCACCGCCAGGTCCACTTCGTCGGGAATCTCGCGCACGGTGGCGTAGGCACGGACGCCGCGCACCGACTTCCGGGTGGGATTGACCGGATACACCGGCCCCTGGAACACACCCGACAGCAGATTCGCCAGCACCACACCGCCGACCCGGCCCGCGGCGGGCGTTGCGCCGATCACCGCGACCGAACCAGGCGCGAGCAGATTCCCGACGCTGCGCGCCTCGGAGGCGCGTTCCCGCGAATCCCGCACCGACACCAAGGCTTCGGTGGGGTCGATGGCGAACTCCAAGTGCAGCACCGAGCCGTCCCTGCTGCGCTCGACCTGATAGCCCGCCTCCCGGAACACGGTGACCATCACGGTGTTCTCGGCGAGCACCTCGGCGACGAAGGTCTCGATCTTGCTCTCCGCCGCGGCGCCCGCCAGGTGCTCGAGCAGGATGGAGCCCAGTCCGCGGCCCTGGTGCTCGTCGGCCACCACGAAGGCGACCTCGGCCGAGCGGGGGCCGGTGCGGTCGAGCAGTTCGTAGCGGCCGACGGCGATGATCTGCTCACCGAGCTCCACCACCAGCCCGACCCGGTTGTGGTAGTCGAGGTGGGTGGTCCGGTACAGGTCCTTGGGCGAGATGCGCGGGTAGGGACCGAAATACCGCAGGTACCTGGTGCGGTCGGAGAGGGCGGCGTGGAATTCCTGGAGCTGGTCGCCGTCCTCGGGGGTCACCGGCCGCAGCCGCACCACTCCACCGTCGGAGGCGAGCACGTCGGCGAACCAGTGCTGCGGCGGCGGGGGCGGCGTCGCGGGGGTGGACGGAGAGTCCGGGACGGGAATCTGCTCAGTCACGGGGGTCCTCCGGGTCCAAGCCGAGCAATCCGAAGCTGGCTCGGCGCGTTGCCAATACGGCCGTGTCGACGGCCCGCTGCGCACGATCGGCGCGCGCGTCTCCAGTTTCCCCGGTCCCGCCGGGACCGTCCCACGGACGGTATGTGATGTCGCCCCCTTCGCCCATGGTGCGCGGCGGCTCCGTGTTCGGCGCCACGGAGCGAACCATATCGATCCACTTCTGCGGCACCGCGGTTTCCGGCGCGATGTCACGGTCCAGCGCGGTGGCCAGCAGGTGGGTCCAGGATCGCGGCACCACCCGGACCAGACCGTAACCGCCGCCGCCGAGCGCGAGCCAGCGTCCCTCCGCGTATCGGTCGGCGAGATCGCGCATAGCATGGAACGCCGCGCGCTGCCCGTCCACCGTGAGCTCCATATCGGCGAGCGGGTCCTCGCGATGCGTGTCCACACCGCATTGGCTCACCACGATCTGCGGGCGGAACGCCGCCACCGCGCTGGGCACCACCGCGTGGAAACCCCGCAGCCACTGGGCATCCCGGGTGCCTGGCAGCAGCGCGAGGTTGATCGCGGTGCCGTCGGCCGCGCCGACGCCGGTCTCCTCCGGCCAGCCGGTGTTGGGCCACAGGGTCGCCGGGTGCTGATGGATCGAGACGGTCAGCACCCGCGGGTCCGCGTAGAAGACGCGCTGCACCCCGTCGGCATGGTGCACGTCGACATCGAGGTAGGCGATGCGGTCGAAACCGTGCTCGAGCAGCCAGGAGATCGCCACGGCCGCATCGTTGTATATGCAGAAGCCCGAGGCGGTCGAGGCCATCGCGTGGTGCATGCCGCCGCCGATGCTGACCGCCCGCCTGGTGCGGCCCTCGGCGATCTCGCGCGCCGCGGCGAGCGTGCCGCCGACGATGATCGAGGCCGCCTGGTGCATGCGCGGGAACACCGGGTTGTCCGGCGAACCGAGACCGTAAGGCGGGGCGAGTGGCTCGTCGGCGGGCGCGACCGCGTGCTCGACCGCCTCGATGTAATCGGCCGTGTGGACGCGCAGCAGATCGCCGCGGTCGGCGGGCGCGGGCTCCAGCCGCTCGACACCGTCGAGCAATCCCAGGCTTTCGGCCAGCGTCATGGTGAACTTCAGGCGCGCCGGTTTCATGGGGTGCTCCGGCGTCCAGCTGTAGTCGAGGTAGCGATCGCTCCACACGACGGTGCCCGAACTCCGGTGCGCCCCTGGCTCGCGGGACGATGCCGAGGGTGCAGTGGCCATGCTCGCAACGGTACGCGGGAAGCTACGCGCCCCGTCGGACGTTTGTATGCAGTAGAAAGAGAGCAAGTACGAACACGGCGACAGGCCGTGCGCCGACAGGGTTCCGATGGTGGGACGCGAACCGACACGGCACACGGTGCTGTCGCCGTGCGTGGGTAGAATTCGTGCCGACGAAGGGGTAACAGGTGAAGGATCTGGTCGACACCACGGAGATGTATCTCCGTACCATCTACGACCTCGAGGAGGAGGGCGTGGTGCCCCTGCGCGCCCGGATCGCCGAGCGCCTCGAGCAGAGCGGCCCGACCGTGAGTCAGACGGTCGCGCGCATGGAGCGCGACGGGCTGCTGCTCGTCGCGGGCGATCGCCATCTCGAGCTCACCGAGAAGGGCCGCAGCATGGCCGTCGCGGTGATGCGCAAGCACCGGCTCGCCGAGCGGCTCCTGGTCGACATCATCGGCCTCGACTGGCAGAACGTGCACGCCGAGGCGTGCCGCTGGGAGCACGTGATGAGCGAGGACGTCGAGCGGCGGCTCGTCGAGGTGCTCAACCACCCCACCACCTCCCCGTACGGCAACCCCATCCCCGGTCTGGACGAGCTCGGCATCACCGCGCCCACCTCGGTCGAGGAGACTCTGGTGCGACTGTCGGACCTGCCGCACGGCCCGCTGCACGCGGTCGTCGTGCGCCGCCTCGCCGAGCACATCCAGACCGACCCCGAGGTCATCGGCCAGCTGCGCGAGGCCGGTGTGGTGCCCGACGCGCGCGTGACGGTCGAGACCAAGCCCGGATCCGTGATCATCAGCGTGCCCGGCCACGACAGCGGCTTCGAGCTGTCGGACGAAATGGCCCACGCCGTCCAAGTGAAGCTGGTCTGATCCGTGAAACTTCTGGTCACGGGTGGCGCGGGCTACGTCGGGGGTGTCTGCGCGCAGGTGCTGCTGGAGGACGGCCACGAGGTGGTCGTCGTCGACGATCTGTCCACCGGTAACGCCGACGGCGTCCCCGCGGACGCGCGCTTCGTCGAGGGCGATGTCGCCGAGCTCGCGCCCGCGCTGTTGCGCGACGAAACCTTCGACGGCGTGCTGCATTTCGCGGCCCAGTCGCTGGTCGGCGAGTCGGTGCAGCAGCCGGAGAAGTACTGGCACGGCAATGTCGTCAAGACGCTGGAGCTGCTCGAGGCCATGCGGCTGACGGGCACGCCGCGCCTGGTGTTCTCCTCGACCGCCGCCGTGTACGGCGAACCCGAGCAGGTGCCGATCACCGAGGACGCGCCGACCCGCCCGACCAACCCCTACGGCGCGTCGAAACTCGCCATCGACCACGCGATCACCTCCTACGCGATCGCACACGGCCTGGCCGCGACCAGCCTCCGATACTTCAACGTCGCGGGCGCCTACGGCGGCCTCGGCGAAAACCGCGTGGTGGAAACGCATCTCATCCCGCTCGTGCTCCAGGTCGCGCTCGGCCACCGCAAGGCCATCTCGGTCTTCGGCACCGACTGGCCGACTCCCGACGGCACCGCGGTGCGCGACTACATCCACATCCGCGATCTCGCCCAGGCCCACCTGCTGGCGCTGAGCTCGGCCGAGGCCGGCGTGCATCGCGTCTACAACCTCGGCAGCGGCGCGGGATTCTCGGTGCGCGAAGTGATCTCGGCGTGCGAGCGGGTCACCGGCCTGCCCATCGCCGCCCAGGACGCGCCGCGCCGCCCCGGCGACCCGGCCACACTGATCGCCTCCAGCGAACGGGCGATCGCCGAACTCGGCTGGCGGCCCGAGCACAACGATCTCGACGAGATCGTCGCCGACGCTTGGGAGTTCCTGCGCTCGCTGGGTTCCCGCGCGCACAGCGCGCCGTAGCCACACGCCGAACCGGCCGAGCCGCCGCGCCGGACCGCGCCGACCCCCGCTCATCGGATCATCGGTCCGAGGTCGACGCCCAGCCACGCGGCGGTGGCGTAGCCGCTGCGGGCGAGCCTGCGCAGCTGTTCCGGACGCATGCCCGCGCGTAACGCGGTCTCCAGCAGAATCGCCATCGCGTTGGACGGGTCGGCATCCAAGGCCGCCTCCAGCGCGATGCCGGCGAACGGCCCGTCGCCGCGCAGGTAGGCGCTGTAGCCGAGCAGGGCCGCGAACTCCGCGCGATCCGACCCGGAGGAACCGCGGGCCAGGGTCAGCCAAAGCCGTTCGGCGGCGGCCGCATGGTCGCCCGCGGCCAGCGCGAACATCGCGTCGCGGACCACCCGATCGCGCAGGGCCGCAACGATTTCCGCGATCTCCGGAGCGGTCAGCAGAGCGCCGGATTCGATGTTGGCGACCTGCCACAGCACATGTTCCAGCGATCGCCTGCGATATCCGGGCAGCTCGTCGTGCCGTACCGCCCTGGCGAACCGGTCCCTGGCCACCGCCACCGCGCTGTCGAGCTCCGCGCCGACCTCGGCGCACAGCGCCGCGTCCACTGCCACGCGGTCGGTGAGCTCCGAGCGGGAGCGCAGGATCGGCCGCCCGTCCAGCACATGCGCCAACGCCACCGTGGACGCGCTCGGATCCGGCACCGCGCCGCCCTCGGACCGGTCGGACAGGCTCCACCACGGCCGCCCCTCCTCGATTGCCGCCACCGCCCACGCTCCGCCGATCCGAATGCCGTCGGCGCCGAGTCGTTCGGCCAGCGCGCCGATCAACGCCCGGCCTGCCGCACCGGATCGCGCGCCACGCTGGGCCTTGCGCGCGGGTCGGCCCGCTCGGTCGTCGACGATCACCGCCAACACCTCGGTCGCGCGCTCCGCGGCGCAGATCTGGCCGATCAGTGCCGCGAACGACGCGGCGAGACCACGACGCCCGCCCTCGGGCTCCAGGTCGAACCGCAGCACCGCGGCTATGGCCGGGCTCGCGCCGGGCTCGCTGGGCCCGAGCACCGCGACGACGAGGGAGCGAGACGGATAGAAGCCGACCATCGCGGGGACCGCGGCGATCAGTTCGCCCGGATCGTCGACCCGCAACGGCCGCGCCGAATACCCGCCGCGGTACACCGGCGACGGCTGTCCGCACAGCACACCAGCCGCCGGATCGTCCTCCTCGCCCGTCCTGCGGGTCCGTGAGCCGACGAAGGAGGGGCGTAGACACAATCGCGGCCGTACACGTTGCGGCCGCCGGTCGATGCGCGCCGAGTCGCTGTGCTGCCGTGCGGGCGGGCCGGCCGGTTCGCCGCTCTCGCCGCCGCCGCGCCGGGCCCCTGCGTCGCGGGGCGGGTTCGCTGGAGTCGTCATGCCGCCATCCTGCGCGCCGCCCGGACCGCCGCCGCCCGCCCGACCTGCGGAAACAACGCCCCTGTGGATAGCGGGCACACTGTGGACGAACCAGGGCGGGCCGACGTCCGGCGGCGCGCGATGTCGGACCCCGCGAGTATCGGGCCGACGCCCGTGCCGCGCCCTTCCGTGAAAGCCTGTTGCATCGCCGGAGACGACGCGAATCATCTTGTCCCCCAGACCGGCTCGGCAAGCAACCCGGTCACCGGCTCCGCAGGCCGATCGTCAGGCCTCGCGCACCTTCCGCACGGACGTCGTGAACAGCTCGTCGAGCGCCGCGCTGTCCGCGGGCTCCTCGCCGAATGTCATGTACGTCACCGCGATTCGCACATCGCCCAGCTGTCCGATCAGCGTCCGCATGTGCTGGGTCAGACCGGGTCCGCCGACGTCGGGTGCCACCGTGCGGCGCAGCGCCAGTATGTCGTCGGCATCGATAAGCGGCGCCGGAACCAGTTCGGTCGACACGGTCGTGGTCGCGCCGGCGCGGGAGACACGTACCTGGCCGCACCGCCGGACCTGTTCGCGCAGTGTGGAAAGCGGCTGCCGGGTCCGGGTGAGTTCAACGGTCAGCGTAGCGCGGGACACCTCGTCGGCGCCGACCGCGATGGCGGTGTGGTCGGGGCCGAACTGCTGCTCGGCGGGCGCGCATCCGTCCGGCCGCACGGTCGCGCCACGGGTCACGCCGTTCAGGTCACCCGCCGCCTGGGCCGCCGCTTCCGGGGGCAGTACCACCGCCGGATAGCGCCCGGGGAACTGCGCCGGGCCGGGCAGCAGCGTGGTCAATCCCGCCTCGATGTGCCGGACGGTCGTCTGGTGGGCCGCGACCGGGCTTCCGCCGACGAGCGATCCGCAGCCCGCGAGCGTCAGCGCGCACACGGCCGACGCGCAGGCGCTCAGCACGCGCGCGCGTCCCTTCGACGCCAGCACAGTCACACGGCCCACTGTGCCAAACGCGGGTTTCCGCTTCCACGCCGCCACGCCGACGGCCCGCCCCGAGCAGGGCGTATCGCTCGGCGCGCTGTGCGGTGTAACCCGCCATGACGAGGGAATACCGGTGTCGAACCGGCCGGGAATGCCTGGGGTTCGGGCGCTGTTGGCTCGTTCTATGGGTCGGTGTCCGCACCGTGCGCGGTACGTGTCATCGCCATGGGGGACAATAGACATGGGTTCCCCGCTGTGCTGCCCTCGATCGGCGGCCGCGGTGGACCGCGCAGGAAGGAGTACGCGATGGACTACGAGTCGCGAATGTACGAGCTGGAGTTCCCCGCTCCGCAGTTGTCGTCCGCCGACGGCGCGGGTCCGGTCCTCGTACACGGGCTGGAAGGCTTCACCGACGCCGGGCACGCTGTCCGCTTGGCCACAACGCACCTGCGCGAGAGCCTGGAAAGCGAACTGGTCGCCTCGTTCGACGTGGACGAGCTGCTCGACTACCGCTCGCGCCGTCCGCTGATGACGTTCAAGACCGATCATTTCGCCGATTACGCCGACCCCGAGCTGAACCTGTGGGCGCTGCGCGACACCGCGGGCACCCCGTTCCTGTTGCTCTCCGGTATCGAGCCGGATCTGCGCTGGGAGAAGTTCACCACGGCGGTGCGGCTGCTGGCCGAACAACTCGGCGTACGCCGCAGCATCGGCCTGAGCGCCATTCCGATGGCCATTCCGCACACCCGCCCGCTCGGCGTCACCGCACACTCGTCCAATCGCGACCTGATCTCCGAGCACCAGCGTTGGCCCGGCGAGCTGCAAGTGCCGGGCAGCGCGTCCTCGCTGCTGGAGTTCCGGATGGCCCAGCACGGTCACGAGTCGGTCGGGTTCTCCGTGCACGTGCCGCACTATCTCGCGCAGACCGCGTACCCCGAGGCCGCGCAGACGCTGCTGGAGAACGTCGCCGAGAACGCGGGCCTGGAGCTGCCGCTCGCCGCCCTCGGCGAGGCCGCCGCGAGGGTGCGCGAGCAGGTCAACGAGCACATCGCGGGCAACTCCGAGGTCGAGACGGTGGTCAGCGCTCTGGAGCGCCAGTACGACAGCTTCGTCACCTCCCAGGAACGCCAGTCCAGCCTGCTCGCGGGCGACGGCGAGCTGCCGAGCGGTGACGAACTGGGCGCCGAATTCGAGCGTTTCCTCGCCGAACAGGGCGGCTACGACGGCGACAACATCTGACGCGGGCGCCGCGGTGGCCCGATCGCGGTGACGGCCGTCGACGACGCCTGCCCTAAGCTGGTCGGAGTGGATCTGACCGAACTGCTCGACATTCCAGGAACCGACGCCGACGCGCTCTACGAGTCGTTCGGCATGTGGGCCGCCGAGCAGGGCACTCCGCTGTATCCCGCGCAGGACGAGGCGCTGCTGGAGCTGGCGTCCGGATCCCACGTCATCCTGGCCACGCCCACCGGCTCCGGTAAGTCACTGGTCGCGGTCGGCGCGCATCTGTTCGCGCTGACCAGGGGCCAGCGCACCTACTACACCGCCCCGATCAAGGCGCTGGTCAGCGAGAAATTCTTCGCGCTGTGCGAGGTGTTCGGCGCCGACAAGGTCGGCATGGTCACCGGCGACGCGGCGGTCAACGCCGACGCCCCGATCATCTGCGCCACCGCCGAGATCCTGGCCAACCTCGCGCTGCGCGAGGGCGCGAACGCCGACGTCGGCCAGGTGGTGATGGACGAGTTCCACTTCTACGCCGACCCGGACCGCGGCTGGGCCTGGCAGGTTCCGCTGCTGGAGCTGCCGCGCGCCCAGTTCCTGCTGATGTCGGCGACCCTGGGCGAGGTGGACTTCTTCGCACGCGACCTGGAGCGGCGCACCGGCCGCGGCGCCGCGATCGTGGCGGGCTCCGAACGCCCGGTGCCGCTGACCTTTTCGTATGTACGCACGCCGATCACCGAGACGCTCGAGGAACTGGTCACCACCCACCAGGCCCCCGTCTACGTGGTGCACTTCACCCAGGCCGCGGCACTGGAGCGGGCGCAGGCGCTGACCAGTGTGAACTTCGCCACCCGCGCGGAGAAGGACGCCATCGCGGCGGCGATCGGCGACTTCCGCTTCGCGGCGGGCTTCGGCAAGACGCTGTCGCGGCTGATCCGGCACGGCATCGGCGTGCACCACGCGGGCATGCTGCCGAAATACCGCAGGCTGGTGGAGCGGCTCGCCCAGGAGGGACTGCTGAAAGTGGTCTGCGGCACCGACACTCTCGGCGTCGGCATCAACGTCCCGATCCGCACCGTGTTGCTGACCGGACTGACCAAGTTCGACGGTGTGCGCACCCGCAGGCTCAAGGCCCGCGAGTTCCACCAGATCGCGGGCAGGGCCGGACGCGCGGGCTTCGACACCATGGGCACCGTCGTCGTCCAGGCCCCCGAGCACGAGGTGGAGAACGCCCGGCTGCTCGCCAAGGCCGGTGACGATCCCAAGAAGCAGCGCAAGGTCCAGCGCCGCAAACCGCCGGAGGGCTTCGTCTCCTGGAGCGAGGAGACCTTCGACCGTTTGGTCGCCGCCCAGCCGGAGCCGATGGTGTCCCGCTTCGCCGTGACCAACGCGATGCTGCTGAACGTGATCGCGCGGCCGGGCAACTGCTTTCATGCCATGCGGCATCTGCTCGAGGACAACCACGAGCCGCGGCCCGCGCAGCGCAGACACATCCTGCGCGCGATCCGCCTCTACCGCGCGCTGCGCGACGCCGGGGTGGTCCAGCAGCTGTCCGAACCCGATGCCACCGGCCGCTACGCCCGCCTGACCGTCGACCTGCAACGCGATTTCGCCCTCGACCAGCCGCTCTCGCCGTTCGCGCTGGCCGCGCTCGACCTGCTCGACCGCGACTCCCCCGGCTACACCCTCGACGTGGTCTCGCTCATCGAGTCGACCCTCGAGGACCCGCGCCAGCTGCTGATGGCCCAGCAGCACAAGGCGCGCGGCGAGGCCGTGGCCGAGATGAAGGCCGACGGCATCGACTACGACGAGCGCATGGAACTGCTCGAGGAGGTCACCTGGCCCAAGCCGCTGGCCGAGCTGATCGAGCCCGCCTACGAGACCTACCGCGCCGGACATCCGTGGGTCTCGGAGTTCGCGCCCTCCCCCAAGTCCGTGGTGCGCGACATGATCGAACGCTCGATGACCTTCGCCGAGCTCATCTCGCACTACGAGCTGGCGCGCTCGGAAGGCGTCGTGCTGCGCTATCTGGCCGACGCCTACCGCGCGCTGCGCCGCACCGTGCCCGACGCGGCACGCACCGAGGAGCTCGACGACCTCACCGAATGGCTGGGCGAGCTTGTCCGGCAGGTGGATTCGAGCCTGCTCGACGAATGGGAGCAGCTCACCGGCCCCGGCGCGGAGAGCGACGCCGAGCAGCTCGCCTTCGGCGCGGAGACCATCCGTCCCATCTCGGCCAACGAGCGCGCCTTCCGCGTCATGGTGCGCAATGCCATGTTCCGCCGCGTCGAACTGGCCGCGCTGCGCCGCTGGGAGGCGCTCGCCGACCTCGGCATCGGCCCGGACTGGGCCGAGGAGCTGGCTCCCTACTTCGCCGAATACGAACGCATCGGCACCGGTCCTGACGCGCGCGGCCCCCAGTTGTTCCGGATCGAGCAGCGTCCCGGTTTCTGGCACGTGCGCCAGGTCATCGACGACCCCGCGGGCGACCACGGCTGGGCCATCGAGGCGGTGGTCGATCTCGCCGAGTCCGACGCCGCGGGCGAGGTGGTGTTCGACGAGGTCACGGTGTCCGAAGGGTAGGGCGGGCGCCCCGGCTCGGATACGGTTTCGACGGATTCGTATCTGGGTAGGGGCCGCTGATACTCTCTCCGCTGCTGCCCACGCGAAAGATCAACTATGCCCGAATCTCCGTATCTTGTCATCCACTCCGAGCGAGTTCGCGAAAATTACCGTGCGCTCGATGCCGCCGTCTCCGTCCGAGGGGACAAGGCCCGCATTCGCTTCGCGGTGAAGGCAAGCCCGGTGGCGGAGCTGATCAGCCTGCTCGATGCCGAGGGCGCGGAGTTCGACGTGGCGAGCATCGGGGAGATCGACCTGTGCCTCGACCTCGGGGTGACGCCGGACAAACTCTGCTACGGCAACCCCATCAAGAAGGCCGCCGACATCGCCCGCGCCTACGCCAAGGGTGTGCGTCGTTTCGCCTTCGACACCGAGGACGATCTGCTGCGCATCGCCGAGCACGCCCCCGGTTCGGAGGTCGAGTGCCGGTTCCTGAGCTCGGCCCCGGAGTCGCGCACCCCGTTCGGCACCAAGTTCGGCTGCGCGCCCGCCGAGGCGCTGCGACTGCTGGTGCGGGCCCGCGATCTCGGGCTGGTCGTGTCGGGGCCCTACTTCCACGTCGGCTCCCAGCAGCTGGATCCCGCGGCGTGGCGGATCGGTATCCAGCAGGCCGGTGAGATCGCGGAAGCGTTGGCCGCCAAGGACATTCACATCACCTCGGTGAACATCGGCGGTGGGCTGCCGATCTCCTACGCCGAGTCGGCGCCCGCGCTCGGCGAGATCGCCGCGGTCGTCAACGCCGCCGCCGCCGAATTCCTGCCCGAGACCGCCGGACTGGTCGTCGAACCCGGTCGCGCGCTGGTCGGCAACGCGGGCACCATTCACGCCGAGGTCGTCGGCGTCCGGATCGCACCGGACGGACGGCGCTGGGTGTATCTCGACATCGGCCGCTACAACGGAATGGCCGAGACCGAGAACGAGTACATCGCCTACCGGTTCGTCACCGAACGCGACGGAGACCCCGTCGACGAGGCGGTGGTCGCCGGTCCAACCTGCGACGGCGACGATGTACTGTATCAACGCACACGGGTCCTTCTGCCGACCACGTTGCGAGCCGGTGATCGCGTCACGATCCTCGACACCGGCGCCTATACCGCGAGCTATTCGTCGGTGTCCTTCAATGGTTTTCCGCCCTTGACCGTTCATGTCTCGGGCGCTGAGCGAGAGTGAGTTTGCCTATGACGGCGGAATTCACCGGCTGGCACGTGCTGGCCGAGTTCGGTGGTGTCGACGCAGATCTCTGCGACGATCTCGAACGACTCGAATCGGCGTTGCGTGAGTCTCTGATCGCGGCGGGCGTCACCATCTGCGATGTCGTTCACAAGAAGTTCGATCCGCAGGGGGTGACCGTCCTCGCGCTGTTGTCGGAGTCCCACGCCTCGATTCACACTTATCCGGAGTCCGGCGACATCTTCGTCGACGTCTTCACCTGCGGCAGCATCGGTGCGGGCGCGACGAAGGCCGTCGAGATGCTGCGGGACAAGCTGTCTCCCAAAGACGTTCGCATGAAGGTCATTCAGCGGGGGCACGGCGCGCAGAAGATCGAGGAGCCGGTCGGCGCGGGCCTGACCCGGATCTGGGATCTGCACGATGTGATCGTCGACACCAATACTCCCTTCCAGCACATGGTCATCGCGCGCACCGAACAGGGCATCAGCCTGTTCTCCGACGACGACCGCCAGTCCACGGAGTTCTCCCAGCTGACCTACCACGAGGCGATGATGGTGCCCGCCTTCGTGCTGGCCGAGAAGCTGGACAACGTGCTGATCATCGGCTCCGGCGAGGGCGTCGCGAGCCAGATGTCGGTGGCCGCGGGCGCCACCCACGTCGACCACGTCGACATCGACCAGCTAGAGGTCGAGCTGTGCGCCGAGCACCTGCCCTACGGCTACACCACCGAGGAACTCGCCGCGGCCGTCGCGGGCGAGGGCCCGGTCACGGTGCACTACGCCGACGGCTGGGACTTCCTGGCCAACGCGCAGCAGGCGGGCACCCGCTACGACGTCATCGTGATCGATCTGCCCGACGAGCGGGTCGAGGACGCGCAGCACAACCGGCTCTACGAGTCGGAGTTCCTGTCTCGATGTCGAGCGCTGCTCGCCCCTGGCGGCGTGCTCAGCGCGCAGGCCGGCTGCGCGACGATGTGGCGCAACGAGACCCTCGAGCGGTCGTGGAAGCGCTTCCACGAGCAGTTCGGCACGGTCGTGCACTACGGCAGCGACGAGCACGAGTGGTCGTTCCTGTTCGGCCTCGTCGACGCGATCGAGGATCCGGTGCCCGGCATGGTCGACCGCCTGGCCACCCTGCCCTACCGCGCGGAGACCATCGACGGTCGCGCGCTGGTGCGCGGCGCCATCGAGCCGCACGCGCTGCGTGCGACCGCTCAGTAGGTCGCTGAAATACGCCGAATCGCATCGGCGCCAAGGATTTTCGATCCTCGGCGCCGGTGCGATCCGGCTTTTCGGGCGCAGACCGGCGGTCAGGTGGTGACGGGCGCGGGATCGCCGGAGCGGTCCGGCTCACCGCCGGGCTCCTTACGCGCCGTCTCCGGCCTCGGCTGCTCGCCTTCCGGGCCGAAGACCAGACCCGCCTTCCACGCGCCGCGTTCGAAGATCCGCTGCACCGGGGTGGCAACGAACGTCGTGATGATCGTCATCAGCGCCAGGATCGTGTAGAGCTCGCCGTTGATCAGCCCCGCGCTCAGGCCGATGTTCAACAGGATCAGCTCCATCAGCCCGCGGGCATTGGCCAGCGCGCCCATCGAGGCGGCCTCGCGCCTGCTCATGCCCTGCCAGCGCGCCGCGAGCCCGACCGCGCCGAATTTGCCCGCGAACGAGACGATCAGCACGATCGCCGCGACGAGCAGCACCTCCGGGTCGAAGATCAGGCTGAGCTGGGTGTTGAGACCGGAGTAGATGAAGAACGCGGGCAGCAGCAGGTAGGCCACCAGCGGCTCGAAACGCTCTCGGATGGTGTCGAGCAGCTCGCCGCGCGGCATCACAGCGCCCGCCACGAACGCGCCGAACACCGAGTAGATCCCGCACCAGTCGGTGAACCAGCTGGCCAGCAGCACCACCAGCAACACGACCGACAGCTGCGCGATCGGCAGCCCGCCCGCGCGCTCGGTGTCGCCGCGTCTGGGCTGCCAGGTCTCCAGCTTGGCCAGGAACCGCCGCGCGACGAACGCCATGAACAGCAGGTAGGCCAGTCCGCCGCCGACCGCGAGCAGTGCGCCGTTCATGCTGTCCTTGGTGGTGGCGACGACGGTGGCCAGCAGGATCCACGCGCACGCATCATCGACGGCGGCGCAGGCCAGCGACATGGTGCCCAGGCGCGTGTTCAGCAGACCTGAGTCGTAAATGATCCACGCCAGCATCGGGAACGCGGTGATGGCGACGGCCGCCGCCACGAAAAGCCCGCCCTGCCACGGCTCCACCTTGTCGGTGAAGTATCCGCCCGCGCCGACCATCCACCAGCCGAGCGCGCCGCCGAGCGCCAGCGGCACCGCGACACCCGCGGACGAGGTGGCGCCCGCCTTGCGCAGATGCGAGGACAGGATGTCCAGCTTGAACGACGCGCCGACGAGGAACATGTAGAGCACCAGCCCGAGTTGACCGACGACGTAGATCGCGCTCAGGTTCGGGTGCGTGATGCTCGCGCCTCCCACCGCGAGCTTCGTCGGGAACAGCCATTCCTGGGCCGCGGGCCAGATCAGACCCAGAATCGACGGTCCGAGAACGAATCCCGCGACCATGATGGCCACCACCTGCACTTGGCCCAACCGGCGGAACACCGGCCAGAGCAGGCGATAGGTCACCAGGATGACCGCGAGTTGAAGAAAGAAATGGGTGGTGATTTGCAAGAGCGATGGCATCGCAGCTCCCCTCCGTCGAGCTGGATTGTGCACTGACACTGTGAGATCGCGAGAATCCTCCGTAACGCAACGCAGTGCTCCAGTCTGCGCCTGATCCGCTCACCGTGCCGTCGCTTTCGTCCGGTGCACCGGAGACGGAGACGCCCGGCGACGCGAGGCCGGAACCGTGGTCCGGGCCGATCGCGTGCGCCGGGCGCCGCCTCAGGAATTCCGTGCGCGCCAGTCCGCCACGTTCATCCCGCCGACGCCCCAATCCGTCAGCGCCACTTCGTCGATCACCACGAACGTGCTCGCCGGATCCTTGCCCAGCACATCTTGCAGCAGGTCGGTGACGCCCTTGATGAGCCGGTTCTTCTGCTCGACGGTGACGCCTTCGTCGGTGACTTTGATGTTGACGTACGGCATTACGCTGCCCTCCCGGAGATGAACCCGCCGTCGACGGGGAAGATGTGTCCTGTGGTGAATTCGGCGTCCGCCAGATAAAGGACGGCCGCGGTGGTTTCGGCGACTTCGCCGATACGGTTGAGCAAAGCCAAACGGCCCGCCGCCCTTTCGTCGCCGTCACCGAACAACGGTGTGCGGACGATACCGGGAGCGACCAGGTTGACCCGGATGCCATCGGCCGCCAGTTCGGCCGCCAAGCTCGTGGTCAGCGCGTGCACTCCGCCCTTGCTGACCAGCGCCGCGGACGCGGGCAACCCGGCGAGCGCGTGGTCGATCAGCACGGTGCCGATGTTCACGATGCTCCCGCCGCCGCCCTGTTCCCGCATTCTGCGCACCACCGCCTGGGTGGTGAAGTAGGTGCCCTTGAGATTACCGTTCAGGTAGTCGTCCAACTCAGCTTCGGTGACGTCGACGAACGGCTTGGCGCCGAAGATCCCGGCGTTGTTCACCAGCACGTCCACCCGGCCGAACCGCTCGGCCGCGGCCTGAACCAGCTCGGAACCCGTTGCGGCGGAACCGATGTCGCCGACCACCTGGGCGACGCGGCCGGGCGCGCCGAGCTCGGCGGCGACGGCGGCGAGCTTGTCCGGATCGCGCCCGTTGATCACCACGTTGTCGCCGCGGGCAACCAGCGCCCTGGCGATATCGCGGCCGATCCCACTGGAGGATCCGGTCACGATGACCGTTTTCGCTGACATGTTGTTTCCTTTCTTCGATACGACCGGTCGTCTTGGAATGGGTGCGAAGCGGCCCGCCGAAGCGGGCAGCGGAATTCAGGGGCGGAAATAGTCGTCCAGGAGGCGCCGCAGGCACTTGTGCAGCGGGTCGAGCGAGCGGTCGACCTTCATCCGAATGACCGAGCCCTCCCACGACTCGACCAGCAGGTCGGCGAGCTCCTCGGCCTCGATGTCGCCGCGCACCAGACCCAGTCGCTGCGCCTCGCGCAACGCCTCGGCGACGCCGTCACGCCACGTGCGGAACGCGCCGGACAGCGATTCGCGCAGCGTCTCGCTCCCCTCCAGCTCGCCACCCAGGTTGGCGATCAAACAGCCGCCGGTGTAATCGGATTCGACGAACTCGTCCATCTGCTTGGCGAAGAACGCCCGCAGTCCGGTCACCGGATCCGGCGCGGGCCCGAGCGCCTCGGCGAGATTCCGCTGGATACAGCGTGCGTGGTAGTCGATGACAGCCCGCCCGAAGCTCTCCTTGCTGTCGAAGTAGTTGTAGAACGAGCCTTTCGGCACGCCGACCGCGTCGAGCACCTGCTTGATGCCGGTGCCGTGATAGCCGTTGGCCAGGAACCCGGCGGCGCCTTCCTCCACCAAGAGCTGGCGGGTGTCGTCACTGCGTCGCGGTCGTGCCATGCGAGGAAATATACGACCGGTCGTCTAGGAATCGCAACCCGAGGGGTCGCGCGTCCGTCGCCAGCCCGCGCATCGCACGGCGAACGCGCTCAGGTGCTCAGCGGCGAACGCCTCGGCCCGCCACTCCACCGACGTCGCGTCGGCGGTCCACACGTACGTCCACACCACACCCGGCGGGACACATACACCGCCCCCGGAATTTCCAGGGCGCGCTCGCAGCGAGCCGGACCCACCGGTGTCGGCCGGTTCTCCGTCGAAAACGACTGCGCGCAAGTCATACTCGTCGTCCTCGAAGGCGTCCAGCACCGCCCACTCCCCCGCAGTCAAACCGGAGAGCAACACCCCGCCCACCGTCGCTCGCCCGTCCGGCACCAAGCCCGGATACACCCGGCCGGGCAGCGCGGCCGCGCGCCATCCGGTCAGCTCTGCGGGCGCCAGGTCGGGACACCGGCCGAGCAGCTCGCGCAAGACTTCGGGGAACTGCAAGGTGCCGTAGACGAAGAGCGCATGCTCGGCCGCCGACACCCGCTCGAGGCGTCCGAAGGGATGACCATCGACAACGTGCACCACAGCTCCTCTCGGCCGTCACCACCACTGTGCCGTATCAGCGGCGGCGGCGCGGACGCGGCTCCGTGACCGGGACGGACCGGCGTCAGCGCCGTCCCGCGAGCCGCGCGAAGGCGTCGGGATCGTGCGACGAGAACACCGTGATCTCGCCGCCGTGCGCCCGGTTGAGTTCGAGCAGCCGTTCGCGGTTCTCCCGGAAATCGCGCGACCCCAGGGAACGCAACTCCATGAGCTGCCAGATCAACGGCGTCCTCGGGTGCACCGGGTCGACCTCGCTGCCCACGTAGAAGGCGTCGCCCGCGTGCAGCAGCCAGCCGTCGCCGGTATCGACCGCGACGCCGACGTGACCCTCGGTGTGGCCGTACAGCGGAACGACGAGGATCTCCAGCGGCAGGCCCGGCAGGTCGCGTACCGCGCGGAAGCCGAACCACTCTGCGCCGCCGTCGATTTCGTTGGTCAGCCACTTCGGCCGGTGCGCCCACTGCGCCCGCTGGTAGCGCAGCCGGTCGAACAGGCCCTTCGCCGAGTTCGCCGCGCGCAGTTCCGGGCCGTGCACGTGCACGGTCGCGTCCGGGAAATCGGCCAGCCCGCCCGCGTGGTCCAGATCCAGGTGGGTGAGCACGATGTCGCGGACGTCGGCCGGATCGTAGCCGAGACCCTCGATCTGCCGGACAGCCGTCTCTCGTTCGAGCAGCTTGGCGCCCAGCGAGAATCGCGCGGGCCCCATCATCCGTGCGGGATCCCGCACGCAGTCCAGGCCGTACCCGGTGTCGACCAAGACCAGCCCGGTGTCCGTCTCGATCAACAGGCAGTGGTCGACCATGCCCAACGCCATCGACCCGCAGTTCAGGTGGTGAATCCGCACCCGCCGAGCGTCTCAGCCCGCGCGCCCCCGGTCAATGCCGGCCCCGCCCGCGTTCCCTCACATCGGCCGCTGCGCGCGGATGATGGCGGCGAGGTATTCGTAGTCTTCTCTGCGGGCGCTGGAGGCACGGAAGGCGAGGCCGATGGTGCGGCCGGGGGCAGGGTCGGCGAAGTGGGCGGTTTCCAGTGTGCCCCTGGCCGTTTCGGCGGGGACAGCCATCTCGGGAATGAGGGTGACGCCGAGTCCGCCCGCCACGCACTGCACCACGGTGGCGAGCGAGGCAGCGCGGGTGTCGCCGACGGCGCCGGGGTGAACGTCGACCGAGCGGCACAGATCCAGAGCCTGGTCGCGCAGGCAGTGTCCCTCGTCGAGCAGCAGAAGGGGCAGCGACCCGAGCACCGCGGGCGCGATGTCCTTGCGGCCCGCCAGTTCGTGACCGCGCGGGGTCACCAGCACGAACTGCTCTGTGTAGAGCGGAATCTCCACCAGCCCCGAATTCTCGGTGGGCAACGCGAGCAGCGCGACATCGAGCACGCCGGTGCGCAGCCCCTCCAGCAGGCGCGCGGTCTGATCCTCGACCACCTGCGGCACCAGCGCGGGCAGCCGCTTGCGCAGCTCGGGCAGCAGTCCGGGCAGCACGTATGGCGCGACGGTCGGGATGATCCCCATGCGCAGTGTGCCGCCGAGCCCGTCGCCGGTGGCCGAGGCCAGGAAGCGGTCCGCCGCCTCCAGCGTCGCCATAGCCTTGGGCAGCAGTCGCATTCCGGCCGCGGTGACCAGGACCCGACGCGTGCTGCGCTCGATCAGCTGCAGCCCGAGTCCGTTTTCGAGCGCGGCCAATGCCTGCGATAACGTGGGCTGGCTCACATTGAGCCGGGCGGCCGCGGTGCCGAAGTGCCGGTATTCCGCGATCGCCACGAACGCACGCAGCTGCGAGAGTGTCGGCTGATAAGTCTGATCAGTCACGCCTATCAGTGTAGTGCGACTGATCACCTTTACCTTTCACTGCCCTTTAGGCAAGATCACAAAGAACGTTCCGCACGCCCAAAACCCCACGAAGGACGAGGAGACAAAGCATGGCCCTGCTGACCATCGGCGACCAGTTCCCGGCGTACAACCTCACCGCGGTCATCGGCGGTGACCTGTCGAAGGTCGACGCTCAGCAGCCTGACGACTACTTCACCAAGGTCACCAGCGACGACCACGCGGGCAAGTGGCGGATCGTCTTCTTCTGGCCGAAGGACTTCACCTTCGTCTGCCCGACCGAGATCGCCGCGTTCGGCAAGCTGAACGACGAGTTCGCCGACCGCGACGCCCAGGTGCTCGGCGCCTCGGTGGACAACGAGTTCGTGCACTTCCAGTGGCGCGCGCAGCACGAGGACCTGAAGACCCTCCCGTTCCCGATCCTGTCGGACCTCAAGCGTGAGCTGGCCACCGCCACCGGCGTGCTCAACGCCGACGGCGTCGCCGACCGCGCGACCTTCATCGTCGACCCGAACAACGAGATCCAGTTCGTCTCGGTCACCGCCGGTTCCGTCGGCCGCAATGTCGACGAGGTGATGCGCGTGCTCGACGCGTTGCAGTCCGACGAGCTGTGCGCCTGCAACTGGAAGAAGGGCGATCCGACCATCAACGCCGGTGAGCTCCTCGCCGCCAGCGTCTGATTCGGGACATCCCACCCCCCAACTGATCCCGCTCCCCGCCCCCGCGGGGAGCGTCATCGAGAACATCCCCGTGCGCGGGGCCTGAACCACACAGAGGAAACGTCGAATGAGCATTGAGAACCTGAAGAACTCCCTCCCCGAGTACGCCAAGGACCTCAAGCTCAACTTGTCATCGCTCGCGCGCACCACCGTGCTGAACGAACAGCAGCTGTGGGGCACCCTGCTCGCGTCGGCGGCCGCGACCCGGTCGGCGACCACGTTGCGCGAGATCGCCGAGGAAGCCGCCGACGTCCTGTCGGCGGAGGCGTACAACGCCGCGCTCGGCGCCGCCTCGATCATGGGCATGAACAACGTGTTCTACCGGGGCAAGGCGTTCCTCGGTGGCCGCTACGACGACCTGCGGGCCGGTCTGCGCATGCAGATCATCGGCGCCCCCGGCGTCGACAAGGCCGATTTCGAGCTGTGGTCCTTCGCGGTCTCCTCGATCAACGGCTGCGCCCACTGCCTGGAGGCGCATGAGCACACCCTGCGCGAGGCAGGCGTCTCCCGCGAGGTGATCTTCGAGTCGCTGCGCGCCGCCGCCATCGTGGCGGGCGTCGGCCAGGCCGTGGAATCCACCGAGACGCTCGCCGCCGCGTCGGTCTGACGCGACGACGACCTGGCGGCCCCGTCCTTGTCGGACGGGGCCGTCGTCGTTTCGCCCACCTCGGCGGACCGGGCGGAAAGTGACCAAGGCTACATTTGCTAGCTGATAGCCAGCACTGGGAGCCGGTAGGCTCGCGTGCATGGGCACACAGGAACCGGAAGCCGTGGGCACACGGGTCGAGGTGGTGCGCGTATTCACGGATGCGACCGGCCGCCTCGGCAACCCACTGGGCATCGCCCGCGCGAAAGATGTCGGCGACGCCGACGCGCAGGCGCTCGCGGCACGGGCCGGATACAGCGAGACGGTCGTCGTGGAGGACCCGGTCGACGAGATCGCAAGGATGCGGATCTACACCCCCGCCATCGAACTCCCGTTCGCCGGACATCCGTCGGTCGGCACCGCGTGGTGGTTCGCCGAACAGGGCATACCCGTGCGGGTGCTCGACCTGCCCGCCGGACCGGTGCCCGTCGAGCTGGCCGACGGCCTGACTTGGATCAAGGCCCGCGGCGAGTGGGCGCCGGACTTCACCTTCCACCAGCTCGACAGCGTGGACGAACTGACCACCCTGCGGCCCGACGAATTCCCCGGCGGACCGCACTACCTGTGGTGCTGGACCGACGAGCACCGCGGAGCGATACGCTCGCGAATGTTCGCCCCCACCATGGGCATCGAGGAAGACGAGGCCACCGGCGCGGCGGCCGTCGCGCTCACCGCGCTGCTGCGGTGCGGGCTGATCATCACCCAAGGCCATGGCTCGCAGTTGTTCACCGAATGGGACTCCGACGGCTGGGTGCGCCTCGGCGGACGGGTGGTCGCGGACACCGTCGTCGAGCTCTGATCGCCGACCTGGCGAGCGCCGCTTCTTCGAGCGACGTGTTCACTCGATAACCCGTTTCACCCCAGCGGGGCATGCCCTCCCAAGACGGCGGCGACCAGCATGTACGCCGTGCCGAGATCCATCACCACGTGCGGGGCGACGGCCGATGAGCCACCGCCGGCCCGGTGCGCGAGCCGATGCCATCCGCCGCCGCGCAGGCACAGCACCGCGACCGCGTCCGCGAGGAAGAGCGCGGCGAGCGTGAAGGCCGCGAGTGGCGCGGGACCGGTGTGACCGCCGACCGAATGGCCGGACATCGCGTAGAGCATGGCCGCCGCCGTGATGGCGTGGTACCCGATCGCGAAGACCTGTCCGCCCGCCGCGCCCCCTACCGAACGCCATTCCACGATCCGGCTCACCAGCAGCGCGCCGAACGCGACCATCATGGCGATCAGCACGCCGCGCACCGCGTGCGGGCTCGCACCGGCCGGAAAGATCAGCATCGCCAGCATGATCAGGCACATGACCAGATGAGCGGCGTCCGATTCCTGATGGTCCACGCGAGTCGTCGGTGAAAGCGACTGAACCGAAGGCTGATTCGCGGACATGGTCGGCGCGGCAGTCGTAAGTGACTCGAGCAGTGCGACATCCGGCCCAGCCGCATCCGAGTGGTGATCGACGGCTTGGACACCGCCGAGAGCCGATCCGGCCACCCGCAGCACCACGATCACCGACGCCACCAAGAACGCCGCCGCCACCGCCCACCGCAACGCGGCGTATTCCTGTACGAACTCGGCCACACCCCACCACCTTTCGCCGCGGCGATCGTGAGACAGCCCTTCCATGCTCGCATCTCACGCATGGTCAGGGTGGCCTTTCTCGTGACCCGACGCTCGTGCGAACGGTAGGAAGCCTCACCTCGCTCACCGCAGACGAAAAACCGGCCCGTTCGGGCGAAACGGCAACGACGCGCCCGCGGGAATCAGGTAGGCGTGCTCGCGTCGCACCCGCAACACATCGCAGGCACCGTCGGTGATGATCAGCATCGGGCCGTCGGCGGGAAAATCGTCGGCGCGTTCGAGCAGCCGCACGCCCGGCTGCAATACGGTGCCGCCGCGACCGCGCACCCGCGCCCCGCGCGCGATCTCCTCGACCGGCAGGTATCCGGCGTCGTAGGCCGCGGCGTCGCAGTAGACCACCCTGGCGCGCGGCACGTCCCTGGCCAAGGCGTAGGAAGCGATGGCGCCCAGGCATTTTCCGAGCAACGTTCGGTCCATCGAGCCCGACGTGTCGAGGACGACGCCGAAGGTCGGCAGGCGCGCGGTCTCCTCCGGCCGCACCCAGGCCGGGCGCGGAATATCCGGCGTCGCCGCCTGCCTGCGCGAGGCGCGCGCGTAACTGCGGCGCTTCTGGGCAGCGAGGACGTGCTCGTCGAACCAGTGCGCCAACTGCGCGTCCCATGGCAGCGGCGGCTGGTCCATGGCGCGAATCGCCTCCTCCAGCGCCGCGGGGACATAGCCGCGCCCGCTGTTCAGGTGATACGCCAGGCCGGTGCTCAGCGCGTTGCGGTAGTACTCGTCCAGATCGACATAGCGCCCGGCGCCGCCGGGGTGCGGCAGCGGTTCGCCGAGCACGTCACCGCGACCCCGCCCGCGCAGCGTCGCCAGTTTGCGCAGCCGCCGCAGATCCACCGAGATGCGGTCGTACACTTCCTCGGCCGAACAGCCTTTCAGCCCGGGGTCGTAGAGCAGCCCTTCGGGCATGACCCCGACCCCGAGTTCCACCAGCCAACCGTTCACGACGTAGTCGCAGGCGATGTTGAACAGGTACGGGTCGCGCCATCCCGCGCGTTCACCGTGTCGTAGTGCGGCATGCAGCATTTCGTGGCCGAGCACGAAACGCCACTCCTCCTGGCTCAACCCGGCCAGCGGGTTGACGTAGATCTCCGCCGCCTCGGCGTTGACCGCGGCGATGGCGATATCCCAGCCGCGCGCCAGATCCGCGTCGGCGACCACCGTCATCCCGGCGGCCAGCGCGCCGAGCAGCGGATAGGAGGACACGAACCAGCTCAGCGCCGCATCCCAGGCACGAAGCGGCCTACGACCCTCCGGCGTCGTCTCCCCGCCCGCGACGGTCAGCGCGTCGCGGGCGGCCGCGGCGATGCCCGCCGCGAAGCACCCCTGATGGTCGGCGTGCTCGGCGGCGGCCGCGCCGCTGATGAGGAAGTCCGGCGGGTCGTCGCGCCGGTATTCGACCGGGACGGCGCTGTCGCGCCAGTGCGCGGCGGCGGCGCGCTCGTCGGACAGGCTCGGCGCACTCGGGAATTCGATCGGCCGACGCCCGATCTTCATGGTGCTCAGGTACTGGTCGACCACCGCGCAACAGGCTGCGCGGTAGGCCGGGTGTGGTTCGGCCGCGTCGATGGCCCGGCTCTCGATCAGATCGATCTCGGTGACGATGTCGGCGGGATCGACGCCACGCGGATCCAGGTGCCCGAACCCCGCGTGCAGCAAGCAGTGCGCGAAAACCCATGCCCACTCCACGGATTCGGCGCGACGCTTCGGGTGATAGCCGACGCCGGATCCGGTGATACGCGCCCACACCTCCGGCGGGGTCACGCGCTGGTCGAGCTCGTAAAGCCGTCCCGGCAGGTAGCCGAAGGCACGGTGTGCCCTGACCATGCCCCAGCCGTCCAGTACCGCCTGGCGCCAGGGGTCGACGGTCGCGCGGCGCTTCCCGCGCGCGGCGCTCACGCTATCGCCGCGCGGCCAGGCGCGGCAGGTCGCGGGTCACCTCGACGAGGAACCAGGAGGGCAGTACGGGCGAGCCGTCGGCGTCCGAGGCGATCACCAATTGCGCGCACTCGACCGAGATCTCGGCCAGCTCCACGAGCATCGTCTTGGCTCGCAACACGAAACGGTGCACCCCACCGGAGACGTGTTTGCGCGAACCGGGCAGTTCCTTGATCAGCCGCGCGCGGAAGGTCTCGGACAGGAAGTACAGCAGATCCCGGTCGCCCGGGTCGTGCGGCCAGCCCGCCTCGCCTTTGATCACGGCGTCCAGATCGTAAGCGTGGCGGATGGTTTTGACGAAGGCGCGGAACGCCGACGCGTGAGCGGGCGTCAGCGTGCCCGCGGCGAGCACGTCGAGCAAGGTGTCGTCGAGGTCGTCGCCGCAGGAGTGCAGTGCGTCGGAGAGCATGTGCCATCCGCGCGGGGTGGAGAAGGGCGCCTCGGACTTCGGCGCCGCCGACCACAGGTGATCCGGGCGCTGGGTCACGTAGCGCACCACCCAAGGGTGAATGTCGTTGTGCGCGGCCCACTTCAACCAGTTGTCCACGTCGGCGCGCAGATGCAGATGCACCATGCGGTTGACCAGCGCCGAGGCCATCGGCCGCGCCAGCGCGTTGTCGGTGGCGCGGTTGCCCGCGCCGATCACCACCGAACCGACGGGCAGCTCGTAGGAGCCGATGCGGCGGTCGAGGATCAGCGAGTAGAACGATTTCTGCACCTCGGGCGCGGCCGCGTTCAACTCGTCGAGGAACAGGCAGTAGGGCGTCGGCCTGGCGATGAACTCGGGCGGCGCGAACCGGCTGCGGTCGCCGACGATCTGCGGCACCCCGATCAGATCCTCCGGCGCCAGCTGAGTGCCCAGCAGCGTGACGCACTCGAGCCGGAGCGATTCGGCGAACGAACGCACGAGCGAACTCTTGCCGATACCCGGTGCGCCCCAGAGGAACACCGGCCGCACCACGGCGACGTGCAGCAGCAATTCCGGCAGCTGGTCCGGGGTTACCGTGACCGTCGCCTCCATACCTTTCCTCCCCCGTCGAGCATCACGAGGGTCGAAGGTACGCCCGCCGACCCCGGCCGGGCCACCGGTTTTTCCGCTACATCAGGCGAGCGAGGGCGGGCCGTGCCGCTCGGCGGCCGCGCGGGCGAACCTGCCGGGCGAGATGCCGCGCCACTGTTTGAACGCGTTGGAGAAGCTCGGCGCGCCCGAGTAACCCATGCGGTAGGCGACGTCCTCGACGGTCAGGCCGGTGGCCAGCAGCTCCTCGGCCAGGTTGCCGTAGGTCTCGCTGGACAACCTGCGGTAGGAGGTGCCCTCGTCGGCCAGGCGGCGGCGCATGGTGCGCAGGCTCATGTGCAGCGCGGCGGCCACGTCCTCCTGCGAGACGCGTCCGCCCAGCCTGCGTAGCAACACCTCGCGGACCGATCCGGCGATGCCCTGCGCCAGCCCGCGCCGCCGCAGCAACTGCGCGCACTGCTGTTCGAACAATGCCGCGGTGAGCGGACTGGCCTGCGGCAGCGGGTCGTCGAAGCCCGCGGTGTCGAACACGACCAGATGCGGTCCGGCGCCGTCGGTGGCGGTGATGCCGTACTCGTCCAGCAGCGGCCGCAGCCGCGGACGCAGTCCCCAGGCGACCTCGCCGCCGACGATCGGCGCGGGAGCGTGGTAGACGGTGGCCCAATTCGTCAGCAGCACAGCGACATCGCGCTCCAGCAGGAAGCCGCGCAACCGATCCGGCACCTCGCGGTCGTCGGCGTAGAGCAACAGCCGCCCGTCCCGGTAGACGTGCCGGGTGCGGGCGAAGGTCGTGGTCATCCTGATGTAGCGCATCATCAGCTCCACCGCGGACCGCACGGTCGGGCTGCTGAGCAGCGCCAGTCCGAGTGCACCGTAAGTGGTGACGTGCGTGCGCATTCCGGCCTCAACCCCGAGACCTGGCCGGTCGCCGAACCGAGTGACCAGATTGCCGATCAGAGCGAGTTCCTGCGCGGCGGTGACCTCCGTGCCCGGCGTCGTCAGCTGCGCGGGCTCGATCCCGGTGTCGCGCAGGCATTCCTCGAGCGGGACACCGTGGTCGCGCGCCAGCTCGACCAGCACAGCCGACAAGGCCACCGAACGCCGCCACTCCCATGTGGACACGTCTCCATCGTCGTCCGCAATGGCCGGATTCCGCATGGGTTTGGCCGGACAGCGCAAGGACAGCCGCGCGTCCGGTCCGTCCGCCGCGCGGCGCGCCGAACATCGCGCGGCGCAGGTACAACTGGCCGATATCCGAAATGTCCTGACCCGACATCGCATGGCACCGCGACCGCGACGCGTCCTACCGTCGAGTCGAGGCGGAAGCGAGCGAAATCACATGTCGAAGAAGACACTTGTGGGCAAACGGGTAGCGATCACCGGCGGTGCGCACGGTGTCGGTAAGGAGACCGCGCTGGCCTTCCTGGCGGCGGGCGCGGACATCGCGCTCGGGGACTCGGACACGGGACGGGCGCGCGCGGTCGCCGAGCAGTTCGCACGGATGCACGGCGGCACCATCGTCGGGCTCGCGCTGGACGCCACCGACAGCGCGAAGTTCGCCGAGTTCCTGGCCCGCGCCGAACGCAAACTGGGCGGACTGGATGTGGTCGTGAACGCCGCCGACGCCGCGCCGACGGGGTCTTTCTTGAGCGAGTCCGACGCCGACTCGGATTTCCAGATCGACGTCAACCTGCGCGCGGTCGTCACCGGATCCCGGCTGGCCGGAAGGCGTTTCGTGGAGCAGGGGCACGGCCATATCGTCAACATCGGCTCGGCTGTCGGCGTCACCGCGGCGCTCGGCGCCGCGGTGTACAGCGCGACAAAGCACGCCGTCGTCGGGCTCGGCGCGGCACTGCACCGCGGGCTCGCCCACCAGGGCGTGCTGGTCAGCACCATCGCCCCCGGCTATGCCCCGGCCCCCGAGATGATCGCCGACGCCATCGTGGATTGCGTCGAGCATCGCAAGGCCGGACTGGTGGTGGTGCCGCCCGACGGCTGGTTCCGCACCACCGTGCCCGATCCCGTCCAGCTGCGTCAGACCATGCGCCGCATGTTCGGGATGGCCTAACTCAATTCGCGCAGTAGCCGTTTGAGCACCTTGCCGGTCGGGTTGCGTGGCAGGCTGTCGACGAAGAGCACGTCGCGCGGCACCTTGAACCGAGCCAGGTGCGCCTTCACGTGCTCGCGCACCTCGTCCTCGGTGAGCGCGTGCCCGGCGCGCACCACGACAACCGCCCGCAGGCGCTGGCCGTAGCGCTCGTCGTCGACGCCGAATGCGCTCACCTCCTCGACCGCGGGGTGAGCGGCGAGCAGTTCCTCGACCTCGCCGGGAAAGACGTTCTCACCGCCGGAGACGATCATGTCGTCGTCACGACCGTCGATGAAAAGCCTTCCTGCGCTGTCGAAATGGCCGACGTCACCGGTGGACATCAGGCCGCCGATACGTACCTTGTCGCCACCACCCGTGTAGCCCTCGAACTGATAGTCGTTGCCGACGAAGACGCGCCCGGTGCGGCCGGGCGGCAGCTCGGCGTCGTTGTCGTCGAAGATCTTCACCGTGGTGCTCGGCACCGGGGTGCCGACGCAGCCCGGCTCGACCGCCAGGTCCGCGGGCGTGGCGATGGTCGCGTAGGCCACCTCCGTCGAGCCGTAGAGGTTGTAGACCACGGGCCCGAACGCCTCGGTGACGCGCACGCACAGCTCCGCGCCCAGCTGCGAGCCCGCGACGAAGATGATCCGCAGCCGCGAGAAGTCGTGGCCGGCACGGGCTTCTGGCCCGAGATCGACGAGCCGCTGCAGCATCACGGGCACCGCGATCAACGCGGTGGCGCGATGGCGGTGCAGGCTGTCGAGCACCGCGCGCGGATCGAAACGGCGGCGGATCACCAAGGTCGAACCGAAGCCGACGGCCATCACGGCGTGCGCGAAGCCGAGTGTGTGGAACAGCGGCGCAGGACATTCGGTGATCTCCTTGACGCGGAAGGGAACCCGGCCGAGGACGGCGCCGAGCGGAGCCAGCGAGGTCGGCTCACGGCGCGGCGCGCCCTTCGGGGTTCCGGTGGTGCCGCTGGTCAGCAGGATGATTCTGGCGTGGGTGCTCGGCCTGCGCGGCGGCTTCCGTGAGCCGCCCGCGATCAGGTTCTCCAGCGAGTCGACCGCCGGCGCGTCGGTCCAGGCGCGGTAGCGCCCGCGCGGCGGCCGCAGATCGCCGAGGACGCCCGTGTATTCGTCGTCGTAGACCAGCAGGTCGGCGCCTTCTCTGGCGAGCACCTCGCGCAGCTGCGGCCCGGCGAAATCGGTGTTGAGCAGGATGATCTCCGCGCCGCATTTGGCCGCGGCGAACACCGCGTAGTGGAAGCCGCGGTGGTTGCGCGCCAGCACCGCGACGCCTTCGCCGTCGCGCAGGCCGCGCGCCCGCCACGCATTGGCCAACGCGGTGCTGCGCTCGTCGAGCTCGCGGAAGCTCACCGCGCCGAGTTCATCGATGAGCGCGGCCCGGTCCCGGTAGCGCAGCGCCGCGATCGTCACGAGTCCGCCGAGCATGCCCGAGCGCGCCACCGCCATGCCCATTCGCGCCAGCCGGTCCGGCCGTTGCGGCGTGGCCAAGCCCGCGCGGACCGCCAGGGTCGCGTAGTAGGTCTCGTCGGCGACGCGGCGGGCCGCGCCGAGCGCGGCGGAGCCGAAAGTGGTGACACGGTTCATGGATCCACCTGAGCTGGGGCACTGGAGAGCCGGGGGCACTCGATATGACGGCGGGTGTCCTCACAGTAAGGTGTCTCACACAATCCCGTCGAGAGCCCGGCGTGCAACCATGCTGGACGCTATGTCGAGCCACACCGAGGAGCACCCGTCGCGCACCGGCCTGCGCATCGCCGTCGACGGCCTCACCGGCCCCGACATCATCGACCTGCTGGCCACCCACCTGGCCGAGATGCACGCCAATTCCCCTGCGGGCAGCATGCACGCGCTCGATCTCACCGAACTCCGGCAGCCGGGCATCACCTTCTGGAGCGCGCGCGAGAACGACGAACTCCTGGGTTGCGGCGCCCTCAAACAACTCGACGCCACCCACGGCGAGATCAAATCCATGCGCACCGCGGCCGGGCACACGGGGCGTGGCGTCGCGGCGGCACTACTGCGGCACATCGTCGGCGAAGCGCGCGCCCGCGGCTACCGCAGGCTCAGCCTGGAGACCGGCGCCGCACCCTATTATCTTCCCGCCCAACGCCTTTACGCGCGGCACGGCTTCCAGGTCTGTCCGCCCTTCGGCGAGTACACCGACGACCCGCACAGCGTTTTCATGACATCGGCGCTGTGAACCGGCGCGATCAGCCCAGCGCTCGGGCGAACCCCGCCACCAGCTCGTCGACCTGCGCGTCGGTCATCACGAAGGCGGGCGAGACCTGCATCGCTCCCTGACCCGCGGCTCGGCTCGAAACCCCTTGGGCGCGTAATTGTTTGACGAAAGACGGAGCTTCGGACGGTTCGGCCAGCTGCACCGCGGCCACCGCGCCGAGTCCGCTGCGCACCTCGGCCACCCTCGGATGCGCCGCCAGCGGCGCCAGCTTCTCGTGCAAGGTGGTCTCCAGCCTGGCGGCCTCGGCGAGCAGGTTCTCGCGTTCGATGATGTCGAGGTTGACCAGCCCGGCGACGGCCGCGGCGGCGTGCCCGCCGTAGGTGTACCCGTGCCGCCACCAGACGCCGCCGCCGAAGAACGGCTCGGCCACCTGCGGCGCGGCGAACACCGCGCCCATCGGCTGATAGCCGCTGGTCAGCCCCTTGGCGGTGGTCATGATGTCGGGTCGCAGGTCGAATCGGGTCGAGGCGAACCAGCTTCCGCCGATGCGCCCGAACCCGGTGACCACCTCGTCGACGACGAACAGGATGTCGTGCTCGCGGCAGATGCGGCGGACCTCGCCCAGATAACCCTGCGGCGGCAGGTACACCCCGCCCGCGCCGATGATCGGCTCGCAGAAGAAGGCGGCGATACGGTCGGCGCCGACCTCTTCGATGAGCGCGAGCAGCGCCTTCGCGTCGTCCCACGCGATGATGCGCGCGTCGGGCATGAGTTCGCCATACCCCGCACGATTGAGCGGCAGGCCCGCCAAAGCCGTTCCCGCGACGTGCATTCCGTGATAGGCGCGCTCCCTGCCCACCACGATCGTCTTCTCCGGCCTGCCCACTTCGTGCCAGTAGCGCCTGGCCAGCTTGGCGGCGGTGTCGATCGCGTCGGAGCCGCCCGAGGTGAAGAAGATCTTGCTGCCGGGTACCGGGGCGATCGCCGCGAGCCGCTCGGCGAGTTCCCTGGTGGGAGCTTCGGCCAGGTCGCCGAAGTTGGAGTAGTGCGCGATGGTGCGCAACTGGCCGGCGACCGCGTCGGCCATCTCGGCGCGTCCGTGCCCGATGTTGGCGAACCACAACCCGGCCGTGGCGTCGAGATACCGGGCGCCCGCCTCGTCGTAGACGTAGGCGCCCGCACCGCGAGCGATCACGAACGCGCCGTCCCGTTCGACGGCGCCCATATCGGCGAAGCCGTGCCACAAGGCGCTGGTGCCGCGCTCGTTCATGTCACCACCTCGCTGGGTTCGCGCCACCGCTCGGCGAGCCCGCCGAGAGCGGCGACGGCCACCGCCAGCAGCGCGAACACGCCGGTCAATACGATCGAGCCGATGATCAGGGAGACATACCCCTGGCCGGTGGGGTCGAGGAAGGGATACGGGTACCAGTCCACGATCGGTCCCCGCGCGAGGGTGTAGAAGCCGTACGCCGCGGGATAGATCAGCCAGCCGCCGATGAGGCTGCCGGTGACCCCCAGGCTCACCGGCACCAGGATCCAATCCAGCACCAGCACGAGCGGCAGGCTGCGGTGCAGGATGTCGTTGATCCACTTGTCGGTGAGCATCACGTCGATATTCGCCAGCAGCACGGCGTACACCACGCCGGTGATCAACAGGTAGAGCGTCGCGGCGCCGCGAAGCGCCTGCCAGCGGCGCGACACCGGGTCCCGCAGGCCGCCGATCAGCAGTACGAGCACCCCGAACACGTTCGACTGGATGGTGAAGTAGCTGAAGTAGTTCGCGATGGAGAAGGTGTCCGCATCCATATTGCGCAGCGGGATCCAGGCCAGCGCCACGATGCCGAGTACACCGAAGGCAACACGAAGTCCTCTGACCACCCACGACGTGCCCGAGCCCGCGTCCATGGGGCGATCTTCGCACATCGGATGGCGCGCGACCGGCCGAATCACCGCCGTTGGCATACGCTCAGCTACCGGCTGCGGATGCCGCGGCGGCCCGGCAACGGCGGGCCGTGATGCCCCTCCCGGTACGCTGGACGACGCAATGACCAGGACAGCTGATACCGGAACCCGCGCGCTCCGCACCCGCCTGGCGAATCTCTCCCTCCGCGACGAGTACCGGCTGCGGCGTCGGCTGGACCGGGCGCGCGACACGGACCTCGACGAGATCGCCGCCGACATCACCGCCGCCGAGCTGCGCGTGGAAGCGCGCCGCGCGGCGGTGCCGCGGATCCGGTACCCGGAGCAGCTGCCCGTCACCGCCCGCCGCGCAGACATCGCGAAGGCCATCGCCGACAACCAGGTGGTGATCGTCGCGGGCGAGACCGGCTCCGGCAAGACGACCCAGATCCCCAAGATCTGCCTGGAGCTCGGTCGTGGCATCCGCGGCGCCATCGGCCACACCCAGCCACGCAGGCTGGCCGCGCGCACCGTCGCCGAACGCATCGCCGAGGAACTGGGTACCGAGCTGGGCGACGTGATCGGCTACACGGTGCGGTTCACCGACCAGGCCTCCGAACGCACCCTGGTCAAGCTGATGACCGACGGCATCCTGCTCGCCGAGATCCAGCGCGATCGGCTGCTGCGCCGCTACGACACGATCATCATCGACGAGGCGCACGAGCGCAGCCTCAACATCGACTTCCTGCTCGGCTATCTGAAGCAGCTGCTGCCGCGCCGTCCCGACCTGAAGGTGATCATCACCTCCGCGACGATCGATCCGGAGCTGTTCGCGCGGCATTTCGCCGACGAAAAAGGCACGCCCGCACCGATTGTCGAGGTGTCCGGCCGGTCGTATCCGGTCGAGATCAGGTACCGGCCGCTGAGTCTCGAGCTGCCCGCCGCCGACGAGGACGACGAGGACACCCGCGTGGTGGACCGCGACCCCGTCGACGCCATCGGCGACGCGGTGCGCGAGCTGTTCGCCGAGGGCGACGGCGACGTGCTGGTCTTCCTCTCCGGCGAACGCGAGATCCGCGACACCGCCGACGCACTGCGCGACCTGAAACTGCCGCGCACCGAGATCCTGCCGCTGTACGCGCGGCTGTCGGCCGCCGAGCAGCACCGGGTCTTCCAGTCGCACACCGGCCGCCGCGTCGTACTGGCCACCAACGTCGCGGAGACCTCGCTGACCGTGCCCGGCATCCGCTACGTGATCGATCCGGGCACCGCGCGCATCTCCCGGTATTCGATGCGCACCAAGGTGCAGCGGCTGCCGATCGAACCGGTCTCCCAGGCGTCGGCCAGGCAGCGCTCGGGACGCTGCGGCCGCGTCGCCGACGGCATCGCGATCCGGCTGTACTCCGAGGACGATTTCGAATCGCGGCCCGCCTTCACCGAACCGGAGATCCTGCGCACCAACCTGGCCGCCGTCATCTTGCAGATGACCGCGCTCGGGCTCGGCGACATCGAGAACTTCCCGTTCGTGGAGGCGCCGGACAAGCGCGCGATCCGCGACGGCATCGCGCTGCTCGAGGAGCTGGGCGCGCTGGCGCGCGGCGCGGCCAGTCCCGATTCCGCGCTCGCGCTCACGCCGGTCGGCCGCGAGATGGCGCAGCTGCCGGTCGATCCGCGCATGGCGCGCATGCTGGTGCAGGCCAACGGCAACGGTTGCCTGACCGAGGTGCTGATCATCGTCGCGGCGCTGTCCATCCAGGACGTCCGCGAGCGGCCCGCCGAGTTCCAGCAGGCCGCCGACGCCAAGCACGCGCGGTTCGTCGTCGAAGGCTCGGATTTCCTCGCCTACCTGCGGCTCTGGGACTACCTCACCGAGCAGCGCAAATCGTTGTCGTCCAATCAGTTCCGGCGGATGTGCCGCGAGGAGTTCCTGCATTACCTGCGGATCAGGGAGTGGCAGGACCTGCACGGGCAGCTGCGCACCATCACCAAGGGGCTCGGCTGGTCGGCCGACGGCCGCGGCTCGCGACCTGCCCGCGCGACAACGGAATCCGCGCCTGCGGGCCGCGACGGCTCCGTCGCGTCGAACCGCAGGCGGCGCGGCGGCCGGGGAGCGGACAAGTCCTCGGAGGTCCCCGTCGTCGCGTCCGGCAACGACGGCCTACCGTGGGATTCCACCGCGATCCACCAGTCGCTGCTGGCGGGCATGCTCTCGCACATCGGCGTGCGCGAGGCGGAGAGCAGGGAGTTCCTCGGCGCGCGCGGCGCCAAGTTCATGATCTTCCCCGGCTCGTCGCTGGCCAAGAAGCCGCCGCGCTGGGTGATGGCCGCCGAACTCGTCGAGACGTCCCGCTTGTTCGGCCGCATCGCGGCCAGGGTGGAACCCGAGTGGGCCGAGCGGCTCGCGGGCGACCTGGTGAAGCGCACCTACTCCGAACCGCACTGGTCGGCCAAGCGCGGCGCGGCGCGCGCCTACGAGCGGGTCACGCTCTACGGTGTGCCGCTGGTGACGAGCCGGCCCGTCGACTACGGGCGAATCGATCCCGAGGTGTCGCGCGAGCTGTTCCTGCGGCACGCGCTGGTACAGGGCGAGTGGCAGACCAAACACGATTTCTTCCACCGCAACCGGGAGCTGCTCGACGACGTGGCCGATCTCGAGCACCGGGCCCGCCGCCGCGACATCCTGGTCGACGACGAGGTGCTGTTCGAGTTCTACGACCAGCGGGTCCCCGCCGAGGTCGTCTCGGCGCGCCACTTCGACAGCTGGTGGCGCACGGCGAAGCGGAAAGATCCCGCGCTGCTGGACTTCTCGAAGTCCACCGTGGTCAACGCGAACGCGGCGGCGCTGGACCCGACGGCCTTCCCGGACGCCTGGCGCCAGGGCGAGCTGAGCTTCCCGCTGACCTACCAGTTCGAGCCGGGCCAGGAGGACGACGGCGTCACCGTGCGCATTCCCGTCGAGCAACTGGCGCACGTGCGTGCCGTCGGCTTCGACTGGCTGGTGCCGGGCATGCGCGAGGAGCTGGCGGCGGCGCTGATCAAGACACTGCCGAAGACGTTGCGGCGCAGCGTCGTTCCCGCCCCCGACTTCGCCGCCGCCGCGCTGGCCGCGCTCACCCCGCGCGCCGAGCCGCTGCGCACCGGCCTGGCCAGGGAGCTGTCCCGGCTCGGCTCGGTGACCATCACGCCGAACGACCTCGACCCCGCCGCGCTGCCGGACCACCTGCGGATGACCTTCGCCGCGGTCGACGCCAGGGGCCGGGTGCTGGCGAAGGGCAAGAGCCTCGCCGCGCTCAAGACCCAACTCGCCGAACAGGTGTCGGCGTCGGTGGCGCGGGCGACCGCGGGCGCCGAGCGCGCCGCGGCCACGGTGTGGACCTCGGAATCCCTCGGCACCGTCGAACCGACGGTGCGCCGCCAGGTCGCCGGGCAGACCGTGACCGGGTATCCCGCGCTGGTGCCCGAGGGCGAGGGCGTCGCCGTGCGCGTGCTCAGCTCCCCCGCCCAACAGGCCGCCGCGATGCGAGCGGGCACCCGCGCCCTGGTACTGCACGCGATACCTACTTCCGCGCGGACCGTCACCTCGGGCCTCTCGCCCACGGATCGCCTTGCGCTGAGCCAGAATCCGTACGGTTCGTTGGAGGGTCTGGTCGAGGACTGCCGCGCCGCGGCCGCCGACGAGCTGATCGCGGCGGCCGGCGGTCCGGTGCACAGCCCCGACCGCTTCGAGGCGCTCGTCGCCGCGATCCGTCCCCGGCTGGCCACCGAGGTCGCCCGCATCGTCCGCCTGGTGGTGCCGGTGCTGGCCGAAGCGCACCGGGTGACCTCGTTGCTGGGCGGCGTCGCGGAGCGCGACATCGCCGAGGACGTTCGGCACCAGCTCGACGACTTGGTCTTCCCCGGCTTCGTCGCCGAATGGGGCAGTGCCCGCCTGCGGAACCTCCCACGTTACCTGCGCGCCGCGCTGGTCCGGCTGGAGTCGCTGCCCGGTTCCGCCGTCCGCGACCGGCAGGGCATGGCCGAGCTCGACCGCGTCCTCGCCGCGTACGACCGTTTGCTCGCCGCGCTGCCCGACGGGCGCAAGCAAGCCCCCGACGTCGTCGAGATCTGGTGGATGATCGAGGAATTCCGGGTGAGCCTGTTCGCGCAGAAGCTCGGCACGCCGTATCCGGTGTCCGCCAAGCGAATCGAGAAAGCGATCGCCGCGATCCGCCGGTGAGCGGACGTCGTCGCAGCGCGGAACAGCAAGCCCGCCGGATTCCTTCCGGCGGGCTCGGACGCACCCGGGTCAGTCAGCGGCGACGCCCGCCGCGGCGCGCGCCTCACGCATCTGCTGGATCTCGCGTTCGAAATCCTCGGCGGAGGTGAAGGACCGGTAGACCGATGCGAAGCGCAGATAGGCGACCTCGTCGAGATCGCGCAGCGGACCGAGGATGGCGAGGCCGACTTCGTGACTCGGTACCTCCGGCGAACCCGTCGCGCGCACGGCATCCTCGACCTGCTGGGCCAGCAGGTTCAGGGCGTCGTCGTCGACCTCGCGGCCTTGGCAGGCGCGACGCACGCCGCGGATGACCTTCTCCCGGCTGAACGGTTCGGTGACGCCGCTGCGCTTGACCACGGACAGTATGGCGGTCTCGACCGTGGTGAAACGCCGCCCACAGTTCGGGCACGAACGTCGACGGCGGATGGCCGCGCCTTCCTCGGCCTCGCGCGAGTCGACCACCCGCGAGTCAGGGTGTCGGCAGTACGGGCAATGCATCCGAGAGATCCTTCGTCGATGTACCCGGCACAAGGTATACCCGCATTGACACGCCGTATACCTCCATAGCTCTTCGAGGATACCCGGGTGGTCACCGGGCCTTTCGCCCGGCGGGCCGCATCACTCGATCAACCGCCACTGCGCGGTGAGGTCGGCGAGCAGTTCGGGCAGGCGCGGGACCAGCCTGCCGCGGGTGAGTTTGTGCCAGAACGACTCGCCGAGCACCGCCGCCGCGAGCACCGCGTCGGTCTCCATGTCGATGTGGCGCGGCACCAAGTCGCCCATGATGTAGGTCCAGCGGTCTCCGCGGTCGGCCCAATTGAAGGCGGGCAGCGCGGTGCGCAGCGCCACCTGCCGTCCGCCCAGACCGGTGCGCACGGTGGCCGGGGCGAAGACGCCCGGTGCCCGCACGCCGGGCACCGCGGGCTTGCCGGCGATGGTGCTGACGTAGGTGAGCACCCGCCCGATGCCGTCGCGGCCCGCGGCGGTGACGTCCCACTGGTCGGCGATGACGTGGTTCTGCTCCCGGTCGGTCATCCGGATCAGCGCGTCGATGTAGCCGTCGCGGGTGCCCGCCGTGATCGACTGCCACGCGGCGCGGATGTCCGCGTCGATGATGCCCGCGGCGTACATCTCCTCGATGCCCGGCATGCCGAGCGCGACAAAGGCTTCGTGCATGGGAACCAAGTCGGTGAAGATGTGCTTCTGCATGACCATCAGCCGGGTCTGATACCAGGCGACGTCCTCGGCGGACAGGCGCGCGCCCTGGGTGGCCAGCAGCCTGATGTCGGCGGGCAGTTCGCCGATCAGTTCTTCGGGGGTCCCGCGCAGCAGGTCGGCGACGGTGTTGCCGAGCTGATGAATGCCCGGCACGTCGAGCACTACGCCGACGTCGCTCATGTCGAAGAAACCCGAGGCGAACGAGCCGCCCGCGATCCCCGCCAGACCGGCCCAGTAGAACTCCGGATGCGTCGTGGTGAGCCGCAGGTAGTTGACGTATACCTGGTTGAAGGTGCGCTCGTTGGCCGGTGCGCCGCGGCTCGGGTCCCAGCCGGCCAGATCGATCGCGGCGTTGCCGGTGGCCACCACGAGCCAATACTGATGCAGCAGCGTCGCATAGCGTTGCGGCGCGACGCCGTCGGCACGCGCCTGGTGCAGCGCCACGCGCAGCGTCGGTTCGTCCAGCGGCAGTGCGGGATTGAGGCCGCCGCCGTGCTCGCCGTCGCCGTTCACCGACGGTAGATCGAGATAGTCGAGGTAGGCCGGAGCGGCGTTGGCGACGGGAATCGCGCCGATTCCCAAGAGAAGACAGAAGAACAGCCCGGCGAAGGTGCGGAGCGCGCCGCCTGCGGTGAATCGCTGCGTCATTGCATGAGTCCGAAATCGTTCGAGGCAAAAATGTTGCCCGGGTCACGTTTTCAGCACAGTAGCAACGCGTTCTAGTTGCCGATCGAGATTTTCGGCCACGCCGAATGGCCGACTTGCCGTATCGAATCGAGTTGATACGCAACGGAAGATGAGAGACCCCCGCGGAGCTCGCTCGACCTCCCGTGAACGGCGACGGAATCCGCCGATCTGGCGCCCCTGCGAATCAGCGCGGAAAATCACCATAGACCGGCTGCTGCCCGATCTCGGCGGGAATCGAGGTGGAGGAATCGGGACCGACGACGGCACCCGCCCGCCAGTGCGCCAACCCGAGCAGCCCGGCTACCACGAGCGCGCTCAGCAGAGCGGCGACGGCGAGCACCGCGAAGCCCAGCTGCGCCTGCTCCACGCTCGGCACCGGGTGCGCCGCGCGCGGGCGGTGGGACGCGGGCGTGCGCACGGGACCGCGCCGGTAGAGGTCGACGCCGCCAGGCCTACTCACGCGAGGACGGCGATCGGCCACCTCCCGACCGGGCGCGCCCACGGCGCGCAGACGTACCCGGAGAGTGGAGTCGGAGCCCAGATCATCGGCGGTGTCCCGCACGTCCGGGGCGATGGGGCGAAGTTCGCGGGTCGCTGTGTTCATCGGACAAACCTCCTGTGGATGCAGGCTGGATGGCTCGAAGGGAATCTCATTCGATCACATGTTCGAAGAACTGATGTTCGATTTCTACCACGCGCCGCAGTCGAAGTCAGCACGAAACGCCCGACATGCGTCGAACAGATGTTTGAAACCTCGGCGGTACCGGACTAAATTCGAGAGGCGACATCAACGACGAGAAGGGCGGTTGCGGTGAGCCACACAGACGACACGGGCAATGAGAGCGGAGTCGGCGGCGACACGTCGCTGACCGGGGCAGATCTCACCGTGCGTCAGCGCAAGGTGCTGGAGGTCATCCGGACCTCGGTGAGCGAGCGCGGCTACCCGCCGAGCATCCGCGAGATCGGCGACGCGGTCGGGTTGACCTCCACCTCATCGGTCGCCCATCAGCTCCGGGCTCTGGAGCGCAAGGGCTATTTACGCCGCGACCCCAACCGCCCCCGCGCGGTCGACGTCCGCGGGCTCGACGAGGCGGTGCGCGCGGTGACCAGCCTGCCCGGCGCCGCAGTCGAGGATGCCGAATCGGCCGCGATCGATCCGAACCGTCCGACGCCGACGTTCGTTCCGGTACTCGGCCGGATCGCCGCCGGTGGGCCGATCCTCGCCGAGCAGGCCGTCGAGGACGTGTTCCCGCTGCCGCGCGAACTCGTCGGCGACGGTTCGCTGTTCCTGCTGAAGGTCGTCGGTCAGTCGATGGTCGACGCCGCCATCTGCGACGGCGACTGGGTGGTCGTCCGTCAGCAGAACGTCGCGGACAACGGCGACATCGTGGCCGCGATGATCGAGGGCGAGGCCACGGTGAAGACCTTCAAGCGCAGCGGCAAGGACGTCTGGCTGATGCCGCACAACCCGCTGTTCGAGCCGATTCCGGGTAACGACGCCCGCATTCTCGGCAAGGTCGTGACGGTGATCCGCAAGATCTAGCGGGCCGGGCCGACGTCCGGCGGCCGCGGCAGGAGCGCGGCCGGAGGCCCGCTCGAGCGATTGCCCGGAATGCCTGCCGCGGGAACGAAATTCCCGCGGCGGGCAGCCGTTCCAGCGCCGGAAGGCGCGGATGAACGAGGCCCATTCGGCGAGTTCCACCACCGTGCCGCCCGGGTGTGCCGCGAGCCAGGGCCGCAGTACCGTGTCGGACTTCTTCGACCGCACCGCGTGCGTGCCGTCCGGCTTGCCGAAGGTCCGCTCGTAATCGAAGGCGATCGCGTCGTAGATCCGCTCGCCGTCGGGATCGCGCAGGATCGCGTCGGGCCGTAACTCAGGCCCGCCGCCTCTGCAACGACTTTCGCTCGTCGGGCTATCGCACCGCGACCGCCAGCGGACGACCCGCCAAACCGCGCGGGCGCACGACGAGCCGCTGCGCCACCTCGCGGAACACTTCCGCGGCCGCCGAGTCCGGTTCGGCGAGAACGATCGGCGCGCCCCGATCCCCCGCGGCGCCCACCTCCGAATTGAGCGGAATCTGCCCGAGCAGCGGACAGGCAGTGCCAAGCAAGGCGGCCAGACGGTCGCTGACGACACGACCACCGCCCGCGCCGAACAGGGCGTGACGGCCACCCGTGGGGTCCTCGTACCAGGACATGTTCTCCACGACCCCGGCCACCCGCTGCCCTGTATCCGCCGCGACGGCGCCCGCCCGCTCGGCGATCCGGGCCGCCGTCGGCTGCGGCGTGGTGACGATCAGCAGTTCGGCGGTTGGCAGCAGCTGCGCCAGCGAGATCGCGATGTCGCCGGTGCCTGGCGGCAGGTCGACGAGCAGCACGTCCAGATCGCCCCAGAACACCTGCGCGAGGAACTGCCGCAGCGCGCGGTGCAGCATCGGCCCGCGCCACACCACCGGCTTGTCCGAATCGACGAACATGCCGATCGAGATGACACGCACGCCGCGGGCCGTCGGCGGCACGATCAGCCGATCGATTTGGGTCGGCGCGCCCGTGACGCCGAGCATCCCGGGGATCGAATGGCCGTGGATGTCGGCGTCCAGCACGCCCACCGCGAGCCCGCGCGCGGCCATGGCGGCGGCGAGATTGACCGTGACGGTGGACTTTCCGACGCCACCCTTGCCGGAGGCCACGCAGAAGACGCGGGTCCTGGAGTCTGGCTGCGCGAACGGCACGACATCGTCCTGCGCGCCGCCGCGCAGCCGGGTGCGCAGCGTGGCCCGCTGCTCGTCGGACATCACGCCGAACTCGACGGTCACCTCGGCGACGCCGGGAACGTCGAGCACGGCGGCGCGGACGTCGCGATCGATCGTCGTCCGCATCGGGCAGGCCGCGACGGTGAGCAGCACCCGGACGGCGATCCGGTTGCCCGGATGCACATCGATGGCGTCGACCATGTTCAATTCGGTTATGGGGCGGTGGATTTCGGGATCCTGGACCATCGCGAGCGCCTGCGCGATCCGTTCCTTCGATACCAGCGGCTGGGTCATCGCGGTTGCCTTTCGGTGCGGCGTTCGGGGCGGTCAGCCGAGGCTCGCGCGGAGCATGTCGGCGCGCTCGACGACCTTGACGCGCTCGCGGCCCTCGGGCTCGCCGAGCGCGCGCTCGTGGGCATCGAGCCGGTACCAGCCCGCCCAAGTCGTGAACGGGATGCCCTTGCCCTCGAGGAACTCGATGACCGCCTGCGGGTCCGGGTTCTCCGCCGGGGCGAAGCCGGGGG
>NZ_BDCF01000039.1 GCF_001613365.1 Nocardia xishanensis NBRC 101358
GACGCGCGCACCCCGGCACCGGCCGCGCGAGCTGCCTCGCGCGCGCAGGGTCGCGGGCTGTTGCGCTTGGCCAAACATATCTGGCCGCACCATGATTGGGCCGAGCTCGCGGCACGCCCGCACCTGTCGACGGTGTTCGGCGCGGTGGGGCGCGCCTGCGCGATCGGTCCGCGCGAGACGGCCGACGTCGTCGTCTACACCACCCTCACCGGCGCCGCCACCGCCGCCCAGCGGCTGCTCGCGCTCGATCCCGCCGCCGTCGCAGCTTGCACCGTCCGGCTGGCCGAACTCTGCGACCGCACCGCGTCGGAGGCCGCCGACGGTCTGGCCGCGCTGTCGGATCCGCTGCAAGACGTGCTCGCCGAGCGGCACCGTCACCGCGACATGCCGCTGTTCGCCAGCTGACACGTTTTCGAGAGAGGAGATGCCGGATGCCACCGCACCTGATCGACGGTGAACCGCACCACCATTCGCACGACCGGCCGAAACGGGAGCGGACACCGGGGGAGCCGCTGCGCATCGGCATCGGCGGTCCCGTCGGCTCGGGCAAAACCGCGCTGGTCGCGGCGCTGTGCAGACAGTTGCGCGAGGAACTGTCGCTGGCCGTGCTGACCAACGACATCTACACCACCGAGGACGCGGACTTCCTGCGCCGCCACGCGGTGCTGCCGGACGAGCGGATCACCGCCGTGCAAACCGGCGGCTGCCCGCACACCGCCATCCGCGACGACATCACCGCCAACCTGGACGCCATCGACGACCTGATCGCGGCCAACCCGCCGCTGGATCTGATCCTGGTGGAATCCGGCGGCGACAACCTCACCGCGACGTTCTCCTCCGGCCTGATCGACGTGCAGATCTTCGTCGTCGACGTGGCCGGCGGCGACAAGGTGCCGCGCAAGGGTGGCCCCGGCGTCACCTTCTCGGACCTGTTGGTGGTCAACAAGACCGACCTCGCCCCGCTGGTCGGCGCGGATCTCGGGGTGATGGAGCGCGACGCGGCCAAGGTGCGCGAGGGCAGGCCAACCGCGATGCTCTCCCTGACCGAGGACCCCGCCGCCACCCCGGTGCTGGCATGGGTGCGCGAACAGCTCGCCGCCGCAGCCCTCGCCGCCGCGGCCGAGGCGGAGTGAACCCCGGCGCGTCGAAGCACGGCGCTGCGAACCGGAGGACGATGAAGCACGGCGCTGCGAACCGCAGCGCAATCGAGCCGAGCGCAGTGAACCGCTGCGCGATGAACTACAGCGCAGTGAACCGTTGCGCACCGAGCTGAGGATCGTCGCCGCGGGCACGCTTCCGGAGATTCACGCCTCCGGCGGCTTGGCCGCCCGCCGGACCGGACCGGACACCGTGCACCTGATCGGGACCGCCGCAACCCCGCTCGGCGGCGACGAAATCGACGTCTCGGTCGCGGTCGGCCCCGGCGCCCGGCTCACGCTGCGGTCGGTCGCGGCGACCATCGCGCTCCCCGGCGCCGCGACCCGAATGTCGTTCGCGCGCTGGCGTTTCGAGGTCGCCGACGGCGGAGAACTGGATGTGGAGACCGAACCGACGATCGTGGCGGGCGGCGCCGACCACTGTGCGGTCACCACTGTTCTGCTCGCGGCGAGCGCACGCCTGCGGCTGCGCGAACGCGTGCAGGTCGGCCGTGCGGACGAGGAGCGCGGCGCGTGGCGCGGCGACCTGATCGCCGATCTGGCGAATCTGCCGCTGCTGCGCCATCGTCTCGAGCTCGGGGCTCACACCGCCACCGACGACGCGCTCGCGGCTCCGCGCGCACTCGACAGCGAACTCGTCTACCCCGACGATCGGCCCGTCGAGACCTTCGGACTGACCGCGGCGCGGCTGCCGCTCGCCGCGGGCGGGAGCCTGTTCACCGCGGTGGGGCCGCGGCTGAGCGCGACGGTGAGCCCGCGAACATCGAGCGGCACAGCGGTTTCGGTGCCGGTCGGTGGTCAGCCGCCTGACCGAGGCCGGGCGGCCGCGACTCCCCGCTGATGCCCAAAGGGCGGGATTCCGACATTCGCGTCGAAATCCCGCCCTGCTCTCTGCCTTCCGGCAACACCTTCCCGCCGGAAGCGCGTACCGCGCGTTCAGTCGCCGAGAACTCGCGCGGGGGCGATGAAGCCGCCTGCCGCGCCGACTGCCGCACCGGCGGCCGCGCCCACGATGGCGGCGGGGACGGTGATCGCCGCGGTGCCTATCGCGGCGCCCAGCGCCGGTCCCACGAGGAGGCCGATCGGCGCGAACGGCAGACCGGCCACCAGGCCGGCCGCCGCGCCCACCATCCCCGAGGTAACCGCGATCGGCACCGACGACGAGACGCCCGCCACGGCGCCCATGGCCGCGGTGCCGACGGTCTGCGCGGCGATGCGGTCGGACCGGCTGCGCTCCATGCCGACCGAGTCGAGGAACGTCGCGAGATTCGCCTCGGTCACGGCGGCGGCATCGTTGATCTGGATCGCCTGTTCGTGGTCGATCCAGTCGGGAGTAGCCACCGTGACGTCACCGAAGCGGAACTGACCCGGCGGCGGCGCGATCGGCGGCACCGGCTCCACAGGGATCGGCGGGTGCAGCACACCGACCGGTGCCAGGTAGCTCTGCTCCGGCGCGGGCCGCGCCCACTGTAGCGAGCTGTGCGTGTCGTCCGGAATGATCAGGCCCTCGTACGGAACGACGTCGGACGCATCGGCCGCGGGCAACTGCTTCGCCTGCTCGCGCTGGGAGACAGTATTCGACTGTGCGGGCTCGGCATTCGCGGTCCCGGTGCCGACGAGCGCCAACACCAGCGGAACCGCGCCCGCCGCGACCATCGAGCCCACCTTCTGCCGCTGCGGGTTGGGAGCCCTGTGCTTGCCTGTCCCCATACTCACCTTTCGTCGTGGATGACATTGCTCGACGTCCCACATTCGGACCCGAGCGCCACACGGATTGGTGGAAATCCGCAGTACGACAAGTGAGTCACGGTCGGTCGACTCGACCGGACCGCGCGAAAGCTCGCCACCCGGCCGAAAACCAATGGCGAGGAGCGGCTTTCGCGGAGTTAGGAAACCGCGCGGTCGGTTACCGTTTTCCCTGGCGCGCGGCCGTTGCTCGCGGGCGGCGCGCCGAGGGCGGCCGCGAGTTCGTCGGCCTCCTCTTGATCCTCGTTGACCTGTTCCAACGCGAGCCGCGCGAACACCCACTGCTCGGTGGCGGCCATCTGTCCGCGGGTGCGCCCGAGGAAGGTGACGAACCACTGGATGACCGTGATGATCCGGCTCCGGTAGCCGACCAGGTAGTACAGGTGCAGTCCGAGCCAGGCCAGCCAGGCGATGAACCCGCCGAACTCCAGCTTGCCGACCTGGCAGACGGCGCTGAACCGCGAGACGGTGGCCATGCTGCCTTTGTTGAAGTACTTGAACGGCTTACGGTCCGCGGGCGACTCACCCTTGAGCCCGGCCTTGATCTGCTTGGCGGCGTAGGTGGCGCCCTGGATCGCGCCCTGCGCCTGGCCGGGCACGCCGGGCACGGACATCAAGTCGCCGACGACGAAGACATTGGGGTGGCCCTTGATGGTCAGATCGGGCTCGACGATGACGCGCCCGGCGCGGTCGACCTCGGTGCCTTCGGAGCGCTCGGCGAGCATCTTGCCCAGCGGGCTCGCCTGCACGCCCGCCGACCAGACCTTGCACGAGGATTCGATCCTGCGGATGGTGCCGTCGGAGTCCTTGACCGTGACGCCGTGCGCGTCGATGTCGGTGACCATGGCGTTGAGCTGGATCTCGACGCCCATCTTCTCGAGCCTGCGCTGAGCCTTGCCGCCCAGCTTGGGACCCATCGGGCCGAGCACAGCGCCCGCGCCCTCGATCAGGATGACCCTGGCATCGCGCGGGTCGATGTTGTGGAAGGTGCCCTCGAGCGTGCGATCGGCGAGTTCGGCGATCTGCCCGGCCAATTCGACGCCCGTCGGTCCCGCGCCGATCACTACGAAGGTGAGCAGCCGGTCGCGTAGTTCCTGGGTGGTCGCCAGCTCCGCGCCCTCGAACGCGCCGAGGATGCGGCCGCGCAGCTCCAGCGCGTCGTCGATGGTCTTCATGCCGGGGGCGTAGGTGGCGAACTGGTCGTTGCCGAAGTACGACTGCTGCGCGCCGGTGGCGACGATCAGGCTGTCGAACGGCGTGACCGTGTTCTGGTTCAGCAGCGTCGAGGTGACGGTCTTCTCGGCCAGGTCGATGTCGATGACATCACCCAGCAACACCTGGCAGTTGCGCTGCTTGCGCAACACGAGCCGGGTGGCGGGCGCGATCTCGCCGACCGAGAGGATGCCGGTGGCGACCTGGTAGAGCAGCGGTTGGAACAAGTGGGTCGAGGTCTTGGAAATCAGGGTGATGTCGACGTCGGCGCGCTTGAGGTGCTTGGCGCCGAACAGGCCGCCGAAGCCTGAGCCGATCACCACCACCCTGTGGCGACGGTTCTCCACAGACTGAGTGCTCATCGTCCTGCTCCTCGACAATCGGGGGGCTGATTCCCCCGCGAACGGTTATCGACAAGCTTCAACCGTAGTCGGCCCGCCATGGACCGTCACATGAGATCCCCGTTCCGGGGGTGCTGTAGTGCGGAACCTCACGATCGACGGGGTGGGGAAGTGAAGTGACCGCCGCCGATCTGCCTGAACGATTGCGAAGAAGAGAATACGATAGATGCTGTCGTTCAGGGAGGTGTGCGATGGTCACCGAAGACCGGGTCGCCGTCCGGAACCGCAGGGTGCACGCCGCATCGGAGAACGCGTATCTCATCGACATTCCCGACACGGGCGTCATCGATCGCATGCTGCGCAGGCTGCCCGAACGCCAACGCGTGCTGGCCGCTCCGCCGCGCGGCAGCGCGACCGTCCCGGTGCGCGGCGATATCGGACTGCCCTATCTGGGTCGCGCTTTGCACTACATGCGCTGGGGCCCGGCCGAGATGATGGAGCGGCACCGCCGCTACGGACCGGTGTCGTTGAACACTTCGCTCGGCGTCGACCGCGTGCTGGTGTCGGGACCGGAGGCGCTCGACGAGGTGCTCGGCAGGCGACGCCGGGATTTCGGCCAGGGCTGGGACTATTTCATCGGCCCGTTCTTCCGGCGCGGACTACTGCTGCTCGAATTCGACGAACACATGTTCCATCGCAGGATCATGCAGCAGGCCTTCACCAGGGAACGCCTCGCGGCGCACCTCGCTACGCTGACGCCGGTCGCGCGGGCCGCGGTCGCCCGCTGGGTGCCGCCGGGGCGAGACGGCGGCAGGGTGCGGCTGTACCCGACGATCAAGGAGCTGACGCTCGAGATCGCGGGGGAGACCTTCATGGCGGTCGATGTCGGGTCGCGGCGGCGCGAACTCGTCGAGGCCTTCGTCGAATGCACGCACGCCGGTCTGTCGATCGTGCGTCATCCCATTCCGGGCGGGCACTGGCGCGCCGGCCTGCGTGGCAGACGGGTGCTGGAGCGGTACTTCACCGAGATGCTGCCCGCCAAGCGCCGCTCGCAGGAGCCCGACTTCTTCTCCGGTCTGTGCCACGCCCGCAGCGAGGACGGCGAGGTGTTCACCGACGCCGACGTGGTGAACCACATGATCTTCCTGATCATGGCCGCCCACGACACCACGACGACCACGGCCACCGCCGTCGCCTACTACCTGGGCAAACATCCGGAATGGCAGCGCAGGGTGCGCGACGAGGTGCTCGCCGCCGACGCCGAAACCGGCGACGCCGCGACGACCATCGCGGATCTGGACCGCCTGGGCGAGCTCGACCTCGTGGTCAAGGAATCGCTGCGGCTGATGCCGCCGGTGCCCGGCCTGGTACGCCGCGCCGTGCGCGACACGGAGATCCTCGGCCACTACATTCCGGCGGGCACCGCCGTCGACCTCGCTTATCAGGTCAACCACTTGCTGCCGGAACTGTGGACGCGTCCCGAGGTCTTCGACCCGCTGCGATTCGCCGAACCGCGTCGCGAGGACCACTCGCACCGCCTGGCCTGGCTGCCCTTCGGCGCGGGCGCGCACAAGTGCATCGGCATGCACTTCGGCACCTTCGAGGTGAAGACCCTGATCGCCGCGATGGTGCGCGAATACGAGTGGCGGATCCCCGACGACTATCGAATGCCGTGGGGATTCACCACGATTCCTTTCCCGCGCGACGGCGCCCCCATGATGCTGCGCCGCCGGCGGTAGGACCGGTCAGCGACCGGAGAGCAGCATCTCCGCGACCTTGGTGTCGGTCTCGGCGCCCTCGGTGTACCCGCCCGCGTCGCCCAGCGAGGTCATGATCGCCAGGGTGTACCGCTCGTCGGGGCCCGCGAAGCCGACCGAGTTGACCACCCAGCCGCCCTGCTCGGCCGACCAGCCGTTCTTGAGTCCGGGCCGCATGCGCGCGCCAGCGCCCCAGACGCCCCAGTGCTGGTTGAAGTCGACCGAGCGCATCCGATCGAGCAGGTAGTTGCGGTCGTCGGGATGCATCGCGGTGAGCACGTGATCCATCAGCCGGTCCAGGTCGGCGGCGGTGCACTTCTGGAACGACCAGTCGGGGAAGAGCGCGGTGCTGGTGGGCTGGGGGACGAGCGAGACCATGCCGTTGGCGCGGAAGGCGTTGTTGTAGGCCATCCGGTCCGGGCCCGCGTACTTGTTCCAGAGCAGGTCGGCGGCGGCGTCGTTGGAGGTCGCCAGCATCGACTCGAGCAGGCCGCGGTCCTCCGGCGGGAGCGTGATGGCGCCGACGCGGGCCCGGTTCAGCAGGTCGGCGGCGATCGCGAGCTTGATGGTGGAGGCGGTCCAGACGGAGTCCTCCGCGTGCTCGTTCGCGTGCACCCCGCCGGTCACCCGGTCGCGGACGACATAACCCGTGACGCCGGGCCGCGTCTTCAGGTAGGCGTCGACCGCGGCGATCCGGCTGCTCATATCGCAGTCGAATCCGGCGAGGCAGCCGGGCGCGGCGTAGGCGCTCGGCGCCGCGGCACCGGTGAGGAAGGTGGGCGCGGTCGGGATCAGGATCGCCGCCGCTGCCAGGACACAGGCGGATGCGGCCACGCGGGGAACTGTCCGGGTGGGGGCCATGGGGTAACGCACGAGGGACCACGATCGCACATCCGCGCCGAGGACGCACGTCTTGAGCTCGGCAGCCCGGTGTGTTACAGCGACCGTTGTGCGCTTGTACCGCATGGGGTTTCGCCGAACCGCGGGTCAGCGGAAGGCGGCGCGAAATTCTTCGACGGTGCGTCCGTTGAGCCGATAGCAGTGCTCGAACGCCTCGGTGTGGCGGTCGCGTGGCCAGCTGTGCAGGACGACGGCGCGCCCGTAGTAACGCGAGTTGACCAGTTCCCATCGTTCACCGACACGGCGAACCGTGAACCCGTCTCTCGGCAGCAGGGGCATCACCATCGCATTCATGAATGCGAACCAGCCTTTCGATGCAGCTCGCCCTCCCCCGGAGGAGCGAACGCAGTGAGCGAATAATGTGCCAGCGCCCGTGCGCATGTCGGAGCTGAGCGCCGGCGAGGCGAAGGCATGAGCACTGTTGCATACGGGTCCGACCGGTCCGGCGTGACACGGCGCAGTATTCCGTTCCCGTGTGGCTCAATTCACTCTCGACCTGGCGGGGCGGCGCGGTTGCGCGACGGTCGCTGGCGTATAAACGTGCAATGCCGCTGCACATCCACCGGGCCGAGCGCGCCGACGCCCTGGCGGACGCGCTCGCCGAGCTGTTGGCGACACCGCAGCCGGATCCGTTCGCGGCGGAGATCGTCTCCGTGCCCGCCAAAGGCGTGGAGCGCTGGCTGACCCAGCGGTTGTCCGCGGTGCTCGGCGTCTCGGCGGGCCGCCGTGACGGTGTCGCGGCGAACATTCGATTCCCTTCCCCTTCGGCGCTGGTCGCCGAGGCGCTCGCGGCGAGCACCGGGATAGCGCAGGACGACGATCCGTGGTCGCCGCAGCGCACCGTGTGGGCGCTGCTCCGGGTGATCGACGCCGCGCTCGGCGAGCCGTGGTGCGCGGTGCTGGCGCGCCACCTCGGCGGCGCCGACCCCGCCGGCCGCGATCACCGGGTCGGCAGGCGCTATGCCACCGCGGCGCACCTGTCCGGGCTGTTCGATGGGTACGGCGCCCAGCGCCCCGCCCTGCTCACCGAATGGGCTGCGGGCGAAGACACCGACGGGGCAGGTCGCAGGGTGCCCGACGATCTGCTCTGGCAGCCGACGCTGTGGCGGCGGCTACGTGCCGAGATCGGCGCGCCGAGCCCCGCCGAACGGCTGGACGCGGCCTGCGCGCTGCTGCGCGCCGAACCCCATCTCGTCGAACTGCCACAACGACTTTCACTGTTCGGGATGACCCGGTTGCCCGCGGATCAGCTGGCCGTCCTCGACGCGCTCGGCCACGCGAGGGACGTGCACCTGTGGCTGGCGCACCCGAGCCCGGTCATGTGGTCGCGGATCGCGCAGTCGTCGGGGACGGTCTCGCGGGTGGACGACGCGTCGGGGCGATCGGTGCGTCATCCGCTGCTCGCCGGTCTCGCGCGTGATGTGCGCGAGTTGCAGCAGCGATTGTCCGGAACTGCCGCGCTGGGGTCCGATGCGCATATCTCGGGGGAGGGGCGTGGCGCGCGGATGGTCGCCTCCGGAGCGGAGCCGGGGCACGAGTCCGAACGGGCGGGTCGATCGAAAGACGTCGCGCCCGCGAGTAGCTCGGCTCCGTGGGAGCGCGGAGCGCCGCAGGCGACTTCGCTGCTGGCCGCGTTGCAGGCCGGCATTCGCGACGACGCATGGCCGCCCGCCGAACGCGTCCCCGCCGACGACAGCGTGCAAGTACACGCCTGCCACGGACCGGCCAGGCAGGTGGAGGTTCTGCGCGAATGCCTGCTCGGCCTGTTCGCGGCCGACCCGACGCTGGAACCGCGCGACGTGCTGATCATGTGTCCCGAGGTGGAGGCGTACGCGCCGCTGGTGCGTGCTGCCTTCGGCTCCCGCGCCGGCGCGGGGGAGCCGACGCCGGAGGCGGCCCATCCCGCGCACCTGCTGCGGGTCCGGCTGGCCGATCGCGGTCGCGGCGTGACCAATCCGCTGCTCGCGGTGATCGAGGTGCTGCTGGAGATGGCCGACGGGCGCGTCACCGTCACCCAGGTGCTCGATCTAGCCGCGTCCGAAACCGTCCGTCGTCGTTGCGGATTCGACGACGACGCGATCGAACGGCTGCGCGGCTGGGCGGCCGAATCTGGAGCGCGGTGGGCGATCGGACAGCGGCAGCGCCAGGCGTTCGGGCTGGCCGATTTCGCGCAGAACACACTGAACGGCGCGGTCGACCGGATCCTGCTCGGCGTGACCGCCGACGAATCCGCCGACGACTGGCTGGATCTCGCGCTGCCGCTGGACGACGTGGACAGCAACGACGTCGATCTGGCCGGCCGGTTCGCGGAGTTCATCGATCGGCTCGCGGTGTGTCTGCGCGATCTGCGCGGGCCGCGTCCCGCGCGCGAATGGACCGCCGTGCTCGGCCGCGCGCTCGACCTGCTCACCGATGTCCCCGAAAGTCAGGCGTGGGTGCGCACCGAGGCGCGCAGGGAGATCGCCTCGGCCACCGACCACGCGGGTGAGGTGCCGCTGCGCCTGGCCGATGTGGCGGTGCTGCTGTCGAGCAGGCTCGCCGCCCGGCCCACCCGCGCCAACTTCCGCACCGGCGAACTCACCGTCTGCACCATGGTCCCGATGCGGTCGGTACCGCACCGCGTCGTTGTGCTGCTCGGCCTGGACGACGACGTGTTCCCGCGCGCGGGCGGAGTGGATGGTGACGACGTGCTCGCCCGCAATCCGCGGCTCGGCGAACGAGATCCGCGTAGCGAGGACCGGCAGCTGCTGCTGGACGCGGTCCTGGCCGCGCGCGAGAAGTTGCTGCTATTCCACACGGGCGCCGACCCGGTCAGCGGCGCGCACCGGCCGCCCGCGATCCCGGTCGCCGAACTGCTCGACGCGCTGCGCGCCCACGTCGGCGCGGCGGGAATGGACGCGGTGCTGACCCGCCACCCGCTGCAAGGCTTCGACCGCCGCAACTTTCACGCCGAGCGCCCCTTCAGCTTCGACACGGTCGCGCTGGCCGGTGCGCGGGCGGCGGGCCGCCCGCCCGAGCCGCGCCCGGCATTCCTGCCGGAACCGCTGCCAGCGCCGGAACCGTCGGACGTGGCGCTGGCCGACCTGATGTCGTTCGCCGAACATCCGGTGCGCGCCTTCCTGTGGCAGCGGCTCGGCTTGCGGGTCCCCGAACACGAGGAGGACATCGCCGACCGGCTGCCCATCGAACTCGACGGCCTCGCCAAATGGGAACTCGGCGAACGGATGCTCACCGCGCGGCTCACCGGCGCGGACGCGAACGCGCTGCGCGCCGCGGAATGGCGGCGCGGCAGCCTGCCGCCGTTCGGGCTCGGCGGTGCGGTGCTCGACGAGATCGAGCACACCGTGGACAAACTGGTGCGCGCTTCGCTGCCGGACTACGAGGGCCACGCCAGGGCGGTCGATGTGGCGATCGATCTCGGCAACGGCCGCAGACTCACCGGCACGGTGCCGGAGGTGCGCGGAGAAACCCTGGTACGTACCACGTTTTCCCGCCTCGCGCCGAAACACCGGATCGCCGCCTGGGTCGCGCTGCTGGCGCTGGCGGCCACCGAGGACCGTTCCTGGCGGGCGGTGACCACCGGGCGCGGCCAATTCGGCCGTCCCGCATGGCGATCCGTGCTCACCGCGCCGGATGCGCCTGCCGCCGTTGCGGTCTTGCGCGAACTGGTGCGACTGCGGGACGCGGGCCTGTGCGAACCGCTCCCGATCGCGCCGACCGCGACGGCGGCCTACGCCGAGCGACGCTTCCGCGGCGCCACCGCGGAGGAGGCCTTCGCCGCGGCCGAACGCGAATTCAACGGTGGCCCCAACGGTCCCGGCGCTTTCGGGGATCACACCGACCGCCACTTGCGCTACGTGTGGGGATCGGCGCCACGGCTGGAACACCTGATGGACGCGCCCGCCCCGGCGGGCGAGCCGGGGGAGACCACCCGGTTCGGCGCGCTGGCGCGTCGCCTGTGGGCGCCGCTGCTGGGCGCGGAGAGCCAGGGGCAGCCGTGAGCACGGTGTCATCCCTCGGAATTCGCATGCGCCCCGGCGTGTCTGCGAACCTACCGGCGGCGACGTGGTGCGATTTCTTCGGGCGTCCGTGCGACGCCCGGATCGGTGATGCGTGGTGGCAGGGCGAAAGGCGGTGCGTGGCATGACAGTTGAAGACGCCGTTCTGGCCCCGGCGACGGACGCGATCGCGCCGTTCGATCCGTACGGTCCGCTGCCCACCGGCACGACAGTTCTGGAAGCCAGCGCGGGCACCGGGAAGACGCACGCCATCGTCGGGCTCGCGGTGCGCTACGTGGCCGAAGCGGGCGTCGACATCGCCCAGCTGCTGCTGGTGACCTTCAGTAGGGCCGCGACGCAAGAGCTGCGCGAACGGGCTCGCGACAGGTTCGTCGCGGTGGCGACGGCGCTGACCGATCCCGTTGCCGCACAGGCTCATTCTGACGAGCTGGTGCGGCATCTGGCCGGCGCCGACGCCGCGGAGGTCGGGCGAAGGCGGGCCAGGCTGCTCGCCGCGCTCTCGGACTTCGACGCGGGCACCATCGCCACAACGCACAGTTTCTGTCAGCGCATGCTCGACGAACTCGGGCTGGCAGGCGAACACGATCCGGGCGCCCGCCTGGTCGAGTCGGTCGACGAGCTCGTCGGCACGGTCGCCGACGATCTCTATCTGCAGCGCTACGCGCGCGACACGCCACCGTTGTCGCTGAAAGAGGCGCACACGCTCGCGCTGGCGGCGGTCCGCGACCGGCACGCCCGCCTCGTCCCGCGCGTCGACGGGCTCGCTGGCGAGCGCGTGGCCTTCGCCGAGGCGGTGCGCGCGGAGACCGAGCGTCGCAAACGCCTTGCGGGACTGCGCGATTTCGACGACCTGCTGGTGCTGCTGCACGACGTGCTCGCCGATCCCGATCACGGCCCCCTCGCCTGCGCTCGCATTCGCGAGCGCTACCGGGTGGCGCTCGTCGACGAATTCCAGGACACCGACCCGCTCCAGTGGGACATCCTGCGCCGATCGTTCCACGGCGAGACGACCCTGGTGCTGGTCGGGGATCCCAAACAGGCCATCTACGCCTTCCGCGGCGCGGAGGTGCTCAGCTACCTGGACGCCGTCGGGCACGCCGACCGGCGCAGCGAGCTCACCACCAACTGGCGCAGCGACGCGGGACTGCTCGCCGCGCTGGAACGCGTCCAGGGCGGCGCGGCGCTCGGACATCCCGAGATCAGCGTCTATCCCGTCGCGGCGACGCGCCCGTGGTCGCGGTTGACCGGGCCCGCCGAATTCGTCACCCCGATGCGGGTGCGCTGCCTGCCGCGCACCGGCGCGGGCCCGCTGAACAAATCGGGGTTCCCGTCCGTGGGCCGCCAGCGCGCGAAGGTCGCCGACGACCTCGCCGCCGACATCGTGCGCCTGCTCGAATCCGGTGTGCGGGTGACCGTTCCGGCGCCGAAGGCGCGGACGGCATCCGATCGGCCGCGAGAAGATGTGGCGGACAACGAGAACGACGGAACTGTCCGACGTCCAGTCGGCCCGGGCGACATCGCCGTCCTGGTCCGCACGCGATCCCAGATCGACGTGGTACGCGCGGCGCTGGACCGGGTCGGCGTCGCCTCCGTGCTCGCCGGTGGCACAAGCGTTTTCGGCACGCCGAGCGCCACCGACTGGTTGTGGGTGCTGCGCGCGCTGGAACAACCGCACCGCTCCGACCGCGTCCGCTTGGCCGCCTGCACGCCGATCCTTGGCTGCACCGCCGCCGACATCGACCGCGGCGGAGCCGATCTCGTCGGACGTGTGAGCGCGCAGCTGCGCGAGGCGGCTCGGCTGTTCGCCCGCGCGGGCTTCGCCGCCGTCTTCGAGAAGCTCTCCGCCGAGGCGGGGCTCGCGCCGCGGCTGCTCTCGATCGAGAACGGCGAACGCCAGCTCACCGACCTGCGGCACATCGCCCAGCTGCTGGACCAGGTCGCGCTGACCGAGGGACTCGGCCTGACCGCGCTGACCCGCTGGCTGGCCGACCAGGTGCGCGACCCCGCCGCGAGCGTCGTCGCCGACCGCTCCCGCAGGCTCGATCGCGACGCGGCGGCCGTGCAGATCGCCACCGTGCACGCCAGCAAGGGACTCGAATTCCCCATCGTCTACCTGCCTTTCGCGTGGGACAGCGCCAAGAACCCGTACCCGGCCACACTGCTGTTCCACGATGACGACGGCGCGCGCGTGCTCGACGTGGGCGGTCAGGACGCCCAGGGTTACGCCGCGCGCAAGCTGCGCGGCGAAGCCGAGGAGGCGGGCGAGGAGCTGCGGCTGCTCTACGTCGCGCTGACCCGGGCCATGTGCCAGATCGTGGCCTGGTGGGCGCCCGCCATCACCACCGCGGCGGCGCCGCTGCACCGCATGATCCTCGGCAGGCCCGACGGCGGGGGGACGGTGCCGGGACGGGCGGCGGTGCCCGCCGATCAACAGGCGGTGCCGATGCTGGCGGCGTGGGCGGCCGCCGCGCCGGAGGCGATCTCGGTGACCGCGGTCGCACCGCCCGAGGAGGTCGAGCCGCGCCGGGCGCGCACCGAACCGGTCATCGGCGATCTCGCGGCGGCTCGCTTCGACCGGGCCATGGACCAGCACTGGCGGCGCACCTCCTACTCCGCGCTCACCGCGGGCGCGCACGAGATGGCGCTGGACGCCGAGCCCGAGGACGAGCGCGGACCGGAGGACGAGCCGTCCGCGCCGCCGCCCGCCGCCGCCGAACCGGTCACCGCGGCCGCGCCGTCGCTGATGAACGACCTGCCCTACGGCGCGGAGTTCGGCACTCTGGTGCACGGCGTGCTGGAGCAGATCGATACCGACGCCGCGGACCTCGACACCGAGGTGCACGCCCGGTGCCGCGCCGCGGTCGAGGAGCTCATGGCGGAGATCGATCCCGCCGTGCTCGGCGCCGCGCTGCTCGCTGTGCTGCGCACCCCGCTCGGAATCGGTTGCCTGGCAGACATTTCCCGTCGCGATCGACTCCCCGAACTCGAGTTCGAACTGCCGCTGGCCGGCGGCGACGCTCCGGCCGCGAACGCGGCGACCTTGCGTGGCATCGCGGACCTGCTGCGCGCGCATCTGTCATCCGATGACGACCTGGTCTCCTACGCCGACCTGCTGGCGGGCTTGGACGACGTCCAGCTGCGCGGCTACCTCACCGGCAGCATCGACGCCGTGCTTCGCGTCGAGGATCCCTCGGGCACACCGCGTTTCGTCGTCGTCGACTACAAGACCAACCGCCTCGGCGCCGGCGACCTCACCGTCGACCACTACACCAGGGAGCGCATGACCGCCGAGATGCTGCGCTCGCACTATCCGCTCCAGGCGTTGCTGTATTCGGTCGCGTTGCACCGGTACCTGCGCTGGCGGTTGCCGGGTTACGACCCGGCCCGGCACTTGGGCGGCTGCCGCTACCTGTTCGTGCGCGGCATGGTCGGTCCCGGAACACCGCCCGGCCGAGGCGTTTTCGATTGGACGCCACCGGCCGCTCTGGTCACCGCGCTGTCCGACCTGCTCGCGGGCGAAACGGATCTGCTCGCGGGCGAAACGGGGGAGGCTCGATGACGTCGATTCAGCTGGCGCAGCGCGGCACCGGACTGCTGCGGGTCTTCAACGAGGCAGGGGTGTTGTCCGCGGCGGACGTGCACGTCGCGGTGCGGCTCGGGCGGCTCGGGCGAGAGGAATCCGAAGAAGTGCTGTTCGCGGCGGCCTTGGCCGTGCGGGCGGTACGCTCCGGCTCGGTCTGCCTCGAGCTGAACCGGATGCGCGAGATAGGTGTCGACGCCGACGAGGACTGGGACGCGGGCGCGGGCGTCGATCCGGCGACCCTGCCGTGGCCGGACATCGACGCGGTGACGGCGGCGCTGCGGGTCAGCCCGCTGGTATGTGGCGGACCGGCCGGACCGCTGTGTCCGCTGCGGCTGGTGCCGCCCGAGCGCGGTGACGACTCCGGCCACCTGCTCTACCTGGACCGCTACTACCAGCAGGAACAGACCATCCGCCGGGTGCTCACCGAACGCGCCGCTGGCCATCCGAAAGTCGACGTCGCGGTGGTGCGCCGGGAATTGGACCGGCTCTTCGACAGCCCGCTCGGCGAGGGCCCGGACCGCCAGCGCCTCGCCGCCGCGCTGGCCGCCACGCACTGGACCACCGTGGTGGCGGGCGGCCCCGGCACCGGCAAGACGCACACCATCGCCAGGGTGCTGGCGCTGCTGGAGGCGCACCGCAAAGCGAATCCCAAGGCTGCCGCGCTGCGCATCGCGCTCGCCGCGCCGACCGGCAAGGCGGCCGCGCGGCTCCAGGAGGCGGTTCGTGAGCAGGCGGACGATCTCGGTCTGCCCGAGCTGACGGCCGCCACTCTGCACCGGCTGCTCGGCTGGCAGCGCGGCCGCCGCACCCGGTTCAAGTACCACGAGTTCAACCGCCTGCCTTACGACGTGATCGTGGTCGACGAGACCTCCATGGTGTCGCTCACCATGATGAGCAGCCTGCTGGCCGCGTTGCGCCCCGACACGCGCTTGGTCCTGGTGGGCGACCCGGACCAGCTCGCCTCGGTGGACGCGGGCGCCGTGCTCGCCGACCTGGTCGCCGGACCCGTTGCCGGCGAGCCTAATCCGGTGCTCGACGAGATCATCAGCGCGGATTTTGCTGCGCGGGAACACGATACGGAAGCGCTCACAACCTTGGAGCGAACGAGGCTGCGCGGCGGCATCGTCCGGCTCACCAGGGGGCGGCGCTTCGGCGGGCGGATCGCCGATCTGGCCGTCGCGGTGCGGGCCGGGGACGCCGACGCGGCCCTGGAGTTGCTGCGTGCGGGCGGTCCGGAGCTGTCGCTGTGCGCGCCGGAGGACACGGCCCCGGTGCGCGGGGACGTGGTCCGGGCGGCGCACGCGGTCACCGACGCGGCGCTGGAGGGCGATGCGGCGGGCGCGCTGATCGCGTTGGAATCGCACCGGCTGCTGTGCGCGCATCGGCAGGGTCCGTTCGGTGTCGAGCGCTGGGATCGGATGGCCGCGGACTGGGCGGCCGCCTCCGGCGCGGGAACCGACACGCACTACGCGGCCTGGTATCCGGGCCAGCCGCTGCTGGTCACTGCCAACGATCACGAGGCCCGCATCTACAACGGCGACACCGGCGTCATCGTCCGCCTGCCGGACGGGTCGCTGCGCGCCGCGCTCCAGCGCGGCAGCGAACCGTATCTGGTGCATCCCACCCAATTCCCCGCGGTGGTCACGGTTTTCGCCATGACCATCCACCGCAGCCAGGGCAGTCAGTACGACACGGTCTCGGTGGTGTTGCCTGAACCCGAATCCACACTGCTCACTAGGGAATTGCTCTACACCGCGATCACGAGAGCGCGCAAGCACGTGCGCATCATCGGCACCGACGACGCCATCCGCGCTGCCGTGGCGCGCCGCGTGCTGCGGGCCAGCGGGCTCTCCCGCCGCGCGGCTCGCTGACCGGCGCTGTTACGCCGACCGCTGCGGTCTGGCCGAAGAGGTAAGGCCGTTGCGAGGCGCTGCGTTGGTGCGAGGCGCTGCACCTCGAAACATGCGGTCTCGCAACGAAACCGAGTCAGCTGACCGCGAAAAGCTCGGCGGCGTTGCGGTAGCAGACCTGACGCAGCCAGTCGGTGCCGAGCTCGAGGCGCTCCAAGGCATGGATGGCGTGGCCGTAGCTGTAGGGGATGTTGGGGAAATCGCTGCCGAACAGGATGCGCTCGCCGAACTCGCGCAACCGTCCGTGCTCGGCGACGGGGAACGGCGAGTCGGCCTCGCTGAAATCGGTCCACACCATGGTGGTATCGAGGTAGACGCCTGCGTGCCGCTGTGCCAGGTCGAGGAATTCCGAGTACTCCGGCGTGCCCATGTGGGCGACGATCAGCCGCAGGCGCGGAAACCGTTGCAGGAGTTCGGCGATCGGCTCGGGGCCGGTGAAGCGGCCGGGAGCGGGCCCGGAGCCGCAGTGGATCAGCGCCGGGATCCCGGCGTCCTCGAGCAGCCCCCAGACCGGGGTGAGCAGCGGGTCGCCTGGCGGGAAGTCACCGACCTGGATGTGCACTTTGAAGACGCGCGCACCGCGGTCGAGTGCGGTCGCGACGTAGCCGGCCGCGCCGGGTTCGGGGTAGAAGGTGGCGGTGTGCAGGCAGTCGGGGGTGCGGGCGGCGAACTCGGCGGTCCAGTCGTTCAACCACGCGGCCATCTCCGGCTTGTGCGGGTACACCAGCGAGGTGAACGCGCGAATGCCGAAGTCGCGCAACGTCTTCAGGCGCACCTGCTCGTCTTCGCGGTACGCGATCGGCCAGCTGCGTCCGGTCAGGGGGCCCACCGAGTCGAAGTACGACCACACCTTGCTGAGCACCCGCTCCGGCATGAAATGGGTGTGCACGTCGATGATTCCGGGCAGGTCGAGCCGTGCGCGGAAATCGGCCAGGTAAGCGTTGTCGTCGTCGATCACCGAGGGTCCTTCGTCGGCCGGAATGGAGCGGGGAGAGCGTGCGTCATGCGCGGCTCACCCGAGGGGGATAGAGGTTCCTGGCGAAATCGCCGACCCGGGCGATGAGCCGTTCGAAGAACAGCTCGGGATCGGTGGCCACGACGATGTCGGCGTTGGGCTCGCGTCCCCACATGCCCGCCCAGTCGGCCACCGTCGTCGCGCGCGTCAACGTGCCGGTCAGTTCCACGTCCACCGTCGCGGGCCTGGTCACGGCCAGCGACGGATCGAGGGCGACCGCGGCGGCGAAGGGGTCGTGCATGTGCGCGAGATAGCCCTGGTCGTAGGCGCGGTGGAACTCGAAGTAGAACCGCACGGCGTCGGACACATGGCGCACAACGGGATTCGAGGCCGCGGACCGTGAGCCGGGAACGTCGTCCTCGGACACCGTCTCGGCGGGGTGGCTGAGCGCGCGCTCGGCCAGTAGCGCCAGGTGTTTCGGATGCATCTCGATGGTCTCGGTGATGTCGAGCGCGCAGACCAGCGGGCGGCGATCCGGCGGCGCCGCGGAGAAGGCGTCGAACACTTCCTTGGCCGACTCCGGATCGACGTGCATGTTCCACTCGTTGGTGGGCGTGGTGTTGCCGGGGTGATTGAACGCGCCGCCCATGATCACCAACCGGCGCAGCAGCCGCGGCAGTTCGGGTTCGATGCGCAGCGCCAGGGCCAGGTTGGTCAGCGGACCGGTGCACAGGCCGACGATCTCCCCGGGATGTTCGCGCGCCAGCGCCACCCACATCTGCGCGGCCGTCCGGCCCGAACAGGTGCGCTGGGTTTCGGGCAGTTCGGCGTAGCCGATGCCCTGCGGGCCGTGCGTGTCCTCGGTGGTGCGCAACGGGACGGCGAGCGGTTCGGCCGCGCCGAGAGCGACCTCGATCTCGGGCGCCCGGCACACCTCCAGCCACGCGAGATTGTTGGCGGCGACCTGGGCGGCGGGCACATTGCCCGCGGTGGCCGCGATACCCAGGATCTCGGCCTCGGGGGAGGCCAGTAGGTACAGCAGGGCCAGCGAATCGTCGATTCCGGTGTCGACGTCCACGATCATCTTCTGCCGCACGATTCGACAGTAGTAGACAGGGCGGAAGGCGAACCGCCCGAGCCCCGTACGGCCGAGCGAAGGCGGAGTTATCTCCGGAAGCGCTAGTACACACGTCTTGGACATACGTCTGAGACGTGCGGTAGCCTGAGGTGCATGGGAAACCGAGAAGACCTTTTGGCCGGAGCCCGCAAGGCGATCATGGAGCGCGGCGTCGCCAAGACCACCGCCCGCGACATCGCGAACGCCGCCGGGGTCAGTCTGGCCGCCATCGGCTACCACTTCGGTTCGAAGGACAGGTTGATCACCGAGGCGCTGGCCGAAGCGCTCGGCACCGGAATCGGCGACAGCATGTCCGAGCTGATCAAGGAGACCGAGGGGCGTCCGATGCCGGAGGCGTTCGCGTCGATGATCGACGGCCTGCCCGCGGTGTTCGCCGCCAACCACGAAGGCATGCTGGCCAGCATGGAGAACCTGCTGCGCGTGGCTCGCTCGCCGGAGTCACAGCGGTACATGGCCGAGAGCATTCCGCACGCTCACGCGGATCTCGCCGTCGCGCTGCGCGAAACCCACCCCGGACTGACCCAGCAGCAGGCCGAAGCGATCGGCAAACTCTATTTCGCGCTCACGCAGGGTCTCTCGGTGCTCTGGATGATCAGCTCGGAGGTTCCGGACGGGGAGACCTTGTCGACCGCGTTCGCGGCGATCGCCGGTTCGCCCGAAGGGTGACCCACGAGGGTCAGTCCTCGTGGGTCAGCGGCCCCGCCGGGATGTCGCGCAGCTTGCGCACCGAGATCAGCGCGATCGCCAGCGCGGCGACACCGGCGATGCCCGCGGTGACGTGCACGCCGTGCAGGAAGGCATCGCGTGCCGCCGCGAGCACGGATTCGCCTATGGCCGTTGGAACTTGGCTGGAGACCTGCACCGCCGCGCCCAAGGTGTCACGGACCGAGCCCACGTCGGCCTCGGAGAGTCCGGCGGGCAGCGAGGACGACAGATCGCCGCGGTAGACCGCGATGCTGATGCTGCCGAGGATCGAGATGCCGAGCGCGCCGCCGAATTCCGCGCCGGTCTCGGAGACGCCGGAGGCGGCGCCCGCCTGTTCGGGTGGTGCGGCGCCGACGATGAGCTCGGTGGTGATGCCGAACACCGGGGCCAGCCCGAGCGAGGAGATCACCGAGGCGGCCAGCGCCAGGCCGTAGCCGCCGGACGCGCTCAGCTGAGTCATCATGAGCAGTCCGACACCGGCCGCGGCGAGTCCGCCGCCGATCAGGTAGGCGGGCCGCACCACCTGGACCAGCCGCGGCGCCAGCTGCGATCCGACGATGAAACCGACGCCGGACGGCACCATCACCAAACCGGCCCGCAACGGCGACATCCCGAGCACCAGCTGGAAGTACTGCGCGACGAACAGGAAGTAGCCGAAGGCGACGAAGATACCGACGATGTTGACCAGCAAGGCGACGCGGAACCGGCTCGAGCGGAACAGCCGCAGGTCGAGCATCGGGTCGGCGGCGGTGAGCTGACGCCGCACGAACAGCACGCCGAGCGCGGCGCCCCCGGCGAGGCCGGCGAGCGCGGCCGCCCCGAGACCGTCCTGGGCGATCTTCTTCATGCCGAACACGACGGCGATCATCGTCGCCACGCAGAGCGCCGCGCTGAGCGGATCGAGGCGTCCGGCGTCGGGGTCGCGAAACTCGGGAAGGACCTTCGGGCCGAGCGCGAGCAGCAGCACCATGACGGGAACGGCGAGCAGGAACACCGAGCCCCACCAGAAGTTCTCCAGCAGCGCGCCGCCGAAGATCGGCCCGACCGCGCCGCCCGCCGAGAACGCGCCGACCCACACGCCCACCGCGACCGAACGCTGCCGGGGATCGCGGAACATGTCGAAGATCAACGACAGCGTCGACGGCGCCAGTGTGGCGCCCGCGATGCCGAGCAGGGCGCGGCAGACGATCAGCGCCTCCGCGGTCGGCGCGAACGCCGCCGCCACCGACACCACCGTGAACAGCGCCGCGCCGATCATCAGCATGCGCCGCCGCCCGATCCGGTCGCCGAGAGTGCCCATGGTGATCAGCAGCCCGGCCACCATGAAGCCGTAGACGTCGATGATCCAGAGCAGCTGCGAGCTGGTCGGGTGCAGATCGGCGCTGATCATGGGCACCGCGAGGTGCAGCACCGTGAGGTCCATCGCGTAGACCAGGCAGGCGAGGGCGAGCACCACCAGGCCGGCCCACTCGGTCCGTCCCGCGAGCGCCGCGGCGTCCCTGCGCGCGCTCTGGTCGACGGTGTCCACGAGGCGGGTCCCTTCCGGAGGGCCGATGTCGATTGCTGTCATGTGAGTGCAGACGATCTGCGAATACTCATTTCATCGCCGCCGCGCAGGCCGGCGCAAGGGATTTTCCGCCTGCCATCGGACGGCGAATATTCGGTGGCGCCGGATCGAGATGCGCGCCGACGACCTGACCGAGGACAACGCCGAGGTCGTCCTGAACGCAATCGTGAGGCGGCGGCCGGCTACCGGGTACGCACCGGCCAGGCCGGTGCGCTGGCCCCGTATTGCGGTGCGGGCCAGGCGTAATCCGGGTACTCGGCCAGGGCGGGCGTGGCCGTCACCAGGGATCCGTGGCTGACGGTCAACTCCGGGTTGGGCGCAGCGGCGGGGCCGTGGCTCAGGCCGCGGTCCGGGTTGGCGAGGAGCCAGGACGCCGTGCGCGCCAGAGAGACTCGCACGTCACGGCCGATTCCGTCGTAGGTGCGCGCGGCGAGGGCGTCGATCACGCCCGCCGCGAGCAGGTAGCCGGACGCGTGGTCGAGCGCCTGGGCGGGCAGCGCGCCGGGCACCGAGGGCGCGCCTTCCAGAATGGAGATGCCGGTGGCGGCCTGCACGATGCTGTCGAAGCCGCGGCGCCCGCCCCACGGACCGGCTTCACCCCAGGCGCTGACCCGGCCGTGCACCAGGCCGGGACGCACGGCGGTGGTCAGCCCGGCGTGCTCCAGCGCGCCGGGCCGGTAGCCGGTGACGAGCACGTCGGCCGAGGCGAGCAGGTCGTGGAAGACCGCCGAGTGGGCGCGCAGGTCCACCATCGCGGAGTGCTTGCCCTGGCAGGTGTCGGCGTACTGCCACGGGATCTCGGGCAGCCACGGCGGATCCACCCGCAGCACTTCCGCGCCGAGCAGCGCGAGCGTCCTGGTCGCGACCGGGCCCGCGATCACGCGGGTCATGTCGAGCACACGCACTCCGCGTAGCGGCTGGAAAGGTGTTGCCTCGGAACGGAAGGGGGCGCCCGCGCGGTCCTGTCGCGGCTGCATGGCGACCAGCGGACCAGACGCGGCGGCCGCCGCCTGCGGCGTGGCGGCCCACTCCTCCTCGGTGCGTACCTGGACCGCGATCGCGCCGGCCATGGCGGCGTTGTCCTCGATATCGGCTGCGCGGCTCATGGCGATGTGGGCGACCGCCAGATCCAGTGGCGCGTCGTCCGGTAGGCCGAGCGCGGCGAGCAGCCGGGTCCGGTGATGTGGATAGTTGGCGTGAGTGCGCACCCAACCGTCGAAAGTGGGGAAGAATCCGGAGAGATCGGCGAACATGGGCACCTGGCGGCCGTCCGCGCGCAGCAGTCGGTCGCTCGAGAACGCGGCGGTGATCCGTTCCGGGTCGATTCGATGCGGCACGGGAGCGAGTCCGTGCGCGTCGCGCAACCGGTTGGCCGCGGCCGCCACCGCGGCCACCGAACCCGACGCCAGTGCCCAGACCGGCAGTGTCGCAGCGAGATTGCTGCCGGGATCGGGGGAGTGGGTAATGCCGGAAATGGGAACACCGATTCCGGATTCGTACTCGTGGACCAGCCGTGCGTGCGCGTTCACCAGATCGAGACTAGCGGCACCGGCGGAGAAGGAGACGGACGTGGACGAGACGATCAGCGCCACCGATTGGCTGCGGGTCATGCGAAGCGACCCGGCGCCGCGCCACTACCTGGTGTGTTTCCCGCCCGGCGGCGGTTCGGCGGCGGCCTACCGTGAGCTTGCCCTCGAATTCGGTTCCGGCGTGGCGGTACTGGCCGTCCAGTATCCGGGACGGCAGGACCGGCTCGGCGAAGCGGCGGTCCCGGATCTGCACGCACTCGCCGATCTGATCGCCGGAGAGTTGCTGGGACGCGGTCCTCGGTCCGGTCTCGCGCTGTTCGGGCACAGCATGGGCGCCACCCTGGCCTACGAGACGGCCCGCAGGCTGGAGGCACGCGGGCAAGAACTCGCCGCACTGTTCGTCTCGGGCCGTCCGGCACCGACTTTCGCCGAGCACCGCCGCCTGCATCTGGACTCCGACGAGGCGCTCATCGCGGACCTGGAGCGCCTCGCCGCCGACCCGGCGCCGATCGCACTGCTGCGCACCGAGCCCGGACTCGCCGATCTCGTGCTGCCCGCCGTGCGCAGCGACTACCAGGCCGTGGAGACCTATCGGCACCGGCAGGGCGAGCCGCTCGCCTGCGACCTCGCCGCACTGGTCAGCATCGACGACCCGACCACGACACCCGAGCAGGCCGACGAATGGCGGACGTTCACCTCGGGCGCGTTCGCCCGCGAGATCTTCCCCGGCGGCCACTTCTATCTCGACGAACACGTCGGCGCGGTAGCCGATTTCGTCACTCGGCAACTCGCCGACAGCGCACGCCGCGCCCGGTAGCCCGCGGCGGCGGTTCGTCCCGCACCGCCGCCGCGATCAGCCGAGATACTCCGATTCGAGGACGAGATCGTGTAGCAGGGATTGGTATTCGACGTGAGTGCGGTGTTCCATGGTGCGCCAGGTCTTGCCCTCCTGCCCACGCATGTAGCGCAGGTACCGCGGCGCACCAGGGATCCGCACGTTGTCGGCGACCACGATGGAGCCCGGGTGCAACCAGTTCACGGTGAGCAGCGCGAGCAGATCGGGCAGATACGCGGTCTTCAGGTGGTCGAGGAAGACGAAATCGACCGCGCTCGAGGCGAATCCGTGGTCCACGGCGAGCCTGCGCATGGTCGCTCCGCCGTCGCCGATCTTGCCGACCACCACCTCGACCCGGTCGGCGAGTCCGGCGTGCGCGATGACGTCGGTCGCGATCGCCGCGTTGGCGGCGCTGGCCTCCACCGATACCAGCCGTCCGCGCGGCGGCAGCAACCGTCCGGTGCGCACCGCGCTGTATCCGCAGTACGCGCCCAGTTCCAGCGCGAGCAGCGGCTTCGCGCGCCGGACCGCGGCGTCGAGCAGCAGGCCCTTCTCATCGCCGACGTTCATCAGGATGCTGCGGGTGCGCGCGAAATCGTCGATCGCGGCGAGCACGCTGTCGGGATCGCCGGGTGTCGCGGTGTCGAGCACGTGCTGTCGCACCGCCTCCTCGCGCCCGTCGCCCACCTGCCCGGTGCGCAGCACCGACCGGCCGCCGAGCGCGAAGCGGATCGTCGACCAGCGCAGGAACGGGGCTTTGTCGCGCAGCAGCGCGCCGAGTCCGGTCCGGCGCGATCCAGTCCTGTCCGCCATGCGCCCTCCAAGTCGTGGTGACCGTGTCACCACCGATCTTGCTCGTCCGGCGCCGTCCGGCGGCGGAGGCTCACCACGGTGAGGGCTGATAGTCCTTGAGGAAGCACCCGTAGAGGTCGACGCCGTCCTCGCCTTGCACGATCGGGTCGTAGACGCGGGCGGCGCCGTCCACCAGGTCGAGCGGGGCGTGGAAGCCTTCGTCGGCGAGGCGGATCTTGGTGTAGTGCGGGCGCTCGTCGGTGATCCAGCCGGTGTCGACGGCCGTCATCAGGATCGAGTCGGACTCGAACATCTCCTTGGCGCTGGTGCGGGTCAGCATGTTCAGCGCGGCCTTGGCCATATTGGTGTGCGGGTGGCCAGGGCCCTTGTATCCGCGGCCGAACTGACCCTCCATGGCGGAGACGTTCACGATGTACTTGCGGCGGGACGACGCTGCGGCCATGGCCGGACGCAGGCGCGACACCAGGATGAACGGCGCCACCGAATTGCACAGCTGGACCTCGAGCAGTTCGGTCGGATCGACCTCGCCGACCGTCTGCACCCAGCTGTTGGTGTGCGCGAGATCGGGCACCAACCCGCCCGCGTCGATCGCCACCCCGCGCGAAATCCGTTCGGGGGTGGCGGATCCCGCGACCAGCGCGAGCTCGGCGACATCAGCGGCGGTGAGCGTCGGCGCCAGCGAGGCGGTGAGCGCGGTCGGATGCGCCTGCATGGTCTTGCCGAAGGTCACCACATCGGGCAGCGCGCCCGCGGGCAGCGGACCCGATTCGGCCTCCACCAAGGCGCTGTAGGCGCCGGGGGAGCGGCGCACGGTCTGCGCCGCGTTGTTGATCAGGATGTCCAGCGGGCCCTGCGCGGCGATGTCGTCGGCGAGGGCCACCACCTGCGCCGGATCGCGCAGGTCGATGCCGACGATGCGCAGCCGGTGCAGCCAGTCGGCGCTGTCGTCCATCGCGGCGAAACGGCGGATGGCGTCGTTGGGGAAGCGGGTGGTGATGGTGGTGTGCGCGCCGTCGCGCAGCAGCCGCAGCGCGATGTACATGCCGATCTTGGCGCGGCCGCCGGTGAGCAGCGCGCGGCGGCCGGAGAGATCGGTGCGCGCGTCGCGCTTGGCGTGGCTGCTCGCGGCGCAGTCCGGGCACAGCTGGTGGTAGAAGGCGTCGACGCGGGTGTAGCGCTGCTTGCAGATGTAGCAGGGCCGGGGGCGGAGCAGGGTGCCCGCGCTGGCGCCCTTGGCCGTCGAGGTCAGCGGAATGCCCGCGGTCTCGTCGTCGATGCGATTCGGCGAGCCCGTGGCGGTGGCCGCGACGACCGCGCGGTCCGCGGTCGCGACCTTGTCGCGCGCTTCTACGCGGCGGCGCTGCTTGAGCTTCTTGAACATGTGACCGACCGCTCGCTGCACGAGCAGCGAATCCGGGTGGTCCTTGTCCAACTGTCCGGCCTGGTCGAGTACCCGAAGACAGGTGGCGAGCTCGTCGGGATCGATACTGCTGTCGGCCATCGGGTGTGCGGAGGTCCTTCGTGAGCTGGGCAATCGAAGTTCCCATTGTCGCAAACCCGCGCGGGCGGTCGCGGTCCGCCTGTGCCTCGTTCGCCGGCGCCGGTCGTGGCCGCGGCGAAACAGACGCTCGACCGAGCACTGTTTGCCGGTGGGGACAGGGGGTAGTTGTCGCTGTGTGAACGATTGATCATGCAGCTCCGCGGTGTCTCGCCGATCGCCCTTTCGGCCGGTCGCCGCAATCGTCCCGGAATGAGGATCGAGGAGGAGACCATGAGCAGTCTGCTGGATTCGGTACTCGGCAACATCGTCTACGACCGTGACGGGGACAAGGTCGGCAAGGTCAAGCGGATCTACGTGGACAACGCCAGCGGCTTCCCGACCTGGGTGGCCATCTCCACGGGGTTGTTCGGTCACGACGCGCTGGTGCCGCTGGCAGGCGCCGAGCATCGGCGCGAGCGCGCGACGCTGCAGGTGCGGGTCGGCAAGGATCAGGTCAAATCCGCGCCGTACCTGGACGAGGACGGCAACATCAGCCAGCGCAGCGAACGAGAATTGTTCGAGCACTACGACATCGACCCGGCCCTCTCGGCATGGAAGACCTACGGCAGGCCCTATGGCGAGCACCCGGTGAACGCTCGGGTCACGGCCGCCGAGTGGGCCGCCGACAGCGGCGGCCGGACCGACGAGGAGCTGATCCGTTCGGAGGAACGGTTGAACATCGGCGCCGATCCCGAGGCTGCCGGCACCGCGCGCGGCCGCGGACACGTCGAGGACGAATCGACGGTGGCGATGTCGTCCGCGCCCGACGCACTGGTGCCGGCGGAACCGGTGCAGCTGGAGATAGACGACATTGTCGACGAAGAAGCCGTGGCCGACAGGATTCGCACGGAACGCGGCGACGGTATCGACGAAACCCGCGAACCGTATCGGTGGTGACCGGCGCGCCGGTGTCGTCGAGGGGCGAAGCGCATCCCTCGGCGGCGCCCGCGGCCGGTGTTCACGGAAAGGGACAGTCGATGCAGAACGACCTCGAGCAGGCGCGCGCCGGGTTCGACGCGGTGCTCGCCGCGGCGGACTATCCCGTCTGGGTGGTCACCACGGCGGCGTGCGGAATCCGCGCGGGGTGCCTGGTCGGCTTCGGTACCCAGGTGAGCATCGATCCGCCACGTTTCGTGGTCGGTCTGTCCGAGAACAACCACACCTTCCGTGTCGCCGCCGACGCCGAATATCTCGCGGTGCACCTGCTGACCGAGGACGACGGGCCGATCGCGCGGCTGTTCGCCACCGAAACCGGCGACACCACGGACAAATTCGCGCGCTGCGAGTGGACCGAGGGCCCGCACGGGCTGCCGATCCTGAGCGCAGCGCCGTACTGGTTCACCGGGCGGATCCTGGCCAGGTACGACTTCGGCGACCACGTCGGCGTGGTCCTCGAACCGACCGCGGGACACGCCGCCGACTCGGCGCGTCCCGCGCTGCGCACCCGGGCGGTCGCCGATCTTCCCCCGGGCCACGAGGCCTGAGACGTCGCGGTCGCCGGTGCCGCGTCAGCCGCGGGGCATGCTGCTGTCGGCCGCGGCCAGGTCTTCGACGAAGTTGCCGACCGCCTCGGCGACCAGCAGCGGATCGGTGCTGGGGAGCCAGTGGTCGGCGGGGATCGAACAGCGCCACAGCCGGTCCACCCAGCGGGCGCTGCCGTAGTAGAGGAACGGCGGGACCAGCACGTCGGTGGTGTCGACCACCATCTGCACCGGCACCGCGGTCGACCGCGGACGCGGGCACACCAGCCTGGGCACCAGATTGGCGTGCACGATGCGCGCGCCCGTGAGCAGATCCGCGCGCCAGGTCGGTGCGATGGGCGCGTGTGCCGCTGGGATGCCGCCGAGCCGTTCGATGAGCCAGGTGCGGACGCGGGGTGGATAGGTGACGCGCAGCGCGGCCGTGCGTGCCGAGCCGGCGCCGTGCCGCCAGAACTTGCGGTCGGTCGCCAGCCGCCGGATCCGGTGCGGCCGCGCGGCGAGCTCGCGCAGCTGGGCGCCGAGGTGATCGAGGTTGGGCCCGGAGATGGCGGTGAAGGAGGCGATCCTGGTGTTGGCGCGCGGATCGCAGACCGCCTCCCACCCCTGGATCGCGCCCCATCCGTGCCCGCAGACGTGCGCGGGCCGGTTCGGGCTGACCGCGTCCACCACGGCGAAGAGATCGTCGGCCATTCGATCGAGGCGGAAAGCGCTTGCGCCGGAGGGTGTTTCGGAGTCGCCGTGGCCGCGTGCGTCGTACGCGACGACGCGGAAGTCGTCGGCGAGCAGCGTGGCGACCTCGCGCCACACCAGATGGGTGTCGCTGAGACCGTGCATCAGGACCAGCGGGACGCCGCGCGGGTCGCCCCATTCGAAGACCGCGAGGTCGCCGTCGGCGCCGCGGATCCGGCGCGCTCGTCGCGGGAGATGTGTCCCGCGCGGTCCGATGCTTTCGAACGATTCGGTCATGTACTCGCCTCGGTCACTGTCCATCGGGGGTGCGGAGTCCCGAACGTACTGCCGGTACGTTCCACGATACTGACAGTGGTCAGGCACGAGAGCAATGGTCGGAGAATCGGCGATGATATGAGCTGGATCACTCCGGTATGGCCTGTGGCCGGCAGGCGTACCGGCGGTACGGGTAGGCTGCGCACGTGGCCCGCACGCATGGCAGAACCGCGAGGACGACGATCACCCGCGAGGAGATCGTCGACGCGGCCGTGCGGGTCATCGATCGCGACGGCCCACGGCCGAGCATGGACGACATCGCCAAGGAAGCGGGCATCACCAAACCGCGCCTGTACCGGCGGTTCGCCGACAAAGCCGATCTGTACACCGCGATCGGCGACCGGATGGCCAGATCCGCCGCGGGCGGCGCGGGTGGCAATCTCACCCTGGTGCTGCAACCGCCGCGTATCGCACTGCGCCGCTTGCTGGCCGGATACGCCAGCAGTATTCGGCAGCACCCCAACGTCTTTCGCTTTCTCGGTCAGGCGCAGGTGAGCCAGCGGGCAGACGGTTCGGTGCTGCAATTCGACCTCGGTCGCGCGGCGGCGGATCGCTTCACCCGGCAGGCCCGCGAGATCGCCGAATCCGTCTCGATCGACCCCGCGGGAGTCGACTATCTCGCCCGCGCCGTCGTCGGTTCGGTCGTCGCCGTCACCGATCTGTGGCTTGGCGAGTCCGGCCGCCCCGACCCGGCCGGCACGGCCGAATTCGTCGACCGTACCGCCGAATTCGTCTGGGGTTTGATCGACGGATTCCTGCGCGCGCAGGGCATCACCGCCGACCCCGACTCGCCGATCTTCACGACCCTGGCCACCGTGAATTCTCAGCGCCCCACGGGCTGACCCGACCCGGTCCCTCGCATCACCAGGGACGAACTCGCGGCCGAGTTGTTGACAAGCTGCCAATAGTGCTGGAATCTGATGGCGGTGGACCGGCATCGAGGCCGGGCCGAGGTGAGCAAAGGATCGAGACCATGGCACGGGCCGCGTGGAGTGACGACGAGGTGGAGGCCGTGCGCGACCTCGCACGGACGTTCTTCGAGAAGGAAGTCGTCCCGCACGAGGAGAAGTTCGTCGGGCAGGGCCACCCCGACCGGCATCTGTACAACCGGGCGGGCGAGCTCGGTCTGTTGTGCACCGCGATCCCGGCCGAATTCGGCGGTGGCGGCGGCACATTCGCGCACGAGGCGGCGATCATCGAAGAGCAGGCCTTCGCCGGCGACGGTTCGCTCGGCATGGCGGTGCACAGTTCGATCATCGCGCCGTACCTCATCGAATTCGGGTCCGAGGACCTCAAGCGGCGGGTGCTGCCCAAGGCGGCCAGCGGCGAGATGGTGCTCTCCATCGGCATGACCGAACCGAGCACCGGCTCGGATCTGCAGAACATCAAGACCCGCGCGGTGCGTGAAGGCGACGAGTACGTCATCACCGGCTCGAAGATCTTCATCACCAACGGCTGGCTCTGCGACGGCATCATCATCGCCGCCAAGACAGACCCGTCGAAGGGAGCGGCGGGCGTCTCGCTGATCTTCGCCGAGGTCGGCGACGACACCCCGGGCTTCACCCGCGGCCGCATCCTGAACAAGATCGGCGGCAAGGCGCAGGACACCGCCGAACTGTTCTTCGACGGACTCCGGGTGCCCGCGTCCAACTTGCTCGGCGAGGCCGAGGGCCAGGGTTTCTACCAGATGATGCAGCTGCTGGCCCAGGAGCGGCTGGTCACCGCGATCCTCGCGACCGCCATGATGGAGAAGGCCGTCGAGCTGACGGTCGACTACACCAAGGGACGCGAGGCGTTCGGCAAGCCGCTGTTCGCGATGCAGAACACCAAGTTCGAGCTCGCCGAGTGCGCGACGCTGGCCAAGGTCTCCCGCACTTTCCTCGACGACGCGATCGTCAAGCATCTGCGCGGCGAGCTCGACATCCCGACCGCGGCCATGTCCAAATACTGGATCACCGACCAACTCGGTATCGTTGTCGATCGCTGCCTGCAATTGTTCGGCGGCTACGGCTATATGACGGAGTATCCGATTTCCCAGCTCTACACCGGCGCCCGCGTCCTGCGCATCCTGGCGGGCAGCAACGAAGTGATGAAGGATCTCATTGCGCGGTCTCTCTGAAACCCGAAGCGGCGGAACCTCCCCGGCGGCGTCGAACGCCGCCGCCGACGGGTCACCGCGCAGGCGCAGGCTCGAACCCGACGAGCGGCGCGCGCAGATCCTCGCCTGCGCGATCGACATGTTCGGCGAGCGTCCCTACGCGGCGGTGTCCACCGCGGAGCTCGCGCAGCGCGCCGGGGTGGCCCGCGGCCTGATCAACCATTACTTCGGCAACAAGCGCGACCTGTATCTCGCCGTGGTGCGCCGCATGGTGACCCTGCCCAAGCTGGACGCCATGGTCGCGCCGGTCGGCACCGATCGCGAGCGCGTCGACGCCAGCGTGCACTGGCTGCTCGACACCATCGGCGAGCACGGCAGCACCTGGGTCAAGGTCACCAGCCACGAGGGCGTCGGCGACGATCCCGAGGTGCAGCAGATACTCGACGAGGCCGACGACGCCGCCGCCGAGCGCACGCTGGTGATGGTCGGGCTGGCCGATTCTGCACACAGTGCGGAACTGCGCGCGATGGTGCGGGCCTACGGTGGGCTGGTGAAGGTCGCGGGACGAGAGTGGATCACCCGCGGCAATCTGACCCGCGAACAGGTACACGAACTGCTCGCCGACATGCTGTTCACCCTGGTCACCGAGACGATGCCGAAGGTCGACAGCCGGCGCTGACCGTGGGGGCGGGCGGCGTCGCACGGCGCGCACGATGCCCGATCTGCCGGAATCGCTCGGTCGGATCGGCCATTTGGCCGGAGAAGAGTACTCGAAATATTTGCCGTTTCTGTTTTCACATTTGGTAGCCGGAAGTAAGCTGATCTGGACGCCTTTCCGCCGCTGAACCAGGGTGGACCGTCGTCGCGGTCGTGGCGGCGTTCCCGTCGGTTTGCTCGCGACCCGCGGAGAGCCCGTTACCTGATGATCACGCACCGGCCAGTTGCCGGTCGGCGTGCCGATCTGGACGCGTGGGCGTCGTGCCGCCCTGTCCGCCCTCGGCAGACCTGGGTGACCAGAGATGGACGTCAGCGACTACGACCTCGCGACTTCTCGGCATGCGCTCACGGGGACATCCCCCGGCGACCGGCAGACCACGCCTGCCCACCAGGGCTCGGCGGGGTAGCCCGTCGGCAGAACTGCTCCGGGCTATCGGCGAGGCGCCCCCGGCCCACCACCCCAAACGGCTGTCTCGGGCACTCGTGAACTATTCGATCGAATCAAGGGATTGCACATGTCTGGCAAAATCATCAAAACCGCCGCTGCGACCGCGATAGCTCTCCCGCTGTGTTTCCTCGCGGCTCCCGCGGCCTCGGCGGATTCTTCTCCCGCGCAAGTGACTCCGGTTTCCGCCGCAGCCACTCCGGCCGGGGGGTCCGTCGTCCTCTGCGTGCCGCTCGGCAGCGTCGTTTGGTGTATCTGAGATCGTCGAGCTCGCTGTATGTCGGATAGCCTGGGCCGGCTAACGCGGTCGGCTCAGGCGTTCGGGGCGGCGTGCGGCGCTGTAGTGCACCGGACGCAGGCCGCCTGGCGCGTGGCCCTGCCTGCCGTAGCGTAGTTCGATCATTTGCTGCCGCCGATGTTCGATCATCAGCGCGCCGACTCCGAGAGACCACAGCAGCGCCGTGGCGATCGCGCCGAGCCGCGTCCAGCCGGGATAGCCGTACCCCGCCGCGGTCAATGTGCACGCCATCGCGACGACCCCGAGTGCGCACAGCACAATTCCGGGCATGTTGTGGTTATCGTCGAGCATATCGCCCGCTTGGGCATGCCAGAGCCGCTTTTCGTCGCCCGGTGAAGCGGTAGGTTCGGGCATCGGTTCCTCCTGAGGTGAACCAGCGCATTATCAGCGATATCACCGCTAGCTCAGCATGAACCTGTCGCGCCGCGGGAGCGAGCGTTGTGCCGAGTTCGTTATTCCGATCCGATCAGACAATTCGGTCTTATTGCGGCATTTCCTCCGTATTCTGTCTGCGTATCGGGCGGGGCCGGACAGCCCGGGTTCCTGCGCGAGAGTTTTGACGCGAGAGGGACCTGAATGGCACGCACGCAACAGTGGCAGGAGCGCGAGCGCTGGCCGGAGACTTGGCCGGACGAGCAGGAACCGGACGATCCGCACCTGTACGAGTCGCGGCCGATCGTCAATCCCTACGCGATCGTCGCGCTGGTGGCCGCACTGCTCGCGCTGTTCCCGGTCGCGATCGTCTTCGGGTTCATCGCCTTCAGTCACCCGCGCGGCCGCGTGATGGCCTGTTTCGCGCTGTTGCTCGGCGCGGCCGAGATAGCGGCGGTGGCGGGATTCTTCGTCATGGCCGGAAATGTCTTGCCCGACAGCGTTTCGCGGGCCGGTCAGGCGACAGCGACGACCACCGCCCAGGTGACGACGGTCGCCACCACTTCGGCGCCGACCACGCTCGCTCCGCCGCCGCCCGCGACCACCACCCAGCCGGCGGCGCGCAAGGGCGGGGCCTGCACCGAAACCCAAGCGGCCCTGATCGGGTCCGCGGCAGACGGTGGCACGCTGCTATGCCTTGCGAACGCGTCCGCCGAAAGCGGCTACCAGTGGTCGGGCCCCTACAACGTCGGCACCGGCGTCTACGAAGCGGGCTCGAAGTGCGACTCCTCGGTCGCCAAGACCGGCCGCACGTCGGACGGTCGCGCCCTGGTGTGCGAGACCCAGGGCCGGGGCGGGGTCTGGGTGCTCTGGACGGATTAGCCGCGCCGGGCCCTCAGTCCGCCTTCTTCGCCCGGCTGGGCTGCACACGCGGCGGCTCGTTTGGCATCTTCGGGTACTGCGGTGGCCAGGGCGCGTCCATCAGGCCGGCGGCCATGTCGCGGTCGGACATCTCGAGCAGCGGTTCGATGGACTGGGGCGCCCGGTCGGCCCAGGGGTCGCCGTGCGCGGCGAGCCGGGCGGGGACGGTCGCGATGGTCAGCTCGTCCGGTGCGACGGTGGCCAGATCGTCCCAGGAGATCGGCGTCGAGACCTGCGCGCCCACCTTCGGACGCACGCACCACGCGCCGAACACAGTTTTGTGCGGCGCGTTCTGGTTGAAGTCGACGAACACCCGGTGGCCGCGCTCCTCTTTCCACCACTGCGCGGTGATCCGATCGGGGTGCCTGCGCTCGAGTTCCCTGGCCAGCGCGACGGCGGCCGCCCGCACCTGGTAGCCGTCCCATTTCTCTTGCAGCGCCACATAGATGTGCAGGCCGCGCGACCCCGAGGTCTTGACCCGGGACTCGATGCCGAGTTCGGCGAACAGGTCCCTGGTGAGCACGGCGGCGTGCTTCAGATCCTCGAAGGTGATACCGGGGGCGGGATCGAGGTCGATGCGCAATTCGTCGGCGATGCGCAGATCGGCGACGTGATTGGGCCAGACGTGGAAGCCCAGGCAGCCCTGGTTGACGGCCCACAGAATGTGCGCGAGATCGTGGGCGACCAGCGCGTCGCTGGTGGTGCCGTTCGGGGTGGAGACCTCGACGGTGTGCAGCCAGTCGGGCGCGGATTTGGGCACCCGCTTCTGGAACCAGGACTTGCCCGACGCCCCATCGGGATAGCGCTCCAGCAGCAGCGGCCGGTCCCGCACGACGCCGAGGAACGGCCCGGCCACCGCCTGGTAGTAGCGCACCAGGTCGAGCTTGGTCTCGCCGCGTTTGGTGAAGTAGACCTTGCCGGGATTGCTGATCGTCACGGTTCTGCCGTCGACCTCGATGTCCACCGACTCGCTCATGCCTTCACCTCGCTGGCGCTCGGCTCCGGCATGCGCGAGGCGCGCTGGCACTTGATTCGCTCACTTCGTTCGCTCATCGGGTCGCCCCGGTCTCGGTGAAGATAGCGCTCAGCTCGGCGGGTGCCACCTCGTCCAGTTGGGCGTAGGTACACGAATCCGGTGTGCGATCGGACCGGAAGCGCACCAGCCTGCCGCCGTGGCGCAGCCTGCCGGACTGCACGTGCTCGTAGCGGACCTCGGCGACCAGTTCCGGCCGCAGCGCCTCCCAGGACAGATCCTTGCCGCCGGTCCAGCGGCTCACCCCGCCCGGCATCTTGCCGTCCGCCTTGGCCTGTGCGGCGGCGTCGGCCCAGTCCCGCCACGGATGATTCGCCAAAGCGTTCTCCCGCAACGGTTTCAGCTCCTCGACGAGCGCTTTGCGCTTGGCGGCGGTGAAACTGCTCGCCACGCCGACGTGGTGCAGGCGGCCTTCGTCGTCGAACAGTCCGAGCAGCAGCGAGCCGACACCCTCGCCGTCCTTGTGCCAGCGGAATCCCGCGACCACGCAATCGGCGGTGCGTTCGTGTTTGACCTTCAGCATCACCCGCTTGTCCTGCTGGTATGGCAGGGCATCGGCCTTGACCATGACCCCGTCGAAACCGGCGCCCTCGAAGCGGGTGAACCAGTCCTCGGCCACGTCGGCATCGCGGGTGAGCGGCGTCAGGTGGACGCGGGCGAGCGCGGTGTCGAGGATCGTCTCCAGCAACCGCCTGCGTTCGGCGAACGGTTCGCCGGTGAGATCCTTGTCGCCGAGCGCGAGCAGATCGAAGGCGACGAAACTGGCCGGTGTCTCCACCGACAGCTTGTTCACCCGGGACGCGGCCGGATGCAGCCGATTCTGCAGTGTGTCGAAATCCAGGCCGTGCTCGGTGACCACCACGATCTCGCCGTCCACCACGCACTTGTCCGGCAGCGCCTGCTTCAACAGTTCGGCGACTTCGGGAAAATACCTGGTCAGCGGGCGGTCGTTGCGGGAACCGAGCTCGACATCGTCGCCGTCGCGGAACACCACGCAGCGGAATCCGTCCCACTTGGGCTCATAGCTCAGGCCCGGCTCGCGCGGCACGGACGGCGCGGTCTTGGCCAGCATCGGCCGGACGGGTGGCATCACCGGTAGGTCCACACGTTCCTCCTCGGGTCTGGTCCTCACCCGTGTCGACGTCGTGGCCGACGCGAATTCATCGGTGCGGAGCGGGTCGTCCCGGTCGATCGTAGAGCCCGGGTACGACAAGGAGGAGGACTTCGAAATCCGGGCGCGCGCCGTTCACCGGCAATTCCCCGGCTGGAACCGTCAGCTGGGCGTAGTCGGCGCGGAGGGGTGTGTGGTTACCGCCGGGCGGCGGGTCAGTCCAGCCAGCCGTGCTGATCGGCGAAGGCGGTGAGACGGTCGCGGATGGTGAGTATTTCCCCGGCGGTGAGCGCGGGGCTGGCGTCGAGCAGTAGCTCGGTGATCAGGCGCTTGTGCTCGGCGGCGGTGAGCTGGCCGGTCGACGACCTGTCCTTCTTGTGGCGGGGCGGTGCGGCCGACGCCCCGCCGACCGCGCTGAGATTGACCGCCTTCGGCCCGCGGTCGCCCTCGGTGACGTCGAATTCGAAGACCCGGCCCTGGCGCAGTTCGTCCTCGTCCAGCCCGATGTCGTTCACGTGCACGAACACATCCGGTCCACCGTCTTCCGGTCGAATGAACCCGAACCCCCGAGAGCTGTCGAACGACACCAATTTCCCGATGGACACCAACACCCGCTCCTCGCCGCCGTCGCTACCCGGCCACTCTAGCTCGCATTATCCGCTTCGTTGTTCGAAAGCGCCTTTTGCAGAGAGTTGAACACGGTGAGTCCCTGACCGACCATTCCGTTCACCAATTCGCCGACACCGTCGGGTCCGTTGAGCACGGTGAGATTGGCGTTTGCCAGACCGTTCGAGGCCTGTTTGACGATTTCCGGCAGCTGTTCGATGAGCAGCTGGTCGAGCGCGATCCGGTTGTTCGAGGCCGCGGCCTCGGCCTGGATCCTGGTGCGATCGGCTTCCGCCTCGGCCAGGATGCGCACCCGATCCGCCTCGGCCTGAGCGGGTTTCACCACCTCGGCCTGCAACTGCTGCTCGCGCAGCTGCGCCTCTTTGCGCGCCTGCTCGGCCTGCGCGGTGAGCACCTCCTGCATCGCGATGGCCTCGGCCAGCGGTCCGGCCTGCGCCGCCTCGGCGTTGGCCTTGTCGATGTCGCGCTGGTACTGGGCTTTGAGGATGGCGGTCTCGCGCTGGTATTCGGCCTGCCTGCGCAGCGATTCCTGTTCGGCCTCCGCGGCCCGCTGGGCGGCCTGCGCCTGGGCGATCTGCGCATTGCGCTGCACCGCGGCATTGTGCGGCGCGGCCAGCGCGTTGATGTAGCCGAGATTGCCGTCGTCGATGGATTGGATCTGGAAGGAATCCACCCACAGCCCGATATTGCTCATCTCGACCTTCGAGGCGACCAGCACCTCGTCGGCCAGCTTCTGGCGTTCCCTGATGATCTCCTCGACCGTCATGGAACCGACGATCGAGCGCAGGTGACCGGAAAAGATCCGTCCGGTGAGCACCGACATCTCCCGTTCCTGCTCGGAGAGGAAGCGCTGCGCTGCGTTCACGATCGACTGGGTGTCGTTGGCGACCTTGAACGCGATCACCGCGCGGACATCCAGCTGGATGGCCTGCTTGGTGACGCAGCGTTCCTTGATCTCCGCCTCGAACATGGCCAGCGACAAATAGCTGACTTTGCGGAACAGCGGAACCGCCCACGCCCCGCGGCCGATGATCACCTTGAACGGCGCGTTGTCCTTGCTCTTGGCGCCGCTGACGAGCATCGCCTCGTCCGGGTCCGGCACGTGATAGCCCAGCACGTCTGTCTCCCTTGTTGTTTCAGTGTTCCTGCTGCTCCGATATCAGCGGGATCCATGGAACGACGTCGACGATGCGTCCGGGATGCGCCTCTACGATCAGCACGGTGGCGCCCGTCCCGATCGGCTCAGCGGCCCGCGCGATATACAACTCCGTCCCCCCGCGTATCGCGACCAGCACCTCTCCCAATGTCCCGGCGCCGCGGATCGGCGTGGTGATCGTTCCCGTCAGTCCACGCACGGGATCGGTCATGCCTCGCACTCCTGCCCTCGACACCGGAACACGTCAGCCTACGTGTGCCAGACCACTTTTCGGTAGCGGCTTTCGAAACGGCGAGTGCGCCGCGAATGACGACGAACGAATGATTCGCTGGAACGACCTTGTGTCGAATACCGGCCGGTTCGACAATGGAGTATGGCCACGAGCACGCGGCGATATCGCTCCACCCTGCGCCAGGCCAAGGCGGGCGCGACCAGGGCGGCGGTGCTCGCCGCGGCCGCCGAACTGTTCGTGGCCCGCGGATGGGCGGGCACGTCGATGCGCGACATCGCCGCGCGCGCGGGCTGCGCCGTGGAGACGGTGTACAGCAGCGTCGGCAACAAGCGCGAGATCCTCAAAGCGCTGCTCGACCTGGCCGCCGTCGCGGACGACGAGCCGGTGCCCCTGCTGGAGCGGCCGGAATTCCACGCCATCGCGGCCGGTGTGGTCCGCGAACGCGCCGCCAAGCTGGCGAGCCTGCTCGAGACCGTTAACCGCAGATCGGCCGCGCTGCATCGGGTCCTGGTGCAGGCCGCGGCCGCCGACGCGGAACTGGCGGCACTCGCGGCCCGCGACCGCGCGGATCGATCGACGTCCATGCGGGCGGGGCTCGAGGCGGTGACGGGCAGGCCGCTCACCGACGCCGAGACCGACTCGCTGCACGCCGTGCTCGGGGGCGAGGTCTATCTCGCGCTCACCGAGGAGTCGGCGTGGACGCCCGCCAAATATCGAAACTGGGCGGCCGACACCGTGATTCGGCTGCTCGACCTCGCCGAGGAGTTATCCACATGACCACCTCCGCAGACCTGGAACGGCCCGCCGATACCCGCGTGCTGGGAATCGTGCACTCGGCGATGCGCCGTGACCTGCGCCGGGCCAGAAGCGCGCTGAGCGCGTGGCCTTACCCGTTCGACGAACAACGCGTCGCGATCGCCGAGCATCTGCTCTGGATCATGCGCTTCCTGCGCCACCTCCACGAATCCGAGGACGAGCACCTCTCCCCGCTGGTCCGCGACCACGACCCGGCGTCGGCGCGGCTGCTCGACCGGATGGACGCCGATCACCGCGCCATCGTGCCCGCCATGGATCGGCTGGTCGACGCGGCGGTGACCTACCGTGCCGCCGCTGAGGCTCGCGCCGATGTTCTCGCGGCGCTCGACGAGCTGGAGGCCGTGCTGCTCCCGCAGCTGGAACGTGAGGAGCGCCAGATGATGCCGGTGGTCTCGGCCGCCATCACCGAGGGCGAATGGCGGCGCTGGGCCGACGAGTACAACGTCAAACCGCTCGGCCCGATCGAGTTGTTCGACGAGGGACTGTTCATCGTGGACGGCGCCTCGCCCGACGACACCGCCGCGATCGGCGACATCGTTTCCGCCGGGCCACGTCGGCTGATGCTGCCCCTCATGATCAAGCGGTACCGCAAGGCCGCGTTCCGGCGCTGGCGCACCGCCGAATTCTCCCCGCTGCGTGTGCCTTTGGGCGGCAGGAACGAGGTGTTCTGCGCCGCGCCGCCGGATGCGGTGTGGGCGGTGCTGGCCGACGTCCCCCGCGTGGGCGAATGGAGCCACGAATGCCGCGGCGCCGACTGGCTCGGCGACAGCACCCGCGCCGAGGTCGGCGCCCGCTTCCGCGGCAGCAACAAATCGGGTCCGTGGCGCTGGCGACGCGTCTGCACCTGTACGGTCGCCGACAAGCCGCGGGAACTGGTCTGGGTCACCGACGGCGTCCTGGGCGACAACTCCGAATGGCGCTTCCGGCTGCGCGCCACTCCCGACGGGACGTGTATCGAGCAGACGTTCCGAGTGCTTTCGCTCCCGGTCTGGCTCGACAGGGTGATCTACCGCTTCGTCCCCGCCCACCGCGATCGTTCGCGCGCCCTTCGCGGCGATCTCGAGCGGCTCGCCCAGCTCGTCGAGCTCGAGTCGTCCTGACCGGTCAGACCCGCGCGTCGCCGGGGCGGAGACGAGCTGCGCCGGCCGACGCTGGTCACCGACGGCTCCAGGCCGATCGTGCTGACCGCCGACTCCATCTGGCGGTCGTCGCGCCGATCGCCGGTCAGCTCGGCGCGCACCTCGACGCGGCCCGTGTCGCCGGTGCCGGCGCTGGACACCGAGATCAGCCGAAAGTCGGTGCGGGTCAACGCCTGGACCAGCAGCGCGCGCACGTGCGCCTCGCGCGCGTCGGTGGTCACCGCCGCGAACGCGTAGCGGACGGGTTGTTCCTCGACCGCCACGGGCAGCCGGTTTGGAGCGCTGGCCTGGCAAACGACTTGTGAGCGGCATCGCGCCGGTTCGGCGCAGCATGCTGCCCGCCGGTGCGTGGCCGTACCGGCGGGCAGCCGCTGACGTGTGCGGGGGCTACGGATTCATCCGGTACGTGCCCGCGTGGCCGAGCACCTCCGCGTACACGCGCTCGGCCCTTGCGGCGTCGCCGATCGGTTTGCGCAACGAACCGAGGGCCCATTCCTGTTGCGCCTCAGTGGAAGACGCCTTGGCGAAGACTCCGAGGGCGTAGGCCGAGAAGTCGCGGACGAACAGCTCGAAGATGGCGTCGACGAGGTCGTCGGGCGTGCCGGCGAGCTTCGCCTGCTCCAGGATCAGCTGACCGTAGGGCAACAGCGTGAACAACTCGCCGACGGCCAGCTGGTAGTCCAGGTCGGCCAGCTGCGCGTCGGTCGTCGGGGCCTGCACCGGGAATTGCACGAACCGCTCCGCCTGCTCCAGGAACAGCGCGACGTTCGGCAGGTGGCGATAGTCGGCGAACGCCGACCGCCAGTCCGCGAAGCGCACCTTGCCGAGCCCGGCCGCGCCGGGCTGCCGGAACAGCGCCTCGTCGTCGCCCGCGTCGCGGCGCACCGGCACCGGCGGCAGGTCGGCGGCGTTGTAGAGGAAGCTCGGCATGAATTTCAGCGTGAGCGCCATGTTGACGTGCGCGGTGCCCTCGAGGCGCGGCATCGAGTCGATGGTGCCGCGCGCCACCGCGAAGTAGGTGTCCTTCTCGAAACCCTTGGCGGAGATGACATCCGAGAGTTCACGGAAGACGCGCTCGCCCTCGCGCGTCACCTTCATCTTGCCGATCGAGTTGAACATGACGAAACGCCGGTCCTCCGGAGACGATTCGCGCATGTAGTCGATGGCTCGCTCGTGGTAGAGCTTCATGGCGGTGATGCGAATGTAGTTGTCGGACAAAATCTGTCGCACCTGACCGAACTCGGTGACCGGGTGTCCGAACAGGATCTTGTGCGCCGCCTGATCGACGGTCTCGTAGAAGCAGTGCTGCACGATGCCGAGGGTGACCATCCCGATGTTGAACTTGCCGCAGTTCACCGCGGCCAGCGCGACGTCGAAGGCCTTGCGGCCGGTGTGCAGCACGTCGTCGGCGGTGACCGGATAATCGGCCAGATCGTAGGCGCTGACGTAGTTCTGGCCGTGGATGACGTTCTTCACCAGGGTGTAGCGGGGGTGGCCGCTGTCGGCGAGGAACCAGACGTAGGCGTCCGGGCCCTCGATGTCGGTGCGGCGCCCGATGGTCGGCACCAGTCGCGCGACGTTGCCGTTGCCGATGTAGTACTTGCTGCCGTTGGCGGTGAACCCGCCCGCGCCGTCGGGGGTGAGCAGCATGTCGGTGGAGTAGATGTCGGCGCCGTGGTCCTTTTCGGACAGGCCGAAGGCGACGATGCCGCCGCGGTCGAGTTCCTCGGCCGCGCGGACGTGCGCCTTGTCGTTGCCGCTCTGCCAGATGGTGGCGAGCCCGAGAGTCGAGACGCCCCACGCGTACCAGTACTGCGCGCCGTAGAACCCGGTGATCTCGTTGAACTTGGAGATGAAGGCGGTGTCCCAGCGCTTGTCCGGATCGCCGCCCGCGTGCGCCTTCGGGGTGGCCATGTAGGCGAGGATCCTCGACTCCTTCAGGAAGGCCATCCAGTCGTCGTACCACTCGCCGCGGTGCGCGTCGGCGGTGAGCGCTTGTTTGCCCTTGCTCTCGAAGAAGCCGACGAGCGAGGTCAGCAGCCGCTGGGTCGTCGGGTCGAACTCCGCGAAGGTGTCGGTCTTCGGGTTGAACAGGGTCATGGCGACGGCGCCTTTCATCTGATGGCAGGTGCCATCAATTTAGAAGTGATGGCATCCGCCGTCAATGCTTGTCCTGAAACCGGACCGCAAACGACAACGGCCCGCGCGCCTCGGGGAGGCGGCGGGGCCGTGGAGTTCCGGTATCAGGAGTGGTAGAGCGAGCGGTATGCCGTGAGCGTGGCGACGCAGTGTTCCACGATTTGCTCGCGGGTCGCGCGCAGCGAACCGTTCAGCCACGCGGAGAACATGCCGGCGTTGCCGCTGGCCATGCTGACCGCGGCGAGTCGGCGCCGGACGGGGTCCGCGATGTGCGCGAAGAGGTGGTCCTGGATCAGCCGGGTGAAGGCGGGCATCACGGCGATGGTGGTCTGGCCGAGGCCGGTGCTCGAGTACGGCTCGACCAGGAAAAGGCGCGACTTGCGCGGATCCTCCAGCACCTTGTCGACGAGGACCTCCGAGAGCGCCCGGTCCCTCGACCGATCGTCGGACGCGGCGAACGCGGTCATCGGTTCCAGGAACTCCTCGGCGACCTGCCGGTAGAGCACGTCGAGCAGTTCGTCGCGGCTGCTGAAACTCTCGTAGAAGTACCGGTCGGTGAGGTTGGCGCGGCGGCACACCGCACGCATCGTGACGCCCGCGGCCCCCGCCTCGCCGATCAGATCCAGGGCGGCCTCCAGCAGCGCGGAGCGCCGCGCCTCCCGGCGTTCGGTGAGCGTCGTCCCGCCCCAGATGCGGGGACCGGCGTCCTCTGATTCCTGGCCTGTCTGCACCGATTCACAGTAATGCCTGCCGGGCATCGGCCGTTCAGGCCCCGCTTTCCAGCGCCATCCCGGCGTCGCGCCAGGACACGATGCCGCCGTCCAGACTCGCCGCGTCGAATCCGGCGTGCCGTGCGAGCGCGGCGAAGCGCAGCGAGATCTCACCGACCGGGCACACGAACACCACCGGTCGCGAACGCGGGAACGGGACGCCGTGGGTGAGCATGTCGTCGAGCTGATCGTCGCGGATGTTCACCGCGCCGGGCACGTGGCCGATCCGATAGGCCATCGCGCCGCGGGTGTCGACGACGGTGGGCCGTCCGGTGCGGTCCAGCTCGGCGAGCTCGGCGGGCGTCATCCGTGGCGTAGCGGCGAGTTCGGCGGCGGTCGGCTCCCTTCGGCGATCCGGCCTGCCGAACAACTCGGGCCTGCGCTTCTTCAGGTACGAGAGATAGGGTTCGAGCCGGTCGCAGACGATGATCACCGCGACCACGGGATCGCTCGCATAGCGTTCCGAAAGATCCAGCGCGCCAAGCGTTTCCAGCGCGGCGGCGTAGGCCGCGCCGCTGGTCGGCCCCGCCAGCACCCCGTATCCGGTGGCCAGTCGCAGCGTCGCGTCGACGGCGTCGCCCGAAGCGACGCTGACGATGCGGTCGTAGAAATCGGGCTGGAACAGACCCACGTCCCACATCTCCGTCTCCGAGCGGATGCCGGGGATGAAATCCGAGCGCTCGGAAACCACCGCGACCGTGCGCAATTCGGGATTGTGCTTGCGCAGATAGGTCGCGGCGCCGCGGGTGGACCCGGTGGTGCCGAGCCCGCCGACGAGATAGTCCACCCGGTCGACACCCTCGGCCGCCAGGTCCTCGTGGATCTCCCGCCCGGTCCCGAGGCAGTGGGCCTCGACGTTCTTCTCGTTGGTGTACTGCGAGGGATGGTGATAGACGCCGGGCTCTTTCGCCATTGTCGACTCGATCACTGAATACACGTCGTTCGGCGTGGTCGGGTCGGGACACTCGGAAAGCCCGGGAAGCTCGACGATGTCGGTGCCGAGCAGCCGCAGCAGATCGCGGACCTCGGCCACCTTGATCCGGTTGGTCACCGCGCGCAGCCCGACGCCCGAAAGCGCTCCGAGCACGCGCAGCGCCTTGGCGGTGTTGCCGCTGGACGCCTCGATCAGTGTCTGTCCCGCGGCGGTGACGTCGTCGAGCTCGTCGCGGATCATGCTCCAGGCGACGCGGTCCTTGACCGAGCCGAAGGGGTTGTGCGATTCCAGTTTCGCGTACAGCTCGACGCGCTCGAGCCCGTGCACCGCGGGGTCGAGGCGAAGCAGCGGCGTGTTGCCGATCAGTTCGGTGATGTGGCCGTAGAGCATCAGCGCGCCTCCGTTTCGCTCGGCACCGGCATCCGGGGCGGAGCCCACGGGGTGGGCGGCGGACCCACCGGGACAGGGGGCTCGTAGTCGACGTCGTGGCACACCTGGAAACTGCCCGCACGGTGGGCCACGGCCAGTTTCGGGGGCGGCGGCTGCATCGAGGCCGAGGCGGCCGACAGGTCCATGTGGTAGGCGGCGGTGTTGGGAAACACGACCAGATCACCGGACCTGGGACGCCGCGGCAGCCAGACCTTGTGATTGGTGACGAGGTCGCGCTCGAGGCACAGTCGTCCGGCGAAATACACTCCGACCGGATCGGTTTCGCGCACCGGCGGCAGTGCGTGGGCCGTGTCGGCGGCCGAGCGCAACGGGGTGATCGCACCGTCGTCGTAGCGCTCGCCCGTACCCGTGTCGTGCGCCGCGCGCGGCAGGACGATCGGATCGACCATCACCTCTTGGTCGGCGGGGGTCACCGCGTCGCGGCTCAGGTCGACGTGCACCAGCACGGTCCCGTCGCCGAGCTCCTTGACGAATTCGACCCGCGCCACCGTCACGCCGGCATGGTCGACGAGGGCCTTGCCCGGCTCGAGCCAGAGCTCGAGCAGGTTGTCCGCGGCGACCTGGGCGACCGTGCGCCCACCCTGCCCTTCCAGGGGTGCGCCGAGCAGCTCGGCGAGCATCCGGGTGGCCGGGATCGTGTTGGAGTACTTGTGGAACACCGGCGTGCCGTGCACCGCCGCGCCGTCGACGTGATAGCCGAAGGTGTTGTCTCCCCAGCTCATCGGCGCGCCACGGCCGCCCAGCGCCGCCCGCAACGCGCGAACGTAGCCGTCGAACCGGTCGGCGTCGGCGGTGAAGACCTGGCGCAGGCCGCCGCCGAGGTCGAGCACGCGGGGCGAAAGCCCGTGCGAGTACGCCCGTTCGACCAAGGTCAGGCAGGTCTCGATCGCGCGGACCCGTTCGGCGTTCTCGCCGGAATCGATGTGAAAGGCGAAGCCCAGAAACGAGATCCGGCCGCGATGGGCGCTGAGCAGATCCAACGCGTGATCGGCGTGCTCGAACGGAACCCCGAAACGGCTCAGCGGCGATCCGGGAAAGCCGGAGACGCGCAGCAGCACCGGCACGGCGGCGCGGTCACCGGCCAGCTCGGTGATCCGGCGTAGTTCCCAGAGGTTGTCCACGTTGATCGTCGCGCCGCACTCGATCAGCCTGCGCAGGAACGCCTCGCCCTTCGGGCCGGTCGCCTCGATCCGCATCGGCCCGAACCCGGCCCCGATGGCGCTGGCCAGCTCCTGCGGCGAGGCCACGTCGATCGCGATGCCTGCCCGTTCCGCGGTGCGCACGAAGGAGCGCGACTGGTTGGCCTTGTGCGCGTAGCAGATTCGGTACCCCGTCAGCTCTCGATCGAGGACCGCGCGCAGCTGTTCCAGGTTCTCGGCGAAGACCTGCGGGAAGACCAGATGCACCGGCGAGCCGAACCGGATCAGGGTCTCGTCGAGGGCGTCGCGTGTGTCGAGGAAGGCGCGAACCAGCGGATGGATCTTCGCGGGTAGCGCCGGTAGCGGCGCCGTCATACCGCGGATTCCGAGCGCTGGACGGCGATTTCGGCGTCGTCGGCCGGATCGGGCCGCTGGGCGACGGGGTTGTAGCCGCCGTCGCGGATCGCCTCGAACGCGCGCGCCCGGTTGCGCGGGCTGCGGAACTCGGCGATCACCCGCTTGGTGAGCAGGTCCACCTCGGCGACCGCGAGTCCCATCGACTCCAGGATGCCGGTGATGGTGCGGACACAGTGCTTGCAGTTCATGTCCGGGACGTAGAAGGTCCGGTCCTCCGCGGTCGCGGGATCGTCGGTGGTCCGCTCGTTCGGCGTCGCGGCGGTCTCGACGGGGCGGCAACCCGCCACGATCTCGGTGAACACCTCGATGAACTTGTCGACCACCACGGACAGCAAGCTGTAGTGCGCGCCGTCGAGCTGATGCGGCATCGCGGCGAGGCAGGAAGGCCGGGTGCCCGGCGGCAGGAGCGCGTACTGACGCGAGATGAGGTCGAGATCCTCGTGGTACTTGGCGATGGCATCGGCGACGCTCAGGCCCTCGACCGTGGTGGCACGGCGCATTACCGTGTGCGCCTCGGCGATGGTGGCGTCTTTCATGGCGCGCAGCGTGGCCACCGATTCGGCGGTGTAGCGGACGGTGCCGTCGGGCTGGGTGACCAGGGTCGCCGCGATCATGCCGCGCCGGTAGGTCGAGGCCTGCAACTCCCAGAACCAGCGCGTCGCGATCGCCGCGAAGAGCCCGGAATCCTGCATGCCCCTCGCGAATTCGACCGCGTCGCGGTAGGGCGTCTGGCGCGCGAGCAAGGCGTGCTGTGCCAGTGCCCGGCCGGTCGCCTCGATGCCGACGCGGAAGATCTCGAGCGGGTCGTGGTCGGTGGTGGTGCCCGCCAGCACGGCGCGGTCGCGGGGGCCGAGTTGCCCGGCGCGCTGCGCCAGCGCGGTGTCGGCGCGCAACGCGTGCCACAGCGCCAGAACGGTCTCGCGCACCGCGATCGGCACCAGGGGACCGAGACCGTCGGAGCGGAAGTGCCCGGTGTTGGGGACCCCGTCGCTGTCGGTCCACGCCATGCGGTGGGTCGCGCTGGTCACCTGCTGCGGGCGACACGGCCGCATGAAACGCTCCAGGTACAGCCGCTGCGAATAGGTCAGATGGCCGTTCTCCTCGGGAACCAAAGCGGCGCGGGTGAAATCGATCCGCCGAGGCTCGGGCGGCACCGCCACGTCGCCGAACAGGCCCGGCTGGGCGAGTCCGGCGATGACACGGGACGCCGCCCTCCGGTCGTAGCGCGGGGCGTCGGTGTTCACGTGACCTCCTCGGCAATCGTCGTGACGCAGGCGGTGAACCGGTCGATCTCGTCGAGGGTGTTGTAGACGTGTGTGCTGACCCGCACCGAGTCCAGGTCGTCGGTGCCGGGGCCGGCCGCGGGAGTGCAGTGCAGGCCGGTGCGCACCAGGAAACCTAGTCGGCCGAGTACGAAACCCATGTCGGCCGAGGTGATTCCGGCGATACGGAACGAGACGATGCCATAGCCGACAGCGCACGGCGCGTAGGCGGGGCCGGGAAGGAACTCGACGCCGGGCACCGCGCGCAGCCCGTCGACGAGCCTCGAGGTGAGCTCGCGGTTGTGCGCGGCGATGGCCGCCATGCCGAAGGATTCGAGCACGTCGAGCGCGCTGCCGAGCGCCAGGATGCCGGGAAGGTTGTGGGTGCCGCCTTCGAGGAGCTCCGGCATGGCGGCGCCGGCCAGCCCCGATTCGGTGAGCCGCACCCCCGAATTGCCGCCCGGCAGGAAGGGCAGCAGCCGATCGTGAATCCGTCTGCGGCAGTAGAGTATTCCGGTGCCGGGCGCGCCGAGCATCTTGTGCGCGGCGAAGACAGCGAAATCGGCGCCGAGCTCGGTCACGTCGACCGGGAGGTGGCCGCCGCTCTGACTGCAATCGAAGCACAGCAGCACCGACGGATCGATGCGCCCGCGCAGCTCCTCCAGCGTGGTGACCGCACCGAAGACGTGGTGCAGATGGCTGGTGACGATCAGCCGGGTGCGCGGCGTGAGCTTCGCGAGAATGTCTGCGGTGTCGGCTTCACCGAGTTCGGTTGTCCGATAAGGGATCAGTTCGATGCGGCGCCCGAATCGGGCGAGCAGCCCGCGCAGATGGTGCCACGGGTGCACGGCCGATGCGTGATCGCGCGGGTTGTAGAGGATCTCGTCGCCGTCGGCGAGCTCGGCCAGCCCCCAGGACAGTGCGACCGCGTTGAGCGCCGCGGTCGCGCCGCCGGTGAAGACCACCTCGTCGGGATGTTCGGCGCCGAGGAACGCGGCGGTGCGGACGCGCACCTCCGAGATCCGCGCGGTCAGTTCGGTCGCCCACGGATAGGTGCCGCGACCGGCGTTGGCGGTACGGGAGGAGTGGTAGCGGTGGATGGTCTCGACGACGGGCAGCGGCTTCTGGGTGGTGGCCGCGCTGTCCAGGTAGACCTCGTTCGTTTCGGCCAGCGCGGGGAACAGTGCGCGTACCTTGTCGGAGAGGAGCGGCGTCGAAACTGATGCCCTGGACACCATTCAACGATACGCACATTTCGAACCGTGATCGAAGGTTTCAGGTGGACAACGTGATTCACGCGCTAGCCTGGAGCGTATGCCGTTGAGCCAAGACGAGCGTCAACAGTTTCTCGCGCAGCCGCACATCGCGGCGTTGGCCGTGGCGGCGGGCCAGGATCGCGGCCCGCTGAACGTGCCGATCTGGTACCAGTACTCTCCCGGCGCCGAAGTATGGGTGCTGACCGGCCCTGAGTCCGAGAAGATGCGGCACATCCGGCAGACCGGCCGCTTCAGCCTGATGGTGCAGCGGCTGGAGCCGACGGTGCGCTACGTCAGCGTGGAAGGGCCGGTCACCCGCATCACGCCGATGACCGACGAGCTGCACCGTGAAATGGTCGCCCGCTACCTGCCGCCGGACAAGGTCGACGCCTACCTGCGGGCCGCCGAGGCGTACGGCGAGCAAGTCGCCGTGTACATGCGACCCGAGCACTGGTTGTCCGCCGACCTCGGCGACCTATCGGCGCTATAACGCCCGCGGCTCGATACCGCGGAGCTCAGTACCGGCCCTGGAGATAGTCGACCAGGTGCTGGCGTTCGGTCGCGAGCTCCGAGATCGCGCTCTTGACCACGTCGCCGATGCTGACGATGCCGACGAGCACGCCGTCCCGCACCACCGGCAAGTGCCGGATCCGGTGGTCGGTCATGGTTCGGCGCAAGCTGTCGACGTGGTCGTCGGGGACACAGGTGCGGACTTCGACGGTCATGATGTCCGCTACGGGTGTGTCCAGCAGGTCGGCGCCGAGCTCGTGCAGGCGGCGCACCACATCGCGCTCGGAAACGATGCCCGCGATCCGTATCCCGTCGGGGGAGACCACCACCGCGCCGATATTGTGCTCGGCCAGCGTGGCCAGCAGACTGCGCACCGTCGTGTCGGGCGGCACCGTGGCGACTTCGCTACCTTTCCTGCGCAAGATCTCCGCGATTCGCATACTTTTCACCATCCAGACTCACGGGGTTCCAGGATCGCAAGTTCGGGACCGTGTGACCAGCACGAATCCGCATCGTTGCGCGGTCGTGTCGCGACAGGCGTACCGCGGCCTTCGCGTCCGGCCGTGCGCGTGCGTCGCAGCGACTACAGGCGCCGCGCGACGCTGCGGTCGAGATCCCTGGCCAGCAGGGCGATGGCCGCCTGCGAGATGCCCGCCGAGGTGGCCAGGTCGATGGAGGTCAGCTGCGCGATGCGGCGCAGCCGGTAGTCGACGGTGTTCGGGTGCACATACAGCTGGCGCGCGGTGAGCTGCCGGTTCATGTCGTTGCCCAGGTAGGCGCGCATGGTGTCGAAGAGTTCGGAGTGGGCGTCGAGCGGGTCGAGGATGGTGGCGAGCCTGCGGGCGGCGGGTCCGCCGCGGGTGAGCTGGTATTCCACCGCCAGATCGGACATCTGGTAGAGCCCGGCGGGGCGGCCGCCCACCCGGACCAGATTCAGCAGCTCGTGGGCCTGCTCGGCGGAATCGGGGATCTGATCGGTGTCCCCGACGATGACCGTGGCGGTGAGCGCGACCTCGGCCCCGGCGGAGAGAGCGTCGAGAGTTTCGGGGGTGAGCTCGGGGATGTCCTCGCCGACGGGAATGAGCAGTGTGCCGCCCTTGGTGGACAGCAGGGCCAGCGCCCGCGAGCGGAAGACGGTGGCGAGCTCGGACTGTAGTCGGCGTAGTTTGCGGCGCGCGGCCACCTGCGCGTCGATCCGCGGATCGCGCTCGTCCGGGTGCTCCGGTACGGAGAGCGCCACCACCTGGTACGACTCCGCGATCGGGATGCCCGCCTGCCTGGCCAGCGCGGAACTGCCGCGCCCGCTGAGCAGCGCGGACGCCAGGGTCTGCGCGGCGGTCTGGTGCTCGCGGGCGACCAGGTGCTGCTCGTCGACGTACGCGTCGGAGACCGCGGCCGTGATGGCCTCGAGCAGTTCCAGCACCAGGTCGGTCGCGACGATCACCTCGTCCACGTCGTCGGCCTTGGCGCCCTCGGTGACCATCCCGAACGCGATGCGCAGTCCTTCGTGGTAGGCGCGCAGGATGGTGCCGAGCGGCACCGCTTCGCGCGCCCACTGGGCGGCGGCTTCCCTGACCTCGCCGAGCTGGTCGTCGTCGGGCACGGTCCTGCGGTCGAGCATCTCGGCGGCCAGCGCGAGACAGAACCGGGTCACCTTGGTGACGTCGCCGCGCATCTGCTCACCGGGCAGCGTGCGGCACGGAGCGACGCAGGTGGCGAAGTAGGCGACCATCCGCGACGCGACGCCGTCGGTGTTCTGCAGCGGTACCGACGCCGGCTGACCGCCGATTTCGAGCGCCGTGGCGGACGGGTCGGCGGACAGGTCCAGCGCGGTGAAGGTCATCTGTGCTCCAGTGCCACGTCGGACGTAATGGAACGGCGCCCGAATCGTTGCATCACTATACGAAACGGTTATGGGCTGGGCGAGTGTTCTCCGAGATCGATTACACCGCAGCCCTGTTGTGCGCGGCTCCAAATACCGGGCGGGTGAAAGGCGTCCGGCGACCCGAGCGCGGCACGGAGTGCCACCGCGCGTGAAGTGTCCGGGACGGTCACAGCGGGGCCGCGCATTCCGAGCTTCTCGGCGAGGGTTGCCCGGTCGCGCCGGCCGCCGATGCCGGTCACCGATCGACGCGGCGGTAGTCGACCTCGCCTTCGAGCGCTCGCCCGCGCTCACGCTCGGCCGGAGCCGGACCGAGCGCGAGCCGGGACGCGTGCCGGATATGGCAGCCGAGGCGTCCGTACCGATCACGGGCGCTCGGATCGCGGCCTACTCCGATCCGTCTTCCATTGCGCCGCTGTGGATCTCGCGTTCTATTGCGACCGCGGCGTAGTGCTGGCCACGAGCGCGCAACTGGGCGATGCGTCGGTGCAGGGCCTCGGTGCCGTAGACGGCGGCGATATCGGCGACGCCGAGCCGGCGGGAGCGATGTAGCGGCTGATCCATGTGAAAGACCTTCGGGATGTAGCGAGGAGTCTCGTGGCAACGCTGACACGGCTCGGTGAAGCTCCTCTGTTTTCGGGGCGAGTGTAGGTCGGTGTTCGATACAGATGCAAGTACAGATGCGCGAACATCGCTGTGTGATAACGGTTTTGGCAACGCGTCGTGATCTTGGACGGGTCGGCTGTCTCGGTCGGTTGTTCCTCGGGCCGAAAAGCCGGCGGCGGCGGAATCGGTCGGCGGTGACCCGGGAGCGCCCGCCGCCCGGAAGCGCCGAATGGCTTGTCGTCGAAACCGTTGTTGGCCGCTCGTCACGGTGGTACTGTCCAGACACATGTCCAGCTATCTGTCCCAACGGTTGTATCCGTCAGAGCGGGGCCTGGATGAACCTGTTCTCGAAATCGAGGTGTGTGTGATGACAGCCAGGGTGTCCGGCGCTGAGGTGGGGAGAGCGCCGTGAAGATCTCCGTCGACCTCGATCTGTGCCAGGGGCACGCCGTCTGCCAGTCCGAGGCGCCCGCCGTCTTCGCCGTGCCCAAACGCGGCCAAGTGGAGATCCTCGATCCCAGCCCGGGTCCTGAGCAGCGCGAAGCGGTCGCGAGCGCGATCCGCTACTGCCCGACCGGAGCGCTCTCCCGCACCGACGACGAGACCCACCACGCCGCGAAAGGTGCTCGCTGATGGCGACTTACGACCGCGCCGAACTCGACGAGATGATCCGCCGCTGGATTCTGGAGAACCAGCGTTGCGAGGAGAAGGGCGACTGGAAGCCCCTCGCCGAGATGTACACCGTGGACGCCACCTACGGTTGGAACTACGGTCCCACTCAGGAATTCATGGCGGTCGGCCGCGACGAGATCCGCGAAATCGCCCTCGGGCAGGAGATGACCGGGCTGGAGGGCTGGACCTACCCGTACCAGGAATTCGTGGTCGACGACCGCTCCGGCACGGTGATCGGTTTCTGGAAGCAGGTCGCCGACGCGCAACGCCCCGACGGGCGCCCGTACAGCCCGGAGGGCATCGGCGGCAGCTGGTTCCGCTACGGCGGTGATTTCCAATGGTCGTGGCAGCGCGACTTCTTCGACTTCGGCAACGTCTCGGCGCTGTTCATGGAGATGATCACGAACAACGCGCTGACCCCCGGCATGCAGCAGCGCATCGCCCGCTCGACCTCCGGTACGCCGCTGCCGGGCTGGTACCGCGTCGGCGAAGCGCCTGTCGCGCTCTGGTGACGGCGATGAGCACGACACCGAGCCGCTACGCGCGATTCTCCCGGCAGACGCTGGCCGCGCTGGTGCCGGAACTGCTGCTGTGTGGGCACCTCATCGACCGCTCCGGAATGGCGCACTCCATCGCCGCGTTCGGCAGGACGGGCATGGCGGAGGTCGCGATCGAGGAGTGGCAGCTGGCCAGTCCGGTGTACACGCGCAGGATGCAGCGGGCGCTGGGTTTCGCGGGCGACAGCGTGCCGACCATCTTCAAGGGGTTGCAGCTCGACATCGGCGCGCCGCCGCAGTTCATGGATTTCCGCTTCCGCGTCGAGGACCGCGATCATGGCGAGTTCTGGCTCGACCACTGCGGCGCGCTGGCCGACGTGGAGCCGATGGGCGAGGACTTCGTCGTCTCGATGTGCCACGACATCGAGGACCCGACCTTCGACGCCACCGCGCTGGCGACCAATCCGCACGCGCAGGTGCGCCCGATCCACCGTCCACCACGCCATCCCGCCGACCGCACGCCGGTCTGCGCATGGCGGGTCAGCATCGATCCGACGCACGAGCCGCCGCCGACGCCGCGCAACGCCGGTCTCGTCGCCGAATCCGAGGCCGCCCGAACGGAATTGGAACCCATCGACGCCGCGGACGACGGGCTGTCCGACTATGCCGGACCGCTGCTGAGCGACCTGCGTTTCGCGGACTTCTCGCACTCGGCGCTGGTGCGCATCGCCGAAGAGGTGTGCCTCCAGCACCACCTGCTCACCCTCGGCTTCGTGCTGGCCGTACGGGCCAGGGCCGACGCGCCGACCGCGACGGCGATCGCGCGCAAGCAGTTCACCGGCATCGCCGGGCTCACCGCGGACCGCATCCGGCGCTGCCTGCGCCTCGGCGACGACGCGGAGGCTCTCGCCACTGTGCTCGCGGCGCATCCGGCGCTGAACCCGCTGGCCTACACCGGCATCACCATCGACCATGCGGACAGCGGTGTGCGCCTGCGTATTCCGCGCGACAGTGGCGCCGGAGCCGACGGCACGTGGCCCGCCATGCTCGCCGCCGACCAGCTCGCGCCGCTGGACGCCCTGGCCCGAGCGGTGAACCCGCGCTGGTTCGCCACGGCCGTCGATGTCGAGGACGGCGTGCTCACCGTCGATTTCGGACTCGCCGACACACCGTTTCGCGAATGTGCCGAGGTGGCGGTCACACGCTTCAGCACCGGCGCGGGCTTCGAGTTCGCCGATCGCGGAAAACCTTTGCCGCTCACCGTGGTGTGACGGCCGACGAGCGAGACGACATCAGATGGCCAACAATTTCGCCGACCTTTTCGAGCACGCCGTCGACGCCATGCCCGACCGGATCGCGGTACTCCAGGGCGGGCGCCGGGTGCGATTCGCGGAGCTGGACGCCAGGGCCAATCGGCTGGCGCACCACCTCGCGGCCTCCGGCGTCGGATCCGGCGCCCACGTCGGTTTCCAGATGCACAACAGCGTGGAGACCATGGAGACGTTGATCGCCTGCTTCAAGCTCGCGGCGGTCCCGATCAACATCAACTACCGCTACGGCCCGGCGGAACTCGCCTACGTCTACGACAACGCCGATCTGGACGCGCTCGTGTACCACGCCAGCTATTCGGATGCGGTGCGGGAGGCCAGGTCTCGGGCCTCGCGCGTGCGGCACGCGCTCCGCGTCGACGATGAAACCGTGCACCCGGACGACGCCGACGCCTTGCCGTACGAGAGCGCGCTGGCGGAGCGTCCCTCGACGAGGCCCGCCGTGCGGCGCGGTCCCGACGACCTGTTCATGATGTACACCGGCGGCACCACCGGGCTGCCGAAGGGCGTCATGTGGCGGCAAGAGGACATGTGGCGGGTGCTCGGCGGCGGCATCGATTTCTACACCGGTGAACCCGTCGCCGACGAGTACCAGCAGTCGCGCGCCGGCGCGGCGGGCGAGCCGGGCACCTGGTTCGTACTGCCGCCGCTGATCCACGCGGCGGCGATGATGCCGACCTTCACCGCGCTGTGGTCGGGCAACGCGGTGATCTTCGAGCGCCGCTTCGATCCCGCCGCGGTGTGGGCGCGCGTGGCGCGGCATCGGCCGCAGGTGCTGGTGATCACCGGGGACGCCATGGCGCGGCCGCTGATCGACGCCTACCGGCGGCGGCCCGCCGACGCGTCCTCGTTGCTGGCCATCGCCTCCGGTGCGGCTTTGCTTTCGCAGGCGACGAAGAACACCCTGCTCGAGATGTTCCCGTCGGCGGTCGTGTCGGACTCCATCGGGTCGTCCGAAACAGGTTTCGGCGGGATAGGTTTCGCGCAGAAGGACGACGATCCGGCGCGCGGACCCCGGGTGCGGACCGGTCGCGGCGCGGTGGTGGTCGACGACGAGGGCCGCCCGGTGGCGCCGGGCGCGGAAGGCTGGCTGGCGAAGACCGGGGCGGTGCCGCTCGGCTACTACAAGGATCCCGAGAGGTCCGCCCGGCTGTTCAAAACCGTGGACGGTGCGCGCGTCGTGGTGACCGACGACCGCGCCAGGGCCGAGACCGACGGTTCGGTGACCCTCATCGGGCGCGGCGACATGGTGATCAACACCGGCGGCGAGAAGGTGTTCGTCGAGGAGGTCGAGGGCGTGCTGAAGGCGCACGCGCGGATCTACGACGCGGTGGTGGTCGGCGTACCGCACGAGCGCTGGGGCCGTCAGGTCGCCGCTGTCGTGAACGCGGCGGGGTCCGGCCCGATCGATTTCGGTGCGCTGGAACAGCATGTGCGCCGTCACCTCGCCGGATACAAGGTGCCGAAACAGATCTGGGTCACCGACGCCATCGCGCGCTCGCCCAGCGGCAAACCGGACTACCGCTGGGCCGAGGACCACGTCACAAGCCGCGCGCCCGATCACCGATCCCCCTGAAACGCACCGCAGCATGGCATTCCATCCCAGGAGGTAGACATGACCGCACCGTCGATGCCGGCGGGTTTCGACTTCACCGATCCCGCGCTGTGGCAGAACCGCAGTCCCGTCGAGGAATTCGCACTGTTGCGCCGCACCGCGCCGGTGTGGTGGAACGCGCAATCCGACGATGCCTCGGGCGGCTTCCGCGACGGGGGCTATTGGGTGGTGAGCAAACTCGAGGACGTCAGGGAGATCTCGCGCCATCCGGAGGCGTACTCCTCGCAGCGCAAGGGCGCGATCATTCGCCTGCCGGGCGACATCACCCCGGAGCAGATGGAACTGACCGGCGCGCTGCTGGTGAACATGGACGCACCCAAGCATTCCAAGATCCGCCGGATCGTCTCCAAAGGATTCACCCCGCGCGCGGTCGAAAGCCTGCGCGCGGCCCTGACCGAACGGGCCGAGCGCATCGTGCACGCCGCGAAGCGCACGGGCGGTGGCGATTTCGTGCAGCAGGTGGCCTGCGAGCTACCCCTGCAGGCGATCGCCGAACTGCTCGGCGTGCCGCAGGAGGACCGGCGCAAGCTCTTCGACTGGTCGAACCAGATGCTCAACTACGACGATCCCGAGTACGGCGACCCGACGGTGGCCTCGGCCGAAATCCTCGGCTACGCGTGGAACATGGCCGAGCAGCGGCGCGGTTGCCCGGCGCACGACATCGTCTCCGAACTGGTGCACGCCGACGTCGACGGCGAGGCGCTGGCCTCCGACGAGTTCGGCTTCTTCGTCATCCTGCTCGCGGTCGCGGGCAACGAGACGACCCGCAACGCGATCACGCACGGCATGAAGGCCTTCGTGGATCATCCCGAGCAGTGGGAGATCTACCGCGAGCGCCGCCCCCGCACCGCACCCGACGAGATCGTCCGGTGGGCCACTCCGGTCACCGCGTTCCAGCGCACGGCGACCGAGGACGTCGAGCTGGGCGGTCAGCGCATCCGGGCCGGCCAGCGGCTCGGATTGTTCTACAGCTCGGCCAATTTCGACGAGGACGGCTTCGCCGACCCGTTCGTCTTCGACATCCTGCGCGATCCCAATCCGCACGTCGGCTTCGGCGGGACGGGCGCACACTACTGCGTCGGCGCGAACCTGGCCCGGCTGGAGATCGACCTGATGTTCAACGCGATCGCCGACGCGATGCCCGCACTGCGCCAGGTCTCGGATCCGGTGCGGTTACGGTCGGGCTGGATCAACGGGGTCAAGAGCTGGCAGGTCCGCTACGAGTGAGCCGGTGACGCTCGGACGGCCGCGGTGTGGCGCCGCGGCCGTCCGCGCATGTCCGCCGGAGTCCCTGCGCTCAGTCGCCCAGCCCGCCCCGCCTGCGGTAGCGCACCCGGCATGGCTGCTCCAGCTGCACCACCATCTTCGAGTGGTCGTTGCGGTAGCTCTCCGAGGGCTGGGCCATCTCGAATTCCCAGTCTCGCAACAAGATCGAGAAGATCGCCTTGAGCTGCATGAGCGCGAACGCGGCGCCGACGCAGCGGTGCCGCCCCGCCCCGAACGGGATCCAGGTCCAGCGATTGACGATGTCCTCCTGGTTCGGGTCGATATAACGGCCCGGATCGAAGGCGTCGGGGTTCGGAAAGTCCTCGGGCAGCCGGTTCGAGATGGCCGGTGTGGCGGCGACGTGGTCGCCCTCGGTGATGCGGTGACCGCAGACCTCGAAATCGCCCCTGGCGACACGCATCAGGATGATCAGTGGCGGATGCAGCCGCAGCGTTTCCTTCAACACCGCCTCCAGGCGCGGGATCTGGCGCAACGCACCGAAACTCACCGGCGAGCCGTCGGCGTACAGTTCGTCCAGCTCGGTGACGACGCTGTCCAGCAGCTCAGGGTGGCGCAGCAGTTCGATCACGGTCCAGGCCGCGGTGCCCGAGGTGGTGTGGTGTCCGGCGAACATCATCGAGATGAAGATGCCGGTGATCTCGCTGGCGCTGAAGCGCGGCGCGCCGTCCTCGTCCGGCACCGAGACGAGCACGTCGAGCATGTCGCGGTCGCCACGCTCGGCGGGAGCGCGGGCGGCCCGCTGATCCATGATTCCCTGCACCAAGTCGACGAGCGCGGCGCGGGCCTCGTCCCTGCGACGGAAGCTTTCGATCGGTGCGTAGGGGTCCACGTAGGCCAGCGCGTCGGTGCCGCGTTCGAGCTCGTGGTACAGGTGCGCGAACCTGCCGTCCAGTTCGTTGCGGAACTTCACGCCGATGAGGCAGGCCGAGGAGGTGTAGATGGTCAGCTCGGCGAAGAAGTCGAGCAGGTCGATCTCGCCCTCGTCACCCCAGCGCGCCAGCATCCGCTCCACCTCGGCGGCGATCGTGGCGGCGTGGCCGCGCATGTGCTCGGCCCGCAGCGCCTGGTTGTGCAGCATCTCCTTGCGGCGTTCCGGACTGGCGTCGAAGACGACGCCCTCGCCGAAGATCGGCTTCATGAACGGATAGGCCGCGCCCTGGTCGAGATCCTCGTCGGCGGCCCGGAAGAAGAACTCGTTGGCTTCCGCCCCGGAGAGCAGGATGACCTGTTTGCCCGCCAGTTCGAAGGCGCCGATGTCGCCGCACTCGGCGCGCACCCGGCGCATCAGCGCGATCGGGTCGGAGCGGAACTCCTCGAGATGTCCGTGCTCGTGCTCGCCGCCGGAGACGCGCTGTGGTTTCGCCAGAATCATCGGAAATCCTTCCACAGATACCTGTCCAGACATATGCTGGACACGTGTCTGGACAGTACTACTGTCGGCCGGACGCGAGCAAGGGATACGCGATCGCGCGATCGCGCGCAGGGCCCTCGCGAAGGGGTGAAGAGTTGGACGTACGGCAACAGTCCTTCCGGGGGCGCTTCCCGAACCTGTGGGCCGCGTGGGTGACGCTGCGGCTCAAAATCGCCGGGATGGCGCTGGTTTCGACGATCGTGGGGGTGCTAGTGCTCGCCATGGCGCTGTACACGGGTCGCTTCCAGCCGACCGCCACGGTCGTGGTGGACGCGCCGCGCACCGGACTGGTGCTCGATCCCGACGCCGCGGTGCGCGTGCGCGGCGTCGAGATCGGGCGCGTCGCAAGCGTCGAACCGCACGACGGCCGGGTGCGGCTCAGGTTGGCGCTCGACCCGGACCTGCTGCGCATGGTCCCGGAGAACACCCTGGTCGACATCCGCTCGACGACGATTTTCGGGGCGAAGTACGTGAACTTCGTGCCACCCGCCGCCCCGTCGCCGCGCCCGCTCGCGCCGGGGGCGCTGATTCGCGGGGAGTCGGTGACGGTCGAATTCAACACACTGTTCCAGCGACTCTCGATGCTGCTGGCGGCGGTCGAACCAGCACGGGTGAACGCGACCCTCGCCGCGCTGAGCGCGGCGTTGCAGGGGCGCGGCGACACGTTCGGCGATCTACTGGCGCGCACCGATGCCGTACTGCGAGAACTGAATCCGAGCCTGCCCCAGCTCGGGCGCGACATGGCCGCCACGGCCGGGGTCGCCGGTCTCTACGCCGACACCGCGGGGGAGCTGCTGCGAACGGTCGACAACGCGACCGCGACCGGCGTGACAGTCGCCGACCGGGCGGAGGACCTGGACGAAATGCTGCTCAACGTGCTGGGTCTGGCCGAGACCACCCGGGCGGTCCTCACCGAGAACGAGCGGCAGCTGGCGACGGCGGCCCGGCTGCTGCGGCCAGGGACCGAGCTGTTGCACGACTACCGCCCGGTGCTGCGCTGCGTGATCATGGGCATCACCTCCGTCATGCCGCTGGCGAACACGATATTCGGCGGGATGAAGCCGGGGGCGGTGTTCAACAGCAACTTCATGTTGGCTTCGGAGCCGTACGAGTATCCGGAGGATCTGCCGAAGGTCAACGCGACCGGCGGTCCGGACTGCTCCGGAATCGAACAGCGTATGCCGGGTTCGCATGCGGACTACGTCGTCACCGACACGAACGAAGGGGCGCCGTTCGTCCCGCCGACCAGCGCCCGGCTGCACGCGAATCCGCCGGCGGTGTTCGAGATCTTCTTCGGCGGACTGCCCGGCGTCGGACACCGGTGAGGACGGTCATACGTCGAGCAGGTGCGGCAGTCCCGCGCGGTAGCGATCGGCGTCGAGGCGCTTGGCCGGATCGAAGACGGGCAGCGAGACCAGCGGATAGATCGGTGTGCGCGGACCGGGGTCCCCGGCGGCGTCCATGATCGCATTGGCCGCGGCGCGGCCGGACTCGTTCGCGCCCTCCATGGTCGCGAGGTCGATGTGGCTGCGCACGTGGTCGCCGCCGAAGAACAGATTGGGGACGGCGCAGTGCGCCGACGGCCGGTGGTCGTAGGAGCCGACGGTGTTGACCAGCAGCGGTGTCGCGTTCTCGATTTCGCCGCCGCGCCAGCTGATTCCGGGATCGAGATGCCAGGAGTGAATATCCTCGTCGCGCAGCCAGCCCGTCGCGGTGTTGAGCCATTCCTTCAACTGCGCCCACACTTCCGCCGCGATCTCCTCGCGGGAGCACGCCTTGGCCGGCCTGCCGTACAGCAAACCGGGGGAGTCCCAGTCGGAGATGTCCACCGAAAGACATTCGCATACCGAGCCGTCCCCGTAACGGGCCGCGAAATCGCCCACCCACATGGGCGCTTGGCGCAACGCGGTGAGCGCCCACGGCGAACCGAGCGCGGCGATATGGCCCTCCGGCAGCTCGGTCGGCCGGGTCAGGTAGTACTGAATGCCCACCATCCAATCGGTCTGCAGATCGTGCATGCCGGCCAATCGCGGGTCCGCGTCGAGGATCTCGTCGCTGAGCAGAGGCAGCGTTCGCTCGACCGGCATGGCGCAGACGTACCAGTCCGCCGTGACGGTATCGGCCCCGCCGTTCGCACCGCGCACGATCGCCGAGGCGACGCGTCCACCGCGCAATTCCAGCGCGCTCGCGCCCCGGTTCATGACGAAACGAACACCGAGCGAACGCAGATAGCCGACCCAGGGGTCGATCCACGCCTCGTTGGTCGGGCGATTGAGGATGCGGTCGATGCCCGCGGCGTATTGCGGAATCGCTCCGGTGGCGGCCAGCACCAGCGCCTCGCCGATGGTGCCGATCGTGCGCGCCGAGCTGAGGTGCGGTTTGGCGGCGACGGTGATCCGGGTGAGCGCACTGACCAGGTAGTCGCGGTAGGCGGGGGACTTGCCCTCGGCGCGCAGGATCTGCTCCCAGGTAACGTACTCCCATTGCCCGAAACGCCGCTGCTCGCAAGAGGTGAACCACACCGTCATCTGCTTGGCGAAGAACGCCAGTTCGTGCGGCGGCAGCTCGGGAACGAAACCGAACGCGCTGATCAGGGTGTTCTGCAGGCGTTGCGGTGTCAGCTGATCGATCGCGCCGAACTCGACGGGCGCGAAAATCGGCGCGCGCCCGCGGAATCCGGCGACGGTGCCCTCGACCCGCACCAGGTTGCCCGCGACGCCGTCGGGATTGCCGGGGTACGGAATGCGCCGCATGGTGTCGGGAAGGTTCTGATAGCAGCCGGGGAAGAATCGAAAGCCGTGCTCGCCGGGCAGGTCGAGCCGACCTTCCGTGCCGGTGCCGTACACCCCCATGCTCCTGGCCTTGCCGCCCAGGAACGCGGGCTCGTAGACGGTGACCTGGTATCCGCGTTCGGCGAGCTCGTGGGCGGCGGAGAGCCCGGCGACGCCGCCGCCGAAGATCGCGACGGTTCGTCCTGGCGCGGGCGTTCGCCGCGCCGGGGGCACTGCGCGGGCCATCGGAGCGCTCGCTGCCAGGCCGACGCCCGCCGCGATGGCCGCGCGTAGGACATCGCGACGGGTCGGCGAGATACCGGAAAACGGTCGCTGATCACGCATGTCGAACTCCTGGTCAGGCGGCTGTGGCGGGCGTGATGGCCTGATGCGTGCGCGACTGCCACCGGTCGGCGGCGGTGTCGCGGGCTTCGTGGAGGAGTTCGGTCAATACCGGACCGACCCAGGGCCAGGCCGCGCGCAGAGCGCCGATGGCGAGCGCGGCGGCGAGGCCGGGAGTGAAGACGTCCTTCGGATCCTTGGTTCGGGAGAAGATATCGGTGACCGCCCGCGCCAGCTCTGGGTCGCCGGTGGCCCGGCGATAGAGCTGAATCTCCAAGCGGCTCATGGCCGTCGCTCGGGCCAACCGGTTCGTCCACTGGTAGATGCCGAGACATTCGGTGAGGCGCTGGACCTCCCAGGCGTGCAGCGCCGCGTCCAGGCGCCGCGGCTCGTGCAGCACCGGGGCGGCGAGTTCGCCGAGCCGCCTGCCGTAGTGCAGTGCGTCCCGAATGCCCTGCGCCGTAATGGGGTCCTTGAAATGTCCCGCGTCGCCCGGCAACGCCCACCCCGGTCCGCTGGATCGCCGGAAATAGGAACCGAGTCCGGTCGCCGAGCGGACGCGACCGACGCGCTCGCACCCCGCGAGCCGCGCCGCCAGCCCCGGAATTCGTTCGATCGCTTCGCGATAACGCTGTTCGGCTCCGCCGCGTCCTGGATGGTCCTGGCTCGCGGGCGGTTGCACAAGGGCCAGCAGTAGCCCGTCGTCGCAGGGGAACGCGGTGCCGAGATCTGGGCCGTCGCGCCATTGCGCCGCCACGTCGCGCCAATCGGCCGCTGTATCACGCCAATACGCGAAGTAGCAGTCCCGTCCGCTCGGCACGGAGAGGCGAGGACGGGACGCGCCGATCAGCCGGGCCACTGTGCTGCGTCGTCCGTCGGCCCCGACGACGAGAGCGGCGCGCAGGTCGTGCGTACCGGACGAGTCGGTGTACCGCACGCCCGCGCATCGTGTTCCCTGCCAGAGCAATTCGCCGACGCGCGCGCCCTCGCGTAGCCGCGCGCCCGCGTCGGCCGCGGTGGCCGCGAGCGCGGCGTCCAGGCCGGGGCGGCGCACGCACAGCGCGTAGTCGACGCCGTCGACCGGCGCGAACGAGGAGCGGATGGCATGACCGGCGCCCGCGGCGAACGCCGTCCGCAGCGGCGGCGCGCCCAGCTCCTCGACGCGACCGAGCGCACCGAGACGCCGCAGCTCCGCGACCCCGCCGGGCCACAGCAGGTGCGTGGAGAGCGTGTCGGAGGGGAACCGAGTTGCCTCCAGCAACACGACCCGCACACCGGCCCGCGCGAACGCGGCGGCCGCCGCCGACCCGGCGCAGCGCGCGCCGACCACGACGACGTCGGTTTCCTCGACCGGGTGGGCAGAAGTGCCGCTCATCGTCGAACCGCCTCGGTCACTGCGTCTCGGACATGGTGTCCGATCGATGGTGCGGCTCGGCGCGCCTCCATGTCAACGCCCGCACGGCAGAATGGAACTCATGGATCGATGCAGCGGACGATCGTGGCGTCTTGCCGTCGCGCGACGTGCGGGCGGCGGATGCCTTCGCTGACGAGAGGACCGAAGAACGCGCGCAAGCAGGTCGACGACCGGCGCGTGGAATTCGAGCGGCGTGTCCTGGGCGCCGTGGAAGAACTACTCGCCGACGGGACGCCCTACACCGAGATCGCGGTGCAGAAGATCGCCGCGGCCTCGGGTTCCGCGAGATCGACCTTCTACCGCTACTTCCCGGACAAGAGTCAGCTGCTGATCCGCATGGCGGAGGTGGCGACCGCGGACCTGTTCGACGCGGCGGAGACGTGGTGGCGCGCCGATCACGACGACATGACCGGGGTGGTTCGCGCGATCGGCAGCATGATCGCGGGATTCCGGGAACATCGCTATCTGCTGCTTGCGTTGAGCGAACTCGCCGCCTATGACCGCGACGTGGGGCGGTACTGGCGCGGCCGGGTCGCGTCTTTCGTGGACGTGGTGCGCACTCGGCTCGAGACGGATCGCGCCGCCGGCCGGATCAATTCGTCCGTCGACCCGATCGCGACGGCGGTGGTGCTGACCGCGATGGTCGAGCGATCGATCACGGCCGCCTTCGCGGCGAGTTCGGTCCTCACCGACGACGCGCTGGCGGAATCGTTGGGGCGCGCGATCTGGCTCGTCGTCTACGGTGACGCGCCGGACGCGTGAGCAAAGCGTAGTTACTGCACCGCAACGAGATCCGTGCGACGCTTATTCGTCGTCCAGGCCCGCGGACAAGTACGCCGCCGCCGCGAGCCACTGCCTGCACTGCGGGCCGTGCACCTCGTGGACGTGCAGGATCTCCCGGGCGCGGCGATAGGTGAGCCCACCGGGTTCGGCGCCGCAATCGGCGGCGGACACGTCGCCCACGGCGGGTGGTCGCAGCGTCTCGACACCGGCGCCCCCGAAGAGCGTGTCCCGGTGGGGAGTTCGAAATGGCTGACTCATGTCGACCGCCCCTCGCGTCTGGCAATGGGGAGGCGAATTGTCTGGCGACGCCGGCGTGAACTCCCTGCGTGCCTCCCCGACTTCTCTTGGCCCGAGTTTAGGGCCGCGTACCTTACAGATGCAAGTACATTTGCACGAACGACCAGAAAATATGGAAAAGGGCGGCCGTCGACGGGGGTCAACGGCCGCCGTTGTGGCACAGGAACTTTGCGCCGCGCTCCGTAATTTTTCCTGACGCGTCAGTAATTTCGCCGACCGGGCGTGCTTATCTATGACACGTCAGGATATTTCGGCGCGCCTGCCATTCGCCGGCTCGCCGTTGTTCCCGGTGCTCGCGTCAGGGTTTGCGCGCGACGGCTCCGTACGCGGAAATCGGCCGGATCTCGCCCACCTCGGCATTCTGGGCGCGCCACTGGGTGATAGAGGTGAAGCCGGGTTCGACCAACTCCAATCCATCGAAGACGGCGCGAATCTGGGCCTGCGGGCGCGGCACGTACGGCACGCCGCCGGTGCCGGTGTAGTTCTCGCAGAGGGTCACATATTCCTTGCTGTCGTCGGTGCCGTCCCACATCACCAGGTAGCTGCCCGACGGCACGGCGTCGAGCACCGTGCGGACGATGCGCAGCAATTCGTCGTAGGTCTTCGCGTGGCCGAGCACGCCCATGAACATGACGGCGATCGGCTGGTTGAAATTGAGCACGTTCCGCGCGTCGGCGATGATCTGCTCGGTGTCGTGGAAGTCGCGGTCGACGTAGGTGGTGACGCCTTCCGGCGTGGTGCTGGTGAGCAGCGCCCTCGCGTGCGTCAGGACCAGCGGATCATTGTCCACGTAAACGATTTTCGCGTCGGGGGCCACGCTCTGCGCCACCTCGTGGGTGTTCTGCATGGTCGGCAGGCCGGTGCCGATGTCGAGGAACTGGCGGATGCCGATCTCGCCGGCCAGGTAGCGGACCGCGCGGATCAGGAACTGGCGCGACTGCACGGCCATCGTGGTGATGTCGGGGTCGACCTCGATGCCCGCATCGCCGGCCACCCTGTCGATTTCGTAATAGTCCTTGCCGCCCATCCAGTAGTTCCAGATTCGCGCGGAATGGGGGATGTCGGTGCGGATGAGTGGGCTCTGGTCTTCGGGCATCGCGTTGGACTCCTCGGTAACGTGCGTGCTGGCCGGATGTCCGCTGCCCTTGACCGATGTTCGGGGCGCGCCGCGCGCGTCTGACTCCGAGGTTGTCGCGAATGGACGGGACATCCGATGTGCTCTGTGACAGTACAAGATTCGGGTGGGCCGAGCGGACCGGATGCGCCAGCTGATCACGGTCTTTCCGGAAGTTACGAACCACCGGCCTCAAAGCCGACCGGTAGGTCCGAATTATTCTGCGCCGCATGGTGAACTTCGTGCTATCGTCCGAGCGTGGGTGCAAATGCAAGAACGTTTGAGAGTGCATCTGCAAGCACCCAGCGGATATGTCCCTCACACTGGCAGTAACCGAGGAGTGGGAAATGTCGGGTACAACCACACACAAGATCACTGGCGCATGGCGTAAGAGTTCGTTCAGCGGCCCAAGCGGCGGCAACTGCGTCGAGGTGGCGGAGGTGTCCAATGGCCTGGTGGCAGTGCGTAACTCGCGCGACCCCGAGGGCGCGGTCCTCTTCTACACGCGTCCGGAGATCGACGCGTTCGTGCGCGGAGCAAAGGCCGGGGAATTCGACGATTTGACTAGCTGAAAGGTAACATTGCGGTCGGTGCGGTGTGTCTCGAAACTACAAGCGTGTGACACACTGGTGGGCAACCCCGAGTATCGGAGACGAACTCCATGATCGCAGAACCCAACGACGACGGCCTCGTGCAATCGGTTGTCCCGGAGCAGGGTCCGACCGTGCTCCGGATCGCCCTGGGTGGGCAGTTGCGCAAGCTACGCGAGAGTTGCAACATCACCCGAGAGGCCGCGGGCGACGCGATTCGTGGTTCGCACGCCAAGATCAGTCGTCTCGAGTTGGGCCGCACCGGCTTCAAAGAACGGGACATCCGTGATCTTCTAACGCTATACGGCGTCACCGATCCCGTCGAACGCGAGCGGTTCCTCGCGTTGGCCAGACAGGCGAACGAGCCCGGCTGGTGGCATCGTTACAGCGACCTGCTGCCCTCGTGGTTCGGCACCTATCTGGGATTGGAGCAGGCGGCCAACAAGATTCGCACCTATGAGGCGCATCTGGTGCCCGGCCTGCTACAGACACCCGAATACGCCAGGGCGGTCTTGTCTCTCGGCAACGACAACGCCGACACCGAACGGCGCGTCGCCGTGCGCCAGCGCAGGCAGGAGATCCTGCATCGGACGGATCCGCCGATCGTCTGGGCGGTGATCGACGAGGCCGCACTGCACCGGCCGGTGGGCGGGCCGCAGGTGCACCGCGAGCAGATGGAACACCTCATCGCGCTGGCCGGCCTGCCGAACGTGACCCTTCAGGTCCTGCCGTATTCGGCGGGCGAGCACGCGGCCGCGGGCAGCTCTTTCAGCATCCTGCGCTTCGCCCAGCCCGAACTGCCCGACATCGTGTACCTGGAGCACCTGACCAGCGCCCTGTACCTGGACCGCAGGCAGGATCTGGCCCTGTACCTCTCCGTGATGGACCGCTTGAGCGTGCAGGCATTGCCGCCGCAGAAGTCGGTCGAAATGCTGGCGTCGTACGCGGAGGGGCTAGTGACGACCACCGGGCAGCACTGAGGATTCGCCCTGCGCGACTGGGGAAGCTGTGCGGCGCGGCAGAAGATTGCCGAGTGGCCGCCGAAGAAGACTTACCGAGCGCCGCTGACGACTGCGTGGTGTCGCTGAAGGTCGCCCCATCTGGTCGAGGACTGCGAGGTGTCGTCGAATGGTCTACTGCCGCCTGAGAAATATCTACCACGTGCCGCCGAAGATCGCGTGGTGTCGCTGAAGATCAACTGTGTGGCTGGGTTCGGCGCGGTGCAGACGACGCGGAGCGTCGGTTGAAGACGATCTATCAGACGGTGCTCGAGCTGCGTTGTCGTCGAAGATCAGCCGGTGCGGCCGTGCGGCGGGGCGCCGCCGATATGACCGAGCATCCGCTGAAGAAGATTTGCCGGACGCCCTCTGATGACTGCGTGGTGTCGCTGAAGATCGGCTCGTGCGGCTGAAGACGGCGAGCAGTGCCGAGTTGACCGAGCGCCGCTGGATCCAGTGCGGGTGCGCTGGAGGTGGATGCGGTGCCGTCGACCACCACCCGGGTGCGCCGGATGATACCCTTCCCCACCGAAGATTACGAGCGGTCGTGTTTCTGATTCGTGCCGCCACTGACGCGGGCCGAAAGGTATTGTCCGCGTGCGGATCTCGCCGTAGCCCTGCGTTTCATCGTCGGCCCACGCGATACGAGAGAACGGCGAGGTCGCCGCGTGCACCGGCTCGGCGGACGGAGGGGAATGTCCGTCCGTGCCATGACAGGCGAGATCCCTTGGCGCGCAGCATGTTCGGCTGGCGCGCGCGGGGTGATGAACCGGCTACTGCCTGATGAAGGTGGACGCGATGCGCCAGAACGTCGCCGGCTGCAACGCCTCGAGATCCCAGTCGTCCGCCATGGCGTGCGCCGTGGACACGATCCGATCGATGTCGAAATCGTTCCTGGTGGCCGCGCCGGTGGACTCGACGGCATCGATGACGAACGCGACTGCCGTTTCTCGTGAGTACGCGGTATTTCTGTGGCCGCTCCGGGCCGACGATGTGCTCATAGCTCTACCGTTCGCTGGCTGGTCGGCCAGTGCGGCGTCGGCGAACCCGATCCGGCCGCCGGTAAGTGGTTGGTCCATTCGAACGCCCCTGACTGTAGGCGGCAGCAAACCTCCGGCGACTTTTGCCATCGGTTCGCCCACACGGCCTCCCCTGGTTGTCCCCTATATAGCTTTGCGGAACTGAGTTTAGGTCCGTGTGCCTTTCATATGCAAGTACATCTGCACGATCGATTGTATTCGCGCAAAAGGTTTTTCACACTTGTGACCGGAACCGCCCGACATTCCGACCGGGCGGTTCTCGGGATCGCCGTGGCGGCGCCGGGGTTCGCCCTCTCACGGTATCCTCCCTCGTGCGTCGATGTCCGCGCTTGGCCAGGTCGGAAGGCGTTCGCTGCGGCGGTGCGCGCGGCGCTGCCCCGCCTGTGCGCGCGCGTCGGCGCAGGCGCGCTGGTAAGCGGCCGCTCCGTCGAGTGGGCGGTCCTCTCGCGCCCGCGTGCCGCGGGGCCTCGAATGGTGAATCGGCGGCGTCGGGAAATCGTTTCGGATTCGGCGCGGAATCGCGGGCCCGCAGCGGCCGGATAAGTCGGCCGACGGAACCGTCTTTGAGGTTCCTCCGGCCGAATCCGATGCGTCACACGATATTCAGCAATCAATTAGCTACTGATACCGGCGACTGCGTCGGCCGTCGGCGTATCCCCCGCGACGAGGTCGAGCGTAGTGCGCACGGTGTTCGGAGCGGACAGCACGGCGGCGAGGACGGCCGCGACATCGGCGCGGGCAATACTGTCGCGACCGACCCGGTCCGCGCTCAGGGTGACCCGCCCGGTGCCCTCGGTGTCGAGCAGCCGACCCGGACGCAGGATCGTCCAGTCCAGATCGCGGGCCCGAAGATCGTCCTCGGCTTGGGTTTTGGCATCGATGTAGGCGGCCCACACCTCGTCGGCGCCGGGCGCGGGCGGCAGACCTGCGCCCATGGTGGAGATCTGCACGAAACGACGGACGCCCGCCTGCTCCGCGGCCTCGGCGAGCAGCACCGAGCCACCCTTGTCGACGGTGTATTTGCGGGCCGCGCCGCTGCCCTGCCCAGCGCCCGCCGCGAAGACGACGGCATCCGCCCCGGTCAGCGCGGCGGCGAGTGCGGACAGGTCGGTCCGTTCCAGATCCAGCACGACAGGACGGGCGCCGGTGGCGGCGACATCCGCGGCGTGGTCGGGGTTGCGGATCAGGCTGTCGACGGAGTGGCCCGCCGCGGCGAGCGATTCGGCGAGTAGCAGGGCGATCTTGCCGTGCCCACCGGCGATCACGATGCGCATGGGTGTCCTTTCCTGAAGCGGGTGGCGATCCGTCAGCGTTCGGGTCCGCCCGGGTTGCACGACGCTTGCACGGTGGCCGGGTAGCCGACCGCGGGCCGCCACGGTTCGAGATTCCAGCTCGGCTTGTTCGGCTGGACCAGGCGCGCCCAGTCCCAATGGCAGACGAACTGGTCGCGCATACCGGGAGCGTCGGCGTCGGGGGACTGGGCGAGAACCTCCTGCCAGGCCCGCTCGTCCGAGCCGGGATAGGTGGTGCGGCGACCCGCCTCCGACGGAAAGACGAGCAGGCGAGCGCCGTCCACGTTCTCGGTCCACTCCACGTGATCGACCAGCGGAATTCCCTCGTAGGGGTCGACCGTCGGCTGCGCCGCGATGGGGGTGGCGGGCGAAGTGGTCGCGATCGGTGCGGTCGTCGGCGTCGCGGTGGCGCGCGCGGAAGACGTCGGCGAGGCGACCGCGGAGGTCGTGGTAGCGGACGAGTCCTCGCCGCCGCATCCGGCGACCGCGACCGACAACAGCAGCGCGACCGCCGCCCCGTGCACCGCGCGCGGCCGCCGGTCGTGTGCTGTCCGCGTCCGCTGTCTCACTGTCGTTCCCTCCCGAGGCGCTGTGCTGTCCGGCGCGGCCGCTGTGCTGTTCGTGGCCGCTGTGCTCTTATGGCGTCGCTGCCGTGCTGTCCTGCGCGGTCGCTGCGGTGTCCACCGCGACCGCTGTGCTGTCCGGCGTGGCGCGGGCATCTCGGTCGAGCGTAGTCGTGCGCGAGCGGACGACGTCCGTCGATGGCCCGCTCCGGCCGGGGGTACCTCGTCCCGAGCGGGACACCGAATGTGGCGTCTTGCCCTTCCGGCATCGATGCGGCAATCATCGGTCGATGAAGCGTGCACTGATCATGGGGGGCGTGCTCGGGGTTGTGGTCTCGGTGCTTGCGCCCGTCGGCATCGGTGCGGCGGACCCGGCCGGACCGCCCGGTTCGGTCACCGAGGTGTCCTCGTTGCCGCAGGTCGTCGCCGTGGCGGACGCGGGCGCCGCGCTGCGGCTGGTCTACTGGTCGCGCGGTCCGCGGGGACCGATGCAGAGCAGCGGCGCGATCTACCTGCCACCCGGTCCGCCGCCGCCAGGAGGATGGCCGATCGTGGCCTACGCGCACGGCACGGTGGGGATCGCCGACCACTGCGCGTTCACGGTGCAGCCGCGCCGCCTCTATCTCGACACCGTCTATCCGGAGTTGCTGCGCGCCGGCTACGCCGTGGTGCTCTCCGACTATGTCGGGCTCGGCACGCCCGGCACGCACCCGTACCTGGATGGACCGTCGCAGGCGCGCAGCATGATCGACGGTGTGCGCGCCGCGCGGACCGTCGTGCCCGAGCTGAGCGACCGGTGGGCCGTGCTCGGGCAGTCCCAAGGCGGGCAGACCGCCCTGTTCACCGCGCGCATCGCACCGGAGGACGCGCCCGAGCTGCGGCTGCGCGGCGCGGTCGCCACCGGGCCGCCGTCGCATCTGGAGAACATCGCGCCGCTGCTCGGCCCCTGGGTGCCGCGGCTTCCGCTCCGGATGACGACCGCGTATTTCGCCTCGATCCTCGTGGGGTTGCGCGAGACCGCCCCCGAAGTCGACGTGGACAGCTATCTGACCCCGGTAGGCCGGGACGTGCTCGCCCTTGTCGAGCGCGAGTGCGTCACCGAGGCCGACGCCATGGTGCGCGACATCTCGATCGGCGAAATGCTGGCCAAGCCGCTGGCGGATCCGGCGCTGCCTGCCGCGGCGCGCTCGATGCTGCGCGTACCGACCGAAGGCCACACGGTGCCGCTGTTCATCGGCCAAGGGCTGACCGATCGTGACGTGCCCGCACCCCTGAGCGCGGGCCTGGTCGCCGAGCTGACGCTCGCGGGCGCCGATCTCGAGGTCGTGGTCTACCCCGGCGACCACCTCGCTACCGCCCGTGACTCGCTGCCGGACACGATGGCCTTCCTCCATCGCGTGCTGGACAGCCCGTGAGGCCGGCGCGCTACCTCGCGCTCAGCGCCACAGCGACCGGCACGGCAACCTGCGCAGCTCGGGCCTGACCTTGCCGTCCACGGTGACGGTGAGACCGGCGTGCAGCGCGGCGCTGGTGAACTCCCACGCCTCGGTACTGGTCGCGGCGTACTCGAGCACGATCTCGTCCGCGGGCGTTGGCCCGTCGAAGTAGACGGTCACGCGCCGGGTCGGCGCGTCCGCGACACCTCGCCACCGCTCCGCGATGTGTTGCGTGCCGTCCATGCCACCGTCTCCTTCCGGTCCGGCGCGGCCATACGCCGGTTACTCGACGGTAGGTCCAGGACCATACGGAAGAACATGTTCCATCCCACTGGCTGGACAAGTCACAGGTGTCGCGGTGGCTCGGTGGGGATTCTCACGAGTATCTGTGCGCGGCGGTCACAGCGTGTCGCGATCGAAACTGTGAATAGGCAACACGTTGCGCTCCGCATCTGCCATTCCCGCCGAGCGTTGATGAGGATGATCCCCAACGTTGGACCCACTGGGGAGGCGCAAGTCCATGAGGAAGGCCCTACGTGCGCTCGGTGCCGCGGCGCTCGGAGCGATGATGGTCGTCGCGGGGGCGGGGGTGGGCCATAGCGAACCGCTCTATCCGGCGCCCGATCCGGATCCGTTCTACGCCGCGCCACCTGACCTCGCCGACAAAAAGCCCGGTGAGGTGCTCGCGGTGCGGCAGATGCCGCCGCTGCTGATCTTCCCGGACACCACCGTCACGCTGGTGCGGTTCCGTTCGACCAGCTCGCAGGGCAAGCCGATCGCGGCCACCACGACGGTGCTCACGCCGAAGGCACACCACAAGGACGGCCCGCTGCTGTCCTTCCAGCACATCATCAACGGACTCGGCGCCGAGTGCTCGGTGTCGCGGGTGCTCTACACCGGCGATCCGAACCTGATCGTGCGCGAGGCGCCCGGCTGGAACGTGCTGTTGCAGCGCGGCTGGAGCGTGGCGCTGCCCGATCATCTCGGTCCGCAATTCGCCTACGGCGCTGCGAAACTCGGCGGTCAGATCACCCTCGACGGCATCCGCGCGGTCAAGCGGGTGTCCGAGTTGCAGGTGGCGCAGAGCCCCACGGCGATGGTCGGCTATTCCGGCGGGGGGATGGCCACCGCGTGGGCGGCCGCGCTCGCGCCGGAGTACGCACCAGAACTCCAGCTCGCGGGCGCCGCGATGGGCGGGGTGCCGATGAACCTGGTCAAGATGATGGAGGGCCTCGGTCTCGGTTCGCACCCGGTGTTCGGTCTCGCCCTGGCCGCCGGACTCGGCCTCGAGCGCGAGTATCCGGAGCGCTTCCCGCTGAGCGAGCAGCTCAACGATCGCGGGCTGGCCGCGCGTGACGCCATTGCCAACAGCTGCACCAACGACATCATCGCGACGGGCGCCGGGCGCGGCGCGATGGACTTCGCCAAGACGACCTCGATGATCGATGACCGCGACGCGCGAGCGGTGGTGGAGGAGAACAGCCTCGAGCTCTACGGGGGCGTGCCCCGCACGCCGGTGTTCGAATGGCATTCCCCCATCGACGGTTTGGTGCCGGTCGACGCGATCGTCAACACCGATCGCCGGTGGTGCTCGGCGGGCGTGCGGGTGCAGGCCGAGCAGATCCCGGTGCCCGATCATCTGACCGCGGCCGTTCTCGGCGTCCCCGCCGCACTGAGCTGGCTCGATGCCCGCTTCCGCGGCGAGCAGGCGCCGACCAACTGCTGAGCACGGAGTGCGCTGGGGCCGCGGAGGTTCCGCCGCACACCACGGCAACAGAGCCGAATCCGCCTCGCGGCGGACCGCATTCGGCACGGTTGTTGCGATTCGGTGTCATGACATGCACAACTCGAGCACGGTCGTGCATCCGCCTCGGCGCGCCCGGTTAGCCTGAGTCCCTGGCCCCGGCGCGACAGGGGGCATTTCGGGGTGGAAGGCCGCATCTCCCGGGCGCCAGGCGAACCCGACTTCGCACCCAGAGGCGTGTGCCATGAGATGCTTGCGTGCCCTTTTCCTGACTGTGCTGCTGGCAGGTTCGGTGACGATGGGCCACGCCGCGGCCCAGCCGCCTGCCGTTCCCGCTCCGCCCCCGCCGCCGAATCTGCCCGCGCTGCCGGATGTTTCGGGATCGCTGCGGGCAGGCTTGCAGGAGCTGATCGATCGGGTGATTCCGCCGCCCGCGATCGTCCTCGCACCGCGCCAGGACGGCGCGGTGCTGGAGACCGCGGGCCTCTCGCCGACGCTGGCCGCGCTGCGCGAGGCGGTGCTGCCCGCGCCGGTCGGCGATCCGATCTTCGACGCGTGGCCGCCCGGACTGGCCGACTACGCCGAGGGCCAGATCATCGAGGTCAGGGATGTCACCGCCACGGCGGGGCTGCTGGTGCTCGTGCCGTTCCGCCGAGCGCTGCTGATGAAATACCGCACCACCGACGCACACGGCAGGCCGTCCTTCGCCACCGCGACGCTCGTGGTGCCCACCGGTGTGTGGACCGGCCCCGGCGATCGCCCGGTGGTGGTGAACAACCTGCCCATCGACGCGCTCGGCCGCGACTGCACACCCGGATACAGCCTGGCCAACGGGTGGACCGACAACACCAGCGTCACCGATTTCATCCCGCCCACAACGCAATTGGCGCTGCTGCGCGGCTACGCGGTGCTGATCCCCGATCACGAGGGCCCCTGGATGGCCTACGCCGAGCCGTATGTCGCCGGGCACGCGGTGCTGGACGCCATCCGCGCCGTGCGCAATCTGCTGCCGGAGGAGTTCGGCGCCAGCGGGTTCGGCATGTTCGGCTACTCCGGCGGCGCCATCGCCACGCACGGCGCGGTCAAACTCCTCGCGGATTACGCGCCGGAACTGTCCGAGGTCGTCGTCGGCGCCGCGCTGGGCGGGGTGCCCGCCGACTACGAGATCCTGGCGCGCAGCATGAACGGCAATCTCGCCTCCGCGGTCTTCATGGCCGCGGTGTTCGCCATCGGCAGGGAGCGCCCGGAGATACTCGGCCGGATGAACCACCTGGCGCAATGGATCACGACCTCACCGGCGAAAGACCTGTGCGGCAGCGTCTTCGGGGCGGCGGGCGTGCTGATGCTGCCCATCGACATCGCCGCGAACTTCGCCGATCCGCTGGAGTCCGACTTCGCCGCCGAGATCTACCGGGTGACGCGGATGGAAGACATGCGCTCGGCGGTGCCGCTCTACATCTTCAACGGCGACCAGGAGTTCTGGATACCAGCCGAGGGCGCGCGCAACCTCTATCGCGAGCAGTGCGAGCTCGGCGCGTCCGCGGTCTACCGCGGCGTGTTCGGCGAACATCTCATCGGCGCGGTAACCGGCTATCCCGAGGCAATGCTGTGGCTGGACGAGCTTCTGCGCGGAACTCCCGCCCGGAACGAATGCTGACCTGTCGGTTTCGTACGCAGACGTTGCGCTGGACCGCAGCCGCGCGATGAACTGATATGACGCTGCACCTCGACACCCCTTCCGCCGCCCAGCAAGCCGCGGCGCTGGTCGGACGGCATTTCCGGCTCGCCGACCACTACGAGGTCGGCCGCGAGAAAATCAGAGAATTCGCCCAGGCCGTGCAGGACTATCACCCCGCGCACTGGAGCGAGGACACCGCCGCGGACTTCGGCTACGACGGTCTCGTCGCGCCGCTGACCTTCCCGGCAATCGTCTGGCTGCACATGCAGCGAATCATGTTCGAAACCGAGCTCAGCTGCTACGACATCAGCCAGGTGCTGCACACCGAACAGCAGGTGCGAGTGCACCGGCCGATCGTCGCGGGCGACGATCTGGTCTGCGAGTGCTCGTTCGAGTCGTTTCGGCAGTTCGGCGCGATGGACATACTGGTCATCCGCAACCTCCTCAGTGACGGCGCGGGGCGGCCGCTGCAGACGGCGCGCAGCACCGTCATCGCGCAGACCGGCATCGAGATGGCGGGCGAACTCGCCGACGCGGTGGCAGGTGTCATGCAGACGCCCGCCGGACGGGGCGATGCCGGCCGTCACGGCGCGGCGCGGATGGCCGAGTGCGCCCAACGCCCGACGGAGGTGGCCGGCACCAGCGACCGGTCCGGCCGGATTCGCTTCGAGGACCTGCGCGTCGGTGATCGACTGCCCGAGCATCGGGTGGCGCTCTCGCGTGGCGACCTGGTCAAGTACGCGGGCGTCTCCGGCGACACCAACCCCATCCATTTCAGCGATGGGGTGGCCAGGGCGGTCGGGCTGCCCGACGTCGTCTCGCACGGTCTGCTGACCATGGGTTTCGGCGCGGGATATCTGACGCGGTGGCTCGGTGATCCCGGTGCGGTGATCGAGTACAGCGTGCGCTTCGCCGATTTCGCCCCGGTGCCCGCGGACCGTAACAGCACGATCGAATTCCGCGGGCGCGTCAAGGAATTGGATCCGCGCGAGCGCGCCGCGACCGTGCAAGTCACCGCCACCTGCGGTGACCGCAAGCTGTTCGGCAGGGCGAGCGCCCGGGTCCGCCTCGCCTGAACCCGATCACCCTCCTTGCATCCAGAGCTGATTCAGGCGCAGGTGGTTCTCCCACCACGCCGAGATGGCCGCGGGGTCGGAACCCTCTGGGGGACGCGGTGATTCGCCGGGGAACAGGCCTTCGTCGTTCGGCGCGCCGACCGCCGTCGTCGTCGGAACCGCCGGTGTGGCGGCCTGCTCGGTGCCCGGTGAGGCGGGTTCTGCGTCCCGTATCGCCGGTCCGTCGTACTGCGTCGGTTCGACCGTGGGCGTCTGCGACCTCGGACGCGGGTCGTTCGGATCGAACGGATCGGCCGGATCGCCAGGGTCGAGGGGCCGCGCGGCCGCATGCGGCGTCGGCCGCACGGAATTCTGCGGTACGCCGGTCGCCGGCGCCGGGATGGTGGACTCGATGACGATGGGTGCGGTGAGTTCGCCAGGGTCCGGCGTGGCAGGGGCCTGGGCCTGAGAGGTCTTCTGGTCCGGCGTGCGCGCCCACACCCCCTCGTCGGTGACGTGCGCGACCGCGATGCCGGACGCGGCGAGC
>NZ_BDCF01000040.1 GCF_001613365.1 Nocardia xishanensis NBRC 101358
CGGTGCCGATCTCGGCGGCAGCCTCACCGCGGGCATCGACGGCGTCCTCGGCGCGGGTCTCGGCGCGGTCACCGATATCGCCGCGGGTGTCGGCGGAGGGTTGGGCGCCGGTGTTGGCGCGGGTCTGGAGGGTGCGCTCGGTGCGGGCGCCGGTCTGACGGGCGCCGTGGGTAGCGCGGTGGGTGGCGTCGCCGATATCGCCGCCGGGCTGGATACGTCGGTCGGTGCGGGTCTGGAGGGTGCGCTCGGGGCGGGTGCCGGTCTGACGGGTGCCGTCGGCGGCGCGTTGGACGGTGTCGGCGATCTCACAACCGGTTTGACCGGCGGCCTCGGCGGCGCGTTGGACGGTGTGCTGGGCGTTGGTGCTGGGCTGGGTGCTGGTTTGGGGGGCGCCGTGGGTGCGGGCGCCGAGGCCGGTGCCGGTCTGGGCGGTGCGCTGGAAGGTGCGATCGGCGCGGGCGCCGACCTCGGCGGCGATCTGTCCGCCGGTGTCGGTGGCGCTGTGGATGGTGCGCTGGGCGTCGGCGCTGGGCTCGGTGCTGGTTTGGAGGGTGCCGTGGATGCGGGTGCCGGTCTGGGTGCCGGGCTGGGAGGTGCGATCGATGTCGGCGCCGAGCTCGGTGGCGATCTGTCCGCCGGTGTCGGTGGCGCGGTCGACGCGGGTGCCGGTCTGGGCGCGGGCTTGGGCGGCGCTCTCGGCGCGGGAGCGGAATTGGGCGGTGACGTGGCGGGCGGTCTGGGTGGCGCGCTGGACGCGGGCCTCGGCGCGGGCGCGAATCTCGATGCGGGACTGGAAGGTACGTTGGGCGCGGGGCTGGGTGGCGCGGTTGGCGCGGGCGCTGATCTCGGTGGCGATCTGTCCGCCGGTATCGACTCCGCCATCGGCACGGGTGGCGACATCGCCACTGGAGTCGGTGTGGGTCTGGACGGCGCACTTGGTGCGGGTGCTGAGCTCGGCGGTGACTTGTCGGCCGGTCTCGGCGGCGCGAGCGGCGTCGGTGGCGATATCGCCGCCGGTGTCGGTGCGGGTCTGGATGGTGCGATCGATGCCGGAGCCGGGTTCGGCGGTGACCTGTCGGCCGGTCTTGGTGGTGCGATCAATGCGGGCGCAGAGGCAGGTGCCGGTCTGGGCGCGGGGGTCGGCGGTGCACTCGATGCGGGCGCGGAGTTCGGTGGCGACGTGGCCGGCGGCCTCGAAGGTGCCCTGGACGCGGGCCTCGGCGCGGGCGCGAATCTTGGTGCCGGACTGGAAGGTGCGGTCGGAGCGGGTGCCGAGCTCGGTGGTGACTTGTCCGCTGGAATCGATTCTGCGATCGGCACGGGTGGCGATTTCGCCGCCGGTGTGGGTGCGGGTCTGGGTGGTGCGCTGGATGCGGGTGCGGAGTTCGGTGGCGACGTGGCCGGTGGCTTCGACGGTGCGCTGGACGCGGGCCTCGGTGCGGGTGCCGAATTCGGCGGCGATTTGTCCGCCGGTGTGGGTGGCGCGATTTCCGCGGGTGGCGATCTCGCGAGCGGGGTAGGCGCTGGTCTGGACGGCGCTCTCGACGCTGGTCTGGGTGCGGGCGCGGACCTCGGTGCCGGGCTCGAAGGTGCCTTCGGTGGGGGCACGGAACTCGCCGGTGACCTGTCGGCCGGTCTCGGTGGCGCGCTGGACGCAGGCGCGGAGGCGGGCGCTGGATTCGGCGGCGGCCTGGAGGCAGGTCTTGGCGGGGCGGTCGACGCGGGTGCCGATCTCGGCGGTGATTTCGCTGCCGGTGTCGGTGGTGCGCTGGACGGTGGAGCTGAGGCTGGCGCGAATCTCGGTGCGGGCGTTGAGGGCGCGCTCGGGGCGGGGGCGAACCTGGGCGGGGATCTGGCCGCTGGGCTCGGTGGTGCGCTGAATGCGGGTGCCGGTCTTGGCGCCGGTCTGGGTGGCGCGGTCGACGCGGGTGCCGATCTCGGCGGTGATTTCGCTGCCGGTGTCGGTGGCGCGCTGAACGGTGGAGCTGAGGCTGGCGCGAATCTCGGTGCGGGCGTTGAGGGCGCGCTCGGGGCGGGTGGTGCTGTGGCCGGTGGGCTCGAGGGTGCGTTCGATGCTGGAACCGAGGCGGGTGCGGGTCTGTCCGCTGGTCTCGAGACGGGTCTCGGCGGGGCCGTCGATGCGGGTGCGAACTTCGGCGGGGATCTGGCGGCTGGTTTCGGTGGTGCGCTGAGTGCGGGTGCCGAGGCTGGTGCCGGTCTGGCCGGCGGCCTGGAGGCGGGTGTCGGTGGTGCGCTGGATGCCGGCGCGGGACTCGGCGCGGGTCTCGGCGGTGCGGTAGGCGCGGGCATGGAAGCGGGTGCGGGTCTTGCCGGAGGCCTCGAGACCGGGCTCGGCGGTGCGGTCGATGCGGGTGCGAACCTGGGTGGCGATTTGTCCGCCGGTCTCGAGACGGGTCTCGGCGGTGCGGTCGATGCCGGTGCGAACCTGGGCGGCGGTCTGTCCGCCGGCGTGGAGACCGGTCTCGGCGGGGCCGTCGATGCGGGTGCGAATCTCGGCGGGGATCTGGCCGGTGGGCTGGAAAGCGCTGTGGGCGGTGCGTTCGAAGCGGGTGCCGGTCTGGAGGGCGGCGTGGAAGGCGCGGTCGACGCCAGCGCCGACTTGGCGGCGGGGCTCGGGACCGCGGCGAGCGCGGGGGCGGAGTTCGGTGGGGAGTTCGCCGGTGGCATCGACGGAGCTGTCGAGGCTGGGGCCGGGCTCGGCGCTGGTCTGGAGAGCGGTTTGCAGGGCGTGGTGGAGGCTTCCACAGGCGTCGGGTCCGGTGTTTCCGGCGGGGCGAACGCGAGTGCTCAGACGGTCACCGGTCTGGAGTCGAGCGTGTCGGCGGGCCTCGGCAGCGTCCTCGGCGCGGAGCAGGAGATCGGCGGCGGGCTGAACAGTGAACTCGGCGGCGTGCTCGCCAGCGGCGCGCAGGGCGGCGCCGAACTGGGCGGTGGCTTGCAGGGTCTTGTCGGTGGGGTGACCGGGTTCGGCGGCGGTGCGTCCGGTGGCGCGGATTCCGCCGTCGAGGCGGGCGGCGAGTTCGGAACCGGTTTGGAGACAGGCCTTTCCGGCGGCCTCGAAACCGGCGTCGCCGCGGGCGCGGATCTGACGGGCGGTCTCGGCGGTGCGTTCGGGGCGGGCGGCCAGGCGGCGTCCGGACTCGAGGCGGGCCTGTCGGCGGGACTCGGCGCGGCAGGCCAAGCGGGCGCCGGTCTCACGGCCGGGCTCAACGGCGCCATCGGCGCGGCTGGTCAGGCCGGGGCCGGACTGGAATCGGGTCTGTCGGCCGGTCTCGGTGCTGCCGGGAACGCGGGCGCGGGTCTGCACAGCGGACTGGAGACGGGCCTCGGCGCAGCGGCGGGTGCGGGCGCGGGCGTGCACAGCGGACTCGAGGCCGGTCTCGGGGCCGCGGGGAACGCGGGTGCGGGCCTGCACAGTGGCCTGGAGACGGGCGTCGGCAGTGCGGCTAACGCGGGTGCGGGCCTGCACAATGGCCTGGAGACGGGTATCGGCGGTGCGGCTAACGCGGGTGCGGGCCTGCACAGCGGCCTGGAGACGGGCGTCGGCGGTGGTCTGCACGGCGGTTTGGACTCCGGCCTCGGTGGCACGGCGAGCAGTGGCCTGTCCACCGGAGCCTCCAGCACGCTCCATGGCAGCGCGGACGCCTCCCACTCGGTCGGCGCGGGCGCACAGGGTGCGCTCGGCGGCGGCCACGACCTGGGTGGCAGCATCGGATCCACGGCGGAGACCACCGCGAACACCTGGTCCTCGCTGGACGTTTCGAGCGCATTCGGCAGTGGTTTCGACGGCGGCCTCGGCAGCACCGGCGAGACCTCGCTGTTCGCCGAGGGCGAGTCGAGCGCCGACTTCGGCGGGTCGACGGACCTGTCGGGTGATGCGTTCCTGCACTGAGAGAGGTCGATATCGCGATGGGGACACCCGTATCCGCTTCCGCGCCCGCGGTACCGCTGCTGTCGGTACTGGGTGAAACCATCGCCGCGGCGCGCGCCGCGGGTCGCACCGACCTGGTCGGCCGCCTGGAGACGGCGGCCGACCGGGTCCGCGATCCGCGGCGTCGCATCGTGATCGCGGGTCAGCTCGGCCAGGGCAAGAGCCGTTTCGTGAACGCGCTGCTCAACGTCGACGCCTGCCCGGTGGGCGACGACGTGACCACCGACGTCCCCGCCACGCTCGTGAACGGCGATCAGGCGCATGCGGAGCTGCTGCTCACCGACCCGTACGGTGGCGGCGAGACCCGGATTGCGGTGCCGATCGAACAGCTCCCCCAGCTCGACGCGCGCCAACCGCTCGCCGACGGCAGGCGGGTGCTGCGGATGGAGATCCAGCTGCCGAATCCGCTGCTCGCCGACGGCATCGTCCTGGTCGACACCCCCGGCGTCGGCGGACACGGAAACGCGGGCGCCACTACCGTTCTCGGCATGATCCCGGCCGCCGACGCGGTGTTCGTGCTCTCCGATGCCTCCACCGAGATCACCGAACCCGAGCTGGTCTTCCTGCGCCAGGTGCGCGAACTGTGCCCCACGGTCGCGCTGTTGCTCACCAAGACCGATCTGTACCCGCATTGGCGGCGGGTGCACGAAGCGAATCTCGGCCACTTGCAGCGCGCCGGGGTGGACGTGCCGATCATCCCGGTCTCGGCGCTGCTGCGTGAGCACGCCATGCGTTTACAGGACGCCCAGCTCGGGATGGAGTCGGGTTTCGGTGTGCTGTATCAGTTCCTGCGCGAGCAGGTCGTCGCTCGCGATCAAGCCGCGACCCGTGCCGCCGTCGCACGCGACATCCAGTCCGCCGCCGAACATCTGGCGCTCGCCCTGGGCAGCGAACTCGTCGCGCTGCGCGACCCGAATCAAGGCGCGGCCGCGATCCGTGAACTCCGGGCGGCGAAAACCGCTGCGGAAGAACTGCATCGGCGCACCGCGGCCTGGCAGCAGACGCTCACCGACGGAATCACCGATCTGGCAGGCGATGTCGACCACGATCTGCGAGATCGCCTGCGCGGCCTGACCCGAACCGGCGAGGAGTGGATCGACGAGCACGATCCGGGCAGGCACTGGGAGGCCATCGCCGAATGGCTCACCGGCACCGTCGACAGCGCGCTCGGCGACAACCTGCTGTGGACCCACAAGCGCGCGATCCAGTTGGCCGAGCGCGTCGCCGAGCACTTCACCCATATCGGCGCGGTGGAGCTGCCCGATGTGAGAAGCGGGCTGAACTCCGAGGAAAGTCTCGCCGGCTGCGGCACTCTCGCCGATCTGGAACCGGACATCGGTTTCGCCAGCAAGCTGCTCGTCGGCATGCGCGGCTCCTACGGTGGCGTACTGATGGTCGGACTCGCCAGCACCTTCGCGGGGCTGGCCATGCTCAACCCGATCTCCATCGGCGCGGGACTGATCGTGGGCGGCAAGGCATTTCGCGACGACAAACAGGCTCGCCTGGCCCGCCGCCGCGCGGAGGCCAAGAACGCGGTGCGCCGCTTCGTCGACGACGTCGCGTTCCAGGCGGGCAAGGAATCCAAGGACCGCCTGCACAGCATCCACCGCGCCCTGCGCGACCACTACAGCGGTGTCGCCGAGCGCGGCCTGCGATCCATCGAGGATTCGCTGCGCGCCGCGCAGGAGGCGGCCAACATGGAGACCGCGCGCCGCACCGAGCGGTGTGCCGTGCTGGAACGGCAGCTGCGCCTCGTCGCGGAGCTGCGCCGCTACGCCGACGTGATGCAACAGCCCATCGCCGCACCCGTGCAGAGAGCTCTCGGTACGGTATCTGGGTGATCACGACACCCCACTCGCGCTCGGCCAGGGGCGCCGCCTCTTTCCGGTGCACCGTCGAGACCCGAATCGGCGTGCACGCCGCGGGGCGCCGGTGACCACGAGGGTCGCGCCCGGCATCGTCGTCGAGGCGCACCGGCTGGTGGACGCGGCCAGGCAGGCGTTCGCGCGCGAGCCACGACCGAGGGCGCTGCTCGCGGACTGCGCGCGCAGGCTGGATCAGCCGCTGCGCGTCGCGCTGGCGGGTTCGCTGAAGGCGGGCAAGTCCACACTGTTGAACTCGCTGGTCGGCCAGGACATCGCGCCCACCGACGCGACAGAGTGCACCAGGGTGGTCACCTGGTATCGGAACGGTCCGACCCCGAGCGTCACCGCCTACGCCCCCGACGGAGCCACCGCGAACGTGGTGGTGCGCCGCGGCGGCGGCGCCCACGGACTGACCTTCGACCTGCAACGGCTGAACTGGAACGCGCCAGGCCCCCGCGAGGTCGACCATCTCGAGGTCGAATGGCCCGCGGCAACGCTCGCGCACACCACCATCATCGATACCCCCGGCACGTCATCGCTGTCCCGCGAGGTGTCCCGCCGCACCGCCCGCCTGCTGACACCCGACGACGAGGACGCCGCGGCCGCCGAGCACGTGTCCGTTCCCGGCGCCGACGCGGTCGTCTACCTGCTGCGCAGGCTGGACGCCACCGACATCCGCTTCCTCGAGCGGATCGGCGCTGGAACCGGTGCGCGACAGGGTGGTTCGGGACTTGCCGGTCCGCTGGGTGTGGTCGGTGTGGTCTCGCGGGCCGACGAGATCGGCGCGGGACGCATCGACGCGCTGCATTCGGCGCGCGACGTGGCGTCCCGCTTCGCCACCGAGCTCGAGCGAACCGGCTTGTGTCAGGCCGTGATTCCCGTCGCGGGACTGCTCGCCTTCGCCGCGGCGACACTGCGTCAGCAGGAGTTCACCGCCTTCCAGGCTTTGGCCGGCGTCCCGGTGGACGAGCTGACCGCGGCGATGTTGTCGGCGGACCGCTTCGCACGCCCCGACATTCCGCTGCCCGTCCCGCCGGAGCTGCGCGCCCAGCTGGCCGAGCGATTCGGCATGTTCGGTATCCGCATGGCCGTCACCCTGGTTCGGCTCGGCGTCCGCGATTCCGCCACGCTCGCCGCGGAATTGACCAGCCGCAGCGGGGTGGACGAGCTGCGCTCGGTGCTCGACGTGCAGTTCGGCCAGCGCGCCGACCAGCTCAAGGCGCATTCGGCCCTTACCGCCCTGGCCAGGGTCCTGACCGTCTATCCGGGCACGTCGGCCGACCAACTGCTGCCGCGGGTCCGCACCCTGCTCGCCGATGTGCACGGTTTCGCCGAACTGCGTCTGCTCGGCCGCCTGCGCACCGACGAATTGACCCTGCCCCCAGCGGATCTCGCCGAACTGCATCGCTTGATCGGCGGCTCGGGCATCGCACCGCACCTGCGCCTCGGCCTCCCCGTGGACGCGGGCCCGGACGCGCAGCGGGCCCAGGCCGTCGCCGCGGTGCGCAAATGGCGCGAACGCGCCCGCCACCCCATGGCCGACCAGCTCACCACCCTCGCCTGCCTGACCGCCGCCCGCAGCGCCGAGGGAACCCTGAGCATGCTGCCCCCTGCCGCGGAAATGCGCCTGGGTCGTCTCTGATTCACGCCATCTGATCAGGCCGTGAACTACCGCTCGTCGCCAACACCGGCCGGAGCATCGATGGCCGCAGCGCGGAAGTCCCCGTGGCAGCCGAGATTCGCTGTCCTCAGCTCCCGAGGTAGGCCGATGCCGTCTCGGCCGGTGCTGTGCGCGTCGTCCGAAGTCCAGCGGCGGTTCGGCGTGCGCGCAGGCCGCCGACCAGGCACAGCGCCGCGCCGACCGCTACCCAGGCGACCAGGACGGTGACGGCCTGGGTAGCGCCGCGGCCGTCGAAAAACGCGGTCGAGCGCAGCAATCGGCCACCGGCCCCTGGCGGCAGCAACTGGCCGAGGGCGCCGGACCAGCCGGGCAGCATCTCGGGTGCGGTGGCCGTGCCCGAGAGCGGGTTGCCGACGAGCATCATCACCGCGGCGCCGATTCCGATCCCGACGTACCCGAAAAGTGACTCGAGCCCGAGGATGGTCAGCGAGGTCGCCGCGATGGTCAGCGCGACAGCGCAGGCGTTCGCCGGGTAGGACCCGCTCAGTGAGCCGAGCCAGAACTGCAGGATCGCCGCCACGGCCAGGCCGCCGGTCACCGCGAAGCCGAGCGCCCCGGCGACCCGGCGGACGGTGCCCTGAACGAGCCTGGTCAGCAGCACCGCGGCGAGCAGACCGCCCATCACCAAGGGCAGTGCGCCCGCGGACAGCCCGGCGCCACGCGGGTCGTCCGCGGGCAGGGCGGCGAGATCGCGGACAGCGACCGGCGAGCCGGTGCCGCCCGCTTGGCCGAGGCCGGTCGCCATGGTCTGCATGGTCTGGGCGATCGCCGTGCTTGCGGCCGACGCGACGATCACCTGCGGGGCGCCGGAGCTGAGATCGATCGCCCCGTACACCCGCCGGTCGCGGATGAGTTGTTCGGCGGCGGCGGTGTCGGAGACTTCGGTGATGTCGAAGCCGCCCGGCAGACGCACGTCCAGCGCCGTACGAATCTGCGCGACCGCGGGCTCCGGTCCGGCGAGGGCGATCGGCACGTCGTGTACCGACGAGCGCACCGATGGCCATGCGAAGGCGACGAGCAGCGCGCTGACGATCGCCGTCAGCAAAGCGATCGCCGCGCCCACCTTCGTCCAACGTGACGGCAGCGTGCCGGTGGCGAGCGGCGCCCCTGTGGTCATAACTACTCCTCGAGCGGTTGGGCCGGTATTCATCGCAGGGTGAGCGGGGTTTCGGAGTCGATGTGGGTCAGCTTCTGCGGGTTGCGCACGTAGTAGAGCCCGGCGATGCGGGCGTCCTCGACACGAAGGGCGATGACGCCGTCGAGCTCCCCGCCGACGTGCAGAGCCAGCGCGGGGCTGCCGTTGATCACGGCCGGCCGGACGGTGAGCGCGACATCGTTCTTGGTCAGGCCGCCGACGATGAAGCGAGCCACCTTGTCGGCGCCGAGGATCGGCCGCGGTGTGGCTTGCTTGATACCACCGCCGTCGCTGATCGCCACCACATCGGGGGCGAGTACGTCGAGGAGGCCTTGCAGGTCTCGGGTCTCGAGCGCGCGCCGGAACGCCTCGAGCGCCGCCTCGGCCTGCCGCGCGGTCACCGTGCGGCGTGGCCTGCGGGCTTCGACGTGGCGGCGAGCGCGGTGGGCGATCTGGTGCACGGCCGCGGGTGTCTTGTCGACCGCTGCCGCTATCTCGTCGTAGCCGATACCGAACGCTTCACGCAGTACGAACACCGCCCGTTCGGTCGGGGTCAGCGTCTCGAGCACGAGCATCAGCGCCATCGATACGCTCTCGGCGAGTTCGACGTCGGCGGCCACATCCGGTGTCGTGAGCAGTGGCTCCGGCAGCCAGGAGCCCACATAGGCCTCGCGGCGGCGCTTCACCGAGCGCAGCCGGTTGAGCGCCTGGCGGGTGGTGATCCGAACCAGGTAGGCACGGGGTTCGGTGACGTGCGCCTGGTCGACTTCGACCCAGCGCAACCAGGTTTCCTGCAGGACGTCGTCGGCGTCGGCCGCCGAACCGAGCATCTCGTAGGCGACGGTGAACAGCAGATTGCGGTGGGCGAGAAAGGTTTTCGTCGCCTCGACGGTGACGTGTTCACCGCGATCGCGCCCCGCTGCCTCGCTTCCGGCCCGCCGCTGCTCGCCGTCTGCACTTGTCCTGTCCATGGATTCCTCTCCCGTCGGTCGCAATCAGGTCGACACCGGACCGTCGATGAGGTGGCCGAGATCCGGAGCCAGCACACACTTTCCGCACGCCCCACATGGGCACCACCTCGGTGAGGCGTGCGGGCGGTGTGTGCGAACGCTGCCGCGCATCATGCAGCCGAGATTGTTGGTGGTGGGTTCGATGGCCTATGCGACCGGTGCCGCCGCGTCGTCGCGCTGGACCGCCAGCAGGGCCGGTCGGTGCTTGCCATCCTTTGGCCAGGAGTGCGAACCCGGCTTGCTCGCCTCGGTCACCAGGTGCTTGACGCTGGCTTCGCAGGCGAACTCCTTGAGCTTCTTGCCCGCGCGCCCACTGAAGTACAGCGGCATCGCGGTGTCGTCTTTGCGGCCGAGCTGGAAGATCCCGGCCTGCCTGCCGAAGCTGATGCACATGGCGGGGAACGACAGGTCGACCGGCGCGGGCTGCTCACCCGCGATCCGGTGGAGCACGGTGTCGGCGGCATGGGCGCCGAGGCATCCCGCGGCGTAAGCGCTCATCCGGAACGGCAGGTCGGACGGCGCCGACGAGTCGCCCGCCGCGACGATGCGCTCGTCGTCGACGCTGGTCAGCGTTTCGTCGGTCAGCAGTCGCCCGGCGGTGTCGGTGCGCAGGCCGCTGCGGTCGGCCAGATCGGGCACGCCGAACCCGACGGTCCAGATGGTGACCCGGCTCGCCACCGAGTGGCCGCCGGCGAGTTCCACGGCTTCGCTCCGCACCGTCCTGACCGCCGCATCGGGGCCCTCGAGCACGTCGACGCCCAACCTCGCGAGGTACTTGCGGGCCGTGCGCCGAGCCCTCGGATGCAGGTACGGACCGAGGACACCTCCGCAGACCAACGTGACGCGCCGGCCCTGCTCTGCGAGCTCGGCGGCGGTCTCGATGCCGGTCGGGCCGCCGCCGACGACCGTCACCGGCGCAGCGAGGGGCGTGTCGTAGAGCACCGACCGAAGTCGCTGTGCCGCTTCCAGAGTCGCGATCGGGTAGGCGAATTCGGCCGCGCCCGGTACCTGCGGGCCTGCGCTGCCGCTGCCCACCGCGTAGATCAGGTAGTCGTAGCCGATCACGCCGCCCTCGGCGAGGCTCACACTGCGCCCGTTCGCGTCGATCCCGGTCACGTTGTCGACGACCAGACGGACGCCCTCGGCGAGGACTTCCTGGTAGTCGACGACCGCATCGTGCGTCCCGCCCGCCAGCTGGTGCAGGCGCAGCCGCGGCACGAAGACCGGGCGCGGATTGACGACGGTCACCGTCACGTCATCGCGCTGGGTCAGGCGGTTGGCCGCCATCACTCCGGCGTATCCGCCGCCGACGACGACCACATCGATGTTCCCGGTCATGGTGTCTCTCCTTCGTTGCAGGGGGTCGAGTACTAGACACCTCGGCGACCAAAGACCTGACACTCTGTGATGTAGATCACTTCGGACGTACGCAACGGCGCGCATCCCGGAACGCCTGCGGAGCCGCCACTCGGCGATCCACCATGGATTACGCAGGTGCAACGGTCCACAGGGAAAGGAGCTTCGCATGACTCGCGGTTCCGATGGCCCGTCCGATGCCGAGGACACCGAGAAGGCGGCCGACGACAGCAAGGACGACGCCGAACAGAAGAAGGGCGAGTCCGACTTGATGCCTGACACCCCCGGAATGCTGGGCGACCAAATCGACCAAATGTCCCACCCCGACAAGCCGACCCCGTCATGAGAAACGGCCCCGGGTATATGCCCGGGGTCTGCGGCGGCGCATCTTCGGCGCCGCGGACCGGATAGGCGCATGGTCGTCGCCGACCGCCGGTACGGCCCCGTCAGCTCGGCAGGCCCTCTGCCACCTTGTCATCGAGGGTGACGCGGACAAGCGCCGCGGCCAGGTCGGCGGTGCGATCCTCGGGTGCCAGATCGGCCAGCTTCTCCGGCTTGGCGGGTAGGCCGACCCGACGGGCGCCGCGCAGGGCGCGGTCGTCGAAGTGGGGGCGCGCCCAAGACCAGGTGTCCTGGACCTCGCGGAGGAAGATGTCGCTGCCGGTGGGGCCGATGCCGTTGAATTCCTGGAGCAGGTCGGCCGCTCGGTCCGGGTCGCCGTTCGCCGCGGCGGCCAGTTCGCGCAGGTCACCGTGGTACTGCTCGAGAACGCGGTTGGCGTTCTCGCCGAGCCGGGTCGCGGTGCTCTCGTCGTAGCGCTTGTAGTGGGCGCGGCCGAGGGCGTCGACCAGGTCCTGCCAGTCGGCGTCGGCTACCTTCTGCGGTGTCCGGTAACCGCTGTCGGCCAGTTCCTTCGCGGCGGCCACCGCGATGTCCGCGGAGATCCTTGTGCTCATGAGCTCGGCGAGCATCAGCAGCTGGAACAGCGGCGCGGGCTTGTCCGCGAGCTTGATGCCCGCCTCGGCGGCGTACCCCGTACCCGCGCGATCCAGCAGGGCCCGCACAACCTCACGATCACTCATCACACCCTCCTCGCTCGACTACCGAACGCGTACCCGGGCCTGCCGCGTTGATGCACGACCTGATCGCGGGAGAAGTGGTCGCTCCGAATGAGCGTGCGACCACCATCTCTCGCCGAATCCATTCGATTCCGTCGATAGAGAAACGGCGGCCGGGCGGACCGGCTCAGGGGGCGACAGCGGCGCTGGACGGGTCGATGAGGATCTTGGCGTGGCGTTCCGGGTTGCCCAACGCGGTGAACGCGTTGTCGATGCCTTCCAAGCCGACGGTGCCGGTGACCAGCGGCGCCGGATCGACCTTGCCGTCGGCGATCATGTGCAGCGTGTCGCGGAACTCGCCGGGGTCGTAGCCGAGCGCGAAGCGCAGTTCGATCTCCTTGTTGATCGCCATCGCCGGGTGGAAGCGGTCGGTCTCCATGCACACACCGACCACGACGACTCGCGAGAGCGGCGGAGCCGCGGTGAGTATCTGATCGATGATGCCCGGCACACCGACGCATTCGAAGATCACCGGCCCGGCCGGTCCCGCGTCGAATGTATGCGCGAGCCGAAAGACGTACCACCACGGCAGATTCGGTACCCGGCGCAGTCGCTGCATGGCGTCGAAGCCGAGGCCGAGCAACTCGGTGGCGCTGCCGATTCCCTTCTTGGGCGCAGCTTCCCAAGGTGATTCGGCCGCCGGATCCACCACTACGTCGGCACCGCACGAGACGGCCAGCTCGCGGCGGCGCGGGGAGAAATCGCTCGCGATCACCGTGCGAACGCCCGCCGCTTTCAGCATGCTGATCACCGCGAGACCGATCGGCCCACAACCGATCACGAACGCGGTGCGTCCCTTGCCGACCCGCCCCTTGCGCACCGCGTGCCAGGCCACCGCCATCGGTTCGGTGAGCGCGGCGAGCTCGGCCGATAGTCCGTTCGGCACCGGCATGGTCATGGATTCCTGCACCACCACCTGCTCGGCGTAGCCACCCGGCGCCGCCGTCGAAAGCCCGGTCAGGTGCGGCTGGCCGTCGTGCCGAATGATCGGCAACGCAACCACTTTCGTCCCCGGCTTCCACCGCTTACGGCACCCCGGGCCGTATTCGACTATCTCCCCGCTGAATTCGTGCCCGAGCACCACGCTCTGCTCGGCCCGCATGAAGCCGCCGTATCCGGTCGCGCTCGCCAGCTCGGCCATCTCGTCGGCATGGGTGCGCGCGTGCAGATCGGATCCGCAGATCCCGCACCGCACCACATCGAGCAACACCTGCCCACTCCCGGGCCGCGGCGTCGGCAGCTCCTCGACCTGGAACTTCGTATTCGTCACGACAGCGGCTCGCATACCGGAACTCCTCTCGGACACCCCGCGCCGAACCTATCACCGCCCGGCCCGCCAATGGGTCCGATCGACCAGCCGGTATCCGCCGCCTCGGGCGGATGCGGCGAACCTTTCGGCGCCATTTCGAATGCCGTCCGGCAGCGGTCGCGGTGGGCAACCATGACATGGCGAATTTCAGCCGCCGGGGAAACGGGATGGGCGCGAAGCGGTTCGTCCGATCACCGCCCGAAGTCGGCTAGGTTGGCGTCGTGACCACAGCTGACGCCGCCCATGCCGGCGAGAAATTCTTGCGGGACATGCACAATCGGGCGCCGGAAGCGATGAGTCGATACGTCACCGCGCACCCCATGGCCGACGGCAGAACGAGCTATCAGTTCCTCGCTGAACGGGTCGCGGGCGCCCAGCGGGTGCTCGACCTCGGATGCGGTGACGGCTCACTGCTGGCGGTGCTCGCCCGCGGCGGCGCGACCGGACTCGCCGGTGTCGACATCGCCGCGGGTGGGCTCGCGGTGGCCCGGGCGCGGCCCGAGCTGGCCGACGCCGATCTGCGCGAGGCCCGCGCCCAGGATCTGCCTTTCGCCGAGGACTCCTTCGACGCGGTGGTCTGCCATATGGCGCTGATGCTGATGGCCGACGTCGAGCGGGTCGTCGCCGAGACCGCCCGAGTGTTGCGCCCGGGCGGCACGCTCGCCGTCGCCGTTGGCGGGCGGGCTGCCGAGGGCAGCGGGCTCGAGCTGTTCCTGAAGCTGGCCCGGCCGCTGTTCGCGAAGCGCCCCGTCCCGCCGATCGGTGACCGCCGCACCCGAAGCCGCGACGGACTGAACGAGCTGCTGGCAGCAGCCGGTTTCGCACCGATCACCTGGGAGGAGATCATCCTCGGCGGATCGGGTACACCCGAAGAGGTATGGAAAACAGCCGTCGAAAAGTACTACGACACAGCGACACTCGCCGCCGAAGAGCTCACGGCACTGCGCCGCGAATTCCTCCAGCGTGCCCGAGCGCTGACCGAGCGCGAATCGATTACTCGCGGAGAGCGATTGGCGGTCGTCACGACCCGGCTCCTCACGAGCCGGTAGCCGGTCACCCAGGGACCACGGTCTGAGTCGCCGCAGTCGAGCCGATCGAACCGCGCTCACCCGTTCACGAAGGTGAGGCTGGTCGCGTCGTAGCGGGTGCCCGCCACCTCGTCCGGCGGGGCGGCGGCCTCGATCGCGGCGAGGTCATCGGCGGTCAGCTCGATGCTCAGGGCGGCGAGGTTCTCCTCCAGGTACTGCTGCCTGCGGGTGCCGGGGATGGGCACCACGTCGTCGCCGCGGTGCTGCACCCAGGCCAGGGCGAGCTGGCCTGCGGTGACGCCCTTGGCCGCGGCCAGTTCGTTCAGCTTCGCGACGATCGCCAGGTTCTGTTCCAGGTTGCCGTCGGCGAAACGGGGCTGGGTGCGCCGCATATCGGTCTTCGAGAGACCATCGACCGAGCTGTATCGGCCGGTCAGGAAGCCGCGCCCGAGCGGGGAGAACGGGACGATGCCGATGCCGAGTTCGCGGCAGACGGGCGCGATCTCCACTTCCAGATCACGGGTCCACAGCGACCACTCGCTCTGCAGCGCGGCGATCGGGTGCACCGCGTGCGCCCGCCGGATGGTTTGCACCCCCGCCTCGGAGAGCCCGAGGTGGCGGACCTTCCCCGCGCGCACCAGCTCGGCCATGGCACCGACGGTCTCCTCGATCGGCACCCGCGGATCGACGCGGTGCTGGTAGTAGAGGTCGATGTGGTCGACGCCGAGCCGGCGCAGCGACGCCTCGCACGCCTGCCGCACGTACTCGGCGTCGCCGCGGATGGAGGTGGCTTCGCCGAGGCGATTGACGAAGCCGAATTTCGTGGCGAGCACCACCTCGTCGCGGCGGCCCGCGATGGCCCGCCCGATCAGCTCCTCGTTGTGTCCGGCGCCGTAGAAGTCCGCGGTGTCGAGCAGCGTCACCCCCAGGTCGAGGGCGCGGTGCAGGGTCGCGATCGACTGCGCGTCGTCGGAGGCCCCGTACGCGTGACTCATGCCCATGCACCCCAATCCCTGTGCGGAGACGACGAGTTCGCCGAGATGCCGGGTGCTGATGTCGGTCATGGTGCTACCTCCTGAGCTCGAAAAACCTGCTGTCGCAGAACGTTATGAGTTGGAGTGCGCTCCATGTCAATCGATTCCGGGCGCGCCGCGAATTCCGTTGCTCCAACCCTTGATTCGAATGTATGTTCGGATAGGATGAGTGACGTCCCGCCTCCGGCGGAGGTGTGCCGTAAGAAAAGAGCCGAATGACCGCTCGGTCTCCGGGTGGTCCAACGGTCAGCCGACCTACTTTCAGGTCTACCGATATGAGGGCAGGGTCGGCGCTCCGGTCAGCGAGCCGCGGGCGCCTTGACTCGGAACCGCGGCGGCGTGCCCGGGTCGCGCCGCCGCACTTCGGATGACGTTGCGGCAGTGGCGAACTCAGCCGCGAATCGGATTCAGGCAGTAGCTCTTGTCGGAGTGCGCGACGGCGACCACATCGGGATGCTGTCTTCTGATGGCCGAGTTGCAGACGTCGAGATCGCGACCGGCGACCTTGGTCTTCACCTGAAAAGCGCCGGGCCGGGTGCAAGGGATCTTGCGCAAGGCGCTGAGTTCGCGGCCCCCTTGGGGGTCGGTGAAGCAGTCACCGATCTCGGCATTGAGCTGTAAACACACAGAGCGCGCTTTGCGACCGGTGCCCTTCCGATGATCGAAGTCGCCGAGCGATTCTCGCGGCAGTCCCGTGCAAGACCCGACGCCACAAGGGTGGTGAATTCGCCCCGACGGCGGGCATACCTGTTCTCGGTAGTGCTCAACCTGGCCGCGAGGATCGGAGAGTCCGCGATGATCCACACCATCCTGTCCGCCGAGGACTTCCGTCAGGCCCTCGCCAACAACGCCAAGGTCGTCGTTTACTGCCAGGTCGAGCGGGATCCCGAGTGCCAGGGGATCAAAGGGGAGCTCGACCGGCTCGCGGAGGGGCACGCGGACGTCTCCTTTTTCGCGCTCGACTTGGATACCGTCCGCGATGCCGTGGCGCAGGAGCTCGATGACCGGGTCGACCCACCGAGCTACTACCTGTTCCTGGACGGCAAGCGGATCGACGTGGTGCGCGGCGCCGCCCAGCGCCTTGCCGAGGCCATGGACGCGCGCTTCTGAGCCTGCGCTCGCCGACCGCGGTGCCGCGACAGCCTCCTGCTACGCGAAAGTCCTGACAAGGGCTTGTCGGAACGCCGACTCCGGTTCGGTCGAACATGCGCCGGACCGATCCGGTGGCGTCCACGTCCGCGCCGCCGAGCGCCGCGGCGGTGTTCACTGCGAAGCAGCCGCGCCTAACGGGATCGGCGGGGTTGGACCTGAAGGTCGATTTCGAGTCCCCGGGAATACCGCGCGCGGGCCGCTGGTTGATGGTGTTCGACAACATTGAGCGAGTCGGACTCAAGTTTAAGTTGACGCCCGGTAGGGATTGGGTGCAAGATTGAGCCGACCACGCTCAGCGTTGCTGGGACCGTGCTCCGTGAGGTGCTGGGGGCGAGGTCTCGCGGCGGTGCAGAACACGCCGCAAGGGCGAGCCCGCTCGCCCGGCACCGGCACATATGTACGTCAACTAGGAGGAACAAACATGGCTCGTGCGGTCGGAATCGACCTCGGGACCACGAACTCGGTCGTCGCCGTTCTCGAAGGCGGCGAACCGGTCGTCGTCGCCAACTCGGAAGGATCGCGTACCACCCCGTCGATCGTCGCGTTCGCGAAGAACGGCGAGGTGCTGGTCGGTCAGCCTGCGAAGAACCAGGCCGTCACGAACGTCGACCGCACCATCCGCTCCGTCAAGCGCCACATCGGCACGGACTGGTCCGTCGGCATCGATGACAAGAAGTACACCGCGCAGGAGATCAGCGCGCGCGTGCTGATGAAGCTCAAGCGCGACGCGGAGGCCTACCTCGGCGAGGAGATCACCGACGCGGTCATCACCGTGCCCGCGTACTTCGAGGACTCGCAGCGCCAGGCCACCAAGGAAGCCGGCCAGATCGCCGGTCTGAACGTGCTGCGCATCGTCAACGAGCCCACCGCGGCCGCGCTCGCGTACGGCCTCGACAAGGGCGACAAGGAACAGACCATCCTGGTCTTCGACCTCGGTGGCGGCACCTTCGACGTCTCGTTGCTGGAAATCGGCGAGGGCGTCGTCGAGGTCCGCGCCACGTCCGGCGACAACCACCTCGGTGGCGACGACTGGGACGAGCGGGTCGTCAAGTGGCTGGTCGACAAGTTCAAGGGCACCTCGGGCATCGACCTGACCAAGGACAAGATGGCCATGCAGCGTCTGCGCGAGGCGTCCGAGAAGGCCAAGATCGAGCTGTCGTCCTCGCAGTCGACCTCGATCAACCTGCCCTACATCACCGTCGACGCGGACAAGAACCCGCTGTTCCTCGACGAGCAGCTGACCCGCGCCGAGTTCCAGAAGATCACCTCCGACCTGCTGGACCGCACCCGTGCGCCGTTCCAGTCCGTGATCAAGGACGCGGGCATCAACGTCTCCGACATCGACCACGTGGTCCTCGTCGGCGGCTCGACCCGTATGCCCGCCGTCTCGGACCTGGTGCGCGAGCTGACCGGCGGCAAGGAGCCCAACAAGGGCGTGAACCCGGACGAGGTCGTCGCCGTCGGCGCCGCCCTGCAGGCCGGCGTGCTCAAGGGTGAGGTCAAGGACGTCCTGCTGCTCGATGTGACCCCGCTTTCGCTGGGCATCGAGACCAAGGGCGGCGTGATGACCAAGCTCATCGAGCGCAACACCACCATTCCGACCAAGCGTTCGGAGACCTTCACCACCGCCGACGACAACCAGCCGTCGGTGCAGATCCAGGTGTTCCAGGGTGAGCGCGAGATCGCCTCGCACAACAAGCTGCTCGGCTCCTTCGAGCTGACCGGCATCCCGCCGGCCCCGCGCGGCGTGCCGCAGATCGAGGTCACCTTCGACATCGACGCCAACGGCATCGTGCACGTCACCGCGAAGGACAAGGGCACCGGCAAGGAGAACACGATCAAGATCCAGGACGGCTCCGGCCTGTCCAAGGAGGAGATCGACCGGATGGTGAAGGACGCCGAGGCGCACGCGGCCGAGGACAAGGCGCGTCGCGAGGAGGCGGAGACCCGCAACCAGGCCGAGTCGCTGGTGCACCAGACCGAGAAGTTCATCAAGGAGAACGAGGACAAGGTGCCCGCGGACGTGAAGTCCAAGGTCGAGGCGGCCATCGCCGAGGCCAACGAGGCGCTGAAGGGCACCGACATCGCGGCCGTGAAGTCGGCGGTGGAGAAGCTCGCCACCGAGTCGCAGGCGCTCGGCCAGGCCATCTACGAGGCCTCCGCCGCCGAGCAGGCCGCGTCCGGCGACGGCGCGTCCAGCGCCGCGAACGACGACCAGGTCGTCGATGCCGAGGTCGTTGACGAGCCGGTCGACACGGAGAAGAAGTGACAGAGGGCAACCAGGGCGATTCGGCACAGGAGCCGATCACCTTCGTCGACAAGCGCAAGGTCGATCCGGCCAGCGGTGAGGTTCGGGAACCGGTCGCGGACACCGCGGCCGGGCCCGGCCCCGAGGGCGGGAACGGTGCCGAAGGCAACGGCGTGATGACTCCCGAGGGAGCCGAAGCGCTGGCCGACGCGATCAGCGTCGAGCTCGCCGAGCGCACCGCCGACCTCCAGCGGCTGACCGCGGAGTACGCCAACTACCGGCGCCGCGTCGAGCGCGATCGCAAGACCGCCATCGACGGCGCCAAGGCGGCCGTGGTCACCGAACTGCTCGGCGTGCTTGACGATCTGGATCGCGCGAGGACCCACGGCGACCTCGAGTCCGGACCGCTGAAGTCGGTGGCGGACAAGCTGGTCGACGCGCTGCGCAAGCAAGGTCTCGAGGAGTTCGGCGCGGAGGGCGAGCCCTTCGACCCGACCCTGCACGAGGCCGTGCAGCACGAGGGTTCCGGCGCGGATCCGGTGCTCGGTGTCGTCATGCGCAAGGGCTATCGGTTCGGCGACCGGGTGCTTCGGCACGCGCTCGTCGGGGTAACCGATGGCGTGGCCGATCTGGCCGAGAACGAGGCATCGGACGTAGATGCCAATGCCGACGACAATTGACCCCGCTACGCGAGCGACGGCCCACGAGGCGGTAGCGAAGCGTGGCCACGTAGGGGAACGTGAGCGCGGCAAGTCCAACACAGCGGGAGGAGGAGATACTCGGTGAGCCAACGGGAGTGGATCGAAAAGGACTTCTACAAGGAGCTGGGTATCTCCTCCAGCGCCTCGCAGGACGAGGTCAAGAAGGCCTATCGCAAGCTCGCCCGCGACCTGCATCCGGACGCCAATCCGGGTGACACCAAGGCCGAGGAGCGCTTCAAGGCCGTCAGCGAGGCGCATGCCGTGCTGTCGGATCCGGCCAAGCGCAAGGAGTACGACGAAACGCGAAAGCTCTTCGCGGGCGGCGGTTATCCGCGTGGCGGGTTCACCCCCGGCGGCGGTGGCGGCTTCTCGCAGGAATTCAACATCGGCGACATCTTCGGTGGCGCCGCCACGGGCGACGGCGGGCTCGGCGACCTGCTCGGCGGCTTGTTCAACCGGGGTGGCGCTCGGACAACGAGCCGCCCGCGGCGCGGCGCCGATGTAGAGACCGAGACGACGCTCGGCTTCCGCGAGGCCGCGCAGGGTGTCACCGTTCCGCTGCGGATGACCAGTCCGTCGCCGTGTACCACGTGTCACGGCAGCGGCGCGAAGCCGGGGACCAGTCCCCGAGTCTGCCCCAACTGCAACGGAAGCGGGGTGGTCAGCCGCAACCAGGGCGCGTTCGGATTCAGCGAACCGTGCGACGAGTGCCGTGGTTCCGGCTCGATCATCGACGACCCGTGCGTCGACTGCCACGGCAGCGGCATCCAGAACCGCACCCGCACCATCACGGTGCGGATTCCGCCCGGCGTCAGCGACGGTCAGCGGATCCGGTTGGCCGGACAGGGCGAGGCGGGACTGCGTGGTGCGCCTTCGGGCGACCTGTTCGTCACCGTGCACGTAAGCCAGGACAAGGTCTTCGGCCGCAACGGCGACGACCTGACCCTGGTGCTGCCGGTCAGTTACGCTGAGTTGGTGCTCGGCACAACGGTCTCCGTGCCGACGTTGGAAGGGCGCGTCGGCGTCAAGGTGCCGCCGGGAACCGCCGACGGGCGGATCCTGCGGGTGCGTGGCCGCGGCGTCCCCAAGCGCGGCGGCGGCGCCGGTGACCTGCTGGTCACCGTCAAGGTCGCGGTGCCACAGAAATTGGACAGCGATGCCGTCGACGCGCTCGAGCGCTACCAGAAGGCGGAGCGGTCCAGCGGATTCGATCCTCGTGCTGGATGGGCAGGTGCGTGATGTCCACTGATCCGAAGAAGGCGTCCGGTGCGTCGCGAGCCGAGTTCTTCATGATCTCGGTGGCGGCCCAGCTGGCCGGCATGCATGCGCAGACCCTGCGCACCTATGACCGGCTCGGACTGGTAACGCCGCAACGCACTTCGGGCGGCGGACGACGTTATTCGGCGCGGGACGTCGAGCTGCTGCGCGAGGTGCAGCGGCTGTCCCAGGACGAGGGCGTGAACCTGGCGGGCATCAAACGCATCATCGAACTCACCAATCAGGTCGAGGAATTGCGGGAACAGCTCGCCGAGACACGCGCGGAGGTGGAGCGGCTCCGGGCGGGTTATCGACCGGATCTCACTCCGCCGCAACGCAGTACGGCGTTGGTGGTGTGGAAGCCACGCAATCAGCGCTGAGGCGAGAAGAATTCGGGCCTCGCCGCCGACTCGTTTACGGGTCCGCGGCGAGGCCTTTTCTTATTCGGTTCGAAAAGCCGAGGCGGGCGGTGTTACCGGCGAGTTGGAGTTTGCTGTGCGGCCACCCGAGTTTGCTGGGACGCAGTGCATTCCGCGTGTCGTCTTGTGACGTATCCAGAACCGACCGGTCTACTCTTCTCGGCCGTGTCAGATGCGAGAAGATTGCCCCGCAGCAACTCTCGGCTCTGACCAGGGTGTTGCCACGAGATCGCTCCTCTCGGGTCAACTGGACGAGTCTTGCAAACCGGAGCGCGCGAATTCGGTGAGCGTACGACCGAATCCACCGCTCCAATACGGTCTTTCGGTCTGTTATATGCGTGTTTTTCGCTTCCGTTTCTTGTTTCCGCCGAATTGCATGCGTGATGTTTAATCTTTGCGTTCCGTTGCTGGCAAACCTCGCCTACACTCCTTGGCATCGGCTGCTGTCGAGTGTCCCGCAGCACTTCACTCGCCGGCGCGCTCTGCGTTCTAGTGCGAAATGGGGTTGTGACACAAATGGATTCGCGGACTGTCGCTTTGATCAGAACAACGTTCAAGGCGGTTGCTGCGGAAGACGGTGGGCCGGAAAGGCTCTCCAGGTCGTTCTACGCGATCCTGTTCACGGACTACCCGCAAGTCCGTGATTTCTTCCCCGCTGCGATGGATTCACAGCGCGACCGCCTCCTCAAGGCTATCGGCTACGCCTTGGATCGGCTCGAGGAGCCCGACAAGTTGTTGCCGTTCCTCGCCCAGCTCGGCCGCGACCACCGCAAATACGGTGTGCAGGCCGAACACTACGCCGCGGTGGCCACCTCGCTGAAGACCGCGATGCGCCGCTTCGCGGGCACCGAGATGTGGACCGACGAGGTCGAGAAGGCATGGGACGAAGGGTTGGCCGTCATCGGCGACACGATGATGGGCGCCGCCGAGAAGGAGGCCACGCCCGCCGTCTGGTCCGGCCGGGTGGTGGAGACCCGGCTCGTCCTGCGCAACCTGGCGATCGTGCGATTACAACTGGACCAGCCGATGCAGTACGCCGCCGGTCAATACATGAGCGTGCAGATTCCCTCGCGGCCGAGGATGTGGCGTTATCTCTCGCCCGCCGTGCCCGCGAATGCCAACGGCGAGATCGAATTCCACGTCCGCGGGGTACTGGGGGGCTGGGTCAGCCCCGCCATCGTCGGACAGACGCAGGTGGGTGACCAGTGGCTGATCGGCTCGCCGCTCGGCGGACTCGGCGTGCCACGCAACACCAAGCGCAAGATGCTCATGGTGGGGTGCGGCACCGGAATCGCGCCGCTGCGAGCCCAGCTCATGCAGATGGCGTTGCGGCGAACCAATCCGAGGGTGCACCTGTTCGTCGGCGGGCATCACCCGTGCGATCTCTACGATCTGGAGACGCTGAGCAAGCTGGCCATGGCCAACCGCTGGCTGACCGTGACGCCCGTCAGCGAGAGCGACGAAAACCCTTGGTGGTACTACGAATCCGGGGAGGTCGAGCGCATATGGCCGGGCCTGGAGCCGCGCATGACCGGCCAGATCGGCAAGGTCGTCGCCAGCTACGGCTCGTGGACCGATCGTGACGTGCAGATCGTCGGCTCGCCCTCGATGGTGCAGACCACCAAGTTCCGCTTGATGGCGGCCGGCACCCAGGCCAAGAGCATCCGCCACGATCCGCTGTTCTGAGCGGACGCCCTCGTCGTTCCGGCGAAGGCCGGGATCCAAGCGGGTGACTACTATCCGCGAGTCTGCGACTGGATCCCTGCCTTCGCCGGAACGATGACGGTCAAAGTCCTTCGTACTGAATGCGTTCGGCGGGCGTGCCGGTCTCGACGAGCCGATCCAGCGTGGCGCGCGTCATCGCGGGCGAGCCGCAGACGAGCACCTGGTGATTGTCGAACGCGCCGTGCGAGCCGATGACATCGGCGAGGGTGCCTTGCAGCAGTTCGTCGGCGGAGAATCCGATGTCGACGCGAGTGTGCTCGTACCACTCGTCTGCCCAGTTCGGATCGTCCAGGTTCTCCACCACCGGCACCACGGTGAGCCAGTCCAGCTCCCCGGCGAGCAGCACGAGCATGTCGGAGGCGTAGAGGTCGCGGGGGGAGCGGCCGCCGACGAACAGGTAGGTGCGCGGCGGCTCCGGCACCCTGGCCAGCTCCAGGATCTGCGCGCGCATCGGCGCGAGACCGGTGCCGCCCGCGATCATCACGACCTCGTCGCCCGCCGGATCGACGGTGAACGCGCCCTGCGGCGCGGCGATACGCCACTCGTCGCCCTGCTGGGTGTCGGCGACCAACGAGCCGCTGAGCCAGCCGCCCGGCACGGTGCGCACGTGGAATTCCAGCTTGCCGTCCAGCGAAGGCGGTAGCGCGGGCGAGAGCCTGCGGCGCACGCCGGGCTGCTGCGGCACCCTGACCTCGACGGACTGACCGGCGACGAACGGCACGAACTCGCCGATCAGGCGGATCACCGCCACGTCGTGGCGCAAACGGTGGTGGCCGACGACGGTCGACGTCCACTCCTGTTGCGCGACTCCGTTGCCGAGCGCGCCCGGCTCCGTCATGTGAACTCCTCTGCTGTTGTGGGTGCCGCGGCGCGGCGCGGTGGATCAGACGGGATCGCAGCTGATGACGTGTTCCGGGGTGCCGACCGCGATGAGCGCCCTGCGGGTGTCGGCGATCATCCGCGCCGAGCCTGCGATCTGGATCTGGCGGTCGGCCCACGCGCCGAAGCTGGCCACCACCGCGCCCAGATTGCCGACCAGCGTGCGGTGCATGCCGTACGGTGCGTCGGCGGCCGGGTGCGGGTACCACCACGGATTGGTCTTCTGCTCGCAGACCGGCACTATGGTGAGCCACGGATTGCTCTGCGAGAGCTGCCACATGTTCTCCACGTCGTACAGGTCGCACGGGTAGCGGCCGCCGATGAAGAAGTGCACGCGCGGGTTGATGCCGCGCTGGCTCATCTCGATGAGCTGGGCGCGCAGCGGGGCGATGCCGGTGCCCGCGCCGATGAGCAGCACGTCGCGCCCGGTGTCGCGGTCGACGTGCAGTCCGCCGAGCGGGCCGCCGATCATCCAGCGATCGCCGACCTGCGTCTCGTTCACGATGGCCGGGCTCACCCAGCCGCCGCGGATCTTGCGCACGTGGAATTCCATCTCGCCGTAGGGATTCGATGGAATCGCGGGCGAGAAGTAGCGCCACATCTTGGGCCGCTGCGGCACGGCGACCGGGACGTACTGCCCGGCCTGATAGGGCACCGGGCTGTCGGACTGCAAGCGCACGATGGCCAGGTCTTCGAGCACCCTGCGGTGGCCGACCACCGTCGCCTCCCAGTACGGCTGGGACTTGTCGGAGTTCGCGCCGATCGCCATCGAAGCCGAAATCAAGATCATGATGTCGCGCCAGCCCTCCTCGAGCTGACGGTTCCATGCGGCGCCGTTGTAGACGCGGAACGCGGCGAGCAGCGCGCGGCCCGCTTGGTCGTAATGGGCGGCCTCGACGCCGTACTTCCGGTGGTCGCGCGCCAGCTGCTCGAGAAACCGTTGCGCGCGATCCCAGTCTTCCAGGTGGTCGAGCACGAACTGGATGGCCGTGGCCAACCGCTTCGGTTGCATGTCCATCGCGGGTGGGAACAGCTCGCGCAGGCGTGGATTCTCCGCGAACAGATGACCATAAAACGCACTGATCAACCGCTCGGCTCCGCCGGGTGACTCGGTCACCGAACGGAAGTTGGCGCGGACCAGCGCTGCCGAACGCGCATCCACGACGAGATTTCCTTTCTTCCCGCTATAGCTGCGCATCCGCTATCGACTGCTGCGCAGGGACATGCCCATAACCGGCGGTCCTTCGCGGACAAGTATCCCCGAAAAGTCCGTGGTCGTGTGGGTATGCGCAGCATGCTCTCGACCGCTCCGAGTTATCCCTCGGCTAAGTCGGCAGCTCGGGATGTCGGCCCGGCCGGCTCGCGGCGCTCACGCGCCCGCTGCTGCCTCGCTGCGCTCGGCCCCATGGTTGGGCCACGACCAGGATAGCGGGGGCGGGTGAACCTGCCCATGGTGTGGTTCTCTGGATGGGTACCTGCAACGGGAGGACAGGGCTGCTCGTGCGCCGGCTACGCACAAGTTGACCGCATAGCGGGGGCGGGTGAACCTGCCCATGGTGTGGTTCTCTGGATGGGTACCTGCAACGGGAGGACAGGGCTGCTCGTGCGCCGGCTACGCACAAGTTGACCGCATCACCGGCGACCCGATGTCACGATGCCCCGGCAACGGTGGCGCGAACGGCGGGTGCGACTTGCTCGACGTAGTGGCGGTCCTGCTGCCTCGGATCGCCCTCGGTCGGCTGCTCAGATGGCCAGTACGGTCTTGCCGCGCGCGCCTGCGGCGCCGAGGACGGCGGGCGCCTCCTCCAGCGGGACGGTCGCGTCGATCGGTACCACCACGTCGCCAGCAGCGACGCGGGCCAGCAGGCGGGCCAGTTCCGGCGCGCGACCCTTGGACTCGAAGTTGCCGCCGCGCAGGCCGCGCTCGCGCAGCGCGGCCTCGTCGGCCGAGAAGACGATGGAGTACACCGCGCCGCCCTCGCGCACGAGTTCGGTCAGCGGCGCGAGCGCCTCGGGCGGGCTGACCAGGTCGAAGAGCACGTCGACGCCGCCGGGATTGGTGAAGCGCACCGAGTCGGCGACGGGCGCCTGGCTGTAGTCCACCGTCTCGGCCGCGCCGAGCCTGGTCATCCGATCGGCGGTATCGCCGCGCGCGGTCGCGATGACGTGCGCGCCCGCGATATTGGCCAGCTGCACCAGAAAGGAGCCGACACCGCCCGTGGCGCCGACGATCAGCACCGTCTGGCCGGGCCGGATCTGGGCCGCGTCGACCAGGTCCTGCGCGGTGACGCCCGCGGTCGGCAGAGCGGCGGCGGCCAGGTTGGTGATCGATTCCGGGATCGCGACCAGCGTCGCGTCCTGCGGTAGCACCGAGTATTCGGCGAAACTGCCGTGGCCCGCGGGTGGGACGAGGAACTTGCCGACGACGCGGTCGCCGACCGCGAACTTCGTCACGCCGGGGCCGACCGCCGCGACGCTGCCCGCGCCGTCCACCCCGAGGATCGCCGGAAAGTCGTGCGGCAGTTTGCCTTCCAGGATGCCCTTGGCCATCTTCAGGTCGAAGGGATTGACGCCCGCGGCGTCGAGTTGCACCTTGACCGCCTGCGCGCCGGGCTCGGGCACCGGCATCTCGGCCAGCTCGACGGGATCTCCGAACTTCCGTACCACGATCGCGCGCATCGGTTCCGCTCCTCCGTTCGGCTGAATGGTGATGCATCAACTAACCGTTTTGGTGCTCGTATGCATCCCTACACCACCGGCGCTGCGATTCACCGCATTCGCCGGTGGCGCGGCGTAGCGTTGAGTCGCCGAATGAGTCGCCGAATCGGCCGGGTGGCGGGTTGCCGAAAAATTTTTAAACTTGAGCGGAACAGACTCAACCTCTCCCACGTTGAGACCGATAGGAACAGCACGAGCTCGCGCGTCGACACGCGCGGAAGGGCACTCGACGCTGGGAAATCGAAGTAGGAAGGTGACTTGTGGACTCGTTCAATCCCACCACCAAGACCCAGGCGGCGCTGACCGCAGCCCTCCAGGCGGCGTCGGCCGCGGGCAACCCGGATATTCGTCCGGCGCACTTGCTGGTGGCGTTGCTCGATCAGACCGACGGCATCGCCGCCCCCTTGCTGAAGGCCGTCGGCGTCGACCCGGCGACGGTCCGGCGCGAGGCACAGGACATCGTCGACCGGCTGCCGAGGGCGACCGGCGCGACCACGACGCCGAACCTCGGCCGCGAGGCGCTCGCCGCGATCACCGCGGCCCAGCGGCTGGCCACCGAACTCGGCGACGAGTACGTCTCCACCGAGCATGTCGTCGTCGGCCTCGCCGAGGGCGACTCGGACGTCACCATGCTGCTCACCAAGCACGGCGCGACGGCCGACGCGCTGCGCGAGGCGTTCACCACCGTGCGCGGTAGCGCCCGGGTGACCAACCCCGATCCCGAGGGCAGCTACCAGGCGCTGGAGAAGTACTCCACCGATCTCACCGCGGCCGCGCGCTCCGGCAAGCTCGACCCGGTGATCGGGCGCGACACCGAGATCAGGCGCGTGGTCCAGGTGCTGAGCCGACGCACCAAGAACAACCCGGTGCTGATCGGCGAGCCCGGCGTCGGCAAGACCGCGATCGTCGAGGGGCTGGCCCAGCGCATCGTGGCGGGCGACGTCCCGGAATCGCTACGCGGAAAGTCCGTCGTCGCACTGGATCTCGGCGCGATGGTGGCGGGCGCGAAGTACCGCGGCGAATTCGAGGAGCGGCTCAAGGCCGTGCTCGAGGAGATCAAGAACAGCGCGGGACAGATCATCACCTTCATCGATGAGCTGCACACCATCGTCGGCGCGGGCGCGACCGGCGAATCGGCGATGGACGCGGGCAACATGATCAAGCCGATGCTGGCCCGCGGCGAACTGCGCCTGGTCGGCGCGACCACGCTGGAGGAATACCGCAAGCACATCGAGAAGGACGCCGCTCTGGAGCGGCGCTTCCAGCAGGTGCTCGTCGGCGAGCCCTCGGTGGAGGACACCGTCGGCATCCTGCGCGGCATCAAGGAGCGCTACGAGGTGCACCACGGCGTGCGCATCACCGACTCCGCGCTGGTGGCCGCGGCCGCCCTCTCGGATCGCTACATCACCTCGCGGTTCCTGCCGGACAAGGCGATCGACCTGGTCGACGAGTCGGCCTCGCGCCTGCGCATGGAGATCGACTCGCGCCCGGTGGAGATCGATGAGGTGGAGCGCGCGGTGCGCCGCCTCGAGATCGAAGAGGTCGCGCTGACCAAGGAGACCGACGAGGCCTCCAAGCAGCGCCTGGAGAAGCTGCGCCAGGAACTCGCCGACGACCGGGAGAAGCTCAACCAGCTGACCACCCGGTGGCAGAACGAGAAGAAGGCCATCGACCAGGTCCGCAGCCTCAAGGAGCAGCTGGAGAGTCTGCGCGGCGAGTCCGAGCGCGCCGAGCGCGACGGCGATCTCGGCAAGGCGGCGGAGCTGCGCTACGGCCGGATTCCCACGCTGGAGAAGGAGCTGGCCAAGGCCGAGCAGGCGAACGGAGCCGCATCCGACGGCGAGGTGATGCTCAAGGAGGAGGTCGGCCCCGACGACATCGCCGAGGTGGTGTCCGCGTGGACCGGCATTCCGGTGGGCAGGTTGATGGAAGGCGAGACCCAGAAGCTGCTCCGCATGGAGGACGAGCTCGGGCGTCGCGTGGTCGGGCAGCAGGAGGCCGTGCAGGCGGTCTCCGACGCGGTGCGCAGGGCGCGCGCCGGCGTCGCCGACCCGAACCGCCCGACCGGCTCGTTCATGTTCGTCGGCCCCACCGGCGTCGGCAAGACCGAACTGGCGAAAGCGTTGGCGGACTTCCTGTTCGACGACGAACGCGCCATGGTGCGGATCGATATGAGCGAATACAGCGAGAAGCACTCGGTGGCCCGCCTGGTCGGCGCGCCGCCCGGCTACGTCGGCTACGACCAGGGCGGTCAGCTCACCGAGGCGGTGCGGCGCAGGCCGTACACCGTGGTGCTGTTCGACGAGATCGAGAAGGCGCACCCGGATGTGTTCGACATCCTGCTCGCCGTGCTCGACGAGGGACGGCTCACCGACGGCCAGGGCCGCACGGTGGACTTCCGCAACACCATCCTCATCCTCACCTCGAACCTGGGTGCGGGCGGTGACAAGGAGTTCGTCATGAACGCGGTGCGCTCGGCGTTCAAGCCCGAGTTCCTCAACCGGCTCGACGATGTGGTCATGTTCCACGCGCTCGACGAGGAACAGCTCCAGCAGATCGTCGACATCCAGCTCGACCAGCTGCAGAAGCGGCTGTCGCAGCGCAGGCTGAAGCTGGACGTCAGCGATTCGGCCAGGTTCTGGCTCGCGGTCCGCGGCTACGACCCCTCCTACGGCGCCCGCCCCCTGCGCAGGCTGATCCAGCAGTCCATCGGCGACACCCTCGCCAAGGAACTGCTCGCGGGTGAAGTCGCCGACGGCGACACCGTGAAGGTCGGAGTGAGCAAAGACGGCGACGGGCTCATCGTCGGCCGCTGAATGCTCAGGACGCCTCGGCCCCGCGCGGGCCGGGGCGTTCGCCGATTCTCCTCGACGCACTCGGTCAGCGTGTCGCCGCCCGGCACGCCGAGACACACGCCTACGCCTTCGAGATCCGTTCCGGCGGACGGTCATTCGCGCACGTTCGCGCGGTGGCCAACACACTCGAGCATGAATTCCTGACCGACCTCTTCCGGCAGAACCCGGACGGCGGCGATCGTGCTACGCCGCTACCTGAATGTTCAGATCCCGGAGTACTCATTGGCGGTTGTCGCATCCGAGGACGCGACGAACGTCGTACGTGATCCACAGGTGAAGAGGGCGTTCTTGGACATGCGGCCGAAGACGACGGCGACAAGTTACTCGATGTGCTTCTCTACACCCTGAATCGGATGGAGGATCAGTCCTTGGCCGGAAAGTACGCTGACAATATCTGGGATTGCCTGGAAAGCTCGGCACAGAAAGCCTGGAGGATGAAGATGGAAACGGCCTACCACGAGTACAAGAACCCCTTCTTCAAGAACCTGATCGCCGAGGGCAAGGCCGAGGGTGAAGCGAACGCGCTGCTCGTCATTCTCGAGGCGCGGAAGTTGCCCGTCTCCGAGGAGGACCGGCGCACGATCACTTCGTGCACCGATCTCGACCAGCTGGGCGAGTGGTTGCGGCGGGCAGTGACGATCACCGACGTCGCGCAACTCTTCGACTGAGCGGTCCTGCGATCGGTCGGTGTGTGCGGGGAGGGCGACGACCTGATCGTCAGCCGCTGAAATGCGGGACGTCCCCGCCCGGCTCGGGGCGGGACGTTCGCGTATCCGGCGTGGCCGCCGAATCGGTTCGGCTCGACGTGGCGGCCGCCGGGTGCTGTTTGCCCGAAGCGGTCGATCGGCCTCGCGCATGGCCGGAGCGGAGGCGGAGTACGCACGAGGGGCGCTGCCGGACGAAGTCCGTCGAATGACTCCGCGCATGGCCGGAGCGGAGGCGGAGGTACGCCTACCCTGGAGGCATGACGAACCCGAAGGATCCCTGGGGGCAGCGGCCGGAGGATGCGCCGACCGAACACCTCGGTCCGCCGGGTGCGTCCGGCTACGACCCGTCCGGGGACACCACGCGATACCCCTCGACCGAACGGTTCGAGTGGGGCCCGCCGCCCGCGAACGCCACCAAGCAGCTCCCGCCGATGGAGAGCCAGTGGGGCGCTTACGAAAGCGGTTACGGCCACCAGTACCCAGGCATGCCGGATCCGCACCACGCGGCCGTGCCGCCCGGTGCGGTACCGCCGGGCGTCCCGCCGATGGATCAGCCACCGCCCAAACGCAATACGGGACTGTGGATCGCGCTCGGTCTGGGTGTTCTCGCGCTCGTCGCGGTGGGCGGGGTGGTCGCAGGCCTGGTGCTCGGCGGCGGTGACTCGTCCACCACAACGGCGGGCGGCACCACCACCGCGCAACTCCCGACCCGCGGCGCTTTCCCGACGCAGAACCCGTCGCCCCGTCAGCCATCGCCGAGCGGGCTGCCCGGCCTGCCTGGACTCGACGGCATCGGCGCGACCATGGGCACCATCAGCGCCAACAACGGCGGCCAGCTCACCATCGACACCGTCTCCGGCAACAGCGTCGCCGTCCGGACCGACGAACTAACCCAGGTGATCTCGCTGTCCGGCGCCAAGCCCGCCGACCTGCCCATCGGCGACATGGTCATGGTGCAGGGCGACAAAGGACCGGACGGATCGATCCGCGCCAAGTTCATCATCAGCACCGCGCTGCCCGGCGGCGGACGATGAGCGGCGTGGTCCCGGACCGTGCCGCGGCACAAGACGTCCGGCCCGGCGCGGCACCAAAGAAGGCCCTCCACCGGCCGGGCCTATTAGGGTAGACCGCGATGACGGCTATGTGGTTCGGGTTGGCGGCGATCGCGCTTGTTGGCGCGATCGTGCTGCTGTATTTCGATCGGGTCCAGCGGCAGCGGACCGGTCACGCGCGCCAGGTGTGGGCCAAGGCCCAGGGATACACCTACGTGTCGGTGGAACCGGCACTCCCGTCGACTTGGCGGCGCGGTGCGCTGGCCAAACTCGGCTATCTGTCGGCGGTCGACGTGGTTTCCGGTATCCGCAAGGGCGAGAAGTTCGTTCTGTTCGATCTGGAGGACGCCGCGACGCTGGTCGCGGTGCGCCGCCAGATCGGTTCGGACATCGATGTCGACATGCGGCTCAAGACCGCGTCCCCGCCGAAGGACGCGGATCTCGAGTTGCTCGGCGCGATCGGCGGCCGGGTCGTCTTCGCGACGAACCCGGAGATCGCCAGGCACGCGGTCGATCAGCGGATGGTCGCGTTCATCGAGACGCTGCCCGACACGGTCCAGATGCTTTGGAGCGAGGGCAATTGGACCCTCGGCATGCTGAATGTCGGTACGGCGTCGAAGGATTGGGAGTCGGCCATCGACTCGGTGCTTCGCCTGTCCGGTCTGCTGCACGTGCTGCCACCGGTCAGCGACTCGCGCGGCGGTGACAACCCCGACCACGATCCGGGCCGTCCGCACCCGAGGGCCCGCGGCCGAGCCGAGGAACCAGCCGCCGCACGCGGAGCCTCCCGCGTCCTACCGCCCGCCGCCGACGAGGACGATCGCGGATACGACGATCGCGAGTTCGACGACAGCGCCCCTCGCTACGACGACGAGGACGAGCAGGCGGCCGACCAGCCGCGCCGTCCATCGCTTGCCGTTGTCCCCGACGCCAAGGACAGGGCGCGCGAGGAACGCTGGTCCGACGACGACCCGGAAGACGACTGGCGACCGGAACGTGGCCGCTCCGACGACTGGGACGACGAACCGCGCTCCACGAACCGCGCCGACCAGGCCGACCGCCCCGGCGGCCCGTTCCACCCCGGATTCCGTCCATATCAGGGCCCCGTGCCGCAGTGATCCGCTCGATTCGATTGGTGCCGCGATGACCGATAGCTCTGCTCCCGCGCGCCTGCCCGGCGCCACCCGCCCGATCGCACTGATCACCGGACCGACGTCCGGCATCGGTCACGGGTTCGCGCTACGGCTGGCCTCGCTCGGCTACGACATGGTGCTCGTCGCCAGGGACGCCGAGCGGCTGAAGGCGCTGGCCGCCGAGTTGGAGCGCAAGTACGCCACCCGCTGCGAGGTGCTCGTCGCCGATCTCGCGCAGGCCGCCGACCGGGAACGGGTCGCGGCCCGCGCCGCCGACGGCATCGAATTCCTGGTCAACAACGCGGGTTTCGCGCATTCGGGGGAGTTCTGGACGCTGCCCTACGAGCAGTTGCAGGCGCAGCTCGACGTCAACGTCACCGCTGTGCTCCAGCTCACCCACGCGGCGCTGCCGTCGATGATCGCCAAGGCGAAGGGGTCGATCGTCAACGTGGCCAGCGTCGCGGGGCTGGTGCCAGGTCGGGGATCGACCTACTCGGCCTCGAAGTCCTACGTCGTATCCTTCACGGAAGGGTTGGCGGGCGGACTCGCTGGAACCGGGGTACGGATCCAGGCGTTGTGCCCCGGATTCGTCCACACCGAATTTCACGAGCGAGCCGGTATCGAGATGTCCTCGCTGCCGAAACCGCTGTGGCTTTCCGTCGAGCAGGTCGTCGCAGGCTCGCTGAGTGATCTGGACAAGGACCGGGTGATCAGCGTGCCCGGTGCGCAGTACAAGGCGCTCACCACGGTGGTCGGACTCATCCCGCGAACCCTGCAGGTCCGAATGAATCGGGGCCTGTTCAATTCACGCGGAAGGACTTAGACATGATCGACGAGGCGACAACCAACGACTCCGCGCTCGGCGCCGACCGCGAGAAATTGGCCGCGCTGGTGCGCGAGCTCGCTGTCGTGCACGGCAAGGTGACGCTCTCCTCCGGCAAGGAGGCCGATTACTACGTCGACCTGCGCAGGGCGACCCTGCACCATCGCGCCGGACCGCTGATCGGGAAGCTGCTCCGCGAGCTCGTCGCGGACTGGGATTTCGACGCCGTCGGCGGGCTGACCATGGGCGCCGACCCGGTCGCGCTGGCGGTGCTGCACGCGCCGGGCCGCCCGATCGACGCCTTCGTGGTACGCAAGGCCGCAAAGAGTCACGGCATGCAGCGCCAGATCGAGGGACCCGACATCGTCGGCAAGCGGGTGCTGGTCGTCGAGGACACGACGACCACAGGAAACTCCCCGCTCACCGCGGTCCGCGCGCTGCGCGAGGCGGGCGCGACCGTCGTCGGCGTCGCCACCGTCGTCGACCGGGAGACAGGCGCCGACCAGGTGATCGCGGCCGAGGGGTTGGAGTATCGGTCCATCCTCGGGCTGAAGGATCTTGCCCTGGGTTAGCCTGGACGCGGGTTAAGTTTGTCCGACAGTTGAGGGACGTGTGAGTCACCAGTGGTGAGCATTGCAGTAAACAAGAGTCGCGAAAATGTTGCGATGCTCGGAATCGGTGCTTACCGACCGCAGCGCATCGTCAGCAATGACGAGGTGTGCGAGGTTCTCGATTCGACCGACCAGTGGATCTACGAGCGCACCGGCATCCGCAACCGGCGCTGGATCAGCGGTGACGAGACGCTGCGGTCGATCGCGGCGGCCGCGGGCGAACGCGCGCTGGTGAACACCGGCATCGACCGGTCCAAGATCGGCGCGCTCATCCTCTGTACGTCCAGCTGGCTGAAGCTGACCCCGCACGGCGCCCCGACCGTCGCCGCCGATCTCGGCATCAACGGCATTCCCGCCTTCGACCTCACCTCCGGCTGCGGCGGATTCGGCTACGGCCTAGGCGTCGCCGCCGACCTCATCCGCGCAGGCTCGGCCGACTACGTGCTGGTGATCGGCGCGGAGACGATGACCGTCGGACTCGACCCGACCGACCGCGGCACCGCGATGATCTTCGGCGACGGCGCGGGCGCGGTCGTCGTCGGCCCGAGCGAGGAGAACGGCATCTCCCCGACGGTGTGGGGCAGCGACGGCGAGAACGCCGAGGCGATCGCCCAGGACGTCGACTTCCTGGAGTTCATGAACAAGGCCCAGGCCTTGCAGGGCACCGATCCCGCGATCGAACCGGTCGGCCGGATGTCGCTGCGCATGGAGGGTCCGCGGGTGTTCCGCTGGGCCGCCGTCACGCTGCCGCGCGCGCTGTCCGATGCGCTGGAGGCCTCCGGTGTGGCCAAGGAGGACATCGAGGTCTTCATCCCACACCAGGCCAACGCCCGCATCAACGACCTGATGAAGAAGAACCTCGGCTTGGCCGACGAGATCCCGATGGCCAACGACATCGAGAACACCGGCAACACCTCCGCCGCATCGATCCCGCTGGCCATGGAGGAAATGCTGGTCACCGGCAAGGCCAAGGGCGGACAGCTGGCGCTGCTGCTCGGCTTCGGCGCGGGCCTCAGCTACGCGGGCCAGGTCGTGACGCTGCCGCCCGCGCCGACCGAGGCGAGCTTCTGACATGAATTCCACCGGCGCCACGGCGTTCCCCGGCTCGGGGCGTCCGTTTCGCACGGGATTCCTGGCCGCCGCCGCCGTGACCGTCTTCGGGGCGGTCACCGGGCGCGACCGGCTCCAGTGGCTCGCCAAACCGCTGATGATGCCGCTGCTCGCCGCCGACGTGGCGACCAGCGGCGTCGATATGGACCCCACCGAGCGCACCATCCTGCTCGGCTCGCTCGGCGCGGCGACCCTCGGCGACATCCTGCTCATCGAACCCGACGACGACCGCCGCCTCATCGCCGGCGCGTCGTCGTTCGCGGTCATGCAGGCCGGGTACTCGACGTTGTGGTGGCGGCGCGGCGCGCGTCCCCTCGCCCCGATCGCCCTGCCCAGGGTCGCCGCCTGGCTCGGCGCCGCGGGCCTGCTACGCGCCAAGGCCCCGACCGTCGCGGCCCCGCTCACCGCCTACGGCGCCACCCTCGGCACGGCCGCTGTCCTCGCCTCCGACCCCCGCCTCGCTCCCGGCACGAAAAACGTTGCGGGCCTGAACATCCCCGACGCCGACCCGCGCAGCCGCCTGGGCCTCGGCGCCCTCCTGTTCACCCTCTCCGACGGACTCATCGTCCTGCGCCGCCTCTTCGCCCGCACGTCCCGCTCCCGCCGCGCTACCGAGGGCGTCATCCTCGCCACTTACGCCGCGGCCCAATACCTTTTGGCCGACCCTCGGGCCCACGCCCGCTCGCCGCTCGACCGTTCGTAGGGCGATCTCGCCGCGTCCGGTGCGATCGGGCGGAACCGAATCGCTCCCCGCTGCCGACCGCTATCGACCGCGCCGTGGATCGAACGCGCCTTGCTTCGATGGAACCGACTGAGCGGCTGGCGCGTCCAAGAAGATGAACACGCACACCTGCCCGGCGCACCGATGCCACCGTTTTCGGCGGCTCGGTAGGGTGGCGTGGACAGGCAGGTCGATAACACCCTGAGGGGGAGCGGATGGCGCGGCGTGTGATGTTGGCTCTGTGCGCGGCAGTGGTGCTGGTGCCGGCGGTCGCGGGCTGTGAGGGAGCGACCGAGGGGACGCCGACGACTTCGACGAGTGCGGCGCAGGTTGCGTTGTGGAATCCGTGCACGGAGGTGCCGGATGGGCTGTTGCGGCAGATCGGCGTCGATCCGGCGACGGAAGAGAGTGGTGTTGCGGGGGTGCCGCAATCCGGCTGGGAGATCTGCTCGTGGAACGCCGCAAAGTACCACGTGACTGTCTTCTCGACCAAGCGGACTTCTGAGGAGATTCGGAACAAACCGGGGAACGTAGAGTTCCAAGATGTCCAGATCGCTGGCCGCGACGGAACCCAATACCGAGTCGAAGGAGCCTCGAAAAGGCTGACCTGTGACATCGTATTCCCTGCACTTCAGGGAGCGTTTTCGGTCAAAGTCGGGAACAACCCGGCAGATGACCATCCTGACGATCCTTGTTCGCTTGCGAACCGAGCCGCCACTATGCTTGTGCCGCGATTTCCGCAATGACATTGGGAGGGGACAACATTGAGCGAGCCGAACATCACCCAGTGGCGTAAATTCGCCGACCAGGCCAAATCAGGGGAAATCTACCTCGATGACGAGGCGGCCGCGCGCGAGTGTCTGACCGCTTGCGATAAGTTCATCCAGGACTACACCGACCTGATCAGGTCGGCGCAAAACGCTCAACGCGTATCTGGATTCGGTGATTTCAGCATGGCGGACGATCTCGCAGCCCTCTTCCGTAGTCAGGCGACTGGTGGGACAGATTCGATTGACGCGGTGATTATCGAATCGATCGATGTGGTCAAAGAGATGCGCGAAGTGATGCAGCTCTCGCTCAACCGGATCACCGGTCAAGTCACCGATCATTCTGCCCAAATTTCCGGGATCACAAACGAATTGGGGGGCTGACCCATGTCCCTTCCCGGCATGGATTTCTTCAACAACTATACGTTCGGCGAAAACGTCCTTCGCAATATCACCAACTGGATCGCAGGCGAGGAGTTGCAGCCGGAAGTGGATCCGGCGGCGGTGCAGGATCGGTACAACCGGCAGCGCGATAACGTACGAACTAGCGCGGGCGACATCGGGTTCGTCGGCGATTTCAAATCGGGAATCAAGAGCTGCGACCACTTCCAGAATCCGCTCGCGGAGTTGCGAGCCAAGGTCGACAAGATCGATCTCGACGCGGTGAACGACCTTCGCAACGCTTGGGACGAGATCGGCAAGCGGGCCGAGGCCGCGCAGACGGCGTTCAACAGCCAGATGCAAAAAGCTACGAATCCCGGTGTCTGGCAGGGAGAGTCGGCCCAGGCTGTCGCGCAGGGCGTCACCGACTTTCTCGCATCCGCGGCGAAGACGTCGCAGGCCGCCAAGCTGATGGCCAGGAAAACCGAGGAGCTCGCCACGGGTTTGGCGCCGACCAAAGAACTCGTGCCCCATGTCCCCGAACACAACTCGAACTGGGAGAACACCCGGAGTTGGATCGCCGGGCGCGGCTGGAAGGACAACGAGGACGCGTACAACAACGCATGGGCCGAGGCCAAGCGGGTGTTGACGACTGTGTATGAACCGGTGCTCCGGGAAACCGATCGCGTCCCCGTGATCCCGAAACCCCACAACCCCACCGCGAACAACGGTGACCCGGGCCGGACCGACGGCGGCCAACCGCGTGGAACGAGCACCGGCGTGCAACCCGGCGGCACGAACAACGGTGGCGATCAGCCGACGAAGAACGAGGACACGACTCGACCCGGTCCGACCGAGGATCCCTCGCAGGGCCAACAGGATTCGCAGCAGCAGTCGCAGTCCAACGACGACACGCAGGCTGCCTCCACCGAGACGCCGACGACGCCCACCGGGACGACTCCGGCTTCGGCGACCCCGGTGTCGCCGACCACGCCAACTCCGGGAACGCCCGGCACCCCTGGGTTTCCGGGAGGCCCGGGTGGTCCCGGCCCCGGCGGTCCTGGCTCCTCGCCCGGCCGCCCCGGCGCGAGTGTGCCTGGCGTACCCGGCATTCCGGGCGGCGCGAACCCCGCGGCGGGTCGCCCGGTCGCGGCCAACACCCGTGCGGGTATGCCGGGCATGGGTGCGCCGGGTGCGCGCGGCAAGGGCGACGACGAGTCGTCGAAGGGTGTGCCGGATTATCTGATCACGCAGGAGCACGGCGAGGAACTCATCGGGTTGACCGATGCGCCGAAGACGGTCCCGCCGGTGATCGGGGAGTGAGTCGGAGTCGATGCTGAGCGGGGTGACGCGCTGGCGGTTCAGCGCGCTGGAGTTTCGGGTGCTGTGGGAGTCGACGGGTCGGGACGTGCTCCCGTATCCGTTGGGGCACCGGTGGCAGGACACCGGCGTCCCGGAGGATTTCCGTCGCGCGTGGCAGGTGGCGGCTATGGCGGTCTGGACGCATATGGACGACAACTTGTTGCGCGCATTGGACGTGTTGTTGCGGCCGGAGGCGCGCGTCGAGGTGGCTGGGTTCCGCGGTCTGCGGCGCGAGCACCGGATTCGTGCGCACGCGGGGGTGCACTACCAGCACGGTGCGATCGTGACGCAGCGGCCGGGGGTGGATCACGATCACGGCGGCGATGTGGAACTCGCGTTCCTCACGGCGGAGCGGGTCGCGCCCGCGGTGATCGGCGCGTTGCCGAAATGCCCTCCCGGGAAAGGTGATTCGCTCTCCATTGATGTCCGTGATCTGGCCGGTCCGCGCGGTGTGAAGACCGACCCGTGGCGCCGCGGCCCGAAGGACGATTTCGATCGCTTCTTCAACCGGCCGACCACCTGCATCGCGCACGTGGCGGTGTATCCGCTGGGCAGTGTCGACAATCGGCACATCGTGGGCAGACAGGACTTTCAGGTCAACGACTTCGAGGGCGACGGGCGCTACATCAGCTTCGGCGAGGACAAGGTCGTCGCCAAACCCGCGCCGGAGCAGGCTCTGATCAATACCGTGCAGCAGCGGATCAACCACCTCGTGGAGGGCGTTCGGAACGGCAGATTCGCCGCACGCTGAACCCGCTGCGCCGCGCACCGGTCTGCCGACCTCGGCATTCTCCGGGTCGGCTGGTGTCGGCCGTTCAGAACACGTCGGACCGAGTGCGCACCGCCTTCACAGCACCAGAATGATCCGGTCGCGGTTGGCTGGGTCGACGCGGATCGAGATGGTCTCGCCGAGACCGAGTTTCGGCTTGTCGGCGGGCATGACATCGAAAACGATGGAGCCACGGTAGGTTTCGGAGCCAGGGACGGTGAGCTCGAGGTCGATTTCGGTGAGTTCGCTGTAGTGGTCGGTGCGCTCCAGCGGGTGCACGCCTTCGACGGTGGCCCAGCCTTCGAGGCCGTGGCGCCAGAGGCGGCGGTCGGCACGGGAGGGGCGCCCCGCCAGCAGCATGCCGATGCCGACGCAGGAGCCGAAGACGCCGACCAGGGCGACGACCTGGAACGGGATCGTGCCGGGCGGCGTGCGGTGCACGAGCCAACCCAGCCAGAAGCACAGCACGATCAGGTACGCGGCGGTGACGCCGAGCACCGTACGCAGAATCCGTGCGTGATCCATGCGTGCCTCCCGCCTTCGCTCCGGCCGTGCGTGGTCTGTGGAAACTTCGTTCGGCTGTGTGCGGTCCGTGGACGGACGTCTTCCGGCTGTGCGGTCTCTCGACGGACTTCGTCCAGCCCGTGGGAACGGACTGCGTCCGGCTGCGCCAGTCGGTGTACACCCCTCCTGACCTCGCACTTCAAGCATAAGCGGCTACCGTGCTCCGATCCGGTCGCTTGCGAGTATCGGTTTCGTAGCGACGACGGCCGCTCCGTCAGTGAGCCGCAAAGCCCGATCGTTCCGTCCGATCTCCGCCAGCGCCCCGCCCCGCCCGCACGCCACGCTGTTCGCATGCCGAGCGCAACGACTACCGACGTGCTGACCGGAATGTATGCCGCCGAGGCCGCGTACTTCGCCGCTGGCGGCCCTGGTCGCGCCCCCTTCGAGACCACCCTGGCCCCGTTCTTCGCCGAGGACGTGGTGCTGTACCAGGCCGACGGGATGCCGTACGGCGGTATCTGGCGAGGCCATGCCGGGCTGGAGCGGTTCTTCGTGGCGATGGCGGCGGTGTGGGAGTCGTTCGAGATGGTCGAGCAGGAGTTCTTGGCGACCGGGGAGACGGCCGTGGTGCGGACCGAAGTGCGGGCTCGCGCCCGCGCGACCGGCCGCGAGCTGCGCTTCCCGATCTTGCAGACCCTTCGCGTCGAAGAGGGGCGTATCGCGGAAGTCCGCCCGTTCTACTGGGATACGAAGGAAATCGCCGCGGCATGCACGATGGCGCGGTAACGCCGCGTCTAACCCTTCAACCGCAGCACCGCCAGTACCCGCCGATGGTGCGTATCCGACGGTGGGAGATCGAGTTTGGCGAAGATGTTGCCGATGTGCTTTTCGACGGCCCGCTCGGTGACGGTGAGCGCGTCGGCGATGGCGTTGTTGGACAGGCCCTGCGCCATCAGTTCGAGCACTTCGCGTTCGCGCGGGGTCAGCCTGGCGAGCGAATCCTGTTGGCGGGAGGCGCCCATCAGCTGACTCACCACCTCGGGGTCGAGGGCGGTGCCGCCGGTGGCGACCCGGTACAGCGCGTCGACGAAATCGCGCACGTCGGCGACGCGGTCTTTGAGCAGATAGCCGACACCGCTGGCGCCACCGGCGAGAAGTTCTGTGGCGTAACGGGTTTCGATCCACTGCGAGAAGACGAGCACGCCCGTCATCGGGTACTTCCTGCGCAGTTCGATGGCGGCGAGCAAGCCCTCGTCGGTGAACGAGGGCGGCATGCGCACGTCGACCACCGCCACGTCTGGGTTGTGTTCCCCGACCACGTCGCTCAGGGTGCTCGCGTCGCCGACCATCGCGACCACCTCGTGGCCGCGCTCCACCAGCAGGCCCGCCAGGCCGTCTCGCAGGATGGCGCTGTCCTCGGCGATGACGATGCGCAGCGGCGTGGTCACTGCGGATCCCCTTTCGGCAGCAGGATGGTCACCACGGTGGGCCCGCCGGCGGGGCTGTGCACGGTGAGGGTGCCGTCAACGGCACGCGCCCGCGCCGCGAGACCCGCCAGGCCGCTGCCGCCCGCCTGTGCGCTTTCGGCCGGTGGCAGCACGCCGCCGATTCCGTTGTCCCGCACCGTGACCGCGATGGTGCGCAGGCTGTCGGGCAGCACCGAGACCCACGCCCGGTCGGCGTGCGCGTGCTTGACCACGTTGGTGAGCAGTTCGGCGACGGAGAAGTAGGCGATGGCCTCGATGGCCGGGCTCGGCCGCTGCGGCAGGTGCACACGAAGCTCGACGGGTACCGCGCTGCGTGCGGTCAGCGTCTCCAGCGCCGGGCCGAGGCCGAGTTCCAGCGCGGGCGGATGGATGCCGCGGACGAGTTCGCGCAGTTCGGTGAGCGCCTCCTTGGAGCTGGCGTGCGCGTCGGCGATCAGGTCGGTCGCGTCGCCGCCCGCCGCGATGCGCTCCTCGGCCCTGCCGAGCGCCATGGCGATGGTGACGAGCCGGGCCTGGGTGCCATCGTGCAGGTCGCGCTCCACCCGCCGCAGCGTGGCGGCCGCGTCTTCGACGGCGGCGCGCCTGCTGGCCCGCAGCTCGACCAGCTGACGGTCGCGCACGGTGGCCGCGAGCAGCCAGACGGTGAGCAACCGGTGCAGGTGGCAGACGCCGCGGACCAGCCAGGGCAGTGCGAAGCAGCCGACGACGCCGAGCGCGGCGACGCCGAGCACGCGCGGCCACGAGTCGACGTAGAAGGAACCGAACTGCATGAGCGAATGGCGTTCGACCCCGTTCTCGTCGACATTGACCGGATCGAACAGCGCCCACGGAATCGGGGAGATCGCGATGAACACCACCATCGCCACGACGATCAGCGCCAGATAACCGATCACCACCCCGAGCGCGACCTGCGCGAGCAGGAACAGCGTCGCCCGCCAGCTCGCCCGGTCGGTGAACGCGCTCTTCAGGAACCCGAACAGCCCGCGCTGCCTGTCGAACGGGGGCGGCGCTTCCACAGGGGTGTCGAGCAGGACGCGGCACAGCGCACGGTAGATCCGTCCCCAGACGCGTCCGCCGAGCAGTACGAGGGCGAGCAGCGGGATGCCGACCAGGAAGATCGACGCGTAGAGCCCGCCGCCGAAGCCGAAGAACAAGTAGCAGACGGCGAGGCAGCCGAGCACGAACGCGGTGATCAGATAGGCGAGTTCCTTCCAGGTCCTCGTCTGGATCGGTGCGCGCAGGACGGCCGACAGCGCCCCGCGGCCGGGCTGTTCGGGCGGTGCCGCCTGTTTGTCGAGCACGAGGGTGGGTTCGGCTTGCGTCTCGGTCATGGGCTCCATGTTTCTCGCCGACGGCGGCGTTCTCGATGGAGCTGACCGCCGAATCGGGGGTGTGGCCAGCTACACCACGCGGCGATCGTGAGCGACGCGACCGGGTGTCCGGTGCGGTTGCCCGGGCCGCTCGGCGGGTTTTGGAACTAGCATCACCCGCATGACTTACCCACCGCCGTACGGCTATCCACAGCAGCCCTACGGTAACCCGTACGGTCCGCCGCCGGACCATCCGCAGTCGACAACGATCCTGGTGCTCGGCATTCTCGGGCTGGTGCTGTGCCAGCTCTGCGCGCCGTTCGCCTGGGTGATGGGCAAGCGGGCGCTCGACGAGATCGACGCGTCGGGCGGCGCGATCGGCGGCCGAGGCAACGTCAAGGCGGGCTACGTCTGCGGCATCGTCGGCACCGCCATCATGCTCGTCTACCTGGTCGGCATCGTCGCCGTCATCGTGATCTCGATCGTGGCAGCGAACAGCTCGTCGTACTGAGTGAGCGGGCCAAGCCCGCCGTCGCCGCGCATATCCGCAGCACAGGCGACGGAGCGGCGGAACTAGCATCGACCGCGTGAGTCACTCGTCGTCGGATACCGCGCGCCTTTCCCCGGGGGAGCAGCTTCCCGGGCCCACCGAGTGGGGCGAGCATCCGCACGGCGTCGGTCCGTGGCTCGACGAGCACGGCGCCCCGCCGCCCGACGACCCGCGACTGGATCCCGAACTGCTGGCGCACGGTGACCGGCGCAATGTGGTCGACGCCTACCGCTACTGGTCGCGCGACGCGATCGTCACCGACATCGACGCGCGCAGGCACCCGTTTCACGTCGCCATCGAGAACTTCGGGCACGACGCGAACATCGGCACCGTGGTGCGCACCGCGAACGCCTTCGCGGCCGCGGCGGTGCACATCGTCGGCAGGCGACGGTGGAACCGCCGCGGCGCCATGGTCACCGACCGCTACCAGCACATCGAGCACCACACCGACATCGCCGAACTGCTCGCCTTCGCCGAGCGCACGGGTCTGACCGTGGTCGCCGTCGACAATGTCCCCGGCTCGGTGCCGCTGGAGACCGCGCGATTGCCGCGCGACTGTCTGCTGCTGTTCGGCCAGGAAGGTCCCGGCGTCACCGCGCACGCGAAACACGCGGCGGCGATGACGGTCTCGATCGCCCAATTCGGTTCCACCCGCAGCATCAACGCCGGTGTGGCCGCCGGGATCGCCATGCACGCCTGGATCCGCCAGCACGCCGATCTCGCGACGGCGTGGTGAACGATCTTGTGGCGTGCACGATTCGGCGTCGGCCGGGTAACAATTCGGCGGCCAGAATCGGCTTCCAACTGGCACCATTGAGCTATGACCTCGCGGAGCCCTCGGACTGGGCAGGATGCTGCACCAACGCCCGCGCTTTGGTCGGAGCGGGCGGATATGGCGGAATCCGCGATCGTCTCTCGGCACCTGCGGGCCCTGTGGGCTTGTCCCGGAACGGAACTCGGCGTCGTCGGCTGGCCCGCCACCAAGCGTGAGCGTGCCTTCGTTACCTGGCACTACTGGTGGCAGGCGCATCTGATCGACTGCGCGGTGGACGCGGCCAACCGCGCGCCGACATCGGTGCGGCGCAAGCGGATCGGCGAACTCGTACGCGCGCACCGCATTCGCAACATCACCGGCTGGACCAACAACTACTACGACGACATGGCCTGGCTCGCCATCGCTTTGGAGCGGGCCGAGCGGACCCAGGGCATCACCGAGGCGCGCGGCGCGCTGGTCGCGCTGGAGAAGAAGCTGTACGAGGCGTGGAATCCGGAAGCCGGGGGCGGCATCCCGTGGCGCGTCCGCGCGGACTACTACAACGCCCCCGCCAACGGTCCGGCGGCCATCGCGCTCAACCGTCTCGGCAGGCACACCCGCGCGCAGGAGATGGCGGACTGGCTGGACGCGACCCTGCGCGATCCCGGCACCGGCCTGATCCTGGACGGCATCCATCTGCCGTCGGGGGTGATCGAGCGCCCGACGTTCACCTACTGCCAGGGCGTGGTGCTCGGCGTCGAGACCGAGCTGGCGATGCACACCGGCGCCGAGCGTCATCTGGAGCGGGTGCACCGGCTGCTGGTCGCGGTGGAAGACCAGATGACCGCGGGCGGCGTCATCAAGGGCGGCGGTGGCGGCGACGGCGGACTGTTCAACGGCATCCTCGCGCGCTATCTCGCGGTGGTCGCGATGATGCTGCCGGGGGAGGATCGCCAGCAGGTCGCCGACCGGCAGGCGGCAGCCGCGATCGTGCGCGCCTCGGCCACGGCGGCCTGGGCGAATCGTCTCGAGGTCGAGGGCGAGCCGCTGTTCGGCGCCGACTGGAGCAAACCCGCTCAGCTGCCCGGCGGCACGGCCGGTGCGGGCTACTTCACCACGGGCGGCTCGGTGACCTCGTCGAAGGTGCCCGAGCGCGACCTCTCGGTGCAGCTGTCCGGCTGGCTGCTGATGGAGGCCGCCTACCAGGTCAGCGCGGCCGGGCTCTGATCCGGGCTCGACGCTCGGCCTCGCCGCCGAGCGCCGGTTCTCAGTACTCGACCCGGGGGAGCACCACGGTCGGCGCGTCGACGTCCACGTCGAACTCCTCCGCCGGGCGCGACATCTCCAAGCGATAGTGCCGGACACCGAGGATGGTGCCGATGATCAGTCCGAGCACCAGCGTGCAGATCACACCCGGCATCAGCCAGGGCACGCGTTCCAGGAAACTGCCCGCGTAGAAGCCGATGAGCAGCAGCACGGGGGCCCAGATGATGGCGCCGATGGTGCTGGCCACGGTGTACTTGCGGTGATCCATCTGCGCGGCGCCCGCGACCATCGGGCACAGCGTCCGCACCCACGGAATCCACCGGGCCACCAGCACCGCGAGGAAGCCGTGCCGCTGCAACAGCTCGGAGACCCGCTGCAAATTTCGGGTGTTGATGTATCGGCCGTCCTTGCGGGCCACCAAGCGGTGGCCCGTGCGTTGCCCGATGACGTAGCCGACCTGGTTGCCGGTGATCGCGGCGACCATGGCTCCCACCGAGAGCGCCCACACCTGCGCTTCGCCGCTGGCGTGCGAGGCCATCACGATGCCCGCCGTGATCAGCATGGAGTCACCGGGCAGGAAAAGCCCGATGATGAACGCGCATTCCAGGAAGACGAAAGTAAGTACCACCGCCCAGACGAGCGCGGGGCCCGCCGAGATCAGCGGATCGAAACTGCCCACCGCGAGGGGCGACGCGCTGGACACCGGCCTCAGCGGGTGGTCTCGTTCGCCGAAGCGGTCAGCTCGGGCTCGACGACTCGGGGCTCCCCTGCGCCACGATTGCGCAGCTTCTTCACCACCGCCCCGATCCCGGGCAGGATCGAGACGAACACGATGAGCAGGAAGATCGCCTCGACGTGCTCGCGGATGAAGTCGACGCCGCCGAGGAAGTAGCCGAGGATGGTGACGCCGCCGCCCCACAGCACGGCGCCGATGATGTCGAACGCGACGTACTTGCGGTAATCCATCTTGGAAACGCCCGCCAGCACCGGCATGAAGGTGCGCACGATCGGCACGAACCTGGCCAGGATGATGGTCTTCGGACCGTGCTTCTCGAAGAACGCGTGCGTCTCCGTCACGTAGGACTTCTTGAAGAAGCGGGTGTCCTCCTTGCGGAAGATCGCCGGGCCGATGGCGCGTCCGATCCAATAACCACACTGGTCACCGGCGAACGCGATGAAGATGACGGCCGGCACCAGCACCCAGATGGACACCACGGGAGGGTCCTGCGCGGCCAGCAGGCCGCCGGTGAACAACAGTGAGTCGCCTGGCAGAAGCGGGAACAGCAGACCGGTCTCGATGAAGACGATCACGAGGATCGCGGGCAGCACCGCGTTCTTGAGCCACGTCTCCTGGAGCAGGTACATCGGGTCCAGCAACTGGGTCAGCGCGAGGTTGGTCGTCACCGATTCGGTCGCTGCCTGCAGAATCACGCGGCCTCCTGTCCCGGGGTGCGGCTGGCCATACGTTGCTTGCCACCGCGTCGGAAGCTGCCAGCGCAATTACCCGGCCCACAGTACCGGGTCGGACTGAGAATCCCCCGTCGAGCGAGAAATTACCCTCCATTAACCAGGCGGGTCATCGTCCTGCGGTGCCCCCGAGGGCGTCGGTCGATCGTCGTCCCGTTCACGGCCGGAGGGTCTCGGGGATGCCCTGTTGGACCCGCCCGCGATACCGGGCCGTATAGGTCGCGAAACGCCCCTGCCTTAGGGTATGGCCTGACAGAATTTGGTTATCGCCTTTTGCCGCACGACACGGAGGTCTTCACAGTGCCCATCGCGACTCCGGAGGTCTACGCCGAGATGCTCGGTCGGGCCAAAGCGAACTCCTTTGCCTTCCCGGCCATCAACGTCACCTCGTCGGAGACGATCAACGCGGCCATCAAGGGCTTCGCCGACGCGGGCAGCGACGGCATCATCCAGTTCTCCACCGGTGGTTCGGAGTTCGGCTCCGGCCTGGGTGTGAAGGACATGGTCACCGGCGCGGTCGCGCTGGCCGAGTTCGCGCACGTGGTCGCCGCGAAGTACGACGTGACGATCGCGCTGCACACCGACCACTGCCCCAAGGACAAGCTGGACACCTTCGTCCGTCCGCTGATCGCCATCTCCCAGGAGCGGGTGAACGCGGGCGGCCTTCCGCTGTTCCAGTCGCACATGTGGGACGGCTCGGCGATCCCGATCGACGAGAACCTGGAGATCGCCAGGGAGCTGCTCAAGGCCACCGCCGCGGCCAACATCATCCTCGAGGTCGAGATCGGCGTCGTCGGCGGTGAAGAGGACGGCGTCGAGGCCGAGATCAACGAGAAGCTCTACACCTCGCCCGAGGACTTCGAGAAGACCATCGACGCCCTCGGTGCCGGTGAGAACGGCAAGTACCTGCTCGCCGCCACCTTCGGCAACGTGCACGGCGTCTACAAGCCGGGCAACGTGGTGCTCAAGCCCGAGGTGCTGGCCGAGGGCCAGCGCGTCGCGGCCGCCAAGCTGGGCCTCGGCTCGGACGCGCAGCCGTTCGACTTCGTCTTCCACGGCGGCTCCGGCTCGCTGAAGTCGGAGATCGAGGACTCGCTGCGTTTCGGCGTGGTGAAGATGAACGTCGACACCGACACCCAGTACGCCTTCACCCGTCCGGTCGCCGCGCACATGTTCTCCAACTACGACGGTGTGCTCAAGATCGACGGCGAGGTCGGCAACAAGAAGGCCTACGACCCGCGCAGCTACCTGAAGAAGGCCGAGACCTCGATGGCGGCGCGCGTCGTCGAGGCGTGCAATGATCTGAAGTCTGCGGGGCGGTCGATCAGCGCCTGACCCCTTTCTCTCCGGGGGCCCGAGCTCATGAGTCTTGATGTGCGTGTGCTCGGGCCCGTTCGGCTGCTCGTCGGCGGTGAGCCGGTGGCGGTCGGCGGGCCCAAGCCGCGAGCGTTGCTTGCCGCGTTGACCGTCAATCGGCGGCGCGCTGTGGCATCGGCCGCACTGGCCGACATGGTGTGGAACGAGGATCCGCCGGATTCCTACGCCGCCAGCTTGCAGGTGTTCGTCTCGAATATCCGTAAGGCGCTGCGGAATTCGGGTGTCGATCCGGCGCAGGTGTTGCGCACCGAGTCGTCGGGCTACCGCTTGGAGATCCCCGAAGAAGCCTGCGACCTCGGCCGTTTCGAGGCGACGAGGGATGCGGCGGCCAAGGCCGCCGGCGTCGGCGATCACGAGGGCGCCGCGCAGTTGTTCGGCAACGCCCTGCGCGAGTGGAGCGGCCGGGCGATGTCCGATCTGGCGGGTCTGCAATTCGCCGACGGTTTCGCCACCGCGATGGACGAGGAGCGGCTGCTTGCCGTCTCGGCCCGCATCGACGCCGAGATCGCCTGCGGGCGTATCTCTTCGGTGATCAGCGAGCTGGTCACGATCACCAACGAGCATCCGTTGCGTGAACCGCTGTGGGGTCAGCTGATCACCGCGCTCTACCTCTCCGGCCGCCAGGCCGACGCGCTCGAGGCGTGCCGCAGGGTACGTGCCGTGCTCGCCGACGAGCTCGGCATCGATCCGGGCCCGGCGCTGGTCGAGCTGGAACAGCGGGTGCTGCGCCAAGAGCCGTTGAACACCGTGGAGTTCAAGCGCACCGAGCGCTTGGCCGCCGCCATGACCGAGACCGTCACCGAGCTGCCGCGCTCGGTGCGCAGCGGTCAGCTGCGCATGCCGGACGGACGGGTGCAGCCGATCGCGTTGGGCGGCATGCGGATCGGCCGGATGACCGACAACGATCTGGTGCTCGACGACCCGAAGGCCAGCCGCTACCACGCGCACATCATGCCGAGCCGGGCCGGACTCCTGATCAAGGACCTGCATTCGGCCAACGGCGTGTACATCAACGAGGAGCAGATCGAGAGCGGCGCGCTGCTCGCCGACGGCGACGCCATCCGGATCGGGGCCACCATCCTGATCTTCCAGGCGGTGCAGTAAGGCGGAACGCCTCAGTTGCAGGCGATTCCGTCGCCGTCGGTGTCCAGGTACGACGCGTAGCCGGGTTGGCCGCGGTACAGCGGCCAAGCCCCTTCGGCGCGCACCTGATCGCAGTCGGTGTAGTACCGGCGCGGACGTTCGGCGTTGTCTTCCGGCGGTGGCACGTTGTTGCCCTTCGGTCCCGGCCGGTACGCCGGTCCCGGATCGGCATCCCGCGGACCCGAAACCACCGAGAACGGCGGTGACTCGGCGACAGCGGGCGCGGCCACGCCCATCACGCTCACCACGCCGAAGACCGCGGCGGCGCAGCGGCGTATCACTGGATTGCTCACGCTTCCAACGTGCGCCTCGGGACGAAGTCCGTCAACAGTCTCTCGACCGGCCGACACTCTCGGCTGTACCGGGGATTTCGGAAAGTACCTCCTGGTCTGTGGGTTGTGGCCGGTAGGGTCGACCCGACCGTGGAGTGCGTCGAACGTCGAGAGGTTGCATATATGGGCATGCGGCTGATGGCCGCGGTCGGCACCGTGGTGCTCGGGGCCGGCGCGTTGGTGTACGGCGATCGAACGCTCGCGCATGCGGCGCCCGCGCCCGGTGTCGCGGCCGGTGTGCCGGGCAGCGGCCCGTGCGCGAGCGACCCTCGGCCCGTGCACGAACCGCTCGTTCCCAAGACACTCGAGGTGCCGATCCCGTATCCGGTGATCACCGTACTGCCGCCGCAACAGCCTGATCCCGCGCCGGTGCGCACCGACATGGCGCTGCCCGAGGATCCGTGCGTGAACCCGTGCCCCGATCTCACCGACGGCCCGCCGCCTCCGCCCGGCCTGGCCGGGCGGCTCGGCATTCCCGAGATCCTGTTGAGCCCCAAGCCTTTCCACTTCGCCGTGCCCGGCCCCGGACCGGATCCGAGCCCGGTGCCGCCGCCACCGCCGCGCGTCGACCCGCCCGTCGAACCGGCGGCGCAGTCGCCCGAGCGCCGGGCGCCGCGCATCACCGCGGTGCGCGAAGTGGCCAAACAGACCGGAGCCGACTCGGTGAACCGCACCGACAAGCGCTGGCAGGTGGACGGCACCGACCTCGGCATCATGTGGGAGAGCGCGCCGGGCGAGATCGCGGTCGCGTTCGGCGACACCGTCGGGCGCGGGTTCCACCCGCCCGGCGGTATGGGCGGCGACTGGCGCAGCAATGTGATCGCTTTCAGCACCGACCGCGAGTTGTCCGACGGGATGACCTACGACCGGATGGTCACCGACGGCCGGTGTCACGCCGCCGAGGTGCTGTCCAGCCGCAAGCTCGACAACGTCGAGATCACCACCATCCCGACCTCGGGTTTCGCGCTCGGCGCTCGGCAGTACCTGAGCTACATGTCGATTCGCACCTGGCAAAGCGCTCCCGGCACGTTCTTCACCAACTACGGCGGTATAGCCTACTCCGACGATCACGGCCAGACCTGGACCAAGGACCCGCACGCGCGCTGGGACAACATCTTCGGGCTCGCGAATTTCCAAGTGAGCGCGATGGTTCCGCACGGCGACCACGTCTACGTGTTCGGCACGCCCAATACTCGGCTCGGCAGCGTCGGCCTGGCGAGGGTGACGAAGGATCAGGTCCTCAACACCACCGCCTATCAGTACTGGAGAGACGGGCGGTGGACCCCTGTCGGTGGCGCGGGTGGCGCGACGCCGATCGTCGACGCGCCCGCGGGCGAACTCTCGGTCCGCTACGACGCGGCGCGCGGCGTCTGGCAGATGAGTTATCTCGACACCGCACGGGCCGCCATCGTTGTGCGCGAGGCGGATTCGCCGCAGGGTGTGTGGTCCGCGGGCACTCCGACGGTCAGCGTGCTCGACTATCCCGAGTTGTACGGCGGCTTCATCCACCCGTGGTCGACGGGCTCGGACCTGTACTTCAAGATCTCGACCTGGAGCGACTACAACGTCTACCTGATGCACGCCACCATCGAGGACTGACGGTCAGGAGAAGCGGACCTCGGCGATGGCGCGGCCGAACAGCTTGCGGCCTTCGGAGGTGCCGCCGAGCACGATGGTGCCCGCGCGCCGCTCGGGGTCGAGCGACTTGATCTTGCCGGTGAATTCGATCGTGCTCGCCCCGTCGGAGCGCACCGGAACGAAGCCGGAGAAGCGGACGCTGAACTTCTCGAAAGCCGTGGGATCGCCGAGCCAGGCGGTCAGGTACTCGGCGGCCAAACCCATGGTCAGCATGCCGTGCGCGACGACGGTCGGGAGCCCGACCAACTCGGCGGCGCGCTCGCTGAAGTGGATCGGATTGGGATCGCCGGCGACGCCGGCGTAGTTGGTCAGGTCGCCGCGGGTCAGCGACGCGGTACCGGCGGGCAGCTGATCGCCGGCGGTCAGCTCGTCGAACTTCGGGGCGGTGTGCACGGGCCGCGGCGGGGAGATATGCGACTGCCCGTTCGCATCGGACTCGATCGGGACGAGCGTGTCGGGCTGGAACGGATCGCCCGGCTCCCGCTCCGGAGGCGAGTGCATGAAGATCTTGTCGACTGCCTCGATCAGGTGCGGGTCCACCTCGGCGCCGCGGCGGGCCACGATCGTGGTCGAGCCGGTCTGCAGGATCTCGTCGTGCTGGTCGGCGAGCTCGAACTTCACGGTGATGAAGTCGTTGTCGCCGAACTGCCGGATCGACTCGATCAGCATCCGGTTCCGGATGGAGTCACCGGCCAGGATCGGCTGGTGCATCTCGAAGACCTGATCGGTCTGCAGGATCTGGGTCAGGTCGTAGTCGGTGAGCACCGTGTTCAGCAGCGCCTTGGTGCCCGCCATGCCGATCACCGAGGCGAAGGTGGGCGGCGCGACGACACTGTCGTAGCCGAGCTCGCGCGCTTCCGGTTCGGCGTAGTGTGCGTCGTGGTGGTTCTGCACCGCGCGCGCGAACTCGCGCACCTTCTCCCGGCCGACCTCGTAATGGTCCCGAACTCGGAATCGTCGCCCCGCCAGCGACGCCGTATCCTCGGCTTCCGGCTCCGCCATCGTCCACTCCTGCGCATGATCCGGGCCATGTTATTGGCCGTACAGGTTCATTGACCAGGTAAGCGTGACCGCTGGCACCGCTCACCCGGCTGGACGCTTACGGGGTAGCCGCGGGCGGATCACACACCTTCCATCCGTCGTCAGTGCGCTCCAAGTCGAAGGTACGCGCCGACCGCTTGCTCGGATCGGCCTCTGTGTAAACCGTTGCCTGAGCGATAGCTGTGCCGTCGGTGATGCGGATCGCGTCGATGCTGTCGACCACAGGAATGTTCTTGCGCTCCTGGGAGAGGCGGTGCACGCCGGCGAACTGGTCGTCGGGGATGTTCTGGTAGAAGTCGTGCAGCGGACCGCAGGTGCTGCCGCGCAGCGTCGAGAGGTCCCCGTCGCGCAGCGCGCTGGTGTAGTCGCCGATCGCGTTGCGGACCTTGTCCTCGTCGGTGTCGCCGCCCATGACCGCGAACAATCCGACCACGGCGAGCACCAGCACCACGGCAGCGGCGCCCGCCACGAGCAGCAAACGCTTGGAGCGGCCTGCGGGCGCCGGTTCCGCGGCCGTCGTCTGGCTCGGCGGAGCCGGGGGGACCCGCTGCGGCTGCGCCATCGGGCGCGGTTGCTGGGGCTGCGGTTGCTGAGCTCGCGGCTGGGGCGGACGCTGACCTGGTCCGTCCATCACCGACTGCGCCGGACGGGTCGCGTTGAGGTCGGCGGGCGAGGGTGCGGAGGCGGCCTGGCGCTGCGGGGGAACCGGGCGCGGAGCCGAAGGGCGGGTTTCCTCGACCTCGTCGGGGGAGCTCGGCGGCCGGCTGGCCGGACCCTGCGGACCGGCCTGCTTCGGACCGGGCGCGGGACGCGGAGTTGTCGGCGGCTTCGACAACGGCGGGCGCTGACCCTGCACCTTGTCGGTCCCCGGGGGCCGCTGAATCGGCAGCGCCATCGTCTTCGCGTCGTCGTCACCGGCGTGCGGGACGATCGGCATCGCCACCGTCGCGTCGTCCGCCCCGGCGATATCGGCCTGCGCGTCCTGCGGCTCACGCCGCATCACCACCGTCGCGGCATCCGTGCTCGCCGGACCGGGCTCGTCATCGTCGTCCTGACCGACCAGATCGACCCGCCGCATGACCATGGTTTCGTAGTCGGCACTCGACGGTGCGCGGCCCGCAGAATCCCGCTCGTCCGCGGTGCCGGGTGTGCCAGGGCGGTTCTGCGGAATCTCCGCGGTCTTCGCTTCGGCGGCGGGAGCGCCCTGCGCTGGGGTGCCTTGCCCGGTGGGGCTGCCCTGCTTGGTGGGCGCGGCGCTCTGCTGCGTGGGAGAGGTGTCCTGCGGCGTGCGCGCAATGCCCTGCTGCGTGGACGGAGTGCCTTGCCGTGTGGGCCCAGTGCCTTGCTGCGTGGGTGCGGTGCCTTGCTGGGGCGTGGCGCTCTGCTTCGTAGGCGCGGTGCCCTGCTGTGTGGGCCGGGTGCTCTGCCGCGCGGGCGCGGTGCCCTGCTGTGTGGGTCCGGTGCCCTCGTGGGTAGGCGCGGGCGTGG
>NZ_BDCF01000041.1 GCF_001613365.1 Nocardia xishanensis NBRC 101358
TCGCGTGGGCGCGGTGCCCTGCTGGGAAGGCGCGCTTCCCTGCTGGGAAGGCGCGGTGCCGCGCTGAGTGGCGGCGGCATCTTTCGCCGCACCCTGGCTTCCGGCGGTGGCCTGGTTGTCGGCGGCCGGGCCCTGTCCGACGGGTCCGCCCTGCTGCGCGGCAGAACCTTGCGGTCGCGAACCCGCGCCCTGCTGCGCGCCCGCCGCGCCCGCGGCTGCGGCGGCTGCCGGGCGACCCGAACCGACCGTGCTCGGGTCCTGCGGTGCAGCGCCCGGTGCCGTGGCGTTGCCTCGACCACCGGAGGCTGCCTGAGAAGCTGCGGCGCTTTGTCGTCCGGCGGATGAGCCCGGACCGCCGGGCCCACCCTGCGGTGTTGCGGCGGCGCCCTGACTCTGCGGTGCGGCGGACCCGCCCTGTGTGGCGGCAGCGCCCTGAGCACCGGATGTCGCCTGCGAAGCGCCCGTGCCCTCCTGTGCGGCAGCTGCGCCACCAGGCCGACCTTGCGGTGTGACGGTCGCGCCTTGCGCCGGAGGGGTGCCCTGACCGCCGGACGTCGCCTGCGAAGCCGCCGGGACCTGTCGGCCGGTGGATACCCCCTGACCGCCTGGCCCACCGGCCTGTGCGGCCTCAGTACCTTGCGGCTGCGAAGCGGCGCTCGACTGAGCGGTAGGCGTCGCTCGATTCGCGCCAGCTGCGGCTGGACTCTGCTGACCGGCGGAACCGCCCTGCTGCGCGGAGCCGCCGGGCTGGCTCGCGGCTGTGCCCTGTGGTGCGGAGCTACTGGACTGGGTGGCGGCTGTGCCCTGCACGGTGCGACCAGGCTCGGCCGTCGGTGCGCTTTGCCGTGCGGTAAAAGTGCCCTGCTGGTTGGCCTCGCCGCGCTGAACAGCGGAGCCGCCCTGCGGTGCGGTGCCTTGCGGCTGCGAAGCCGCGCCCGACTGAGTGGCGAAGGCCTGTGAACCTTCGGCGGCAGCCGCCGATTGGGCGGCCGCGGTTCCGGCGTCGGTTCGAGCGGCGGCGTCGGCTCCGGTCGCGGTGGGAGCGCCCGATCGAGCGGCGTCGGGACCGGCTGCGGCGGCGTTGGAGGCCGCTGTCGCGGTCGCGCCTGGCTGAGTGGCGGCAGGGGTGACGGGTCGAGCAGCGCCGGGCTGCGCGGCGGAGGTTCTGGATGCGCCTTGCTGGGCGGCAGTCGTGGAACCAGGCGCGCCCGGCTGGGCGGCGGGTGCGTCTGGGCGGGCGCTCCCTGCTCCTGCGGAGCCCGATGCCGCGGGGCTCGCGCCGGTCGGTCGACCCGGCTCGGCGTCGGTCGAACTGCCGCGCGGGATTTCCGTGGTCGCGGCGTCGGATGCGCCGGCCTTGCTAGCGCCGGGGCGGTCGGCGGGCGCAGCAGCGGGGGCGGCAGAGCGCTGCCCAGAGCCCGTGTTCGGCTTGTCTTCGGATTCGCCCTGCTGCGGGGCGGCATTCGATCCTCCGGACTGGGCACCGGTGCCAGCGGTGGCGGGACGTGCCTGCGCGCCGGTGGTCCCGGTTCCAGCCGCCGCCGGTCCCGTTACGGTCGGTCGATCCCATTGGATTGCGCCCGAGCCGCCGCGCGGTATTTCCGTGGTCGCCGCATCGGGTGGGCTGGACGGCGCGGAAGCAGCGCCGGATCGGTCGGCGGGCGCCGCGGCGGACGTGCCCTGCGAGGTTCCGGACCGGTCGGCGGGCGCCGCGGCGGACGTGCCCTGCGAGGTTCCGGACCGGTCGGCGGGCGCGGTGGCGGAATCGGCGGAATCCTCGTCCTGATCCCAGGCCGCGCCGAACCCTCCTCCTGAGATGATCCGCGACTGGCTCGAGCCCGCGGCGGGCATCGGCTGGGTGGGGGTGGTGGCCTGCGGGTTCTCCGGCACGACGGGACGCTGGTCGCGCGGGTCCCGCGCTCCCGCCTGATCGGCGGAACCGGCGTCGCGCGCCGGGTTCTTCTCGTCGTTCGGGTCGGACACCTACTACCCCTCGCTCCTACGGATCTTTGAAGTCGACGGCCAGCCTAATAGGAGCGGCCGGGGGAAGTCCGTCAATAGCCCGTGGCCCCGGTGGCAGCAAACGCGGAGGCACCGCCCACTCGACGGCCCGCGGGCGCGACCGCGCTCCCGAAGTGCACAATGAACCGCATGACCTCGTTCGGTGATCTGCTCGGCCCGCAACCGGTACTGCTACCCGAAAACTCCGAGGCGGAGGACGCGCTGCTCGACAACGCCGATCCGGTGCAGGTCGCGGCCGCGCACCCGGCGGCGTCGATCGCCTGGGCCTACCTCGCCGAGGCCGCTCTCGAGCGCGGCGGAGCAGGGGAGGCGGACGCCGCGGTGAACCACGACATCGTCGCCGCATACGCCTTCGCCCGCACCGGATACCACCGCGGCCTCGATCTCCTGCGCCGCAACGGCTGGAAGGGTTTCGGCCCCGTGCCGTGGAGCCACGAACCCAACCGCGGCTTCCTGCGCAGCGTCGGCGCGCTGGCCAGGGCTGCCAAGGCGATCGGTGAGACCGAGGAATACGCGCGCTGCCTCGACCTGCTGGAGGACTGCGACCCGCGTGCGGCGGCCGAGCTCGGCCTCGACTGAGTCCTAGTTGATCGACCCGGAATCGCGTTTCGGCGTCGCCACGGCGGGCGGCGCCGAGCGCCTGCGCGGCGCGTGGGCGCGCCTGCGGCTCTCGGCTCTTCCGATCGTGCAGTGCGCGCTCGGCGCGGCGCTGGCCTGGTTCGTCGCGCACCGGATCGTCGGCCACCCGGTGCCGTTCTTCGCGCCGACCGCCGCTGTCGTCTCCATCGGCATCTCGTTCGGCGCCCGGCTCAAGCGCGCCATCGAGCTGGTGGTCGGCGTCGCGGTCGGCATCGGCATCGGCGACGTGTTCATCTCGAACGCGGGCACCGGCGCCTGGCAGATAGCGCTGGTGGTCGCGGTGGCCATGGCGCTGGCCGTTTTCCTCGACGGCGGTTCCATCATCACCATGCAGGCTGCCGGTTCGGCGGTGCTGGTCGCCACCCTGATGCCGCCTTCGGCGGGCGGCGGCTTCGCCCGCATGATCGACGCGCTGATCGGCGGGCTGGTCGGAGTTGTTGTCGTCGCGGCGATTCCGCTGCATCCGGTGCGCCGCGCCCGCGAGCACGCAGCGGAAATCCTTGCCGTGATGGGCAAATCGCTGACCCAGTGCGCCGACGGCCTGCTCGAGCAAGATCCGGAGAAGCTCCGCTCGGCGCTCGCGGCCGCGCGCGCGACCCAGTCGCAGATCGATTCGCTGCGCTCCAGCCTGGAGGGCGGCCGCGAGATCAGCCGAATCTCGCCGCTGTACTGGAACTCCCGGCCCCGATTGGAGCGCATTCGCGCCACCGCCGACCCGCTCGACAACGCCGTCCGCAATACCAGGGTGCTGCTGCGTCGTTCGCTCACCCTGGTGCGCGACGACGAGATCCTCGACCCGCGCCTGGTCGACGAGGTGGAGCGGCTCGCGCAGGCCGTCGAGGTGGTGCGCAGGATGATGCTGGCCGATCCCGGCGAACAGCCCGACCAGGCCGAGGCGACCAGGGTGCTGCGCACCGTCGCCAAGGGCGCGCAGCCGGAACTCGTAACGGGTGCGGGACTTTCGGCGCACGTGGTGTTCGCGCAGGTGCGTTCGATCGTCGTCGATCTCATGCAGGTGTGCGGCATGAAGCGGATTTCGGCGATCGCGCTTTTGCCGCCGACGGTCCCGAATCCGTATGTGCGGCCGCAGGATTGACCGCACTACTCAGCGGTTTTCGGTCACTCGCAGGGCCCGCGCCATATTCGGCCCCGGCCGCGGCGTCGCCGAGCTGATCTTCGGGTAGTCGACTACTCGCGCTCGGCCGCGCCCCGCTCCCTAATCTCGTTTCGTGACCGCGATGACGAGGGGTGTTGCGGTCGAACACTTCGCACGACGATGCGGCGACGCACCGGCCATAGCGGTTGTGGTGGCCGTGCGGGTAGCGGCGCGGCGACGTCGGGCGGAGCAGGTCGCCCGGCCCCGATGCGGGCCGGGCGGCCGATTCTCGGAGCCGGAAACGCACGGCTTCTCACAGCCAGAAACGCACGGCGCCAGCGCCTCTGGCGATCCACGACGACTCGACGCCGAACACATCGCAGATGGCGTAGATCGCGTCGAAGAACGGCTCGTTGACCGCGGGGGTCAGGATGAGCGCGAACAGCAGCAGCATGCCGAGCGGCTTGAGCTGATCCAGGGAGCGCCGGGTCTGATAACTCAGCGAGGGCTCGAGAATCCCGTACCCGTCCAGACCGGGAATCGGCAGCATGTTCAGCACCGCCGCGGTCACCTGCAGGAAGCCGAGAAACGCCAGCCCGTACCAGAAAGCGGCGTGCGAGGTCTGGCTGCCGAACACCTCCACCGCGATGAGCAGCGCCACCGCGAACGCCGCGTTCATCGCGGGGCCCGCTCCGCTGATCAGCCGCTGCATCCGCGCGCTGACGCTGTGGGTGTGCACGTACACCGCGCCGCCGGGCAGACCGAATCCGCCGAGCGCGATGAACACCACGGGCAGCACGATCGACAGCAGCGGATGGGAGTACTTCAACGGATTCAGCGTGAGATACCCGCGCAGCTCGACCTCGTGATCGCCTGCGCGCCAAGCCATGTACGCGTGCGCGAACTCGTGCAGGCACAGCGTCACGATCCAGCCGGCCACCACGAGCACGAATACGCCGACATCCGCCCGAGTGGAGCCGTAGTCGGATGCCCAGGCCAGCACACCGCCCGCGATGGCGATCGCGACGACGAGCAGGAACACCGGACTCGGACGAACCGCGCCGAGACCCGTTCGGCGTTGCGGGAAGGAGTAGTTCATCGCACCAGTAGCCAGGATTCGTGATGTCGGTAGAAGGTCGAACGCGGCACAGGGCGGTCGGTGAGAATGCCGTCACGGGTGACCACCGCGCCAGGGGTACCGAGCTGCGCGGCCCGGCCCGCGATCCAGCGGCGTTTGCGCAGACCCTTCCGCACGGTCGCCCGGACGCCGGGCAGGTCAAGGGTGGGGGAGACGTGCATCGCGGTGACTTTGCCGGAGAACAACGGTGTGTCGTCCACGTAAGCCTCGCCCTCCAGCTTCGCGCCCCCCGGACCGGTGATGGTCGCCCGGCCGATCAGCACCTTGCCGGTGTCGTCGCGGACCAGCGGAGTCTCGACCGCCTTGCCCTCGATAGCTCGCTTGGCCGCGGCGTTGCCGGTGCCGGTCTGGTAGACCCGCGAGCCATAGGTCTTGTCGATCGGCACGTAACCGATCTCGACGTGCAGCCGTTCGGTCCGCATCAAATGGGTCAGTACCGCGGCCAGCGCGGCGTCTTCGCCGAGCACGATCAGGCGTGGGAGGCTGTCGGCGGCGAGCACCGGGAGGAGTTCGTCGATCACCGAGGTGTCCGGGATTGCGGCCGTCTGACTTGTCGGCAGTGCGGCGAGGGCGATCGGGACCGGCGCGCCATCGCAGCGGAGAACATGGGTACTCAAACTGCCGTACACCCTCCTTGAATCCTGCCGGCACACCCCGCCGACTCCCTCGCACCTATCAGGCGGCACGCTGCCCCGGTCCGCCCGCAGCAACCATAGCCGTGTTCAACCGGTTACGCCCGGGCCGAGTCGGCATTGTGACCGGCGTGGGGTGCCTTCCCGCCGAGGTGCCCTAGGCCATTCGGTAAACTGTGCTTCCGGCCACCGCCTCAGTACGGCAGGTAGCTGCAACACAAGGGTGTTGCGCGTCGAACCGTAGGAGACACGACCATGCCGGCAATCGTCCTCATCGGCGCCCAGTGGGGCGACGAGGGTAAGGGCAAAGCAACCGATCTGCTCGGCGGCAGGCTGCAATGGGTCGTCCGATACCAGGGCGGCAACAACGCCGGTCACACCGTAGTGCTGCCGAACGGCGACAAGTTCGCGCTGCACCTCATCCCGTCCGGCATCCTCACCCCGGGTGTGCGCAACGTCATCGGCAACGGTGTCGTCGTCGACCCCGGCGTGCTGCTCGCCGAGCTCGCCGGGCTGGAGGATCGTGGCGTCGACACATCGGGCCTGCTGCTTTCGGCCGACGCGCACCTGATCATGCCGTACCACGTGGCCATCGATAAGGTCACCGAACGCTTCCTCGGCAACAAGAAGATCGGCACCACCGGTCGCGGTATCGGCCCCTGCTACCAGGACAAGGTGGCCCGCGTCGGCGTGCGGGTCGCGGACGTGCTCGACGAGAAGATTCTCACCCAGAAGGTCGAGGCCGCCCTGGAGTTCAAGAACCAGGTGCTGGTGAAGATCTACAACCGCCGCGCGCTCGACCCGCAGCAGGTGGTGGACGAAGTGCTCTCGATGGCGGACAGCTTCAAGCACCGCATCGCCGACACGAGGCTGCAGCTCAATCAGGCCCTCGAGCGTGGAGAAACCGTGCTACTCGAGGGTTCTCAGGGCACCCTGCTCGACGTCGACCACGGCACGTACCCCTACGTCACCTCGTCCAACCCGACCTCGGGCGGCGCGGCTGTCGGTTCGGGCATCGGACCGAACAAGATCGACACGGTGCTCGGCATCCTCAAGTGCTACACCACCCGCGTCGGCTCGGGTCCTTTCCCGACCGAACTTTTCGACCAGCACGGCGAATTCCTCGCCAAGCAGGGCGGCGAGGTCGGCGTCACCACCGGCCGTGCGCGCCGGTGCGGCTGGTTCGACGCGGTGATCGCCCGCTACGCCACCCGCGTCAACGGCATCACCGACTACTTCCTCACCAAGCTGGACGTGCTGTCCAGCCTGGACCGGGTGCCGATCTGCGTCGCGTACGAGATCGACGGTCAGCGCGTCGAGCAGATGCCGACCACGCAGACCGAGTTCCACCACGCCAAGCCGATTTACGAGGAAATGCCGGGCTGGTGGGAGGATATTTCCGGAGCCAGGACCTTCGAGGATCTGCCCGCCAACGCGCAGGCGTACGTGACGCGGCTCGAGGAGCTCTCCGGTGCGCGGATCTCCTGCATCGGCGTCGGTCCCGGCCGCGACCAGACGATCGTCCGGCACGACGTCCTCGGCTGAACCACAGCGTTTTCCGCTCACGACGCGCTGAGAGCGGTTGCCATTCGCAGTTCCCTTCGATCATGAACTGCGAAGAACTACAGTTAGATCATGGCTCGGAACTGGCCGATGATCGAGCGCGAGACCGAGTTCGAGGCGATTCGGTCCGCGCTCACCGGTTCGGCGTACGTGGGTGCGGTCCTGACCGGTGATGCCGGGGTGGGCAAGACGACTCTGGCCAGACAGGCGACCGCCGCGGTCGGCGGGAATATCCGGTGGGTAGCGGGCACGGAGTCGGCCCGCAGTATTCCGCTGGGCGTGTTCGCGCACATGGTCGGCGTCTATACGGCACACGACCCGGTCACCTTCATGTCCGCCGCGCGGGAGGCGCTGCTGGCCGACGGGCACACCATCATCGGCGTCGACGACGCGCATCTTCTGGACCAATTGTCCGCAACCTTGCTGCTGCAGTTGGCCATCGATAAAGCCGCCCATATCGTCGCCACCGTGCGCAGCGGTGTGCAGGTCCCCGACGCGGTGACCTCGCTGTGGAAGGACGGGCACCTGCTGCGCGTCGACCTCAACCCGTTCACCCAGTCGCAGAGCGTCGACCTGGTGGAGTCGATGCTCGGCGGTCAGCTGGAGGGCTTCACCGCCAATCTGATGTGGGAGTCCTCCGGCGGAAACGCCCTGTTTCTGCGGCATTTGGTGGAGGGCGCGCTGGAGGCGGGCACCCTGCGCCAGGTCAACGGCGTCTGGCAGCTGCGTGGCCGCGCCGCGGTGACTTCGGAATTGGCTGCGCTGCTCGAGGACCGGGTCGAGCAGCTGCCCGAGCAGGTGCTTCGGGTGCTCGAGCTGCTCACCTTCTGCGAACCGATCGACCTCGACGTGCTCGCCGAATTGGCGGGCGAGGACGCGGTGGAGGCCGCCGAAAGCCGCGGTGTGATCCGGGTTGTGGAGAACGCCCACCAGCTCATCGTGCGCTACAACCATCCGCTGTTCGGCGAGGTGATCCGGCGCAGGCTCGGCATCGCGTCGGCGCGGCGGCTGCGCGGCAGGCTGTACTCCTCGCTCAAGGAGCGCCGCATCAATTCCGCCGCCGACCGCATCCGGTTGGCCGAATTGGCATTGGACAGTGACAAATCCGCCGATCTCGAGCTCTTCGAGGCGGCCGCCGCCGACGCCATCGGACTGGCCAACCTGCCGCTCGGCGAACGGTTCGCCAGGGCCGCGGTGGAGCGGCGCGGCGGTGTGGAGTCGGCCGACCTGCTGGCAAGGGCGCTGCTCTGGCAGGGGCACCGGATCGAGGCCGAACGCACGCTGGCGAGCTTCGACGCCGACAAACTCAACGAGGTGCAGCTGGCCCGCTGGGGCAGCACCCGGGTGTCGAACCTGTTATGGGCCATGGGCGATGCCGATCGCGCCGACGATGTGCTCGCCCAGGTCAGGGCGCGGGTGCGGCATCCGAAGATCATCGCGACGCTGGCCGGGCTCGCCTCGGCGTGCGCGGTGAACGAGAACCGCATCGACGACGCGTTCTCCGAGGCCGAGTCGGTGATGACCGCCAAAGACGCTCCGCACTGGGCGGTCTGGTGGGCGTCCTTCGGCGGCGGCCTGGCCTTGGCGCTGATGGGCAAGGCCGAGGAGGCCAGGCAGTACGCCGCCCGTGGGCACGAGGTGGAGCGCGAGATCGACGGGCTCAACCGGTTCATGTCCACGCACGCCGAGGTGCTCGCGCTGATCTACAGCGGCGAGTTCGAGGCGGCGAGGCGTTGCGCCACACCGTATTTCGGTTACACCGCGCCCGGACAGTATCTGGCGTGGGGCATGTCGAAGATTTTGCAGGGCACCGTCGACGTGGCGCAGGGACGCTTCATCGACGGCATCGAGCACCTGGAGCAGGCGCTGGCCGCGCTGACCACCGAGGGCGCGGCGGCGTGGCTGTTCCCGGCGAGAATCCGTCTGGCGGAAGCGTATTCGGCATTGGGCCGGGCGCAGGACGCCGCCGAATCGGTGGCCGAGGCGGTGCGGCGCGGCGGCAGGCACAGCGCCGTCTACGAGCCGCAGCTGGAGATCGCCAAGGCCTGCGTGGCCGGTGCGGAGGGCACCGTCACCCCGGCGGTCCGCCTGGCGATCGGCGCGGCCGACGCAGCCGCGCGTTCGCATCAGCACGCGATCGAGGCGATGGCGCTGCATACCGCCGCTCGGTTCGGCGACCACTCTGTGGCGGGCAGGCTCGCGGACCTGGCGTCCCGGGTCGATGGCAGGCTCGTCCAGGTTCAAGCCAAACACGCGGTCGCGCTGGCCGCCCACGACGGTCCCGGACTGGACTCCGCCGCAATGGAATTCGAGGCGATCGGCGCGGTGCTCTCGGCCGCCGACTCCGCCGCGCAGGCCGCGTCGGCGCATGAGCGCGCGGGTGATCGTCGCCGCCTGCTCGAATCCGCCGCCGCCGCAAACCGTCTCGCCGCGGCCTGCGGCGGCGCCGCGACACCCGCCCTGCGCAAGGCCGCCCAGCCGCTGCCTCTCACCGCCCGCGAACGCGAGATCGCGAACCTGGTCGCGGCGGGTCTGTCCAACCGGCAGATCGCCGACCGGCTCACCGTCTCGGTCCGCACCGTCGAGGGGCATCTGTATCGGGCGTGCATCAAGATGGACGTCACCGATCGCGAGTCGCTGGGGGCGTTGATGCGCGGGGAATCGTCCTCCTAGCGCTGAGCGGCGGCCCCGCGCGGCTGCGTTCGCCGTGCTGCCCGGATGACGCCGAGGTGGTTCCTGGCGTTCCTGCCGCTTACGTCATCTGAAGCCGAGACCAGAGTGGATTCAGGGGTCGGGCAAGTTCTGGGCTACCCGGCTGTCGAATCGAGTGACCCGAGCCGAGGAGGTACGGTCACTTCTGAGCGATCGAGGAGGTTGACGGGCATGCTGCGATGGGTAGTGGCGATGGGTGCGGCGGCGGTCGCGCTCACGGCGCTGTCCGGGTGCGCCCAGTCGGGAACGCCCGTGCCGTCGTCCTCGGTGGTGAAGACCGCGCCTGCGCTCAATCCCGAGCAGGAGCGCAACCGGCGCATCCACGAGCGACTGCTCGAACTCGGCTGTGACACGAACAGCTGCATCCAGACCTATTTCGCCTGCATGGACGGCTATCTCACCGGCGAGGCGTGCGAGTTCTACCGCCAGCACCCACCTGAGCAGTGAACGAGAAAGCCCCGGAACCCTGCTTCGACAGGGCCCGGGGCTTTGCCGATCGGCGCTCAGGCGGGCTGCAACCGGCGGGACGAGGTGACGGGTTCCGCGACCTGCTCGATACGCAGCCCGGCCGCGAACACGGCGACCCAACCCCAGGCGAGGAACGAGGCGACCGCGAAGGTGATGCTGGTGAGCGCCGGGATCGACACCGGAAGCACGACGTAGACCACCGCGATCACGATGCTCAGCACGGCAGCTCCGGTGCGCCGCTCGCTACGGAACCGCCGAGCCAGGATCACGATGGCCGCGACCAGCGACAGACCGGCGACGGCCGCGCACACCCCGTGCAGCGTGCCATGCCAGGTCATCACCTCGGCCGCGCCCACCGGGTAGCCCCGGTACGGGTCGCAGACGAACAGCCCTGCGCCGATCATCCCGGCGGCGAACACCCCGACCAGGCGCGGCGCCCACACCCGGCCGATCCCGATCGTGAGGCCCCGGCGCAGGCCGATCGCGACCAGCGCGAACAGCGCGCCCGTCACCAGGAAGTTCGCGATCTGGATCCAGCCGAGCGAGCCGATCGCCAGCTGGCTGATCATGTGCTCGCGCAGGTCGAATCCGTCCTTGGTGAACGCTTGGGCCAGCGCAACGACGAAGAACATCGGGGTGGCGAGAATGCCTGCGGCCAAGAGCTTTTCGGTCTTCATGGGTACTCCTCGGCGGGGTCGTCGTCGGCCGTTCCCGGCCGTCACGGGTGTAGACGGCGTCCCACCCGAGAACTAATCGGCCTGCCCGAGAGCGGATCCCCCCACGCATCGTCGCTGCCCTGAAGGATTCAGCGCCCCGCTCCGGTGAGGAATTCACCCGCCGCGGGGGCGAGGATCTCGATCTTCGGGTCGTGGCCGAGTTTGGCCAGTTCGCGGTGTTCCGCGGCGGGCAGCGCCGCGGCGATGGCCTTGGCTCCGTTCTTCACCAGCGCGGCGCTGTCGGCGCCCGCGACGACCAGCGTCGGCACCGTGACGCCCGACCAGTCGACCGCGCGCAACCGCTCACCGCGCACGTATTGGCGCATCACGGCCCAGTCGTGCGCGGTCGACGGCGCGACCGCCCTCAGTTTCTTCCAGAACGGCGTCACCCGCATGGCCGTCACCATCGTCCACGGCACGCCCATGGCCTTGGTCATGTAGTACCGCACCGTCTTGTCGCTCTTGCCACCTGCGATCGATTCGTGCAGCCGGACGTCCAGGTCCGCGGGCGGGACGTGCCCGGAGCGATCCACCACGAACGGCGGTTCGAACGCCACGACCTTCGTGATGCCGGGCACCCGCCCCGATGCCGCCGCGCGCAGCGCGAGCACCGCCCCCGATGACCAGCCGAACAGCGCCGCCGACCCGCCCGCCGCCTGGACCAGCGCGGCGATGTCATCGATCTCGTTGTACACGTCGTACACGCCGGGGGTGTCCCCGCTGTCGCCGCGACCCCGGCGGTCGTAGTTGATCACGGTGAGTCCGTACCCCTCGGCCAGCGCCTCGGACAGCCGCACCATCTTCGGGAACGTCCGATACCCGAACGCCCCGCCGATCAGGATCACCGAGCCCGCCGTCCCGTCGCCGACGCGGTCGAACGCGATCGTCGTCCCGTCCGCGGAAGTGACTGTCTCCATGCCTGCGCTCCTTTTCGCTCGGTCGTCGGACGGCGCGAACTCAGTCGCACCCGCAACGCTATCCGCAGCGGGTGGGTACGACACCGCCGGACTCCGTCGGCGCAGGGCTCCCGTCAGAACAGCGTCGGCTCCCCGAACCCCGGCGTGCGTTCGATCTCCAGCAGTCGTTCCTTGGTGGAGATCCCGCCCGGGGCGGAGAACCCGTGCAGCGCGTTGTCCGCGGCGAGCACCCGATGGCACGGGATGATGAGCGGAATCGGGTTGCGCCCCAACGCTTGACCAACCGCCTGCGCGCCGCCCGGCGCGCCGACGCGGTTCGCGACCTGGCCGTAGCTGAGCGTGTGGCCGGGGTCGATGGCGCGAGTCACCGCGTAGACGGCGCGGTGGAACTCCGGGAGTGCGCTGGTGTCCAGCGGGATCCAGCGCAGGTCGTCCAGTTCGCCGGCGAGGTGGGCGCGGATGCCGGTGATGGCCTCGGCGATCACCGGGGTCGGTGCGCCCTCGGGCACCTCGGCGCCCGCGCGCCGCCGGGTGATGCGGGCGCGGGTCGCTTCCCGGTCCGCCTCGGGCAGTTGGAACCGGAACACGGCGTCGCCGCTCCATGCGATCGCGCAGACGCCGATCGCGGTGTCGAACAGTGCCGCGACGGCGGGGCGAGTGGACTCACTCATACCGTCAGTGTGCACCCTGGCACCGACAAAACCCGCGGGCGGGAATATCAGGCCAGTTTTTCAGAACTGGCCTTGACCATGCTCCGGCTCGCGCCGTGGCTTCGCCGCAGCGCGGCGGCCAGCGGAGCCCGCGACGGCGAAAACTCCGGCTCCGGCTCGTCGCCGCGGCCGCGCATCGCCGCGAGATCCGAGTATTGCCGCAGGTCATCGTACTGCGAGGGTCGGTCGTCGGTGAGCGAACCGAACGGACGGAACCGCTCGAGCTCGAACAGGTCCTTGGTGCGATTGGGCGCGTAGTGGTAGATCGCGTAGCAGAATGCGGTGGCGACGAGAAAGGTGAGCAGGGCGGTCATACCGAACACGTTCCGCCAACTGGCCTTGCCAATAAATATCCAATCCCTCAATACTGGACCGTATGGCGACACGAGTGATCGGCGCGGCAAGCCTGGCGCGCGACTTGGGCAGCTGGCGCAGCGCCGGTGACGACGACCCGGCGCGCCGCGCGGCCCGCCCTGCCTACCTGGCTCTCGCGGAGGGCATCCGGCTGCTCATCCACGACGGCCGCGCGCCGCTCGGCGTCGCCCTGCCCAGTGAACGCGACCTCGCGGGCACGCTCGGCGTCAGCCGGACCACCATCACCTCCACTTACGCGCTGCTGCGCGAGCACGGCTATCTGATCAGCCGCCAGGGCTCGCGCAGCACCGTGGCATTGCCGCCCGCCGTGCCGCACGACGGCACCAAGCCGGCGCGCAGCATCCTGGCGCTGATGGCGCAGCCCGAGCTGACCACCATCGACATGACCTATGCCGCGATGGCCGCGCCGCGCGAGATGCAGGACGCGTATTCTGACGCGCTGCAAGGTCTTCCGGCTTACCTCGGCACGCACGGCATGGATCCGGTCGGCGTGCTCGCGCTGCGCGAGGCGGTGGCCCGCCGCTACACCGAGCGCGGTCTGCCCACCGAGCCGGAACAGATCCTCGTCACGCTCGGCGCCCAGCACGGCCTGCGCCTGCTGCTCAACGTGCTCACCGCACCGGCCGCCCGGGTCTTGATCGAGCACCCGACCTATCCGAACGCCATCGAGGCCATCCGCGATGTCGGCGCGCGGCCCGTCCCGGTGCCGCTGCTGCCGGAGAGCCCGCACTCGGGCTGGGATCTGGACGGAATCCGCAGCGCCGCAAGGCAAACCGCGGCCACCTTGGCCTACCTGGTGCCGGACTTCAACAATCCGACCGGGATGCTGCTCGACGCCGAAGGGCGCGCGGAACTGGCCACCATCGCCCGCGAGACCCGCATGACGGTCGTCGTCGACGAGTCGATGGTCGACCTGGGGCTGGACGTGGACACCCTGCCGCCGCCGGTCGCCGCGTTCGCGAAGGGCGCCGAGATCATCACCATCGGTTCGGCATCCAAGTCGTTCTGGGGTGGTCTGCGGGTCGGCTGGATCCGCACCAACCAGGCGCTCATCACCAAACTGCTCGGGATTCGTTCCACCGTCGACCTCGGCACGCCGGTGATGGATCAGCTCGCCACGGTGCACCTGCTGGAGCACGCCGACACCATTCTCGACCGCCGCCGCGATCAATTGCGTAGTCAGCGAGCCGCTTTGCGCGCCGCGCTGGCCGAAGAACTCCCGGAGTGGCGGATCAGCTCTGGAGTGGGCGGGATGTCGGTCTGGGCTCAGCTGCCCGCCCCGGTGTCCACCGCGCTCGCCGCCACCGCGCCGAATCACGGCGTATTGCTCGCCGCCGGACCGCGATTCGGTGTCCAGGGCGCTTTCGAGCGGTTCCTTCGTCTGCCGTTCACGCACCAGGAGGGCGATCTGCGGCTGGCGGTGAAGGCAGTCGCTTCGGCCTATGAGGCGCTCACTCCGCGCGCCGCCGATCCGCTGAATCCGCTTACCTGCTACTGATTTCCGCGGGCCGGATAGCGCCCGCTCCCGACGCCCGAAGAACGAACGCCCCGCCGCCGTTCGGCCGCGGGGCGTTCGCACCGGAAATATCAGTCCGCCCAGACGGATTCGATCGGCGTCGCCTCGGTCGGCGGCGGGGTCGGAATGGCGGCCGGAGTGCGCGAGAAGCGCGGCGCGGGCGCGTGCTGCACCACGCCGTCGATGTCGACCAGGCCGTTGCGGGCCGCGATGTGCGCGTTCTCGGTGGCCTCGGTCAGCGTCAGCACCGGGGTGGTGCAGGCGTCGGTGCCCTCGAAGATCGCGGCCCACTCGTCGCGGGTCTTGGTCTTGAACTTCTCCGCGAACAGCTTCTTCAGCTGGTCCTGGCCGTTCGGGTCGATCTGCATCGGGAGGCCTTCCGGATCGATCTCCAGACCCTTCAGCAGTTCGGCGTAGAACTGCGGCTCGATCGCGCCGACGGCCATGTATTTGCCGTCGGAGGTCTCGTAGGTGTCGTAGAAGGCCATACCGGTGTCGAGCAGGTTGGTGCCGCGCTCGTCGGACCACAGGCCGACTCCGCGCATGCCCCAGATCATGTGCGAAAGGGCAAGCGCGCCATCGATCATCGCCGCGTCGATCACCTGTCCCTTGCCGGAGCTCTGCCGTTCCACCAGCGCGGCGAGGATGCCGAAGACCAGGAACATCGAGCCGCCGCCGAAGTCGCCGACCATGTTGAGCGGCGGCACCGGCCGCTCGCCCTTGCGGCCGATCGCGTTGAGCACGCCGGTCAGCGAGATGTAGTTGATGTCGTGGCCCGCACGGTCGGCCAGCGGGCCGTCCTGACCCCAGCCGGTCATCCGGCCGTAGACCAGCCGCGGATTGCGCGCCAGCGCCTCGTCGGGGCCGAGGCCCATGCGTTCGGTGACGCCGGGACGGAAGCCCTCGATGAGCACGTCGGCCTTCTCGATCAGCCCGAGCACCTTCTCGATGTCGGCCGGATCTTTCAGGTTCGCCTCGACGATGGTCCGGCCGCGCCACTGCGGACGCTCCATGAACCCGGGCAGCAGATTCGGCCGCTGCACCCGCACCACGTCGGCGCCGAGATCGGCTAGCAACAGCGCGGCGTGCGGACCGGGGCCGATACCGGCCAGCTCGACAACTTTGATGCCCGCGAGCGGGCCATGCTCGGTGGCGGTGGATGGTGTGGTCACGCCCTACCTCGGTTCGTCGTTGATCCCTGCGCACCGCCCGGCGGTGCGGTCCCCCGGGCAGCGCCCGCGGATGTATTGACAGTATGACAATAACGCCGCCACTCTCTATCGGAACCATCCGTCGTGCACCGGACGGCCCGGTAGGTGAAGATTCCAGCAGCGTGCGATGCGCGGAAGCGGGAGGAACCGGCAGTGAGCGAGCGATCCAAGCGGCATGTTGGAGCCGAGTGTCAGCAAAGCGCGGGCGTCAGCGAGCGTAGGGAGCGGATCGTGCGTCAACATGTCACGCGCATGCCGAGGCTGATTGTCGGAAAGGTGCGGGTGTGAGCGAGTTTCGTGAGCGGACCGTGTGCCGGCGCGCCGTTCGCATGCTGGACTGTCGGCAAGGTGCGGGTGTGAGCGAGCGTGGGGAGCGAATCGTGCGTCGGTGCGTCACGGGCGTGCTCGAGCTGACTGTTGGCGAGGTGCGGGCATGAGCGAGCTTCGTCAGCCGACCGTGTGCCGGCGCGTCACGTGCGATTTGGAGCAGATTGTCGGAGAGGTGCGGGCATGAGCGGGGGAGGCGAGGTCGTCATCGGCCTCCTGATCCTGGTCGGCCTGGTCGGCATCATCGTGCCGATTCTTCCCGGGGTGATTCTGGTCTTCGGCGCCATCCTGGCCTGGGCGATCATGACCGGCGGGGCCAGCGCGTGGGCCGTCTTCGCGATCAGCACGGTCTTCCTGGTCGTCTCCGGGATCGTCAAATACACCTGGCCGGGCCGCAAGATGAAGGACGCGGGCGTCTCCAATCGCGCCCTGTTCCTCGGTGCGGTGCTCGGCGTCGTCGGCTTCTTCGTCATCCCGATCGTCGGTCTCTTCGTCGGCTTCGTCCTCGGCGTCTACCTCTCCGAACTGCAACGCCTCGGCCACAACCAACCCGCCTGGCAGGCAACCAAACACGCCCTCAAAGGCGTAGGCCTCTCCATGCTCATCGAGCTCCTCGGCGCCCTCCTCGCCACCGCCACCTGGCTCGTCGGCCTCACCCTCACGTAAGCGCGTCCTTCGCAGACCTTTCGCACGCTTCGCAGGGGCCGCAACCTCTGCGAAGCGTGTGAAAGCTCTGCGAGGACCCACCCGGGACGGTCGAGGCGGGAGTTGTGCACAGGGTGGTGGTTGTGCACAGTTAGTGTGGGGCTGGGGCTTCGGGCCTGCGGTATGCGGGACGATTCGGTATATGGACATGCCGGTGCCGATGGAGAGAAGACGGGCGATCGCCGCGGGATTCACCGATCGGGAACTGCACGGCACCCGCTGGCGGCGCGTGCGACGAGGCGCGTACCTGGATACCGAGCGGGCGGCCGAGTTGTCGCTGGAGGAGAGGCATCTGGTGCTCGCCCGTGCGGTGTGTCTCGCATCCAATCCGCACGCTGTGGTCAGTCATATCTCGGCTGCGCTGGCCCACGGCTTCGCGCACTGGGGCGTGACGACGAACCGTGTGCATCTGACCCGAGATCGCGCGTCGGGCGCTCGGACGGCGCGGCAGGTCGTCTTGCATGCCGCCCGTCTCGAGCCCGACGAGGTCGTGCGGTGCGGCCGACTGATGGTGACCAGCCCGGCGAGAACAGTGGTCGACCTCGCTCGCACGATCCCGCTCGAGCACTCGGTCGTGATCGGCGACAGCGCATTACGGCTCGGCGCAGTCACTCGTGCGGAGCTGCTCGGACAGCTCGCCCGCTCGAAATGCCGACCTGGCAATTCCGCAGCGCGTCGCGCGGTCGCCTTCATGGATGGCCGCGCTGAAAGTGTGGGCGAGTCCAGGAGCCGGATCGCCATGCGGGCGGCCGGTTTGCCGAGCCCCGAATTGCAGGCGCGGATCACCACCCCCGAAGGAGCGTGTATCGCGCGAGTCGACTTCCTGTTTCCCGAACTCGGTGTCATCGGCGAATTCGACGGTCTGATGAAATACCGCGCCGCACACCGCGGCCCGCGCACCGCCGAAGACGTGGTCATCGCTGAAAAAACCCGCGAAGACGCGCTCCGCGCCCTCGGCTGGCTCGTGGTCCGCTGGACTTGGTCCGAACTCGACACGCCCGCCCCCTGGCTGACTCGCTTGTCGCGCGCCAGTACCGCTCCCCGCATCGGAAGCTGGTACCCCGCAGACCTTCCACACGCTTCGCAGGCGTAACAACCCCTGCGAAGCGTGTGGAGCCTCTGCGAGGACCTAGCTCAGCGCGTGGTCGAGGTCGGCGAGGAGGTCTTCGACGTCCTCGAGGCCGACGGAGATGCGGACGACTCCGTCGGAGAGGCCGATGGTGGCGCGGCCGTCCGGGCCCATGGCGCGGTGGGTGGTGGTGGCCGGGTGGGTGATGAGGGTCTTGGCGTCGCCGAGGTTGTTGGAGATGTCGATGACGCGCAACCGGTTCAGCACCTCGAAGGCGCGCTTCTTGCCCTCGTCGGCGGGCGCGTTGAGCTCGAAGGTGACCACCGTGCCACCGCCGGACATCTGGCCGCGTGCCAGGTCGTACTGCGGATGCGATTCCAGGAAGGGATATTTCACCCAGCTGACCGATTGGTTGGACTCCAGGAAGCGCGCGATCCGCAGCGCCGACTCGGTGCTGTGCCGCACCCGCAGCGGCATCGTCTCCAGACCCTTGAGCAGGGTCCACGCGTTGAACGGGCTGAGCGCGGGGCCGGTGTGGCGCATGAGCGTCTTCACCGGTCCGTCGATGTACTCCTGCGAGCCGAGGATCGCGCCGCCGAGGACACGGCCCTGGCCGTCGATGTGCTTGGTGCCCGAGTACACGACCACGTCGGCGCCGAGCTCGAAGCCCTTTTGCAGCAGCGGAGTGGCGAAGACGTTGTCCAGCACCACTTTCGCGCCCGCGGCGTGCGCGAGCTCGGTGACCCGGCGCACGTCGACCAGGGTCTGCATGGGGTTGGCCGGCGTCTCGAAGAACACCGCGGTGGTCGGCACCGACAGCGCCTGCTCCCACTGGTCGAGGTCTTCACCGTCGACGAAGACGGTCTCGACGCCCCAGCGCGGCAGGATCTCGTTGCACACCACGAAGCAGGAGCCGAACAGGCTGCGCGCGGCCACCAGCCGGTCGCCCGCGCCGAGCAGCGCGCCGAGCGCGGTGAACACCGCCGACATGCCGCTGGCCGTCGCGAATGCCGCCTCGGCGCCGTCGATCAGGCGGATCCGCTCCTCGAACATGGCGACGGTGGGGTTGCCGTAGCGGGAGTAGACGAAGTGCTCCACCTCGCCGGTGAACGCAGCCTCGGCCGCCTCCGCGCTCTCGTAGACGAAACCGGAGGTGAGGTAAAGCGCCTCGGCGGTCTCCTCGAAACCGGAGCGGCGCAGGCCGCCGCGGACGCCGAGGGTGGCGGGGCCGACGCCTTCTGGCAGCGGCTTGTCGAACGCGCCGCCGGTGATCACGACTGCCGCCAGGGCAGGCCGGTGGCGCGCCAGCCGGTCGCGCCACGATGTCCGGACGCGTCGAGCGAGCCCTCGAAGCCCTCGATGACGTTGTAGGACGGTCCGATGCCGAGCTGAGTGGCGACGGTGGCCGCGTGCGCCGAACGCTGGCCGGAGCGACACAAGAAGACGACGGGCGCCTCCGGGTCGCGGCCCTCCAGTGCCTTGCTCAGCTGCTCGGTGAACTCCGGGTTGCGCGCGCCGGTGCCGTCCACCCACTCGATAAGCACGGTGGGCCGCTCGATCGAACTGGTATCCGGCACTCCGACGAAGCGCCACTCCGCTTCGGTGCGCACGTCCACCAGGACGGCGGCGGGATTGTCGCGCAACACATCCCACGCCTGCTGCGGGGTGATGTCACCGGCATAACTCATCTGGAACCTCCTGTGAATCCGCACTTGCCGCACCAGGTTCGGTGCGCGGCCAGGTCGTCACCCGGAGCACCCCACCGCGGAGGAGGGTTGCCGACCAGCCAGCCGGGGCTTGGCGCTGGTTCTCATGACCTAGTGACTGAGATTGCCTGCACCGAGGTCACCGTGTCAAACATTGCAGACGAGCCATTTGCCGTCGGTCCTGGTGAGGTTCCAGGTCGCGGTGTGCTCCGTGCCGTCGACCCTCGTGGTCACCGTGGCCTTGGCCCGATCGCCGTTCAGGCTCTGGTCGGTGACGGCGACGAGTTCGATTGTCTTGCCGACGCCTTCCTGTCCGGCCAACGGCGACTTGGCCGGGTCGAAATCGGGGCAGCCGGTCCCGGGCGGCGGCACCATGTCGGTGTTGTTCGCGCCCTCGACGAAATTGCCGACCGCGCCCGCGATCTTCTCGGCCTCTGTGACATTTTTCTCAGCGGGCGAGAGCACTCCGCCGAGCCCGATGGCCACCAGCACGACGACGGCGAACACGGCCGCGGCCAGGAACGGCGCGATGGAACGCTTGTCGGTCTGATCGAGGACGATCGGTTCGCCTTCGTCGGGGGACTGCTGCTCGGTCATGGATCGATCATCCCTGGTCGGCGCGGGTATCCGACGCTCGGCCCCGGCATCGGCCGCGCGGCCCTCGTATCGGCCCGAACGACGCGGCTATGGTGGAGAAGGGGGCGAACCGGTACGACGCTCGCGCGGATGGGCGGTTGGCCGGTTCACCGCACCGGCGCAGGTGACCACGAGCAGCACCGATAGAATCGCGAGATCGAGAACAGCTGCTGTAGCCGATATGGCAGTGCACCGTCGTAGCGACCTGGGGACCGTGGAGCCACGAGCCAGCATCACCAGCGCTCGCGGCGCCGGGTGCAAACAAGCGGTCCGTCAACTTAGCCTAAGCTAAGGCGGACGCCATTGAACGTTTCGACCAATAAGGGTGCGCGTAAGAGATGACCGAACAGAGTGCAGCGACCCGCCCGCTCCGCATTGCGATCGTGGGCGCCGGACCGGCCGGGATCTACGCCGCCGACGCGTTGATGAAGTCCGATGCCGAGGTGAGTATCGACCTGTACGAGCGGATGCCCGCTCCGTTCGGGCTGATCCGCTACGGCGTCGCGCCGGATCATCCGCGGATCAAGGGCATCATCACCGCCCTGCACAAGGTGCTCGACAAGGAGCAGGTGCGGCTGCTCGGCAATATCGATTACGGCACCGACATCACCCTGGACGACCTGCGTCGTTTCTACGATGCGGTGATCTTCTCCACCGGCGCCAACGCCGACCGCGCGCTGCCGATCCCCGGTATCGATCTGGACGGCTCCTACGGTGCGGCGGACTTCGTGTCCTGGTACGACGGGCACCCGGATGTGGCGCGCTCGTGGCCGTTGGACGCGGAGAAGGTCGCGGTGCTCGGTGTGGGCAACGTGGCGCTGGACGTGGCGCGGGTGCTGGCCAAGACCGGTGACGAGCTGCTGCCGACGGAGATCCCGCCGAACGTCTACAACGGGCTCAAGGCCAACAAGGCCGTCGAGGTGCACGTGTTCGGTCGTCGTGGTCCCGCGCAGGCCAAGTTCACCCCGCTGGAGCTGCGCGAGCTCGATCACTCGCCGACCATCGAGGTCATCGTCGATCCCGAGGACATCGACTACGACGAGGGTTCGGAGGCCGCGCGCCGGCATTCCAAGCAGGTCGACATGGTCGCCAACACCCTCGAGCAGTGGGCCATCCGCGATCACGGTGACCGCCCGCACAAGCTGTTCCTGCACTTCTTCGAGTCCCCGGCCGAGGTGCTCGGTGACGAGAACGGCAAGGTCGTCGGTCTGCGCACCGAGCGCACCCAGCTCGACGGCACCGGCAACGTCAAGGGCACCGGGGTGTTCAAGGACTGGGATGTGCAGGCGATCTACCGCGCCGTGGGTTACCTGTCGCAGAACATCAACCAGCTGCCGTTCGACGACCAGGCGGGCACCGTGCCCAACGAGGCGGGCCGCGTCATCGCCGACGAGAACGCCGACGGCCCGGCGCGCTACCTGCCCGCCACCTACGTCACCGGCTGGATCAAGCGCGGCCCGGTCGGCCTGATCGGCCACACCAAGGGCGACGCCAACGAGACCATCGCCTGCCTGCTCGACGACG
>NZ_BDCF01000042.1 GCF_001613365.1 Nocardia xishanensis NBRC 101358
GCCCGCGGCCGCGAACGTCTCGCGCGCACCGGCCAGGCGCCTGGTGGCGAGCGCGAAATCGCCTCGCCGCCCGGCGATCTGCGCGGTGAGCAGCATCGCCCGAGCGCTGTCGACCGGCATATCGGCCAGGTCGAACTGCCCGATGGCGGCGGTCGCCGCGGCCTCGGCGGAGTCGAGATCTTCTGTCGCGAAGCAGTATTCGGCGCGCGACAGGGACGCGGCCGCCAGCTGACTCGGCAGTCCGAGGTGAGCGGCGGCTACCTCGGCGCGGCTGACGAGCTCCCGCACCGCATCATGATCGCCCTGGGCGAGAAGGAGATTCGCGTATCTCGCCAACTGTGTCGGCATCATCGGGCCCGGCCGCGCGCCCACGGGAGCCTCGACACCGGGATCCAGCACGCCGAGGCGTGCCCCGACCTCGTGCACGGTCGACTCCACCACCTGCCGCCACCAGCGCATCACCGGTCGCGGCAGGCCCGAGACCGCCTCCCACTGCCGGAGCACGGCCTCGCGCGGCGCGGTCAGTTGCAGTGCGCGAAGGGCGAGCGAACCCGCGAACGGAACCAGATCGGAATAGCCGAACTGGCGGGCCAGGTCGTCGGCGTCCTCGGCCGCCGCCAGCGCCTCGCCTACGCGGCCCAGCTTCATCAGGCAATAGGCGCGCACCGTGTGCAGTTCGGCCAGCGCGTAGCTGCGCCCGAAGCGGCGACTGACGAGCACGGCGCGGTCCAGGTGCGCCAGACCTCTCGCCTGCGTGTCGAGGAAGTACGCCGACCAGCCAAGCGCGGGCAGCACGTGCACCACCTCGCGCAGCCCGCCGTCGTCGAGTCGCTCGAATTCCCGGTCGGCCCGGTCGAACTCCGCGCGAGCCGCCTCGATGCGCAGTTCGGACACCGCGCCGAGGCAGCGCAGCGCGGTCGCGGCCGCGCGCACCGCGGGATCGGCGACGGCCTCGGAGGCGAACAGCGCGTCCAGTCGCGCCCGGCCCTCGGCGTCTTGATGATCCTGCATCTCGAGGATGGCCAGCTCGAGCTGGACGGGTCCGTCGCCTGGCAGCAGCGGCAGCTCGGCGGCCGCGGCCAGCAGCGCCCGCGCCAGGTCGACCCGGCCGAGCATGCGCTCGCAGCGCGCCGAAAGCAGCAGCGCCTCCAGCCGATACGCGCCGGGGCTCGCGATCAGCGGTTCGAGCGCCTCGCGCGCTCGCGCCCCGGCTCCTGACAGCAGCAGCGCGCGGCCGAGCAACAGCCGGTCTTCCGGCGGTTCGGGCCGCCTGCCGGGAGCCGCCCGCATGGCCGCGGCGATCCACCGCGCGCTGGTGCCAGGCGCACTCGGCAACACCTCCGTCGCAGCGCCTTTCAGCTCCGCGGCGGCGATCGGGTCGGTGCCGAGAAGGCCGAGTTCGAGATGGCGAGCCAGCGCGGGCAGTGCGGCGCCGCGGCGCCGGAGCAGCGCGGCGGCCCTGCGGTGCGCGGCGGCCCGCCAGCCCGCGCCCGCCAGCTGGTACGCGGCGGTGCGAATCAGCGGGTGGCCGAAGGTCACCGACGATCCGGCGACGTGCACCAGCCCGCGCCTGCTCAACTCATCCAGTGCGGCGACGACCTCTTCGAGCGGCAATTCGGCTGTGGTGCAAAGTATTTCGAGATCGGCGTTGGCGCCGCACAGCGCCGCGGCCTTGGCGAGGAGCCGTTCCCGGTGCGGCAGCTGCGCGAGTTCGGCGCGCAGCGTGCGGTCCAGTCCCGGGTAGTCGCCCTGGGCCGGGTCCTCGCCGTCGATCGCCCGCTCCACCTCCCGATCCGGCAGGTCGGCGAGAAGCAGCAGGTAGAGCGGGTTGCCACGGGAGGCGGTGAGCAGCCGAGCGCGGCGCGCGGCCGTCGCCTCCGGTAGCAGGGCGGCGACGTCGTCTTCCGAGAACGGCGGCACCCGCACCGACCGGTTCGCGGTATGGGTCGCGGTGAGCACGCGGGTAAGGGCGGCCGGGCATTGTCCGGAGCGGTAGGAGAGCAGCAGCCGGAACGACGGCGCGGGGCGATTGCGGACGAGATATGCCAGCGCGCGGACGGATTCGGCGTCCGCCCAGTGGGCGTCGTCGACGACGAGCAGCGTGCTCGTCGTGGCGAGATGCCTGCGCAGGGCGCTGCCGATCGAGGTGAGGTCGCCGTCGGTGGGCACCTTCGACACGTCGGCCCCCGCGTCGGCGAGGCGTTCCAGCACATCGTGAATCACGTGCAGAGGTTGCGGCTGCTCGTCCTCGGTGGCCGTGACCGTCAGCACCCGCAGTCCACGGCGGACGGCGGCCGGGGCGAGCGCCGCGAGCAACCGGGATTTGCCGATGCCGGCCTGCCCGTCGACCAGCAGCACCCACGGGCCGTCGGGCGATTCCAGGGCTTCTTCGAGGGCGGCGAGCTGGGCGCGGCGTCCCACGAATGCGCGCTCGACCATCATCCTCCGCCGACTTCCGGCAAACTCGCCGCGAAACAATCCGGGCCGAGCTTAACCGGCGCCAGGACGCCGCGAGGGATTCCCGTGTTTTCCCGGATGCTGTCCGCGCGATTGTGCGATTGGGTGTTCGAGGCCGATCGCGACCCTGCGGGGCATGCCGAAGGGCACGGCGACGGCCGGAGTTCGGCGCGACGAGGGGTACTCCGGTCGGTCGCCTTCGCATCGACGAGAAAGTGACACGAATGAAATTCGTTGGTTCTGGCATCCTCACGCGGTTGCCGCTGGCGCTCGCCACCGTGGCCGCGTTGGGCGCGCTCGGCTGTTCGGCGGTGGAGAAGGGCGCCCAGGTGGTCCAGGATGCCAGTAAGTCCGACACCGCCCGCGCGAACGTCGGCGACTGCATCAACGTCATCGAGGGGTCGATGATCGACCCCGAGACCGAGCCGGTGGACTGCTCGTCGGACCTCGCCGTCTACAAGGTCGTGCAGGTCTTCGACAACAAGACCGAGTGCCACGAGGACCACACCTCTTACGAGGAGACCCTCAACGGCGGCACCACCGCGTTCCTCTGCCTGGCCCCGAACTTCAAGCAGGGCCTCTGCTACAACGAAAGCATGCTCACCGGCTACAAGTACGTGGCCTGCACCGCCTCGGAGGCCAGCTTCAAGGTCGTGCGGCGCATCGACGGGCAGGCCGATGAGAACCTGTGCGGCGAGGACGCCGACAAGTACCTCACCTTGGCCGAGCCCAAGACCACTTTCTGCCTGGGCAGCGCGACGCGCTGACCCGACGGCACCGCGGTCGCCGATGGGCGCGTCCGGCGTTGTAACCCTGTTTCACCTGCATATGGCCGGGTAACCGGCCAGCGAACGGAGGCGAGCGACGCGCGCCTCAGCGGACGGTCGCCCTCCGTGACGTCGAGGCCGAGAAAGGGAGCCGACGATGAGCAACAAGGGACGACCGGACGTCTCGCACATCTCCGATGCCATACGGCGGGACGGGACTCGGGTCAAGCGGCGGCTCGGTGAGCTGACCGACAAATTCGATGTCCCGACCGGCGCCGAGGACAAGATGCATCACGCCGCGGACGCGGCGCGGCACCGTGCCGCCGACGCCAAGCATTACGCGCGCGACACCGCGGAACACGCACGCGCGCAGGTCGAGCACTTGGTCGGCCGCGCTACCTCGGGCGCGCCCCCGGTGGCGGGGGTCGGCAAGCAGGTGCTCGGCGCGGCGCGCGGGCGGCCGCTGTCGATCACGGCGGCCGCGATCGTCGGTGTGGTGCTGATCTGGTGGATCGCGCGGAGGCGGGCATGACGATGCTGTACAAGCCGCTCGGCATGATCGTCGGCGTGCTCGGCGGCGTCGCGGCCAACGCGGTGTTCACCCGGGTGTGGCGGCGGGTGAGCGGAGAGGATCGAGCGCCCAGCGCGACGGCGCGCGAGTACGGTTGGCGCGAAGTGCTGATCGCGGCCGCGCTACAGGGCGCCATCTTCGGCTTGGTGAAGGCGGCCGTCGATCGTGCCGGTGCGGCGGGATATCAACGCTTGACCGGGACCTGGCCCGGCAGATAGCGAGTGATCGCCGGTTCGCCGCATGCTGCGCGAAGTTTCTGGCGCGCAGGGCTTTTTCGTAGCTACAGGCATCGACCGCGGCACGGGCGCGGTCGATCGGTGTGGGGCGGATCGATCAGCACGCCGGGGTTGAGGATGCCCGCCGGATCGAGCGTCGACTTCGCCGCGCGCAATGCGGCGGCGAAGGGTTCCGGTCGCTGGCGGTCGTACCACGGCCGGTGATCGCGGCCGACCGCGTGATGATGGGTGATGGTCGCGCCGTTGGTCGCCAGCGCCTCCGAGACCGCGGCCTTGATCTCGTCCCACTGCTCTACGGTGCGGCCCCACTGCCCGGCGGCGTAGACGCCGAAATACGGTGCGGGACCGTCGGGATAGACGTGGGTGAACCGGCAGCTGACCACCCCGGTCACGCCGAGCGCGTCGAAGGCGGAGGTCGCCGCGTCCAGCACCGCGGCGCGCAGCGCCTCGAAACGGTCCCAGGTGCAGGCGGTTTCGAAGGTCTCCACGATCATGGACTGCGCCGCGAGCGCGTCGCGCTGGTAGGGCATGCGCAAGAAGGAAGACCGCCAGGTGTCCGCGGCGCCCGCGCTCGCCTTGTCCTCGGCCGCGTCGGTGATGCGCACGCCGTCGGGAAATCGGCCGCCGTGCTCGCGACAGATCTGCACCGCGCGCTGCATCGGCTCGGTCACCGGATGGTCCGCCGACTCGAACCCGAGCACCAGCACGCCGCCCGCGGAGGCGGTTCCGGCGTTGAGGAACGCCTCCACCGGATCCAGCAATCGGCAGTTGGTCGGAAACAGCCCGGACTGGGCTATGGTCCTGGTCGCGGCGACCGCCTTCGCGTAGTCGTCGAAGACGGCCGAAGCGCCCGCCCGCCACCGTGGCCGATCCTGCAGACGCATCCACGCCTCGGTGATCACGCCGAGAATGCCCTCGGAGCCGAGGAACATCCGGTCCGGCGCCGGACCAGCGCCCGATCCCGGCAGCCTGCGCGATTCGCTCACGCCGATCGGGGTGACGACCCGCATCGACTCGACCATGTCGTCGATATGGGTGTAGACAGTCGCGTAGTGCCCACCGGCGCGAGTGGCCAGCCAACCGCCGAGGCTGGAGAACTCGAAGGACTGCGGGAAGTGGCGCAGCGTCAGATCGTGCCAGCGCAGCGCGTCTTCCAGCGCCGGACCGAGAATGCCCGCCTGGATGCGCGCCGCGCGGCTGGTGCGGTCGATCTCCAGAACGCGGTTCAGGTCACCGAGATCCACGGCGATCGTCGCGGGATAGTCTTCGGCGCAACGCGGTTCGACTCCGCCGACGACGGAAGTGCCGCCGCCGTACGGAATCGCCGCGACTCCGGAAGCGGTGCACCAGTCGAGCACGTCGATCACGTCCCTCTCGGTGCGCGGGCGCACGACCTGATCGACCACGTTGTCGACGCGCCCGAGCAGATTCCGCACCACGTCGCGGAAAGCCTGCCCGCGCGAGTGCGCCACACGATCGACGGGGTCCTCGGAAGCCAACGGGGCCAAGGCATCCGGCACCCGCACACGCGGCGCGGGCAGTTCCAGTGACGACAGCTCGGGAGGCTCGTGCACGGTGAGATCCGCGCCGGGCAGCGTCGCCGCCACTCGGCGCGCCAACGCCGCGCGCTCCTCGCCGGTCACGGCGTCCGCCACGTTCCCCCAGCCCCACCACGACCGCGTCGCCATCCGCATCCTCTCCACGGCTCGAATTGACTAGATAGTAAATTAACTATGAGTCAATTCACAACCGCGTCGTCACGCGTCGATCGCGCGCCCCCGCTCCGCGCGGATGCGCTGCTCCAGGCGGTTCGTCAGCGACCGCACCCGCTCGTCGGTGCTGAGCTGCTGATCGAGAACCACGTTCAGCGCGCCGCGCAGCATGGCGTACGGCTCCCAGCCCGCGGGGGCGATGGTGCGGGGCGCGCGCCTTGCGATGCCGTCGGCGATGGACGCGGCGGCCTCGGTGGGGCTGATCCGCTTGTTCAGCGGCCAGGGCAGCAGGTCGCCGAGTTCGGCGCCCATGTCGTCGTCATCGAGCGTCTCGTGGGTCATCGCGGTGTCGACGATGCCGAAATAGGCCACGCCCGCCGTCGCGCCGGAGGCGGCGAGCTCGACGCGCAGCGCCCGGCCGAACTGCTCGACGCCCGCCTTGCTCACCATGTACGGCGACCCGCCCATGCCCGGCGCGAATGCGGCGCAGGACGAGACGACGACCACGTGCCCGCGCGCGGCGACGATGTCGTCGAGGCTCGGGTGGACCGTGTTGAACACGCCGGTCAGATTCACCGCGAGGACGCGATCGAAATCCGCCGGATCCATCAGCCGGATGCTCGACGGTTTCGGCACGATGCCCGCGTTGGCCACGACCACGTCGATGCCGCCGAAGCGCTCGCGCACCCGGTCGATCGCCAGGCGCATGTCCGCGCGATCCGCCACGTCGGCCCCGATCCCGATGGCGCGACTGCCGAGCCCGGTCGCCGCGGCGGCGGCCGCCCTGCCGTCGATGTCGACCAGCGCGAGACGCGCACCCCGCGCGTACAACAGCCGGGCCAGCGCGTATCCGATGCCCGTCGCGGACCCGGTGATCACCACGATTTTGCCCTCGACGTCGTACCCTCCCCGGCCGCCCGCCAGCGCGGACGGTACCGCTTGCAACAGTTTTCGCACGGTGTGCAGGGTGTGCGCGCTCATCGGACACTCGCTTCGTAGGACGCGACGTCGAATTCGGCGACGCGGCGGCGGTATTGGAAGCTCCAGTCCGGATACAGACCGGCGTTGCGGCCGTCGGCCGTGGTGTAGTAGCTGTCGCAGCCGCCCTTCAGCCAGACGGTCTCCCTGCTGCGTTCCTCCATCTCGTCCAGGAAGGACCGCTGCACGCCGGGACGCACCTCGACGCGACGGATACCCCTGTCGCGCATCGTCTTCAGCGCGTCCACGATGTAGCCGATCTGGGCCTCGATCATGTAGATGGCCGATTGATTCCCGGCCGCGCCGAACGGGCCCAACGTGCAGAACATGTTCGGGAAACCGGCGGCGGCCGCGCCGAGATAGCTGCCGGGCCGGTCCCGGTACGCCTCCGCGATCGACCGGCCGTCCTTGCCGACGATTCGCTCGTACAGCTGCGGCAGCGCACCGAACCCGGTGCCCCAGACGATGGTGTCGACCGGGTATTCCGCGCCCGTGTCGGTGACGATCGACCGCGGCCGGATCTCCGCGATGCGCTCGGTGACGACATCTACGTTGTCCTGGGCGAGCGCGGGGTAGTACGCGTCGGAGAAGATGGCGCGCTTGCAGCCGATCATGTAGTCGGGCGTGAGCTTCTCGCGCAGCTCGGGGTCGCGAACCTGCCGGTGCAACTGCCACCGCGACAGCGCCTGGAACGGATGCCGGAACCGCCTGTCCACGAATCCGACCAAGCCGAAGCTCTCGATCCCCGCGAAATACGCGCCACGCATCGCCTTGCCCAGCAGTGGCATTCGCCGCAGCAGCGCGCGTTCCACACCGAGCGTCCTCCGGTCCATCCTGGAGACGATCCACGGCGCGGAGCGCTGGAACACGGTGAGCCGCCGGGCGATCGGCTGGATCTCCGGGATGAATTGCACTGCCGACGCGCCGGTGCCGATCACGGCCACACGCTCGCCGGTGAGGTCGTGCTCGTGATCCCAGTGCAGCGAATGGAATTGCGCGCCTTCGAAATCGCTCAGGCCGCGGAAGCCGGGGATCTTGGCCTCGCTGAACGGGCCGACCGCGGAGATCAGCACGTCGGCCGAGAACTCGCCGCGCTCGGTCTCGATGCGCCACCGCAGCGCGTCTTCATCCCAGCGCGCGCGGAGCAGCGGGGTGTCGAAGCGCATGTGCCGCACAACATCGTGGCGCTCGGCCACCGAGCGCAGGTAGGCGAGGATCTCCGGCTGGGTCCCATAAGTGCGCGACCAATCCGGGTTCGGCGCGAACGAATACGAGTACAGGTGCGATGGCACGTCGCAGGCGCAGCCAGGGTACGTGTTGGCCTGCCAGGTCCCGCCGAGCCGGCTCGCGCGCTCCAGCAGGACGAAATCGTCGAAACCTGCTTCGCGCAGCTTGACGGCGAGGCCGATGCCCGCGATGCCCGCGCCGATCACGACGATCGCGCGGTGCTCGGGCTCGGTTCCGCTCGGTGCGGACATGAGGAGATTCCTTTCCGGAACGGGCGCCGTTGCCCGTGGGGTCAGAGATCGAGGACGAGGTCGTCCCCGAGCGCGCGCGACACGCAAGTGAGCATGGCGGAATCCCGCTCGGATTCCGGCAGCGACCGGTCGCGGTGGTCGATCTCGCCTGCGAAGACCCGCGTCTTGCAGGTGCCGCAGAAGCCCTGCCTGCACGAGAACGGGGTGCCGGGCCGCACGCGCAGAATGGCGGCCAGCGCGGACTCGTCGCCGCCGACGTCGACCGTCTTTCCGCTGCGCAGCAACGTGATACGGAACGGCGCGCCGTCCTGGACGGGAAGCGGCGAGAAGCGCTCGGTGTGCACCGAGGCGGTCGGGTCGGTGGTGGAGAGCACGCGGCGCGCTGACTCCATCAGCGGCGGCGGACCGCAGACGTATACCGCGGCGCCGCGCGGCGCCTCTGCCATGAGGGCATCGAGATCGGGTACGCCGTACTCGTCGTCCGGCCGCACCTCGAGGCGGCCGCCGCGACAGCGCTCGAGCCGTGGCAGGAACGGCATGCTCGCCCGCGATCGCCCGAGGTAGATCAACCGCCACGGCGCGCCGCGGCGCGCGCACTCGGTCACCATCGGCAGGATCGGCGTGATGCCGATGCCGCCCGCGACGAACAGGTACTCCGGCGCGTCGACGAAGGTGAAGGCGTTGCGCGGCCCCCTGATTCGCAACAGGTCGCCCTCGCGCAGCTCGTCGTGCATCTCACGGGAACCGCCGTCGCCGTCGGCGAGATAGCGCACCGCGATTCGGTACGTCTTGCGGTCGAAAGGATCGCCGGTGAGCGAATACTGCCGCTGGCGGCCGGACGGCAGGAACACGTCGACGTGCGCTCCGGGAATCCAGGACGGCAGATCAGCGCCGCCGGGCGACCGCAGCGTCAGGCTGATCACGTCCTCGGCCTCGACGACGCGCGCGTCGATCCGCAGCTGTAACTCGAAACCAGTGCGGCGCACGGGATTCGGACGCGACAGCAGCCCGGCAGTTGCCTCGGAGGCGAAAGCGCGCTTGTAGGCGCCGAGCAGGCCCGCCACCGCGCGCGCCGGGAGCGGCGGACGATAGCTCCCGGTCACGATGGCGTTCACGCCTCACCCGCGCGGGCCGCGGGCGACTGCGCGAGGTAGCGAATCGCGTTGTCCATGGGGCCGAGCTGGGACGGATGGAAACCCGGCCGCAGATAGCGTGGGATCTCGGTGACGAAGGTGGTGAACTGCGGAATCACACCGCGGGCCGAGGCGCTCAGCATCTGGAGCGGCCAGTGCCGTCCCTTGTCCGGCTCTGGATCCTTGTGGAACAGGTAGCCGCCGGAGATCACGAACAGCGCGAGCAGGCCGAAGCTCGCCAGCAGGCTGGTCCGCGCCTTGCGGAAGTACCCGCCGTCGACGTGCATGTAGGCGTCGTAGACCACGCTGCGGTGCTCCACTTCCTCCGCGCCGTGCCAGCGGATCAGATCCAGCATCGCCGGATGCATGTTCTTGGCCTCGAGCTGGTCGTTCGTCAGCAGCCACTCGCCGATGACCGCCGTGTAGTGCTCCATCCCGGCGAACAGGGCGAGCCGCTCGCAGAGCCACTCGCGCTTGGCGCGCCCGCTCAGGCCGTGATCGCCGAGCACCCGGTCGACCAGCCAAGACACGGTGTCCACCATCGGGCCGACGTCCAGCCCGATCGACTCGAGATGCTTGCGCGCCTTCTCGTGCGAGCTGGCGTGCATGTTCTCCTGGCCGATGAATCCCTGGACTTCCTCGCGCAGCCGTTCGTCGTCGATGAGCGGCAGCGCTTCGGCCAGCGCCTGCGCCATGGCCCGCTCGCCTTCCGGCAGCACCAGGTGCATGACGTTGATGATGTGGGTCGCCATCACCTCGCCGGGGATGTAGTGCATGGGCACCGAATCGAAATCGAACCGCACGTCGCGCGCGTGTATCGCGTGCGCCTGGTCGTCGTACGTGGTTGTGCTCATGCCTGCGCCTCGCTGTCGCTCGGCTTCGGCATGCGCAAGGCGCGCTGGCACATGATTCGCTCACTTCGTTCGCTCATGCCTGCGCCTCGCTGTCGCTCGGCTTCGGCATGCGCAAGGCGCGCTGGCACATGATTCGCTCACTTCGTTCGCTCATGTCTCCGCCTCGCTGTCGCTCGGCCGACTTCGTTCGCTCATACCGCCGTCCTCGCCTCTCATCGTTGAAACAGGCTCCTCTGACGGTATTTGTTGACATCACGTGATGTCAACAGTGTGCTGCCATAGAAAACTCGATGTCTCACATCTCGATTCCTATTGGCGATGCCCGGCGAATCGCGCCTACCGTCGTCGATGTCGCCACTGACGGATCGGACGCGGAACGTCAGTCCGTGGACATGGCGACCTGATCCGGACCAGACGACGTGCACCGATGACCGAACCCGTCGCGGGTTCCGAACGAGGGAGACGAGAAATGGCGAAAATTCTGTTCGTGATGACCGGTGTCGACTACTGGACACTGGCCGACGGCACCAAGCACCCCACCGGATACTGGGCTGAGGAGTTCGTCGTGCCCTTCGAGGCGCTGAAAGGCGCGGGCCACCAGGTCGTGGTGGCCACCCCTGGCGGCGTCGTACCCAGCGTTGACAAGGGCAGCCTGGCGCCCGAGGTCAACGGCGGTCAGGAGACCGCGGACCACCGGGCCGAGGTGGTGTCCACCAGTCCCGAGCTCGCCGAGCCCATCGCGCTGGCCGACGTCGACCTCGCCGAGTACGACGCCGTGTTCTACCCCGGCGGGCACGGGCCGATGGAAGACCTCGCGGTCGACGCCACCTCCGGCGCACTGCTCACCACCGCACTGGATTCCGGTAAGCCGCTGGCCGTGGTGTGCCACGCGCCCGCCGCGCTGCTCGCCGCGACCAAGGCCGACGGGACCAACGCCTTCGCGGGCTACACGCTGACCGGCTTCACCAATGCCGAAGAGACGCAAGCCGGTTTCGCCGACAAAGCCAAGTGGCTGTTGCAGGACCGGTTGGTGCAGATCGGCGCCGACTTCCGCGAGGCGGACCCGTGGTCGCCGAACGTGGTCGCCGATCGCAACCTGATCACCGGCCAGAACCCCGCCTCCTCGGCCGGCGTCGCCGAGGAGCTGATCCGGAAACTGTCCTGATCATGGCCACCGACCGGCTCGACGAGGTCCTCGACGCCACCTACGAGTGCCTGGCGCGATACGGCGTGCGGCGCACCACGGTCGACGACATCGGCGCCACGATGGGCGTGTCCCGGTCGGCGGTCTATCAGTACGTCCGCGGCAAGGACGACGCCGTGCGCAGGCTCGCCGAGCGGCTGCACGATCAGGCGCTCGCCTGCGCCCGTGCCGCCGCGTCGGCGGATGCCCCTGCGGCCGAACGCATTCGGGGCGTCCTTGCGGCGAAACTCGAGCTGGTGCTTCGGCTGCGCGGCGACTCGCCACACGCGGCGGAGTTGCTCGACGCCAAGGCGCGGCTGTTCGGTGATGTCTGCGCCACGTTCACCGGCGATCTGCGCGGGCTGCTGATCGAGTTGTTCGACACCGCCGGCACGGCGGGTTCCGTGCCGCCCGCGGCCGCCGCCGACATCTGCGTCGCGCTGGTGATCGGCCTGGAATCCGTGGCGAATCCCCGCGACCTGTTCGATCCCGCGATCGACGCGGTACTCGCGGGGCTGCTCGGCACCGGGCCGTCCGCCGGCTTCACGCGCGACGGATTCGGCGCGCCGATCGAAGCGTTTCCGGGCATGATGCGCGGCGCGGGCGCGTAGCCCGGCGCCGCGCGCACGAATCGTCTTCTCTCAGAAAGGTTTCCCATGCCAACCACGGACACCTCCCGCCCCGCCGAATCGTCTGGCGTCTTCGCCCTCGGTGGTGACCTGCCCGTCCACCGCCTCGGCTACGGCGCGATGCAGATCACCGGTCCCGGCGTCTGGGGCGACCCCGCGGATCCGGACGAGGCCGTCCGGGTGCTGCGCCGCGCCGTCGAACTCGGCGTGAACTTCATCGACACCGCCGACTCGTACGGTCCGTTCGTCAGCGAACAGCTGATCCGCAAGGCGCTGCACCCCTACGCCGACGATCTCGTCATCGCCACCAAGGGCGGGCTGACCCGCTCCGGCCCCGGCGACTGGCGCCCGGTCGGCAGGCCGGAATACCTGCGCCAGCAAACCGAACTCAGCCTGCGTCACCTCGGCGTCGACCGCATCGACCTCTACCAGCTGCACCGCATCGACACACAGGTGCCGCTGGCCGACCAGCTCGGTGAACTCGTCCTGCTGCAACAAGAGGGCAAGATCCGGCACATCGGCGTCTCGCAGGTGAGCGTGGAGCAGCTGCGGCAGGCGCGCGAGATCGCGACGATCGTGTCGGTGCAGAACCTCTACAACCTGGCCAACCGCGCCGACGAGGCGGTGCTCGAGTACGCCGAGGCCGAGAACATAGCGTTCATTCCGTGGTTCCCGATCGCCACCGGTGAACTCGCCCGGCCAGGCGGCCCGCTGGACGCCATCGCCAAGGAGCACGGCGCGACGCCTGCCCAGCTGGCACTGGCCTGGCTGCTGCGCCGCTCCCCGGTGATCCTGCCGATCCCGGGCACCTCCTCGGTGGCCCACGTCGAGGAGAACATCGACGCCGCGCGAATCACGCTCACCGACGACGAGTTCGCGGCGCTGTCCGCTGCGGCCTGATCCGAGTCCGCCTCCGCCCGGCCGGGTCCCCGAAAGGCACCGTCGGGCAACCCTGCTCGCCGCAGCGGGCTGATTCGTGTTGTACGGCCCCGCCGTTCGTGGGTAGTGTCGTGGTCGAGACCAGGGGCGTTGCGCCCGAGCGAAAGCCACCACCGAGACTCGGACGGTAGAAGGGGAAGCGGGCAATGATCACGCTCCGGAAAGAGGACGGCGCCGCGGATCTCGCCGGCATCACCAAGCTGAGCGTCGGGGTGAGCTGGGATCCCACGGCGGGCACCAGCGGCGGAGCGCTCGGCTGGGCGCGCCGCAAGCGCGGCGTCGACCTGGACCTGATCGCGATTCTCATGCAGGGCAGCGAGCCGGTCCGCTTCGCGGGCCTCGATTCGCTCGATCCGCTGGGCAACGGCGCGGTCCTGCACACCGGCGACGAGCAGACGGGCGCGGCCGCGGGCGACGACGAGACGGTGCACGTCACCTTCGCCGATGTGCCGGGCGGCGTCGACGCCATCGTCTTCGTGGCGGCGGCCTTCAAGAAGGGCAGCTCGTTCGAGAAGGCGAACAACATCTCGTTCAAGATCTACGACGCCAGTGGCGGCAGCAGCCAGCAGGTCGCCGACATCTGGCCGTCCCTGCTCGGCACCGACAACGCCAATGCCGTTGCCCGCGCCTTCCGCAACGGCGGCGCGTGGCAACTGGAAGTGCTCAACCGCAAGGGCAAGATCAAGCAGGGCGACAAGCAGGCGCTGCTCCGCTTCGCCATGCAGTAGCCGAGTGAGCCGACGCGGGAACGGTTTTCGCGCTCCCGCGGTCGGCCGGGATCAGCCGATACCGGGGGCGCTGAGCGCCTCGCGAATCGTGTCACGCAGCCAGCGTTGTGCGGGGTCGGCGTCGAGCCGTGTATGCCAGTGCAGTCGCACATCGATTTCCGGCAGGTCCGCCGGGATCGGGAACCAGCGAATGCCGAGGGTTCGGCCGTATTGCTCGGCGAGGCGCTGTGGGATGAGTCCTACGTAGTCGCTCGCGGACACCAACAGCGCGGCGACGGCCGAGGTGGGCACGACGACGGCGACGTGGCGGTGCAGGCCCGCGGCGGCGAGCGCGTCGTCGAGCGGTCCCCGCGCGCGCCCCCGGCGGGAGGCCGAGACGTGCGGATATCGGCACAGCTGTGCCAAGGTCGGGCTGCGTCGACGGCCGAGCGCACTGCCCGCGCGGACGACGCCGACCAGTCGTTCCCGATACAGGACGGCGTCGTGGATGTCGGGAGCGTCTTCGTCGCCGACACCGACGTCGAGATCGATCGAGCCGTCACGCAGCGCCTCGATGCTCTCCGTGCCTTCCGTCACGAACCGCAACGTCACACCGGGAGCCGCGGATACGGCGTCGACCGCGGTCGTCACCAGCGTCGCCGCGACGCCGTCGTTGATGCGAATGGTGAACGTGCGCTGCAATTCCGCGACGGTGATCTCCCGGTCGGCGTTGATCAACGCCTCGGCTTGGTCGAGCAGTGACCGCACGCGCGGAGCCGTGCGCAGCGCGAACGGTGTCGGCGCGAGCCCGCGGCCAGCGCGCACCAGGATCGGGTCGCCCATCGTGCGCCGCAACCGGCCCAACGCTCGGCTGGTGGCCGGAACGGACAGATTCAGCCGTTCCGATGCCGCCGTGACGCTGCCTTCGCACAGCAGTGCGTCGAACACACGCAGGAGATTCAGGTCGAGCTGCCCAGGCACGATTGCATAGTACGCAATCGTCGGTTGTAAAAGTTGCGTGGCGTGCAGATGTCGCAGGTCAATACCGTCATCGGCATGCGATCAACCGTCCTGAACCCAACATCACCCGCCGCGTCCGTGCGTCCGGCCGCCCCGCGCGGCTTGCTCACCGTCATGTGCGCATGCGTCGTCCTCGTCGTCGGGATGGTCGCCGCGATCAACCTCGCCGTCCCCATACTCGCCGCGAGCGCGCTGCGCCCGTCCGCGTCGGCGCTGGTGTGGATCGTCGACACCTACGTGATCTGCTTCGCCTGCCTGGTGATCTCCGGCGGTGCGGCAGGGGACCGCTTCGGGCGCAAGGGGATACTGCTCGCCGGGCTGACCTCGTTCGCGGTCGGCGCGCTGATCTCGGCGGCAGCGCCGAATGTCGCCGTCCTGCTCGCGGGCCGCGCGGTCACGGGGATCGGCGCCGCCGCCGTGCTGCCGAACACGCTCGCGATCCTCCTGCACGCGGTACCCGCCGAACGCAGGAGCGCGACGATAGCGACCTGGGCCTCGATGACCGGGATCGGCGGAGTCGTCGGCAACGTCGGCGGCGGAGCCCTGCTGACGAGCGGGTCGTGGCGCTGGCTCTTCGGTGCGGGAATCCCGGTCGCACTGATCCTCGCGGCGCTCGTCGGCCTGGTCGCGCCGGTTTCGCCGCGCAGCGGCCGGAGCCTCGACCCCTTCGGCACCGTGCTGCTCGTCGGCGCGTCGGTCGCACTGCTGCTCGGCATCGTTCAAGGCCAGGAGGCGGGCTGGGGCAGCGCGTTGGTGATCGGTGAATTCTGCTGCGCCGCAGCGCTGTTCGCGATCTGGACGATCGTCGAACTGCGAGTGGAGCACCCACTGCTCGACCCGCGGATACTGCGGCTGCCACGCCTGCGCAGCGCCTGCCTCGGCATGACGGCGGTCTTCTTCGGCATGTTCGCGCTGTTCTACGTCAACGCGTCGTTTCTTCAATACGGCAAGGGATTCGGCGTCCTGCACACCGGGCTCGGCATCATCCCGCTCACCGTCCCGGTCGTCCTCGGCACCCGGCACGTCGGACGCCTCGCGCATCGCGTCGGTCCGGACGCCACCGTCGCCCTTGCCTTCGTGTTCGTCGGCGGCGGACTGCTCGGCATATCCACCAGCACCGAACAGACGCCGTACGCCGCCTACGCCGCGTGGCTCGTCGTCACCGGAATCGGTGTGACGCTGGCACTTCCGACGCTTTCCGGCGCGATCACCATGTCACTGCCGTCCGATCGGGCCGGAGTGGGAGCCGGACTACAGGCCACCACCCGCGAGTTCGGCAGCGCGCTCGGCGTCGCGGTCATCGGCACCGCGCTCAACGCCCGGTTCGTCGCCGCGCTGCCACCCGACATTCGCGTGGGCCACGATCCGCGCACCGTGGCCGAGGCGCTCGCCGCCACCACCTCCGCGCGCGCCGACGAGGTCGTCGCGGCGTTCGTGGCGGGCGCCGAGTTCGGACTGCGCGTGATCGGCGTGGCCGTGCTCGCCCTCGGCGCCTTGGTCGTCTTGCAATCGCTGCTGTCTCGACGCGGGCAATCGCGCTGAGCGGAGCGGCCGCACGCTGGCCACGCAGACCACCGGGGGTCCGCTCGGGTCGCCGGCGGAAGAGAAACGTCTCCGCCTACCTCACGGCGAAACTGTCTGGGCGGCAGTGCATTGTGTCGACGCGGCTATGTAGGTGATGTGGAATGCCGCACCGGCGAGAGTATTCGAATCATCACGAGGTCTGATGCGGCCGAGGTGGGATCCGCCACAAGGTCTTCATGTCGATCTTCGGCGGGAGCGGGTATGCGAGTGGCTGAGGCAAGTCGACTGAAGGAGGACAACGTGGCCGTTTCGGCTTCGCGCCCGCAGTATCGTGCCGACCGCCGACACCGTTCCGGCTCGGCCGAGCAAGCGGGCCCCATCCACCTGACCATCGCCGCATGGGTTCTCGTGCTGTGCGTGCTGAGTTTCACGCTGGCACTGCTGTGAACGCCCGAGGCCACGGTGCGTTTCCGCTATCGCGGCGCACCGTGGCCCACCTGACGACGAGAGGAGTTCGAGCTCGTGGAGGACGTATTACGGCCGTTGATCGTCCTGTTCGGCACGGTCGCGATCACCGTGTCGGCGGGACTGCTGGTCGATGGACTGCTGCGCTACACCGCGCGTCGTCGTCCCGATACGCATCTGCCGATGCTGTTGCGCCGGGTCCAGCTGCCTTTCCAAGCACTGGTCGGTGCGGTGACCCTGCATGCCGCCTATCCCTTGGCGGAGTTGAACTTACGTCAAGACGCGGCGATACGGAACCTGCTGGCCACCGCGGCGATCATGGCGGCGGCATGGCTGATCATCCGGGCCGCCGACGCGGTCGCCGAGAATCTGCTGCGGCGCTACGCCGGACGCACGAACGAGATTTCGCGCGTCCGCCAACTGCGCACCCAGCTCGCGCTGGTGCGCCGCATCGTCACCTCGGTGCTGGTGGTCACGACCGCCGCGGTTTCCATCTTGCTGCTGTTCCCGAGTCTGCGCACGCTGGGCACCTCGATGCTGGCATCGGCAGGCGTGATCGGCATCATCGCGGGCGTCGCGGCGCAGTCGACGTTGAGCAATCTCATGGCCGGGTTGCAGATCGCCTTCGGCGATTCGGTGAAGATCGGCGACACGGTCGTGGTGGAAGGCGAATGGGGGACCGTGGAGGAGATCACCCTTGCCTTTCTCACCGTGCGAATCTGGGACGACCGCAGGCTGACCATGCCGGTCTCCTATTTCAACAGCAAGCCGTACGAGAACTGGTCGCGGGGCGGCTCCCAGCTCACTGGCACGGTGTTCCTGCACCTCGACCACAGCACGCCGGTGCCGCTGCTGCGCGAGCATCTGCACGACTACCTGCGTGACCGCCCGGAGTGGGACCGCCGCAACTGGAACCTGGTCGTCACCGACAGCACGCCGACGAACATCGTGGTGCGCGCGACGATGTCGGCCGCGGACGCCGACGACGCGTGGAACCTGCGCTGCGCGGTCCGCGAGGAACTGCTGGACTGGCTCGGCCGCCACCATCCATACGCCCTGCCGAAGATTCCCACCGCGATCACCGAGGCCGACGGCGAGCGCCGCGAAATGGCGTTGTCGGCCAACGGGTCCGGCGATTCGAACCGTCGCGAGGGCGACTGACAACGAATCGCCTGGTACGTCGATCACGAGCGACTCGCTATGGGTGACATAGCCGTCGGCCGCCAGCGCCGGATGCGGCTCGACGTAGGCGGGCGGGGCGGAGGGCGGTGCGGACCACACGGGACACCCTGATCGAGGTGGCGGCGCGGCTCGTGGACGAGGGAGGCGAAGCGGCCGCGCACGGTGACGAGAACCGCGGCTGTTGGTGCGACCGGCCGTTCTATCTATCTGTCGGTCCGCACAAACGACGTCGGGACGTTGCCCAGCTGCCACAAACCCGCTGGAGAGCGGCCGCCGCTGGGTATTGCGCGGGTTACGGTGGCGGCGCGTGCACTACCAGCGGGAGGTTTCATGTCCGCACAGGAGGCCGATCCGGAACTTACGGTGTCGGGCCGACCGGTATCGGCACATCTCGAGGATGTTCGCAAGATATCGCAGCGAATGGTCGGGCATTTTCTCGAAACGGTCGCTCCGTGTAACACCCTGCCGGGTGACGCACTAGGTGGGGACGTGGCCGCGGTGACGCGCGTGTGTTTGGAGCTCGCGACGCGGATGCTCGATGGCGGTGAGGAAACGGGTTCCGACATCGAGCAGGTGGGCGCGGCCGCCGCGCAATGGGCGCGCGAGGGCGTTCCGATCGACACCATCCAGCATGCGATACACGAGGGTTTCAAGCTGGGCTTCGATCTCGTCCTAGCGAACGCGACTACCAGCGATCACCAGAGTCTGGTGCATCTCGCGCGCCGGTTGCTGGACATCCTGGACACCATCAGCGCGACCGTGTCGGTCGCCTACGTGCGAGAGCTGAAGGCGGTGGTCAGCGAGCATCACACCGCGGTGCACACGCTCACCTCGGCACTGCTCGGCGGCAACAGCAACTCCACCATGGCCCGCGAGTGCGGAGTCCCGATCGCCGACTCCTATCACGTTCTGGCGGTGCATATTCCGCCGCACCCCGACGAAGCGAACCGCAAGCTGGACCCGAAAGTGGTGGCGCGGCGCAAGTTACGCCGCGTGCAAGCGGAGCTGGCCACCCGGTGCGGGGATCGCGCGCTGTCGCTGTTGAGCGTCGACGGCGGAACAATTCTGTTGCCCGTCGACGAATTCGACGACGCCGCATTGGAATTCCTGGTGAAGTGGTTGACCGACGCCGCTCAGACGCCGATCGAGGCGACCGTTGTGCAAGCGGGATTGCGACGGATCCCAGAGGCCGCCGACGAGGCGCACGAGCTGCTGGACATGGTGCAGCGGTTGCAATTCGACGCCGGGTTGTATCGGTTCGACGACATGGCGTTGGAGTATCAGCTGAGCCGGCCCGGTCCGGCACGCGACTTCCTCGGTTCGCTGCTGGATCCGTTGGAGGAGTATCCGGAGTTCCTCGAGACGCTGAAGACCTACATCGCCACCAATCTGAACCGCCAGCGCACGGCGCGGCTGCTGCACGTGCACACCAACACCGTCGACTATCGCCTCAAACGGATCGGTCAACTCATCGACTTCGACCCGACTCAGGCTTCCGGGTTGTGGTACCTGCGCTCGGCGATGGTGGCTCGCGGTCACCGTGACGCCGACACCGTCCCGCGGCGGGTGGCGCGGTAGGTGTCAGGCGTCGATGCTCAGACGATGCAGCGTGCCGTTCCAGGTGAACGGCGGCTGATATCGAGTGCCGAGACGGAGTCCGCAGTCGTAGCCCACGGACAGGATCGTCGGCTCGTGCGGGTTCGTGAGCGGGAGGCGGTGTTCGCCGCGGCCACCTCCGACCACCACGCCGTCCAGCATCGCGCCGACGTGCAGGTTCTCGCCCGCGGGACGCAGTACGCAGCCGACACGGTGCCGACCCGGAGTCAGAATTCGGTCGGCCCGCACGTGCAACGTTCCGCTCGCCGTCGTGACGGCGACGCGGAGCCTCGAGCCGATGACATAGACCGCCACGCCGCCGCACCGGTTGCCGAGGGCGAAGAGGAGTCCGCGGGGATCGGTTTCCGGCACGTCGATATCGGCGGTGATGCTGCCGCCACCGGACAGCGTGGGCAGTGTCTCGACGGCATGTTCTCCACCGGGCGAGAACACGGTTGTCTCGGTCGATCCCACCGGCGTCCGCGCCAACGCGTCGGCCGGTGTCGTGGTATCGAAATCCGCACTGCGCCAACGGTACTCGAACCCATGCGGCGACCATTGCGTCTCCCACAGCGCGTGGACGGGTGTGTCGTCCACTCCTGCCGCCGAGGGATCGGCGGCTGCCGTCGCCGCGCGCCTTCGCGAACCAGGAAGGTCGAATCCATGGCATGCCTTGTTCGCCTGCACGTCTAGACGATAGGGCGCGACCACCGGTATCGATCGTGAAAATCGGCCATTCGTCGAATGCACATGGGCGCGCGGGATCTGTTGTCTCAGAGCATATGTCGCCGACGACAAGGATTCGCCTACGGCATTGACGCAGCATCGTGTTCGGTCCGATCCCTTTCGGCGCGGAAGTGTGCCGCATTGCGTTGCTGAGACCGGTCGTTGCATCAATCTGTCGGCGGGCACAAAGGATACTCGGATGTTGCCCAGCCGCCACAAGGCGTGCGCGGCTGGGTGTGTCGCGGCACGAAGATCGGGTTACGGTGAGCCTGCGTGTTCGACCCCGCGGGAGGTTCCATGTCCCCACAACAGATTGGCGAGACGGCGGCGGCTCCGTCGTTCTCACCGCAGCAGAAGGGCTTTCGTGAGGTCTTTGATCAGATCGAAGCTGCGGACGCCGCGGAGTCCGTACCGCTGCCCGCCGTCGCCGCGCGCCTGCGCGTGGTGTTCGTCCTGCTGTTGCGGCGAAGTCGCCAGCGGGACAGCGCCGGTCGCCTGTCGCCCTCCCAGCTTTCGGTGATGGGCAGGCTCGACCGTTTCGAAACCATGACCGCGACCGAACTGGCGCAGGCGGAGGCGCTGCGCCCGCAAACGATCCGGAATCTGATAGACGAACTGCGCGACGAAGGCTTGATCGTCGGCGTGCGCGACGCCGACGACGCGCGCCGCGTCAATCTGATGCTCACCGGCGAGGGGCGTGCCATGGTGCGCGGTACACGCGGCCCGGACGACCCTTTCCTGCTCGACGCCCTACGCGAGAAACTGACCGAAACCCAGCGGCGAAAAGTGATCGATGTCCTCGAGATCCTCGAAGACATCGCCTACAGCTGACATACCGTCACCAGCCGGCGATCCGACGCTGGTTCCCCGCAGGGACTTCCAACGTCTCGCAGCGCCCACAGACTCTGCGAGGCGTGGGAAAGGTCTGCGAGATTGTCCGGCAGTGTTATTCGGGCCGGACTGCCAGCAGGGCCGGTGTCCCGTGTGGCGCTGTGGAATTCATCTCGTCGATAAGTGCCGCCAGTTCGTCTGTCGGCGCCACCGAGGTCGTTCTGACGAACACCGGCAGCCGGGTGGCCGTCCACAGCAGCGCCGCGACCACGGAGATCGGCAGGCGGCTAAGAACGGCCATCGGGCTGGGGGTGATGCTGCTTCCCAGTTGGCGTACCAAGCGCAATCCCTCGCGCAGGGCGCGGGCCAGTGCGGTCGCTTCGCGTCGGTCGAGACCGCGGCCGGTGCGGTGCGCACTCTGCCCGGCCAGCAACATCGGCACGACGAACGCAGCGTGGGTACGCAGCCAGCTCTCCATATCGGGGTGTGCGGCCGACGGGATGCCTGCATCGGAAAAGGCAGCCGCCCAACGCTCATCGGAAACGGTCGACGGCGTGCCGCCGCCCAGAATCCTGGATTCCAGTTCACCGTCTCGAATGGTGGCGACCACCGAAGGAAAGCCGAATACTGTGCGCTCCGGTCCCACCGCGTCGCGGAAGCGGTCGAGGGATTCGAAGATGTTGAACATGAACATGACGGTGTGCGCGGCGGAGTCCGCCAGCCGCTGGAGCAGCACGTCGACCTCCGATCCGAGAACCGTGACGAGCACGAGATCCCACGGTGTCGTGGTGTCCAATTCTCCCGCGACACGCACGGCGGCCTTTTCGCCGGTGGTGGTGACGATCGCCTGATCGCGGCGCAGGCGTTCGAGTCGAGATCGGCGCGCGACGACGGTCACGTCGTGACCCGCGCGGGAGAGCTGAAAAGCGAAAGTGCTGCCGATTCCGCCGGGGCCGATGACGGCGATTCGCAAACCGGCCGCGGCAACGGGTCGAGACATGCCAGATTCTCCTGATCCATAGTGGGAGCGGGTATTTCGCGATCAGCCAGCCGGGAATATTTCCCAGGGTCGGCCGGTCGCCGGAGGACGCGTTCTTCGTCGGTAAATGACTCGCGCGAACGACAACAGCCCGGGGAGGTCCGGCGACTACGCCGGGATGGTGCGGCTCGCGATTCAGTCAACAACCGTAGACTGAGGCTAACAGTGCGACCCTCGTCCAGTCAACGGACGTAGACTGAGAACATGAGCTCCCGTCCCCTCACCCGCGCCGAGCAGCGCCAACGCACCGAGTCCCGGATCCTGGCGGCAGCTAAGAGATTGTTCGCCGAGGTCGGCTACGACCGGGCCACCGTGCGCGCGATCGCGACCGAAGCGGAGACCGATCCGGGACTCGTCATGCGCTACTTCGGATCCAAGGACAAGCTCTTCGCCCAGGCCGCGGGGTTCGAAGCCGAAGAGTTGATCGCCGGCACGCCAGAGCAGGCGGCCGAGCAGTTGCTCGCCGCGCTCGAAGACAAGCTCGCCGCCGCGCCGATCGATGCGCTTGCCTCGATCCGATCCATGTTCACCCACCCCGAGGCCGCCGACGAGGTCAGGTCCGCCATGGTCTCCCGTCAGCAGCAGGCGGCCCAGCACCTCGCCGCCGATGACGCGGACCTGCGCGCCGGGCTCATCGGCGCCCTCACCATCGGCGCGGTCATCGGACGCTATCTGCTCCAACTGGACGGTCTGCGCGACGCCGAGCCCGAACGAATCACCGCGCTGCTCCGGTCCGCTTTTCACGACATAGCCCACGGGGTTCCGCGAACCGCTCCCGATCGGTCGGCCTGACCTCTTATGCCGAGTTGTCAACGGGTGCAAGCGATGTGAGGTCGCCGAGAAGCCGAAGGGTATGGCTCAACGTCTGGTGAGGTCCGATGAGCACCGATGAGTTTCGAGCGCACGGGAGGTCTACCTGTCATGAGGAAACTGATCTACACGTTCGGCGTGTCCCTGGACGGCTATGTCAACGACCGTGACGGCAGCATCGACTGGACTGTTCCGGACGAGGAGCTGCACCAGTTCCACAACGACCGCTACCGCGAGATCGAGATCTCGCTGCACGGCCGCCGGCTGTACGAGTTGATGGCCCAGTACTGGCCGCACGTGCCAGAGGACGCGACGCGCATCGAGCGTGAGTTCGGCGGGCTCTGGATGGCGAAGCCCAAGGTCGTCTTCTCTCGGACGCTCACCGAGGTCCATTGGAACAGCACGCTGGTCAGTGCGAACGCGGTCGAGGAGGTCCGCAAGCTCAAGGCCGGAGGTGATGGGGTCATGGAGGTCGGTGGCGCGAGCCTGGCGGCCTCGCTGATGCCACACGGGCTCGTCGACGAGTATCAGCTGTTCGTCTCGCCCGTGGTGCTCGGCGGCGGCACACCGATGTTCCCATCGCTGGACAAGCGCATCGCGCTCCGATTGGTCGAGACGAGGCACTTCGAGACCGTGGTGATGCTGCGTTACCTCTCCGCCACTTTCAACATATAGCGCAGTGGGGGTCTTGCGGCAAGACCCCGGTCGTGCCGCAGAATGTCCGGCCGAAGCCAGAACCTGCTGAAACCAGGGGCTCGCGACGTGCGTGCCGCGTCGCGAGACCGCGTGAAGCAGCTGGCCGAAACGCAAACCTCGAGGGAATGGGCGGTTCATGTTCGATGTGATCGTTGCCGGGGGCGGGCCGACCGGCTTGATGCTCGCCAGTGAGCTGCGGCTGCACGGGGTGCGGGTGCTCGTGGTGGAGAAGGAACCGGAGCTGCCTCCGTTCGTTCGCGCGCTCGGTCTGCACGTGCGCAGTATCGAGGTGCTCGACCAGCGTGGTCTGCTGGACCGGTTCCTCGCGCACGGCAAGAAGTACGCGGTGGGTGGTTTCTTCGCCGGTATCGAAAAGCCATGGCCCGACCGGCTGGACACCGCGCATTCCTATGTGCTCGGCATCCCGCAGACCGTCACCGACCGCCTGCTCGCCGAGCGCGCCGCCGAACTGGACGTCGAGGTCCGGCGCGGCTGCGAGCTGGTCGGGTTGAGTCAGGACGAACGCGGAGTGACCGCGGTGCTGGCCGACGGCACGGAGTTGCGCTCGCGCTACCTCGTCGGCTGCGACGGTGGCCGCAGCACGGTGCGCAAGCTGATCGGCGTCGGCTTCCCCGGCGAGCCGAGCCGGGTCGAGACGCTGTTGGGCGAGATGGCGGTGGACGCGTCGCAGGAGACGCTGACCGCCGTGATGACCGAAGTGCGCAAGACCGAGAAGCGTTTCGGGGCAGCGCCTTTCGGGGATGGGGTGTATCGCGTCATCGTGCCCGCCGCTGGCGTGGCCGAAGACCGCACGGTCCCGCCGACATTCGAGGAGTTCAAGCAGCAGCTGCGGGCCGTCGCGGGCACCGACTTCGGTGTGCACTCACCGCGCTGGCTGTCCCGCTTCGGCGACGCCACGCGGCAGGCCGAGCGATACCGGGTCGGCCGGGTGCTGCTGGCGGGCGACGCGGCGCACATCCACCCGCCCACCGGCGGGCAGGGGCTCAACCTCGGTATCCAGGACGCGTTCAACCTCGGATGGAAGCTGGCCGCCGAGATCGACGGATGGGCGCCTGCGGATCTGCTGGACAGCTACGAGGCCGAACGACACCCGGTGGCCACCGACGTGCTGAACAACACCCGCGCGCAGATGCAGTTGATGTCCACCGAGCCGGGCCCGCAGGCCGTGCGCAAGCTGTTCTCGGAACTCATGGATTTCGAGGAGGTGAACCGGTATTTGATCGAGAAGATCACCGCGATCGGGGTCCGCTACGACTTCGGTGAGGGGCACGAGCTGCTCGGACGGCGGATGCGGGACGTGGGGCTGAAGCGGGGTCGCCTCTACGGGCTGATGCACGGCGGTCGCGGACTGCTGCTCGACCAGACCGGCCTGCTTTCGGTTGCGGGCTGGTCGGATCGGGTCGACCACGTCGTCGACGTGAGCGAGGAACTGGACGTGCCCGCGGTGCTGCTGCGGCCGGACGGCCACGTGGCCTGGGTCGGTGACGATCAGCAGGAGCTGCTCGACCGGCTGCCTCGCTGGTTCGGCGCCGCGACCTGAGTTCGCAAGGGGCGGAAAGGAAGTGACCGGCCGGTGCGGTATCGCACCGGCCGCGCTCCTTCAGCGTGCCGCGTGGGCGTCGATAGAGCGTCTACCGCCGGCGGGATCGTCTTCGCCGGCCGCGACGAATCCGCTGACGACCGCGATCACCAAGGCGAAGGCGACCAGCGCGCACCCGGTTCGAGTGAAATGGAACAACTCCCAGCGTCGCAGGATGTCGGCGTAGTCGTCGGGCGGCGTCCCGACCGCCCAGCGCTTGATCTGCTGGTTGATCGGCACGTTCCCGAGTCGGGTCACCAGGAACGACAGTAGTGTCAGCGCGGACGCGCTCCCGGCGACCCAGCGCGGCCACGACTTCGATCGCGTCGCCAGCAGCAGCGTGCTCAGCACGGCCAACCCCATCAGCGACTGCATCACCACACCGTTGACGCGCATCAGCGCGGTGTGAAACGTGAACCGAACCTCCAGCGGCACTTCGCGAAACGCGTACAGCACGTTCACCGCTCCGTATCCGAACGCCCCCGCGAGCAGGCCGGGAAACAACAGCGCCGCCGCGCGGACGGATTTCGACAGCATCGCAACTCCCATCTCAAAGATCGCAACACAGAGTTGCGATATCGTCAGCATGCCCGGCTGCCGTCGATATCGCAACAAGGAGTTGCAATGAGTTCTGCCGCACCCCTCGGACGAGGGCCGAAGGTCCGCGCCGCCGTGCTCGCCGCGACCGTCGAGGAGTTGAGCGAACACGGCTACGGCGCGTTCACCGTCGACAACGTCGCCCAGCGCGCCGGTGTGCACAAGACAACCGTCTACCGGCGGTGGCCCGACCGCGACGCCCTCATCGCCGATGCGCTGGCCGACAGCGTCGCCGCGGAGATATCGATCCCCGACACGGGTTCGATCGAGGACGACCTTCGCGCGCTCTCGCGGAGCCTGGTCGCGTGGATCAACAGCCCGTCCGGCCAAGCCGTCCTCACGGTCATGGTGTCCAAGGCCGCCGGGTTACCCTCGCCGCCCGACAGCATTCGTCACGTTTTCCGCGATCGCATCCGCCGGGCGCTGCCGGTCGTGCCGCGCGCGATCGCACGCGGCGAGCTTCCCTCGGGGACGGATCCCGCCGAACTCGTCAAAACCCTTGTGGCACCTATCTATTTCCGTGTCCTGATCACCGGCGAGCGGGTGAACGACAGCACGGCCGACGCCGCCGCGGCGCTGGCGGTGACGGCCGCGCGCGCAGGTCTCTTCGGCTGACCGGGTGGCATCGCCCCTGCGCCCTCGACACCACCATCCGCCTCGGTTTCGGCCCCGTGCCCGCTCCGATGGCGGCCCTGATCCACCTGACCGAAATCCTGGTGCACGGCACCGACATTGCCGTCGTGATAGGTCGACAGCACCTGATCGACGAGGACTTCTGTCAGCAGCTACTGACCACCATGCAGTCGATGGACTTCAGCGTCTTCCGCCGCCCCGGCATGTTCGCCGACCAGCAACCAGCGCCCGAGAACGCGTCCAACCATCACCGACTGCTGGCCTTCCTCGGTCGACACCTCGACTGACCGCCGGCCGCACGCGCGGCGAGCAATCGACGACCACTCGTCGCCGAATCGGCCGCGGCGGCGGGCGCCGGACTACTGTTCGGCGATCCGCTGGGCGGTCGCGTACGCCAGATGCAGGAAATCGGCACCGGCCAGCACGGCCAGGGACTCGCCGATCATTCGTGTCGTGCGCGGCGCGAAGACGTGGCCGATGGTGAAACCCGTGACAACCCAGACGTCGAAGCAGAACGGGCAGGTCAGCAGCTGACCGATGCTGTGCGCGACGCCGTCGTCCGCGTCGGGCCGCTCCATCACTTCGCCGGGGCCACCGTCGCCTGCCGGCCGCGTGAACGGAGCTCGAAGCGGTGCGAGCACAGCGTCTTTGGTGACGGTGCGGGAGAGCTTGTGCGCCGCGAACGCGGTCATCACGAGGTCCCGTACGCTCATGGTCTCCGGAAGTTTCCGGCGGGTGAGTTTGCCCAGTATCGCTACCGCGGTCACGATGATCGCGTACATCGCCAGAGTCGCGAGGTAGCCGCTCGTCGATCGGTTGTTCTCGGTCATGAACGCACGCCTTCTGCTCGGCAGTCATTCCCGGTATGCCCACTGTCGTGCCCACTAGACCACCTGCCGGCCGAACTCCACGTCCGTCACCGAGCTGGGGATGAACCGGCCGGTGGCCGTTCGGCGGTGGGTTAGGGGGTAGGCGCTGTCGCTGTCCGTTTGGTCGCCGCATGTCCGGGTACCGCCGCAGCATCCAACTGGCGAGACGACGACTGCTCCGAGGAGATTCCATCGTGGAAGCAACGACGATCAACACCACCGGCGATGCCGTCACATTCCTGATCGAACAGCACACACAGATCCGGACTCTGTTCGACGAGGTCGAGCACGCCCCGACCGCCGACGAGCGGGAAGTGAAATTCTACGAGCTGCGGCGTCTGCTGGCGGTGCACGAGACCGCCGAGGAAGAGATCATCCATCCTCTCGTCCGCCGTGAGGTCGACGACGGCGCGCACATCGTCGACGCGCGTCTCGAGGAAGAGAACAAGGCCAAACGTCAGCTCGCCGATATCGAAGCCGTAGACATCGACTCGATCGAATTCGATGTCAAGCTGGCGAAGCTGCGCGAGGCCGTGCTGGCGCACGCCGAGCACGAGGAACGCGAAGAGTTCAACCGCCTGCGCGCCGAGTTGGAGCCGAACGAACTGGAGCGGCTGCGCAGCGCGGTGAAGTTCGCCGAAGCCACGGCGCCGACCCGCCCGCATCCGGGGGTGGAGTCCGCGACCGGGAACATTCTTGCCGGGCCGTTCGCCAGCATGCTCGATCGCGCCAAGGACGCCATCAGCAAACCCCGCAACAAGTGAACGCGGTCCAGTCCGCCGCAGCACCTGTCTCCTCCGGTGTCCGGCTGGCCCGCCCGCAAGGCGATTGGTTTTCGCGGTCGTTTCGGGGGTAGGCGGCCGTCAATGGTGTTTGCCATCACGACTATCGAGGAGAGCGATGTTCATTCACAACAAGGATCTCCAGTTCGAGGTGCGGGTGGACCGGCCGGATCCGCGGTTCGCGACCCTGTTGCAGGAGCAGTTCGGCGGGGCGAACGGCGAGCTCAAAGCGGCGATGCAGTATTTCAGCCAGGCGTTCGTGCTGCGCAGGAAGCACCCGAAGATGTACGACCTTTTCATGGACATCGCGACCGAGGAATTCAGTCACCTCGAGATCGTCGGCTCGATGATCACCATGCTGCTCGACGGGCTCAACGACGATCTGAAGCAGGCCAACGAGCGCTGCGACTGGATGCCGGTGATCGCCACCTCCGACGGCCGTGAGCAGGCCGTGCACCAGGTCGCGGCCGATCCGCTGTTCTTCGCGCTGCGCGGCGGCGGTCCCGATGTCGGCAATTCCGCGGGTGTGCCGTGGACGGGGGCGTATGTGAACTCCGAGGGCGAGCCGTCGGTCGACCTGCGCAGCAACCTGGGTGCGGAATCGCGCGCCAAGATCGTCTACGAGTACCTCAAGCAGTTCACCGACGACCCGGGTGTGCAGGACACGCTGTCGTTCCTGATGAGCCGCGAGGTCGCTCACTTCCAGCAGTTCACCGCGGCGCTCAACGAGCTGCCGGTCAACTTCCCTCCCGGCGCCCTGCCCGGCGACGACCGCTTCCAGAACGTCGCGTTCAACATGTCCAACGGTTCGGCCAGCGCCCGCGGCCCGTGGAACGAAGGACAGGGACCATGGCCCGAGGGCATGGAATGGCGCTACATCGAGAACCCCACCTCCGATTGGCTCGGCACCGGCGAGCGCGAAAACCACGGTGCCGAAACGAATCCGGAAGGAAACCCGACGGTGCAGGGCAGCAAGCCCTTCACTCACGAGCAGCACACTCCGGCCTGAGATCGAGTCGGGTCCCGAAAGAGGGGGTGAAAATCATGGACGCGTTGACATTCCTGCGTGGCGAGCATGAGAGCGTGCTCGGGATGATCGAGTCGCTGGAACGTGGTCGCGGCAACCGCGAGGCCGAGTCGCAGGCCCGCGATCATCTGGCCACGAGCCTGGTGATCGCCGCTTCCCCGCACGAGGCCGTGGAAGAGCAGTTCTTCTGGCCCGCCGTGCGGCGAGCACTGCCCGATGGCGACGAGCTCGCCGATCGCGCACTGGCCCAAGAGGATTCGGCCAAGCAGCTGTTGCAGCGGATCGACGACTCAGAAGTCGGAACCCCCTCCAGTCCCGGCGCGCAGAAGACCGCGGGCTTGGCGGCGGCCGTCTTGGACAAAGCCCGCGACGTGGTCACCGGAAGGAGATCGCACCGGCCACCGGATCCGCCCGCACCGTGACGAGCGCTTCCGAAAGGCCGGAGCTCGGTCGATCGGACCGGCGAGGCGCAGAGAGCTGCTTCCCGACCTCTGCGTCTCGCCGGCCTCTTCCGGCCTGGGTCTGCCTTCTCGGTCGACTCGCCGCCCTTCGGACCGCGGTCGAAACATTTCATCGAGGTCGACCAACCGCATCGGGAGTCTCATGAGCGCGATATCCGGCGGGGTGATCGCCTCGAAAGGCGTGGCCGGCGACGGTCGGGAGATGCTCATCGAGGTCGACCGGCCCACCGAGGTCGACGGTGGTGCACAGTGTGGATTCCGCATCAACGGTCGCGGCGAATCGAGCGTGCCCGGCGTGGACGGATTGGCCGCGCTGTATGCCGCGTTGCTCCGGGTTGGTGAGCTGCTGGACCAGGCCGACGCCGCTCCCGGACATATCCGGTTCGTCGGGCCCGCCGAACGTGGGTTCCCCGTGAGCGCTGTCGAGGAAGCCGGTATCGGTGCGGACGGGATCGTCGCCGGGCGCACGTTCAGGTTCGATGAGCGCGAGCACACCGTGCGGATCGGGCGTCCGTTCGCCCACGAGAACGGTTCGATCGTGCTGTGTCCGTTTCTGGTCGACGATCGCGAGCAGGCGGTGGCGTCGGGCTGGGACGGCATCGGGGCGCTGCTGACCGCGTTGCGGATGATCAGCGCCTGGCTGTGCCTGCCCGAGGACTGGCCCTTGACCTGTCTGCCATCACAGGCGGAGACCACCTAGCCGAAGACAGCGGACCCGGCGTCGCGGAGGGGAAATCCGACACGCAGGGGGCCCGAAGAGGCCGCGCGGACCGCGGTTTCACACAGCGTCGACGCCGGTGAGGGCCTGCTCGCGCAGCTTCGCCAGGGTGCGGGACAGGATTCGGGACACCTGCATCTGCGATACGCCGAGACGTTCGGCGATCTGGGTTTGACTCAACGATCCGAAGTACCGCCAGATCAAGACCTGGCGTTCTCGCCCGGGGAGCGCCGCGATCAAAGGCCGTACCGCCATGGCGTCCTCGAGCAGTCCGTAGCAGGGCTCGTTCCGACCGAAGGCGGCGGTGAGTGGGTAGGAGCCGTCCTGATCGTCGTCGCGGACGGCCACGTCGAGGGAGTTGGTGTTGTAGCAGTTGGCGGCGGTCATCGCCTTGGTGACCTCGATCAGGTCGACGTCGATCTCGGCGGCGATCTCCCGTGCGGTCGGCAACCGGCCCAGCCGTTGGGCCAAGACCTCGGTAGCCGGGCCGAGCTTGGCGTGGGTCTCTTTGACGCCGCGTTCGACGCGCAGCGCCCACGCGTGGTCTCGGAAGTGGCGGCGCACCTCGCCCATGATCGTCGGCACCGCGAACGCCAGGAACGAGGTGGCGCGGGCGGGATCGTAGCGATTCACGGCCTGCACCAGTCCCATTCGCGCGGTCTGGAGCAGGTCCTCGAACGCCTCGCCACGACCGGAGAAGCGGCGCGCGATGTGCTCGGCCAGCGGCAACCCGCACGCCACGATCTGCTCCCGCAGTCGAGCGTGCCGTGGATCTTCCGGCGCGATCTCGGCCAGTTCGTCCAGCCACGGCTCGAGATGCTCATAACCATCACGGCGCGATGGACCCGCCACGCGGGGAGGTGATTGGGATGCGGGTGGTGCGATGGTCGGTTTCGTCATCGGGACTCCTCCTGGTGTCCTTCGACTCGTACGAACCGGCAACGTGTTTGCACCGACCCGACGTGACTATGGGGTACCCCATCGGCGCCGTCGCTGAAACGTGACCGTTTCGGCACATCGAATCCGGCGTCCCTCACCGAGTGAGGGAGGGGTCCTTTCGGCAGTAGTGCACGAGATACGCGCCGTCGACATCGAGGAAGGCGGCGGGACGGCGACTCCGCGCCGGATGTCGAGGCGCTGTTGCGCACCCTCCGGCGTGGCGACGACTGGTGCTCGTCGCCGTTACGACATTCTCGCGCAGGAGGATCGAGCATTCGGGCGGTATGAGACCCGGTCGCGATGCCAGGACGTTGCCGCGGCGGCAGGCGGTTTCGCGCGCAAGCGGATCAGCACACGATGCAGTTCGGGGCAGTGGTTCGACGCGGTAGAGGAACCGGGGCTCGAGGCGTTTCGTCCGGTTTCCGCGAAGTCTCGGCTATCGGAACCGGTTGTGGAAAGGCCCCTTACGCACCGGCATTCGGCCCTTTTCTACGACCCGGAACACGTCCTAGCTGCGTGGTTGCGGCCCCGCGGAAGCCAAGCGGAAGCAAGTCGCCGCAGAGGGAACGCAATATTGCGTTTTCTGTTGTGTTCTTGCATCTGTAAGAGCATGATCCAGCTAGCCTAGGTGTGAACAACCGAGCCGATGACCGGGATTACCGAATCGAGAGCCAATGATGTTGGTACATAAAGGGTTGGTGTCGGGTGAAGCAGGGGTGGTGGCGATGAGCGAACGCAGTGGGCGAATCATGTGCCAGCGCGCATCGCGCGAGCCGGAGCCGAGCGTCAGAGAGGTGAAGGCATGAGCGCGCCGACGGTGGGGGTGCTGCCGACGGCTCCGCAGATTCTGTGCGCGTTTCAGGGACGGCGTTTCCAGGACCGCGAGCTGTTGCGGTCCGCGCACGCGCTCGCCGAGCTGCACGCTCGGCGAGCGGAAGTGCGCGACGCCTATCTGGTCGCCGAAATCGATTGTCGGCGAAGCGAACTCGTCGACGACATCAACGACTGGATCGCGCAGGAGGTGCCGCAGCACCGCAACGGCGCCTCACTGCACACCGAGAGCCTCGGCGCCGTGGTCGATCGCATGGCGCGCAGCTGGGTGAACGCGAACCAGGCGATCGACGCCGACGGGCCGCGCAGTGACAACACCCATAAACACTGGTACCACTTGGCGGAACTCGTCGACGGCTACACTGATCTGGTAACCGACGTGGCCGGAGGCCGCCGTCGACTGCCGGGACAGTAGCTGTTCCAGGCGGGCCGGCGGGGTACCGCGCCACCGCCACGACGGCGACGTCCCGGGTGGAATGTCATCCGACCAGTGTGTCCGCCCGGCTGCGAACGTCGCCGCCCGTAGTGACGGCGGGCGCAACGGGGCGCCCCGCCCGGCGTGCCGCGTGGTCGACTGGCGCGGCACGCCCGCTGGATGCCCGGCCGAGCAGAGCCCAGGCGCGAATTCACGAAGCTAGCGCGACGCATTCATATTGCTCGGTCGAATAGGGCCGCGCGGGAGTTCGCAAAACTCGCGTGGCTCAACCAGGTTGCGTGGCCGTGAGGCGGGCGAGGCGCCGCTCCCGGCGCCGACGGCGATAACGGCGAATCCGGCTGGCCAGCAGGATGATCGATATCAGGCCGATCAGCAGGAACGTTCCCGCGATCATCGCCGCGGGCAGCGGATGGAAGACCGCGAGCGTGATCACGCCCGCGACGCCGAGATCCTCCAGCGCGCTGGTCACGATATTGCTGGCGGGTTCCGGCGAGGTGTTGATCGCCATCCGGATGCCCGCCTTGACGAGGTGGCTGACCAGCGCGGCGGTGCCACCCACCGCCGCCGCGGCCAGCTGCGGCAGCGAATCGTCGGAACCCGCGAGGAGGGCCGCCACCACAGCGCCCGCGGCGGGACGGACCACGGTGTGCAGCGTGTCCCAGAACGTGTCGAGGTAGGGGATCTTGTCGGCCACGGCCTCGACGAGGAACAGCACTGCGGCCGCGACCAGCACGTCGGTGCGTTGCAGCCCCTCCGGCACGTCCTCGGAAAGTCCTGTGACGCCGAACAACCCGAGCAGCAGCACCACGGCGTAGGCATTGATACCGCTGGCCCAGCCCGCGGTGAAGATCAAGGGGAGCAGCGACACTCTGTGATCCTATGCGGCAGCCGGCTTGTCGTATCGACACCGAATAGTCGGCGCTGCCAGTCGCAGTACGCCGCACCACCTCGAGCGGACTCGACGCCGCACCCCGAGCGAATTCAACGCAGCGCCGCACGGCCTTTCACCCGGCCGAGCAGCACCAGCGCAACCAGCGTGACCAGCACCAGCATCGTGGTACCGGCCGCCGCGTCGAACACGTCCCCGCGATCGGTCTGGCCGAAGATGGTGACCGGCAGTGTGCGCCAGGTGGCCGGATAGACCATGATGGTCGCCCCCAGCTCGCCCATCGACAGCGCGATCGCCAGCCCCGCCGCGGCGCCCAGCGCGGGCAGCAGCAACGGCAGCGTCACCCGGCAGAGCACCCGGACCGGACCCGCGCCAAGGGATTCGGCGGCCTGCCGGTAGGCGGGATCGAGCCGGTCGAGGGCGGCCGATACCGCGCTGAAGGCATAGGCCAGCACAAGTACCGCGTGCGCCAGGACGACGATCCACCGGGAACCGCCGAGCAGCAGCGGGCGTTCGTTGAAGGCGATGACCACGCCGAGGCCGATGGCGACCGAGGGCACCGCGACCGGCAGGTGGAACACGGCGTCGGTCAGCCTGCGGCACCAGGCCGGTGTCTCCCGGGCGGCCAGCGCCGCCCAGGTGCCGACGACCAGTGCCCCCGCACTCGCCAGCAGCGCCGTCTGCAAGCTCACCGACAGGCTGGCCGCCTCGTCACCGGACAGCGCCTGCCGGAAGTTGGCCGAGCCGAGATCCGAAGGAAGCGGACCGGTCCAGCTGCCGGCCAGCGATGCCGCGACGACGGTGGCGATCGGTGCGGCGAACACGATCGCGACGACCAGGCCGAACACCGCCAGCACCGCGGCACGGCCGGTTCTGGTCCAGACCAGCATGGTCACTGTCCTTTCCGCGCGGTCACGCGCGCGAAGACGAAGCGGTAGACGGCGTAGAGCGTCAGCGACAGCGCCACCTGTACCGAGGCGAGCACGGCGGCGCCGGGCAGGTCGAAGGTCACGATGCCGCGGGTGTAGATCAGCGCGGGCAGCGTGAGCACGCCTTTGGCGCCGGTGAACAGCACGATGCCGAATTCGTTGAGCGTCAGCAAGAGCACGAGACTGCCGCCCGCGGCCATTGCGGGCCAGGCTTCCGGGAGCACGATCCGGCGCAGCACCCGCCACGGCGACGCCCCGAGGCTGGCCGCCACATCGAGCTGTTCGCGGGGCAGCTGGGCGAAGGCGGCGAGCAACGGCCGCACCACGAACGGTGTGAAGAAGGTGATCTCCGCGGCGATCACGCCGAGCGGGGTGTGCAGGAAGTTCAGCAGGGGAGTGTCGCGGCCGGTGAGGTCGGCCAGTAACGCGTTGACAGCGCCCGCGGTGCCGTAGAGGAAGGTGAACGCGAGCGTCACGAGGAACGACGGCAGGGTGATCACGGTGTCGATCAGCCTGCCGACCACCGCCGAGCCAGGGAACGGGACGAAGGCCAGCACGACGGCGAGAAACGCGCCGAGCACGAGACACCCGGCCGTCGAGGCTACCGCGATGGAAATCGTGCGCCACAGTGCGTTTCGGAACAACGCGGAGTCCAGTACCGAGGACCATACCTCGGTCCCGCGCCCCTCCGGGGTGACGGTCGACTCGGTGAGCACCCGCAGGATCGGATACCCGGCGACGAGGAGCACCACGAACACCGGTGGCAGCGTCCAGAGCACCGCGCGCCAGGTCCGCCGACCGGCGTCCGGTGCGGCGGCTTCGGCACTCGCCGCAGGGCGTTCCAGCAGCATCGCGCTCATCGCGTTCCTCCTCGCGCGGCCGTCCTGGACCGCGGGCCCCTCATGCCCGCGCTCCGCTTCCGTCGGAAAGTGTTGTGGTGGACGGTGCTTCGGTACCGACTCGGCGCGGAACGAGCACACCCGCCGGATCGGGGAATCGCACGCCGATCACCGATCCGGGCGCCACGGTGGCATGTCCTGGAACATCCACGTCCAGCGGCTCCGGCAACCCGTCCACGTCGACCTCCAACCGCGTCGAGGCGCCACCCCACACGCTCGTGATCACTCTGCCGCGCACGATATTCCGCTCGATAGTCGTGGTGATCGTGACGGTGTGCGGCCGGATGCACAGCAGCGCGGCCGAGTCCGGATCCCAGGGGAGACCGCCGACGCCCGGCTCCGGCGCATGGGCGCGCAGCGTGTGCGAGCCCGCGGTGACCAGCGCGGTGCCACCGGACAGCCGATTCACCGTGCACGACACCAGATTCGCCCCGCCGAGGAAGGCGGCGGTGAAATCGCTCGGCGGCCGCTGCCAGAGGTTCTCGACGGTGTCCACGTCGACCAGCCGGGCGTCGCGCATGACGGCGATCCGGTCGGCGAGGGCCAACGCCTCGGCCTGATCGTGCGTGACGTACAGCATCGCGGTGTCCGGCAATGCCTCCCGCAGCTGCCGCAGCTCGCCGAGCATGGACTGGCGCAGCTGGGCGTCCAGCGCGGCCAGCGGTTCGTCGAGCAACAGCACCTTGGGCCGGATGGCGAGCGCCCTGGCGATCGCCACGCGCTGCTGCTGGCCCCCGGACAGTTCGCGCGGCAACCGCCCGGCGTAGCCGGCCATGCCCACCATGGTCAGCGCCTCGCTCACCCGGTCCGCGATGGCGTTGCGCGGCACGCGATGCGCCTTCAGCCCGAAGGCCACATTGCCGTGCACGGTCATGTGCGGGAACAGGGCGTAGGACTGCACGACCACGCCGATGCCGCGCTTGGCCGGGGACAACTGGGTGACGTCGCGCCCGGCCAGCCGGACCGCACCCGAGGTCGGCCGGACGAATCCGGCCAGCGCTTTGAGCGCGGTCGACTTGCCCGACCCGCTCGGGCCGAGCAGCGCGACGGTCTCGCCCGTGGCGACGCGCAAGCTGAAATCGGCCAGCGCGACCGTGGTCTTGCGGCCGGAGCCGTACCGCACGCCGACTCGGTCGAACACGATGGCGGGTTCGCCGTCGGTTCCGGCCCGTGCCGTCCCGGTGGCGGTGGACGATTCGGTGAGCGTGTCGCCGGGGGTCATGTCAGCCTCCGATGGCCTTCTCGTAGGCGGCCACATCGCCGTTCAGGTCGGCGAGGACCTTGGTCCAGTCGGGACGCACGACTTGGACGCCCTGCAGCAGTGCGGCGGGGGTGGGGCCGGAGCCGGCGGCGGGCGCGGCGGCCAGATCGGTGCGGGCCGAGACCGCGAACGCGTCCGGACCGAGCGTCTGCTGCACTTCCTTGCTCAGCAGGTAGTCCATCAGCTTCTTGGCGGCCTCGGCGTGCGGTGCGCCTTTGGCCAGGCCCATGAAGTAGGGGAGCGCGACGGTGTGCCTGGCACCATCGGCCGAGGCGGGGAAGAAGATGCCGAACTCGGAGCCCTTCGAGGTGATCGACTCCAGGTTCATCTGGACGTCGCCGTTGGCGATCAACAGCTCGCCCTTGTCGACCTTGGGCTGCAGCTTGCCGGTGGAGGCCGAGGGGCCGACGTTGTTGACCTGCAACCGCTTCAGGTAGTCCAGCGCGCCGTCCTTGCCGCGCAGCTGTTGCAGCAGAATCAGCACGGCGGTGCCGTCGCCCGCTTGGCCCGGTGTCGAATACTGGAGCTTGCCACGGTATTCCGGCTTCAGCAGGTCGTCCCAGGTGAGCTTCGAGGCGTCGACGGAGTTGTTCGCGATGAAGTTCAGGTAGTTTCCCGCCAGGCTGACGAACTTGCCGTTCGGGTCCTTCTCGGTGGCGGGATAAGCCGAGGTGTCCACGCCAAGCGGCTGCAAAAGCTGTGCGGCGTCGGCCTTCTGAATGAACGGGGGCAGCGTGACCACGACATCGGCCTGCGGGTTGGACTGCTCCTTCTCGAGGCGGTTGACCACCTCGCCGGAGCCCGCCGCGACGACGTCGACGGCGATGCCGGTCTCGGCGCGGAACTTGTCGAACTGGGTCTTGTACCAGGCGTCGAGGCCGTCGGCGGAGTAGACGGTGACCGTCTGTCCGCCGGAGCCGCCTGAGCCCGTGCCGCCGCAGGCCGCGGTGGCGGCGACCGCGGTCGCGGTGACGACCAGCAGGGCGGTCCTGGTCAGGGCGCGGGACAGGCGCGTGGGAGAAGTACGCACGGTGTGAGCAACTTTCGTTTGGGGCTGTCGATGTGCCGAAGGGGCGGTGGGTCGAAAGGGTCGGTGACTCAGGTTCGTTCGGCTCGAATCAGCTCGGCGAACTCGACCACCGATGGCAGCACGTGGGTGGCGCCCGCGGCACGCAGTCGCGGTTCGTCGTGCGCGCCGGTCAACGCGCCCGCGACGATTCGGGCGCCCGCGGCACGCCCCGCGGCGATATCGCTGGTGGTGTCGCCGAGCACGGCGACGCGATCGACGGCGTCGATGCGCAGGCGCAGCAGCGCGGTGAGTACGAGGTCGGGGTGGGGACGGCCGCGACCGGCGTCGGAGGGCGCCAGTGTGAGATCGGCGATATCGCGCCAGCCGAGCGCGTCGAGCAGCCGATCCTGGGTTTTCCGGCTGAAGCCCGTCGTCAGCGCCACCCGCACGCCCGCCGCCCGCAGTGCCGAGATGGCCTCGGCCGCACCGGGAATCGGCGCGATGTCAACCTCGTCGATCAGGTCGTCGTAAGCGGTCTCGAACGCGCGGTTGGCGGTCTGCGCGCGGTCCTCGTCGCCGAGCAGCGCGCGGAACACGGCAATCTTGGACTGGCCCATGGTGGCCAGCACGTACTGCCGGGCCTGTTCGCGCAGCGGCCCTTCGGTTTCCAGTCCCGCCGCGGTCGCGGCCGTGTCGAAGGCGCGCAGCACAAGGCCGCCGTCGGCCACGGTGGTGCCCGCCATGTCCAGGACGGCGAGGTCGATCGTGTTGTGCGGCATCATGTCTCCCTCAGAGTCCGAGAAGGTCGGCGGTGTCCTCGCCGAGTGCGGGGCCGAGTGTCATACCGCGGCCGCCGGGGCCGGTGATCACCCAGACGTGCTCGTCGGCCTTGGCGCGGGTGACGATCGCGGCGGGATCGACGCTCTGGCTGTACACCCCGGCCCAGCGGCGCACGATCGTCGGCAGCTTGCGGCCGAGTAGCTCCTCGGTGACCGAGGTGAGGTGGTCGTACGGCGCCTCGTCCACGTCGAAGGGAAACGGTTCGGTGTATTCGTGGGTGTCGCCGACGGTGAGGCCGCCGTGCAGGCGCTGCACGCACAGCAGCTGCATCTTGTGCTCGGCCGCGGTGGCGGTCTGGGACTGCTCGCGTTCGAGCGCGTCCACCTCGGGACCCGCGAAGCCGGGGTAGTAACGGAAGCTGTCGCCGTCGGCGATCGCGGTGGTCAGCGGCTCGTCCAGCGGCGCGGTCTGCATCATCTGGAGCCGGACCCGCCGCACGGGAATAGCGCCGACCAGCTCCCTGGTCAGCCCGGCGTGCGCGGCGCCGGGGCAGACCAGCGCGAGGTCGGCGGTGAAAGCGCGCCCTTGGTCATCGAGAACGGTGGCGCCGGAACCGGTATCGGTGATCGACCGGGCTTCGGCCGCGGCGTGGAAGGTGTAGCGGCCGGTCGCCGTGAGGTAGGCGCGCAGGGCGGGCAGCGCCTGGCGCGACTCGACCGCCGCGTCGGTCGCGCAGTGCAGACCGGCCAGATACTTGCCGCGCAGCGCGGGGTTGATCGCGCGCACCCGCTCGGGTTCGAGCAGATCGAAGCCGCGCGCCTGCGCGGTGTCGTTCGCCGCCGCGGCGGCCGCCACCGCCAGTTCCTCCGGGGTGCGCACCAGCGTGATGGACCCGGTCGGGCGGAAGCCGACGCCGGGAACTTTGCCGCCGATCTCCTCCCAGAGCTCGCGCGACCGCAAGGTCAGGGCGAGTTCCGCGGCGGACCGCCCGGACACCCACACCAGTCCGAAGTTGCGCACCGTCGCGCCACGGGCCTCTGGCTCCCGCTCCAGCTGCACGACCTCGTGTCCGCGGCGGATCGCCGCCCAGGCGTGGGCGGTGCCGAGAATTCCGCCGCCGATGATGACCACTCGCATGGGACCCATGGTGAGCAATGGTCTAGACCGATGGGTGTTACTCGCGCGAACGCCGGGTTAACAATTGGTATAGACCAATTGCGGGTAGGCTGTCGGGTATGGAAGCAACGGAGGTGACGCGCGGCCGACGCGGCGAGACGTCCGGCGGGAGCGCCGAATTGGCCCTGCCGGAGCGCTTGCCGAAGTCGTATCGGGTGCGCACCGAGCTGGAGGGGATGATCGGCGAGCTGGACGAGGGCGATCCGGTGCCTTCGGAGCGCGAACTCGCGCTGCGATTCGAGGTCGCCCGCGAGACCGTCCGGCAGGCATTGCGAGATCTGTTGGTGGAGGGACGTATTCGGCGGCAGGGCCGGGGGACGGTGGTCTCGCGTCCGAAGATGGTGCAACCGCTGTCGCTGCGCTCCTACACCGAGGGGGCGCTGAGCCTGGGCCGGGTGCCCGGCCGCATCCTGGTCGCCTGGGAGGATGTCCCCGCCGACGCGGACACCGCCCGCGATCTCGGGCTGACCGCGGGCACGCCCGTCATGCACCTGGAGCGGGTGCTGCTCGCCGACGGCGAGCGGATCGGACTGGAGAGCACCTTCCTGCCGCTGGCGCGCTTCGCCGGACTGCGCGACGACTACGACCCGACGACCTCGCTCTACGCCGCGGTGCGCGCCTCGGGCGTGGAATTCGGCGCCGCCACCGAACGCATCGAGACGGTGCTGGCCTCTCCGCGCGAGGCCGCGCTGCTCGAATGCACGACGGCGCTGCCGCTGCTGTTGCTGCATCGGCGCAGCATCGACGACGACGGGCAGCCGATCGAACGGGTGCGCGCCCTGTATCGCGGCGACCGGATCGCGTTCGAGGCCCGGCTGTCGAAGTAGCTCAACGGATTTGCGGTGCCACCTTCGCGCCGAGCAGTTCGATGTTGTGCAGTACTTTTTCGTGCGGCAGTGTGCCGACACTGGTGTGCAGTATGAACCGGTCCAGGCCGAGGGTGTCGCGCACGGCGGCGATCTTCTCGGCCACATAGTCCGGCGTGCCGACGAACAACGAGCCGCTCTGCGAGCGCAAGGCTGCGAAGTGGTCGCGGGTCATCGGGCCCCAACCGCGTTCGCGGCCGATGGTGCTCATGGCCAGCGCGTACGGCTGGTAGAAGTCGGCGACGGCCTGTTCGTCGGTGTCGGCAACGTATCCGTGCGCGTGCACCGCGACCGGCTGCCGCTCGTGACCGCCCTCGGCCAGCGCCCGGTGGTACAGATCGACCAGCGGCCGGAAACGAGCCGGCTGGCCGCCGATGATCGCGAGCGCCAGCGGCAAGCCGAGCAGCCCGGCGCGGATCACCGACTCCGGGCTGCCGCCGACCGCGATCCACACCGGAAGCGGCCGGTCGTCGGTGCGCGGATAGGCCACCGCGTCGCGCAGCGGAGCGCGGAACTTGCCCGACCAGGTGACCGGCTCGTCCTCGCGCAGCCGCAGCAGCAGCGCCAGCTTCTCCTCGAACAGCTCGTCGTAATCGCCCAGGTCGTAGCCGAAGAGCGGGAACGACTCGGTGAACGAGCCGCGCCCAGCCATCAGCTCGGCACGCCCGCCCGACAGGCCGTCCAGCGTCGCGAAGTCCTGGTACACGCGGACCGGGTCGTCGGAGCTGAGCACGGTGACCGCGCTGGTCAGCTGGATTCGCTCGGTGCGCGCCGCGATCGCCGCCAGCACCACGGCGGGCGCCGACGCGGCGAAATCCGCGCGATGGTGTTCGCCGACGCCGTACACGTCGAGGCCCGCGCGCTCGGTCGCCACCGCCTCGTCGACCACCTCGCGCAGGCGCTGCCCGGCGCTCGGCGCGGGCCGGTCGCCGACCGGATACAGCTCGGCGAACGTCGTCAGTCCCAGTTCCACAGTTCGAGTCCCGTCGGTGCGTAGTTACCGTGCCAGACTAAACGGACTGTGGTCCGTTCCTATTCCGGCCTCGTGCGGGCGGACGGGTGCCACCGGCGGCGTCCGGATACTCTTGTCCCATGTCCGTGCGTACCCGTAAGCCACTCGTTCCCGGCACGCTCTCGCCAACCCGCGAGGTGCCGCGCTCCATCGAGCGACCGGAGTACGCGTGGAAGAAGACCGTCAACGAGGGGCGCGAGCCCTGGGTGCAGACGCCGGAGACCATCGAGAAGATGCGGATCGCGGGCAAGATCGCGGCGCAGGCGCTCGAAGAGGCCGGTAAGGCGGTCGCACCCGGCGTCACCACCGACGAACTGGACCGCATCGCCCACGAGTTCCTCTGCGACCACGGCGCCTACCCGTCGACGCTGGGCTACAAGGGTTTTCCGAAGTCCTGCTGCACCTCGCTGAACGAGGTGATCTGCCACGGCATTCCGGACTCCACCGTCGTCGAGGACGGCGACATCGTCAATATCGACGTCACCGCCTACATCCACGGGGTGCACGGCGACACCAACAAGACCTTCCTCGCGGGCGACGTGGCCGAGGACGTCCGGCTGCTCGTCGAGCGGACCGAGGAGGCCACCATTCGGGCCATCAAGGCGGTCCGCCCCGGCCGGGCGCTCAACGTGATCGGCCGCGTCATCGAGTCCTACGCCAACCGCTTCGGTTACGGCGTGGTGCGCGACTTCACCGGCCACGGCGTCGGCCCCACCTTCCACAGCGGCCTGGTGATCCTGCACTACGACCAGCCCGCCGTGGAATCCGTCATCGAGCCGGGCATGACCTTCACCATCGAGCCGATGATCAACCTCGGCGGCATCGACTACGAGATCTGGGACGACGGCTGGACCGTGGTCACCAAGGACCGCAAGTGGACCGCCCAGTTCGAGCACACCCTGGTCGTCACCGAGACCGGCGCGGACATCCTCACCCTGCCGTGAGCGCCGCGCGCGCTCGATCCGGCCGCCCTCGGGGGAGATCGCGATGAGGGGCGCGCTGCTGGTCGCGGGAACCACCTCCGACGCCGGGAAAAGCGTTGTGGTGGCGGGCATCTGCCGCATGCTGGCCAGGAAGGGCGTGCGGGTGGCGCCGTTCAAGGCGCAGAACATGTCCAACAACTCCGTCGTCACGCTGGACGGCGGCGAAATCGGGCGCGCCCAGGCGCTGCAAGCGCGGGCTTGCGGTCTGGAGCCGAGCGTGCGCTTCAACCCGGTGCTGCTCAAGCCGGGCAGCGACCGCCGCTCGCAGCTCGTGGTGCGCGGAAAGGCCGTCGGCACCGTCGGCGCGGCGGATTATTTCCAGCACCGGCAGGAGCTCCGCGCGGTCGTCGCCGCCGAACTCGCGTCGCTGCGGGCCGAATTCGACGTGGTGATTTGCGAGGGCGCCGGATCGCCCGCCGAGATCAACCTGCGCGCCACCGATCTGGCCAACATGGGGCTGGCCGAGGCCGCGCGGCTGCCGGTACTCGTCGTCGGCGACATCGACCGCGGCGGGGTGCTCGCGCACCTGTTCGGCACCCTCGCCGTCCTGGACCCCGCCGACCAGCGGCTCGTTTCGGGATTCGTGATCAACAAGTTCCGCGGCGACGTCGAGCTGCTGCGGCCGGGCCTGGATCGGCTCACCGAGCTGACCGGGCGGCCAACCCTCGGCGTCGTCCCGTTCGCCGAGGACCTGTGGCTCGACGCCGAGGATTCGCTCGGCACGATCGCCGACGCCCCGGTCGGTCGCCCGGCCGCGCCCGCGGGCACGGAATGGCTGACGGTCGCGGCCGTCCGGCTGCCGCGCATCTCGAACTCCACCGACGTCGAGGCGCTGGCCTGCGAACCCGGCGTCGCGGTGCGCTGGGTGCGCGACCCCGCCCGGCTGGCCGACGCCGACCTGGTGGTGCTGCCCGGCAGCAAATCGACCGTGTCGGACCTGGAATGGTTGCGGCGCAGCGGAATCGCCGCCGCGCTTGCCGACCGCGCCGCGGCGGGCAAGCCCATCCTTGGCATCTGCGGCGGCTACCAGATGCTTGGCCGCCGCATCGTCGACGACGTGGAATCGACGGCGGGCGCGGTCGATGGACTCGGCCTGCTCGACCTGGACGTCGAGTTCGCCGAGCCAAAGGTGCTGCGCCGCAGCGACGGTCGCGGTGCGCCGGGACCGGACCCCGCTGTGCCGCTAGGCACGGCGGGTATCTCGGTGCACGGCTATGAAATCCACCACGGACGCGTGACACGCAGCGGTAACCCGGCCTGGCTCGACGCGGCGGGCGAGCCGGAAGGCAGCGTGCGCGGCGCGATCTGGGGAACGCACCTGCACGGTCTGATGGAGTCCGACGACTTCCGGCGCGCCTGGTTGCGCGAGGTCGCCCGGCACGCGCGGCGCACCGGTTTCGTTGCCGCCGAAGGAACTTCGGTCTCCGCCGTGCGCGCCGCCCAGCTCGACCTGCTCGCGGACTTGATGGAGCGCCACCTCGATACGAACCTGCTGGAAACGCTGATCACCGCGGGCGCGCCGGAGGACATGCCCACGCTCCGTTCGGATCTCGTCGCGCCGGACGTCCAGTACCAGCCCTAGCGGCGGCCGCTATCGGTGCGGGTGGGTGACCTCCTCCGGCAGCGGCTTGCTCATGGCGACCCCCGAACCGGTCCACGTGTAGGTGATCGACACGGGACCGCCCTGCGGCGCGGCGAACGGCTCGTCGGCGACCAGCCACTTGTACTCGACGGTGACCGAGTCGCCGTTCGAGCTCGCCACGTAGGTGAACGCGTAGGGCTCGGAAGTTGCTGTGCCCAGGTACTTTCCGTCGTGGAAGAACAGCACGTGGATCGGCGCGCCCGCGGACGCCCCGCCCGCCGCGCTCACCCACAGCAGCTGCCCACAGCCGCCAGGCTGGTCGGCGGAGGCGTGCTCGGCCACCCAGCCTTCGCCCAGTCCGGCCACCGCGCCGCGCACACCCGGCGACGCGAGATCGATACAGCGGCCGGGCCCGCTGATGCCGTTGTCCGGCGCGGTGACGGTGCCGGGTGCGGACGGGCTGGGCTGGGGCGCCGTGTGCGTCACGGTCGGCGGCGGATTCGTCCCTGGCGCGGCCACGGAGGGCGGCGCCGCGTCGCCGGGCGCGGGCTGCCGGGGCCCCGCGGGCGCGATCGTTCCCCCGGGAGCGGATGCCGGCGCGGCCACCGCCGTCGTCCGCTGTGAAGTTCGTGTCGGCTGCGTCGAATCGTCGCTCCCGCAACCTGCTGTCAACGCTGCCGCCGCGGCGACCAGCGCGGCCAGTCGAACCATGTGGTTCATGTCCCCTCGATTCTGTCGCGACCGTGCCATCGCACGCTCGCTTGTTGCATCGCGGTCGCGCCGGACATCGCTACGCTGGGCAGAGTGAATGCGCCTGCAGGCTTGTTGGTGACGGTTGCCGCCGATCTGGACTCGGTGACGACGGCCGGGCCCGAAGACGATCCGGCCGATGCCGGGGTGAGCCGCGCCGCGATCGCCGCTGTGTGGGAATCGGTGCGCGACTGGTATCGGCTGGGTACCACACCGGCGATTCAGGTGTGCCTGCGACGGAACGGGAAGATAGTCCTGAACCGGGCGATCGGGCACGGGTGGGGCAATGGGCCTGCGGACGGGCCGGATGTAGAGCGGGTGCTCGCCACACCGGACCTGCCGTTCTGCGGTTTCTCCACCGCCAAGGGCGTCTCGGCGGCGCTGATGGCCATGCTGATCGAGCAGGGTGCCTTCGCGCTGAAAGACCCTGTGTGCGAATACATTCCGGAATTCGCCGCGAACGGCAAACAGCGCATCACGATCGGCGACGTGCTGTCGCATTCGGCGGGCGTCCCGTTCGTGACGCCGCCGTACCGGGGCCACCAGCTGGTGGTCGACGAGGAGCTTGCGGTGCGGGCGCTTGCCGATCTGCGGCCCAGCTGGCCGCCCGGTCGCTTCCGCGTCTACCACGCGCTGACCAGCGGTTTGATTCAGCGGCTCTTGGTGCAGCGAGCCACCGGGAAGCGGATGCGGGAGCATCTGCACGACCAGGTGCTCGCACCGCTCGGATTTCGCTGGACGAACTTCGGCGTGCGACCCGACGAGGTCGATCGGGTGGTGCCGAGCGTGCCGGTCGGTCCCGGTCCGTCGCAGGTGTGGAAGTTCTTGGCGCGCAAGGCGCTCGGCGGCGGTATGGGCGGTGCGATGAACGACGAGGGGACCCGCGCCTTCCTCACCGCCGAACTGCCGTCGGGCAATCTCGTCACCACCGCCTACGAACTGTCCCGCTTCTACGAAATCCTCGGGCGCGGAGGAGAACTCGACGGCGTGCGGATCATGCGACCGGAGACCCTGCACGCGGCGGTGCGGCCCGTGAACCGGATACCCGGCATCGCGGGCCGGGTCAGCGTGGCGGGCTACGAACTCGGCGCGAGCCGCTCGAAGTTCGGCCGCCATACCGAAACCCATTTCGGCCGCAGCGGCCTGACCACCCAGTACGGCTGGGCCGATCCCGCCAGAGGCCTCTCCGGCGCCATCCTGACCAGCGGCAAGGCGAAAGCAGACGCCGACCGCCCGTGGCGTCTGGTCGCCCAGATCTCGGCCGCGATCGACCGTCGGTAACGCCTGAACCGCGCAGGCGGCCGCGCGCGGGCCTGCGGTCTGCCTTGCGCCGCGTCGAGGCCGCGACCATCACAGCGACGCGGTGGCGGGTGTGAGCCGGTCCGGCGGACACGCCGCCGGGGCGGGTAGCGGCGGTGTAGCGTACTCGGACATGGAGTCTCGGCGGATCACGGTCGGTGACCGGGCCTGGACGGTGCGGGTCGACGGCCCGGAATCGCGGCACACGGTATTGCTCTTGCCCGACGCGGGCGATCCGGTGGACGTGTACGACCAGGTCGCGGCGCGGTTGCACACCTCGGACCTGCGCACCATCGCGGTGGAGTCCATCGAAGGGCTCGACCCGGCCGGAGTGCACGCGATCCTCGACCAGCTCGGCATCCCCTACACCCACGTCGCCGCGCGCGGCGCGGGCGCAACGGTGGCCTGGCAGACCTGCTCCGGCCCGTTCGGGCGGTTCATCAGCCTGGTGGTCGCCGACCGCGGCCATCCCGCGTCGCCCGCCGCCGACGGCACCGTCGCCGACCCTGGCTGCCGTCCGCTGGAACTACCGGTGACCGTGCTGGTCACCAAGCGGTTGCCGCGGACGGTCGCCGACGGCTCGGGGCGCTTCGTCTACGGCGAATTCCGCGTGGTGCAGGTCGACGTCGACAACGTGGCCACCGAGGCCGACCACGAGATGGCCACCGAGATCGTGTTACGCACCAGCCTCTGGTGATTCGGCCTTGCGCCGGTACACCGCCAGCCAGTCGAGCCAGTTGTCCATCTCCTCGAAGGCCTTGGCGCGCGGCTCGGCCGAGGACAGGAACACGTCGTGGCGGGCGCCCTCGATCGGCACGATGTTGGTGCGGTCGCCGAGGCAGCCGGACCAGCGCTGAATCTGCCTGACGTCGAGCACCGTGTCGGCCACGTCGGCGGCCGGACCGTACTTGCGCAGGAACTTGGTCAACCGGGAACGCAGGATCAGCGCGGGCACCCCGATGTCGAGGCCCTGATGCAGCCGGAACTGACCCCGGCGGATCGCGCGCAGCCAGCCGAAGCGCACCGGCGCACCGGCCAGCGGCTTCCAGTCCAGGTTGTAATCCCACTCGCCCGCCGCGGTCTTGTGCAGGCTGTCGCCGTAGGTGCTGATCGAGGCGCCCGGCATCTCCAGCATGGAACGGAACCGGCCGAGCATGCCGATGATCGGCGTGCCGATCGTCCGGTAGTAGGACGGGCCTTGCAGGTCGAACCAGGGGCTGTTGAGCACTAGCCCGACGATGCCGGAAGCGGCGACGCCCACGGTCCGGTTCAGCCGGTCCAGCCACAGCGGCATGATCAGGCCGCCGGTGGAATGCGCGACCAGCAGCACCTGCTCACCGGCCTCGGCCTTGACGATGCGCAGCGCCTCGTTCAGCTCCTCGTCGTAGAAGGCCAGGTCGGTGACGTAGTGCGGGCTCTGGCCGTCGCGCAGCGAGCGACCGCACTTGCGCAGATCGAGGGCGTAGAAGCGGTGACCGCGCGCGGCGAAGTGCTCGGCGAGATGCTGCTGGAAGAAGTAGTCGGTGAAGCCGTGTACGTAGATCACGGCGCACTCGGTGGCGGCCGCGCCGGAATCGGGGAGATAGCGCACCAGGGTTGCCGAGATGTCGCCCTCACCGTCGGGGTCCGCGCCCAGCGGGATGGAACGCTGCTCGTACCCCGCTCCCAGGACATCCGGCCGCCATTTGCCTCCGGTCCGCTCCGTGATATCGGACACGTCTAGCGAGGTTTCGTTCGTCACGAGACCCAATGTAGGCGAGGTACGGCCCGGAAAGAAGATCGCTCGCGACCTGGAGCGAGGGAGGTATCTATGTCACATTCCCCGGGTTCGTTGCCTGAATGCGACGTCGCGAGGTGCACAATTGGCGATAGGTGAACGGCGGGTAACCTTATCGACCGCCGAGTCACGCCAGGCTCGAAACGAACACGTGCGCCCGTCGCGAACAACGACACGGCGCCGTCGCCACAACCGCATAGCGCCCGTCGCAAACAACCACATAGCGCCCGTGCCCAGGCCGAACCACCGTGCCGGTGGCCGCGCCAGAAGTGACAAGGAAGTCGATCTACCCGTGCCGAACGCTGCCATGACTGAAAAGACCGATGTAGTACTCATCGGTGCCGGGATCATGAGTGCCACCCTCGGTGCGCTGCTTCGCCAGCTGCAGCCGGAATGGTCGATCTCGTTGTTCGAGCGGCTGGACGCCGCGGCGGCGGAGAGCAGCGATCCCTGGAACAACGCGGGCACCGGACACTCCGCCCTGTGCGAGCTCAACTACAGCCCGCAGAACGCCGACGGCTCGGTCGACGTGACCAAGGCCGTCGACATCAACGAGCGCTTCCAGGTGTCGCGCCAGTTCTGGGCCTACGCGGTGGAGAACGGCGTCCTCGGCGACCCGTCCCGCTTCATCAACCCCATCCCGCACGTCAGCTACGTGCACGGCGCCGACGACGTGCAGTACCTGCGCAAGCGCTACGAGGCGCTGGCCCCGCACCCGCTGTTCGAGGGCATGGAGTACATCGACAGCCCCGACGAGTTCGCGCGCAGGCTGCCGCTGATGGCCAAGGGCCGCGACTTCTCCGACCCGGTCGCGCTGAACTGGACCGACGGCGGCACCGACATCGACTTCGGTTCGCTCACCAAGGAACTGCTCGCCCACCTGGGCGCCAGCGGCGCCGACCTGGCCTTCGGCCACGAGGTGCGCGACATCGACAAGCAGTCCGACGGCAGCTGGAAGGTCAGCGTCCGCAACCTGCGCACCCGCCAGACCCGCACGGTCGTGGCCAAGTTCGTCTTCGTCGGCGCGGGCGGCGGCGCGCTGCCGCTGCTGCAGAAGTCCGGCATCAAGGAGATCAAGGGCTTCGCGGGCTTCCCGGTCAGCGGCCAGTTCCTGCGCTGCACCAACCCGGATTTGATCGACAAGCACGAGGCCAAGGTGTACGGCAAGGCCGCCGTCGGCGCGCCGCCGATGTCCGTGCCGCACTTGGACACTCGCGTCATCAACGGCAAGCCCGGCCTGCTGTTCGGCCCGTACGCGGGCTGGACCCCGAAGTTCCTCAAGGACGGCAGCAACACCGACCTTTTCAAGTCCATCCGTCCCGGTAACCTCGCGCCCATGCTCGGCGTCGGCGTCACCGAGCTGTCCCTGGTCAAGTACCTGGTCTCGGAGCTGCTCAAGTCGCAGTCCGGCAAGGTCTACACCATGGAGGAGTTCATCCCGCGGGCCGACGGCCGCGACTGGGAACTCATCACCGCGGGCCAGCGGGTGCAGATCATCCGCCGCAAGGGCATCGGCGGCGTGCTGGAACTCGGCACCGCCGTGATCGCCGCCAAGGACGGTTCGATCGCGGGTCTGCTCGGCGCCTCGCCGGGCGCCTCCACGTGTGTCACCGCCATGCTCGACGTGCTGCAGCGTTGCTTCCCGCGTGAGTACGCCGACTGGACCCCGCGCCTGCGCGAGATGATCCCGTCGCTGGGCGTGAAGCTCTCCGACGACAAAGCCCTGTTCCACGAGGTGTGGGACTGGACGAACAAGGCGCTGAACCTCAATAGCGCGAACACTCCGAGGCATGCAGGGGTCGCGCTCGCGCCGTAGGTGTGATAGCAAGGCGCGATGATGTCAACGGTTGCTCTCAAACGGTCATGGGCGCAAGATCTCGATACGGCGACCCTGTATCAGCTGTTGAAACTTCGCGTCGAAGTCTTTGTCGTCGAGCAGAAGTGCGCCTATCCGGAGTTGGACGGACTCGATCTGCTGCCGGAGACCCGGCACTTCTGGCTCGATGACGAGGGGGAGGTCATCTGCACCCTGCGCCTGCTGGAAGAGCACGAGAACGGCGTCAAGTCGTTCCGCATCGGCCGGCTGTGTACGGCCGTGCCCGCTCGCGGGCACGGCTACACGACCCGGCTGCTACAGGCGGCGCTAGCCGAGGTCGGGTCGGCGACGGTGCGGTTGAACGCGCAGACCTATCTGGTGGACATGTACTCCAAGCACGGCTTCCAGCCGGACGGTGCGGAGTTCGAGGACGACGGGATCATGCACGTACCCATGCGGCGCGGGTAGCTCCCGCGCGGTCGGGTCGATGGTCGGGCGCGCGGGGCGGTGCGGGGGTGGCGGCGCCGCGCGCTTAGGCTGGGGGACGTGTCCTTGTCCCGTGTAGAAACCGCTCTGTCGTCCCATTCGTCTCGGGTGGATGCCGAGGCGGGGTTTCCCTTCTCGGCGGTGGTCGGGCAGGAGCGGTTGCAGCTGGCGTTGATCTTGTGCGCGGTGCATCCTGGTATCGGCGGCGTGCTGGTGCGCGGGGAGAAGGGGACCGCGAAGTCGACCGTGGTGCGCGCGCTGGCGCACCTGCTGCCGCCGGTGGTGGACGAGACCGGCGCGCGGCCGGCGCGGCTGGTCGAGCTGCCGGTCGGGGCCACCGAGGATCGTGTGGTCGGATCGCTGGATCTGGAGCGGGTGCTGCGCGACGGCGAACAGGCGTTCCGGCCCGGTCTGCTGGCGGCCGCCCACCACGGCGTGCTCTACGTCGACGAGGTGAATCTGCTGCACGACCATCTGGTGGATGTGCTGCTCGACGCCGCGGCCATGGGCCGCGTGCACATCGAACGCGACGGCGTCTCGCATTCGCATCCCGCGCGCTTCGTACTGGTCGGGACCATGAATCCCGAAGAGGGCGAACTGCGCCCGCAGCTGCTCGACCGGTTCGGGCTCACCGTCGACGTTGCCGCCTCCCGCGACGTGGACGTGCGGATGGCGGTGGTGCGCCGCAGGCTCGACTACGAGGCCGATCCGGCCGGGTTCGCCGCCCGCTACGCCGCCGCCGACCGGGAGATCGCCGGTCGCATCATGGCGGCGCGCGACCGGCTGCCCGAGGTCGCGCTCGACGACGTGGAGCTGCGGCGAATCGCGGCCCTGTGCGCGTCTTTCGACGTCGACGGCATGCGCGCGGATCTCGTCGTCGCCCGCACCGCGACCGCGCACGCGGCCTGGCGCGGCGGCGACGCCGTCACCGAGGACGACGTGCGGATCGCCGCGGAACTCGCACTGCCGCACCGACGTCGGCGCGACCCGTTCGACGAGCCGGGCATCAGCGAAGAGCAACTCGACGAAGCCATGAAAGAGGCCGCCGAGCAGGCCGATCGTGCGGAGGAGCCGACGCCGCCAACGGAATTCGACGGCGAACGCCCGGAAAACGATGGTTCCGACGAAGATCGCGGTCCCGAGGGGCCCGATGACGGTCCCGACGCGCCGCCCGAAGGTCCCGGCGGCGGTCCCGCACCGCGCGAAGGACGCACTGGCACACCCAATCCCAGCGCCGCGAAGCCGCCGCGCTGGGAGGTGCCCGGTGTCGGCGAAGGCGCGCCGGGCCGCCGGTCCCGCGCCCAGACCAGGCACGGCCGGGTCGTCCGCTCCACCACCGAGACCACCGCCGGTCTGCATCTGATCGGCACCGTCTTCGCCGCCGCGCCGCACCAGCACGGCCGCGGCCGGGTCGAGGGTCCCCTCGCCCTCGAAGCCGAGGACCTACGCGGCGCGTATCGCGAAGGGCGCGAGGGCAACCTGGTGGTCTTCGTGGTCGACGCGTCCGGCTCCATGGCAGCCAGGGACCGGCTGTCGGCCGTCACCGGCGCGGTGGTGAGCCTGCTGCGCGACGCGTATCAGCGCCGCGACAAGGTCGCCGTGATCACCGTGCGCGGCCAGGACGCCGAACTCGTACTGCCCCCGACTTCCTCGGTCGACATCGCGGTCCGCCGCCTCGCCGGCCTGCGCACCGGCGGCAAGACGCCGCTGGCCGCGGGGCTGCTGAAGGCGCGCGAGGTGATTCACCGGGAACGCGTGCGCGACCCGCGCCGCCGCCCGATGCTGGTGCTGCTCACCGACGGTCGCGCCACCGGTGGCGTCGACCCGGTGCCGCGCGCCCGCGTCGCCGCCGCCCTGCTGGCCAAGGACGCGGTCACGGCGATGGTGGTGGACTGCGAGCGTGGCATGGTGCGGCTCGGGCTGGCGGCGGAGTTGGCGAGGGAGTTGCGCGGCGGATATCTGCGGCTCGCAGAGTTGACCGGGGCCGCGGTGGCGGACATCGTCCGCGCGGGCTCCGTGGACGGGCCCGCGGCGCGGTCCGCGCGCGCGGCCTGACCGGCGCGGGCCAGGTTTGAACTGAGGCACAAGGAGATTCGATGCCCAAGGGCGTGCCGGAGACGGTTCCGGACGATGGACTGACCACGCGGCAGCGGCGCAACCAGCCGGTGCTGGCGGTGCACACGGGGCCGGGCAAGGGAAAGTCGACCGCGGCGTTCGGCATGGCGCTGCGGGCCTGGAACCAGGGGTTCGACGTCGCGGTCTTCCAGTTCGTGAAGAGCGCGAAGTGGAAGGTGGGCGAGGAGGCGGCGTTTCGCGCCCTCGGGCGGCTGCACGAGGAGACCGGCGCCGGCGGCGCGGTGGAGTGGCACAAGATGGGCGAGGGCTGGTCCTGGACCCGCAAGCACGGCACCGAGGAAGACCACGCATCTGCCGCCCTGGCCGGCTGGCGGGAGATCGCGCGCAGGCTCGACGCCGAACAGCACCGCTTCTATGTGCTCGACGAATTCACCTACCCGCTCGAGTGGGGCTGGGTCGACTTGGACGAAGTGGTCGATACGCTGGTCGCGCGGCCCGGCAACCAGCACGTCGTCATCACCGGCCGCGACGCGCCGCAGGCGTTGCTCGATGCCGCCGACCTGGTGACCGAGATGACCAAGATCAAGCATCCGATGGACGCTGGTCGCAAGGGGCAGCGGGGGATCGAATGGTGAACCGGCGTCGCGTGGTCGCGCGCCGTCCGGTGGCGTGATGGGCGGCGTGCCCGCGGTCGTCATCGCCGCGCCCGCCTCGGGGAGTGGGAAGACCACGCTCGCAACGGGTTTGATCGGTGCGCTGCGACGGGCCGGATACCGGGTCGCGCCGTTCAAGGTTGGTCCGGACTACATCGACCCCGGCTACCACGGGCTCGCGGCGGGACGGCCAGGACGCAATCTCGACCCGGTGCTCGTCGGCGCCGACCGGGTGCTGCCGCTGTACCACCACGGCGTCGCGGGCTGCGATCTCGCGGTGGTCGAAGGCGTGATGGGCCTGTTCGACGGCCGCATCGACGAGCACGAAGCCGGCCCCGTCGCTGAGGGGTCAACCGCCCAGGTGGCCAGCCTGCTCGGCGCGCCCGTGGTTCTGGTGGTGGACGCCCGCGGCCACAGCCAGAGCCTGGCCGCGCTGCTGCACGGCTTCGCCACCTTCGACAGCGGTGTGCGGCTCGGTGGCGTCATCCTCAATCGTGTCGGCAGTGAACGCCACGACCAGGTGCTGCGCGCCGCCTGCGCGCGGGTCGGCCTGCCCGTTCTCGGCTCGCTGCCCCGTATGGACGCCCTCGAGGTGCCCTCCCGCCACCTCGGGCTCATCCCCGCCGTCGAACACGGCGCGGCGGCCGCGGCGGCGGTGGCGGCGATGACGGAACTCGTTGCCGCCCACGTGGATCTGGGGGCGGTGGCGGCGCTCGCGCGACCGACGGTCGATGGGATCGCCTGGGATCCGGTCGCGGCGGTGCGAGACGCCGCGACCGCGGGGGATACGACTTCGCGTCCGCGCGGAGGGGTTTCGACCGAAGCGACATCGGTGCGGGTGGCCCCCTCGGCGCTCGAGGGCTACGCCGGTGGTGAGACGCGCGACGAGAGTTGCCCCGCCGGTGCCGCGACGCGCGACGAGACTGGCCGCGCGCGTGACGAGTCGGCGTCGGCGGGCCTGATCGGTTGGGAGCGGACCGGCGACGAGGAAGCGGCCGATGTCGCGCCGCCGACGCGCTCCGGTCGGCGTTGTGTCGATGCTTCGTTTTCGGAGTGGTCTGCAGAGCGACATGACGGGGCGACCGGTTGGGACGGGTCCGGCAGTGATGACGCTCGGGCAGACCGCGGTCCCGTGATCGCCATGGCGGGCGGGCCGGCCTTCACCTTCGGCTACGCCGAGCATCGCGAACTGCTGATCGCGGCGGGGGCACGGGTGGTGGTCTTCGATCCGTTGCGCGACGAGCTACCGACCGGCACAGCGGGTCTGGTGCTGCCCGGGGGATTCCCCGAAGAGCACGCCGCCGATCTCGCGGCCAACACACCCCTGCTCGCCGCGGTCCGCGAGCACGCCGGCGCCGGTCTGCCGATCCACGCCGAATGCGCGGGCCTGCTCTACCTCACCCGATCGCTCGACGGCCACGCCATGGCGGGAGTCGTCGACGCGGACGCGGCATTCGGCCCGCGCCTGACCCTCGGCTACCGCGACGCCGTGGCGCTGGCCGACTCCGCGCTGTGGCGGGCGGGAGAGCGGGTGCGCGGCCACGAATTCCACCGCACCAGACTCGTCACCACCGCCACCACCGACGCCCCGGCCTGGGGCTGGCACGACGGCGCGGGCGCTCGTGTTCGCGAGGGCGCACTCGTCGGCCAGGTCCACGCCTCCTACCTACACACCCACCCCGCCGGAAACCCCACTGCGACAGCCCGTTTCGTCGCCGCGGCTGCCGACTACGCCCGTGTGCGGCATTGAGCTGCGCGGGAGGGGCGTGTACCCAGTCGGCTCCGGATACCGCACGCCGTTGGCTGGTTCCGGTTGCGGAGCGCTGCGGGCTGCTGGCCTCATCGAGCTCCCAGTACAGGGCACGTTCGTACCGGGGTGCGCGGTGGCCTGCGCCATGTCGGCGTCGCTGACCGGTGCCTGCTCGTTCGGTGGTCGCCGGTGACCGGCCGATCCGATGCCCGGCTCCCGGACCGTCCAGACCAGCCGCACCAACCGGACGGTGCGCATGTTGTGATCGGTGTCGGTATGCGACCGGGGACGGCCTCCTCCGCGATTGTGGCCGCCGTCCGGCGCGTGCTCGGTGACGCGACCCTCGTCTGCCTCGCCACCATCGACCGGCGCGGTGACGAACCCGGCCTTCGTAGGGCCGCCGAAGAACTGGGCGTCCCCGTGCGCACCTTCGGCGCCGGCGAACTGGACGCTGTCGCGGTACCAACCCCGGCGGCTCGCACCAAGTCGGCGGTCGGTGCGGCCGGTGTCGCCGAGGCCGCTGCCGTGTTGGGTTCGAACGGGGGAGTTCTGCTGCACGCCAAAGAGATTCACGGTGATGTCACCGTGGCGGTGGCGCGCCTGCGCTGAACAGGGCGCGGGGACCTGTTGCCGCGCCCTGGTCGACACCGGGGCGCGGCGCGGCGGATCAGGGGGCGACCGATGACCAATCGGCGAACCCAGTCGGATCGTGGCGGCCGAGGGAGGCGTGCTCGAACAGACCCCAGCCTTCGGCGGAACCGCAGCGGGCGTGCGCCACGTGATCGATGACGCCGAACGGGACACGGGCCGCGATCGCGGGGTCGGTGAGGTCGTAGCGGCGGAAGTCGGACCAGTCGCGGCCCTTCCACTGGCCGTGCAACCAGTCGGGGTCGCCGCCGTAGCCACAGCCGACGTGCAGCGGGACGCCCGCGCTCGGGGTGATCTCGACCTCCAGCGCCTTGCCGTCCGGGGTGGTGAGATCGAGCCGCGCGGCGACGGGAATTCTGGTGCCCGAACGGTATTCGATGCTGACGCGCGGCCAGCCGAGCTGTTCGGTGCGGCCGTCCGGCCAGACGCGCACCGCATCGTTGAGGGTGCGCCTGCCGTCCGGTTCCTCCTGCACGATCACCACGATCGCGAAATCGTCGAAGCGCAGCGGCACGTACAGCCACCAGAAACCGCCCGACGGCTCGGCGGCGGCGCGACCCGGCGGCTCTGACTCACCGACCGGCCGGATACCCCACGAGCGGTCGCGGGTCCCGGTCCACACGGCGGGGTCGACCGTGATGTCCGCGCCGTCCACGCTCAGCGTGCCCGCCCACGAACCGACCTGCGCGAAGCGGGACGCCTCGATGATGGGCCTGCCGCCGGTCAGGATCAGGTGCGGCTGTTCCTGCACGGCGGGGAAGGCTCCGGTCCAGGTGAGATCGCAGCTCAGTTCGTCGTGTTCGCAGACGACGCGCACCCGCTGCAGCGGTTCGAGCACCTCGATCCGGTAGCCGCCTACCTTCATATCCAGGCTGCGGTCGCCGAGCGCGTCGGAGAAACGCACCGAGCGCACCACGTCACCGCGGCGGACGGCGACATAGGCGTCGGTCACCCCGAGGTTCGGGTAGACGCCGAGCCCGGAGATCAGCAGGGTGCCGCCGTCGCGGTCGTGGGCGTTGAAATAACTGCGGTCGTAGAAATTACGGTCGCTGGTGCCGACCCGGGTCATCGGGAGCGGGGTCTGGTGGATGGGGTATTCGTCGAGCGGCGCGGGTGCGGTCATGGTGTTCCTCATGTCCAGTCGTAGGTTCCGTCGAGCAGCGCCTCCAGGCTTGCCCGGTGCATCACGTAGTCGTCCCGGTCGGCAGTGTCGGTGTCCTCGCCGAAATGGATCATTCTGCGCTTGACCCTTGCCATCACGATCGCGTGCCGCAGCGCGGCGTAGACCAGGTAGAAATCCAGGTCGCGCACCGTATAGCCGGTCAGCTCTTGGTATTTCGCCACCACCTCGGAGCGGCGCAGGAAGTCCGGCAGGCCCGGCTGGTCGAAGCGGGTGGCGAGATCCTGGAAGAACCGGTGGATGAAGATGATCCAGGCGATGTCCAGCTCGCGCGGACCCAGACCCGCCATCTCCCAGTCCAATACGGCGACCGGCTCGAACCCGTCGTAGATGATGTTGCCCGGCCGGGAGTCGCCCCAGGACAACACGTCCGGACCGGGATCCTCCGGCCAGTGCTCGTCCAGCCAGTCGAAGGCGCGCTCGATCAACGGGACCGGGTACCCGTCGTCGGCCAGCGCCCAGCGGTACCACGCGCGATGCCAGTCCACGTGCCTGCGCAACGCCTGGCCAGGGCCGTCCAGCATCGAGAACCGGCTCGCGGGGTCCGGGATGGCGTGGATCTTCGCTATCACGGCGAGCGTGTTGGCGGTGAGCAGCGCGCGTTCGGCGGGTTCGGCGTCGAACAGCCAGCCGTAGAAGACGTACGGCGGGTTGTCGGCCGGTACCCGCCCCTCGATCCGGCGCATCACGAAAAACGGTGTGCCGAGCACGTTTTCGTCGGTCTCCAGCCAGCACAGCGGCGGCACCGGCACATCGGTGGCGGCCGCGACCCCGGCCATCACGTGGTACTGCTTGGCCAGATCGTAGGTCTCGAAGACCGGGAAATCGGCGGCGCTCGGGGCCAGCCGCGCGACGAACGTGCCGCCCTCGTCCCGGCCGTTCACCCGCCATTCGGCATCGAAGAGCACCGAGGCGCTCGACATCCCCGAGCCCTGCGGCATGGTCAGCTCGTGTACCCGCGGCGGCTCGTCGGCCGAGACCTTGCCCGCGAGCCAGCGTGACAAATCATCGGCCAGTCCTCGTAGATCGCGTTCGCTGATCGTGAGCTGGCGCCGCTCGGTCGGATCTGGCTCGTCGGCCATCGTCGTCCTCCTGTAGTCGGGCGGCGGGCCGCCCACCACCCGGTAATTCCTCCCGGGATACGCGACTGTAACGCGTTCTAATTCGGTGTCGCCGGGAATCGTCGGGAATAGTTCGCTGATCGAACTCCGGGGTTGACAAGGGTCTTCGTCATCCTTCTGGAGTATCGCGGCTACCCCGCGGGACGGAGCCGGAAATCGGGATGCCGCCGGAAGCGCCGGGGCCGCCCGCGCGGCTACGTTCGCTCACGGAAAGGCGTCCAGGGCAGTGAGGAGAGATCCGTGCGGAAGCGCGACAGGCGAACCAGGCGCAGCGTCTCCGAGTGTCGGCGGGGTGCCGCCGTGCGGAAGCGCCGCGAGGCGGCCATCGGCACAGTGCCGGGGCACGGCGGTGCCGAGTATCGGCGTGGGGCGGCTCTCCGGGTGCACGACGAGCGAACCGTGAACTCGGCGTCCGCGGGCACGGCGGTGCCGAGGGTCGGCGAGGTATCGCTATGAGTGCCATCGGCACGGAGGTGCTCGAACGAGACGGCGAAGACGTGATCGAGCCGTCGCCCCGGTGGTCGCTACCGGCCCGAATCGCCTTCCGGTTCTTTTTCACCTACCTGCTGCTGTTCTGTCTGACGTTCGCGCAGATCCTGTTCGTCTTCACCGGTGCCGCCGTGCGCTGGATGCCGGAATCGGCGATCCGATGGCAGATGGACGCGGTCGCGCCGGTGGCCCGGTGGACCGGCGAACATGTCTTCGGCGTCGACGCGGTGATCCACGAGAGCGGCAGCGGTGATCAGACCATCATCTGGGTGCTGGTCTTCTGCCTGCTCGTCGTCGCGGCCGTCGTCACCGCGATCTGGTCGGTGCTCGACCGCCGTCGCGCGGGCTACGCCTCACTCGGCGCGTGGTTCGTCACCTTCCTGCGGCTTTGCCTCGGCGGGCAGATGCTCTGGTACGGCTTCGCCAAGGCGGTGCCGAATCAGATGCCCTACCCGTCGCTGACGCGACTGCTCGAGCCCTACGGCAACCTCAGCATGACCGACGTGCTGTGGAACCAGGTCGGCGCCTCGCCGTCCTACCAGGTGTTGCTCGGCATCGCGGAGGTGCTCGGCGGCCTGCTGCTGTTCTGGCCGCGCACCGCGACCGCCGGGGCGCTGCTGAGCCTGGTGAGCATGGCGCAGGTCTTCGTGCTGAACATGACCTACGACGTACCGGTCAAGATCCTGTCCTTCCACCTGATGCTGATCTCGCTGGTTGTGCTCGTGCCGCAGGCCAGGCGATTGGCGAATGTGCTTGTGCTGGAACGATCTTCGGAACCGGCCAGGCAGCCGTCGCTGTTCCGCTCGGCGCGGGCGAACCGGATCGCCGCCGTCTTGCAGGTGGCGCTCGGTCTGTGGACGTGCTCCGGCGCCGCGTACACCGCATGGGATTCTTGGCACGAATATGGTTACGGCGCACCGAAACCCGCGCTCTACGGCATTTGGAACGTCACCGAGTTCACGGTGGACGGCCACCCGCTCGCGCCGTTGACCACCGAGCCGACCCGATGGCAACGCCTGGTGTTCGACAAGTTCGCCACCGACTATCAGCGCATGGACGGCACGTTCGTGCCCGTTCTCGCCGATGTGGACACCGCCGCGCGCACCATCACCATGACCGCGCCGTCGGCCACCCCGGGGGCCGAGCCGGCGCGGGTGGCGACCTTCACCTTCGAACGTCCCGAGCCCGGCCTGCTCGCCCTGCGCGGCGATCTCGGCGGCAGGCCCGTCACGCTCACCTTGGAAGAGTTCGACCTGAACGACTTTCCGTTGCGGGGCGAGCGATTCCACTGGACCCAGGAAGTTCCGAACCTGAACTGAAAAGGCCGGCCCGGAGGGATCCGGACCGGCCTCATAGGAGCGGAGGGACTGATCAGCCCTTCATCAGCTCGACCGCGGGCTGCTCGCCCTCGTCCGAGGCCGCCTCCGGCGCGTGCTCGCCCGCCGCCGCTTCCGGCGCGTGGGAGCGGCTCGGCAGCACGACCGCCATCACGATCACGACCAATGCCAGCGCCGCGGAGACTCCGAAGGCCAAGCGCATGCCGTCGAGGTGTGCGGTGACCGGGTCGGTGCCGCCATCGATCAACTCGGCGCTGCGGGTGGACATGACCGTCACCACCAGCGCGGTGCCGAGGGCCGCGGCGACCTGCTGCAGCGTGCCGAGCATGGAACTGCCGTGCGAGTACAGCTGGTGCGGGAGCGCGCCGAGACCCAGGGTGAAGACGGGCGTGAAGGCCGCCGCCAACGACACCATGAGCAGGATGTGCAGGGCGAGCAGCTGCCAGTACGGCATGCTCATCGAGATCTGGGTGAAACCGGCCAGGGCCGCGGTGATGCCGACCGCACCGGGGATCACCAGGACGCGGCCGCCGAAACGGTCGAACAGTCGGCCGACGGTCGGGCCGAGCAGACCCATCGCGAGGCCGCCGGGCATGACGAGCAGGCCGGTCTCGAGCGGGCTCAGACCACGCAGGTTCTGCAGGTACAGCGGCAGCAGGATCATCGAGCCGAGCATCGCGAGGAACGCGACCGACATGAGGATCAGCGCCTTGGCATACGTACCGATCAGCAGAATGCGCAGGTCGAGCAGCGGCGTGCCGGTGCGCTGCAGGCGCAGCTGCCGCGCGGCGAACAAGCCGATGAGCGCCAGTCCGGCGGCGACGATCAGCGCGGGAGCGGTGACGTTGCCGGACTCGAAGCGGCTGAGGCCGTACACCAGGCTGCCGAATCCGACCGCGGCCAACGCAACGCTGGACACGTCGATCGCGCCTGCCTGCGGTTCGCCGATGTTCTCGAGCCGCAGCAGCCCCAGCCAGGTGACCGCACCGGCGATCGGCAGCACAAGCACGAACAGCCAGCGCCACGAGCCGGCCTGCAGCACCAATCCGGACAGCACCGGTCCCATGGCGGGCGCCACCGAGATGGCGAGGGTGACATTGCCCATGACCCGGCCGCGGTCGTGCTCGGGCACCACCGTCATGAGGGTGGTCATCAGCAACGGCATCATGACCGCGGTGCCGCCCGCCTGGATGATCCGTCCGAGCAGCAACACCTCGAATGCCGGGGCGAGGGCGGACAGCGCGGTGCCGGCGAGGAAGACGCCCATCGCGATCGTGTAGGCGCGGCGCGTCGTGACCCGCTGGAGGAACCAGCCGGTGGCGGGGATCACGGCGGCCATGGTCAGCATGAACGCGGTCGACACCCACTGGGCCGACCGCTCGGTGACGTCGAGGTCGGTCATCAGGCGCGGGATCGCGTTGATCATGATGGTCTCGTTCAGGATCACCACGAACGTCGCGAGTACCAGCAGCATGATGACGGTCGGTGTCCGCCGCCCTGTCGGACTGGCGGATGGGACGGCGGGCATCGGGTTACCTCCGGAGGTGTTCGTGGGCGTGCGACGACGTGTGGCCCGGTGCCGAGTTCTCGTGCCGTGTTCCGGCGCCACGAAAGATCAGACGGGAACGGTTGGCTCAACTCATCGGGCGCGCGCCAGTATTCCGCTCGGCACCGACAGAAATCACCCGGTTTTACCAAGCGTCCAATAGTTCGAGCCGTCGAAACAGCCTGCTAACCAGGCTGTTTCGACGGACCGCTCGAAGGATAGTGACGCTCGTCACTCCGATTGTTCCCGTCTGGCCTAGTCCTCGGGCTGGTCGAGCAGCCAGCGCACGAGATGGGCCCGCGGCTGTCGGCGCTCGGTCGATGTGGCTACGGATCCGCTTGTGCGGCAATGATTGCCGGGCTGATTGCCAGACGGCGAAGGTGCGGCACGCGCATGCGCGCCGCGGGGGGATCATGCGGCGACGACCGGAAGCCGTTCCGCTCCCGGGGCTGGATTTCCGCACCGGCAGCCGTGTGTCGCGGTGAGCTATCGCTCGGATTCGGCGCGGTTTGCGGCGCTGAGTGCCGACGTCCGCCGGGCAGGCCGTAGGCTCGAACACTGTGCCGAACACGTCTGACAACACCGAGGAACAGGTGGAATCCCACGCTCCCGCCCAGCCAGAGGGCGATCCGAACTACCTGGTGGGGCTCGATCTGAACGGCCGCCGCGTCGTCGTGGTCGGCGGCGGGACGGTGGCCCAGCGCAGGCTCGGCCTGCTCATCGCCTCGGGCGCGGACGTGCACGTCATCAGCCGTGAGGTCACCCCGGCGGTCGAAGGTATGGCCACCTCTGGGCAACTCACCGTCACGCTGCGCGCCTACGCCGACGGCGATCTGGAGGGCGCCTGGTACGCCATCGCCTGCACCGACGAGCCCGAGACCAATGCCGCCGTCGTCGAGGAGGCCAACCGGCGCCGCGTCTTCTGCGTGCGCGCCGACGTCGCACGGCTCGGAACCGCGGTCACCCCGGCCACGGCCCGCTACGACGGTCTCACTCTCGGCGTGCTCGCCAGCGGGCAGCACCGGCGCTCGGCCGCGGTGCGCAACGGGCTGCTGGAAGCGCTGCAATCCGGTGTGGTGAGCGATGATTCGTCGCCGGTGACGCCCGGCGTCGCGCTGGTCGGCGGCGGGCCGGGCGATCCCGATCTGATCACCGTGCGCGGGCGCAGGCTGCTGGCGCGGGCGAACCTGGTGGTCGCCGACCGGCTCGCGCCCCCGGAACTGCTGGCCGAGCTCGGACCCGACGTCGAGGTGGTCGACGCGGCCAAGATCCCCTACGGCCGCGCGATGGCGCAGGAGGCGATCAACGCCACGCTCATCGAGGGCGCGAAGGCGGGCAAGTTCGTGGTGCGGCTCAAGGGCGGCGACCCGTACGTGTTCGGTCGCGGCTACGAGGAGCTGGAGGCCTGCGTCGAGGCGGGCATTCCGGTGACCGTCGTCCCCGGCGTCACCAGTCCCATCTCGGTGCCCGGCGCCGCGGGCATCCCGGTGACCCACCGCGGCGTCACCCACGAGTTCGTCGTGGTCAGCGGGCACGTCGCGCCGGATCACCCGGATTCGCTGGTCGACTGGCCCGCGCTGGCCCGGCTGCGCGGCACCCTCGTGTTGATGATGGCGGTGGAGCGGATCGAACAGTTCGCCACCGCGTTGCTGGAGGGCGGACGCCCCGCCGATACCCCGGCGACCGTCATCCAAGAGGGCACGCTGCGTACGCAGCGGGTGCTGCGCGCCGACCTCGGCAGCGTGGCCGCGCGGGTTCGCGAGGAAGGCATCCGCCCGCCCGCGATCGTGGTGATCGGCCCGACCGCGGGATTCTCCGCTGAGCTCGGAGAGACCGGGAAATAGGCGTACCGGGGCTGCCGACGGACCCCGGCCGTGCCGCGCTTCCGTCTCCGCTCGGGCCGTGCGCGGGGTCGTCGACGGACTTCGGCCGACAGGGAAGTCGGCGGCGCAGGGCGCTGTCGAGGGCTTCGTCCGGCCGCGCCCGTGGGAACGGAGCGCTTCGGCTATCAATTACAGTGACTCACTGTGCTCCAGAATCCCGCTGCGACGATGCAGTACCCGGTGACGCAGCGGGCCTTCGGGCTCGCGATCCTAGTTTTGAGCGGGCTGCAGCTCATGGTCGTGCTGGACGGCACGGTGGTGATCTTCGCCCTGCCGCGCCTGCAAGACCAGATGGGTCTCGGCAGCGCGGGCAGCGCGTGGACGGTCACCTCCTACGGCCTCACCTTCGCCGGGCTCATGCTGCTCGGCGGCAGGCTCGGCGACGCGTTCGGCCGCAAACGCATGCTGATCAGCGGCGTCGCCCTCTTCACGCTGGCCTCGCTGGCGTGCGGCCTCGCCCAGGGGCCCGCCATGCTGATCGCCTCCCGTGCGGTGCAAGGTGCAGGCGCCGCGGTCGCAGCCCCCGCCGCCTTGGCCCTGGTGGCAACGACTTTCGCGCCGGGTAGGGCGCGGAACCAGGCGATCGCGATCGTCGGCTCCATGGTCGGTATCGGCTCGGTCGGCGGCCTTGTGGTCGGCGGCGCGCTGACCCAGCTTTCCTGGCGCTGGATCTTCCTGATCAATGTGCCGATCGGCCTGCTCATCGTGCTCGGTGCGGTCTACTGCCTGGCCGACACCGGCCACCACCGCGTCTCCCTCGACGTGCGCGGCGCCGTGCTCGGCACCCTCGCCTGCGCCGCCATCGTCTTCGGCGCCACCGAAGGACCCGCGATGGGCTGGACCAGCCCGGCCATCATCGGCTCGCTGGTCGGCGGCCTGGTGCTGCTCGTGGTGTTCGTGCTCGCCGAACGCAATGTCGACGACCCGCTGCTGCCGTGGTCGCTGTTCGGCAGCCGGGACCGCGTCACCACCTTCCTGCTGATCCTGCTCGCGGGAGGCGTGCTCGGCGCGATGACGTACTTCGTCGCGCAGTTCCTGCAGAACGTCATCGGCTACGGGCCGCTGGAAGCGGGCGTTGCGTCGATCCCGTTCACCGTGGGCATCGGCATCGGCGGCGCGCTGGCCTCGAAGCTGGCCATGATGGTCGCGCCGCGCTGGCTGCTCGCGGGCTCGGCCGTGGTGCTCGCCCTCGGCCTGCTGTTCGGTTCGACGCTCGACCGCGACGTGACCTACCTGCCGACGCTGCTGATCCTGCTGATCGTCATCGGATTCGGGGTCGGCATCGCGATGGTGGTGGCGCCGCTGTGCGTGCTGGTCGGCGTGCCGCCCAATGACATCGGCCCGCTCGCCGCGGTCGGGCAGATGTTCATGAACCTGGGCACGCCGCTGGCGATCGGCGTGCTGACCCCGATCGCGGTGTCGCGCACGCTATCGCTGGGCGGCAAGACCGGCAATGTCTCCGGCATGACCTCCGCGGAGATCGACGCGCTCGGCAGCGGGTACACGCTGGTGCTCGCGGTCTGCGCGGGCGTCGCGGTGGTGATCGGATTGATCGCCCTGACGCTGCGCTTCACGCCGCAGCAGATCGCTCAGGCCCACCACGCCCAGGAAGAGGCGCAGCGGGCCTGAGCCGGTTTCAGAACCGCCCGGCGACCTTGCGCGGGGTGACCCGGACGATGACCCGGGCGGCGTCGTTCACCGAGGCCGGGTTGAAGTCGGCGTACAGCCGGCCCGTGTACTTGAGCGAGAGCTCGTTGGGCAGGGTCTTGTCCGGATCCGGCGTCAGGGTGGCGGTGCCGCGGATCTCGGCGTAGACGTAGGGGTTGTCGGGCGGGTTGATCAGCACGGTCAGCCGCGGATCCCTGGCGAGGTTCTTGGCCTGCTGGCGCTCCACCGTGGTGGAGAACAGCAGATCGTCGCCGTCGCGCTTCAACCAGATCACGGTGAGATGCGGTTGCCCGTTCGCGCCGACGGTGGCCACGGTGGCGAACACGTTCGACTCGTCGAGGTATTTCTTCAGGTCATCGGAGAGCACAGCTGTACCGGTCACGTCCTGGTGAAACATCGCGCATTCCCGGTGTATTCCGAATCGGAGCCGGGGTCTATTTGCCTGTCGGGCACCGGCTTCGGTGGTCCCCGAACATGGAAGACCCGGGGGCTTTGCCCGCCCCCGGGTCTCGGTCTGCCGCCCATGTCGCCTACCGGTATCGGTGGGAGCGGATCACTCTCACCGCGACGCGTCCTACGTTTGGACCACCTCCGCATGGGCGCGGAGAGCGGGTTTTGAACCCGCACCTCGTCGCATCGCGTCCGTTCCTCGTGACCCGGTCGTCGGCGGCGAATACTCAATCTGGAGCGATAGTCTGAGTTTGCGCCGCGAACCGCCCGCTCGGCGGCCGGCCCGTGGCTTCAGGCTGATCTTCAGGTTGAGCTTGCGCTCTCGCGCATCCCCCGCGGCGCGGGGGAGTTCGTGGGTATCAGCGGAACAGGTAATCGAAGATCACCTTGCCGGTCTTGCGATCGGTGACCTCCGTGGCATTGGCCTCCTCGCGGGCGAACTTCACCGCCTGCGCCAGCTTCTCTATCCGCCCGACCACCTCGTTGACCCGCCGCGCGGGCAAGGCGCCGGAAAACTTCACTGTCGTCCAGTAGCCGACGGCGATGTCCTCGTAGTACACCTCGACCTGGGCCGGGTGTTTGTCGGTGGCCTCGGCCTTGACGTGGTTGCGGGGCACCTTCTTGGTGCGGATGGTGCGTACCGGCTCGGTGCGCCAGGTGTCGGAGGAGTCGTCGAACCCCCATGCCTCGGCGGCGTCGAGCACCGGAAGCCGCTTGACGAAGGCCAGCAGATCGGCGAGCTGCTTCTCCAGGAACAGTAGGTAGGGCACCGGGACGTCGTCGAGCAAGGTCTCGCCGTCCACCACCACGTCGGCCGCGGCGGTGCGGTTCGCCCAGTCCTTGGTGGCGGTCACGTCGAACAGCCGGGTCAGCGTCGCGGCTGTCTGGCGCAGCACCTCCTCCGACTTCACCTGGACGCGCGTCGCCTCCGGCGGAAGCTGTTCGCCCTCTTCGTCCTTCGGCTGGTAGACGCGCGAGATGCCGGCCAGCAGCGATGGCTTCTGCAGCAGGTTCTGGGTCTCGGCGAGCTCGCGCAGCGCGCCGCTCTTCACGCCCTTCTCCACCGCGATGATCTGATTCAGCTTGGTCATGGGTCCTCCCCGTCGCGCCGCGACTCTTGTACTCGGCCGTCGGTCGCTCGATTCGTCTTCCGCGACGCCAGATTTCGGTATCCCCCCGTCGTCGCTGCGGCAACGGTACCGGCGCCGTGGTGCGAGCCGCATCCCATTTTCCGGGGGAGGGCCGGGTGGTGCCGAACCCACCGCCCGCACCAACCTCCGCCGCATTGGCCGAGCCACCCCGCTGAGTCCACCCCGGCGGCACACACCGCTCGCACGCCGCATAGACGCGGTGCCCCCGTGTGGAGAGTGCGGGCTCTGTGGTGCTGGCGGGTGCGGAACAGTGTTGGGGTGCAGTTGGTTTCATGTCGGCATGACGACGATTGGATTGATCGGTAGTGGGCATATCGGCGGCACTGTGGCGCGATTGGCAGTGGACGCCGGGCTGGATGTGGTGCTGAGCAACTCGCGCGGGCCGGAGACGCTGGCGGATCTGGTGCGAGAACTCGGGGCGCGGGCGCGGGCGGCCACCGCGGCGGATGCCGCTGCGGCGGGTGACATCGTGGTGGTCACCGTGCCGTTGAAGAATTACCGGCAGGTGCCGGTGGAGCCGTTGGCGGGCAAGATCGTGATCGACACCAACAACTACGCCCCGGCGCGCGACGGCAACATCCCCGAGCTCGACACGGGCGAGGTGACCTCGAGCGAACTGCTGCAACGGCATCTGCCGACGTCCAAGGTGGTCAAGGCGTTCAACAACATCTTGTTCTCGCACCTGGCCGCGCTCGCCCGCCCTGCCGGTTCCGGCGATCGCTCCGCGCTGCCGATAGCGGGTGACGACACCGAGGCGAAAACCGCTGTCGCGCAACTGCTCGACGCGCTCGGCTACGACACCGTCGACGCCGGACCGTTGCGCGAAGGCTGGCGCTCAGAGGTGAACACCCCGGTATATGGCACTCCCTATGCCGTGGGCGACCCATTCTGGGAACACGATCCCGCACCCGCCCCGGTCGAGACGATCCGCACGGCCCTCGCCGCCGCGCAGCGCTGACAGGGTCGTCGGTCCAACCGGATGCCGGCTCGTGCCCATTGCGCGGAAGGCCGTCCGCCTTACGCAGGCCTTCATACGCCTCGCAGACGCTGTGGCCTCTGCGAGGCGTGGAAGGTTTGCGAAGCTCGCGCTTGCCGCGGTGAAGCGGCGTTTCACGCGCGGGTCGAGGGTTTCGCGCGCTGCCACGGCAGCAGGTCGGGCGCCTGATGGCGGATGTGCTCGATGGCGTTTCGGATCGAACACTGTCCGCCATGTGCTAGCGGTAGCCAGTTGTCCTGTGGTCTCCGGACCCGCGACGGAGACCGCGGTCGGCTTCGGCAGAGCCGGGCTCGGCGGTGGCAGGGCTCAGGTGATGATGAGAAGTTCGGTGGGGGAGGCGATTTCGGCGCGCAGCCCGGCCTTCTCCGCGACCCGGGCCACGGCGCGGATGTCGGCCGGTTCGGCGCGGGTGAGGACGAGCGCGCGGGCCAGCAGGCCCTTGTGGTGCTTGTTGAAATGGCTCACCACGGTGCGGGTGCCGTCCGGGTGTTCGGTGAGGACGTTCGCGGTGATGGCGCCGGGGACGCGACCGAGTTGCTGGTAGGTGCCCGAGCGCAGGTCGACGACGAGCTCGCCCGCGGCCTCGGTCAGCAGGGCCTCGGGCAGCACGTCGCGCCAGACCGCCGCGAGGGTGGGCAGACCCGGCAGCTTGGAGCCGCCGGAGAGGCGGTAGGCGGGGATCGGGTCGCCCGCGCGCACCGCTCCGAACAGCGCCGAGCCGATGCCGAGCCGCGCGTACGCCTTGGCGCGCTGCGCCTTGGTGAAGGACTTCGCGTCCAGCGCGTCGTAGAGGACGCCGGTGTAGCGCTCCAGCGCGGGGCGGGTCGGCGCCGTGCGCAGCGCGGCGTTTCTGGCGATCTCGGCGTCGGCGCCCTTGCCTAGCCCGAGCGCGGCGCGGGAGGCGGCCGGGTCGGCCGCCAGCTGGACGAGTTCGGTCGCCAGCTTGTCCCGCACCGGCGTGAGCTGCGGCATCGTGAGCACATCCAGGTCGAGCGGCAGACCGGCGCCGCCGTCGGACTTGGTTTCGGAGGGAGGAAGCAGCACCAGCACGAGGCGATACGGTACCGGCGCGCGCCCGTCGGTCGGGATGCGGTTCCGGCGCACGTCGGGCTTTGTGCCGCCCCGCACTTCGGGCACCGCGTCGGCCGTCGAGCCGGGAGGCGGTGGCGCGGCGTGATCTCGGCGGCGCTCCGCCGCAGGCCCAAATGGATAACGCGTTGCGGACGCCCGGTGGCCGGAGACTACGCTGTGCACCCGTGATCACCCGCCTCTCCCACCTCTTCCTGCGTACCCTGCGCGACGACCCCGCCGACGCCGAGGTGCCCAGTCACAAACTGCTCGTGCGCGCCGGATACGTCCGTCGCGTCGCTCCCGGTGTGTACTCGTGGCTGCCGCTGGGCCTGAAGGTGCTGCGCAAGATCGAGGGCGTCGTCCGGGAAGAGATGAACGCCATCGGCGCGCAGGAGATCTCGCTACCCGCGCTGCTGCCGCGCGACCCGTACGAGACCACCAACCGGTGGACCGAGTACGGCGACGGTCTGTTCCGGCTGCAGGACCGCAAGGGCGGCGACTACCTGCTCGGCCCCACCCACGAGGAGCTGTTCGCGCTCACCGTGAAGGGCGAGTACAGCTCGTACAAGGATCTGCCCGTCACGCTGTACCAGATCCAGACCAAGTACCGCGACGAGGAGCGGCCACGCGCGGGCATCCTGCGCGGACGCGAGTTCATCATGAAGGACTCCTACTCCTTCGACCTGGACGAGGACGGCCTGAAGCGCAGCTACAACGCGCATCGCGAGGCTTACCAGCGCATCTTCGACCGGCTCGGTGTGCGGTACGTGATCGTGGCGGCCACCTCGGGCGCGATGGGCGGCAGCGCGTCGGAGGAGTTCCTGGCCGACAGCCCGGTCGGCGAGGACACCTACGTGATCTGCCGCGAGTCCGGCTACGCGGCGAACGTGGAGGCCGTGGTCACGCCCGCCCCCGAAGCGCAGCCGATCGAGGGCAAGCCCGACGCCGTCGTGCACGACACTCCGGGCACGCCCACCATTGCCACGCTGGTGGAGTGGGCCAACGCGGCGGGAATCGGCGAGCAGTACGGCAGGCCGGTCACCGCGGCCGACACCCTGAAGAACGTGATGGTCAAGCTGCGCCACCCGGACGGCAAGACCGAGATCGTCGGCATCGGCATCCCCGGCGACCGCGAGGTAGACGACAAGCGCCTCGGCGCGTCGGTCGAGCCCGCCGAGGTCGAGCTGATCACCGAGGCCGACTTCGCCGCCAACCCGTTCCTGGTGAAGGGCTACATCGGCCCGAAGGCATTGCAGGAGAACGGCATCCGCTACCTGGTCGACCCCAGGGTGGTCGGCGGCACGTCCTGGATCACCGGCGCGGACATCGAGGGTAAGCACGTGGTCGGCCTGGTGGCGGGCCGCGATTTCACCCCGGACGGCACGATCGAGGCCGCCGAGGTCCGCGACGGCGACCCCTCGCCGGACGGGCGCGGCACGCTGGTGTCGGCGCGCGGCATCGAGATCGGGCACATCTTCCAGCTCGGCTACAAGTACACCGACGCCTTCGAGGTCGACGTGCTCGGCGAGAACGGCAAGCCGGTGCGGTTGATCATGGGCTCCTACGGCGTCGGCGTGTCCCGCATGGTCGCGGTGGTCGCCGAACAGCAGCACGACGAGAAGGGCCTGCGCTGGCCCGCGGAGATCGCGCCGTTCGACGTGCACGTCGTCATCGCGAACAAGGACGAGGCGGCCCGCGCCGGCGCTGAGGACGTGGTGTCCGGCCTGCACGCCCACGGCCTTGACGTGCTCTTCGACGATCGCACCGCCTCGCCGGGTGTGAAGTTCAAGGACGCCGAACTCCTCGGCATGCCTTGGGTTCTCGTCATCGGACGCGGCTGGGCCGAGGGCAAGGTGGAGCTGCGCAACCGCTTCACCGGCGAGGCCGAGGAGATTCCTGCCGCCTCCGCCGTCGAGACGGTGGTCGCGAAGATCCGCGGCTGATCCGCTCCGAGGTTTCCGTCCGCCGCCCCGCTCCCGCATAGGGACCGGGGCGGCTTACGTTTCGGCCCCGGGACGTCAGGGCGCCCCAGGGACGCGCGCGCCAACGCTCACGCGATCCGAGGGGTATCGGCGCACTGCTCCGTCGACTCGGAGGCAAGCTTCGATGCCTTGTGCGTGAGAAGGTGCGGCAGTCACCTTCTCCTTACGCTTCCGTAGGCTGAATTTGCTGGTGGATGAACCGCCATACCGGCCACACGCTGCTGTTACCCGCTGGTAAGTTAACCGCCATGACAAGCATCGAGGCGTTGTTGTTCAACCCGGCCACCTACGATCCGCAGCAGTTCGACGCGGAGACCAAGCGGCTGCTGAAGGCCACCATCGAGTGGTTCGAGAGCCGCGGCAAGCGGCAACTGCTCGCCGACGATCAGGACGCCGTGTGGACCGCCGACTTCCTCGAGTTCGTCGCGAAGGAGAAGCTCTTCGCCACCTTCCTGACCCCCGCCGCCTACGCCGACGGCGACGAGAACCGCCGCTGGGACGCCGCGCGCAACGCAGCGCTCTCGGAGATCTTCGGCTTCTACGGCCTGGCCTACTGGTACGCCGAGCAGGTGACCATCCTCGGCCTCGGGCCGATCTGGCAGAGCGACAACGAGGCGGCCAAGCGGCGCGCCGCCGCCGACCTCGCCGACGGGCAGGTGATGGCCTTCGGTCTGTCGGAGCAGTCGCACGGCGCCGACATCTACAACACCGACATGGTGCTCACCCCGACCGAGCCGGGCAGCGCCGACGCCGAGGCCGGAATCCTGTTCCGCGCCAACGGCGCCAAGTACTACATCGGCAACGGCAACGTGGCCAGCATGGTCTCGGTGTTCTCGCGCCGCGGCGATGTCGAGGGCGCCGAAGGCTACATCTGGTTCGCCGCCGACAGCCGCCACGAGAACTACCACCTCATCGACAACGTCGTGCACCAGCAGATGTACGTGAGCACGTTCCGGCTGGAGAACTACCCGGTGCGCGCCGAGGACATCCTGCACACCGGCCCCGAGGCCTTCTCCGCGGCGCTGAACACCGTCAACGTCGGCAAGTTCAACCTCTGCCACGGCGGCATCGGCATGGTGGAGCACTCGTTCTACGAGGCCATCACGCACGCCAACAACCGCGTCCTCTACGGCAAGCGCGTCACCGACTTCCCGCACGTGCGAGGCAATTTCGTCGACGCCTACACCCGCATCGTCGCGATGAAGCTGTTCAGCGACCGGGCCGTCGACTACTTCCGCACCGCGAGCCTGGACGACCGGCGCTACCTGCTGTTCAACCCGATGACCAAGTCCAAGGTCACCTCCGAGGGTGAAGTGGTCATGACCCTGCTGCTGGATGTGCTCGCGGCCAAGGGATTCGAGAAGAACACCTACTTCAACGAGGTCCAGCGCCTGATCAACACCCTGCCCCGGCTGGAGGGCACGGTGCACGTGAACGTCGGCCAGATCCTCAAGTTCCTGCCCAACTACCTGTTCAACCCCAAGGACTACCCGGAGGTCGGCACCCGTCAGGACGCGGCCGACGACGAGTTCTTCTGGCGGCAGGGCCCGGCCCGCGGCGCGGGCAAGGTGCAGTTCGCCGACTGGAACCCGGTGTACCAGAAGCACTCCGACGTCGCGAACGTGGCGCGTTTCTACGAGCAGGCCAAGGCGCTGCGCGAATTGCTCGCCACCGCGGCTCCGGACGAGGCTCAGCAGCAGGATCTGGACTTCATGCTCACCATCGGCCACCTGTTCTCCCTGGTGGTCTACGGCCAGCTGATCCTCGAGCAGGCGGCGATCACGGGTCTGGATCGCGATGTGCTCGACCAGATCTTCGACTTCCAGATCCGCGACTTCAACGGGCACGCCACCACGCTCTACGGCAAGACGTCGGCCACCTCGGCGCAGCGGGAATGGGCCGTCGCGGCGCTGCGCACCCCGATCGTGGATCGGGAGCGCTTCGACCAAGTGTGGGCGCAGGTGGCGTCCTACGACGGCGCCTACGAAATGCGCCCGTGAACCCGCCGGGTACGGCCGAATTCGATTCGGCCGTACCCGGTTTCGGTCGCGGTGCGCACTCGGGGTGCTCGGGACGCCGCCGGGCGAGCGGCAGACGCCGGACTTACCGGAAAGGCCTCACGGCTTACCGGGGAAGGCGGCGGTCGGCGGGTTCGCGCCGAGAATCGCCTGCCAGGCGGCCGCGCGCAGCGCGCATTCGGTGAGCCCGTCGATTCCGGTGCGGCGCGCCTCCTCGGACTCGCCGTGCTCGACGACCGCGCGCCAGGCGACCGCGGTGTCGTTCTCGACGGTGACCGCGAGCCGTGCGGCGGGCACGGGATCCTCCACGGGGAACGGGATGGTGTACGCGGGTTCGGGCGGCGGCGCGGTCGTCCCCGCCGCACGAAGCGCGTCGACGGTGGTGTCGCGGCGGGCTCGATGCGCCGCTGTGTGCTCGGCGATGAGGCGGTCGCGTTCGGGTGAGGCGAAGGCGGCGATCACACCGTAGGCGTAGACCGCGGCGTATTCGGCGGCGAGCGCGTCGAGCAGGGCTTGGCGTTCGGCGTCCGTCATGCCAGCAGCACCCCCGCGTGAACGGCGCAGGCCGCGCTGATCGAGGCGAGCAGACCCGCGCGATAGGCGGATTGCGTCACGGCGAGATCGGCCGCGGATTTGCGCGATCGGGCGAGCTGCTCGCGCAACTGGTCGACGCTCGGCGGCGAGATCGGTGGCACGGCCGTACCGGTCGCTTCCGGGCCCGTCGTGGTCGCGGCGAACGGCGCGGCCCGGTCCCTGGTCTTGCGGGCCGGGATGGTTCCGTCCCCGTAGACGCCGACCACGCGGGCGATCTCCGCGCGCAACGCGTCCGCGTGCGCGGTGCGTTCGTTCGCGATCGTGCTCAGCGCGGTCTGCCGCTGCGGTGCGAGCGCGATCGCCGCGGTCGCAGCCGCGGCGTCGGTGCGGGCCATGACCTCTTGTGCGGCAAGCGGATCGGGCTCGTGCACGGGCTCGTCGGCGC
>NZ_BDCF01000043.1 GCF_001613365.1 Nocardia xishanensis NBRC 101358
CGCGTCCCGCCGCGCCCCGCCAAGATCGACTACACCGCCGACCGCGCGATGGGCGCCCCGCGCGTGGACAAGGCCGCCCAGCGCGCGAAGGCCAAGGCGGACAGGCGCAAACAGTCCGGCCCGCCGCTGCTCGACGACTCGACCCGGGCGCGGCTGGAGGCGATCAGCCGGGAGGGCTCCGGCCTGCGCGCGGCGTGGGCGACCTTCCGCATCCGCACCGACGACATCCGCCGCCGCAACTACGCAGCGCGCGCGGAACAGACCATCGAGGACGGATTCGACCGCAGCACAGCCCAACTCACCGACCGCGGCTACGCGGGCCCCGGCGGCGGCCGGATGAACGTGGTGGGCCGCCCGGTCGAATACCGCGCGACGACCGCCCAGGTGGCAGGCCTGTGGCCGTGGTCGGTCGGCGCGGGCGCGCCGCTGATCGGCACGCCGCTCGGCTCGCACCTGCACACCGGCGCGCCGGTCTGCTTCGACCCGATGAACTGGTTCATGCGCGGCAGCTTCATCACCGCCCCGAGCCTGTTCGTGCTGGGCCTCAACGGTTTCGGCAAGTCCTCGCTGGTGCGCCGGATCGTGCTCGGCGGCATCGCGCAGGGCATCACGCCGCTGGTGCTGGCCGATGTGAAGCCCGACTACCGCAAGCTGGTGGAACTGGTCGGCGGCCAGGTCATCGACCTCGGCTACGGCCACGGCAAGCTGAATCCCTTGGCGGCCGGTGTGCTCGGCTCGGTGGTACCGCAGCTGGAGGAGTTCCCCGCGCTGCAACTCCAAGTGCTGCAAGACATGCGGGCAAGGCAGGTCACGCTGATCGCGGGTCTGGTCGAGCTGGTGCGCGGCGCGCGGGTGCGCGACTACGAGGAGACGCTCATCTCGACCGCGCTGCGCATCCTCTTCCAGCCGGGCAGCGGTTACACGCCGGACCAGCCGCCGATCATGGAGAACCTGCTCGAGGTGATCCAGGCGGGCGGCGAGGAGCTCCAGCTCGACGCGGGGGCCGACGATCCCGCCGAATACCAGGTCGCGATCAAGGGGCTGCGCCGTTCGCTGCGCGCGCTCACCCAGGGCCCGTTCGGCGCGATCTTCAACGGCCAGACCTCGGTGCCGATCGACACCGAGGCGGTCGCCGTCTGCATCGATGTCTCGCACATCCCGACCGGCGACAAGAAGCTCAAAGCCGCTGTGATGCTTGCCTGCTGGGCCGACGGCTTCGCCTCGGTGGAGGCCGCGCACGTGCTCGCCGACGCAGGCCTCGGTCCGCAGCGGTACTTCCAGGTGGTGATGGACGAGCTGTGGCAGGTGCTCGGGCTCGGCGACTTCATGGTCGACCGCGTCGACGAGCTGACCCGTCTGCAGCGCGGCCTGGCCACCGCGCTGATCATGATCAGCCACACCATCAAGGACCTGCAGGCGCTCGGATCGGAGGCCGCGATCGCCAAGGCGCTCGGCTTCCTGGAACGCGCGCGCGCCAAGATCTTCGGCGCGCTGCCCGCCGAGGAGGTCAAGCGGCTCGACAGCACAGTTCCGTTCACCTCCGCCGAGGAGGATATGGTGACCGGATGGTCGGCGCCGCAAGCGCTCACCGGCGAGGCGCTGAAACCGGGCCAGCAGCGCCCTTCCCCGCCGGGCACGGGTAAATTCCTGCTGAAGATCGGTGAGGATCGGCGTCCCGGTATTCCGTTTCACATGGAATTCACGTTGTCGGAGAAGGAAAGCGGGATCCACGACACGAACCAGCGGTTCAGTGAATTCACCGGCGGCCCCGACAACGAATCCACCGCGCGCGGTGGTGAATCCACGAACGGGAGCGCGGCATGAGATACCGTCCAGGACGCGGAGCAACAAGGATCGGCCGAGCGCCTGGACGGGCGGTGTTGTTCGGCGGAAGGAGTGCCGCATGATGCCGCATCGTGCGTATCGCAGAGTGTCGCCGGAAGTGCGCAAGGCCGCCGTCGAGCAGGTCATCGCGCTGACCGGCAAACTACGCAGCGAATCCGAGGCGTGCCGGGTGGTCGCCGAACAGATCGGCGTGCACACCAATTCGGTGCGTAATTGGGTGCGCGCCGCGGAAGGCCCCGGCCTGGAACGCATGGACGCGACCGCGCTGCGCCGCAAAGTGGCTCTGCTGCAACAACAATTGGCGGCGGCCGCCGAAATGAACCGCACTCTCGCCGACACACTCAACGAAGCCCGACGCCACACGTGACCATTTCCCCCGAGTCGCATTCGACCGACCCGCCGCCTTCCCGTGCGAGGGCGTGGTGAGCGCCCGCGGCGTCTTGTGGACCGCCCTCGGCGCGGTGGTCGGACTGATCGCCCTGGTGCTCGTCGTGGTACTGCCCGCCGTCGAGGATCCGTGCGAGGACGCCACGGTGCTCGGTCCTTCGCAGACGGCGCTGCCGCCGCTCGGCGGCTACGCCCCCGGTGACCGGCCCGCTGCCGCGGCCTCCGGTGAACCCACTGCCTCCCATTCGAATCCGAGCGTCACCGGTACGCCATCGCTGGCCGCAGGCGTCGGCCCCATCCGCCGTACGTTGCCGATGGCAGTCGGCACCTTCGCGATCTCGGACGTCTTCGGCTCTCGCAACGGCGGGCACCGTGGCGTCGACATGGCGGCGACCGACGGCACCCCGATCTTCTCGGTCGCCGACGGCCGGGTGGTCGCGGCCGGACCGGCCTCCGGCTTCGGCAACTGGATCGTCGTCGACTCCGTCGACGTCAACGGCCGGTCGTATTCCGCTGTGTACGGGCACATGTGGGACCACGGCGTGCTGGTACGGGTGGGGCAGTCGGTGCGCGCGGGTCAGCAGATCGGCGCCGTCGGCTCGGCGGGCGAATCCAGCGGACCACACCTGCATTTCGAGATCGTTCCCGGCGGGCGCTTCACCGGCGGCCGCCAGATCGATCCGCTGCCCTGGCTCGACGGCGCGCCGACCCCGGATCTCGGTGGTGCGCAGTGGTATTCGTCCGATCCGCGCTGCCAGCGTGGTTTCGGCAGCGCGGGCGGCGCGCTGGCCGCGGGCAAGGTGCCGCCGGAACTCGAGATCTGGTACCGCCGCGCGGGCTCGCTGTGCCCGCAGATCACCTCGTCGCTGCTGGCCGCGCAGGGCAGGCAGGAGTCCGGATTCCGCAGGGGCGCCACGTCGCCCGCGGGCGCGCAGGGTCTGGCGCAGTTCCTGCCTGGCACGGCGGCCGCCATCGATCCCGACGACGGCAGGCCGTACGTTATCGACGCCGACGGCAACGGCGTCGCGAGCGTGTGGGACGACGGCGACGCGATCATCGGGCAGGGCCGCTACATGTGTGCCATCGCCCGCAAGGTCACCCAATGGATGGCCGAGGGGCGCGTCCAGGGGGATGTCACCGCGCTGACGCTGGCCGCCTACAACGCGGGCGAGGGCGCGGTGCTCGCCTCCGGCGGCATGCCGAATCAGTATGCGGCGCACTACTCCGAGACCAGGCCCTACGTGGCCAACATCCTCGCGATGGAACCGCAGTATCGCGCGCCCGGCTCGACGGGCCGCTTCAGCCCGCAGGAGGGCAGTGCGGGCGCACAGATCCTGGAGGCCGCGCACGACTGGCTCGGCACCCCGTACGTGTGGGGCGGCGGTGGGCCGCAAGGCCCCAGCGGCGGCGGCATGGACGGCCCCGGCCTGACCGCGGCCGCGGTCTTCGCGGCTTCCTCCGGTGCGGTGTCGTTGCCGCGCACGGCCGAACAGCAGTGGGAGGCGGGCTACGAGGTGCCTATGAGCAAGGCACAGCCGGGAGACCTGGTGTTCAGTTCCTTCGGTCCGCGGGGGCCGGCGCAAGTAGGCATCTACGCCGGTGACGGACGGATGATCCAGTCCGTGCCCGGTGCGGACGCGCGGTCGGGCGGCGGCGTGAGCGAGGTCGCGGTACCCGGCGACGCACGACTGCGGAGGGTGCTGTGAGCGAACACGCGCCCGCGCGAGTTCCGATCGGACCACCACCGTGTCGGTCCGGGCGGCTAGCCTTGAAAGACACAGCGACTGCACGCGCGAAACTGGTGGTGATGCTGCTGATGAGCGTGGCGATGACAATCGCGTCCTGCGGACGTGGCGAGACCGGCGAATCGGGTTCCGGTGCGCCGCAGCCCGCCACGTCGACCACCCGGCTGCTCGAACAGGTGCCCGCCCCCGATCCGGTGACGCCCGACGGCGTCGCGGTGACGGCGCTGCGGGAGATCTACACCTGGCGACCGGCGGGAGAGGGTCCGGGCGAATCCTTGGTGAGGGCGCGGAAGTGGCTCGGCCCCAGCCTGATCCGGATGCTGGATGGGTCGCCGTCGATCACCGAGACGCCCAAGCCCTCGCTGCAATGGGCGGACTGGGCCAAGGCGAACGCCACCGTCGAGGCGTTCACCTTCGCCTCGGGCGACCGGCCGCCGCCCGGTCCCGATCCGGACATCACGCAATTCAAGATCGGCATCGAACAGACCGTCGTCTACCCGAACGGGCGCAAGGAATCGCTGCCGCCCGCGACGGTGATCGCCACCGTGGTACGTACGCCCGGCGGCTGGCGGCTCGACGCGTTCCGCTGATTACACGCTTTCCACCGCACGGGGATTCGAGGAGGCAGGACATGGCAAAAAAGAAGAAGGTGACGGATCCGGCGATACCCGGACCCGATCTCGGCCTGTTATCGGTCTACGCCGGTGCCGTGGTGATCGGAACGCTCCTGGTGGCTCTGCATCTCGGCAACCAGATGGCGGCCGAGCCGCAGAACCTGCCGATCAACCCGATCGAGATCGTCGCCGGGATGGCGCGCGGCAAGTACACCTGGCCGACCGGCGCGACGGTGATCATTCTGCTCGTGGTGCTGAGCGCCGTCGCCTACCTGGTGGTGCGCAGGCAGATGACCAAGCGCAAGTCCAAAGGCGCGCTGCCGGTGGACGAGAAGGCCCAGCACATGGGGTCGGGCGGCGCGATCAGCGCGCTCACCGAGGCGGGCGTGCGGGAGAAGGCCGAACAGCTCGGGATGAACCTCGGCTACGACGACGCCCCCGGCGTGCCGATCGGCGTCAGCGTCGCCGACGGCGTCATGCTGTACGGCTCCTACGAGGATCTGCACCTTGACATCTGGGGTCCGCGTCAGGGCAAGTCGACGTCAAGGGTGATCCCGGCGATTCTCTCCGCGATCGGCCCGGTGCTGTCCACCTCGAACAAGCGCGACGTCGTCGACGCGACCCGCGACGTGCGAGAGTCCAAGGGCAGCCCCACCTTCGTGTTCGATCCGCAGGGCGTGGCCGACGAGAGCCCGAGCTGGTACTGGAATCCGCTGGACTGGGTCGACGCGGGCCACGAGGGCTGTGAGATGCGGGCGCAGCGGCTGGCGGGCCACTTCGCCGACGCCGACAACGGCACCGAATCCAAGTCCGACGAGTTCTTCGACCCCGAGGCCGAGGATCTGCTCGCCGCGCTGTTCCTGGCCGCGGCGGTCGGCCAGCGGCCGATCGTGCAGGTGTGGGACTGGGTCACCAACCCGGTCGACACCGAGCCGATCGAGTTGCTGCGCAACGCTCGTCACCACTACATGGCCTCGGGCCTCGCGATGCAGTACAACGCCGATCCACGGACAAGGAGCGGCATTTTCGGCACCGCCAAGAAGATGGTGCGCTGCTTGCAGCTGTCGAACGTGCACGACTGGATCCTGCCCGGCTCCGACCCGGACAGCGGCCACCCGCGCAGGCAGTTCGACGAGCTCGAGTTCATCGAGCGCAACGGCACGCTGTACTGCCTGTCGCTGGAGGGACGCGGCTCCGCCGCGCCGCTGGTGAGCGCGCTGACCGAGGCCGTCATCGACGTGGCCATGCGCAAGGCGTCCCGCTCGCGCGGCGGCCGCCTGCCCATCCCGCTGCTCGCCGTCCTCGACGAGGCCGCCAACGTGGTGCGCTGGAAGGATCTGCCCAAGCAGTACAGCCACTTCGGTTCGCGCGGCATCGTCGTGATGACGGTGCTGCAGTCCTGGGCGCAGGGCGCGCGCTGCTGGGGCGACGCGGGCATGCTCGCGCTGTGGTCGGCGGCCAACATCAAGGTGCTCGGCAGCGGCGTGGACGACATGAACTTCCTGCGCGACCGCTCCGAGGCGATCGGCGACTACGATTCGATCTCCGGTTCCGTCTCGGAATCCAAAGGCAGCAAGAGCTATTCGCGTTCGCTTGGTTCGTCGAGGACGTTCAGCGTCAACGCGCTCGCGACGCTGCCGCGTGGCCGTGCGATCGTGTTCACCTCGGGTCAGCCCGCGGTGCTCATCCGCACGGTCCCCTGGTGGGAGGGCGAGTACGCTTCGGACGTGAAGAAGTCGATCGCGCAGCACGATCCGCAACGCAAGACCGAGATCACCGACCTGATCGGCTCGCCCTCGCTGACCAAGTCCACCCCGCCCCCCGAGTACGGGCAAGTCGAGGAGGTTCGCCCCCTGTGAGCGCGCGTAGCGAGCTAGCCGAAGGCATGGAGCCGAGCGCTAGGGAGGTGGCGTCGTGACGGAACAGCAGCAGCAGATGATTTACACCAACGTCGTCGAATTCGTCGAGAACTACCTGAGCCTGGTGTACCGGCGACAGGTGACCGACATCAGTGAGACGGTGTGGTGCCCCGAGTGGTGGAAGCATGCCGAGGCGGTGGCGCGACTGGACGCGTTGTGGCGCGCCTGGGAGCACTACCGCTTGGAACCGAGCACCGGGCTGAGCATCTGGTTCCTCGACCACGCCGATCCGCACATGACCAAGTTGTTCGATCCGCGCGGGCCGTTCAAGTACTGCAGTGTGCGCAACGGGCACAAGGACATGCTGAGCCCGCTACCGCTGAAGTCCCCCGCGCAGGGGATGTTCGGCGATCCGACGGTCGGCGACTTCCGGGTGTAGCGGATACCAGAACGCCCGCTGAAATCAGCGGGCGTTCTTGGTGTTCCAGGTTTTTCGCGCGGTCACTGCCTGGCGCGTTCGAGGCCGCGCGCCTCCGGTTCCCTGCCACGGGCCGGGACGGCGCGGTTCTCCTCGGTGCGGGCGCGGATGGCCTCTTCCGGTGGCTGGCCCTGGCCTACCTCGATGAGCATGCGGACCGCCGCCAATTCCGGTGCGACGCCGATCCGCGAGAGGTGGGCCGCGATCGCCATCCGTCGTTCGGCCGAATCGTACCGAACGACAGACTGATTCGCGGCGGACGCGGTGGCCGCCATGCGGGTGGCCTCGGCCTGCGCGGAGAAACGATCCTTCTCCAGTGAAATGCCCTTGGCCGGAGCCGCTTTCTCCACCATGCGCGCGAGCTCGAGGTTGCGCGGATCCTTGGCCTTGGAGTCGCGAGCCTCCCGGATCTGGAGTTCACGAGCCTCTTTCATGCGGGCCTCGGTGATCTTGGCGCGCGCCTCGGCTTCCTTCTGACCACGCTCACGGGTGCGCAGTGCGACCAGGGTCGCCAGCTGCAACATACTCTTTATCATGGCCGCGGTTTCCCGGCCGATGTCGTCCAGTTCCTCGGACATGGCTGCTCCCCGATGCTGCAGTGATCACTATGGATGATTGTGGTGCTTCGTCACGGACACCGCCACGCGAACCGAAGTTCGCCCGGTCGGCGCCCCGCCTGCAAACGTGAACACCAGGAGTTCGGGTTGCGTCGCCCCCCTGGTGGCTGGGGATCGCCCATTAGGGATGGCTACGCTACGCGAACTCCATCTTTCGAGATTACCCGAGAAACGCGTGGCACAACCGTACGGACGTGCCGGTAACAGCATATATCGCACAATTACGGCACGTACCGAGAAGCGCAGGACGATCTTCGACACAAGTGCTGCGCCATCGGATATTTAGGCTCGCCTACCCTGGGTCGCAGACTTCGGGCCCGGTCGCCGTCTGCGGCGCCGGGCCCGAAGAAGTTGCCGACGATTCAGTCCAGGCGAACCGACTGGATGGTCACCGGCGAGGTGGGCTTGCCGTCGCCTGGGCCGTTGGAGTTGTCCTGTCCGGCCTTCGCGATCTTGTCCAGGGTCGCCATGCTGTTCTCGTCCACCGTGCCGAAAATGGTGTACTGCGGCGGCAGTTGGGAGTTGCCGTAGACGATGAAGAACTGGCTGCCGTTGGTGCCGGGGCCCGCGTTGGCCATGGCCAGCGTGCCGCGCTTGTAGTCGATCGGCATCTGGGAGCCCGGATCGCCCTGGCCGTACTGATCGGTCGGGTACTCGTTGTCGAATTCGTAACCGGGACCGCCCATTCCGGTGCCGGTCGGGTCGCCGCACTGGAGCACCTTGAGCGTCTCGTCCGCGGTCATCCGGTGGCAGTCGGTGCCGTCGAAGAAGTTCTGGCTGGCCAGGCTCACGAAGCTGTTGACCGTGCAGGGCGACTCGGCGTTGTTCAGGGTCAGGCCGATCGGACCCTGGTTGGTCTCCATGCTCACGCTGACCTTGGCGTCGCCGCCGGTGGTCGGGATGCCCTCCGATTTGGTCGGCTTCTGCACCGGCTTGTCCGCGGGCTTCGCGCCGTCTCGGTAGGTGCAGTTGACCAGCTCGGGCTTCGCCTTCGCGGCGGGCGGCGCCGCGGACAGCGACGCGTCTTTCGTCTCGGAGGCCGTGTTCTGGTCGTCCTCACCCTTGGTCAAGAAGTAGACGCCGGTCACAGCCGCGATCGCCACGACCACACCGAGCACGGACCCCGCGATGGTCAGTTGCTTGCGTCGGCGCGCGCGTTCGGCCCGGTTGGCCAATTGGCGCTCGAGCTTGCGTTTGGCCGCTGCTCGTCGCTGTTCGTTGCTCGGCACTACCACGTTCCTCCCGTGTCGGCTTGCTTCCGAGGTAAGAGTGTGCCATCTCTTCCTGAGACCGCCCGGCAGTTCCCCGGACGGGTCGGAGGTCAATCGGTTGGACTCGAGGGCCGGTAGTGGTGGAAACTGGACCATCGTGACCAAGACCAGCAGCTTCTCCGCCCCGAGGGGGGTACCGGATTACGTGCCGCCCGGCTCCGCCGAGTTCGTCGCCGTGCGCGACGGCCTCGTCCATGCGGCCCGACTGGCCGGGTACGGGCACATCGAGCTGCCGGTGTTCGAGCAGACCGCGCTGTTCGCGCGCGGTGTCGGCGAGTCCACCGACGTGGTCAGCAAGGAGATGTGGACCTTCGCCGATCGCAAGGGCGAGAGCTTCACCTTGCGCCCGGAGGGCACGGCCGGCGTGATGCGCGCCGTCATCGAGCACGGCCTGGACAAGAGCAGCCAGCTGCCGCTGAAGCTGTGCTACGCGGGGCCGTTCTTCCGCTACGAGCGTCCGCAAGCCGGTCGCTACCGGCAGTTGCAGCAGGTCGGCGTCGAGGCAATCGGCGTGGACGATCCGGCGCTGGACGCCGAGGTCATCGCGATCGCCGACGCGGGCTACCGCAGTCTCGGCCTCGACGGTTTCCGGCTGGAGATCACCTCGCTCGGCGACGAGACCTGCCGTCCGCAGTATCGGGAGCTGTTGCAGGACTTCCTGCTCGGCCTGCCGCTGGACGAGGAGACCAAGCGCAGGGCGCAAATCAACCCGCTGCGCGTGCTCGACGACAAGCGGCCCGAGGTGCGCGAGCTGACCGCCGACGCCCCGCTGATGATCGACCACCTCTCCGAGTCCGCCAAGACGCACTTCGAGCAGGTGCTCGGACACCTCGACGCGCTCGGGGTGCCGTACGTGCTGAACCCGCGGATGGTGCGCGGTCTGGACTACTACACCAAGACCACCTTCGAGTTCGTGCACGACCAGCTGGGCGCGCAGTCCGGCATCGGCGGCGGCGGGCGCTACGACGGCCTGATGGCCGAGCTCGGCGGTCAGCCGCTTTCCGGTATCGGGTTCGGTCTCGGCGTCGACCGCACCGTGCTCGCGCTGGAGGCCGAGGGCAAGACGGCCGCCGTGCCGTCCCGCTGCGATGTGTTCGGTGTGCCGCTGGGCGATGCGGCCAAGCAGCGCCTCGTGGTGCTCGCGGCGCAGCTGCGCGGTGCGGGCATCCGCGTCGACCTGGCCTACGGCGGGCGCGGCGTGAAGGGCGCTATGAAGGCGGCCGACCGCTCGGGCGCGAAGTTCACCGTGGTGCTCGGCGACCGCGACCTGGCCGAGAACAGCATCGCGGTGAAGGACATGGCGACCGGCGAGCAGCGGCACGTGCCGCTCAGCGAGATCGTCGGCGTCCTGCGCGAGGCGCTGATCGCCGGGCGCTGACCGACCGGCGGGCGGGGCGCGAGGACGAAAGTCCGGTGCTCCGCCCGGCATCGCGCCCCGCGTGGTCGCGCGCGGTACCGTGACTGCGCACCGCCGCTGCGGTGAGCCTGCGGAGAGGTGGAGAGTGGACGCGAATCCCGATCAGCCCGAACCTGTTCCGCCGGTCGGACTCGATCTCGTCGCCCCCGAGATGTACGCGCCGATGCTGCGGCGGCTGGCGGTGGCGGCGGCCGGTGTGGGGATCGGCGCGGCGCTGCTGGCGGCGACCGTCGTCGATTGGCCGATCGCCGTCGCCGTCGGCCTCGTCGTCGGGCTGCCCACCGTCGGCTACGCCTTGGCGCTGCGCCGCCGCCGCATGTGGGTGACGGGCACCACGGTCCACGCCCGTCGGGTCTTCGGCGAGCGCAAGCTCGAGCTCTCGGCGGCCACCGGCGTGGAGATCCTGGTCTTCCCGGCGCGGCTGAGCCGCATCGCGTTGCGCGTCACCGCCGGGCCGGACGTCCAGCTGATCCCGCTCGCCATGTACACCGACGCGGGCAGCGGACGGGAACTGCACCTGCTCGGGCTGCGCAAGCTCGCCGACGCCCTCGCGGCGAGCCACCTGGCCGCCGCGGTCGCGGTCTCGGCGCTCCTGGTGCACCAGCTCCGCGCGGAAGCCCGCGACGCGGGCCTGGAGGAGCGCCCCCTCTACCGCGCGGTCCAGCTGGCCCGCGCAAAGGACTACGTGTCTCCCGTCGTCCTCAGCGACCGCGAAGTCGCCGAACTCGGCTGATCCCACACCTCCCGTACACGCGCCACACTGGCACCCGTCTGTCGGTCGTGCATGCGCCGTGTAGGGACGTGAGGCGTTGCTCACGGGTGGGTTCTGGCCACCGTGAGGCTGAGTAGGGTTGGGCCTGAGTGTCCGTCCAACGCAAGGAGTTCCCGTGAGCACCGCCGCTCGGAACGCGCCCGTGACCGTTGCCGTGACCGGTGGAGCCGGGCAGATCGCCTACGGCCTGCTGTTCCGCATCGCCTCCGGCGCGATGCTCGGACCGGAGACGCCGGTGCGGTTGCGACTGCTCGAGATTCCCGCCGCGGTCGCCTCCCTGGAGGGTGTGGCTATGGAGCTCGAGGACGGCGCGTTCCCGCTGCTGGAATCCATCGACATCAGCGACGATCCGTGGGTCGGTTTCGACGGCGCCAACGTCGCGCTGCTGGTCGGCGCGCGCCCGCGCACGGCGGGCATGGAGCGGTCCGATCTGCTCGCCGCCAACGGACCGATCTTCACCGAGCAAGGCCAGGCCATCAACGCCAGCGCGGCCGACGACGTGAAGGTGCTCGTGGTGGGCAACCCCGCCAACACCAACGCCTACATCGCCATGAGCAACGCCCCCGACGTGCCCGCCGAGCGCTTCACCGCGATGACCCGCCTCGACCACAACCGGGCCATCGCCCAGCTGGCCAAGAAGACCGGCGCGCCTGCCGCCGACATCGCCCGCGTCACGATCTGGGGCAACCACTCCGCCACCCAGTACCCCGACATCACGCACGCCACCATCGCGGGCCGCCCCGCCCTCGACCTCGTCGACGACGCGTGGCTGCGCGAGGACTTCGTCCCCACCGTGCAGCAGCGCGGCACCGCGATCATCCGGGCCCGCGGCGCGTCCTCGGCCGCCAGTGCGGCCAGCGCCGCCATCGACCACATTCACGACTGGGTGCTCGGCACCCCGGCGGGCGACTGGACGTCCATGGCGGTCCCGTCCGACGGCTCCTACGGCGTCCCCGAAGGGCTGATCAGCTCGTTCCCGGTCACCTGCGCCGACGGCGCATACACCGTCGTCCCCGACCTCGCCCTGGACGACTTCTCCCGAGCCCGCGTCACCGCGAGCGTCACCGAACTCGACCAGGAACGCGACGCCGTCATCGACCTCGGCTTCGCCAAGCGCGCCTGACCACCCCGGTCACCGCGCCCGCGCCGCGCCGACCGCCCCAGTGCCTCGCAGACCCATCGCACGCCTCGCAGGGGACACACGCGCTGCGAGGGGTGCGGAGGCGCTGCGAGGTCAGCCAGGAGGGGGACCCGGATGTCGACGGTTATTCGCCGAAGAGTGCCAGGGACGCGGTGAATCCGTGCAGCGCGTTGCGGCCCGCGATGGGGCCGATCTCGCCCGCGGCGAAGAAGCCCGCGAGCGGAATGTCGCCGAGCACGTCCTCGATGGTGGTGGTGTCGTGATCCGCGACCCCGAACATGCGCGTACCGCGTCCGTTGCAGGTGAACAGCAGGGCCCCTGCTGGGCGGCCGTGCAGCGCCGATCGCGCCTTCGCGACGGCCGCGCGCAGATCCCGGTCGGCCCCGACCGCGTCACGGACCTGGAACTGCACGGTCGTGCCGATCTCGACTTCCTCGCCGATTTCGATCGCGCCACTCGCCGGATCGGCGCCGAGCAGCCCGCGGATCAGGAAATCGCCCTGCTCGGGGGTGTCTAGGTGTTCGTCGACCACGATGCCGATCTGCACACCCTGCGCCACCAACTCCTGCTGATCGGGCGGGAGCACGTCGAAGATCTCGCGCAACCGCTCGATCGGTGACCGGCCGCCGAGCCGGGTGATCAAGGCGCCACGCCCCTCGGTGACGATGTACGGCTGTCCGATCGGGCGGCACCCCTGTGACACGACCGGCACACTGCGCAGTCCGGGAAGACGCACGCCGACCGCGCCGGCGACTACGACCTCCTCGTCGCAGAAAAGCCTGCTCTCGCCGGGCCCGGGGCCGCCGCTCGCCAGCCCGCCCATCACCATGGTGCCGGGCTTGTCGGTGTTCAGGTGCTCGAGCAGCGCTTCCGTCGGGAACGTGAAAGGGTCGGACAGCAACAGGTGGAAGTCGTGCGACGCTCGGTCGAAACGGTGGCCGGCGAGCAGCCCTCCGGCGGCCGTGCGGACGAAATCCAATCGGAACGTCTCCGCGCGCGGACCGGCGGCCAGCCACACTGCGACCGCGGACTGGTCCTCCAGCTCGCGCCGCCCGGCCAGGACCCCGCGTGCCACGCATCCGATGAGCGCGGGCACCCGGACCGCCTGATGGACACCCTCGAGCACGGCCGACGCCGCGTTCGCGTGCCCTCGCGACGCGAGGAGCACCGCGAGCGAGGGAGACGCACCCGCCAGTTGGTCGCGCGCACGCGTGGCCGCTTCCACGCCGGCGTGCCGCGAGTCAGGCGCGGTGGAGAGTCCGACCGCGATCTGCACATATCCATCGTAGGGCGCGCTGATCGCGCGAACACCTCACAGAACGACCGCACGCCTCGCAGGCGATACAGCCGCTGCGAGGCGTGGGGCGGCGATGCGAGGTCAGCCGACGGTCCAGGTTTCCGGGCCGGTGAGGAGGGTTTGCAGGGAGTCGGGGGTGAGGGGATCACGGTCCGCGGCGGCGCGGTTCTGGGCGCGGACGCCGTCGTCGTAGGTGGGGCGGGTGACGCTGCGGAAGATGCCGGTGACCACGTGGCCCAGGTCCTGGTCGGACAGGCGGGAGAGCGCGTAGGCGTATTCCGGGTCGTCGGAGTAGGCGTCGTGGACGACGATGTCCGACTCGGCGACCTCGGCGGTGTGGGCCACCCGCAGCCCGAATCCGCTTTGCACGACGGCGTATTCGCCGTCGGCGCCGAAGCGCAGCGGCTGTCCGTGGTGCAGCGGGACGAGCCGAGACTCGGCGTCGCCGCGGCGGAGCACGTCGAAAGAGCCGTCGTTGAAGATCGGGCAGTCCTGCAGGATCTCGACGAAGGACGTCCCGCGGTGTTCGGCGGCGGCGCGCAGCACCTCGGTGAGACCGGCGCGGTCGGAGTCGATGGCGCGGGCGGCGAAGGTGGCCTCGGCGCCCAGCGCGAGCGAGAGCGTGTTGAACGGGTGGTCGACCGAGCCCATGGGGGTGGATTTGGTGATCTTGCCCTGCTCCGAGGTCGGCGAGTACTGGCCCTTGGTCAGCCCGTAGATGCGGTTGTTGAACAGCAGGATGGTCATGTTCACGTTGCGGCGCAACGCGTGGATCAGGTGGTTGCCGCCGATGGAGAGGGCGTCGCCGTCGCCGGTGACCACCCAGACCGACAAATCGGGACGCGTCACCGCAAGTCCGGTGGCGATGGCGGGCGCGCGGCCGTGGATGGAATGGATGCCGTAGGCCTCCAGGTAGTACGGGAACCGGCTCGAGCAGCCGATCCCGGACACGAACATCAGGTTCTCCCTGCGCAATCCGAGTTCGGCGAGGAACCCGCGCACGGTCGCCAGGATGACGTAGTCGCCGCAGCCGGGGCACCAGCGCACCTCCTGGTCGGAGGTGAAGTCCTTGACCTTCTGCGGTCCCTCCGCGGCGGGCACCCCTGATACACCGGTGAGCCCGAGATCCGTTCCGACGAGCGAGGTTTCGACGATGGTCATCGGTTTCCCCCGATCCGGTCGGCCGCGGCCGGGCGCCGTGTGTGCTGTGTTCGATAGGTGGCCCGCGCGCGGGCGGCGAATGTCTTGTCCTGCTCCATGTCCTCCAGGGAGCCGTCCAGCGCGGCGTCGATGACGCCGACGAGTTCCTGCGCCGAGAAGGCGGTGCCCGCGATCTTCGTCCACGGCCGCACGTCCACCAGGTATTTCGCGCGCAGCAGCATGGCCAGCTGACCGCCGTTCATCTCCGGGGCGACCACGGTCCGATAGCGGCGCAGCACCGCACCGAGGTTGGGCGGCAACGGATTCAGGTGCCGCAGGTGCGCCTGGGCGACGGGGACGCCACGGCGTCGGGCGCGGCGGCAAGCCTCGCCGATCGGCCCGAAGGAGCTGCCCCAGCCGATCAGCAGCAGCTCGGCGCGTCCGTCGGGGTCGTCGACCTCGAGCCGGGGGACGGCGATGCCGTCGATCTTGGCCTGCCGCAGCCGGACCATCAGCTCGTGATTGGCGGGGTCGTAGGAGATGTTGCCGCTTCCGTCGGCTTTCTCCAAACCGCCGATCCGGTGCGCGCGGCCTTTGGTGCCCGGCACCGCCAACGGGCGGGCCAGCGTCTCCGGATCGCGGGCGTAGGGCTGGAATCCGGCCTCGTCCTCGGCGTCCGGCTCGAAGGCGGGGTCGATGGGCGCCAGCTCGGCGACGTCCGGAATCGCCCACGGCTCAGAGCCGTTCGCGATCGCGCCGTCGGAGAGCAGCAGCACCGGTGTGCGATAGGTGAGTGCCATCCTTGCCGCCTCCACGGCGGTGGCGAAGCAGTCGGCGGGGGAGCGGGGCGCGAGCACCGCCACCGGGGATTCGCCGTTGCGGCCGTGCAGCGCCTGCAGCAGATCCGCCTGCTCTGTCTTGGTCGGCAGCCCCGTGGACGGGCCGCCGCGCTGCACATCGACGATCACCAGCGGTAGCTCGGTCATCACCGCCAACCCGATCGTCTCGCTCTTCAGCGCGAGCCCCGGCCCCGAGGTGCTGGTCACGCCGAGCGCGCCGCCCAGCGAGGCGCCGAGCGCCGCGCCGATGCCGGCGATCTCGTCCTCTGCCTGGAAGGTGGTGACGCCGAAGTGCTTGTGCTTGCTCAGCTCGTGCAGGATGTCGGAGGCGGGGGTGATCGGGTAGGTGCCGAGGAAGACCGGCAGCCCGGCCAGCTGCCCCGCCGTGACCAGCCCGTAGGCCAGCGCGGTGTTGCCGGTGATCTGGCGGTAGGTGCCCGGCGCCAGCGTGGCGGGCGCGATCTCGTAGGTGGTGGCGAAGGCCTCGGTGGTCTCGCCGTAGTTCCAGCCCGCGCGGAAGGCCAGCACGTTGGCCTCGGCGATGTCCGGTTTGCCGGCGAACTTCTCGCGCAGGAAGCGTTCGGTGCCGCCGATCGGCCTGCCGTACATCCAGGACAGCAGACCCAGCGCGAACATGTTCTTCGCGCGCTGGCCGTCCTTCTTGCCGACCGCGGCGGGTTCGGTGGCCGCCAGCGTCAGCGAGGTCATCGGCACCTCGTGCACCACGAAATCGGTGAGCGAGCCGTCCTGCAGCGGATCGGTGGCGTAACCGACCTTGGCCAGGGCGCGCTTGGTGAACTCGTCGGTGTTCACGATGACGGTGGCCCCGCGCGGGAGATCCTCGATGTTCGCCTTCAGCGCTGCCGGATTCATCGCCACCAGCACGTCGGGCTGGTCGCCCGCGGTGAGGATGTCGTAGTCGGCGATCTGGATCTGGAAGGACGAGACGCCGGGGAGGGTGCCCTGCGGCGCGCGGATCTCGGCGGGAAAATTGGGCTGGGTGGCCAGATCGTTGCCGAACGCGGCCGCTTCGTGGGTGAAGCGGTCGCCGGTCAGCTGCATTCCGTCGCCGGAGTCCCCGGCGAACCGAATGACGACCTTTTCCAGTTTGGCTGTGCCGACATCGTTTTGGTGCGAAACCATCTGCCTGCTTCACTTCCTCGTCGAGTGAGAGGTGCCAGTGGCCAACCTACTCCGCCGGGACCGGGTATCGCCGCTGAAGCGCGCAGTCCGCTCGGGATTCGTTTTCCGAGGTCGGGAGCGCTCGGTCAGGCGAACAGCGCGAGCTGGGTGTCCACGGCATCCCCCGGCTCCGCGGTCCGCGCCGGTGCGGCGGTGGCCCCGCCGTCCCTGGTCAGCCCGTGCCGCCCGAGCAGCGGCGCGACCCGCTCGCGCAGCCAGGTCGCGTACTCGGGAGTGACGTAGGCGCCGCGGCCGTACAGCTGGCGGTATCGGCGCAGCAGGGCCGGGTGCGTCTCGGCCAGCCATCCGAGGAACCAGCCGCGGGTGCTGCCGCGCAGGTGCATCGGGAAGGCGACGGCCGAGGTCGCGCCCGCCGCAGCGATCGCGCCGAACAATTCGTCGAGGTGCGCGCGGCCGTCGGTCAGGTAGGGGATCACCGGCGCCACCATCACGTGCACCGCGAAGCCCGCGTCGGTCAGCGCGCGGACCATGTCGAGCCGGGCGCGCGGCGACGGCGTCCCGGATTCCAGGCCGCCGTGCAGCTCCTGGTCCAGGATGGCGATGGAGACGGCCACGCTCACCGGCACCTCGCGGGCGGCCAGCGTCAGCAGCGGCAGGTCCCGGCGCAGCAGGGTGCCCTTGGTGAGGATGGAGAACGGCGTGCCGGAATCGGTCAGCGCGCGAATGATGCCCGGCATCAACCGGTATCGGCCCTCGGCGCGCTGGTAGGGGTCGGTGTTGGTGCCGAGCGCCACCGGATCCCGCTGCCAGGACCGCCTGCCGAGTTCCTTGCGCAGCACCGCGGCGATATTGGTCTTCACCACGATCTGCGCGTCGAAATCGCGGCCAGCGTCCAGGTCCAGATATTCGTGGGTCGGGCGGGCGAAGCAGTATCGGCAGGCGTGCGAGCAACCCCGCATCGGGTTGATCGTCCACTGGAAGGGCAAGGTGGAACTGGGCTTACCCACCCCGCCGGCTCCGCCGGCTGCCGTCCCCGGTGTGGGCATCTTGTTCAGCGCGCTCTTGCAGAGCACTTCGTGGAACGTGATGCCCTCGAATTCCGGGGTCTGTACGGTGCGGACGAACCCCGCCCGGCTCAGGCCGGGCAGTGCGCCGTCGTCGGCGTCCAGGGTCTGGTTCTGCCACCGCACCCATTCAGTCGAACATGTGTTCTAGGATGTGTCAAGCGATCCGTCGGGTCTCGGTCGCGTCGAACGCGGCCGCGTCGGCGAAGAACGCGACCAGGTCGCGCACGGTGTCGTCGATCGGGCGCGGCCGGTAACCGAGCTCCCGTTCCGCCTTGCCGTGGTCGACCATCGGCGCCGAGACCAGCGCGCCGAGCGCGGCCTTGGACAGCATGTCGGTGCCGAGCAGCTTCCCGATCGGCGCGAGCACCGGGATCAGGCTGCCGACCAGCTTCGGTGAGATGGTGAACTTCGGCCCCTTCTTGCCGCCGTGCGCCGCCGCCATCCGGCACAGGTCGAGCATCGAGATCATCGATCCGCCGAGCAGGTAGTTCTCGCCGGTCCGGCCCTTTTCGCCGGCCAGGATCAGGCCATGCGCCACGTCGCGGACGTCGACGAGGTCGAAGCTGCCGCCGATCATCGCGGGCACCCTGCCCTGGGCGGCTTCCCGCAGCGCGAGATTGATCCGGGAGAGGGGAGTGCTGTAGTCGACGGGCCCGAACACGCCTGTCGGGTTGCAGAGCACGGCGTCCAGGCCTTTGTCGACGACTTTGCGCAGCTCGATCTCGCCCGCCCACTTGGAGCGGTCGTAGACCGGGAGCGCGGGGCCGGTGGAGCGGACCGTGCGTTCGTCGATGCGGCCGCCGCAGCTGTATTGGTTGAACGCGTGGATGGAGCTGGCGTGCACCATCCGGCGCGCGCCGACCTCCAGCGCGGCCTCGGCCACGACGCGCACGCCCTCGGTGTTGACCTTCCAGGCGAGATCGTTCTTCTCGGCCAGGGTGATCACCGCGACCAGGTGGTACACGAGCTCCGCGCCCGCCAGCGCCTCGCGCATCGACGCGGGGTCGAGGACGTTCCCCGCGACCCAGGTGACGTTCGGTTGCGCGGCCTGCCCGGGTACCGCCCGGTCGATCGCGGTGACCTCGTGTCCCTGATCGACGAGCAGGCGGAGGAGATTCGTGCCAAGGTAGCCGGCTGCGCCGGTCACTGCGACCTTCATGGCCGATACAATATAGAACTTGTTCTAATTTGCAACACGTTGCAGTTCTGTCCGGTCGCGGCGACGGTATCGAAAGTTGCCGGTGGGGTCCGCTATATTGAGCCCAACCGCAGCGGCGTCGCCGTTCGGACGGCCCGTCTTGGCCCGAGCTGTCCGGGGGCACAGCCGTTTCGGGCAGGGAGTAGACGTTCGACAACGATGTGTACGACACAGATGTTCACGACGAATTTTGGGGGGCAACTCGATGAGTGATCTCTCGGTCGAGACCGAAGCGGTCCGGGCTTTCGCCACGGAGAACGCCGGGATCGCCGGACAAATCTCCGCGGCGGCCAATACGGACCTCGTGGGTCAGCTGGCCGCGATGACGCCGGTGTTCGGCATGATCGGCGCCGACTATCTGCTGAGCTTCGCCGCGGCGCAAGTACTGCAGGCCAAGGACATCAACGATCTGTCGGCCAAGTACGCCGACCTCTCGTACAAGGCGTTCAACGCCGCCTCGCTCTTCGAGGCCACCGACGGCGGCAACGCCGGTGCGATCAATATGCAGGCCGGCGAGATCGGAGGCGGGGCATGAAGCCGCTGGATCCCTCGCCGACGGGCCTCATCGCGCCGAGCGAGCCCGCCGCGGACTCGCTCGGCCACGCCGCAGCCGGTGCGAATCATGCTGTCCCCCCGTCGATTCCGACGGATCAGGCGCTCATCGATCTGCCACTGCCGCAGTTGCCCCAGGACATCCCGGCCATCGAACCGCCGGAATTCGTATTGTCGCGCAAGGTGAGTGAAGACGCGCCCGCGCTCGGCGCGACGCCTCCGGGACTGCCCGGCCTGAACGGTGCGCCCGCGCCGGAGGCTCACGACATCCTCAGCGGGCTGCCCACGGACGTGGAAAGCCTGCTGGGCGGGGCGAACACCGCGATCAGCCACGCCGCCGCACAGGTGCAGGACGCCGCGAACAGCCTGCTCGGCAGCGCGAGCGGCATGCTGGGCGGCAATCCGTCCGCCGCCGCCACGTCCGCCGCGGCGGCGACACCGCAGCTGCCCACGCTGCCCGAGCTGCCCGCCGACCCGATCGGCGCGTTGATGAACGGGTTGCAGATCCCGGCATTGCCCGGCGTCGACCTGCTGTTCAAACCAATTCTCGACCTGCTCAGCAGCTTCGGCACCGGCATCTTCGGCGCGCTCGACCCGACCGCGATCCTGAACCAGTCGTCCCAGATCATCGAGACGGCGATGCAGATCGGCAAGGGCAGCCTGGCCACCGTCGAGCAGCTCTGGGAGGGGCAGGCGTCGCGCCAGGCGCAGGCCGCGGGCCAACAGGCCAACCAGCAGGGGCAGGAGGCCAGTCAGCGCGGTTTCGACATCTCCGAGCTCACCCAGCGGGCGGCGGCCGTCGTGCAGCAGGGCAACGCCCAATTGCTCGGTATCGCAGGCTCTTTCGCGACCCAGGCGACCGCGATGGCGCCGGTGATCCTCACCCCGCCCGGACAGGCCGCGCTGATCGCCAGCGCGACCGAGCACCTCGGGCAAGCCGTCTCGGTGGTCAACCTGACCCGAGGCGATCTGGCGGGAAAGACCGCCGAACTGAACGGCGTCGTCGCGCAGTTGCTCGGCCAGAGCGGTTTGCCCTCGGCGCAAGAAGTGGCGCAGGCGGCCGCGCAGAACATCGGCGAACCCCTGTTGTCGCAGGCGCAGGACGCAGCGACGCAGGCGGCGAGCAGCAGCAGCCCGAGCGGCGGTCTCAACACGTCGACCTCGACGATCCCGTCGTCGCTCAACAGCACCGGCACCGCGGGCACGCCGGGCTCGCCGGGCGGTCTGCTCGGTCCGCTGGGTCGTCCCGGTGGCCCCGGCCCCGGCGGCCCGGGGCCGGGTTCCTCCGGACTGCCGAGTATTCCGGGCCTGCCCGGAGCGGCGGTCCCCGCCGTCCGCCCCATCGGCATGCCGGGCGCGACACTGCCGACCGGCCTCGGCGCGGCGACGACGCCCGCGGGGACCGGCAGCTCGTTCATGGGCGGCTCGCCGGCCGCGGCGGGCGCCCGCCAAGGCGACGACGAGCACTCGCGCAATGTGCAGCCGTACCAGAGCCGCACCGGCAACGACGATCTGACCGGCCCGCTCGGCGAATCGACACCGGACGTCATCGGTGCGACGCACACCGACGAACTGCTCAGCTCGGATTACGAGCAGGATCAGTTCTAGGGTTCCGCAACGGATCTCGCGACGGCGCCCTCTCCCGAGGTCCGGGGGAGGGCGCCGTGCCGAAGTCGCGCTTCCCGCCGAAGGTAGGCCCCTCGTATGCCCGGCTCCGACCGGTGGGTGAGTGTGCGGGCGTGGCGGATGTGGAGGTTGCTGGGTTATCGGCCCAAGCCCTCCAGTACCGAGGTCACTACCGTGTGGGCGCTGTCGACGACGTCGTCGAGGGGTTGGCGGAAGTCGCCGAGCACCCAATGCTGGGCGATCATGAGGACGGCGCCGACCAAGCCGGTGGCGATGGTGCGCAGGCGCGGGTGCGGCACGGATTCGATGTCGATCATCGGGGTGGCCAGTTCCAGGAAGGTATCGACGAAAGATCCGGTCACCCTGCGATAGTCCGCGTCTACCGCAGGGCTGATGCCGAGTATTTCGAAGAACACGATCCGCGCGATCCTCGGGTCTTCGGCGATGCCGCGGAAGAAGCCGGTCAACGCGCCGTGTACGACAGTTCCGATGGTGCCGGGGTGCGCGGCGGCTCCGTCGACGATGTACCCGCGCAGCCGATCGGTGGCGACGGTGTACGCGGCGAGCAGCAAACCCTCACTGCCGTCGAACGATTCGTAGACGTAGCGCTTGCCCACGCCTGCTCGCGCACAGACGGCGTCGATGGTGGTGTTGCGGTAGCCGCGCGTGCCGAATTCCTCGATCGCCGCGTCGACGAGCCGGGCGCGACGCTGCTGTTGACGCTGTTCGGGCCCGGCGCCCCGGTATTTGCGGCCGGGGACGCCGAACTCGGAGACGGTCACGCCACCATGGTGGCACCGCCGTCGGTGTGAGACAAGCCACGCCGAGCGCAGGGCTCGCCGGAGGGCCGTCACGTTCGGCTCACCAGCCGGGATCGCCCTCGACCGGGATGTTGACCCAGCTGGGTTGTTCGGGGTCGAAGACGAGATGCTGTGGCCGCAGGCCGCTCTCGTTCAGCAGCGGGCGCAGCGGGATGCTGCTGGGGAAGTTCCCCGCGAAGACGTCGATGCGGAGCCGATGTCCCGGCTGGAGCACGCCGTCCGTGGCGAAGAGCCCGATATCGAGCACGGTCGGCTCGCCGGGGACGACGGGCTCCCGGCTCGCCAGGGTGAGGATCGGGTACGGATCGGTGTAGTCGCCGTTGGGGGAGCGGGTGGAGGCGGCCTCGTCGACGGCGCGGAGGGAGGCGGTGCGCTGGCCGGTGGTCCACACCGTCGAGTGCCCGTCCGGCGCGACATCGTTCACGGTCACGGTCCAGTAGCCGTCCGTGGCGTCGAGGACGGTGTTCAGGTGAACGGCGAGCGGACCGGAGATCTGGGTCGGCTGGTTCACCGGCGCCGTCGTGAAGGTCAGCGCGTTCACCTCGCTGATCCGCGCGTCTTCGGCGCAGATGTCCAATGCCGAGACGATGCCCGCCGTTCCGTGCGCGGCATCGCGCGAGCACAGGGTGGCGAGGCCTGGCGCGATCGTCATCCGTGCGGGTCCGCCCGGCGCCGTGCTCAGCGAGCCGTCGCCCGCGGCGGTCGGCGCGGTGCCCGACGGTACCGCGTTCAGGTACAACCGCCGGTACTCCATCCCCGGGCGCGGGAAGGACGGGCTTGCGCTCCATCCACCGCCCTGCTGCCACGACGTCACCTGGTCGTAGCCGTCGATGCCGTTGTCGATTCCCTTGAGCCACTTGTCGAACCACGCGCGTTGCAGGACGTCCAGGGACGGCGGCGCGCCCGGGTCGCCCATACCCGCGCCGGTGGTGACGTGGTAGGTGTTGCCCATCACCAGCTTCTTCTGGCTGTCGGCGACGTCGATGGCGTTGTACACCCGCGGTGAGGAGTAGGTGAAGATGTCGTGCCAGCCGCCGTAGATGAAGGTCGGCGTCTGGATCCGCTCCGGATGTCCGACCCACGCGGTCCGCAGCGGGCTCTCGTCGTCGAGCACCGCCAGCATCTCCGGCGGGATCTGGTCGATGCTCGGCGTGACCAGCGCCGCGATGACGACGTTGAAGAAGGTGAACGGATCGCGGATACGGTCGGCCAGCCACGTCCAGTCGAACCGGCCGCTCAGCATCGAGACCACGTCGGGAAGCAACTTCGAGGCGTTGACCGCGAGCAGCCATTCGGGGATGAAACCGATGCCGAGTGCGCCACCGGGCGCCGCGACGTCGCGGATGAGGTCGCTGCCCGGCACGATCGGGAAGATCGCCTGCAGCGCGGCGGGTCTGCGCTCGGCGGTCTGCAACTGGTTGACGGCGGAGTAGGAGATGCCGCTCATGCCGATCCGTCCGTTGGACCACGGCTGGTTCGCCGCCCAGTCCACCACCTCGGCGCCGTCTTGCTGTTCGCGATCGCCGAAGACCTGCCAAATGCCTTGGGAGAAACCGGTTCCGCGCACGTCTACGACGACCTGGGTGTAACCGCTCTGGATCAGCTTGCGGTCGACGCCGAAGGTGCGGGCCGCGCCGCCGGGCAGGGCTCGCATCAGATCACTGAGCCCGCCCATCCCGAACGCCGAGAAGTCCAGATTGCGCAGCACCTGCATCAACGGGTCGGCCAGCCCGGGAATCGCCAGTGCGGAATCCGCTAGGTTCGCGACGAGTTTCGTGTAGGGCGTCAGGCTGACGACGGTCGGCGTCGGCTCCTGGATCGGCTGGCCGGTCGCATCGGCGGGGTGGTAGACGTTCGCCTTCAGCACCGTGCCGTCGCTCATGGTGATCGGCACGTCCCATTCGATGAAGACGTGCGGATATTGCGGCGGCGCATTGTGTGTGGCGATGAACTGGGCGTCGAGCCCCGCGCTCGCCGGCGTCGACTCGGCCGGAGGCGCGGACACCGCCCCACCGGCCATCACCAGGAACGCGGACAGCGCTGCGGCCGCCACAGCGATCGGACCCCGACGTCTGATCATGACTTGCCAAACCCTCCCACAATGAGGAACTACTTCGTTCCCGTAAGTGACGCAACGGTAACCTACGCCACGATTCCGCGCCACCATGACCGGGTTCACATCGCGTCGCGCCGGTTCGTCTTCTCGAACAAGGTCTGGCGGGAATGTTCTCCCGACGGTGCAGTGACACTCGGTCGCCGGCTACATACGGTGGTTCACCGGTCCCCGCTCCAGGGGGCGATCTCATAAGCCGGGGAAGGACGCGGTGCGGTGGTTGGCGTTTCGGACCCGATGCGTCTCGTGGCGGGCACGATCAGGTTCGAGGGGTGTGCCTGCTGATGAGCCTCGGCGCCTCCGAAAAGTCCTCCACTACTTCCGATTCGGAGCCCACAGGCCGCGGTCCACTGTCGCGCACGACGCGTCGGATGACGACCCACCCGCGCGCGGTGATCGCGGTCTGGCTGTTCGTTCTCGCGCTGTGCGGGCTGGGCTACCCGGTGCTCGAATCACGGGTGCAGGCACCGGATCTCACCGTAGATCGCGCCGAATCGGTCGCGGTGCAACGTCTGATCGCCGAGCACTTCCCCGGCCTGCGGGCCGAACAGGCGCTGCTGGTATTCGATTCCGACACGGCCGTCGTGGACACCGCCGACTACCGCGCCCAGATCGAGCGGGCCCGGCGCGCCGTCGAATCGGTCGGCGGCATGACGGTGCTCACGGCACCCACCGATCTCGCTGCGCGACAGCTGGTTTCGTCCGACGGCCGGACCGCATTGGCCGTGGTCGCGATCGAGGGCGATCAGTCGCACCGCGTCGCCGTCTCCGGAGATGTGCAGGACGCGCTGTCCGCGCTGCCCGGTCGTGACGTGGTCCGCGTCGATCTCACGGGCTACACCGCGATCCAGAACGATGTGATCATCGCCGAGCAGGCCGACGCGCGCCGCGCCGAATCGCTCGGCGTTCCCGTTGCTTTCGTGCTGCTGACGCTGGCGCTCGGCGCGGTGGCCGCGGCGTCGCTGCCGATCCTGATGGCCGTCGCCGGGCTGCTGACCTGCACCGGAGTGCTGTTGGTCGCGAGCACCGTGACCTCCGTCGACCCGCTGATGCTGTCCATCGCGGGCATGATCGGCCTCGGTGTCGGCATCGACTACGCCCTGTTCGTGGTGAGCAGGTTTCGCGAGGAGCTGTCGGCGCGCGGGGTGACCTCGCGGACGGACACCGACGGGATCCGCGCCGCCGTCACCGCGACCATGGCCACCACGGGCGGTATGGTCCTCGCCTCCGGTTCGGTCGTGATCGTCTCGCTGTGCGCGCTGATCGTGGTGCCCGCCGGAGTTTTTCGCGGCATCGTGCTCGGCGTCGGCGTGGCCGTAGCGACGGCGATGCTCGCGGCGGTGACCCTGCTGCCCGCCGTTCTCACCGAGCTCGGCCCCGCGGTGAATCGCTGGCGGGTGCGCGGCCGGTCCATCGACTCCGACGACAGCGACGCCGCCCGCCGGTGGGCGCGCCGGGTGATGCGCAGGCCGGTTGCCTTCGGCCTGGCCGCCGCGGGCCTGCTGGTCGTGGCGGCGCTGCCGCTGAGCAGCCTGCGCACCGGTTTCGACCTCGGCATCGCGTCGCTGACCGAGCACCCCTCCGGTGTCGCGGCCCACACGGTCGCGGCGAAATTCCCGCCCGGCATGCTTTCGCCGATGGAGTTCGTCGCGACCGGACCCGACGGTGGTCCGCTCGACGCCGAGGCGGCGAGCGCTGTGCAAGTCTTCGCCGACGAGCTGCGCGCCGATCCCCGCGTCGCCGCGGTGCTGGCACAGCAGTCGGGCGGCCGCGTTCATCTGACCGTCGTGACTCGCACACAGATCGACTCGGCCGCGGGCTCGGACCTGGTCGCCGAACTCGACGCGCGGGCGCATGCCGTGTCGGCCGCGAATCTGCGGATCAGCGCGGGTGGCGCGCCCGCCGGTCTGCTCGAGATCGGCGACGCGGTCCGCGGCGCCTACGTACTCGTCGTCGTGATCACCGTGCTGTGCGCGCTCGCCTTGCTGGTGGCGGTCTTCCGCAGCGTCGCCGTGCCGGTCAAAGCCGTCGCGGTCAACCTGCTCGCCACGGCGGCCGCGCTGGGCATCACCGTCGCGGTGTTCCAATGGGGCTGGGGCGAAGCCCTTTTCGGCTTCGAGAGTCCCGGTTTCGTCCAGGTCGTGATGCCGCTGATCGTGTTCGTGATCCTGTTCGGCCTCTCGATGGACTACGAAGTGTTCGTCATCCGCCGGATCAGGGAGAACTGGGACGCGGCCGCGTCGCGCGGCGCGACCGATACGGTCGCCGCCAACCAGGACGCGGTCGCCGACGGGATCGGCGCGACCGCCAAACCCGTCGCGGTCGCCGCCGCGATCATGGTGGTGGTGTTCGCCTGCTTCCTCACCGCGAGCACCCTGGAACTGAAGCAGCTCGGTTTCGCGCTGGCCGTCGCGGTCCTGCTCGACGTGGTCGTCGTGCGACTGGTGCTGGTACCGGCGACCCTGCGGTTGCTCGGCCGCTGGAACTGGTGGCTGCCCGCCCCTGGTCAGCGCAAGCGGACGTCGAGCCTGCGGTAGAGCGGGACGAACGCGTTGAACCGGTAGCGGCGGCGGGTGATCTCCCAGGGGCGGCCCGCCGCGAGCAGCGTCGCCAGGAAGCGCGTCAGCTGCGCGTGGGTGAGGGCGGCGCCGAGGCAGAAGTGGCTGCCGCCGCCGAACCAGAGCTGCCGCGTCCGCGCCACATAACCGAGATCGAGGTCGAACCGGCCGACGGAATTGTCGATGTACCAGGTCATCACCTTGACGCGGTCGCCGGCGCGCAATCGCCTGCCGTCCAGTTCGACGTCGCCGACGACGCCGCGCCCGACGACCGGCATCGAGCTCGTCACCCGAAGGCCCTCCCGCACCGCGTCGGGGATCAGGTCCGGGTCGGCCAGCAGCCGATACTGATCGCCGGTGTCGTACAGCAGCGCGACCAGCCGCCCGATGGTGCTGGCGAGCGTGACGGTCCCGGCCACCGCGAGCAGCACGGCGAAGCCGCCGATCCACTTCGTCGCCTGCCGCCACACCAGCGGTCGCAGGGCGTCCAGCCGCAGGGCCTCCAGTCGCGAACTCAGCCGCATCAACCGGTAGAAGTCGTACCCGGCGAGCAGTTCGTCCGAGCCGTCGCCACTCATCGCCACCTTCAGACCTCGGTCGCGGGCGAGCGCGGTCAGGTCGAGGAAAGGGGAGGCGACGCCGCCGTACCAGAACGGAGATTCGAAGTGCCACATGCTCTTCGGCAGCAGCTCGCAGACGCGCGCTCCGGTCGTCTCGGACTCCACGTTCGGCACCCGCAGCCACCGCGCGACCAGCCGCGACATTTCGGTCTCGTCGTGGATCGCGCCGGAAAGCCGCACGCTGAGCGTGGTCAGCGGCGCGCCGCAGCGCCGGGCGGCGACGGCGGCGATGGCGGACGAGTCGAGCCCGCCGCTGAGCGCGACGCCCGCGTCCACCTCGCCGGGAACGCGCTTGGCGACCGCGGCGGTGAACCGCTCGCCGAATGCCTCGATCGCCGCGCGCCCGGTGAGCAGCGGCGCGTCCGGGTCGACGCGCTGGAAGACGCGGAAGTAGCGTCGGCTCCGGATGCCGTCGGCGTCCGCGGTGAGGACGGTGCCCGGTTCCAGGTCCCGCACGTCACGCCAGAACGTGCCGGGCGCGATGGTGTGGCCGTAGAACAGGCAGTCGCTCAACCCCTGCGGGTCGATCTCGGGCGGGCAGGCGCCGGAGGCGAAGATGCCCTTGATCTCCGACGCGAATGTCAGGCGGGCGCCGCGCACGTGATAGAAGAGCGGTTTCACCCCGACGCGGTCGCGGGCCAGCGTCAGCGTGCGCCGGGCCGCATCCCAGATCGCGATGCCGAAATCGCCGTCCAGGTGTTCGACGAACCGGTCCCCGTACTCCTCGTACAGGTGCGGGACGACCTCGGCGTCGCTGTCGCTGCGGAACCGGTGCCCGCGCGCCGCCAGCGCGCGGCGCAACGCCTTGTGGTTGTAGATCTCGCCGTTGAGCAGCGCGCGGATCGAACCGCTCTCGTCGGCGGTGGGCTGCGCGCCGTGCCGCACGTCCACGATGGACAGGCGCTGGAATCCCAGCGCGGCGTGCCGGTCGTGCCAGGTGGCATGGTCGTCGGGTCCGCGGTGGCGCAGTACCGCGCACATCGCGGCGAGCGGACCGGGATCGACCGGCGCCTCGAAATCGACGATGCCGCACACGGCGCACATGTCAGTCCTGCCCGACCGCGGTCGCGGGCGCGAGCAGCCCGTCCAGCTCGGCGACCGCGGCGTCCAGCGCGGCCGTCAGGTGCTCGATCGGCGGCAGCTTGCCTGCGGCGCCGAGCACGCCGATGAACAGCTCGTCACGGTAGCCGAAACAGGTGAAGTTCAGGGCGTTGCCGTGCATCAGAAGGGATATCGGATACATCGCGTCCAGGCGGGCGCCGTCCCAGTACAGCGTGTCCCGTGGCCCGGGAATGTTGGAGATGCCCATGGGGTGTGAGGACGGAGCCGACCGTATGCCGAGCAGCAGCGCCAAGACCCACGGGAAGGTGGTCGCCAGCCCGTAGCCGATGACCGCGCCGGGCGACATCGCGCCCATGTGCCGCTTGGCGGCGTCGATCGCGTCCTTGACGGCGGCGAGGCGGCGCACCGGGTCGGCGACGTCTGTTGCCAGCGCCGTGAACATCAGGCCCGCGCGAGTGCCGACCCGCTGGTCGCCGTCGCGCAGATCGGTCGGCACACCGGCGGTGAGCGGGCCGTCGGGCAGTTCGGCGTGATCGGTGAGGTAGCCGCGCAACGCGGTGGCGACCAGGTACAGCACCAGATCGTTGACGGTGCAGTCCGCGGCGCGCGCCAGTCGTTTGATCTCGTCGAGCCGATAGCGGCGCAGCGAGAGATCGCGCGCGCCGGTGATCGGACCGTCGAGGACGGAGGGCGGCTGCCGGTAGGTCTGCTGCGCGGTCGGCTGTCCTGCCTTGCGCCGCAACGCATCCCGTGCCGCGCCGGCGACCCCGGACAGTATCGCGAAGAACCCGTGTACGGCCGCGAACAGCGCACGGATCCGGCCTGTCCGTTCCCGACGGAGGCCGGTTTCGGGGCCGATCGAGAAGAAGGGCGGCAGATCGCGCGCCCGCGGGTCGGTGGACAGCCCGCCGGTGATGACGCGCACCAGCGAAACACCATCCAGCAGACTGTGATGCGCCTTCAACACCACGGCGAACCGGTCCTCGGACTGGCCCGTCACGAAGTGCAGCTCCCACGGCGGCTTGCTCAGGTCGAGCTGCTCGCGGTGGATGCGCGTCACTAGCTCGACCAGTTCGTCGCGACCGGTGCCCGCGGGCAGCCGCCACGTCCTGATGTGATCTGCCGGGTCGACTTCGTCGACTTCCCTCACCAGAGCGAGGGATTCGGCGAGGCGGCCGCGTGCCGGCCGCAGATTCCACGGCGGCGGCGCGGTGAACGGAGCGGCGTGCCGCGCGTGCCAGCGGCGAACGAATCCCTCGGCATCGCCGTCGGGAGAGTGGAATTCCATCAGGAACGCCACATGCATCGGCATCTCCGGCGACTCCAGCGACAACCAGGTCGCGTCGGTCGCCGACAATCGCTTGACCGCCATACGGCTCCTATCCTTCGAATTCGCGGTCGGCCGCCGGTCGTGGCGCGAGGTCGAGCCGCAGGCCGACGGGGATCACGGCGAAATGGAACCGGTCGTCGGGCGGCGGGACGCCGTCCGGGAGCCGGAAATCGAATGTGCGGCAGGTCATCGCGGCCACGCTCTTGACCTCCAGCATCGCCAGGCCGCGTCCGGGGCAGAACCGCGGTCCCGATCCGAAGGGGATCGCGACGTCGGGGCGGTGCGCCCTGCCGTCGGCGTCGCGCAGCCACCGTTCGGGGTCGAACCTGTGCGGATCGGCGAAGTTCTCCTCCCGGAGGCCCGGATACCGCACGTTGACCAACACCCACGTACCCGCGGGCAGCGCGATGTCGCGCAGCACCGTGTCGTGCACGGCCTCCATGAGCAGCAGGGGAGTGGTGGGTTGCAGCCGCATCGACTCGGCGACAACGGCTTCCAGATACGGCTGGCGATCCAGCGTCGACGGTATCCGGGTGATCTCCTCCCGGATGCGTTCCTGCGCTTCTGGTTCGGAGGCCAGGTGATAGAGCAGCCATGCTGCGGCGTTGCTCGTGGTGTCCTGTCCGGCGATCAGGATCGTCAGCGCCTCGGCGAAGAGTTCGTCGTCGGTGAACGATTCGCCGCCGTCGTGGGCGAGCAGGAACGCTTCGATGAAGTTCGTCGGCTGTTCCGGCACGGCGGTGCGCGCACGGGCGACGACCGCGTTCACCTCGGTGCGCAGCGCCTCCAGCGCCCGGTCCAGCGCATGGTCGGCGGGCAGCTTGACCCAGCGCCAGTACGGAAGCGGAATGTTCAAGCGGCGGTTGAGCATCGGGAAGACGTGCTCGAGGTGCTGCTGGATGACATCGCCCGACTGCTCGAGGGTGTTGATGTCGTAGTCGAAGGTGAGCTTCGCCGTCACATCCACGGTGTAGCGGGTCAGATCGGCGCGCACGTCCTCGGGCGAGGCCGCGAGCCAGCGCCGCCGGAGCCGCTCGGTGATCCGCTCGAGCGTGGTGTGGAACCGCGTGAGATGGGCGGCGTTGAAACCGGGCATGGCGAGCCGCCTGCGCCGCCGCCACGCCTCGCCTTCTGAGGAAAACAGCCCGTTGGAGCCCATCTCGCTCATGATCGACTCGATCGAGGACTGTCGCCGGTAGGTTCCCGGCCGCTGCCGCAGGATCTCCTTGCTCAGTTCGGGGTCGCCGACCACGACCAGCCGCCTGCCGGGCATGGTCAGCCGGTAGACGGAGCCGTATTCCGCGCACCAGTCGTCCAGTTGCCGGTGCAGTCGCGTCGGGGTGAGCTGCGGGAGATTGCCCAGCACCGGCCAGCCGTCCGGGCCGGGGAGATCGAGGAGTGACATCGGTGCGCGGAGCGGGGCGGACACCGGCCCGAGCCTAATCACGAATCGAGCGCCCGGCGCAATCGGAGAGGGCAATTCATCGCGGGAAACGAGGTTCGTGCCTAATGTTTGTCGCGAAGTAGCAACAGGCGCAGATCGATTGGTGATCCCCCTCACTCGGACGGCGGACTGAGTGGACTGCTGTCGCGATCCGGTCGTAGTGTTCGAAACCGTCCGGTCGTGACCGGGTTCCTATCGCCCCCTTGCTGTCTCGGCGCCGTGTGACTCCCTTTCTGTGGTCGCAGCGGCTGTTGGAGGAAATTTCATATGAATCGCTCTCGAATACGCGCGCTGGGGGCCGCTCTCCCCGCCGGAGAATTCACCACGAACGAAGTGCTGCAACGTATGTCGAGCGGCGGCGAGTTCGACGTCGAACGCATTACCGGTATCGGACACCGGCATATGGTCGACCGCACCGAGGAGGACACCCTGACATTGGGTGTCGCCGCCGCTCTCGACTGCCTGGCCGGGTCCGGTTACGACCCCGCGGATCTGGATGTGATCATCTGCGGCGGCACCACCGTGCACGACGGATTCCGCATGGTGTTCGAGCCGTCGGCGGCGGGGGAGATCGCCCGCCGCATCGGCGCGGTCAACGCCACAGGGTACGACGTCGCCAACGCCTGCGGCGGCACCATGACGGGTATCTACCTGCTGGACAACCTGATTCGCGCCGGTATCGTCCGGACCGGCATGGTGGTGACCCCCGAGGTCATCTCGCCGGTCACCGAGGGCGCGCTGGCCGAGGCGGTGGACGCCCGCGACCCCCAGTTCGCGGCGCTGACCCTGGCCGACGCGGCCGTCGCGGTGGTGCTCGACCGCGCCGTCGGCGACGACGAGGCCGTGCACTACATCGACATGATCACCTGCGCGGAATACTCCCCCCTGTGTATCGCGAAACCCAGCGACAACACCGAGAACATGATCATGTTGACCGATAACCTCACCATGCAGGCCGCGCCGCGGCGCGAGACATGGGCGAAATTCCATCGCGACGTGCTGGCCAAGAATGGCACGACGTTCGCCGACGAGGATTTCGATTACATCGTCTTCCACCAGCTCGGCGTCGGCTTCACGGAGAAACTGGCCGAGTCGGGCAGCAAAATCCACGGCGTTCCCATGCCACCGCGGCTGGCGTGCGTCGAAAAGTACGGAAATACCGGCGCGAGTACACATTTCCTGGTCCTGCACGACTATCTGTCGCGCGGCCTGATCGCGCCGGGTTCGAAGATCTGTTTCGTGCCGACCGCATCGGGAATGGTGTTCGGCGTCCTGTCGGCGACCATCGGTGAGTTGGTGAAGTAGCACGTGGCGACCATTCTGCAGAATTCGGCGATGAGCGACGATCCGGCGCTCGGCTCGATCGGTCACGCGGTCGCCGCGGCGCGGGAATGCCTCGCCGGGGCAGGCCTGTCGGCGGCGGATGTGGACGTGCTGGTGAACATCGGCGTCTACCGGGACGCCAACATCGTGGAACCGTCCAACGCCGCGCTGATCCAGCGCGAACTCGGCATGCACCTCGACTACGAACCCGGCTCCTCCCGGCCCGGTTTCTCCCTCGACCTGCGCAACGGCGCCTGCGGCGTGCTGAACGCGTTACAGGCGGCGAATGCGTTGCTGGCCAACGGCACTGCGGAGCGCGTCCTCGTCGTCGGCAGCGATGCCCACCCCGGCGGACTGGCGGACGCGGTGGGCTTCCCCTATGCCACCGTGGGCGGTGCGTTCCTGGTTACGAAAGGCATCGACGATACGAGCGGGCTCGGCGCGGTGCACCTGCAGCCCGCTTCGCGCCCGGACGGCGCGCATCCCGGCGTGGCGGGATATCTCGACCTGAAGGCGATGGGCCGCGACGGCGCGCGCACGATCACCGTCGAGGTCGCCGACGATTTCGCCGAGCGGGTGACCGGTGCCGCGCGCACGGCGGTGCGCGACTATCTCGCGAATCACCCTGACATGCAGGCGGATTCGACGGTGCTGGTGACCAATGACGCCGCACCGGACTTCGCGGCGACGCTGGCCGCCGACTTCGGCTTCGCGCGTCACCATCAGGCCGACACCGGGTCGCGCAACGCCGGGAGCTCCGGTCTCATCATCGCCTATCACCAGCTGATCCGCTCCGGCGTCGTCGGCCAGGGCGACCGGCTGCTGCTCGTCGCGGGCGGGTCGGGGCCGACGGCGGGCTGTGTCGGCTACCGGGTGCCCGCCGGCGGTGCCGGATGACGCGCGCCGTCGGATACGAGGACCCGAGCGCCCTGCTCGAGCGCCGGATCGCGGAGGGAGCCGACCAGCCCGCCATCAGCTACCCGACCCGCTCGGACGCGGCGAAGGCCGAGCGCGGCGCTGACCTGCGGTTCGCGGACATGACCTACGCCGAGCTGGGGCGCCGCGTCCGCTCGTACGCGGCGGGCTTCGCCAGAATCGGTATCACCGAGGGCGTCAAGACGATCGTGCTCGTACGCCCCGATCCGGACCTGTTCGCCGTGTTGTTCGCGCTGTTCCGGGTCGGCGCTGTGCCGGTGGTGGTGGATCCGGGCATGGGCGTGCGCCGCATGCTGCACTGCTTCCACAGCGTCGGCGCGGAGGCGTTCATCGGACTCCCCGAAGCGCACCTGGTACGGCTGGCGGCCCGGCGCACGTTCGGCTCGATCCGCGTGCACGTCACGGCGGGGCGATCGTACTGGGGCGGCCACAGCCTGCCCGACCTACGCGACGAGCCGGAAATCCCGGCCGCCGAGCACGCTCCGGACGACCTGTTCATGATCGCGTTCACCACCGGAAGCACCGGACCGGCCAAGGGTGTCGAGTACACCAGGTCGGGTTTCGCCGCCGCGCTCGACGTCGTCGCCGAACTGCACGACCGGCCGACGGGATTCGTCTCGCTCACCTCGGTGCCCCTGTTCGGGCTCTTCGATTTGCTGCAGGGCGCGCACGTGGTGCTCGGTCCGGTGGATCCGGTGCGAGTGTCGAAGGCGAATCCCGCGCTGCTCACCGAGGTGGCCCGATCCTTCGGCGCCACCGACCTCACCGCATCGCCCGCGTTGCTGGCCAGGCTCGGCGAGCATGTCGCCGAAACCGGCGAGACGCTGCCCGGCATCGCCCGGGTCATCTCCATGGGCGCGCCAGCGAATCTCACTGCGCTGGAACGCGTCCGGGGAGCACTCGGCGACGACGCACGGGTGTTCACCACCTACGGCGCCACCGAGGCGCTGCCGCTGACCACCTTGGAATGGTCCGAGCTGGTCGAGACGCGCGCCGAGACCGCCGAGGGCGGCGGCGTGTGCGTCGGCCGCCCGCTGCCGGAGACCAGTGGCGCGACGCTGGTCCGGATCATCGATGTCACCGACGACCCCATCGTCGACTGGAACGAGAACCTGGTGCTGCCCGCCGGGCGGATCGGCGAGATCGTCGCGAGCGGACCGCAGGTCAGCCGCGCCTACCACCGCAACACGGCCGCCGACGCGCGGCACAAGATCGACGAGCGGATGCCCGACGGCAGCGTCCGGCGCTGGCATCGAACAGGCGATCTGGCGCGCGTGGACGAATCGGGCCGCCTGTGGTTCTGCGGGCGGCTCTCCCAGCGCGTCCGGACCGCGGGCGGGGACATGTACACGGTGCGGTGCGAGCAGATCTTCAACACTCACCCGGACGTCGCCAGGAGCGCGCTGGTCGGCGTCGGCGCGCCAGGCGAACAGATCCCGGTGCTGTGTTTCGAGCCCGCGGCGGATCTCACGCCCGCCGAGCTCACCAGGGTGCGACGCGAACTGTGGACCATGGCGCAGAGCAGGACGGTGACCGAGCGCATCCGTACGTTCTTGCCGCACACCGATTTTCCCGTCGACATCCGGCACAACGCGAAGATCGGGCGCGAGCGGCTGGCGCACTGGGTCGCGGATCGGCTCGGTTTTCCGCGTACGAAGGAAGGAACGGACCGATGAAGGTTCTCGTCACCGGTGCGACCGGATTTCTCGGCAGCCACATCGTCGATGCCGCCACCGGCGCGGGCGACGAGGTCCGTGCGCTGGTCCGCGCGGGCAGCGATCTCGGCTACCTGTCCGGCGTGCCAGGACTCGCCACCGCCGTGGGCGATCTCGGCGACGTGGACTCGCTGCGGGCGGCCTGCGCGGATGTGGACGTCGTCTATCACAGCGCTGGCTTGGTGTCGGAAGTCGGTGCGCGCGAACAATTCTGGCGAGCGAACGTGGAGGGCACCCGCAATTTGATCGCGGCCGCTCGCGCCGCGGGCGTGTCCCGGTTCGTGTACGTCAGCAGCCCGTCGGTCGCCACGTCGTACGAGACGGACCGCTTCGGCATCGACGAGTCCGAACCCTATGTCGACGCGCCCAAGAGCCTCTATGTCGCGACGAAGGTGGTGGCCGAACAGTACGTCCTCGCGGCGGACTCGCCCGGCTTCACCACGTGCGCGCTGCGGCCGAGGATGATCTGGGGCCCGCGCTCGGCCGGGTGGATGAGCCTGCTGCTGGGCAAGCTGAAAGGCGGTCGGCTGCCTGACCTTTCGGGTGGGCGCCGGGTCATGGCGTCGATCACCTACTGCGAGCACGCGGCGGCCGCGTGTTTGCAGGCCGCCCGTTCCCCCGAGGTCGCGGGGAAGGCGTATTTCCTGGCCGATCCGGAGGATATCGACCTGTGGGAGTTCGTCCGCGACCTGGCTGTCGCGCTCGACCTGACCCCGCCCACCCGCACCGTGCCTGGACCCGTGCTGGACGCGGCGATCGCCGTATTCGACACCATCTGGCGCATCCCGGCCGTCAAGGAACGGTGGGCGCCTCCGCTGTCGAGCTGGACGACGGCGGCGCTGACCGTCTCCAGCACCTACGACACCTCCGCCGCCCGTAAGGATTTCGACTACAACCCGACCGTCTCCCGCGCGGAGGGCCTGGCGCGCTACGTCGAATGGGTGCGCTCGGTGGGTGGCGTCGACGCCGTCCTGGCCCGCGGCTGAACGAATCGCGCCGAATCGGAGGTTGTCTCGTGACTTCACTGCTGTCCACCGTGCGCCGCACCGGCGTCACGTCCACGGTGCCCACCGCGCCGGGCGCGTTGCCGTTCCTGGGGCATTGGCACCGGTTCGGTCGCACGCCGCACCGGTTCCTGTCCACCCTGTCGGCGCACGGACCCGTCGTGCGCATCGGAATCCCCGGCTACGAAACCTATGTCGTCACCGAACCGGAGCTGATCAGGGAGGCTTTCACCGGGCTTTCGGATCAGGGCTCGATGATCGAGCGCGCCGAACTGCTGCTCGGTACGGGCGTCACCGTCGTCTCCGGCGCGACACACCGGCGGTCCCGCAGGCTCATCGCACCCGCGTTCGCCAAGGCGCGCATCGCGCAGTACGCCACGGTGATGACGGCGATGGGGCAGGCGCGGGCCGGCCAGTGGCGCGACGGCGCGACGCTCGCGGTGAACGAGGAGATGCACGACCTGGCGCTGCGCACCGTCGCGGGCGCGCTGTTCTCCGGCGAACTCGGCGAGGTCACCGCGCGGCGCGTGCACCGGCTGTTGCCCGAGGTCATGACGCTGCTCGCGCGCCGCGTCACCCGGCCCGCGTGGCTGGACCGGTTGCCGACCCGTGGCAACCGCCGCTTCCTCGAACTGGTCGATCAGCTCAAGGCCGCCACCGCCGACATCATCGCGGCCTACCGCGCGGACTTGGCCGCCGACCCGGCGCTGGACCACGGCGACCTGCTCGACACGCTGATCCGAGCCCGCGACGAGGACGGCGCGCCGCTGACCGACAAGCACGTGCACGACGAACTGGTCAACTTCCTGGTCGGCGGCACCGAGGCCATCGGCATGACCGCCACCTGGCTGCTCTACGAGCTGGCGCGCAACCCGGAGGTGGAGCGCGCCCTGCACGCCGAACTGGACGAGGTGCTCGGCGGGCGGCCCGCCGAATTCACCGACCTGCCGCGGCTCGACCTGACCAAGCGGCTGGTGCTGGAGACGTTGCGTCGCTACTCGCCGTGGCTCACCGTGCGGCATGTGCCCGCGGGTTACGAGCTCGGCGGGCACGCGCTGCCCGAGGGGGCGATGGTGTTCGTCTGCCCGATCGCGGTGCATCGCGACCCGCGGGTGCATGCCGACCCCGACCGGTTCGACCCCGATCGCTGGCTGCCCGAGGCGATGGAAGGAATGTCGCGCGGCGCGCACATCCCGTTCGGCATGGGCGCGCGGCAGTGCCCGGGCAACGTGTTCGCGCTGACCCAGGTGGCTTTGCAGATCGCCACCCTGTGCGGGCGCTGGCGGCTGCGGCTCGAGCCCGGGTTCACCGCGCGTGAGACCGTCATCGGCGCGCTGGTGCATCCCGAGAGCCTTCCCATGCGTGTCGAAGCGAGGACATCCGTCCGCCGCGAGACCGACTCGGGAACCGCGAAATGACCGCGGTCGGTGGCGATCACGGGCTCGTGTCCGAGATCACCGAACACTATGAAGTCGCGGTGATCGGTACCGGGTTCAGCGGGCTCGGCGTGGCAATCGAGCTGAAGCGTTCGGGCATAACGGATTTCGTTGTTCTGGAACGCGCGAACGCGGTCGGCGGCACCTGGCGCGACAACGTGTATCCGGGATGCGCCGTCGACGTGCCGTCGGTGCTGTACTCCTACTCGTTCTTCCCCGGCGACTGGTCGCGGCTCTTCGCGACCCAACCCGAGTTGCGCGCCTATACCGAATCCGTGGTCGACGCTTTCGAGCTGCGAAGCCACGTGCGGCTGAACAGTGAGGTCGTCGGGGGAGAGTTCGACGAGACCACGCACAGGTGGGTGGTGCGACTGGCCGATGGGCGCGTGATCAGTGCGCGCGCCGTCGTCATGGGGTACTTCTCGCTGCACGTGCCGTTCGTTCCGGACATCCCGGGCCTGGATGTGTTCTCCGGTATCCAAATGCATTCCGGGTCTTGGGATCTCGGCTTCGATCCGAAGGGGAAGCGGATCGCGGTCGTCGGATCGGGCGCGAGCGCGGTGCAGATCGTGCCCGCGCTGGCGCGCGAGGGTGCGCACGTGGTGTCGTTCCAGCGCAGTCCGGCGTGGGTGCTGCCGCGCGGGGACCGCGCGATCCCGGGACCGGTGCGGACGCTGCTGCGCAAGTTCCCGCCCGCGCGACTCGCGTTGCGCGGCATGGTGTTCTCGCTGCTGGAGTCGGTGCACCTGGCCGAATTCCATCCCCGATTGCTCCCGGTCTTCGAGCAGATCTGCTTGCGTGCACTGCGCAAGCAGGTGCCCGATCCGCGCACACGGGAGGCGCTGCGGCCGGACTACCGTTTCGGGTGCAAGCGGCCGATGGTGTCCGACGAGTACTACGCGGCCTTCGCCCGCGACGACGTCGACTTGGTGACGGAGAAGATCGTCGAACTGACCCCGGCTGGTGTGCGTACCGCCGACGGCGTCGTCCACGAAGTCGACGCGATCGTATGGGCCACCGGCTACCACGTCCAGGACTCGATCCCGCGCTTCCCCGATTTCCGCACACCGGCGTTCTCGCTGCGAGACAGCTACGAGCGCAACGGTTTCGCCGCCTATCGCGGCATCGCCTTCGCCGGCCTGCCGAACCTGTTCTGCGTCACCGGCCCGAATACCGCGCTCCCGCACACCTCCCAGTTCCAGGCCATCGAACCCACCACTCGCCTCGTCGCCAGGACCATCGCGCACATGCGCGATCGCGCCGTCACCCGCTACGCACCCACCGAAGCGGCCCAGCGCCGGTTCGTAGCGCACTGTCGTCGCGTCCTCGCCGACCGCGTCTGGACCATCGGCGGCTGCACCAGCTACTTCGTCAGCGCCACCGGCGCCAACACTCTCACCTGGCCCGGCAGCACCCGCAGCGTTCGCCGCGACCGCCGCCGCATCCGCCCAGAAGACTGGGAACGTCAGTCGGCCGGTTGATTCCGTCCGCTTCCCGAATCGAATCCGGCGGCCCACGGCACTCAGCGGTCGGCGAAGGCGTTCAACTGGCTGCGGGAGGGATGCCGCAGTTCGGTTGTCGTGAGTTCCGACGCGCGTGATGGTCGGCGCTCGGGTCGGCGACGGCGGCGTTCAGTTAGCTGCGGTGGGCGCTGGGGCCGACGGTTGATCCGCCGCATTCGCAATCGAATTCGGCGGCGCACGGCACTCAGCGGTCGGCGACGAAGGCGTCGAGCAGGCCGCGGTAGACGTCGGCGAAGCGCTTGCGCGCGCTCTGCTGTTCGGCGGACAGGCCGTCGGTCGCGTCGGGCGCGTACACGATCACGTGCAGGTCCTGGCCCGGCGGTTCGGGCATCACGTCGACGATCTGGCTGCCCCCGTCGCCCGCGGCGGGTACGCCGAGGTCGGCGGTGGACAGCGCCGTGAGCTCGGCGATGGCGGCGTCGATGACCTCCCGGCGGACCGCGCCGTTCACCTCTCGCGGCGGGGTGTTCCGATCCCGTTCGGGCGCGACGGCATCCGGTTTGCGGACGGCGTGGCCGTCGGCGTAGACCTCGAGCACCGGGCGCAGATCGATCCGGTCCTGCCAGCCCGCCGGCATCGTCGTGAGCGTGAGAAGCGCGATGGCCGCATGGGCAGGCGTGGGCGCGGGCAGCGGAAGGGGTGGATGAGCGGCGAGCGCGGGCGGGTTCTCCGTTGCGGGCGCGGCGTTCTCGACCGCCGGTGGCTGCGGCGCAGGCTCGGCCGGATCGGCGGCGGCAACGCCCCATCCGGCGGTGAACGTCATCGCGAGGACGAGCAGGGCCGATATCGTTCGTCGCATGGACTTCCCATCTAGATAGCGTCGACCGTCCGCCTCATCCGGGAAGCGAGCACTTTCCGGCGCAGCGGCTCAGGGTGCCGTAGAGCGTATACCTTTGACATTCCGAATTTCTTCGCATACTTTCCGTCGCGGGGAGTTTGGTGTGTCGATCTGTCGAGGTCGGACACCCCGTTGGGGAGGGGGAGTGTCGTGAACGCACAGCGTCTTGTCGGCGGTGTGGTCGTGGACTTCTGATCCGTGCCCTGAGCGCTCTCGTGCGCCGCCGGATCGACAGGAACCTATCGGGTGCCGTTGGTTTCGGCTGCGAGATATCCAGGCGGAAAGAGGGTTTCGCCTGTTGTTGGTCATTCCATTCTCAGGAGAGAACTGTCATGTCTCTGGCTCGAAAGCTCACCATCGCCCTGGTCACCGGGGCCGCGTCGCTCACCGTGTTCGGTGCGGGCACGGCGCATGCCGCGGGAGATCAGTTCGGGGCGATCGCTGTCGAGAAGGCCTCGAATCCGTTGGGGGTGACGTACTTCTACGGATCGCACGCTCCTACCCCGGAGGCCGCCAGGCAGGCCGCGGCGGCCAGGTGCGGCTCCGAGTCGGGCAACCCGGACGCGGTCTGCGATCTGATCACCTGGAGCAACGCGTGCGTGGCGGCCGCTACGCGCGGTGTGGACTACCAGTGGGCCGAGGGCCCGAATCGTGAAGAGGCCATTCAGAACGCGCTGAGGTTGTCCAACGCGGTCGGCGCCGCCGTCGTCCCGCTGCCCGCGGCGATCAGTTACGTCGCCTGCACGCCGAGTGTGGAGTGACGCGCTGAAGCGTGGCGGTCGAGCCTTGTTCGCGTGGCCGTCGTCCGCCGCATCCGTTCGGAGCTACAGGGTGGGAAGTCCGGAAAAACCCTAAGCCGGGCGATGCTGAACGGTCGGCGCGGGCGTGTCGTGATGGCGCGGGTGCGGCACCAGCATCGGCACGCGATGCTGGTAGTCGCGGTATCGATCGCCGAAGACGTCCACCAGATCGTGTTCCTCGATTTGCAGGGCGATCAGGATGTAGCCCGTCGTCATGGCCGCGAAGAAGAGATGACCGGCCGTCATCGTCGGCGTCGCCCAGAACGCGACGAGGAAGCCGAGCATGAGCGGATGCCGGATCACGCGATAGAACAGGTTGGTGCGAAACGGCAGGTCGCGGTAGGGCTCGCCACGCCAGGCCAAGTACACCTGCCGCAGCCCGAACAGGTCGAAGTGGTTGATCATGAACGTCGAGAGCAGCACGGTCACCCAGCCGATCCAGAACAGCGCCCACAGGACGATCCGGCCCGCGGTGGCGTCGACATCCCAGATCACGGCGGGCATCGTCCGCCACTGCCAATACAGCAGGAACAACGCCAGACTGGCCAGCAGCACATAGGTACTGCGCTCGATGGAGGTGGGCACCACCCGCGTCCAGCGGCGCTTGAACGCTGGTCGGGCCATCACGCTGTGCTGGACGGCGAACACGCCGAGCAGCAGCGCGTTGACCACGATCGCCTCACCGATCGAAGCCTCCACGCCCGCGTCGATACTGCGGGGAACCCAGAAGTTGCCGACGAAGCCGATCGCGTAGAGGAAAGCGGCGACGAACGCCAGATAGCTCACGACACCGTAACCGAGTGTGAGAAAACGCATGATCATGTCCTTCGAGGTGGTTCGTCCTGCACCGCGCGCTCGCGGGCAGGCCACCACTCGGGACGGCAGGCCGAACAGCGGCGTGTCCCGGAGGCCGTGCGTCCGCGACGCGGCGATGGCTTGGTCGGTGCGGGCGCGGCGCCCGCGATATCTGGCACATCCCCGGCCGCCCTGGCACTGGCCGAGCCGGTCTCGGCGCGATCGCCGTGGCTGTCGAGACCGGTTCGCGACCGAGTGATCGTTCTGGAATGCGCTCGAATCTTCCCTGCGTTGGCCGCGGGCAGGCGATGGTGGAATCGTCGTCCGATCGGATACGGCGATCGCCTGCTGGCGGGCTCGCCGTACCGGCGGTGCGTGAAGTCACGCTGCCGGTCGCCGCAGCTGATCACCCGTCCACGGTAGTTCGCGCACGCGCGGGTGAACAAGGCTCCGGCCGGACATTCGGCCTGATCAGTGGGTGCGACCGCGCGTTGGTGCCGGCGCGGGTCAGCGCAATGCGGGCGGGTTGTTCAGATCCTGCGCGGAGTAGGTGTCGCACGCCTTGACCTGCCCGGTGCGGTAACCGGTGAGGAACCATTTCTGGCGCTGCTCGGAGGAGCCGTGCGTCCACGCCTCCGGGTTGACCCGGCCCTGCGCGGCGCGCTGGATCCGGTCGTCGCCGACCGCGGAAGCCGCCGAGAGTGCGTCGTTGATGTCGTTGTCCGACAACGGCCGCAGGAACGGCTGGTTGGTGCCGGGCGCGGGCGTCTTGTCCGCGTAGTGGGCCCAGATGCCCGCATAACAGTCGGCCTGCAGCTCGGTGCGCACCGCGCCGGACTCCGGTCCGCGGGGATCGCGCTGTGCGCGGCCGATGTCGCCGAGCTGGTTCTGGATGTGGTGGCCGATCTCGTGCGCGACCACGTACTCCTGGGCGAGCGGACCGCCGCTGGAACCGAAGCGGTCGGTCAGTTCCTGGAAGAAGCTGACGTCGAAGTAGGCGGTCCGGTCGGCCGGGCAGTAGAAGGGGCCGACCGCGCTGGTGGCGTTGCCGCAGCCGGTGGAGGTCGCGCCGGAGAACAGCACCAGCTCGGGTTGCGCGTAGCGCTTGCGGGTCTGCCCGGGCAGTTCGTTCGACCACACCGCGTCCAGGCTCTGCGCGGTGAGCACCACCCGGCAGTCGACGTACTTGTTGGCGTCCGCGCCGGTCTTGCAGTGTTCCGGGGTGCCTGCCGTGCCCGGCTGCGTCTGCTGGGTGTCCTGGGAACCGGTGAACTGGCCGAGGACCGAACCTGGGTCACCGCCGAGCAGCAGCGTGATGACCAGCAGAATCAGACCGCCCGCACCGCCGCCGAGCGCGAGTTTGCCGCCCATGCCCGGCCCGCCGCCGGAAGAGGCCCGGTCCGGGTCGATCTGGAGCCCTTCGTTGAACGTCATCATCGTCCTTCAGTGGCGTTTGCGCGGTGGTCGGGCGACCGTACGGCTACAGCTTGACACGGCCGCGTGGATATCGGTTTCCACTTGACCAATGTGCCTAACTACGATGGCAACCGCACCAGGCGACGCCCCGCCGGTGCCGGAGTCGTCGAAAGGAATCCCGTGCTGCGCACCCACTTGGCTGGTTCGCTGCGAAGCGAGCACGCCGGTCAGACCGTCACCCTCACCGGCTGGGTGGCGCGGCGGCGCGACCACGGTGGCGTGATCTTCATCGATCTGCGCGATGCGTCGGGTGTGGCGCAGGTGGTTTTCCGTGAAGGCGAGGCCGCCGAGCAGGCGCACCGGCTGCGCGCCGAGTACTGCGTGCTGATCACCGGTGTGGTGGAACAGCGGCCGGACGGCAACGAGAACCCCGAGCTGCCGACCGGGCAGATCGAGGTGAACGTCGGCAAGCTGGAGGTGCTCAACGAGAGCGCTCCGCTGCCGTTCCAGCTCGACGAGCAGCCCGGTGACGAGGCCAGGCTGAAGTACCGCTACCTCGACCTGCGCCGCGAGGGCCCAGGGCACGCCATCCGGCTGCGCTCGAAGGTCAACGCCGCGGCGCGCGCGGTGCTGGCGCACCACGAGTTCGTCGAGGTCGAGACCCCGACGATGACCCGCTCCACCCCCGAGGGCGCTCGCGACTTCCTGGTGCCGGCGCGTCTGCAGCCGGGCAACTTCTACGCGCTGCCGCAGAGCCCGCAGCTGTTCAAACAGCTGCTCATGGTCGGCGGCATCGAGCGCTACTACCAGATCGCGCGCTGCTACCGCGACGAGGACTTCCGCGCCGACCGGCAGCCCGAGTTCACCCAGCTCGACATCGAGATGAGCTTCGTGCGCCAGGAGGACGTGATCCTGCTGGCCGAGGAGATCCTTGTCGCCCTGTGGAAGCTGATCGGCCACGAGATCCCGACGCCGATTCCGCACATGACCTACGCCGAGGCCATGCGCCGGTTCGGCTCGGACAAGCCCGACCTGCGCTTCGGCGTCGAGATCACCGAGTGCACCGAGTACTTCCAGGACACCCCGTTCCGGGTGTTCCAGGCGCCCTACGTCGGCGCGGTCGTGATGCCGGGCGGCGCGAGCCAGCCGCGGCGTCAGCTCGACGCCTGGCAGGAGTGGGCCAAGCAGCGCGGGGCCAAGGGCCTGGCGTACATCCTGGTGAACGAGGACGGCACGCTCGGCGGCCCGGTCGCCAAGAACCTCAGCGAGGCCGAGCGCGAAGGGCTGGCCAAGCACGTCGGCGCGGAGCCCGGCGACTGCGTCTTCTTCGCGGCGGGTGCAGCCAAGGCCCAGCGCGCGCTGCTCGGCGCGGCGCGGGGCGAGATCGCCCGCAAGGTCGGGTTGATCGATGAGAACGCCTGGTCGTTCGTGTGGATCGTGGACGCGCCGCTGTTCGAGTCCACCGCCGACGCGACCGCGAGCGGCGATGTGGCGCTTGGTCATTCGGCGTGGACCGCGGTGCACCACGCGTTCACCTCGCCGAAGCCGGAGTCGCTCGACACCTTCGACACCGACCCCGACTCGGCGCTGGCCTACGCCTACGACATCGTCTGCAACGGCAACGAGATCGGCGGCGGCTCGATCCGTATCCACCGCCGCGATGTTCAGGAACGCGTCTTCAAGGTGATGGGCATCAGCCACGACGAGGCCCAGGAGAAGTTCGGCTTCCTGCTCGACGCCTTCGCCTACGGCGCCCCGCCGCACGGCGGCATCGCCTTCGGCTGGGACCGCATCACCGCCCTGCTGGCGGGCCTGGACTCCATCCGCGAGGTCATCGCCTTCCCGAAGACCGGCGGCGGCGTCGACCCGCTGACCGACGCGCCCGCGCCGATCACCGCGCAGCAGCGCAAGGAGGCGGGACTGGACGTCAAGCCGGAGCAGGAAAAGGTCGAGGTCACCGAGTAGGCCCGGCCGACGGTCGCCGAACGCGCCGTCCGTTTCGGAGTCGTATATCGGCTCCGGGGCGGACGGCGCGTCGCGTTCACCGCGCTTCTTTCAGACCTGGGCGACGCGCCCGCCGATGAGGGTGCGGTAGGCGTAGGTCACCGCGATGATCGAGACCGGGCCTGCGGCGAGCAGTCCGATACCGCACAGCAGCAGGCCGAGGAAGGTGATCACCGCGACGGACAGCGCCAGCAGCAGCACCGGCCAGATGTTGTTGATCACCAGGATGGCGCTCGACCTGATCGCGTCGAACGGGCCCAGATCCTGATCGACCACGAAGTGCAGCGCGAACATACACAGCATGCCGACGAGGAGTCCGGGAATCACGCACAGCGCCAAACCGATCCAGGTGCCGAGGAATGCGAGCAGGGCGGTCAGCAAGACATTCCCCGTGTTCACGAACTTGAAGTACGAACCGAAAACCGGTTTGGCGCCATCGGTTTCGTATAGCGCCCCGCGAACCATCGCGGCCTGTAACAACCACAGCGCCGCCATCACCGCGAGGAAGAGCAATACCAGCGGCAAGAACGAGTTCGGTTCGAATATCTGGACGAACAACACGAAGACCAAGTAAATGACGACGCCAAGCGCCGTAATTCCTAGCCAGGGAGCAGGATTCGCCCGGAACTTTTCCAGGCCGTAGCTGAGCGCGTGCCCGACATCGAGACCGCCGGGCGTTCCTACTTGATAGCCGTAGACCGGCTGTCCCGGTGTCGCGCCGGGAGGTATAGTCCCCGGTTGCTGCGGCACACCGTATTCGGGTGTGCCGTATTGTTGCGACGCGCCGTACTGCTGTGGTGACTCAGGCCCGCTGCCCGCGGGTCCGTACGAGGGTTGCTGGGCGGCCACCGCGGGCGGCGGCTCCACCGGCTCGGCGCCGTACTGGGCCGCTCCCGGACCCTCGAATTGCGGATAACCGGCTCCACCAGGCATTTCGTGGCGGGCATGACCCACTCCTGGCGGTGGTGCGTACGGGTCACCGCTTTCGTGTTGCCCCGGCTGGGCCGCGAACTGTTCGCTTTCACCGCCCTGCCGGGGTGTACCGCCTGCGGGGTCCTTCGGTGCGGAGGACGGTGTGTCGGTCAATGTCGGAGACCTTTCGACGCAACTGGTTTGCGATGTGGCGCACAGCAGTTCACGATGAGAAAACCGGACGCGTGCGATGGTGTCAAGCGAGCGCGACGCGGCCGGCGACCGCGACACGAGACACGCCGAGCGAAGCGGAAAGGTTGCGTAACCGCTCGCTAGAAGTGACCCGATGCGAGTAGCTTGAGAGGCGATGACCGCACTATTGGCCGAACGCGCCGCCGAAGTCGTGTCCGCAGCACAACAGTTGCTCACAAAGCGAATGGGTGCTCCGGTGAAGCTGAGCGATCCGATGGAACTCAGCGGTAGTGGTAGGACGACAGTCCTACGTGTGCGTGTTGCCGAGAATTCGTTCTCGCTGCCCAGGACGCTGATCGTCAAGCAGGTGCGCGGCGCCGCCAGGGACCGCCGCACCGGAGGCTTGGCGCCCGGCGTCGCCAGCATCGATTCGGCATTCCTCCGGGAAGCCGTCTCCTACCAGTTCACCACCGCGCTCAGCCGCGAGCAGCGGCCAGGCGCGTATCTGATCGCGCACAGCCTGCCCGACCGCTTGCTGATTCTGTCGGATCTCGGCGAGAACGCCAGGATGACCGCGGTGCTGCGGTCCGGCGTCGAGCCGGCCACCCGCAACGCGCTGATGGCCTTCGCCCAGGCGCTCGGCCGCATGCACGCGGCCACCGTCGGGCGCGAAGCAGATTTCGTCGCGTTGCTGCGCCGCGTGGAGGTCGTGCACCGGGTCGACGGGATCGCCCAGCAGGCCGAGGCCGCCATCTCCGAGGTGCCGGGGCTGCTGCAACGCGAGCTCGGCATCGAGGTGCCCGGTGAGATCGCCGAGCGCATCGTGCGCGGCAACCGGCTGTTCTCGGCCGGGCGGTTCCGTGCGTTCAGCCCGTCGGACCTGTGCCCGGACAACGTCATGCTCAACCAGGAGGGCGCGCGGTTCCTCGACTACGAGTGGGGCGGCTTCCGTGACGCCACGCTCGACATCGCCTACGCGCTGGTCTCCTTCCCCGGCTGCCTGTGCGATTTCGAGCTGTCCAGGGAACGCGCAAGGCAGATGGTCGAGGCTTGGCGCTCGGAGATCGTCGGGGTGTTCCCGGCGCTCGCCGACGACGAGGTGCTCGCCGAGCGCATCCTGGAGGCCAGGCTCATCTGGGTGTGGCTGACCACCTATTGGTTCCTGCCCGCCGACCACACCCGCATCGCGGTAGCGCGCGAGCACGGGCTGTCGGTGCCGCGCTCGGCTGCGCTGATCAACCGCTGGGCCGCGCTCGCCGAGGACGCGCGCTGCACCGGCGACGACGTGATCGGCGATTTCGCGGACGAGGTGTCCGCGATGTTGGAAGAGCGCTGGTCGGAGTAATCGCGGCGCCGCGGACCGCCTGTTTCGCATCACCGGTTCGCGAGCGGCTGATCACCGCATGTCAGTGATGTCCGGCATGCGGTGATCAGCGACTCGGCCGCGAAGATCAGAGCACCGGCGCGGGGCGCGGCTCGATGCGACCGCCGCTGGGCACCGCGAAGCTCGCCCCGTGTCGCACACCGGTCGCCGGGTCGGTGACGTCGGTCAGGTAGAACCAGTCCATTTGCGAGCGCTCTTCGGTCACGTCGAGGACGCCGTATCCATGCGACTCCAGCTCGACGTAGCGCATGTGGTGGTTGAAGCTCTTGATCGAATCCTCGATCGGCACCGCCACGGTGCGGGGAGCCGCCTTCAGCACCTCGCCGATGCTCGACGAGGTGACCGACGGAACGACGAACTCCGCACCCACGGTCGGTCCGGCGGGATAGTTCGCGGCGTCGATCGGCAGGTCAGAGGCCCACGACGAGTGGATGTCGCCGGTCAGGAAGACGACGTCACCGACCTGCTGCTCGCTGATCGCACGGAACAGGCGCTGCCGGTCGGCGGTGTAGCCGTCCCACTGGTCGGCATTGGCGGGCACGCCGGACTGCGGCACGCCGAGTGCGCCGGTGAAGGCCGCGGTGGTCGCGGGCTCCAGCGGCGGGAAGACCAGCGGCGCGATCATCACCGAGTTGCCGACCAGCTTCCAGCGGACCGGCGCCGAGACCAAACCTGCGGTGAGCCAGTCCATCTGAGCCTTGCCGGTGATGGTGCGCGCGGGGTTGTCGACCTCGCGCCAGCCCGGCCCCGGGGAGGGCTGCCGATCCCGGTAGCTGCGCAGGTCGAGCATGGACAGTTCGGCGAGGGTGCCGAAACGCAGCCGCCGGTAGATCTGCACATTCTCGCCGGAACCGGTGGCGCGCACCGGCATCCACTCCAGATAGGCGCGCGCCGAGGCGGCGCGGCGGTCCTGCCAGTCGCCCTGCACGGCGGGATTGTGGTGGTTGGCGCCGCCCGACCAGGAATTGTCCGCCGACTCGTGGTCGTCCCAGGTGCAGATGAACGGCAGCAGGGCGTGCAGCGCGATCAGGTCGGGATCGGTCTTGTACTGGGCGTGACGGATGCGGTAGTCGGTCAGCGTGACGATCTCGTGCGCCGGATCATGCGGCCGCACCGCGCCGTCGCGGCCGCCGTACTCGCCGCGACCGTATTCGTACAGGTAGTCGCCGAGGTGGATGATCGCGTCGAGGTCGGATCGCGCGGCGAGGTGCCGGTACGCGCCGAACCAGCCCGCTTCCCAGTTGGCGCAGGAGACCACGCCGAAGCGAAGCCGGTCGGGCGTGTCGGAAGGGGCGGGCGCGGTGCGGGTTCGCCCGACCGGCGAGGTCTCGCCGAGCGCGGTGAATCGGTACCAGTACTCACGGCCGGGGGTGAGCCCGGTCGCGTCGATCTTCACGGTGTGATCGGAATCGGCTGTGGCCGTTGCGGTTCCGGACGCGGCGATGGAGGCGAAGCCCGGATCGCCGGCGAGCTCCCAGCGCACCGCGGCCGGTGCGCCGACGCCGGAGCCTGGCGTGGCGTCGTCGGACACGGTGACCCGGGTCCAGAGGACTATGCCGGTGGGGAGCGGATCGCCGGAGGCTATGCCGTGCCGGAACACGGGGCCCGAGGCGCGCGCCGGCCCCGGGGTGAGCAGCGCGCCCGCGGTGGCCGCCGCGGCGGCACCGCCTTTCAACAGGGTGCGCCGGGCGAACGGACCGGTCTGGACGGTATCTGAAACGACCACGTTTTCAGCCACGGCTGTTGATCACAGCCGATGCGAGCCGGACTGGCAAATCGACAGGGCCCGGATCACTTCCTCCGGCGGGTTCCGGGCCGCGCCCCTGGTGTCGGGGCCGGGCGGTACGGTCGAAAACATGAGCGAGCGAATCGTGTATCGCCGCGCTTCGCGCAAGCCGTGGCCGAGCGTCAGGGAGGCGCAGGTATGAGCGAGGGGCTGTTCGAGGTGCCCGGCCAGGCCGCGCCGGAGTCGGATGCGCTCGGCGGCGCGGGCGTGGATTTCCGCGGGCCGGGCAGCGCCGCGCCGCTGGCCGTGCGGATGCGACCCGCCACGTTGGACGAGGTGGTCGGGCAGCAGCATCTGCTCGGCCCCGGGTCGCCGCTTCGCCGGTTGATCGAGGGCTCGGGCGCGGCGTCGGTGCTGCTGTTCGGTCCGCCCGGCACCGGGAAGACCACGCTGGCCTCGCTCATCTCGCAGGCGACCGGCCGCCGTTTCGAAGCGCTCTCGGCGCTCTCGGCCGGAGTGAAGGAGGTGCGCGCGGTCATCGACCTGGCCCGCAGGCGGCTCACGGCCGGCGAGCGCACTGTGCTGTTCATCGATGAGGTGCACCGCTTCTCCAAGACCCAGCAGGACGCGCTGCTCGCCGCGGTGGAGAACCGGATCGTGCTGCTCGTCGGCGCGACGACGGAGAATCCCTCGTTCTCGGTCGTCTCCCCGCTGCTGTCGCGCTCGCTGGTGCTGCAACTGCGGTCGCTGACCGACGCCGACATCCGCGTCGTGCTCGAACGCGCGCTCGCCGACCCGCGCGGGTTCGGCGGCGCCTACACCGTCACCGGCGAGGCGCTTGACCACATCGTTCGGGTCGCGGGCGGCGACGCACGCCGGGCGCTGACCGCCTTGGAGGCGTCCGCCGAATCCTCGCTCGACGGCACGGTGGACCTGGCCCTGGTCGAGGCGAGCGTGGACAAGGCCGCCGTGCGCTACGACCGCGCGGGCGACCAGCACTACGACGTGGTCAGCGCCTTCATCAAGTCGATCCGCGGCTCCGACGTCGACGCGGCGCTGCACTATCTGGCGCGCATGATGAGCGCGGGGGAGGACCCGCGCTTCATCGCGCGGCGGCTGGTCATCTCCGCCAGCGAGGACATCGGCATGGCCGACCCGATGGCCTTGCAGACCGCGGTGGCGGCCGCGCACGTCGTCCAGCTGATCGGCATGCCCGAGGCGCAGCTCACCCTGACTCACGCGACCATCCACCTGGCCACCGCCCCGAAGTCCGGCGCGGTCCCCGCCGCGCTCGGCGCCGCCATGGCCGACATCTCCGCGGGCAAGGCGGGCGCCGTGCCGCCGCACCTGCGCGACGGGCACTACGCGGGCGCGGCGCTGCTCGGCCACGCCCAGGGCTACAAGTACCCGCACGACGATCCCGACGGCGTCCTCGCCCAGCAATACCCGCCCGACGAAATCGTCGGCGCCGACTACTACCGCCCGACCGATCACGGCTACGAGCGCGAGGTCGGCCCGCGCGTCGACCGGCTACGCCGGATCGTGCGCGGCAAGTAGCCTGCGACGCCCTCAGTCGACGGCGAACGTGGACGTGCCGGTGACCGACCAGACGCGCGTCAGCTTTCCCGCCGTGGCTTCGAACATGTCGATGCCGCTGTGGTCGGGCTGATCCGGTTGGTGGGAGCGCCAGCGGATCGCGAAGGTTCCCGAACCGGCGGCGTCCACTTCGCCCGCCGCGTCTCCGTCCATGGTGAATCGCAAGCCGGGCCTGGCCGCCCGGAATTCGCCGATGAACGCGGCCACATCGTCCGGTCCGCGCAGGGCGTCGGTGATCTCGCCGGTCGGGGACGCGAACCGGATCCGGAAGTCCGGGGAAAGCAGCTTCGGCGCCGATTCCATTGCGCCGTTCCAGAATTCGGTCCAACGCAGGGCCAGCTGAAAGGCGGTGACGTGGTCGGTGGTCGGCAAGAGTCGCTCCTTCGGAAGGGTCGCGGCGGGCTGCCGCGACCGGCGCCGTCCACGATTCAGCCCTCGCGCGACAACGGGTTGTCGGTGATCGCGGTCACATCGATGAGTTTGCCGTCGCCCATAGGGATCATCGACAGGTCGATCTCGCGAGCCGCGACGGGCTCGTCCAGCACGCTCGCCGCGCGGACTCGGTCCAGCCGAAATCCGCGCAAGCCACCGCGCAGCCGGCACCACGCGTAGAGGAACCAGTGATCGGCCACCAGGAAGGCCAGCGGTTCGACCTCACGGACGGTGCCCGCCCCGTCGCGGTCGAGGTAGTCCAAGCGCAGCACGCGGCCGCGGACCACCGCCTCGAGGATCGCCGGGGGGACGGCCGACACCGAATCCGCAGGCAAAAGCCGGATGCGTTCGACCAGAGCGGTCGCCCGGACCCGATCGCCCTCCGGCAGCACCGCGACGACCTTGCGCACCGCCGAGCCTGCCGCCTCGGCGAACGGCGTGCCGGCCAGGCGAGAAAGGCCCACCGCGAGGGCTGTCGCCTCCGCCGGGGTGAGGCTCACCGGGGCGAGAGTGCGATGCCTGTCGAGTGCGTAGCCTCCGGCACGGCCGGGCACAGTGACGATCGGCAGGCCCGCCTGCATGAGGGCCGCGAGGTCACGCTCGATCGTGCGGGTGGATACCTCGAACCGGGCCGCGAGCTGACGGGCGGTGCGTGGGCGCGGCGCGTACGCTCGCAACTCTTCGGCGAGCGCGTACAGTCGCTCTGTTTTCGTCACGGGAAGTCCTGGGTGGTCGGCGCGGATTCGCCGGATGCGGCGGGTGCGCCCGATTGTCGCGAACGGTGGCGCGTGGTGCGGACTCGGCGCAAAACGCGTGGACAGCGACCGGTAGGCTGGACATTTGTGCAGACCCACGAGATTAGACGGCGTTTCCTGGACCATTTCGTCCGTGCCGGACACACCGAGGTGCCGAGCGCCTCGCTGATCCTGGCCGACCCCAACCTGCTGTTCGTCAACGCAGGCATGGTCCAGTTCAAGCCGTATTTCCTGGGCCAGGAGGCGCCGCCGTTCCCGCGCGCGACCAGCGTGCAGAAATGCGTGCGCACCGGCGACATCGAAGAGGTCGGCGTCACCACCCGGCACAACACCTTCTTCCAGATGGCGGGCAACTTCTCCTTCGGCGACTACTTCAAGGAGGGGGCCATCACCCTCGCCTGGGAGCTGATCAGCAAGTCCCAGGAGGAGGGCGGCTTCGGCTTCGACACCGACCGCATCTGGGTCACCGCCTACGAGGACGACCCGGAGGCCGCCGAGATCTGGCACCGGGTCGCGGGCATCCCGAAGGAACGCATCCAGTTCCGCGACGGCAAGGACAACTACTGGGACATGGGCGTGCCAGGTCCAGGCGGTCCCTGCTCGGAGATCTACTACGACCGCGGCCCCGCCTACGGCAAGGAGGGCGGCCCGGTCGCCGACGAGGACCGCTACCTCGAGATCTGGAATCTCGTCTTCATGCAGGACGTCCGCGGTGAGCTGAGCCCGAAGCTCGGCCACCCGCCGGTCGGCTCGCTGCCCAAGAAGAACATCGATACCGGCATGGGCGTCGAGCGCGTCGCCATGCTGTTGCAAGGCGTGGAGAACGTCTACGAGACCGACCTGCTGCGCCCGATCATCGACAAGGCCGAGGAGCTGACCGGTCGCTCCTACGGTGTCGAGCACGCCGACGACGTGCGCTTCCGGGTGATCGCCGATCACGCGCGCACCGCCGCGATGCTCATCTCCGACGGCGTCAACCCGGGCAACGACGGCCGCGGCTACGTGCTGCGCAGGCTGCTGCGCCGCATCGTGCGCTCGGCCCGCCTGCTCGGCGCCGAGAAGCCGGTGATGGCCGAGTTCATGAAGGTGGTCAGCGACCTGATGTCGCCGTCCTACCCGGAGCTGGCCACCGACTTCGGCCGCATCGAGACCGTGGCGGTCGGCGAGGAGACGGCGTTCCTCAAGACGCTGAACACCGGCTCGACGCTGTTCGACAACACCGCGGCCGCGGTGAAGTCCAAGGGCGGCACCAAGATCGCCGGATCGGATGCCTTCACCCTGCACGACACCTACGGCTTCCCGATCGACCTCACCCTGGAGATGGCCGCCGAGGCCGGGCTCTCGGTCGACGAAGAAGGCTTCCGCACGCTCATGGCCGAACAGCGCCAGCGGGCCAAGGAGGACGCCGCCGCCCGCAAGCACGCGCACGCCGACCTGAGCATCTACAAGGAACTGGTCGATCGCGGCGCCACCGAGTTCACCGGCTTCGACGAGCTGACCTCCGAGGCGCACGTGCTCGCCCTGATCGCGGACGGCGTCCGCGTGCCGACCGCTACCGCGGGCCATGACGTCGAGGTCATCCTGGATCGCAGCCCGCTGTACGCGGAGTCCGGCGGCCAGATCGCCGACCGCGGCAGCATCACCGCCGCCGGCCTGAAGCTGCGCGTCAACGACGTGCAGAAGATCGCCAAGAAGCTGTGGGTGCACAAGACCACGGTCGAGCAGGGGCAGATCACCGAGGGCGACGTCGTGCTCGCCCAGGCCGATCCCGCCTGGCGCAGCGGCGCGACCCAGGGTCACTCCGGCACCCACATGGTGCACGCCGCGCTGCGGCAGGTGCTCGGCCCGAACGCGGTACAGGCCGGTTCGCTGAACAAGCCCGGCTACCTGCGCTTCGACTTCAACTGGCAGGGCCAGCTCACCGAGCAGCAGAAGGCCGACATCGAGGCGGTGTCCAACGACGCGGTGGGCGCCGACTTCCCGGTCAATACGTTCGTCACCGACCTGCCCAAGGCCAAGCAAATGGGCGCGCTCGCGCTGTTCGGCGAGAACTATGGCGACGAGGTCCGCGTGGTCGAGATCGGCGGCCCGTTCTCGATGGAGCTGTGCGGCGGCACGCACGTGCAGCACTCCTCGCAGATCGGCCCGATCACGCTGCTCGGCGAGTCGTCGGTCGGTTCGGGCGTGCGGCGCGTCGAGGCGTTCGTCGGCCTGGATTCCTACAAGTACCTGGCCAAGGAGCGCGCGCTGCTCGCCGGTGTCGCCGCCTCGCTGAAGGTGCCGTCGGACGAGGTGCCCACGCGCGTGGAGCAGCTGGTGGAGCGGCTCAAGGTGGCCGAGAAGGAACTCGAGCGCACCAAGGTCGCCGCAGTGCTCTCCTCGGCCGGGAAGTTCGTGGAGGAGGCCGAGCGCATCGGTGGTCTGCTGCTGGTCGCCGCGGCCGCGCCGGAGGGCGTCGCCTCGAACGACCTGCGCACCCTGGCCACCGACATCCGCGGCCGCTTCGGCAGCGAGCCCGCGGTGGTGGTGCTGCTCGGCAACGTCGACGGCAAGGTGCCGTTCGTGGTGGCCGTGAACAAGGGCGCGCAGGAACTCGGCGTGAAGGCGGGCGACCTCGTCGGCAGCTTCGGCCCGAGCATCGCCGGTCGCGGCGGCGGCAAGCCGGAGATGGCGCAGGGCGCCGGTTCCGATCCCTCCGGGATCGCTGCGGGTGTGGCCGCGGTCCGTGCCCGGGTGGCCGAACTCGCCGGGTGATGCGCGACTCGGAGAGTTCGCATTCGACGGGCCGGCCGCACGCAGCGGACCGGCCCGATCCGGAGGCCGACCCCGGCCGTGGCAGACGCATCGGCATCGACGTCGGTAGCGTTCGCATCGGCGTGGCGTCGAGCGACCCGGACGGCATACTCGCGACCCCGGTGGAAACCGTTCCGCGCGCGAAGAAAAACGCGCGCGGAACGGCTGCGGCGACCGACATCTCGAGAATTGCCGAAATTGTGCGGGAATACGAGGCTGTCGAGGTTATTGTCGGCTTGCCGCGTACATTGCGCGGGGAAAAGGGAACCGCGGCGGGGTTGGCCATCGCGTTCGCCGAACGTTTGCGATCAGTAATTGCCCCCGTGCCGATCAGGCTTTCCGACGAACGTTTGACTACGGTGTCAGCTGCACGTGCATTGCGGGACAGTGGAGTTCGCGCGCGTGGCCAGCGGCAGGTGATCGATCAGGCGGCGGCCGTATCGATCCTGCAAGGATGGTTGGACGAACGGAGTGCGGTGTTGAGGTCGGCCGAGGAAGCGGCGCGGGACGCGTCGTCCGGAGGCGATGCATGACTGATCGATGGGCACGGGCCGAGGAGAGATACCGACAACGCGAGGCCGATCGGCGCTACCGCAGGGACGACCGAGCCTGGGACAGAGACGGCGGAGACGCGAGCGGACGCGCGGCCGACGGGCCGGACGACGAATGGGACGTCTACTACGACGACGACACCACGGTCATCCCGCGCTACACCGACGACGACGAGCTCGACTACGACAACGCGCCGCAGTACGAGGACGACGGCTACGACGACGAGCTGGACTACGAGGAGGAGCCGGAGCCGCAAGCGCCGCCCGCGCGCGCGCAGCGGTCGCTGTCTCGCAAGCCCGCCACCAAGGTCAAGGAGGCGCGGCCCCCGCGCGGTTCGCGCAAACGCTCCAGGGCGGCCTCGCGCAAGGCGGCCGAGCGGAAGCGCAAACGCCGCAACATGTGGCTGATCGGCGGTGTGCTCGTGGTGCTGCTGGTCGGCGCGGTGGGCTTCGCCGTCAAGCAACTGGCCGGGGAATTCGGCGCGCCCGAGGATTTCGCGGGCCCCGCGGGGCCGTTGGTCGTGGTGCAGGTGCACCCCGGTGACACTTCCTCGCAGATCGCCGAGACCATGGTCGAAAAGGGCGTCACCGCGAGCACCGGCGCGTTTTTTCAAGCGGCCGTGCGTAATTCGAATATGAGCTCGCTGCAGCCCGGGTACTACCAGATCCCCAGCCGCAGCCCCGCCGCCGAGGCGGTCGCTGCGTTGCTCGGCAAGAACGCGCGGGTCGGCAACCTGGTCATCTCGGAGGGACGTCAGCTACACGACCAGCACGACGTCAACACCGGGGCGCGCAAGGAGGGGATCTACACCAAGATCGCCGCCGCCAGCTGCATCGGCACCGGCGCACAGCAGAAGTGCGTTACCTACGAGGAGCTCGACGCGGCGGGCTCCAGCAGCGACCTGGCCGCGCTCGGTGTCCCGTCCTGGGCCGAGCAGTCGGTGCGCGAAGCGCCGGACCGCAAGCGCCAGATCGAAGGTCTGATCGCCGCGGGCACGTTGGATTTCGACCCCAGCGGCACGCCGCAGCAGATTCTGCGTCAGCTGATCACCGCGAGCGCCGCGAGTTACGAATCGACCGGGCTGCTGAAATCCGGCGCGGAGACCGGACTCAGCCCTTACGAGACGCTGACCGCGGCGTCTCTGGTGGAGCGTGAGGCGCTGCCGCAGGACATGCCGAAGGTCGCGCGGGTGATCGTGAACCGGCTCGAGGTCGAACAGCCGCTGCAGTTCGACTCCACGGTGAACTACTCGCTGGACCGCACCGAGGTCGCCACCACCGATGACGACCGGGCTACCCGTACACCGTGGAACACCTACGCGATGTCCGGGCTGCCCGCGAATCCGATCTCCGCGCCCTCGCTGAACGCATTGCGCGCCATGGAGAATCCGGAACCCGGCAACTGGCTGTACTTCGTGACGATCGACCAGAAAGGCACCACGCTGTTCACCGAGAGCTACTCCGAGCACCTGCGCAATATCGAAAAGGCAAGGCAGAGCGGAATTCTCGACAGTGGACGGTGAATCGACCGGCGCGGTGACGACGCGGCGCAAGGCAGCGGTCCTCGGCAAGCCGATCGCGCATTCGCGGTCGCCCCAGCTGCACATGGCCGCGTACCGTGCGCTGGGCCTCGACTGGACCTACGAGCGCGTCGAATGCGCGGCCGAAGAGCTGCCCGGGCTGGTGGACGGGCTCGGACCGGAGTGGGTCGGCCTCTCTGTCACCATGCCCGGCAAGGAGGCGGCGCTTGCCTACGCCGACGAACGCACCGAACGGGCTGTGCTCGTGGGCTCAGCGAACACCCTGGTGCGCACGGCCGAGGGCTGGCGCGCGGATTGCACCGACGTGGACGGCGTGCTCGGCGCGCTGCGTGGCGGGGGTGTCACCGAGATCGCGGAGGCGGTCGTCCTCGGTGCGGGCGGCACGGCCCGCCCCGCGCTGCTCGCGCTCTCCGAACTCGGCGCCCGGTCGGTCACCGTGATCGCCAGGAACGCCGGACGGGCCCGCGGCGCGCTGGAACTGGCCGACGAGCTCGGGATGGCGGCGCGTGTGATCGGTTTCGACGACGACGCCGTGCGCGACGCGAGCGCGAGCGCAGGAGCCGTGGTCAGCACGATCCCGGCCGACGCGGGCGCGCTTGTCGCCGAGGCGGTGGCGGTCGCGCCCGTCGTGCTGGACGCGATCTACAACCCCTGGCCCACCCCGCTCGCCGCGGCTGTCGAACGGGCTGGGCACACGGTGGTGAGCGGGCTGCAGATGCTGCTGAACCAGGCGTACGGGCAGGTCGAGCAGTTCACCGGGCGTCCGGCGCCGCGCGCCGCCATGGCGGCCGCGCTGGACGCCTGACGGCAGGGAAGTTTCTGACACCGGTTCTAGTTCTGCTCCGAAGGGCCGCGCGTTAAGGTGTTCCCCATGAATGCTTGGGTAGTGCGGGCCGTTCTGCTCGGTGCGCTGGTCGTGGCGCTGCGCACCGTGCTCGGATTCGCGATGGTGCAGTGGCCGACGCAGGGCTCGTGGATGCGGATGCTGTGCCTGCTCGCACTGCTGATCGTCATCGTCGGCTGGGGCGTGCTCGACGGGCGAAGGGACCGCCGGGCGCATCCAGATCCGGAACGCGGCTCGGACCTGACCATCCTGTGGCTGAAGGCGGCCGTGGCGGGCGGGCTCGGCAGCGGCGCGGTCTCCTGGGGGCTGGATTTCCTGCCTGGCTTCGACCTCGGCGACAACGACCTGCTGTTCGAACTCACCGCGGGCGCGTCCTTCATCGTCCTGCTGATCTTCATCCCCGGACTGATCGGTGTGGGCATCGGCCGGATGCTGGCGGGACGGCGAGGCGGCAACGGCAGGTCTTCGCTCACCAAGAACCCCGCCCCGGCGGGCGCCTGACCCCGAAACGCGAAGCAGCGCCTCGCCGAGATCGGCGGGGTGCTGCTTCGCTATCGCGTTCTCTGTCTCGCTAGAGCAGGATCGCGCCGCCGCTCGGGCTCTCCTCGCGGGCGACAGCGGAGTAGGCCGCGGCGAGCAGGGTCGGATCCGGACCCTCCAGTCGACCCGGCTTGGCCAGGCCGTCGAGGACGACGAAACGCAGCACGCCGGAGCGGGTCTTCTTGTCGGTCTGCATGGCGTCCAGCAGCTGCGGAAGCGCGTCGGCGTCGTAGCTGGTCGGGAGGCCGACGCTGGCCAGGATGGCGCGGTGACGGTCGGCGGTCTCGTCGTCGAGGCGCCCGGCCAAGCGGCCCAGTTCGGCGGCGAACACCAGGCCGACGGAGACCGCGGCGCCGTGACGCCAGCGGTAGCGCTCCCTGCGCTCGATCGCGTGGCCCAGCGTGTGGCCGTAGTTGAGGATCTCGCGCAGGCTGGATTCCTTCAGGTCGGCGGCGACCACGTCGGCCTTCACCTGGATGGCGCGGCGCACGAGTTCGGGCAGCACGTCGCCGGTGGGATCGATCGCCGCCTCCGGATCACGCTCCACCAGGTCGAGGATTACCGGGTCGGCGATGAAACCGGCCTTGATGATCTCGGCCATGCCCGCGACGATCTCGTTGCGCGGCACGGTCTCCAGCGTCACCAGGTCGACCAGTACGGCCGACGGCTCGTGGAAGGAACCGACCAGATTCTTGCCCGCCTCGGTGTTGATGCCGGTCTTGCCGCCGACCGCCGCGTCCACCATGGCCAGCAGGGTGGTCGGCACGTGCACCACCTGCACGCCGCGCATCCAGGTGGCGGCGACGAAGCCTGCCAGGTCGGTGGCCGCGCCGCCGCCCAGGCTCACCACCACGTCGTTGCGGGTCAACCCGATGCGGCCGAGCACCTCCCAGCAGAACCCGGCGACGGCTAGGTCCTTGCCCGCCTCGGCGTCCGGAATCTCGACGCGGTGCGCGTCGAGGCCGGTCTCGGCCAGTGCCTTGCGCACGGCCTCCGCGGTCTCGGCCAGCGGCGGCTGATGGAAGATCGCGACCGTGCGTACGCCCTTGGTCGCACCCGTGACCGACTCGACGAGCTCGCCGAGCAAGCCGCGACCGATGATCACCGGGTACGGGTCGGCGGTGCGGACCTGGATACGACTCGGCTCTGTCACTACTGCTCCGATTCTGTTCGTGCCGGTTGCTCGAGTGCTCGCCCGCGGGCGCGGCGAGCGCGGGCGCGCCGGGCGCGGCCGCTGGAAGTGGTCTTCGTTGCTGATTCTGCCGCCGCCGGGTGCGTGCTCGACTCGGTGGGTGCGGGGGACGCGGCTCGGCGCCCGGGCCGATCGCGGCCGGTGGCAGGCTTGTCCGTCGCCGACGCCGCGTACTTCGGTGCCGGGTTTGCCGAATCGTCTTGTCCCGCAAGCGGAACAGCTGCCTTGGCCGCGCCGCCGGGGTTCGGCGCACCGGCGGGTCGGCACGCCCTGGGACGGCGGGCTCGACCCGAGGCGGGTGTCGCGCCGGTCTCGTCGGATCGTGCGCTGGAGGTGACGAGCCGGGGGAGCCAGGTCCTGGTCTCCGAGACAGGTGCGGTGGCCGCGGCGCGATTCGGTTCGGCCGATGGCGTGCGGGCCGAGGATCGCCTGCGGCGCGGGCGGCGGCGTGCGCTGGAAGCCGTGCCTTCGGCGGCGGTTGCGGTGGTCGAGGCGTCGGATCGTGCGCCCGCCGCCTGCGCGTTCTCGCCGTTCTCCTTCTCCGAGGCGCCGTTTTCCTTGGCCGATGCGCGGCGAGCGGCCGCACGCGCCCTGGCGCGGCGACGGGCTCGGGATCGGCTGTTGCCCTGGCCTTCCGGAGTGCGGTCGGCGCCGGGATTCGCCGCGGGGGCTTCCGGTTCGGGGTCCGCGCTCGGCGTGACGGGCTCGATGCCCAGCTTGTCCAGGATCATCCGCACCACGCGACCGGGGCTGCGCCCGTCGGTGCGCACCCGCACCGTGGCCACCTCGCGGTACAGTGGGCGGCGCTTGCGCATCAGCTCCCGGTACTTCGCGCCGGGGTCGTCGCCGTTGAGCAGCGGGCGCTGGTTGCTCGCGCCGGTGCGCCGCAGCCCCTCGGCCACGCTGATCTCCAGGTACACCACCGTCCGATTGCGCAGCAGCGCCCTGGTGTCCTTGGACAGCACCGCGCCGCCGCCGAGCGAGACCACGCCGCGCTCGGCGAGAATGGCGCGACGCACCACCCGCTCCTCGATACGGCGGAATTCCGGTTCCCCGTCGGCGGCGAAGATCTCGGGGATGGTGCGACCGGTTTCGCGCTCGATGCCCGCGTCGGTGTCGTACAGCTCGACGCCGAGTTCCTTGGCGAGCTTGCGGCCGATCGTCGATTTCCCCGCCCCCGGCGGTCCGACCAGCACCACGCGCGGTGCGCGCGGATCGGTCTGCACGATCATTGCGGCCGACTGTCCGCCGGAACGTGCGGGCGGATGCCGATCCGCTTGACGTAGCTGGTGATGTTCTCGACGGTCTCGTTCAGCGAGTCGCCGCCGAACTTCTCCAGCGCGGCCTGCGCGACCACCAGGGCCACCATCGCCTCGGCCACCACGCCCGCGGCGGGCACGGCGCACACGTCCGAGCGCTGGTGGATGGCCACGGCCTCCTCGCCGGTGCTCATGTCGACGGTGGACAGCGCGCGCGGAACCGTGGAGATCGGCTTCATCGCCGCGCGCACCCGCAGCGCTTCGCCGTTGGTCATGCCGCCTTCCAGGCCGCCCGCGCGGTTGGTCGAGCGCAGCACGCCGTCCGGGCCGGGGCGCATCTCGTCGTGCGCCTGGCTGCCGCGCCTGCGCGCGGTCTCGAAACCGTCGCCGACCTCGACGCCCTTGATGGCCTGGATACCCATGAGCGCAGCCGCCAGCCGGGAATCGAGACGGTTCTCGCCGCTGACGAACGAGCCGAGCCCGACGGGAAGACCTTCCACGATCACCTCGACGACGCCGCCGAGGGTGTCGCCGTCCTTCTTGGCCGCCTCGATCTCGGCGATCATCGCCGCCTCGGCGTCGGCGTCGAACGCGCGCACCGGGCTGGCGTCGACGGCGTCCAGATCCGCGGCGGTCGGCGTCACGCCGGTGGTGTTGGCGGCGCCGCCGATCGAGACCACGTGCGAGACCACCTCGACGCCGAAGGCCTGGCGCAGGAAGTTGCGCGCCACGGTCCCCGCCGCGACGCGGGCGGCCGTCTCCCGCGCGCTCGCGCGCTCGAGCACGTTGCGCGCGTCGTCGAAGCCGTACTTGAGCATGCCCGAGTAGTCGGCGTGACCGGGGCGGGGCCGGGTCAGCGGAGCGTTGCGAGCAAGATCCTCCAGCTCGGCGGGATCGACGGGGTCGGCGGACATGACGGTCGTCCACTTGGGCCACTCGGAGTTGGCCACCTCGATGGCGACCGGACCGCCCATGGTGCGCCCGTGTCGCACGCCGCCGATCATCGTGACCTTGTCGGCCTCGAACTTCATCCGGGCGCCGCGCCCGTACCCGAGCCTGCGGCGCGCCAGCTGAGCGGAGATGTCCTCGGACGTCACTTCGACACCCGCGACCATCCCGTCGAGGATGGCGACAAGGGCGGGACCATGGGATTCTCCGGCAGTTATCCAGCGCAGCACGCTCTCCATCCTTCCATGTCGGCACGGTCGGACCCGCATCCGGTCCGCCGTGATCACAGGCACGTCATCGGCGCGAACCCACGCCAGAGTCCTCTCCGTGAGTATCGCCGCCCGGCCGCGAGACGCACCCCCGCTCGGTGCTGCGCGCCGTCACCGCCGGAAGCCGCCGCGACGTGAGCAGCGGTCCGGGAGGAGCAGCGGCCCGGAAGGACCCATGGCGTGGATGGAAGAGCCGCGGCCTGGCGGAAGCAGCGGCCTGGGAGGAGCCGTGGCCTGGCAGGAGGAGCAGCCCGGAAGGAGCCATGGCCGTGGCAGGAGGAGCCGTGGCCTGGCGGGAGCAGCGGCCTGGAAGCAGCCGTGGCCTGGCAGGAGGAGCAGCGGCGCGGGAGGAGCCGCGGCCCGGCGAGAGGGGCCGTGGCCCGGTGGGAGCAGCGGCCTGGGAGGAGCCGTGGCCTGGCAGAGGAGCAGTCCTGAAGGACCCATGGCGTGGCAGGAGGAGCCGTGGCCCGGCGGGAGCAGCGGCGCGGGAGGAGCCACGGCCTGGCGAAAGGAGCTGCGGCCCGGAAGGAACCGCGCCCGGCAGGAGCCGGAGAACCCAAGCGCCAGAGAGGTCCGGAGCCCGGTCCCCTCCGAATGACCCTGCGCCCCACCTGGGCGATACTCCCGACCTTGGCGAACGTGCCGCAGGGCACGGTGGACGAGCGGATCGCCGCACCAGCGATAAGGCCCGGTAATTCCACGAGAACCGCACCGTCGCCGACCATGCGTCATCCGCTGGGCACCGCCAAGGCGATCAGCGTCGCCAGGCACATGGACGGGCCGTGCGCCACGGTCTCGCGCCGCACCCCCATCCCCGGGGCGATCCGCCGGCGAACCACCATCACCGAGGCGATGCCCGCCGTGAACACCGGCCCCGCGAGCGCCGCCCACGCCCATGCCTGCGCTCCGCCCAAACCGGCGGCCGCGCCGAGCCCCACCGCCAGCTTCGCATCGCCCGCGCCGAGGCAGGCGGGTGCGACGAGATGCACCGCGAGATAGGGCGCGGCGAGGAGCGCGGCCCCCGCCGCCGCGGCTGTGAATTGTGTTGTGAACAGGGCGTATCCGAAGACGGCGAACGCACCCCATCCGGTCAGCGCGTTGGGGAGTCTGCGTTGCCGAAGATCGAAAAGGCTCAGCACCGCACACCATCCCGTGAGCACCGCGAACGCTATGTATGGCATGCGATCCACCCTTGTTGATGCGTGGACTGTTTCGTAGCGGCCGATGCGAAATGTGCATAACCGCAGCGCATGTGAACATCGATCGGATCGGAATCGCCCGGAAGCCGAGGGTGCCCGCAGTTCGACAGTCGCCGGAGAATCCGGGGTTTCACCTGCTGTCGGCGATACGACGGCTGATCCCACGAATTCGCGCTCGCGCCGCGTAGCGGCCCTCCGTCCGGGCCCGCCGAGGTGACGGTTCGGGTGTTGGACTGCCGCACCACCACGTGTCGGCGGTAACTTTGACCCATGTCAGCTGATCACGCGGGCCGCGGGCCCGACTACGCGGCGCGCCGCGGTGCGCTGCGCAGTCTGCTTGTGGAGAACGAGGTCGACGCGCTGCTGGTCACCGACCTGGTGAACATCAGGTATCTGACCGGGTTCACCGGCTCCAACGCCACGCTGCTCGTGCACTCGTGGGACATGCGCAACGCCGAGGAACGCACCGTGATCGGCACCGACGGCCGCTATCGCAGCCAGGTCGTCGAGCAGGCGCCCGATCTGCGCGCCGAGATCGCCCGCGCCACCGCGCGGCGGATCGTGGAGCTGGCGGGGGAGTGGCAGCTCGGCCGGCTCGGCATCGAGAGCCACGTGGTGACCGTCGACCAGCACCGCGGTTTCGTCGAGCAGAAGACCGGACTGGAACTGGTGCCCACCCCCGGCCTGGTCGAGCAGTTGCGCATGGTGAAGGACGCGTACGAGATCGAGCAGCTGCGCAAGGCGTGCGCCGCGGGCGACGCCGGGCTTGCCACGCTGCTCGAGCGCGGCGGACTGCGCCCAGGACGCACGGAGCGCCAGGTCGCCCGCGACCTGGAATGGGCGATGTACGAGCACGGCGCCGAGGCCGTCGCATTCGAGACCATCGTCGCCGCGGGCGCCAATTCCGCTATTCCGCATCACCGCCCGACCGACGCCGTGCTCGCCGCGGGCGATTTCGTGAAGATCGATTTCGGCGCGGTGGTCCGCGGCTACCACTCCGATATGACCCGCACCTTCGTGCTCGGCCGCCCGTCCGATTGGCAGCGCGAGGTGTACTCCCTGGTGGTGGAGTCCCAGCGGGCCGGCCGCAAGGCGCTGCGGCCGGGGGCGCAGGCGGGCGAGGTGGACGCGGCGGCGCGCTCGGTGATCGAGGCGGCGGGCCACGGCAAGCTGTTCGTGCACGGTCTCGGGCACGGCGTCGGCCTGCGCATCCACGAAGCGCCGGGAATCATGAAAAACGGAACCGGTACACTTCTATCCGGCGTGGCGGTGACCGTCGAACCAGGTGTGTACTTTCCCGGCCGCGGCGGCGTCCGAATCGAGGACACGCTCGTGGTGCGCGAAGGGGGCCCTGAGCTGCTCACCCACACCAGCAAAGACCTGACCGTCGTCGAATGACGCCGGTTACCTGAGAACAGGAGATCCGAAGACAGTGGCGGACACCAGCGACTTCAAGAACGGCCTCGTGCTGAAGATCGACGGTCAGCTCCAGCAGATCGTCGAGTTCCAGCACGTCAAGCCGGGTAAGGGCCCCGCATTCGTGCGGACCAAGCTGAAGAACGTCGTGTCCGGCAAGGTCGTCGACAAGACCTTCAACGCGGGCGTCAAGGTGGAGACCGCGACCGTCGACCGTCGCGACATGACCTACCTGTACCACGACGGCTCCGACTACATCTTCATGGACGGCGAGACCTTCGACCAGATCTCGATCGCCGAGGCCACCATCGGCGGCGGCGCCCGCTTCCTGCTGGAGAACATGGCCGTTCAGGTGGCCGTGCACGAGGGCGAGCCGCTGTTCGTCGAGCTCCCGGTCTCGATCGAGCTCGTGGTGCAGCACACCGACATCGGCCTGCAGGGCGACCGCTCCACCGGCGGCACCAAGCCCGCCACCCTGGAGACCGGCGCCGAGGTGCAGGTGCCGCTGTTCATCAACACCGGCGACAAGCTGCGCATCGACTCGCGCGACGGCAGCTACCTCGGCCGCGTCAACGCCTGATCACCGGTCGCTCGCGGCGGGAGCGCGAGCCAGGTGGCTGGGCCACCGTGGCAAGCGCTCCTGTCGCCCTGATACAGAACGACGGGGATGATGTGACCGTGGTGGAACAGCCCGCAGACAAGAAGTCCACGTTCAAGAAGCTGGGCGCCCGGCACAAGGCCCGGCGTCGCGCCGTCGACCTGCTGTTCGAGGCGGAGGCGCGCGACGTCGACGCCGCCGAACTGCTCGACGAACGCGTCGACCTGGCCACCAAGGACCCGAGCGTGGCCCCGGTGCACGCCTACACCAGGACCCTGGTCGAGGGCGTCGCCGACGACCTGGACCGCGTCGACGGCACCATCGAGTCCTACCTGCAGGACTGGACGCTGTCCCGTCTGCCCGCGGTGGATCGCGCGATCCTGCGCATCGCCGTGTGGGAGTTGTTCCACGCCAACGACGTTCCGCCGGTGGTGGCCGTCGACGAGGCGGTGGAGCTGGCCAAGGAGCTGTCGACCGACGACTCGCCGTCGTTCGTCAACGGCGTGCTCGGTCAGGTCGTGCTGGTCGCCCCGCAGGTGCGCGCCGCCGCGGCCGCGACACGTGCCCCGCGCCAGGAACCCGAGGCGTGAACAAGTACCTGGTGATGGTCATGCGCACGCCGCGCTTCGACCCCGCGGTCATCGAACCGCACAAAAAGTTCCTGAACGGTTTGGTGGAACGCGGGCAGCTGGTGGAGAGTGGCCGCTTCACCGACGGCACCGGCGGGGCCTACGTGATCCGCGCCGAGAGCCTCGCGGCGGCCCGCGAGATCGCCTTCGCCGACCCGGTGCACACCACCGGCGCTTCGGAACTCACTGTGTACGAGTGGGAGATCACCGTCTCCGCCTGATCGCGCCCGATCAGGCTCCCGCCGGTGGGTGTACTCGGCCCGGCGGGAGCCCACCGGGACGTCTGCGAAGTCCCGGTTCGGGGTTGTGCCCGCCGCCGGTGTCGACCCGGAGACCCGGCGCCGGGCACGTCAGTGATCCTGCTACCTCGAGTGCGCTCGAGGTCAATACTGTGTGGCGCGGGCCATGGTCGGACCGGCGCATCCGTCGGGTACCGGACTCGGCCACAGCCCGCACGAATGAATATGCGGCCGTGGCGTTCCCGGGCTCAGGTGCCCACTCGGTGCAGGCAGATACTCTTATCCGGGCTCTGGCAAATGATCTCGTCGATCTCTCGGTGCAATTGTCGCTGCGGTGCGCAGACGCCGCAATCGACCGTGTTGCGGACCGTATTCACTTGGAACGCAACGGGAGTGGTGCAAGCAACCTTGCCGACCTTTCTTCCAAGAGCCACTGATCGATCCCGGTGAAACTGTCCGAGGCGTTTCGGCCGATCGAATCAGCCGACGCCGAGCTGGTCACCGGCGCCGCGCAGCGGACGGGCGCTGTCCCGCAGTGCTTTCGCCACGATGTCGTCGACATCGGCATCGTCGTAGTCGGCGGGCAGACTCAGCTCGAGCGCGTCGAACAGCTCGCGGACCTCGGCGACGCCGGGTTGTTCCGCCAGCTGGACCGTCAGCGCCCGGTCGATCGGCACCCGCCGGGACTCGGCGAAGCTGGTCCGCAGCTCGATGCTCCACGAGTCGTAGTACGGCCTGCCGCGCTCGATGATCATCGCCGGAAACCGCGGACCGCGCTGCGTCACAATGAGATAGCGCGACGACAGATCCCATCGGAACATCGAAACGCTCGAGGTGAGTCCGATCTCGATGTCGAGCAGATGGGGCAGGCGCTGCTTGTGCCAACATGCCGAGAGGATGGTGGCGTACAGTTCGATCTGGGTGCCCTTGCCTGTCCATGTGCGTGCGTCGTCCTCGGCGCCCTCGGCCAGGGAACGGTAGAGCGCGGCGTACCTGTCGCACAACTCCACGTTCGTCGGGTCGAGTATCTCCATGCGCACGAGCAGTTCTCGACGGTCGTGGAGCGCTTGCCGCACGCAGTCGGGCAGAGTGACCACCCGCGTGTGCGCGCCGGTGCCGCCCTTGAAGATCCAGCGGTCGGTGCCCGTCCTGGCCTGCGCCAGCACGTCCGATACTTCGTTGCCGAGCGCGAATCGGACCGCGGCCAGACCGTCCAGCGTGCGTTGCGTGCTGGTCAGCAGTTCGTCGATGGTGGCTGTGCGGTCCAGACGTTCGTGCAGTTGGTGCAACGTGTCGGCGACACCGGCAACGGTCTGTTCGATCTTCTCGTTCACCGACTCCTGGCGCCAGCGGTCGCGCAGCATCGCGAAGGCGACAACGCCGAGTGTCAACGGAATCACCTTGCCGACAAGGTCGGCCGGAATGATGTCGACAATTCCCAGCACACTCATCGTGACCGCTAGGACGATGGCGACCACGCTCTCGGCATTGTTCTTGGCCCATATGAGATTGGCCTTGATCTGCGCCCCGAAACCCATGTCGGCGTCCCCTTTCGCGCCACCCGACGACCGGCGTCGTCGCCTCGGACGCGCATTACGGTACTGGCCATGCGCCCGGCGGGCTTATCGTTCGCGCGATCCGGTGCCCACGCTGCGCCGTTGGCGCACAGGACTTCTCCGGTAACCGCGCTGGACCCGGCCGGGTGCGCCTATCCTGGTGGAAACACAGGGGAGGGCGGTGCATGGCACGGCTGCTGAGCTGGCTGCGGACCAACATCGACGGCGTGGTCGCATTGGTGCTCGCCTTGGTTGTCGGAGTTCTCGCGGTGCTCGATTTGATCGACATCGACCAGGTGAACGCCGTCGTGCTGTTGGTACTCGGTCTGCTGGCGACCACATTGCTGCGCGACCGGCATCTTTCGGCGCAGGCGGTGCGCGACGCGACATCGGTGCGGTTGCTCTACGGCCCCGAGATCGGGCACGCGCACACCTTGGCCCGTCGCGACACCGAGCAGTGGATCTTCAAGGGCGGCACCGGAACCTACATCCGGGCCGTCACTCTGCGCGCCTGTGTGGAGAACGCCCGGCGCGAACAACGGCCGCTGCGTATGCAATTGGAGATCCTCGACCCGACCAACGAGCCGCTGTGCAAGACCTACGCGCAGTTCCGCTCCTCGCTCACGCCGGAGGCCGACCGCACCGGTGAGCAGTGGACCACCGACCGCACCCGCAAGGAGGCGTTCGCGACGGTGCTGGCCGCCTGCTGGTACCGGCAGCGGTTCACCTTCCTGACCATCGATGTCGGGCTCTCCTCGGTGATGACCACCTTCCGCTGGGACCTTTCCTCGAGCTGCGTCATCGTCACCCAGGACAACCCGAACACCCCCGCGCTGATGTTCGAGCGCGACAAGCCCTACTACCGCGATTTCAACCGCGAGTTGGTGGCCAGTTTCAAGCAGACCCGCCAGGTCCCGCTGAGCCGCAGCGAGGAATTGGCGCTGGCCGACGAGCCCTCCGTCGATCAGACGCGGGCCCTGTTCGACACGCTCGACCTTCCCCTGCCCACCTCCTACACCGACCGCGACGTGGCCGATGTCGTGCGCCGAGCGCTGCAGCCGAGGAACCCGTACTGATGAACGCCTACGCCGAAGTCCGCTCCCTGATCGCCGCCGATCGCGCGGGGACCGCGGTACGCGGCTGGGCGCGCGACTATCTCGCGGATCTGCTCGAGGGCCGCACGGCGGTGGCCGCGGTGCGACATCCTTTGGGATTCGCGTGTTTTCCCGTCTGGCGCGGTGACACACTCGGGGTGTGTCTGCACGTCTGGAGCCCGGACGCGCGGCCACATCCGACGACGTCGACGATGCACGCGCACAGCTGGGACCTGGTGAGCAGCGTGCTGTACGGCACGGTGATCAACGAGATCGTCGAGGCGACCGCCGACGCGCGGCCGACCCACCGGATCTTCGAGGTGCACAGCGGCGCCGGGGGCGATCTGGTGCGCGCGACGCCGCGGCTGGCCGGTTACCGCGTGCGGTCCAGGGAATTCTTCCGGGAGGGCGACGTGTACACGCTGCGCCACGGCGTGTTCCACGTGTCCGATGTGCCCGGCGCCGCGGCCACCCTTGTACTCGGCGAGTACCGGCCAGGCGAACCGGATCTGTCGCTCGGCGCGCTGGGCGGCGAGGATCATTGGGTGCACCGCGTCACGTGCACGGAGGCGGAGACGGGTGCGCTGGCACGTGCCGTCCTGGACCGATTGACCGACCAGTCCCTGCCCGAAGACCTGGAGGAGCGATGCGATCCGGCAACACCGTGAACGCCGCGCCGCACGACGCCGTCGTAGCCCTCGCCGCCGAGATCGCGATCGCCGCGGCCGCCGAGGCGGGGCTCGGGATCCGCGCGGGACTGAGCGGCGCGCTGGAGGTGCGTCCCAAGGGCGGCTCCGGCGATCTGGTCACCTCGCTCGACCTGCGCTCCGAGGCCATCATCGTGGGCAGACTGCGCCGCGCGTTCCCCGACCACCGCATCCTGGCCGAGGAGTCCGGTCTGCTCGACGGCGCCGACGAGGCCTGGTGCTGGGTGGTCGACCCGCTCGACGGCACCAACAACATCGCCGTCGGCCTGCCGGTGTATTCCATCGGAATCGCGTTGTGCCACTTCGGCGTTCCGGTCTTCGGCGTGGTGCACGAGCCGACCACGGGGCGCACCTGGTCGGCCATACGCGGACACGGCGCGAGGGGGCCGAACGGTCCGCTGCGTCGGCGCCGGACATCCCCGCCGCTCGCCGGGCCGACCTTGGCCTGGCTTCAGGGCTATCCGGTCGCCCGCACGGACCCGACGGCCCGCGCGCTGCGCCTCACCCTGGAGTCCGGCGCACGGCGGCTCATCCAGCTGTGGTCGCCGCTGCTGTGCTGGATCATGCTGAGCCGCGGTGATATCGACGGATTCGTCGGTTATCGCGCCGGCGTGGTCGACCTGCCCGCGGGCAGTCTCATCGCGCGGGAATCCGGTATCACCCTCACCGGTTTCGACGGCGCCCCGCTCGACGACCGGATCGATCCGGTCGGGCAGGAAGTCAGCTTCCTCGCCGCGCGGCCTGACCTGCTTTCCGACCTGACTCTGCTGGTGAAGTCGGCGGCCGATGTCACCGTGAGCGGTCTCGGCGGACCCGCCATTCCGATCAGCCGGTGATCAGCAGCGCGGCGACCGCGCCCGTGTTGGCCAGCAGCGCGAGACCGAGACCGGTCAGGACGAAGCGAGTCATCGGCACGCGCACGCCGTGCGTACGGCAGAACTCGAGGCAGAGCAGCGTGGCCAGCGACGCCCACGGGGCGACGACCGGGCCGACGTTGGTGCCGATCAACAGGGCGAGCAGCTGATCACCGTTCCCGGGCGGAACCACCGCCTCGCCCGCGGTGTAGGCGGGCAGGTTGTTGGCGACGTTGGACAGCGCCGCCCCCGCCGCCGCGGCGCGGAAGGCGCCCGCCGCGCCCGCGTCGTCGCCGATCAGCGCGTGCATCACGTCGGAGAGGCCGAGGCGGCTCAGCGTCGGCACCACCAGGAACAGCCCGACCACGAAAACCAGGAGCTGCCAAGGAATCAGCGAGAAGCGCAGCGCCGAACGGTCGAGCAGCGCGAAGGCGGTGACCGCGATCGCCGCGGCCACCACCGCCGCGATGCCGATGCTCTCGCCGAGGATCGGGATGGCGACGATGAACAACAGGCACGCGCCGGCCGTCGCGTAGAGAAGCGCGCGTTCCTTCGCGTCGCGCGGGCGGACCGGCTCCGGTGGCATGTAGCGGTCGCTGCCCCGCCGGCCGCGTCGCCAGAACCAGATCCACAGGCACAGCATCGTGGCCGCGATCGAAACGAGCTGCGGCGCCCACATTCTGGCCGCGAATTCGGTGGCGTGCAGCGCCACCCGGTCGGCGGCGAGCAGATTGGTCAGGTTCGAGACCGGAAGCAGCAGGCTCGCGGTGTTGGCCAGCCACAGCGTGGTCATCGCCAGCGGGAGCGGGGGGATGCGGGCCGGTGCGGCGAGCGCCAGCATCACCGGTGTCAGCAGCACCGCGGTGGTGTCCAGATTGAGCAGAATGGTCGTCGCCGAGGCGAACAGCACGCACAATGCGAACAGCGCCAGGTAGTTCCCGCGCCCGAGGATCGCCAGACGGTGCGCGATGACGTCGAAAACCTTCGCCTGTCGCGTCAATTCGGCCAGCACGATGACGCTGCCGAGGAACAGCAGCAGCGGACCGATGCGCCGCATGTTCTCGGCAGCCTCGTCCCGAGGCAGCAGACCGGTGAGCACGCACAGCAGCCCGGCGGCCAACAGGCCGAGCCGCACCCAATCCAGCACGCTGATGTTTCGGAGGCCGAGCCCCTTGCGCGGGCGGTCCGGCGCCGCCGCATCGGTCGACGACGTAGGGCGCGGCGCGGAGTCGACGTGATCGGGCACGTAACTCATGATGGCATCCGGCGCGCCGCGGCACCCGTATCCGCGCCGTGCTCCGATCGGCCCAAGCGCTAGCGCTCACGATGTGATGCCCACCGTGCCAGTCGTTTTCGGCACCCGGTGCCGGTAGCGACGGGGCATACTGGAGACGTGGCAGAGCAGGGGCGGGCACGCGACTTCTTCATCAGCTACTCCCCTGCGGACGGTCGGTGGGCGACCTGGCTGGCCTGGCAGCTGGAGACCGCCGGGTATCGAACCCTCATCCAGGCCTGGGATTTCGTCCCGGGGACGAACTTCATCGACTTCATGGATCGAGGAGTGCGCGAGTCGACGGTGGTCATCGCCGTGCTCTCGGACAACTACCTGAATTCGCGTTACGGAACCATGGAGTGGCAGGCCGCCTTCCGCACCGACCCCGGCAAGCTGCTGCCGGTGCGGATCGCCGACTGCGCGCTGGAGGGCCTGCTCGCCACCCTCACCTACCTGGACCTGCTGAACGTCACGACGGCCGAGGAGGCGCGCCGGACGCTGCTGGAACGGGTCGCGGAAATGCTCGCGGGCCGGGCCAAGCCGCGGATCGAGCCCGGTTTCCCGCACGACGGTCACGCGGCACTGCCCGCGCTCGCCGACGAGGAGCACCACGGCACGGTCGAATCCGCGCTCGGCCGCCGGACTCCCGTTGCGGCCCCGCCCTTTCCCGGTGGTGCGCGGGAGGAACGCCGCGAGGGCGTGAGTGTGCTGCACGTGGCGGGCCCGCGCTTCGGCCGCGGCCTGTTCGGGCGCGACGAACCGGCCACCGCGCGCGAGCTCCAGTCCAGGATCTGGGCGAACGTGACGCACCTCGTCGACCGCGGCGCGCCGCGACCCGACCTGATCGTGGTGAGCGGAGATCTGACCGAATCCGGGCGGCCGCGCGAGGTGGACGAGGCGCTGTCGTTTCTCACGGGGCTGCGGGTGCTGCTCGGCCTCGAGCCCGACCGGCTGATCGTGGTGCCTGGCAACCACGACGTGTCGAAGGTGGCCTGTCACGCCTACTTCCTGCATTGCGAGGCGCGCGAGCGCACCCCGCAGCCTCCGTACTTTCCCAAGCTCGAGCAGTTCGCGCGCCTGTTCGGCGAGTTGTACCAGGGGCTCGATCACTTGGTGTTCGACGTCGGGCAGCCGTGGACGCTGTTCCCTGTTCCCGAACTGCGGGTGGTGGTCGCCGGTCTGAACTCGACCATGGCCGCGACCCACCGCGCCGAGGACGACTACGGCAGCATCGGCGAACCGCAGGCCGCCTGGTTCGCCGAACGACTGCGCGCCTTCGAGGAACTGGGCTGGCTGCGCGTCGGCGTGCTGCGGCACGATCCGGTGCCGGGCTCCGCGGCGGCACCGCACGATCCGGCGCTGCTGCGCGACGCCGACACGCTGTCCCGGCTGCTCGGCGGCCGGTTGCATCTGCTGCTGCACGGCCCAGGCCCCGGCGGACGGCACCTGGATCGGCTC
>NZ_BDCF01000044.1 GCF_001613365.1 Nocardia xishanensis NBRC 101358
GCCGCCGTCCCCGCGACGCCGACCCCGAATCCGACGCCCGCCCCGATCAGGCCGCCGCCGACGCCGCCGATGAACGCGGCGGGCACACCCGCGACGGCCGCGCCGATCAGCGCACCCCCGGCGATGTTGCCCGCACGATGCGAGTCGATGCCGACGCCCTGCGACGCCGCAGCCACCTGGGCTTCGAAATCGGCGATGCCGTGATTCACTCCGGCCAACATGTCGCCGGGCACTTCCTGGGGAACGGGTGCGCTGAACTCACCGACGCGCAAGGTGTGCGGCGCGGGCTCGGGCAGCTGCGGCTCCGGTTGGACCTCCGGCTCGACCGGCGCGCTCTGCGGAACCGGCCGCGGTTCCGGGGTCGCGGGTTCGACGTACTGGAGTCCGGGGTCGGCCGCCGGTTCCTGCACCTTGACGGGCTCCGACGGGCCCGGCTCGGCCGGCCGGACCGGCTCGGTGGTGACGCCGGGCTGGCGGGGCGTCTCCGGGGTCACCACGGGCACCGGCTGCTCGGGCTGGGTGATGCCGGGCGTCGCTGGCGTGCCGACCGGATCCGCCGTCGCCGTGCCCGCGCAGACCACGGCTAGCACGATCGGCACCGCTCCCACCATGGGCCGGACGGCATTACGTGCCCCGGAGTTGGTTACCCGACGATGCCGACCTGCCACGGCAAACACTCCCACTGCGTAGGTGAAACACATTCGGAGAACTGGACGTTTATCGCTGCCACGACGAACGCCGTTCCCGGCCAGTAAGTTACAGCACAATAGCCCCGGCGGGCACATCGTGGAAGACAAGCGGTGATCCGTCACAGCGCAACGAGACGAAAGCTCAGCTCGCCGTCGTGCCGGTGTGTTCGACCGCCCAGAGAATCTCGGGCAACGGACCTTCGATCGCCGCGCTGGGCCCGCCCCCACCTAGGTGGTGATCCGCTCCACCCCTGGGGGACCGACCTCAGCACTCGGGGGCCTGCTACCGGCGGCCGATCCGGCGGACAGTTGGGGAAGCCACCATAAGCGAACCGGAGCACGCCATGTCGAACGTCAGCAGCATCGCCACCTCGGCGCGACGACGTGTCACGGTCCGGACCCGGGACGGTGTGGAACTCGCCGTCCGCGAATACGGACCGCGCGACGCGGACCTCACCATCGTGCTGTTGCACGGACACTGCCTGCACACCGAGTCCTGGACTTTCGTCCGAGACGCGCTGTTGCGCCGCTACGAGTGCGCGAGGGTGGTCTGCTACGACCACCGCGGCCACGGCGACTCGGCTGCGGCGTCGCGCCGGACCTACAACCTCGACCAGCTCGGCGAGGACCTGCGTGACGTTCTCGACGCGGTCGCCCCCACCGGACCGGTCGTCCTGGCGGGCCACTCGATGGGCGGCATGACCGCGCTGACCTACGCGGCGCGGTACCCGCATCAGATCGGCACGCGTGTTATCGGCGTCGCGCTGATCGCGACCGCCGCGGCCGGGATCGCCGACACCGGCTTCGGCCGCCTGCTGCGCAATCCGGCCCTCTCGATGTTCCAGGCCGCGGTCCGCCACGCTCCCGGCGTGATGCACCAAGCGAAGCTCATGGCGAGCAAGGTCTTCGCGCCGCTCATCCGCACAGCCGAATTCGGCGATCGCAAGGTCAGCCCCGCGGTTCTCGCCCTCGCGAACGCGATGCACAACCAGACGCCGATAGTGACCATGGCGAGCTTCCTGAGCGCCTTCGCCGCCTTCGACCGGACCGAGGCGCTCGCCGTGCTGTCGCGGATCCCCACCTTGGTGCTGTGCGGGACGGCCGACCTGCTGACACCGCCGTCGCACTCCGTCGCGATGGCCGCCGCCGTCGAGTACTCGGATCTGGTGCTGCTCGACGGCGCGGGCCACTCCGTGATCCTCGAACAACCCCGGCAAGTCGCCGACGCCATCGGCCGCCTGCTCACCCGCACGGGAGAGACGTGCCGGAGCGAAGGCGCGCAGCTCGAACTGGTCGCGTAGTCGGCCGTCCCGGTTACGGCAGAACCCGGCAGCCGACGCCCGGATCGCTTCCGGAGCCGACCGCGCGGCGCGGCGCTCGAGTGATCAGTCGCGCAGGGCGTCGAAGGCGTCGAGAAGTTCCTCGGCGGCGAGCGCCGCGGTGAGCGTGCCCTCGCGCACCTGCTTTTCCACCTGTCCGCGAATGGCTTTCACATTCGGATTGTCGGCGAGCCTGCGCAGCAGCTGGTCGTGCACCATCGTCCAGGTCCAGTCGACCTGCTGACGGCGGCGCTTCTCGTCGAACTCGCCTGCGTCGGTGAGCACCCGGCGGTGCTGGAGCACCGTATCCCAGAACTTGTCCAGGCCGACGCCTTGCAAACCGCTCATGGTGAGCACCGGCGGACGCCACAGCGCGTCGTGCGGGTGGATGAGGCGCAGCGCACCGGCCAGCTCGCGCGCGGCGGCCTTGGCCTCCACCTCGTGCTTGCCGTCGGCCTTGTTCACCGCCACCAGATCGGCGAGCTCGAGCACGCCTTTCTTGATGCCCTGCAACTGATCTCCGGTACGAGCCAGGGTCAGGAAGCAGAACACGTCGACCATGTTCGCCACCGTCACCTCGGACTGGCCGACGCCGACGGTCTCCACCAGGATCACGTCGTAGCCCGCCGCCTCCAGCAGCACGATGGTCTCGCGGGTCGCCTTGGCGACGCCGCCCAGCGTGCCCGCCGTCGGCGAGGGACGGATGTAGGCGTTGCGCTCGACCGAGAGTCGCGCCATGCGCGTCTTGTCGCCGAGGATGGAGCCGCCGGTGCGGGTAGAGGACGGGTCGACGGCGAGCACCGCCACCCGATGTCCCTTGCCGATCAGATACATGCCGAGCGCGTCGATGAACGTCGACTTGCCGACGCCGGGCACGCCGGTGATGCCGACCCGATTCGACAGGACCGCGCCCGCGGAACCCTGCGCCTCGGGGGTCAGCTTCAGCAGCAGCCGCTGGGCAAGGGCACGGTGATCGGCCCTCGTCGACTCGACCAGGGTGATGGCCCGCGCCAAGGCGGCCCGCTCGTTGTTGCGGACCGCCGTGGCGAGTGCGTCGACGTCGATGGTGCGGCGCGCCGCTCCCCCGCGCGGTGGAGCGGAGTCTCCTTCGCTCATTCCGCGGCGCCGCCGCCGATCTCGTGACCGAGTTCGGCCGCGAGCTTCTTCAACAGATCGATCGCCGCGTCGGCGATGACGGTGCCGGGCGGGAAGATCGCGGCGGCGCCCGCCTGGTAGAGCTCGTCGAAGTCACCGGGCGGAATGACGCCGCCGACGATGACCATGATGTCGGGTCGCCCGACATCGGCCAGCGCCTGCCGCAGGGCGGGCACCAGCGTGAGGTGGCCTGCCGCCAGCGAGGACACTCCGACGACGTGCACGTCGTTGTCGGCCGCCTGCTGAGCCACCTCTTCGGGGGTCTGGAACAGCGGGCCCACGTCGACGTCGAAGCCGAGGTCGGCGAATGCGGTGGCGATCACCTTCTGCCCTCGGTCGTGCCCGTCCTGACCCATCTTGGCGACGAGGATGCGCGGCCGCCGTCCTTCGGCCTCGGCGAATTCCTCGACGAGTTCGCTCGCCGTGGTGATGTTGGTGACCTTCCCTGCCTCGTCGCGGTAGACGCCGGAGAGCGTGCGGATCTCGGCCTGGTGGCGGCCGTACACCTTCTCCAGCGCGTCGGAGATCTCGCCGACGGTGGCCTTGGCGCGCGCCGCGTCGATGGCGAGCGCGAGCAGGTTGTTCGCCATGCCGCCCTCGGAAGACGCCGCGGCCCTGGTCAACTCGCTCAGCGCCCGCTCGACGGCGGCCGGGTCGCGGTCGGCGCGCAGCTGCCGCAGCTTCTCGATCTGCTCGGCGCGCACCCGCGAGTTCTCGACCTTGAGGACCTCGACCTCGTGGTCCTCCTCCACCTGGTACTTGTTGACGCCGATCACCGGCTGCTGGCCGGTGTCGATGCGCGCCTGGGTCCGCGCGGCGGCCTCCTCGATGCGCAGCTTCGGGATGCCCTCCGAAATCGCCTGCGCCATACCGCCGTGCGCCTCCACCTCAGCGATGTGCGCGCGGGCGCGGTTGGCCAGCTGGTGGGTCAGCCATTCGACGTAGTAGGAGCCGCCCCACGGGTCGATCGGCCGGGTGGTATTGGACTCCTGCTGGATCAACAGCTGGGTGTTGCGGGCGATGCGCGCGGAGAAGTCCGTGGGCAGCGCCAGCGCCTCGTCGAGCGCGTTGGTGTGCAGCGACTGGGTGTGGCCCTGGGTCGCGGCCATCGCCTCGATGCAGGTGCGCGCCACGTTGTTGTAGGCGTCCTGCGCGGTCAGCGACCAGCCGGAAGTCTGCGAATGGGTGCGCAGCGACAGCGATTTCGCGCTCTTCGGCTCGAACTTCGCGACCAGCTCGCTCCAGAGCAGCCGTCCCGCACGGAGTTTGGCGACCTCCATGAAGAAGTTCATGCCAATGGCCCAGAAGAACGACAGCCGCGGAGCGAACTCGTCGACCTCCATGCCCGCCTCGATGCCGGCGCGGATGTACTCGACGCCGTCGGCGAGGGTGTAGGCCAGCTCCAGATCGGCCGTGGCTCCGGCCTCCTGGATGTGGTAGCCGGAGATGGAGATCGAGTTGAACTTCGGCATCTTCGCGCTGGTGTAGGCGAAGATGTCGGAGATGATCCGCATCGAGGGCTTGGGCGGATAGATGTAGGTGTTGCGGACCATGAACTCCTTCAGAATGTCGTTCTGAATGGTTCCGGCCAGCTGCTCGGGCGCGACGCCCTGCTCCTCCGCGGCGACGACGTAGAGCGCCAGGATCGGCAGCACCGCGCCGTTCATCGTCATCGACACACTCACCTGGTCCAGGGGAATGTGGTCGAAGAGCTGGCGCATGTCGAGGATGGAGTCGATGGCGACGCCCGCCATGCCGACATCGCCCTGCACGCGCGGGTGATCGGAGTCGTAACCGCGGTGGGTCGCGAGGTCGAACGCCACCGAAAGGCCCTTCTGACCGGCCTGCAGATTGCGGCGGTAGAAGGCGTTGGAGTCGGCGGCGGTGGAGAAGCCCGCGTACTGGCGGATGGTCCACGGCTGATTGACGTACATGGTCGGGTACGGACCGCGCAGGAACGGCGCGACACCAGGCACGCTGTCGAGCGGGTAGCCCTCCGCCGCGACGGCGTCCCGATCGGCCTTGGTGAACACCGGCGGCACGTCGATGCCCTCCGGGGTCGACCACACCACTTGCTCAGGGGTGTAGTTGTTGGCCGCCGCCGCGTCCTGCACGTAGGCCTCGACCTGGGCGGCGTCGACCGCGGCAGGTTCTGGCGCGTGCTCGTCGAGCGGCACCTCGGCGAAATTGCCGATCACGTGCTTGATCTCACGCGTAGTCATCAGGCTCCCACCTTCTCCAGCAGGCCGGACAGCGCCGCCACCGCATCGATCTTCGCGGCGAGGAATCCGTCAGGGCGCTGCCTGCCGCTCAGCTCGGCGACGGCCTTCGCCGAGCCCGCCAGCAGCACAGTTGTCACACCGGCGGCGCGCAGCGCGTCGACCGCCGCGCCCGCCTCCGCGCCGTAGCGCGCGTCCGAACCGCAGAGCACCGCGATCGGAGCGTCGGCTTCCGTTGCGGCGGAGGCGATTCCAGCCACATCCAGCGGCCCGGGGTTGATCGACTCGATGCCGCCGGAGGCCAGCAGGTTCGCGATGAAGGTGACCCGCACGTTGTGCTCGGCCACCGTGCCGAGCGGCACCAGCAACGCCTTCGGCCGGGTTCCGTTGGCCGCCAGGTACACGTCGGACCGGTCGCGCAGCGCTTCGAAGGCCGCGCCGTAGCGGGCGACCCGGCCCGGCGTGCGGGCCGCCGCCGAGAGCGGCTGCTCGGCCAGGTTCGGGAATTCGTTGACGCCGGTCACCGCGGTCTTGCGGTGCGCGACATCGGAATCGCGCGCGGCCTTGGTCGCGGCGACGCGTTCGGCGAGCAGACCCGAGTCCAGCGCGGCGACGTAGCCGCCCGCGGCCTCCAGCTCCTGCATGAATTCCCAGGCCTTCGCGGCCAATCCGGCGGTGAGGTCCTCGACGTACCAGGAACCGGCGCCGGGATCCTGGACGTGGCCCAGGTGCGACTCCTCCAGCAGCAGCAGCTGGGTGTTGCGCGCCATGCGGTCCGCGAAGGACTTGGACACGCCGAGTTCGCCGGCGGGCAGCGCGGAGTCGAAGGGCAGCACGGTCACGGTGTCCGCGCCGCCGACGCCCGCGCCGAACGCGGCGAGCGTGGTGCGCAGCATGTTCACCCAGGGATCGCGCTGGCTCATCATGGCCGCGGAGGTCACCGCGTGCTGCGGTGCGCCGCCGAAGCCGGGCGCGCCGCACGCGTGCGCGACGCGGGCCCAGAGCTTGCGCGCGGCACGGAATTTCGCGATCGTCGCGAACTGGTCGTCGGTGGCGGCGAACCGGAACTCCAGCTGGCCGAGCGCGTCCGCGATGTCCTGGCCCTCGGTGAGCGCGCGCAGGTACTCGAGGCCCGCGGCCACCGCGGCGCCGAGTTCCTGCGCGTCGGAGGCGCCCGCGTCGTGGAAGACGGTGCCGTCCACGGTGATCGCGCGCATGGTCTCCGGTCGTGCGATGGCCTCGGCGGCCAGCGCGACGGTCTCCGCGAGATCCGCGTCGGCGATGTCGGCGAAGCGGCTGGTCAGCGGCGCCGCGCCGAGCGAGACGCTGATATCGGCCCGCTGCGGCGCCTCGTACCCGTCCAGCGCGGTGAAAAGCGCTGCGGCCGCGGCCGATACCTGCGCGCCCGCGTCCAGGGACAGCGGCGCGAGTTCGAAGAGCAGGCCGTCCAGCGCGGCGGGCAGCTCGGCGACGGGGACGCCCCGCTCGCCGATACCGAGCCAGATCGCGCTGATGCCGTTCTCCAGTCCGGCCAGGATCTCCCGCTTGGCGGCGGCGCCCTCGCCCGCGCCGACGAAGGCGCTGACGTACCAGCCGCGGTGCACGTCGCGGGTGGCGTCGCGGCCGCGCACGAAGGGGAAGGCGCCGGGCAGCGGCAGTTCGGGCCGCTCGTCGCGCCGGGTGTACAGCGGCGCGACGGTCAGCCCGTCGTAGGTGGTCTGCTCGAGCAACTGCTCCGGCTCGTCCGGCAACTCGGCGACCTCGACCCGGCGCGCCTTGGCGAGCACACCCGCGACGCCCTTACGCCAGGCGCCATACTGGGGAACCGGATCCGCGGCATCGGGTAGCTCCGCGAGCTCCGCGCCCGGAGACGGATCTGAAGCAATCGGCATAGCTGCTTTTCCTCTTCCACTCGACCACGGGGCGCACCCGAGGGTTGCGCCCGAACCGTCGCATTCGCCCAGCTCAGCGAGCACTTCGGTTAACGAGCATTCGTCCCGTTTCCCTTGATGCTAGCGGCAGCGGCAGCATCGGTTGACCCTGGCCGCCACTACCAACCGGTAACCTGTCGCGGGTGTCCAGGCTGTTCCGTAACCCGCGTATCCTCGCCTCGCTCGCCGGTGTAGGTGCGCTGTTCGTCGCGGCGTTGCTGGTCCCGCTACCCGGTCCGACGCAGATCCAGCAGTGGGCAGCCTCGGTCGGTCCGTGGTTCCCGTTGCTGTTCTTCGGGGTCTACTCGATTCTCGCAGTGGCGCCGCTGCCGCGCACGGTGCTGACCGTCAGTTGCGGTGTGCTTTTCGGAGCATTGCTCGGCACCGCGGTCGCGCTCTCGGCCACGGTGGCCGCCGCCGCGTTGGCGCTCGTCTTGGTGCGCGTGCTCGACCGCAACAGGGTGGCGTCCCGGCTCACTCATCCCACCGTCCGCGCCATCGACGAAAGACTGGAGCGGCGCGGCTGGCTGGCCGTCGGCTCGCTGCGGCTGATCTCCTTCGCGCCGTTCTCGGTGGTCAACTATTGCTGCGGGCTCTCCTCGATCCGCTTCTGGCCGTACCTCGCCGCCACCTTCGTCGGCTCGGCTCCCGGCACCATCGCCACCGTCGTGCTGGCCGACGCGCTGACCGGCGGCCCCGACCCCGCCATGCTGGCGGTCTCTGGCGTGTGCCTGGCGATCGGTCTGCTCGGCTTGGTCCTCGACGCCCGCTGGCGGCCCGCGAGTCCGGCCACCATGCTGTTTTCCCCGGACCAGCCGCTCGCCGAGGCAATCACCCGCGACTGATCCCCGGCGGTTCAGTCGACGGTCAGTTCGCTGGGCACGGCGATCACGTCGACCATCGCCCCGTTGCGCAACACGGTGACCGGCGTCGGCCTGCCGATGGCGTCGGCGAACAGCTGGCGCTGGATGCCCTGGGCGTCGCGGACTTCGGACCGCCCGACGCTGAGCACCAGGTCTCCGCGGCGCAGCCCGGCGGTCTCGGCGGGCGCGCCGCGCACCACCTCGACGATGCGAACCCCCGCCCGCTGTCCGGATCGCTCGGCCACCTCGGACGGCAACGGAGCGGGAACGCCGACCAATCCGAGATAGGCGCGGCGCACGCGACCGTCGGAACGCAGGGTGGCGATGATGCGCCGGGTGGTGGCGTTGATCGGAATGGCAAGTCCCAGACCGATCCCCGCGACGGCGGTGTTGATGCCGACCACCCGGCCCGCCGAATCCGACAGTGCGCCACCGGAATTGCCGGGATTCAGCGCGGCGTCGGTCTGGATGACGTCCTCGATCACCCGTCCGGCGCGCCGCGAGGCCACCGGCACCGCTCGCCCGAGCGCGCTGACCACGCCCGCGGTGACCGAACCCGCCAAACCCAACGGGCTGCCCACCGCGACGACCAGCTGACCGACCACCAGCTTGTCCGCGTCGCCGAGCACCGCCGCGCCGGGCCCGCCGCCACGCCCGCGCAGCACGGCCAGGTCCGAGAGCGGGTCGATGCCGACCACGTCGAACCGGGATTCGACGCCGTCCGCGAACACCACCTCCCCGTGCGCGGCCGCGCCGATGACGTGGGCGTTGGTGAGCAGGAATCCGTCGTCGGTGAACACGACGGCCGAACCGCTACCCCGCCGGGTCCGCAGGCTCGCCACGTGTGGGGTGACCGATTCGGCCACCGCGATCACCGTTCGCGAGTACGCGTCCATCGCATCGTCCACACCGACCACCCTCTCGCCATCGAAACCAGGCACCTCCAAGGATGCCCCTCGGCCCCCGCGCCGCGCACCGTCTTCGTCGTCGCCGCGAAAACCGCCGGGCACGGCTGCCGAAGTTTCAGTCGCTGAAGCGAATTCCCCCCGTCTTGGAAAGTCACATGACGCGTTCTTCGTCGGCGCGGCGCGTCAAGTCTCCTGAACGTGTCAAGCCCTCCGACGTCGCGGCCGCGTGCCATCGGCGCCGCGTTCGGCGATCGGGCCGCTTCGACGGACGAATTCCAGCGCAATCGCCTGTTCACCGATACCACCGATCCCGATCTAACAAACGGCGAAATGGCCGCGCAGGTGGCGTCGAGTCAGTTTTCGCCCGGGAAACCGAGGTGAATTCAGGATGTTACGGCGTTCATGCCGAAGAACGCGGGGTACCGCCACCATGAAGCAGCGGCGAATCACGATCATCGATCCGCCGTCGACCGGGTCCGTTAAACTCCCCCGTGTGGCGGAATGTGTCCATCGAGCCGAATCCCGCACACATCGCTCATCTGCTTCACCGACGATTCCGAACAAGGAGTGCGAAGTGGATTATGCCGGAACATCCGAGGATCGGATAATACGCGCGCGTTGCCTCGTCGTACCGCCCGATTCGACGGGCGTGCCGCGCGAGGTGATCAGAACGGTGGACGCCAACGATCCGCGCGGTCCGTTGATTCGCACCGTGGAAGTGGGCGTCTGCGGGACCGACATCCAAATCGTCGCGGGGACGGAAGGACAGCTTCCCGCGTCGGCGGACGAAATGGTGCTCGGCCACGAAGTCCTCGGACGGGTGGTGCATAGTTCGACGCCCGGGATCGAAACCGGTCAGTTGGTCACTTGCGTGGTCCGCGATCCGGACCCGGTGCCGTGCGGCCAATGCCGCCGCGGCAGGCCCGACCTGTGCAGCAACGGCTCGTGGAAAGAGCGCGGCATCCGAGAACTCGATGGCTTCATGGCGGAGTACTGGCACGCGCCCGCGGACAAATTGGTTCCCGTTCCGGAAGAGCTGATTCACCTCGGCGTGCTGATCGAGCCCGCATCCATCGTGGTCAAGGCGCTGGACACGCTGCGAACGATGGACGAGCGGCTGGGCATGTCGGATCCGTCCGGCCATACGCTGGTGATCGGCTGCGGCATCATCGGCCTGCTCACCACCGCGTTCCTGCGGTTCGCCGGGCACAAGGTGACCGTGGTGGATCCCGCGCCGCCGGGTTCGCTCGCGGCCCATGCGGCGACCTCGTTCGGCGCGGAATATCAATCTCATCAACTGGTGCCAGGCGACATGATGACCGAGCAGATGATCGCGGCCCACCGCAGCATCATCGACGCGGCGGGCGTGGCGTTCCTGCCGCGTCTGCTGGCGACCCACGGCGCGGAGAACGCGTCCTGCTGCATCGTCGGCCTGCCGAGCGGGCAGCATGCCGAGGTGGACGGCGGCGCGCTGCTCGGCACCATGGTCAAGCGAAACCAGGTGCTGTTCGGCGTCGTCAATTCCTCGCGGGTGCATTTCGAGGGCGCGATCGAACTCCTGCGCGAGGTCGACGCCGCCTGGCCGGGCGTGATCGGCTCGACGACGACGCGCATTCCCTTCCATCGTTTCCGGGAAGCGTTTCTTCCGCACGCGCGGGCGGGGGCGAAAGAAATTCTCGTCTTCGAATGACCGTCCGCGGAATAGATATAGCGGCGGCCGGGGACCGCCGCTATATCTCTTCGTACCCGATTATTCGAATATTGCTGTACTCGAGCCCGTCCAATTCGCAGTGCACGATCACCAGAAAATCCTTCTTGCCGTGGATGAGATTCCAGACATCGGTGCCGCGCGCCACCCGCTCCAGCAATGCGATGGTGGCGATCAGCGTGCCGAACGCCCAAACGCCGAACAGCGCGACGCACCGTTTCCCGGACGGCGTGCGGCTGACCGCGATGAAACCGTAGTCCTCCAGCAGCGAGCCGTTCTCGTCCGCGGTCACGTCGTAACTGATCGAACCGTAGGACGCCACGTGCTCGGGATAGCGAATCTGGAACTTGGGAAAGCACCGCTTGAGCAGATTCCCGGTCAACCGGTTGACGCTCGGGCCGCCGATGAGAATCGTCAGCCCGTGGGTGTCTTGGTAGGCGTCCTGGGTGCTGATGCTGATCCGATTCCGTTTTCCGAGTCCGCGCCAGGCCAGCACGGCCTCGGCGATGGCGCCGCCCTCCGCCATGGGCATCACCCGGACATTCGGCGGCATCTCCGCCTTCTGATCGGTGCCGTAGATCGACAGCCAGCCCGCGTGAAAATCGGGGATCACTATCTGAATGTCCTGCCCCTCGGCCAGCACATTCAGGTGACCGGATTTACGCCGGACTCGCGTCGCGTCGTAGAACCGCGTCACCCCGAACGTGGTGGCCGCGACGATCAGTCCCGACACGATACTGAGTAGCCAGGTAACCATCGAGCGTCGAATCCTGTCTTCGAGAGATAGTCAAAGGCCGTCCGATCACTCTGCGAGCGGTACTCGTCACGGGCTCGGTAGCGAAGAGGGCCGCCATTCGGATCGTGCCAGTTCCGGCTTGCGGTGTCCCGGAATTCGCGGACTCGCGCCGAAGCCGTCCGTGCCCCAAACGAATCCACTATGGTGCGGCGGGCTCCGCCGGACCGCCGTGCCCGGCCCCGTCGCGGCGCCGCGGCGGCAATTCGGTCAGCCACGCGTCGAGAAAACACAGCGCCCACAGGATCCCGCTTTTGTCGTCGAGCCCGCATTCGTGCGAATCGATCAGTGCCCGAACGTATTTCGTCCCCAGCAGATCGGCGGCCACCGTTCCGTGCGGTAACGAGTCGTGCAGGCGGGCGCGCAGCGGGCCGCGGAACCACTCGGCGAACGGGATCCAGAACTTGTGCTTCCGGCGCTTCAGAATGCGATCGGGCAGGTGCGCCGCGATACCCGCCCGCAGCATCGCCTTGCCGTCGAGGGCCCGATAGCGCTGATCGGCGGGCATTCCCGCGACGAACGCCAGCACGCGCGGATCCGCGAACGGCAACACGCTGGTGATCCCGACACCACCGAACGTGTGATGGTCTTTGCGATACACGCCCTCGGTCAACCAGGTCTTCCACTGGCCGAACAGCAAGCGGTCCAGCGCGGTGTGCGCGCGATGCTCCTCGTACAGGTCGGCCAGGATGCCGACCGCGAGGTCCGCACCGACGCCGAGCGCGTCGTACATCAGTGCGCGGTCGTCCGGACCGCCCAGCCCGATCCGCCCAAGGTAGTACCGCGCCAAGTCCGCCGATGCCGCGGGAAGGTCGACGAGGTGGATGTCGTCGTTCGGTGACATCGGGAATCCCATCGCTTCGTCGCCGCCTTCGCCGGTGACGATGTGCGAGCACCCAAGCCGGGCGGCGCGCTCGGCGATCGCTTGCGTGGCGACGATCGCTTGGTCGGCGTTCGGACTGTCGAAGGCGCGCACCATGTCCGGCAGACTCTCGACGATCTCGGGCCCGACCGGCACCACGACGTGGTCGAGACCGAACCGTTCCGCGACCAGCGCGGCGTATTCGGTCTCGTCGTACCCGGCCTCGCGGAAGGAGGCGGTGAAAGCCGGTGGTCTGCGGTCCAATCGGGTGGCGAGCACGGTCGCGTTGGTGCTGGTGTCGATACCGCCGCTCAGCATCATGCCGACGCGCTCGGCGGGCGCGATGCGGCGGGCGAGCGAATCGGTGAGCAGGTCGAGCACCTCGGCCGCCAGTTCCTCGGGTGCGACCGGGTCACCCGTCCTCGGCTCCGCCGGTCGCGGATACGAGGCGTGACGACGCACCTGGCAGCCGCCGCCCCGCCGCGTCACCACGGCACCCGGGAGCAGTCGCCGCACCCCGTCGAAGATCGAATACGGCGCGGGGACATATTGAAACGTCAGATACAGGGCGAGCCCTTCGCGCGATACCGCGCCGGTCCCGACGTCGTAGGGCCGCGACCCGAACGCGAACGACGAGCCCGCGTCGCGATAGCACGCGTGGCCGAATCCGCCTGGGTCGCCCACCAGATGCGTCTGCCCGCGCGAACGATCGTGCACGACGGCGACATAATGCCCCTCCCGCGCGGCGATGGCGGACATTCCCCGCTCGCGATAGAGCGCGAGCAGCTCCGCCGCACCACCGCCGGAGCAGAGCCAACCGTCGAGAACACAGATCGCGTCGCCGGCCTCCGCGACGGTGTAGTTCCCGCCGTCGGCCGAGAGCACGATGTCGTCCACCACGCGCCACCAGCCGCCGTAACCGCCGCCCTCGGCGCGCGGCCGGACCAGAATCCCCATGGCGACATCCCTTCTACTTCGCGTCGACGTCCTGTTCCGCCGCGTCGGCGCCGCTGCCGCCGCCCGCACGTCCGACCCCTCGGTAGCGCAGCCCCGCCGCCTCGACATCGGACCGTACGAGGGCGTTCTTGGCGTCCACGACAAGGCAATCCGGCCGTGCCAGTTGCGCCAGCGCGGTCCAGTCGATGGCGAGAACCTCGGGGAACTCGGTCAGCACGAGGACGACAGAGGCGTCGAGCACGGCCTCCTTGAGCCCCGCCGTACGCCGAACGCCGGGGAACAGGCCGGCGAAGATCTTTTGGCTCAGTACCGGATCCCAGACCCGGACGTCGGCGGCGATCGCCGCGAGCCCGGGCACCACCGTCCGGCTCGGCGCCGCACGCATGTCGTCGCTGCCCGGTTCGTAGAGCAATCCGAGGACGGCGACCTCGGGCGGCGGTGCGCCCGTCGCCGTTTCGTGCGCGACGATCTCGATCGGGAACCGCAATTGGCGGTCGTTCACCTCGGCCACCGATTCGAGCATCGTCATCGGCCGTCCGTGACGACGGGCGAATCGGGCCAGCGCGGTAACGTCCTTGCCGAGACAGGAATCGCCGTAACCGATGCCGGGACGCCAGAATCCCTGCCCCATACGAGGATCCAGCGCCACGCCGCCGAGCACGGCGTCCACGTCGATGCCGTGCTCGCCGCAGAAATTCGCGATCTCGTTCGCGAAGCTGATCTTGGTGGCCAGGAAGGCGTTGCTGGCGTACTTCACCGCCTCGGCCTCGGTCGGGCCGACCACCACCCGCGGCGCGGTCTTGTCGTGGTACAGCGCGCCGAGCAGCGGCAGCAGCTCGTGGTTCCACAGCCCGAGCACGATGCGGTCCGGAGCCTGCCAATCGGCAAGGGCGCGACCCTGATTCAGGAATTCAGGATTGTGCGTGTACACGCGCCGGAGCGCGGGAAACCGGGCCGCCCATCCCTCGCTGGTCCCCGGCGGGATCGTGCTTTTCACCACGACGAGTTCCGGCAGCGATCCGGCCGTAAGCAGCTCGGCGAGCACGGACCGCACGTTTGCGAGGTCGACGGCGCCGGTCGCGTCGAGCGGCGCGGATACGGCGATGATCACCGCGTCGACGGGAACGTCGAGCGTCCGCCGGAACGTCACCGCGGTGGTGAGCAGCGCCTCCGCGACGTCCGGCTCGTGAAACGGGCAGCACCGCTGGCGCAGCAGTGCGACGCGGTGCTCGTCGTGATCGATGCCCAGTACGTCGTGTCCTGACTTTGCGAGTCCGAGCGCAGCCGTCAGCCCGACATACCCCATGCCGATCACTGCCACCTGCATCGATCATCTCCTCGCACGAGCGATGTTGTGCCGACACCACATTTCGAGCATCAGGGCTTTGAACGAAAAGGGCGAGCCTGCCCCGTCCGGGAAGTCGGCGACCGAAAGCCGCCGGGCGGCGGCTTCGGTGAGAATGCCGCGGCGCACCAGCTCGCCGCCGGGCAGCAGGTCGCCGTAGGCCCGCAGGAAGGCGGCGTGCCACGCGCGCAGCGGCGGCGAGAAGCTCTGCTTCGGCCGGTCGGCGATCGACGCGGGAAGGAGCGCGTAGGCCGCCTCCCTGAGCCGCTGTTTCGGCGGGTCGCGGTGATCCGGCCGCATCTTGCGCGCACCGACGACGGCCTCGACCAGGAGGTGGTCGACGAACGGCGCACGCAGTTCGACGGAGTTGGCCATGGCGAGCCGATCGCACTGGGCGATGCCGTTCTCGCGCAGATAGGTTCGGGTGATCAACCCGGTCAGGTCGATATCGGCCCGAGCGCCGGACGACTCGAACCCGGTCCGCGCCGCGCCGCGCATCGCCTCGCCGAAGTGGTCAGGGCCGACCCGCTCGGCCTCACGGAAGTCCGGATCCAGCTCGTAGAACACCGGTTTCCCGCGCGCTTCGCTCAGCGCGACGGCCTGCCGCACCCACGGGTAGCCCCAGAAGAGTTCGTCGGCGCCCTGGCCTTGCAGCATCACACGCACGCCCGCCTCGGCCGCCGCGCGCATGACCGCGTGGTAACAGACGCCCGCGAAGTCGGCGACCGGATCGTCCTGCGCCGCGACGACGGCGGGCAGATCCGCGGTGGCGCCGGCGGCGTCGATCTCGATCTCGTGGAACGGCATGCCGAGCGAGGTCGCCAGCTGTCGCGCGTCGCGCCGTTCGTCGTTGGCGGGCCTGCCCGCGTAGCCCACCGAGAAGGCCCGAACCGGCGCGGCGCAGAATTTGGCCGCGAGCGCCGCCACCACGCTCGAGTCGAGGCCGCCGCTGAGCGAAATGCCGAGCGGCTGATCGGTTCTGGTGACCAGCGGACCGAGTTCGGTGAGAATCTCGCCGACCAGCTCGGCGCACGAACCGTCGATCGGCTCCGCGTCCTCGAGACGCCAGTAGGGTCGTGACCGGACCCGCCACGGCTCGACGTCCACGGTCACCACGTGTCCGGCAGGCACTTTCCGCACGTCGCGCAGGATGCTGCGCGGCTCTGGGACGTATTCGAGGTGGAAGAAGTCGGCCACACCGTCCGGATCGAGTTCGACCGGCACGCCCGCGGCCGTCAGCGCTTTCGCTTCGGAGGCGAACAGCAGTCCGTCCGGTCGTTCCGTGTAGTAGAGCGGTTTCTCGCCCATCCGGTCGCGCGCCAGTATCAGCCTGCCCCTGCGCCGATCCCACAGGGCGAACGCGAACATGCCGCGCAGGTGATCGACGGCGTGCTCGCCGTGCTCCTCGTAAAGATGCAGGATCACTTCGCAATCGCCGTCGGTGGTGAAGACGTGGCCGCGCCGCCGCATTCCCGCACGCAGTTCGGCGAAGTTGTAGATCTCGGCGTTCGCGACCAGGACCAGCTCGCCGTCGGCACACGATCCGCTGGCGGCCGATCCGTTGGCGGCACTGCGCAGCGGCTGCACCGAGCCGGAGACGTCGATGACGGCCAACCGGGTGCAGCCGAGGGCGAGCGATGGGTCCGCGAACACCGCGGCGGCGTCCGGCCCGCGATGGCGCAACGCTCCGGTCATCCGCTCGACGAGATCGACACGCGACGGAAAGCCCGATCTGGCGACGTGGCCACTGATTCCACACACGGCCCGCTCCGTTCTTCCCACCCGCGGGTCTGTCGAATACTACCTGGCGGAATGGCGTGGAACGGCCGGATCGCGAGGACGAGTTCCGCTGTGAGACTGGGATTTTCGGTGCGGGTTTCGGTAGCGGTACGGCTGCCGGATCAGCCGAGGACCACCAGGTAGCACAGGGCGAGGATGCCGAGGGAGACCAGGGCGGCCGACAGGGCCAGGATCTTGACGACTCTGGCGTGCTGCATCTCGACGCGCAGCAGCAGCGCGTGCTGGAGGTAGCGGATGCGATCGTGTTCGGCGTCCGCTCGCCCGCGGACGTCGGCGATGTCGGCGAGCAGGTCGCGGATCGCGCTGTCCAGATCCCCGGTGCGCCGGCCGTGCTCGGCCCGCAGGCGGCGTCCGGCGCGGATGAGGTCGCGCTGGGTGTCGCGCACCCGGGTGACGGCGTCCTCCACGGCGTCCATCCGGACCAACGCGGCGCGCAGGTCGCGGATCTCGAGCGGCCGGTCGCTGCCGTCGACGGTGGTGTCCATGTCGCGAGCCAACGTGTCCGATTCCGCCCGCGCGTGCCCGAGCACCGCCTCGGCGGCCTCGGTCAGCGAGCGCAACAGGGCGTAGAGCACGCCGTGCGGTGAACCGGCGAGCGCGGGCCTGCGACCCATCTCCGTGACGGCGCGATCGAACGGCGCGAACGGTTCCGCGGAGTACGCGGTGACCACGAAATCGCCGCCCAGCGCGAACACGACCGTCTCGCGCCGCACGGCGCCGCCGCGCAGGTAGGTCGCCATGACCGGGAGATAGACGAAATCGCCTGTCTCCCAGATGCTGTCGTGGGGGCGCGAGAAATCGATGCCGAGGCGTTCGCACAACACCGCCGCGGTGTCCTCGTCCGACGCCGTCAGCGGAATCCAATGCAGGCCGAGCACCTCGGTGTCGAAGCGGTCGGTGGGCGTGCTGACCGCGCTGGTCATCTCGGACTCCGAGTCGGCGTTCCGATGGTCGTATCCGGCATCCGCCGCTCACCCCGCTTCACTCGTCAGGCTGCTGTGTGGCGCGATACGCGCCACCGTCCATTAGTAACGGGCGTCTCGGGCCGCGTCAATCGAGGGGGATGTGCGGTTCCCCACGCTTGTCTTCGCGTATCCGCCCGGCCCGCAGCGGATTCCGAGTCACCGTATCCTCGAGGGGTGGAATCCGAGACGTTCGACGCGGTCGATCTCGGGCTGCTGCACGCGCTGCAGGTCGACGGGCGAGCGCCGTTCAGCAGGATCGCGCGGGTGCTGTCGGTCTCCGATCGCACCGTGGCGCGGCGGTTCGCGCGACTGGCCGCGACGGGCGCGGTGCGTGTCACCGGCGTGACCGACAGCGGACGTATCGGCGGCGCGGAATGGGTGGTACGGCTCAGGATCCGGCCGCACCGGGCGGACGAGCTGGCACGAGCGCTGGCCGCCCGGCCGGACACCGCGTGGGTGACGGTGCTGTCCAGCGGCGCCGAGATCGTCTGCGTCTTCCGTACGGCGGCCGCCGAATCCGCACCGCTGTCCGCACTGGCCAGGCATTCCGACATCCTCGGCGTCGACGCCCAGCGAATGGTCCGCCATCTCACGCGCCGGCGCTGGCGTGGCCGCACCTCCGCGCTCGACGACGACCAGGTGGCCGCGCTGCGGCCGGCACAGCCGGTTGCGACCGTTCCGGTCGCCCTCGGCGATCTGGACCGGCGCATGCTGCCCCGGTTGGCCGCCGACGGACGCATCGGCTATCCGAATCTGGCCGGTGCGCTCGGCTGGTCGGAGTCCGCGGTGCGCCGCAGGCTGGACGAGCTGCGGCGGGCGGGCGTGCTCGGCTTCGACGTCGAAGTGGACGCCGCGCTGCTCGGCTACTCCTTCCAGTGCGTGCTGTGGCTGACCGTGGCGCCGCAGCATCTCGCGGCCGTCGGCGCGGCGCTGATCGAGGACCCCGAGATCGCGTTCGCGGGCGCGATCACCGGACCGCACAACATCATCGCCGTGGCGGTCTGTCGTGACGCCGACGCGGTGTTCGACTACGTCGTCGACCGGGTTGGCGCGCTGCCCGGCGTGACGCGCCTGGACACCGCGGCGGTCACCCGCTATGCCAAGCGCGCGGCGCCCGCGCTCATCCCGCGGTGAAGAACAGACCCGCTCCGTGGGCGTCGCGGCCGGAGACGAAGAATCCGCCCCGCACGTCACGGGTGGAGATGCCGCCGCGCTCGACCACCCCGCGCGCTTCGGCGAGGTCGGCCACACGGATCGTCATGGCGGCGAGATACGAAGGGGCCGGGACGGGTTCGCCGGGCAGCACCGCGGCGACATCGGCTGTGCGCAGCAGTTCCAGGCGCACGTCCTTGTGTTCGAGAACGGACAGCGGTCCGTCGGCCGTCCATTCGGCCCCGAGCAGATCGGCGTACCGCCGCGCGATCCCGTCGTATTCGTCGTCGGCCGCCACGATCAGCACCGCGGCGATACCGCGCGCGCCGTTTCGATGCGTGAGATAGCGGGGCTGGTGCACGTATTCGCGCGTGAGGTGTTGCGCGAGACCGATATAGCCCTCCGGCGTGGTGCGCGGATCCAGGTGCACGGCGCGCGCCAGGACCGTGCGCGGGCCGTCGGCGGTGTCGACGTCGCGCTCGAGATCGAGCACGCCGGACGGCCGCATCCCCAGGGCCACGAGCCGGTCGTCCGTGGCCGCCGCGTCGTCGGTGTCGAGGTTGAGAATGCGGAATCCCTCGTACCGATCGGCCATCGCCTTGGTATGCCACGGGTCGGGCGCGGACTCGTCGACGATGCCGAGCAGTTCGATATAGGACCCGCCGAACAGGGCGCACAGATTCGCGGTGCAACCCGGCTGCGGCGGCTCACCGGGCCGCGCGCTCAGCAGGTGCCGCGAGCGCGGGCTGAGGGTGAAACCCATGGCGCGATAGACGCTTTCGAGCGCATCGAGATCGCGGGTGAGGATACCGGCGTGGTGCACGGCGGTGATGTTGTCGGCCATGGTCCCAGCCTGCGGGGCGATGCCGCCGAACACCCGTCACCGGACGCCGCGCGCCGGATTCCGGCGCGGACACGGCGGAGCCGGACGGATTCCGACGCGTCGCCGGCGCGAGTCAGCGATCCGGATCGAGCGCCGCGCGCAGTTCCTCGCCGCACGCGGTGGCGCCGTCGAGCAACTCCGCCTCGGCGATCAGCAGCCTGCCGGTGACCAGATCCAGCGCGAGACGCAGCACCTCGCGCTCGGTCGGCGCCACCACTTCAGCAAACTTCATCGGCGGCGGGTCGGGCGACCGGACCACGACCCGGCCTAAGGTGGCCGAATGGACATCCCCGCGGACGCCGACTCCGCGTCCCTGCGCTTGGCCCGGCCCTTTCTGAACCGACGCGTCGCACTGCGTTTCGATCGCCCGCTCGGTAGCAGGCATCCTCGATGCGGGTTCGTCTACGAGGTGAACTACGGCTACGTCCCCGGCACCCTCGCACCGGACGGCGCCGAACTCGACGCCTACTACCTCGGCGCCGACGAACCGCTGGAGCACGCCGAGGGCCGCTGCGTCGCCATCGTCCATCGATTCGACGACGACGATGACAAACTCGTGGTCATCGCCGACGGCGCGACACCGCCCGGCGACGACACGATCCTCGCGGCAGTCGCCTTCCAGGAGACGCCGGGCGCGCACACGATCATCCGCTCCTGAGCACTGAAACGCTCGACTCCGTCCGGCATCTCGCGCCGTGTGGGCGTTGTATGGGCCGACGGATCACGCGATGCCGCAGACGGCTCGTGACCGGCGAACACGGAGTCGCCGAGCACGGCGTCAGCCGCTCGCAACCCTCTCGTGCGCCGGCAACGGCCACCGGTTCGCGTCGGCGCGCGGCGTCACGCCGTGCAGCGTGATCGATTGGGCCCGATAGTGATTCGCTGTCAACGCGGCGGGATACAGCGCCTGGGCCTCGGCCAGCCAGCCGGTCGCCTCCTCGACCGCGAGAGCGGGTGGGAGCACCGGGTCCCGCCCGAGCACCTCGTCGGCGCAGCGCGGCTCGGCGATCACCGCCGCGGCGAGATGCTGGAGGCAACGGGCGATGCCGTGATCGTCGCGCAGCGCCCGATAAGCGGTCAGCGACAGCCGCCAGCACCGCAGCGCGCGGGTGCCCTCCCCGCGGGCCCACCAGACGTGGCCGAGGATCTCGTGCATGTGGGCGCGACCGCCCGGATCGCGGCCCTGCCTGGTCAGCGCCTCGGCCAGTTCCAGGCGATCCTGCGCGTCGTCGAGCAGACCCTGGCGCAGGAGCACCACACCCAGGTTGACGAGGGCGCAGACCTCACCAGGGATGTCCTCGCGCGGAAGCGACCACCAGACCCGATCCAGCCGTCGGCGCGCCCGCGCCAGCTGCGCGGCGGTGCTAGCCGACGGGTCGGCTCCCAGCGTTTCGAGTGCTTTCGCGTGCTCGTAACGCGCGGTCAGATCGGCGTAGCGGCCGCCGTCGCCGCCGCGGCGCGGCGGTTCGGCATCCGGATCAGCGCGCAGCCGAACCTGCGCGGCATGCGCGCCGAGTGCGTCCAGCTCGTTCAGCTGACACAGTTTTCCGGCCAGCTCGGCGTCGTGTCCGCCGGTGCGCGCGTGCCAGACGTCCAGGGCGTCGGCGATCCGGATCAGGCCGGGTATCGCGGTCATCGGCAGCCCGTCCCCGAAGGACGCGCACTCGATCACCAACCGCCGCAAGAACGACTCCTCGGCCTCGAACCAACCGCGCCCGGCAGCGGCGAAACGCGGTGTGCCGAGGCCGATCGCCCATCGCTCGGCGCGGTCGGCGTGATGCCGCACGAGCGCCGTCACCGCGGCTTTCCACCGCAGCCCGTCCCGCGCCTCGGCCGCGGAGGGGGCGCGGGGCGCCGCGACGACCCAGTACTGCTGCACACCGGCGCTCTTCACGAACCCTCGCTCCTGGAGCTCGGCGAGCAGCAGCGGCGCGGTGGTCGACGCGGGCGCGCCGTCGGACGGATCGCGCGACGGCGCGTCCAGAACAGCCGTGAGCACGGCCAGCAACGCGGCCGCGCTGTGTTCGCGCACCGGCAGCTCCCCCAGCACCGCCGCCTCCTCGTGGGTGGCGGCGAACAGCGTCGTCAGCGGCGGCGCTGCGACGTTCGGGCCGGCTCCGATCGGCGTCTCCGCGTCGTCGAACTCGCTGAGCAGCTCCAGTTCCCTTGTGGTGTGCGGGCTTTCGCGAAGTCTGCGCCGTTCGGCGGACAACCAGCGACCGACGAGGAACAGCACGGCGAGCAGCGCGACCACCAGCAGTCCCACCGAAAGCAGCACGCCGACGCCGCGTTCGAGGAAGAGGCTGGACACGATATTGATGACCAGCCCGAGGAGCACGGCGCCCGCCAACGCGCCACCGCCGAACCGGAAGCGCAGCAACGCCGGCGGAGGCGCGGCGACCCCGGGAGACGGCGGCGGCCCTTCGGTCATCGCAGCGCTCCCCCGGTCAGACCCGGCACGAGGAACCGGCGCCAGGTCGCCAGCAGCAACAGGACCGGGACGATCGCGAACACCAGCGATCCGGCGGCCAGCTGCGGCAGGTTCTCCTCGTATTGGCGGGCCTCACCCCACAGCAGCAGCGACCACGGGCTGACACCGGCGCCGCTGATCATCAAGCTGACGAAGAAGTCGTTCCACACCAGGATGAACTCCAGCACCGCCGCCGTGACCACGGCGCGACCGGCGCCGTCCCACAGCCGCCGCGCCACCGCGCCCGGTCTGGCCAACCCGTGCAGCGGGGCCGAACTCGGATTCTCCTCGGCCGCCCGCATCGCACCGCGCAGGATCAGCACGCTGACCGGCAGACCGGCGGCCCCGTGCACCAGCATCAGCGGATACTGCGTGCCGGACAGCCCCAAGGACTCGCTCACCTCGTCGATCGGCCCGAGATACATCTGAGCGGGCAGCACGGCGAGCACGATCAAGGCGGTGACGACGAGACGAACACGCCACGTGTCCGACGGCGTGACGGACAGCCACCGCGCGACGGGCAGCGCGGCCGACACCGCGAGCACGGTCGCGACCGTCGCCACCAGCGCGGTCAGCCCCAGCGTCGAGGGCAGCCCGGCCTGCCAGACACGGCCGATCGCGGGCAGGCCGAGCCCGTCCGGCCGCCGCATCGAGACAAATGCCAGCATCAGCAACGGCGCGACGGAGACCACGGCCATCAGCACCGCGAATCCGGTGGCGACCGGCCCGGCCCGCCGCGCGGCGTACGCTTCGTGCGCACTCGGGTGCGGCGGCAACCGCAGCTCGCGCGCGCCACCCGCCTGCCACAGCGCGAACGCGCAGACACCGACCAGGACCGCCAGCGGAATCGAGTAGGTCGCCACCCCGCCCGAGGTCCCCTCGGTGGTGAGCAGCCGCCACCAGCGCACGGTCGCGCTGTCACTGTCGTACTGGTAGGCCGAGGGGATGCCGATGAGGATGACGTCGAACACCCTGGCCGCCGCGACCACCGCGGCGATCCCGGCGATCAGCACCACCGGCTGCACCAGTTGCCGGGCGCGCCAGGCCATGACCGCGAACCGGAAGGGCCCGGTCGGCGCGTTGAGGTATCCCCAGCGCACCGGGTCCGTCTCGATCGCCCGCAGACCTGCGGAGAACATCCCGGTGAGGAACCCGAACCAGGTCCAGCAATAGGCCAGCACCGGCATCCACCGGTAGCCGGACTGGAACGTCGCGACGTCGCCCTCCGGCACCGCCGCCTCGAACATCACCCGGAAGGCGAGGCCGGAGACGAAGGCGGCGACGCCGAACGGCACGACCAGCGGTAACCACAACCACCGCACGTCGCGGCTCCACCACGCGGTGCACAGCGCCGCCGTCATGACGCCGAGTCCGGCCAGCACGAAGAGCAGCGTCCGGCGGTAGACGCCGAGCGCGTCCGCGTCCGCTTGCGCGACGAACACCAGCGGCCCCGCCAGCAAGAGACCGACGGCGACGACCTCCGCTACGACCCGCGGCTTACCATGCGCGAACATTCGGGCCACGATCATTGCCGCGACACCGGCGAGAAAGAGCAGCAGCGGTAGCCACACTCGCATGCCCGCACCGAGCATTGTCCAGCCCGAGGCGAGCAACAACAGCGCCGCCAGCGACCACGCGGTCGCCGCCCTGGCCCACTCCCATCCGCGCCAAGGATGGCGACCGCCGATCAGCGCGCCGCGCATGCGCCGGGTGGCGAGCTCGAGATGCAGTCCGTTGCTGGAGAATCCTGGCGTCGTCGTCATCGCCGCGCTCACCACCGGTCCAGGGCCGAGACGGCATCGTCGACGGCGGGACCGATGCGGGAGGGCTCGCCGTCGACGGCGATGAGGAACTCGGTCAGTATCCGCCACAAGCCGTTTCGGCCGCCGAGCGGTCCGATCCGATCGGACAGATCGAACACCGTCTCGTCACGCGGATCGGAGGCCGCCGTCTCGCGCAGCCGCTGGGCCGACGGACGCAGGAACGGCGAATAGGCGGCGTCGGTGTGCGCGTTCGGCGCGAGGAAACCGTGAAACCGGTTGATCCACGGCAACGGCGCCGAGGGAGCGGCGAGCGCGGCGAGCACTCGTCCCGCGCGATCGTCCGCCGAACGGGTCAGCACGAGGACGTCACCGCCGACGATGCGCGGGCGCGGCCCTTCCCGGCCGATACCGGGAAAGGCCGTCACGCCGACCACGTCGGCGGGTTTGCGGCCGGAATCCGCGACGGCCTTGCGCACGACCGGTTCGGCGAAATCGGGCGCGACCACCATCACCGCCCGCTTGCGCTCGAACACCTCCCGGACGGCGTCGGAGAACTGCATGGTCAGCGAGGTGCCGACCCCGCCCGCGAACGCCTCGCTGTTCGCCGCCCACGATCCGAGCAGGGCGAGAGCGCCGCGCACCGCGTCCATTTCCCAGGTCACCGCTGCGTCGCGCTGGGCGAGCGCCGCATACGTGTCCGGGTTCTGCGCGTAGAGCAGATTCTCGAACAGATCGGTCAGCGCCCACCCGTCCGCCGCGGCCAGCGCGAGCAACCGCTGATCCTTGCCCGCGAGGAACTCGATGCGGTCGAGCCAGTGGTCCAGTGTCCACAGCGCCGGGGTGCCGACCCCGGATTCGGCCGCCGACTGACGGTCGAACCAGACCATCGACTTGTCGGACGCTTTGAACGGCACGCCGTACGGGCGTCCGTCGTAGTACAGCAGGTCCGCCCACACGGGCGAATAGCTGGGCTGGTTCGCCTCGTCGAGCCACAGCGATTCCGGAACGTCGCGCAGCCTGCCGAGTTCGGCCAGGTCGCGGACCCAGCCCGCCTGCGGCAGCATGACCAGTTCCGGCGCCGACCGGCCGCCCGTCAACGCCGTCTCGATCTCGTCGCCGAGCGGGATCACGTCGACCGAGTGCGACAACCGCAGCGCGTCGAGCACGGTGCGGAACGCGACGAGCTCGGAACCGCTCCACGACACCGCGATCCGCACCGTGCCCGGCGTGCCGAGCACGCCCGCGCCGCAGCCCGCCAGCGGCGCGACCAGCGCCATCTGCACCAGCGCCCTACGGGTCAGCATGTTCCCCCGGATGTCGGTTTGCACGCGAGCACCCCAATTATCGACCGAGCCAGCGAATTTCGGCCGAACACCGCGAAATACACCGCGCCCCTGATTACTTGGGCATTCCCAGCGACACGACACGCCACGAAGAACCGCCCCGCCGCTCGACGATCGGAGCGGCGGGGCGGTGCGAAAAATCTACTGCCGGTAGTTCTCCGGCGGCTGCCACGGACGGCCGTGCGGGTCGTCCGTGCGGTGGGCCGGAGGGTGCGGGGCCTGCTCGGGAGCCGGCGACGACTCGCCGCCGGGCGGGATCACCTGCTGATGCGAAGAGGGTTCGTGCGGGCGCAGCTGCGGGGTCGGTGTGAGCCCCTCCACCGGCTGGCGCGCACTGGCCTCCGCGGCGCGCACGGCGCGTTCGATGGTGGGATCGGGCGCGGTGTCGAACCAGTCGGCGACGTCGGAATCGTCCTCCACCTTCACCGGAGCCGCTTCCTCTGCGGGCGGCTCGTAGCGGAACACGCCGTCCTCGCCCTGGGTGCCGAAGCTCTTGGCGAAGCCCTCCAGCGCCTTGCCGAAATCGCTCGGCACCAGCCACACCTTGTTCGCGTCGCCGCGCGCGACCATCGGCAGCGTCTGCATGTACTGGTAGGCAAGAAGTTCCGGCGTCGGCTTGCCGGATTTGATTGCGGCGAAGACCTTTTCGATGGCCTTCGCCTGACCCTGCGCTTGCAGGTAGGCGGCGGCGCGCTCACCCTGGGCGCGCAGGATGCGGCTCTGCCGTTCGCCTTCGGCGCTCAGGATAGCGGACTGTTTGGCGCCCTCGGCGGAGAGGATCTGCGCCTGCTTGGCGCCCTCGGCCGTCTTGATCTGCGACTCCCGCGTGCCCTCCGCGGTGAGGATCATGGCTCGCTTCTCGCGGTCGGCCTTCATCTGCTTTTCCATCGACTCCTGGATCGACGGCGGCGGATCGATGGCCTTGAGCTCCACCCGCGCCACGCGAAGGCCCCAGCGGCCGGTCGCCTCGTCGAGCACGCCGCGCAGCTGGCTGTTGATCTGGTCGCGGGAGGTCAGCGTCTCCTCCAGCGTCATGCCGCCGACCACGTTGCGCAGCGTGGTGACGGTGAGCTGCTCGACCGCGGCGATGTAGTTGCTGATCTCGTAGACCGCGGCCTGCGGGCTGGTGACCTGGAAATACACCACCGAGTCGATCTGCAGCGTCAGGTTGTCCTGGGTGATGACCGGCTGCGGCGGGAAGGACACCACCCGCTCGCGCAGGTCGACCTTGGCGCGGATCCGATCGGCGAACGGCACCAGGAACGTCAGCTGACCGGACACCGTCCGCGAGTACCGGCCGAGCCGTTCGATGACCGCCGCCTCGGCCTGCGGCACCAAGGCGATGGATTTGAACACCACCACCACGACCAGCAGGACGAGCACGGCGGCGACGATCAATACAGCCATTACGGCCCCTTCCAGACGACGGCCGTCGCGCCGTCGATCTTCATCACATACACGGTCACTCCCGGCTCGTACACCTCGTCCGGGTTCATCGGCCGGGCGGTCCACACTTCGCCGCCCAGTTTCACCCTGCCCGAATGGGCGGCCACTTCCTCCAACACCAGGGCCGATTTCCCCGGCAGCGCATCCACATTCGTCGGAATCGGCGGCGGCGTGCCGAACCGGCGGCGCAGCACAGGCCGCACCCCGAGCAACAGCACCGCGGTGATCACCGCGAAGACCACCGAGTCGGCCACCAGCGTGGTGTCCGCCACTGCGCTCACCCCGGCCGTGCCGAGGGCCGCGACGCCGATCATCAGCAGCGTGAGGTCCCCGGTGAGCATCTCTGCCGCCGCGAGCAGAATCCCCGCGACCAGCCAAGCTATTGCGGCCACGCACCTACTCTAACGGCGCTCTCGGCCGATGTCCGTCGAAAACCCAGCCCAGCGCGGCGCACGGCCGCCTGCCTCGCCGGCCAGCGGCCGAACACGTTGCGTCGCGCCCGCGAAATCCGCGCGCCACCGGGTAGTTTCGGGCGGGTGGGTACGCGCGACAGGTACGGCGACATCTTCGCCGGACACGAAAGGTCCAAGAAGACGCCCGCGCCGCGGGTCACCGCCGAACGCGACCTGGTGGTGGAGGACGCGGCAAGCGGATTCTGCGGCGCCGTGGTCGGATTCGACCGCAGCTACGACGGCGAGTTCGTGAAACTGGAGGACGCGCGCGGCGCGGTGCGGCTGTTCGCGCTGCGGGAGGCCGCGTTCCTGATCGACGGACGACCGGTCACCCTGGTGCGCCCCGCCGCAGCCGCGCCGAAGCAGCAGGCCAGGTCGGCGTCCGGTTCCACCCGCGTCGCGGGCCTGCGCGCCCGGGTGGCCAAGGCCAGCAGGATCTGGGTGGAGGGTGTGCACGACGCCGCCCTGGTCGAGCGGGTGTGGGGCCACGACCTGCGGGTCGAGGGCGTGGTGGTGGAGCACCTGGAGGGTCTGGACAATCTGGCCGAGCGGCTGACGGAGTTCGAGCCGGGGCCGGGCCGCCGGGTCGGCGTGCTGGTCGACCACCTGGTCACCGGCTCCAAGGAAACCCAGCTCACCACCGGCCTGGGCCCGCACGTGCTGGTGACCGGGCATCCCTATATCGATGTCTGGCAGGCCGTCCGGCCGGCCGCGCTGCGTATCGAGGCCTGGCCGCAGGTGCCGCGCGGCGAAGACTGGAAGACGGGGGTGTGCCGTCGCCTCGGCTGGGGGACCCCGCAGGACGGGTGGCGGAGGGTCTACGACGCCGTCGAGTCCTTCCGCGATCTGGAGGCCCCGCTGATCGGCGCTGTCGAACGCCTGATCGACTTCGTCACCGAACCGGACCGACCGGGAGACGCGGCGGGGCAAGGGCCGAGGTGACGCAGCCGGGGGCCGCCGGATTCGGGAGTGCGTGCAGCTCACGAGGGTTGATGCGCCGATGCCCACCGGTAGCCCGGAGCGTTTATGCTCGATGATTATGTGCTCTCCTAGTGCCACGCTGACGGTCTGGGCCGGCTCCTGGCTGGCCGGATGCAGCGCGCCCGACGATGTGCTGGAGGCGCTGCACGCCTGGGCGCCGCGGCACACCATCGCCGCGGGCGACCCGCTGACCGGCGGCCGCACCGACCTGCCCTGGTCCTCCCGCAGCACGTTGCCCGGCTCCGGTCTCATGGCGCTGCTCAAGGTGATTCGCGAGGCCATGACCCAGCCCGGCGCGCAGCTTCGCCTGGTGCTTCCCGTCCCCGGCGACGTGCGCGGGCTGCCGCCGGGCACCGTGTTCACCGCCGACGCGATGGACGCCGAGGAAGGCATGCTGGTCGGCGTGCCCGGCGCCGACGGCACCGGGCTGATCCCGCAATGGGCCGACGAGACCACCCTCCAGTGGACGCTCTACAGCACCCCTATCCCGCCCGCGTTCGGACCCGACATGTCGCTCGGCGAGGCCGAATACACCATGCGGGAAGCCGTCCGCGACGCGGCCGACGCGCTGATGAAACTGCACACCACCGCGGTCGGTTCCGTCGAATCCGATCCGCGCGAACTCATCGAGGCCGAACTGGCCGATTACGCCAGGCACGACTACCCGGACTCGATTCCGCTGCGCGCCAAGCGCATCCTGGACACCGCCGATCACGTGGCCGCGATTCTCACCGTGGCGCAACGTGAACCGGCCTCCGCCCCCACCTCCGCCAGCGCCATCGGCGCGCAGGAGACGTTGCTGCGCCCGCTGTGGGACGCGATCCGCGCGGCCAGGCTCGTCGCGGTACACGCCGCCGCGCGCGGCGAGCGCTAGGCGGCCACCGCCGCGAGCCGAACGTCGCGCGAATCAGACATCCTGACAGCCACTTTCGGAGTCTCACCTGCCGCATGAACAGGCGTTTCGGCGAGCCACGCACCGGCCGCCGAAAGTTTGTTAACGCATCGAAAGAGAACTCGTCGCGTTACTGCTAACGTGGGCGAGTTGTCGAGTTCTGGACGCTTGGGTCGGGATGTGCTCGGATCGACGGCGATCGCAGGCCCGGATCGCCTGTCCGACAAGGACTGTGCGGTGAATCTGGCGAACTACGGTGCAGCCCACCAGAGTTCCGGTCCTCGGCGCGGAGCTCATGTCCCTCGTCAGGAGTACCGTCTTTTGACCTCGTCACAGCCCGCGGTCACCGCGCCGCACGCCACCGCACCCGGAGTCTGCCCCGTTCAGCACGGATCCCCGATCGGCTCGGACGGCCCCCGAATCCCGCTGCACGGACCAGAGTTCGCCGCCGACCCGCACGGAGCCTATGACGGCATGCGTCGCCAATACGGTTCGGTGATCCCCATCGAGCTGGCGCCCGGCGTGCCCGCGACGCTGATCATCGGCTACAACACGGCGCTGCGCATCCTCAACGACCCGGATCACTTCCCCGCGGACCCGCGGACCTGGCAGAAGGACATCCCGGCCGACTGCCCCGTCAAACCGATGATGGAGTGGTACCCGAACGCGCTGCGCAACGCCGGCGCGGTGCACGCGCGCTACCGACAGGCCTACGTTGCCAGTATCGACGGAATCGACTTACACGCGCTCCACGCGACCGTCGAGAAGATCGCCATCCCGCTGATCAACTCCTTCTGCGAGGCGGGTTCGGCCGACCTGGTCACCCAGTACGCCTTCCCGCTCGTCTTCGAGGTCCTCAACCAGATGGTCGGCTGCTCGACCGAGCTCGGCCAGCGCGTGGCGACCGGCATGGCGATGCTCTTCGACACCGTCGAGGCGGCGCGCGGCATGGAGATGCTCAGCGCGGCGCTGATGGAACTGATCGCGCTGCGGCGCGCCGAGCCGGGCGACGACGTCACCTCGCGACTGGCGCACCACCCGGCCAAGCTGGACGACGAGGAAATGCTCTGCCAGCTGATCAGCTTCTACGGCGCGGGGATCGAACCGCAGCAGAACCTGATCACCAACACCCTGCTGCTGATGCTCACCGACGACCGGTTCGGCGGGCACGTCCTCGGCGGCAGCCTCTCGACCCGCGACGCGCTCGACGAGGTGCTGTTCAACGACCCGCCGATGGCGAACTTCTCCATCACCTACCCGCGCCAGCCGATCCTGATCGACAACACCTGGCTGCCCGCGCACCAGCCGGTCCTCATCAGCCTGGCCGCGTGCAACAACGACCCGGCCGTCAGCGGCGGCGACCGCACCGGCAACCGCTCGCATCTGGCGTGGGGCGCGGGTCCGCACGCGTGTCCGGCCCGCTCGGTGGCGTACCTGGTGGTGCAGGACGCGATCGACCAGCTGCTCGACGCGCTGCCCGAACTGGAGCTCGCCGTGCCCGCCGCCGGCTTGGGCTGGCGGCCAGGGCCGTTCCACCGCGCCATGGCGGCGCTTCCGGTCGTCTTTCCCCCGTCCCCTCCGTTGCATCTCGGGTAAAGGAGCCCACCGATGGAGTATGAACCGATAGTCCTCGACCTGACCGGCGCCGACATCCAGGGCGAGTCCGCGCGGATCCGCGAGCGCGGACCCGCCGCGCTCGTGGAACTGCCCGGCGGCGTGCCCGCGTGGTCGGTGACCGACGCGGCCGTGCTCAAGAGCCTGCTGGCCGATCCCAGGGTGTCCAAGGACGCGCGCCAGCACTGGTCGGCGTTCATCAACGGCGAGATCACCGAGGCGTGGCCGCTGCACCCCTGGGTCGCCGTGGACAACATGTTCACCGCCTACGGCGCCGACCACCGCCGCCTGCGCAAGCTCGTCGCCCCCGCGTTCACCCATCGGCGCAGCGCGGCGCTGCGGCCGCGCATCGAGGAGATCACCACGCAGCTGCTCGACGCCCTCGCCGCCACGCCGCCCGGCGAAACCGCCGACCTGCGTGAGGGTTTCGCCTACCCGGTGCCGATCCAGGTCATCACCGAGCTGCTGGGGGTGCCCGAGTTCCTCGGCCCCGGTCTGCGCAAGTGCGTGGACGGATTCTTCGACACCTCGCTGGGCCCGGAGGAAGGACAGGCCAACTACCTGGAGATGTACGGGCTCGTCAGCCAGCTCGTCGCGCACCGGAGGGACAACCCCGGCGACGACGTCACCAGCGTACTGATCGCCACCCGCGACGAGGACGGCTCGCAGCTGACCGAGAAGGAACTCGTCGACACACTGATGTTGGTGATCAACGCCGGGCACGAGACCACCGTCAACCTGCTCGACCAGGCCATCTTCGCGCTGCTCACGCACCAGAGCCAGCGCGCCGACGTGGTCGAGGGCCGGGTGCCGTGGTCGGACGTGGTCGAGGAGTCGCTGCGCCACGAGTCACCCGTCGCGCACCTGCCGCTGCGCTACGCGGTGGAGGACATCGAGATCGGCGATATCCGCATCCCGAAGGGCGAGGCGATCCTGGCGTCCTACGCCGCCGCGAGCCGCGACCCGAAGGTGCACGGGGAGACCACGAACGAGTTCGACGTGCACCGCGCGAACAAGGAGCACGTCGCCTTCGGCCACGGCGCCCACCACTGCATCGGCGCTCCCCTGGCCCGGCTGGAAGCCGAGATCGCGCTGCCCGCGATCTTCCAGCGGTTCCCGGACATGCGGCTGGCCGTCGACCCGTCGGAGCTGCTGCCGGTCGGCAGCTTCGTCTCCAACGGGCACCGCACGCTACCGGTGTATCTGCAAGCGCCGCGGTAGCTTTCACTCGCGCTCGGGTGGGGTCCGCCCTACCCGAGCACCCGCGCTTCGCACCGGCGCCGCCCGCCATCCCTGGCTTCGCAGCCCTTTCACACGCCTCGCACAGGTTCTGACCTCTGCGAGGCGTTGAAAGGGTCTGCGAGGCCAGACGTCGAAATGAGTTGCTGGGCTGCGTGTTCGCCGGTACCGAGCGCGGCGGCTGTCGTCAGTACTGCGACGGGTATTGCTGCGGATAGGGCTGCTGCTGATACTGCGGCGGGTACGGCTGCTGCGGATAGGGCGGCGGGTACTGCGGCTGCTGCGGATAGGGCGCGTGCTGATACTGCGGCTGCGCGTACGCCTGCTGGCCGTACTGCTGCTGGCCGTACTGCTGCTGGCCGTACTGCTGCTGCGGATACTGCGGCGGCGGCAACTGCTGCGGCGGCGGGGTTTCGGAGCTCTTCTTGCTGAAGTACCGAATCACCACGACGAGCACGGCGATCACCACGATCGCGAGGATGATCCACATGATGTACTCGTCGACGTCGCTATCAGCGCCGCCTCCACCGCTGCTCCCGCCGCCTCCGCGCCGGGCTTCATAGGAATCCAGCGCCGCCGTCCAGACGGTGCTTTCCGTCATCAGATCGGCATTGGCCAGCAGCTCGAGATACATCAAAGGGCCTCCCCGGCACGAGTTATGGTCGGTCCTCCTCCCGAAGACCGGCCCCGATGCTATCTCAGGCCATGGCACGCAACACAATCGGTGTGCGCAGCCGAAGAAGCTCCGAGCGCACTCGCGTGCAAGCAATTACAAGTGCGGGCCGAACACACCGCCGTGAAACAGCGGCCGGGGATCGAGCCTCAGGACCGACCGGGCCGTCCACCGCGGGCCGGTGCGCAACAGCCGACGGCGCACGGCTCGCCGTCACGAGTGCAACCGTACCCGGGCACCGCGCCCAACCGCCGCGGTTCGACGCCGCCGATGTGCTCGCCGACCAGCTCGACCACCAGGCGCGCGAAACGCGGATCGGTGCCCGGCGTGGCGGCGCGGGTGAACGCCATCCCGAGTTCGGCGGCCTTGGCCTCGGCTTCGTTGTCCAGATCCCAGATGACCTCGAGGTGGTCCGACACGAAACCGACGGGGCAGACCACCACCGACCGCACGCCCTTACCGGACAGCACCTCGAGGTGGTCCACGATGTCGGGCTCCAGCCAGGGCACCTGCGGCGGACCGGAACGCGACTGCCAGACCACGTCGTAGTCGTCGAATCCGGTTGCCGCGGCGCACAATCGGGCCGCCTCGGCGACCTGGCGGCGGTACAGCCCGCCGCCATCGGCGGGCGGACCCGCGGCGGCGTCGGCGGACACCGGAATGGAGTGGGCGGTGAACACGAGACGGACGTCGTCGCGGCGATCGGCTGGCAGTCCGGCCACCGCGGCGCGGATCGCATCGGCGAACGCCTCGATCAGCAGCGGGTGGTCGAAATACTGGCGCAGCTTCACCAGTTCCGGCGCGCCGTCGCCGAAAGCCCTTCGCGCCCTGGCGATGTCCTCGTTGTACTGCAAGCAGCCCGAGTAGCCTCCCCACGCCGAGGTGGGAAACACCAGGGCGGAGCGGACACCGTCGGCGGCCATCCGCGTGACGGTGTCCTCCACCATGGGATGCCAGTTGCGGTTGCCGAAATACACCGGCAGATCCATACCCGCGGCGGTGAGTTCGCGCTCCACCGCCGCGATGATGTCGCGGTTGAGCGCGTTGATCGGGGATACCCCGCCGAAGTGCAGGTAGTGCTGCGCGACCTCTTCGAGGCGTTCGCGCGGCACCCCGCGGCCCCGGGTGACGTTCTCCAGGAACGGCATCACGTCCTCGGGGCGCTCCGGGCCGCCGAAGGACAGCAGCAGCAGTGCGTCGACGGCCGGTGGCACGGCATCTCCTCCGTTACGAACTCAGTTGTCCGACCAGTTCTCCGGGAACCAGGTGTTGTGGCTGGCCCCGCCGTCGACGTAGATGATCGAGCCGGTGGTGCCTGGCAGCCAATCCGAGAGCAGCGCGACGATCGACTTGGCGACCACGGTCGGGTCGTCGACGTCCCAGCCGATCGGCGAGGCGCCGTCCCAGTAGGTGTTGAGCTGGTTCAGCTTCGCGGCGTCGTCGGTGGCGGTGCCCGCGATGGCCTTGGCGGCCAGCGTCTTGATCGGGCCCGCGGCGATCAGGTTGGAACGGATCTTCTTGGCGACGCCGACCTCGCGGGCGACGTAGCGGTTGACCGACTCCAGCGCCGCCTTTGCCACGCCCATCCAGTTGTAGTACGGCATCGCGGTGCGCGGGTCGAAGTCCATGCCGACGATGGATCCGCCCTCGTTCATGACGGGCAGCACCGCGCGGGCCAGCGAGGCGTAGCTCCACGCCGAGATCTCGAACGCCTTGGCGGCGTCGGGGCCCGGACCGTCCAGGAACGGGCGGGCCTCGGGACCCATCAGTGTGCGCGGCGCGAAGGCGATCGAGTGCAGCACGCCGTCGACACCCTCCGGCGCCAGCTCGCGCACCTTGTCGGCCAGCGCGGCCAGATCGTCTTCGTTGGTGACATCGAGCCCGATGGCGGGCGGGATCTCCTGCGGCAGCCGCTTGCCGATCCGGTCGATCAGCCGCAGCCGCTCCGGAATGCCGGTGATGATGACCTTCGCGCCCTGCTCCTGCGCGACCGCGGCCGCGTGGAACGCGATCGACGCGTCGGTGATGATGCCGGTGACCAGGATGGTCTTGCCTTCGAGCAGTCCGCCCATGAGTTCTCGGTTCTCCTGAAGTTGAAAGTCGAGTTGTCGCCCGTCGCGCGCGAGACATCGTCCCGCCGCGCGACGCCACGGTGTTCGGGGCAGCTCGCCCGGAACGAAAGTACTAGTGGCCCATGCCCATGCCGCCATCGACCGGGATGACCGCGCCGTTGATGTAGGAGGCGTCGTCGGAGGCGAGGAAGCTGATCGCGGCGGCGACCTCTTCCGGCTGGCCGGGACGGCCCGCGGGCACGCCGTACTTCAGGACCACTTCGCGCATCTCCTCGGTGACTTCCTCGCGCGTCATGTCGGTCTCGATGAAGCCGGGGGCGACCACGTTGGCGGTGATGTTGCGGGAACCGATTTCGCGGGTGATCGAGCGCGCCATGCCGATCAGGCCCGACTTGGAAGCCGCGTAGTTGACCTGGCCTGGACCGCCGCCGAGGCCGACCACCGAGCCGAGGAAGATGATCCGGCCGAACTTGGCCCGCAGCATCGCGCGGTTGGCGCGCTTGGCGCAGCGCCACGCGCCGGTCAGGTTGGCGTCGATGACGCGGGTGAACTGGTCTTCGCTCATCCGCATCAGCAGGGTGTTGTCGACGATGCCCGCGTTGGCCACGAGCACCTCGACGGTGCCCTGGTGGGCCTCCACCTCGGCGAACGCCGCGTCCACCGACGCGGTGTCGGTCACATCGCACTTCACGCCGAACAGTCCGTCCGGCGCCCCCGACCCGCGATGAGTGACCGCCACCTTGTGGCCGTCGGCGGCCAGACGCTGCGCGACCGCGAGTCCGATGCCACGGTTACCACCGGTCACCAGGACCGACCGGGATGTGATGTTCGACATAAGCATCAACCTATCTGTTCGGGTTCGTGCGCCGAGCCCCGGGCATCGCACCCTGTGCGATGCCACAGCGGCGCGGCGTTACGGCAGGCGTTGACGATAGAGCAATCCGGTCACGATGCCCGCGGCGACGACCAGCATGCCGAGCAGCAGCCACGGCCTGCTCGCGTCGCCGCGCGTCGTCTCGTACCCGATCTGCTCTTCGAGCGTGTCGTAGACGGCGGTGAGTTCCTCGAGGCTGGAGGCGGTGTAGAACTCGCCGCCGGACAGCTGGGCGATCTCGCGCAACGAGTCGTTGTCGACGGGCACCTTGACCCGCTGCGCGCCCTGCCCGTCCTGATCCGGGATCTCCACCGAACCCCATTCGGTGCCGAAGGAGATCGTCGACACCGGAATGCCCTTGCTCTTGGCCAGGCGGGCGGCGGTGAACGCGTGCCGCGGGTTGTCGACGTCCTTGTCGTCCGGGACGGTCTGCTTGCCGTCGGACATCAGCACGACGCGCGCGGGCGGCGGGGTCTCCGCTCCGCCGAGCACGGTGGCCAGGGTGTCGATGGACTGGAGTGCGGTCAGGATGCCTTCACCGGTCGCGGTGCGTTCGGCGAGCTTGATGTTGTCGATGGCGGCCTTGACCGACTCCCGGTTCGTCGTGGGCGACACCATCACCGAGGCGGTGCCCGCGAAGGTGACGAAACCGAGGTTGATGCCCTGGGTCAGGCCGTCGACGAACGCCTTGCCCGCTTCCTGCGCGACCTGGAGCCTGCTCGGCGGCACGTCGGTGGCTTCCATGGACAGCGAAACGTCCATCACCAGAACGACTGTCGCGCGGTTGCGCGGCACCTTCTTGACCGCCGTCGGACCGGCCGCGGCGACGGTCAGGAACATCAGGCCGACCAGCATCAGCGCGATCGGCACGTGCCGCATCGGACTCGGCCGCGCCGGCGCGACCTTCTCCAGCAGCTCCATATTGGTGAAGCGCAGCATCTGGCGGTGCCTGCTGCGCTGCACCAGCACGTAGCCGAGCGCGATCAATACGACGATCGCCAGGAAGCCGAGCCAGATCAGTGCGGTGAAATGCGAAATACTCACTGGCGCGGCACCCGCCCGGTCGGGGCGCCGAAGCTGTGACGCCGGGTGGACACGAACCGGACCACGTCGGCGATCCAGTCCCGATCGGTTCGCAGGGTCAGCACGGGCGCGCCGCAGCTGCGCAGCGCCTGCTCGACCTGCTCGCGGTGCCGCTGGGCGGCGGCCGCGAAATCACTACGGAGCGTTGGGGTCACGCTGAACTCGCGGGTGCGGCCGGTCTCCGGGTCGTGCAGCACGACATCGCCCACATCGGGCAGTTCCAGATCCCGGGGGTCGAGCACCTCGACCGCGAGCAGATCGTGGCGCGCGGAGATGGCGCGCAGCGAACGCTGCCAATCGATCTCGCCGAGGAAATCGCTGATGATCACCGCGAGACCGCGTTTGCGTTGCGGGCGGCGCAGCGACTCGATGGCGCCGCGCAGATCACCGCGCACGCCGTCGCGGGCGTGCGGCGTGGTGGCCACCCCGCGCAAGAGCGACTGGGCGTGAATTCGCCCGCTGCGTGCGGGAATTCGCACCAGTTGCTCACCGGTGGCGACGACCGCGCCGATCCGGTTGCCGCCGCCGCTGGTGAGGTGGGTGATCGCCGCGGCGGCCGCGATGGCCAGATCACGTTTCTGGCAGGCCGCCGTGCCGAAGTCGAGGCTGGCCGAGAGGTCGACGACCATCCAGGTCTCCAGCTCGCGATCGGCGATCATCTGCCGCACGTGCGGATGCGTGGTGCGCGCGGTGACGGACCAATCCATTTGGCGCACATCGTCACCCGGCTGGTACATCCGGGATTCGCCGGGTTCGGAGCCGGGGCCGGGGATGAGGCCGAGATGGTCGCCGTGCAGCACGCCGTCCAGGCGCCTGCGCACGGTGAGCTCCAGGGTTCTCAGCGCCGCCGAGAGCCGCGGGTCGGTCAGCTCTCCGGCCCGGAACGACGGCGGTGCGTGCGATGACGTGGTCACTCGGGAACCCTCGGGCGCGGCCGACGCGGCCGTCACTTGGTCTGGTGGTTGCCGGCGGCCGGAGCCATCTGCGGCTGGCTCTGCTGCGGCGGCTGCGGGATCTGCTGCTGGTGCGGCGGCTGGGGCGCACCCGGCGCGGGCGCGGCCTGACCGCCGGAGTTCACCGCCTGCGGCGCGACCTGCGGCAGGCCGACGGTCTGCAGCACCCGCTTGATCACGTCCTCCGGGCTGATCTCGTCGGCCAGCGCGTCGTAGGACAGCACGAGGCGGTGGCGCAGCACGTCCGGGATCACCTCGACCACGTCCTGCGGCACCACGTAGTCGCGGCCGCGGATCAACGCGACGGCGCGAGCCGCGGCGATGATGCCGAGGCTGGCGCGCGGCGAGGCGCCGTAGGCGATCCAGTTCGCCACGTCGGCCATGCCGAAGTCGAGCGGCTTGCGGGTCGCCGCGATCACCCTGACCACGTAGTCGACCAGCGCGTGGTGCACGAACGTGTTGGCCGCGACCTTCTGCAGCCGGATCAGGTCTTCCGGGCCGAGGATCTGCTTGGCCTCGGGCGGGGTGACGCCCATCCGGTAGATGATCTCGCGCTCCTCCTCGACCGAGGGGTAGTCGACGACGACCTTGAACAGGAAGCGGTCGCGCTGCGCCTCGGGCAGCGGGTACACGCCCTCGCTCTCGATCGGGTTCTGCGTCGCCATGACGAGGAACGGGTCCGGCATCGGGTAGGTCTTGCCGCCGATCGACACGTGCCGCTCGGCCATCACCTCGAGCAGCGCGGACTGCACCTTGGCCGGCGCGCGGTTGATCTCGTCGGCGAGCACGAAATTGGCCACGACGGGGCCGAGTTCGGTGTCGAACTCCTCGCGGCCCTGGCGGTAGATGCGGGTACCGATCAGGTCGGTCGGCACCAGGTCGGGGGTGAACTGGACGCGGGAGAACGAGCCGCCGACCACCTTGGCGAAGGTCTCCACCGCGAGGGTCTTGGCGATACCCGGCACGCCCTCGAGCAGCACGTGGCCGCGCGCGAGGACGCCGACGAGCAAGCGTTCGACGAGCCGATCCTGACCCACGATGACCCGCTTGACCTCGTAGATCGCCTTCTCCAGGGTCTGAACGTCACGCTCGAGGGTGCCCGACGCGGGCTCCGGCGCCTCTTTCGCCAGATCTGCCCCGCTCACACTGTCCGTCGAAGTCACCAACATCCCCGCTTTCGCCTTGGTCTTAGTGCGTGCTCGCCCCAACTATTCCAGGTATTCGCGCAGCATGCCGCAACCGGCTCCGGTATCACGGGAATTCGTGCCGTATCGACAACGGTTTCTCAGGTCACGATGCGGACCGCGTACGGCATGATGCCGCTCTCGCGGACCGGGGACACCTTCACCACGTCGCCGGACTCCGGCGCCTCCACCATCTTTCCGTCGCCCAGATACAGCGCCACGTGCTGACTGCCGTTCGGGCCCCAGAACAGCATGTCGCCGCGGGCGCGCTCGTTCATGGGAACGCGGGTGCCCGCGTTGTACTGATAGCCGCTGTAGTGCGGCAGCGAGACGCCGATTCCTGCGAACGCGTAGATCATCAGCCCCGAGCAGTCGAAGCCGACTTTGCCGAAATCGCCGTGGCTGTCGGCGACGCCGCCGTCGCGAATGCCGAGCGTCGGCCCGTCCTCGTCGCCGCCGCCCCAGGCGTACTGCACGCCGAGCTGCGAAAGCGCCCGGTCCACCACGATTTCCACCGCCTGCGAGCCGTGCACGGACGGCCCGCTCGGCCGCGGCCTGCTCTGCCTGGGCCCGGGCGCGCTCTCGAGCTGGGTGTGCGGCCGTCGGCCGTTGCCCGCCTGGGCGGCCCGGTCGCGCGCGGCTTGGTCGACGGCGGCGCGGGCGGCGGCGGCTTCGGCGGCGGCGCGGATCACGGCCTCCTCGGCGCGGCGCCTTTCGTCCCAGACCAGGAAGGCGTCCCGTTGGCTCTGCAGCCCGGCGACGTTGGCGCGGGCGATGTCGAGCCTGCCCTGTGCGGCATCGCGCTCGCGCAACAGATCGTCGCGCCGCACGGTCTGCTGATCGAGTTCGGCCTTGGCCGCGGAGACCGCGTGCTCGGCCTCGATCTTCTTCTGCTCGGCCAGCGCCGCGGCCGCGTCGGCCTCCGATTTGGCTTGGCGCGCACTGGAGTTCCTGTTGCCCTGTTCGATCTGGGCGCGGCGCAATCCGTCCAGCACCTGCTGCTGGTTCTTCGTCACCAGGCCGAGCAGCTGCGACCGGTCGATCGCGCCGCCGGGGCTCGAGGCCGACAGATAGGTGACCATCGAGCCGCCCGCGGGCCGGGTGTAGGCCTGGGTGGCGAATTCGTCGAAGTTCCGCCGCGCCTGCGCGACCTCGGTCCCGGCCTCGGAGAGGTCGGTCTGGGTCTGCACGACGACGGCCGCGGCCGCGTCGGCGGCGTCACGCGCGTTCTGCAGGTCGACCAGCGCCTTGTTGACTTCCTCGCGCTTGCGCGCCACCGCGTCGTCGAGTTCCTGCAGTTGCTGGTTCACCGCGCCGACCTGGTTGATGAGTGCGCCGACCTCGGTGACGCCCGCGTCGACGCGCGCGCCGGCATCGGCGATCTCACTGTCGCTCGGATTGGGCGGTGCGGGTGGCACTGCGGCGGTCGGTCCCGCGGTCATGGCCAGGACGGCGGAGACCAGCAACCCAAGAGCGACCGATAGTCGGCGGCACCGACCGGTCGGACCCCTTTTGTGCATCGCACCTCCCAAGGACTCGAATGCGGCTTCGCCTCACGAGCCCCGACCGCACCATTCAGCTCAGTGGTCGGCGGGTAGCCCTCGACTACACAGTTTTCCCATCAGTAACTACATGAACCGTACGGCACTTCTTTCACTAAAAGAACTCCAGCAACATAAACACACGCGCGAAATTTTCGCATTGCCCAGAATTAGCCGGAGATCCGATCGGAGCTTGGGAGTTGAACAGACCGATCGTCAGGAAAAGCGCCGGAAGGCAAACCGCTTATCGAATGGGAGCGCCGAGCTCATCGCGCTCGGCGACGGTCGCGGCCGCGGATTCGCCCGCAGCGCGCCGCGATTTCACCCAGTAGAGTCCGGCGATGGTGATCGCGGTGACCGCCAGCAACACACTGGTGATCGCGGTCCACGACACGCTCTCCGGCTCCTCGAGGTGGCCGACGAAGTCACGGGCCGCCTCGACCGAGTTACCCTGCTTGCCCTTGGCCGCGTCCTCGGCCCACTCCAGCCTCACGCGGCTGATGGAATCGCTGTAGGTGCCGACCCAGTCGTCGCTGAGCACCACCACGGTGCCGTGCTGGACCTTGCCGATCTCGGTGGCCAGGTCCCGTAGATTGGAGTCGTGGCCTGGATTGCCGGGGATGACCACGATGCTGAGCGGGATCCCGTGCGATCGCGCTTCCATCACGATCGCCTCGAGGCCCGACTGATCCTTCCCCTTCGGCGTCGCCACGTGATTGTCGGCGACGTCGGCCTTGATGGTCCGCAACGCGCTGTCGTTGATGGTGGGCGGCAATTCCGCGGCCATGGGGGAGAACACCGAGGTGTACGAGGGGGCCATCTTCCATCCGGTCTGTCGATCCGCGTCAGCGGGCGCTGCGACGGACATCCAACACTGCAGGGTGAGCTACTAGTACCCCGACTAGCTCGAAAGCACAGTACGCGACGGGATGTTCGTCCACCGCCACCCGTCACACCGAACGGCCCCCGCGCAGTTCACAGGACAAGCGTACTGTTAGAGTCGTGGCGCGAGGAACCGGCGCTACCCCAGGCGCAGGAGCCCCTCCAAAGACTCGAGTCGCCGGCACAGCCCCGCCGGCGGCCAACCCTCACAGACGAGTGGAGCTGACGTGACGACAAGTATCGATACTTTCGGCGCCAAGGGCACCCTCGAGGTCGGAAGCAACTCCTACGAGATCTTCCGTCTCTCGACCGTGCCGGGCACCGAGAAACTCCCCTACGCACTGAAGGTCCTCGCGGAGAACCTGCTTCGCACCGAGGACGGCGCCAACATCACCGCCGACCACATCCGCGCCATCGCGAACTGGGATCCGTCGGCCGAGCCCGACACCGAGATCCAGTTCACCCCGGCCCGCGTGATCATGCAGGACTTCACCGGCGTGCCCTGTGTCGTCGACCTCGCCACCATGCGTGAGGCCGTCACCGCCCTCGGTGGCGACCCGAACAAGGTCAACCCGCTCTCCCCCGCCGATATGGTCATCGACCACTCGGTCATCCTCGACGTCTTCGGCCGCGCCGACGCACTCGAGCGCAACGTCGAGCTCGAGTACGAGCGCAACGGCGAGCGCTACCAGTTCCTGCGCTGGGGCCAGGGCGCCTTCGACGACTTCCGCGTCGTCCCGCCGGGCATGGGCATCGTGCACCAGGTCAACATCGAGTACCTGGCGCCCACCGTCATGGTCCGCAACGGCCAGGCCTACCCCGACACCTGCGTCGGCACCGACTCGCACACCACCATGGTCAACGGCCTCGGCGTGCTCGGCTGGGGCGTCGGCGGCATCGAGGCCGAGGCCGCCATGCTCGGCCAGCCGGTCTCCATGCTCATCCCGCGCGTCGTCGGCTTCAAGCTGACCGGCGAGATCCAGCCCGGCGTGACCGCCACCGACGTCGTGCTCACCGTCACCGACATGCTGCGCAAGCACGGTGTGGTCGGCAAGTTCGTCGAGTTCTACGGCAAGGGCGTCGCCGAGGTGCCGCTGGCCAACCGCGCCACCCTTGGCAACATGAGCCCCGAATTCGGCTCCACCGCAGCGATCTTCCCGATCGACGCGGAGACCATCAACTACCTGCGCCTCACCGGCCGCACCGACGAGCAGCTCGCGCTCGTCGAGGCGTACGCCAAGGAGCAGGGCATGTGGCACGACCCCGACCACGAGCCCGCCTACTCGGAGTACCTGGAGCTCGACCTGAGCACCGTGGTGCCGTCCATCGCGGGCCCGAAGCGCCCGCAGGACCGAATCCTGCTGTCGGAGAGCAAGATCGCCTTCCGCAAGGACATCTGCAACTACGTCACCGAAGGTGACAGCGCGCCGCACTCCCAGCTGGACGAGGCCGTCGAGGAGTCCTTCCCGGCCAGCGATCCGGCCGTGCTGTCCTTCGCCGAGGACGACGCCGTGCTGCCGACCGCCGCCAACGGCTCCGAAGGCCGCCCGACCAAGCCGATCAAGGTCTCCGATCCCGAGCGCGGCGACTTCGTGCTCGATCACGGCGCCGTCGTCGTCGCGGGTATCACCTCCTGCACCAACACCTCCAACCCGTCGGTCATGCTGGGCGCCGCCCTGCTGGCCCGCAACGCGGTGGAGAAGGGCCTGTCCTCCAAGCCGTGGGTCAAGACCAACATGGCCCCCGGCTCGCAGGTCGTCGCCGACTACTACGAGAAGGCCGGCCTGTGGCCGTACCTGGAGAAGCTCGGCTTCTACGTGGGTGGCTTCGGCTGCACCACCTGCATCGGCAACACCGGCCCGCTGCCGGAGGAGATCTCCAAGGCGATCAACGACAACGACCTCTCGGTCACCGCGGTGCTCTCCGGCAACCGCAACTTCGAGGGTCGCATCTCGCCCGACGTGAAGATGAACTACCTGGCCTCGCCGCCGCTGGTCATCGCCTACGCGCTCGCGGGCACGATGGACTTCGACTTCGAGACCGACTCGCTTGGCAAGGACACCGAGGGCAACGACGTCTACCTGCGCGACATCTGGCCGTCCCCGCAGGAGATCGACGACACCATCAAGTCGGCGATCAACCGTGACATGTTCACCAAGTCCTACGCCGACGTCTTCAAGGGCGACGAGCGCTGGCAGAACCTGTCCACCCCCGAGGGCGACACCTTCGCGTGGGACGAGAACTCGACCTACGTCCGCAAGGCGCCGTACTTCGATGGCATGGCGCTCGAGCCGTCGCCGGTCACCGACATCAAGGGCGCTCGCGTCCTCGCGCTGCTGGGCGACTCGGTCACCACCGACCACATCAGCCCGGCCGGCCCGATCAAGCCCGGCACCCCGGCCGCGCAGTACCTGGACTCGCACGGCGTGGAGCGCAAGGATTACAACTCCCTCGGCTCGCGTCGCGGTAACCACGAGGTGATGATCCGCGGCACCTTCGCCAACATCCGGCTGCGCAACCAGCTCCTCGACGACGTCTCGGGCGGTTACACCCGTGACTTCACCCAGGAGGGCGGCCCGCAGGCCTTCATCTACGACGCCTCGCAGAACTACCAGGCCGCGGGCATCCCGCTGGTCGTGCTGGGCGGCAAGGAGTACGGCTCGGGTTCCTCGCGCGACTGGGCGGCCAAGGGCACCCGCCTGCTCGGCGTGAAGGCGGTCATCACCGAGTCCTTCGAGCGCATCCACCGCTCGAACCTGATCGGTATGGGCGTCATCCCGCTGCAGTTCCCGGCCGGTGAGAGCGCGAAGTCGCTGGGCCTCGACGGCACCGAGACCTTCGACATCGATGGCATCACCAAGCTGAACGAGGGTGTGACTCCGAAGACCTTGAAGGTGACCGCCACCAAGGAAAGCGGTGAGAAGATCACCTTCGACGCGGTGGTCCGGATCGACACCCCCGGTGAGGCCGACTACTACCGCAACGGCGGCATCCTGCAGTACGTGCTGCGCAACATGATTCGCGGCTGACGGCTCGACTGTCGCCCGCGCGGAGGGTCCGCGCATCGCTTCGGTGATGCGCGGACCTCTCCGCATCCCGCCGCGCCACCCGCTTCGGAGGAGCTACGCCATGCCCAAGGTCAGTGATGACCACCTCGCCGCCCGGCGCAGTCAGATTCTCGACGGGGCGCGGCGCTGCTTTGCCGAATACGGATACGACGGCGCTACCGTGCGCCGCCTCGAGGAGGCCATCGGCCTGTCCCGCGGCGCCATCTTCCACCACTTCCGCGACAAGGACGCGCTGTTCCTCGCGCTGGCGCAGGAGGACGCCGAGCGGATGGCCGACGTCGCGGCCAATCAGGGCATCGTGCAAGTGATGCGCGATATGCTCGCCCACCCCGAGCAATTCAATTGGCTCGGCACCCGTTTGGAGATCGCGCGGCGGCTGCGCACCGATCCCGAGTTCCGCGCGGGCTGGACCCAGCGCTCGGCCGATCTGACCGCGGCCACTCTTGCCCGCCTCGAGCGTCGCAAGGCCGCGGGCGCGCTGCGCGACGACGTCCCCACCGACGTCCTGCTCGGCTATCTCGACCTGGTCCTCGACGGCCTCATCGCCAGGATCGCCTCCGGCCACACCAACGAGAACCTCTCCGCCGTCCTCGATCTCGTCGAAGCCTCGGTACGCCGCAAGGACTGACCCGCCTCAGTACGTGGCGTTCAGGTAGTCGGCGGCGTGCGTCGTCCAGAGGACGTTCGTGCCGGGCATGTTGTGACCGGAGTAGAGAACGTGCTGGCCGTCCGGCCACGGGGTGAGGTACCCGATGACGCCGTGCATCGCCCTGGTGTAGCGGTCCAGGTTCGCCAGCGGGTTCTGTAACAGGAAGCGCAGCAGTTCGTCGAAGATCAGCGGGGTCACGTTCCCGAAGCGAGCGCCCTCGACGAACGAGAACGGTGAGATGCCTACATCGATCACGCGCAGCGGGGAGTCCGCGGGCGAGGACGTGATGATGTCACCGGGATTGGCGTATTCCTTGACGTCGAGGCTCGGCCACGCGCCGCGCTGGCCGTGCAGCCCGTAGGTGGACGGCGGGCACAGGTTGCCCACGGACTGACCCGCTTTGCGCAGCGGGTTGGCGATGTTCACCACGAACGCGATCTCCAGCGGCGAGCCGTCGACATTGCGGTACTCGCCCGACCTGACGCCCTCCAGTATGCGGCTCGCGCAGATCCCGCCCAGCGAATAGCTCAGCAGCCCACACACATTGGGCGAATCCTGAATCGCGCGCACGCCGGCCGCGATGCCGAGCCGGACCGAGGTCTCCAGCGAGGGACCCCACACCTCCGGCGCCGGGCCGACCGACGCCGGCCAGTCCGGCTCGAACGCGGTGAACTTCTCCGGATCGAGCAGTTTGGTGACGTCGCGCAGCATGCCCGCGGGTGCGCCGTCCGCGTTCCGGGGCTCGCCGGTGCCCCGGAGGGTGATGATGTCGATCATCGGTACTCCTTGCCCGCCTGGAATTCTGGAGTCAGAGCCACACGGTAGGTCCGCGCGGCGCGGCGCACACGAGTAGTGCACTACTCGATTTCGCGCGATGGTCTTTCCGACGCGCCCGGCGAATGTCAGTCCTGGCCTTCGAGACTGGCGAGCAGGCGCCGCGCGATGCGGTCCAGATCCTTTCGGTCCTGCGCGGAAAGCACCGAGAGGATGCGGGTCTCGTTGCGCGTGTGCGCGGTGACCACGGTGTCGACGAGCTCCTTACCCTCGTCGGTCAGCGCGACACGAACGGCGCGCCGGTCGGACGCGTCGGCGAGACGGCGCACCAGACCCGCCGATTCCAGCCGGTCGAGGCGTCCGGTCATGCCCGCGCGGGACAGCATCAGGGTGTCGGCGAGCACGGACGGGTTCAACTCGAAGGGCGCGCCCGAACGGCGAAGGGCGGCAAGCACGTCGAACTCGCCGCGCTGCAAGCCGTGCGCGGTGAACACCGCCTCGATCGCGTGCTGCGCCACGATCGTCAGCCGCCCGAGCCGTCCGATGATCGCCATTGCCTCCAGGTCGAGATCGGGGCGCTCGCGCCCCCACTGCTCGGCGATCGCGTCGACGGGATCCATTCTCGCTTCGGTCATGGACAGAATTCTATTCGCTGGGATATAGTTCGGTAGCGAATTATCAATCACCGAACTACTGGAGCAGACATGACCAGCGCCCTCCCCCACCGCGACGCCGCCATCCGTCAGCCGCACGAGGCGGAGAACCTCGGCACCGACAGCGTGCGCATGCGCCTCTTGATCGACGCGAACGAGACCGGCGGGTCGGTCAGCAGCCTGGAGGTCACCATGGACCGCGGCGCCGACGGGGCCGCGCCGCACTACCACACCAAGTCCGACGAGCTGTTCTACGTGACAGAAGGCGAAGTCCAGGTGCTGGCGGGCGACAAGATCGTCACCGTCGGCGCCGGCGGCGCGCTCGTGGTTCCCAAGCTCATGCCGCACGCGTTCGGCGCGTCACCGGAGAGCTCCGCGCGGCTGCTGATCGCGCTCATGCCCGGCGTCGAACGTTTCGAGTACTTCCGTCTGCTCGACCGCCTCGGCAAGGGCGAATCGACCCTCGCCGATCTGGCCGCCTCGCAGGAGGAGTTCGACAACCACTTCGTCGACGCGCCGCAATGGTGGGCCGAGCGCACCGCCAACCGGCGGTAATGCATTGGCGCACAAAACTGTGACGCAAAACTTCCGCGCGCACGGGAACATCCGCGGGACGCGACGGGTTCGCCCTGGCATGACCTTTTCCGTCTCAGTCGTCGTCCGCGGATACGAACTCGACGTCCAAGGCCACCTGAATCAGGCGGTATACCTGCAGTACGCCGAGCATGCCCGCTGGGAGCTGCTGCGCGCCGCCGGGATCGCCCAGGAAAAGCTCATCGCGGCAGGCATCGGCCCGGTGGTCCTGGAGAACACGATCAAGTACTTCCGCGAACTGCGCGGCGGCGACGAGGTGACGATCAGCTGCGAATTCGAGTGGGCGGCGGGCAAGATCTTCCGTATGCACCAGCAGATCCGCAAGCTCGACGGCACCCTCTCGGCCGAGGTCTCGGTGACCGGCGGCGTGCTCGATCTGACCGAGCGCAAGCTGGTCGCCGAGCCTGCCGAACGTTTCCGAGCCCTCGCCGAGCGACCGGATCTGCTCGGCCTGTAGCGTCGCGGCGCGGGCGGCATGGCCGCCAATCTTGGGCAATGCTCGTCCGCTACCCCCAGATGGAATTAGCTGAAAGATTGCGGTAGGCCCATTTTCGGACTGTCGAAAATCTTTCGGCGCTAGCGGCTTCCGCGTCCGGATCCGGTTTGCCAACGGCCGTGAAATCTTTCGATCCGGGCCGGGGCAGCCCCCTCCCGCGTTATGATTCGGTTCACGCTCGGGGGTCCTGGCAAATCGCGAGCAGATCGGAGAGCAGACCATGGCCGACGCAATCCACCGCCCCGGTGTCACGTCGACGGAAGACCGCGTACCCGCGCTGCAGGGCCGTTTGGTGGCCGAGTCGGAACGCGAGATCACCGTCCGCGTCGCCGAGGGCACGTGGACCTTCCGCCGTGACGATGTGCTCCGCATGCTCGACAACGCCGCCGACGACCACGCGGGCGACGGCAGGCCGGTGCTGGTGGACATCCGCCCCGGCGCCACCGCCGACTTCACCCGCAGGCTGCGCATCGATCTCGTCGACCGCCCGATGACCATCGCCGCGGCGCCCTCGGAAGCGCTGGGCGACGAACTGCTGCAACAACTCACGGCCACCTGGGCGGATCGGTTACGGCTGGTGGACTACCCGGCGGGCAGCGGCGCGACCTATACCTATTGCCAGACGAAATCGTTCGCGACCAGTGACGACGGCATCAACTGCGACAGTCTCGACTGAGCGGACCTGCCCATGGTGAGCCGTCTCCCAGGCTCGGTCCTGATCGTGTCCGAATCCGATGATCTGCACGCCACCGCGATGGCGGCGACATTGCGAGAACACCACGGGCTCAGTCCGATACACCTCGACCTACGCGACTTCCCGCGCGAGTCAGGCAGTTTCCGGCTGGACCGGCTCGGTACGACGCGCTCGCTCTCGCACGTGATCGGGCTCGACACCGTCCGCTCGGTGTGGTGGCGTCGACCGCACCCGTGCCGGGTGCCCGGCGGGGTGCGCGCCTCCGACGACGCCTACCGCCAAGCCGAGTGCGACGGCTTCATCCAGGGCCTGCTGTGGTCGATCCCGGCGTTCTGGATCAACGATCCGGGCGCCGACCGCACCGCGGCCCGCAAGATCGTCCAGCTCGAGACGGCACAGCGCGCCGGATTCGCGATACCGGAGACGCTGATCACCAACGATCCCGACGAGGCCCGCAGCTTCGCCGAATCACGGCCGGGCCCAGTGGTTTACAAGCGCACCGGCACAGGGCGCGCGGAGTTCGCCGAGACCAGGGTCATCACGGCGGCCGACTTCGGCAAGCTGGCGGGCATCCGATCGGCGCCGACGACGTTCCAGGACTACATCCAGGCCGAGTGCGATCTGCGCGTGGTGTGGGTGGACGGCATCGCGTGGACGGTGCGCATCGATTCCCAGGCCGGCGTCGGCCGGGTCGATTCGCGGCTGGACACCTCCGTCGACTTCGCCCGCGACCAGCTGCCCGCCTCGGTGAGCAAATCCCTGGCCACGCTCATGGGCGCGCTGGGCCTGAGCTTCGGCGTGCTCGACCTGCGCCTCGGGCTGGACGGCGAGTACTACTTCCTCGAGGTCAACCCGCAGGGTCAGTTCGCCTACCTGGAGATCAAGACCGGCCTGCCGATCTTCCGCAGCCTGTCCAACCTGCTCGTGCACAGCGACGGCATGGTCCCCGGGTACTGAACGAGGCTCGGCCGACGTCCCGCGATCTCGCGCCGGACCGGGTTCGTCCCGCCGCGCGCCGTCACGGCATCCCGAACGGTGCGGACATCACGAATTCCTCGCGGTGGCTGCGAAAGATGCTGCGCAGCCACCGGTTTCGGACCGGCGCGGACGCTACTTGGCCGCGCCCTTACGGCGGTTGGCTCCACCGCGGCTGCGGAGCTGCACGTGCGACTCCACCAGCACATTGTGGATGAAGCCGTACGAGCGCCCCGTCGACCGCGCCAGCGAGCGGATGCTGGCGCCCGCCTCGTATTGCTTCTTCAGCTGCGATTGCAGACGGTCACGCGATTTCCCCGTGACGCGTGTGCCCTTACCCAAAACGGCCTTGCTTTGTGTGGCCCTGTCGCTCATGGCTTCCTCCGAGTCGCCGAGCAGCGCGTCTTTCCAGGCTAAGCACTGAGCAGTCCGTGATCAACGGGTTCGTGTGATGAAACTCACGCAAGCTGAATAAGTTCCAAATATTCCGCGGACCAGTGGTCTTCGGTGCCGTCGGGGAGGAGAATGACCCGCTCCGGGGACAGCGCCTCGGCCGCGCCGGGATCGTGGGTGACCAACACGACGGCCCCCGCGTAGGTGCGCAGGGCGTCGAGCACCTGCTCGCGGGAGACCGGGTCCAGGTTGTTGGTCGGCTCGTCGAGCAGCAGCACATTGGCCGCCGAGGACACCAGCCCGGCCAGCGCGAGACGGGTTTTCTCACCACCGGACAGGGTGCCCGCGGGCTGGTCGAGCTGCGGACCGGTGAACATGAACGCGCCGAGCAGGCCGCGCAGGTCCTGCTCACCCGCGTCCGGCGCCGCGTGCCGGATGTTCTCCCAGACCGTGGCGTCGTCGTCGAGGGTGTCGTGCTCCTGGGCGAAGTAGCCGATCTTCAGGCCGTGCCCCGGCACCAGCCCGCCCGCCGTCGGCTGTTCCACCCCGGCCAGCAGGCGCAGCAGCGTGGTCTTGCCCGCGCCGTTGAGGCCGAGCACCACGACCCGGCTGCCACGATCGATCGCCAAGTCGACGCCGGTGAAGATCTCCAGCGAGCCGTACATCTTGGTCAGGTTCTCGGCCATCAGGGGAGTCTTGCCGCACGCGGCGGGCTCGGGGAACTTGATCCTGGCCACCTTGTCGGCGACCCGCACGTCGTCCAGCTCGTCGAGCAACCGCTCCGCGCGCTTGACCATGTTCTGCGCCGCAACGGCTTTCGTCGCCTTGGCGCCCAGCTTGGCGGCCTGCGCCTTGAGCGCGGAAGCCTTCTTCTCGGCGTTGGCGCGCTCACGGCGGCGGCGCTGTTCGTCGGTGGCGCGAGCGTCGAGGTACTTCTTCCAGCCCATGTTGTAGACGTCGGCCTCGCCGCGCACGGCATCGAGGAACCACACCTTGTTGACCACCGCGTCGAGCAGCTCGACGTCGTGACTGATCACGATCAGGCCGCCGTCGTGGCTCTGCAGGAACCCGCGCAGCCAGGTGATCGAGTCGGCGTCGAGGTGGTTGGTCGGCTCGTCGAGCAGCAGGATGCGGTCCGAGCGCCCGCCACTGCCGTCGGAGGCGGAGAACAGGATGCGCGCCAATTCGATTCGGCGGCGCTGACCGCCGGAGAGGGTGCGCAGCGGCTGGCCGAGCACCCGGTCGGGCAGGCCGAGGCTGTGGCAGATGCGCGCGGCCTCGCTCTCGGCGACGTAACCGCCCAGCGCCGAGAACCGCTCCTCGAGCCTGCCGTACTTGCGGACCGCTTTCTCGCGCTCCTTCTCGTCGGCCACCTCGGCCATCAGCGCCTGCTGCTTCTCCATGTCCCGGATCAGCGTGTCCAGACCGCGGGCCGAGAGCACCCGGTCGCGCGCGAGCACGTCCAGGTTTCCTTCCTTCGGATCCTGCGGCAGATAACCGATCTCGCTGGAGCGCAGGATCTTTCCCGCGTACGGCTCGCCCTCGCCCGCCAGGATGCGCAGCGTGGTTGTCTTGCCCGCGCCGTTGCGCCCGACCAGTCCGATGCGGTCACCGGCCTGTACCCGCAGCGCGGGACCGGGCGCCGACAGCAGGGTGCGGACTCCGGCCCGGACCTCGAGGTCGGTCGCGGTGATCACAGATGGGCTCCTCACGGATGGCGTTGCTGGACTGGTACGGCGGGGCCGGGCTCGCTGCCCGATTGTGCGCCCCGAAACGCACGAGAACCACCGATTTTACCCGGGCCCGGATGCAGCCACGCACCAGAGGAAGCCGGTGTGACCGCGATAACTGCCGTTCGCCCGGCTTCGGTAGCGTTCGGTGCCATGAGTACCGATCTGTTGGGCAAGAGCGCGCTGGTCAGCGGGGCCAGCCGGGGCATCGGCAAGGCGGTGGCGGCCGAGCTGCTGCGCCGCGGCGCGAACGTGGTGATCACCGCGCGGAAACCCGAACCGCTGGAGGAGGCCGCCGCCGAGCTGCGCGCGCTCGGCCACCAGGGCGAGGTCGTCGCGCTGGCGGGCAACTCCGGCGACCCGGACAGCCGCGCGGCCGCGGTCGGGCGCGCCGTCTCGGAATTCGGTTCGATCGACATCCTGGTCAACAACACCGGCATCAACCCGATCTACGGCGCGCTGATGGACGCCGACCTGGACGCCGTGCGCAAGATCTTCGACGTGAACGTGGTCGCCGCGCTCGGGTACATCCAGGAGGCGTACAAGGCGTGGATGGGCGAGCACGGCGGTGCGATCGTGAACGTCGCGAGCGTCGCGGGCATCAGGTCCAGCGGCGTGATCGCCGCCTACGGCGCCTCCAAGGCCGCGCTCATCCACCTCACCGGCGAGCTGGCCTGGCAGCTGGGCCCGAAGATCCGGGTGAACGCGGTGGCGCCGGGCGTGGTCAAGACCAAGTTCGCCGATGCGCTCTACTCCGCGGACGAGGAGCGGGCGGCGGCGGTGTACCCGATGAAGCGGCTCGGCGTGCCGGAGGACGTCGCGCGGCTGATCGCGTTCCTGGTGTCGGACGAGGCCGCGTGGATCACCGGCGAGACCGTGCGGGTCGACGGCGGACTGCTCTCCACCGGAGGCATCTGAGCCGGACATCGGGCCGGAACCAGTTCGGCGGGACCGAGTCGACGGGAGGGCAGCAACCGATGCGCCGAGCCGTGATCGCGCCGTGCCGCCGTCCGGCGCCGCCGCCGTGACGGCCGACGTCGTCGTCTGCGGTCTCGGCCCGGCCGGACGCGCGCTGGCGCACCGGTGCCTGAGCAGAGGGATGTCCGTGGTCGCGGTCGATCCGTCGCCGTCGCGACGATGGACCGCGACCTACGCGGCCTGGGCCGACGAACTGCCGGAGTGGCTGAATCCCACGCTCGTCGCGGCGGCGACCGTGGCACGCCCCACGGCCTGGGGCACCCGGCGGCACGAGCTGGATCGGCCCTACGTCGTCCTCGACAACGAGCGGCTGCGCGACTCGCTCGCGTTGGCCGGAGCCGAGATCGTCACCGATCGCGCCGTACGGCTCGATCGGAACGCTGTGACGCTGGCCTCGGGTCGGGTGCTGACCGCAGGCCGGGTGATCGATGCGCGCGGCATCGCCCGCTCCCCCGCCCGTGCCGAGCAGACCGCCTACGGTGTGGTCGTCGACGCGAGCACGGCGGCTGGGATCGAACCGATGTTCATGGATTGGCGCGCCGACAACGGCGCGGATCCGGTCGCGCCGCGCTCGTTCCTGTACGCGGTGCCGCTCGGCGGCGGCGCGCTGCTGCTCGAGGAGACCTGCCTGGCCGGGCGGCCCGCCCTCGACATCGGCGAACTGCGCACCCGGCTGCGGCACCGGTTGCGGGCGCGCGGTATCGCGCTCGACGGCGACGAGCCCGTCGAGCGGGTGCGCTTTCCGGTGCAGGGCGGCCGTCCCGGTCGGCGCTCGTTCGGTGCGGCGGGCGGATTCACCCATCCCGCAACGGGTTACAGTGTGGCGGCCGCGCTCGACGCCGCCGACACGGTCGCCGCGGGAGGCAATGCGTGGCCGCCGTCCGCCCGCGCCGTAAGCGCCTTGCGCGCGGCCGGGCTGCGCGCACTGCTCGCGCTGCCGCCCGCCGACGTCCCCGGGTTCTTCGACGCGTTCTTCGCCCTGCCCGCGCCCCTGCAGCGCGCCTACCTCTCGGGTCGCACCGACCTCGGCGGGACCATCGCCGCGATGCGCGCGCTTTTCACCGCGCTTCCGGCCGGCACGCGAGTGCGAATCGCCGCCGCGACCTCGGGGATCCCGGTTCGCTCGCGCGGGCCGGGTGGTTCGGCCATCATGGAGTGATGGCACGAGCTATCTGGAAGGGCTCGATTGCATTCGGGCTGGTAAACGTCCCGGTCAAGGTGTATACCGCCACCGAGGACCACGACATCAAATTCCACCAGGTGCACGCCAAGGACGGCGGCCGGATCAAATACCAGCGCGTCTGCACCGTCGACGGCAAGCCGGTGGACTACGTCGATATCGCCAAGGCGTACGAATCCCCGGACGGGGACACGGTGATCCTCTCCGACGAGGATTTCGCCCGCCTGCCCGCCGCCGAGAAGCACGAGATCCCGGTGTTGCAGTTCGTGCCGTCCGAGCAGATCGACCCGATCCTGTTCGACAAGAGCTACTACCTCGAGCCGGACTCCAACACGCCGAAGGCATACGTGCTGCTGGCGACCACGCTGGAGCGCATCGATCGGACCGCGCTGGTCCACTTCACGCTGCGCCAGAAGACCCGCCTTGCCGCGCTGCGAGTGCGCGAGGGCATGCTGGTGCTCCAGACACTGCTGTGGCCCGACGAAGTGCGCGCCGTAGAGTTCGAATCGCTGGAGGACGCGTCCGAACCGCGGCCGCAGGAGATCAAGATGGCCGAGACGCTCGTCGAATCCATGTCCGACGATTTCGACCCGAGCCAGTTCACCGACGACTACCAGGCCGAACTGCAGAAGATGCTCGACGAGGCGATCGCGAGCGGCAGCGACCGGGTGACCGCCAAGCCCGAGCCCGTCGCCGCCGAGATGGACGCCGAGGTGGTCGATCTGGTCGCCGCGCTGCAGCGCAGCCTGGAGGCCAGCGGCAGGCGCGCGGCAGGCTCCGGCGGCGCGGCGAAGAAGACCGCGGAGAAGGCCGCGCCCGCGAAGAAGACCGCGAAGGCCGCCAAGACGACCAAGGCGGCGAAGGCCACCAAGAAGACCGCCGAGAAGCCTGCCAAGAAGGCCGCGAAGAAGACGCCCGCGCGGAAAGGCGCATAGCGCGGGCTCGCGCCTCGGGCGGCGACACCGATGACCCGCAGTGGCTTCCATCTCGCCGCGACCCGTCACACTGTTCGTGCCCCCCAATCCCGAAGAGCCGCAAGCGGACGCGGGCGCGGCGCTGCCACCCGTCACACTGGGAAACAAGCGCGATCTCATCCGCCGCGGCCGGCCGGCGGGCGAGGGCCGCGGCGGACGCCGAGCGCCCGGCCACACCCGCGAATCATGCCGGGCGCCCCTATTTTTCGTGGCTTGACTATTAATTGCGGCACAGACTTCTCACAGCCACGTTTCCGATTCTTGCGGTAAGTGTTAACGGATCGGGAACACTCGAAGCCGAATTGTGCGCTGCGGAACAACCGGGTTGTGGAGTCAACCGTTTACGGATAGGGTCACTTCCTATAACCGGTCTCAGGTTCCAAATGCCAAGTGTCGGTGGTTGTTTCGATGCCGATACGGGGCGGGGGCCGGTTCTCTGGTTCATCGGTGAACGGAATCCAGCGGGTTGATGCCGTGTGCTGTCGTGGCATCGGCCGACGGGTCGGTGACGCACGGGGGTGTCTCGAGGATGCTTGCCGCGTCCCGACTCATGCAACCCCCGAGGTGGATGGTGAAAATGAGTGGAACCGCCCGAGTGAAACGCTCGGCAAACATCGAAAATGCGGCGCCGGACGCCGTTTCGGAATGTTCCGCTCCACGTCTCGTCTCGGTGATACCGACGAACGGTCTGCCGCAACGGGTGGTCCACATTCAGATTGTGACGGACAACTTTCTCACCCGCGAGATGTTGTGCGGTTTCCTGAATTCCGAAGAGGATTTCGCGGTGGTCGGCGACGTGTCGTGGACCGAGGCCGGATATCTCGCCGCCGCCGTGCACCCGGACGTGATCGTGCTCGACAACGACGAGATCGGCAGCGCCACCGTGCAGATGGTGCGCGCGCTGACCCGCGCCTGCCCGGCCGCGGCGGTCGTCGTGCTCAGCTCCACGGGCACCGAGACCCTGCTCTACGACATGCTCGACGCGGGCGTGCGGTGCTTCCTGCACAAGAAGATCTCGCGCAGCGAGCTGGTCAGCGCGATCCGCGGGGTCGCCTCGGTGGAGGACCAGATCACCGTCAGCGTGCCGCGTGACTTCCTCACCGGCTCGGCGGCGAATCGGGGCAGGCTCTCGGCGCGCGAGGAGCAGGTGCTGCGCCTGGTGGCCGAGGCGATGACCAATCGCCAGATCGCCAACGCGCTGTCGATCACCGAGGGCACCGTCAAACGGCACCTGCGGAGCATTTTCGACAAGCTGGGCGCCGTCTCCCGAATAGACGCGGTGAATCGGTACCGGGCCCATACGGGACAACAGAATTCCGCATGACGGCGCCGCCGGACGCGGCCCGCCCGAAGTACGCGCGCGGCCGTGGCGTCGGGCGGTTTCGCGCTGACCCGACCGGGCATTCGAGCAGCAACCGGAACTGGTCGCTATCCGTCTACCCGTACACTGGGTCGACCAGAAGTAGCCGCGGACGGGAGGCGGATATGCGTATCGCCGAGTTGAGCAAGGTCTCGGGCGTGCCCGCACCCACTATCAAGTACTACATGCGCGAGGGACTGCTCTTTCCGGGCGAACGTACCAGCCCGAACCAGATGCAGTACGACGATTCCCACGTGCGGCGGCTCAAGCTGGTCCGGGCTCTGATCGAGGTCGGCGGCTTGTCGGTGGCGGCGACGAGGGAAGTATTGGAGAAGATGCGGACGCCGGGCATGACGGTGCTGGAATCCGCAGGCAAGGCGCAGTTCGCGATGTCGCGGCCGCCCGCCGTCGAACCGGACGAGACGCAGCTGGCCGCGGCCGAGCAGGTCCGTGATCTCATCGCACGGCGCGGCTGGCAGGTGCGCGAGACCAATCCGGCCCGCGGCACGCTCGCGGCGGTGCTCGCCACCCTCGGCAAGCTGGGGCAGGAGTACTGGGGCCTGCTCGACGACTACGCCGAACTGGCCGAACGGATCGCGGCCAAGGAAATCGACACGCTGTTGCGCCAGCCGAACGCGGAGAGCTTGGCCGAGGCGCTGGTCGTCTGGACCGCACTCGGCGATGCGATGTTCAGCGCTCTGCGCCGGCTGGCGCACGAGGACGCGGCCTCGGCCTATATCGCGACGCCCTCGCCGACGAGCTGACGCACCTCGGCGTCCACCTCGGCGGTCGCGGTCGCGGCGTCACGGAACTGCACCGCGCGCCAGCCCGCGGCCAGCGCGCCCGCGCAGTTCTGCGGCAGGTCGTCCACCAAAACGCACCGCTGCGGTTCGATGCCCGCGCGCGCGGCCGCCAGCTCGAAGATCTCGGGATCGGGCTTACGGCAGCCGACCTGCGCCGAGTTGACGATCTCCTCGAACAGTTCCTCCGCGACCACCATCCGCCGCCAGTGCGGCTCCCACGCGGGCGGCATGTTGGACAGCATGCCGACGAACAGGCCGGCTTCGCGGTAGCGCCGCAGCGCCTTCTCCCACTGCGCGTTGGCCTTTCGGCCGTCGAACCAGGCCTCGGCGAGGCTGGGGACCTCCGTGTGCACGCCCTGCTCGCGCAGCGCGACGCGCACCAGATCCAGCCATTCGTCCTCGCTGATCAGCGGTGTGTCCAGCGGCAGCATCATGTCCTCGGTGCCGAACGACGCGGTGACTTCCGCGATCGCGCGGCGCAGCGGATCCGGCGCCAATCCCGTCTTCGCGCAGAATGCGGCGAATGTTTCGGCAACCGGCGGCGTGAGAACTCCCCCGAAATCCGACCAAATGGCGATGCGCTCCCGCGCTGTGCTGCTCGTCACAGTTCTTCTCCGCTCTGTGTTGGGCAATTCTTCGGTGCAGCGGGAACTTATCCGGCACACTGCATCGATCGCCATTACACAAAGGTGACAGTTCCTCCGGACTATTCCTTGTGAAAGTTTTCCGTCCGAAAGTGATATGTCTTCCGATCGCCGGCGCGTCGTCCTTCGAACCCCGTTCTATGCCTGTCTATTTCGTCGCCTCCGCCCGTAATGTCCCTGTTCTGTCGGCACCGTCGTGATGGGCTGCCGGCTGATCGAGGAGGGATTGCGATGGAAACCACACTGCGGGCCCGAACGCTCGCCGAGGCAATTTCGCAGCGCGCCGCCGACGCTGCCGACAGAATTGCGTACACATTTTTGCCGGACGGCGAAAACGAATCGCATTCCTGGACCTTCGGCGAAGTCGAGCAACTGTCCCGCGCATTGGCCGCTCGTATTTCGCAGGACGCCGCGCCCGGCGATCGGGCGCTCATCGTGGCGCCGGATTCCGCGGATTTCGTGCTCGCGTTCCTGGCCTGCCAGTTCGCCGGCGTGGTCGCGGTGCCGGTGTACCCGCCGTTCCCCGTCACCTCGCCGCGGCGAGCGCAGACCCTGCGCACCATCGCCGAGGACTGCGGCGCCACCGCGGTGCTGTGCGCCGCGCCGGAGCAGACCCGCGGGCTGTTGACCGGGGCCGTTCCCGAGCTGGACCGGCTGCGCTGGATCGGCATCGCGGCCGACCCGCAGGGCGCACAGGACTTCGAGCCGGTGCCGGTGACCGGGGCCGACGTGTCGTTCTTGCAGTACACCTCGGGATCGACCTCCGCACCGAAGGGCGTGGTGGTCACCCACGACGCGCTCATGCACAACCAGGAAGTGATCCGCCAGTCCATGGGTTTCCACCCGGGAACGCGTTTCGTCGGCTGGCTGCCGTTGTTCCACGACATGGGCCTGATGGGCACCGTAGTCCCCGTGATCTACGCGGGCGGCCGCGCGGTGCTGCTGCCGCCGCTGACCTTCGTGCAGCGTCCGGTCCGCTGGCTGCGCGCCGTGACCCGCTACCGGGCCACCATCACCGGCGGGCCCAATTTCGCCTACGAGCTGTGCTGCCGCCGGATCCCCGCCGCCGATCGGGAGGGCCTCGACCTCAGCTCGCTCGAGGTGATGTTCAACGGCGCCGAGCCGATCCGCGCGGAGACGCTCACCAAGTTCGCCGCCGAATTCGCCGGGCACGGTTTCGATTCGAACGCCTTCTACCCCTGCTACGGACTGGCCGAGTCCACTCTCATGACCACCGGTCCGCGCCGCGGCACGGGCGCGGTCACCCTGACGGTGAGCCGCGACGAACTGGCCGAGGGGCGCGTCACGCCGGGCGCGGATCAGACGCTGGTCGGTTCCGGCCGTGTCTCGTTGCACCGCGAGCTGCTGATCGTCGACCCGGACACCAGGATTCCCGCGCCGGACGGACAGGTCGGCGAGATCTGGATCGGCGGCCCGGACGCGGCGCTGGCCTACTGGGGCAACGACGCGGCCACCCGGGACACGTTCCGCGCCGAAACAGTTGCGCCGCAGTCGGGTCCGTACCTGCGCAGCGGCGACCTCGGCGCGCTGATCGACGGCGAGCTGTTCGTAGTCGGCAGGCGCAAGGATCTCGTCATCATCGGCGGGCGCAACTACTACCCGCAGGACATCGAGCACACCGTCGAGAACGCCGACCCGCGAATCCGGCGCGGCTGCACCGCCGCGTTCGCGGTCGACCGCGAGGGCGGCGAGGAGCTGATCGTGGTGGCCGAGGTGAAGGCGGACGCCGACCCCGACATCGCGGCGCTCACCGCGACGCTGCGCGCCGCCGTCACCGTCGATCACTCGATCACCCCCGCGCGGGTCGTCCTGGTGCGGGCGGGCACGGTGCCGAAGACCTCCAGCGGAAAGCTGCAGCGGCGCGCGACCCGCACGGCGTTCGAGGACGGCACGCTCGACGAGATCACCTCGCCCGCCGCGACCGAGGCGGTGCGGTGATGAGGTCGACACCGGAGATCGAAGCCTGGCTGGTCGCCCGGATCGCCGAGCTACTCGGCGTCGATCCGGCGGGCCTGCCGGTCGACGTGCCGTTCGCCGCGCTCGGCCTCTCCTCGATGCAGGCGGTGGAGCTGTCCGACGACCTGCAGAGCTGGGCCGGGATCAGCGTCTCGCCGACCTTCGCCTACGACCATCCCAGCATTGCCGCCGCGGCCGCCGCACTGGCCGCCGCACTCGCGGGCACGGCCGAGACCACCGAGCAGACGGGATTCGCCGCCGACCCGGCCGATGGCATAGCCATCGTCGGGATCGGCTGCCGATTTCCCGGGGCCGACGGGCCGAAGGAGTTCTGGGACCTGCTCCGCGCGGGCGTCGACGCCATCACGGAGGTCCCCGCGGATCGCTGGGACGCCGCGGCGCTGTACGACCCCGACCCTGACGCGCCGGGCCGAATGACGACCAAGTGGGGCGGATTCCTGGACGGCGTCGAGCATTTCGACGCGGAGTTCTTCGGCATCGCGGTCAAGGAGGCCACCAGGATCGACCCGCAGCAGCGCCTGCTGCTCGAGGTCGCCTGGCACGCCATCGAGGACGCGGGCATCGGCCCGAGCAGGCTGGCGGGCACGTCGACCGGAGTCTTCCTCGGCGCGTCGTCGTACGACCACGGCGCGGCCGTGCAGGCGCCGGGCACCGAGGTGTCGGCGCAGGACGGCACCGGCTCCGCGCTCAGCATCGTCGCCAACCGGCTGTCCTACTGCCTGAACCTGGCGGGCGCGAGCATGGTGGTGGACACCGCCTGCTCGTCCTCGCTGGTCGCGGTGCACCTGGCCTGCCAGTCGCTGCGCGCGGGCGAGTCGGAGGTGGCGCTGGCGGGCGGCGTGAACGTCATCGCTTCGCCAAGGGTGGCGCTGAGCTTCAGCAAGGGACGGCTGATGGCCCCGGATGGGCGCTGCAAGCCGTTCGACGAGCGCGCCAACGGCTACGTCCGCAGTGAGGGGGCGGGCGTGGTGGTGCTCAAGACGCTCGACCGCGCCCGCCGCGACGGCGATCGCGTGTACGCCGTGATCCGCGGCGGGGCGGTGAACCAGGACGGCCGGACGAACGGGCTCATCGCCCCGAGCCGCCCCGCGCAGGAGCGGGTGCTGCACGCGGCCTACCGCGCCGCCGGCGTCGACCCGAGCCGGGTCGCCTTCGTGGAGGCGCACGGCACGGGAACCGCGGTCGGCGACCCGATCGAGGTCGGTGCGCTGGCGGCGGTGCTCGGCCGAGGCCGCGACGAGCAGAGCCCGCTGCGGGTGGGCTCGGCGAAATCGAATCTCGGCCACCTCGAGGCGGCCGCTGGCGTCGCCGGAATGATCAAAACCGCGCTCTCCCTGCATCATCGGGAGCTGACGCCGACCGTCCACTACCGGCGGCCCAACCCGCTGCTCGAGCTGGACAGGGTACCCGTCGTGGTGCAATCGCAGGTCGAGGCGCTGCCGGTCGACGCGGACGGCGCCGCGATCGCCGGGACGAGCTCGTTCGGATTCGGCGGGACCAACGCGCACGTCGTGTTGTCCACCGCTCCCGTGATCGACGCCGAAGAACCGGCTGGCACAACGGATTTCGTGCTCTTTCCGGTGACCGCCAGGTCCGGGGCAGGGTTGCGGCGGCGGGCGCGCGGCTGGGCGCGCGCCGCCGAACGCCATCGCGACGATCCGCACTGGCTCGCCCGTGCCGCCGCCACCGCCGCGCTGCGCGGCGACCACGACGGGCACCGCGCCGCGGTGGTGGCCCGCGACATCGACGAGCTGATCGACGGTCTGTTCGCGCTGGCGGACGGCGAACGGGTGCGCGGGGTCTGCGAACCGCAGGCGCCCGGCCGCCGCGCCAGGCGCACCGCGCTGGTCTTCCCTGGGCAGGGCTCGCAGTGGGACGGCATGGGCCGCGCGCTCGCCGCCGCGCTGCCCGCGTTCGACGACGCGATGCGCCGCTGCGCGACCGAGCTGGAACGACTGCTCGGGGTGCGGCTGTGGTCGGCCGAGCGCGGCATCGTCGCGCAGGGCACCGCCCACGTGCCGCCCGCGCTGTTCGCCATGCAGGTCGCCCTCGCCGAGACCTGGCGGGCCTTCGGCATCGAGCCGGCGGCGGTCTGCGGGCACAGCATGGGCGAGATCGCGGCGGCGCACGTCAGTGGCGCTCTGTCGCTGGCCGACGCCGCGCTCATCGTGTGCGTGCGCAGCGCGCTGCTCACCGAGATCTCCGGACGCGGCGGCCTCGCGCTGCTCGAACTCGATGCGGCGCAGGTGGATTCGGCGCTCACCGAGTACCGGGACCGGGTGTCGGTCGCGGCGGTCAACGGGCCGCGCGCGACCGTCATCTCCGGCGAGCCGGACGCGCTGGACGAGATCGTGGCGCGGCTGGAGGCCGACGGGGTGTTCGCGCGGCGCATCGCCGTCGACTTCGCGGCGCACAGCCCGGCCGTCGAACCGCTGCGGCCCCGGCTGCGGGAGGCCGTGCGCGGCATCGCGGTACGGCAGCCCACCGTGCCGCTGTACTCGACGGTCACCGGCGGCCCGCTCACCGATACGCTCGTCGATCCCGACTACTGGTCGCGCAACCTGCGCGAAACGGTGCTGTTCGACACCGCGATCACCGCGCTGCTCGACGCGGGTCACGACACGTTCGTCGAGATCGCCCCGCATCCGGTGCTGGCCCGCTCGCTCACCGAGATCGCGGACGCGGCCGCTCCCGGCGCGGAAGTGGTCACCGTTTCCTCGGCCCGGCGCGACGAGGACGAGGTCTTCGCCTTCCTGCACTCGCTCGGCCTGCTCTACACCCGCGGCGCCGACCTGGACTGGACCCGCCTCTACCGCCCGACCACTCCGGTGCCGATCCCCTCGCAGGGCTGGAATGCCCAGCGCTACCCGCTGATTCGCGCCGACGGCGAGGCCGCGGCCGTTGCGAAGGCTGGAGGCTGGCTCGGGCCTCGCGTGCGGATCGCCACGCACCCCGAGCTCGGTGTCTGGCCGTTGCAGCCGGAAGCCGCGCCGGAACTCGGCGATCACGTGGTGGACGAGGTGCCGGTCGTCCCCGGTGCGTACTGGCTCGGCGCGGCGGCGCAGGCCGCCCGCGAGCTCGCAGGCGGCGAGACGCCGACCGTGGTGCTGACCAACGTCACGTTCGAGGCGCCGCACGTACTGCTGCCTGGTACCTCGTCGCCCCTGCAGCTGGTGGTCGAATCGAGGGGCGGGCGTTCGGAATTCGTGATCGTCTCCGATCCGCGGGGCGCCACCGTCACGCACGCGCGCGGCTGGCTCGACCAGGCGCCCGCGCCGCTCACCGATCGGCCTGCCCCGGAGATCGCGGAACTGCTGAAGCGGTGTGCCGAGCCGGTGCCGCTCGACGAGTTCTACGCGCGCTTGGCCGGGAACGGCCTGCACTACGGCCCGGCGTTCCGCGGGCTGACCCAGCTCTCGCGCGGCGGCGACGAAGCCGTCGGAAAGCTCACTCTGCCAACGTCGCTCACCGCGGGAACGGGTCTGCATCCGGCGTTGCTCGACGCCTGCCTGCACGCCATCGCCGCCGCGGCCGGACCGCGGCTGACCGATGCGCTCGCCCTGCCCGCAGGCGCCACCCGCGTGCAGTTCGCCACGCCCGCCGCGCCCGTCACCGAGGTCTGGTGCCACGCGCGGATCGTGGAGTACGGCGAGCGGGATCTGATCGCGGACCTGGTCGTGCTGACCCAGGATGGGCGAATCCTGTGCTCGGCCATGGACTTCCGGGTGACCACCGCCGAAGCGTCCGCCGCCGAGCACGGCAGGCTGTACCGGCTCGCCTGGCAGCCGCTGGAATCCACCGGCGGGCGCGCCCAGCGCGGCGGCTGGCTCGTCCTCGGCGGGGAGCATCCCGCCCTGGCGGCGCTGGTCGAACGACTCACCGCCCGGGGCGACCGCGTCGTGCGCGCCGACGCGCCCGACTACGAGGCTGCCGCGGCGGCCATCGACGAATCCGCCGAAGGGCTGCGCGGCATCATCGACGCGCGGGCCTACGCGAGCGCCGTCGATGACCCGGCCGTCGCGGCGAGCCACACGGCGGACGCGGTCGAGCTGGCCAAGTTCGTGATCGGCCGCACCTGGCGCGAGACGCCGCGGCTGTGGTTGCTCACCCCGGACACCCAGCGATCGGCGCGGCAGGCGCGGTTGTCGGCGGCGAGCCTGTGGGGCGCGGGCCGGGTGATCGCGACCGAGCATCCCGAATCATCCTGCGGCGTCATCGATCTGCCCGCCGCGCCGAGCGCCGCCGATGTGGACCGCCTGGTCGCCGTGTTGCGGGATCCGCAGTCGCCGCAGCAGGTTTCGATCGACCGTGCGGTGCTCGCGCCGCGCCTGATTCCGGTGCCGCGCACGCGGAGTTCGGTGGCCGTCGATCCGGAGCTGTGCCAGGTCGTCACCGGCGGTCTCGGCGCGCTCGGGTTGCGCGTCGCCGACTGGCTCAGCGAGCACGGCGCGCGAAAGCTGCTGTTGCTCGGGCGATCCGCGCCGGACCCCGACGCCGAAGAGGTGATCGACGAGTTGCGGGCGCGCGGCGTCGAGATCACCGTGGCCGCCGTGGACGTGGCCGACGCCGCGGCGCTCGGCGCGGTGCTGGCGGGCGCAGGCCGGATCGGCGGCGTCTTCCACCTCGCGGGCGTGCTCGAGGACGCGGTCCTCGCGGATCTCGACGAGTCCCGACTGGTCAGGGCGCTGGCAGGCAAGGCGCGCGGTGCCTGGCATCTACACCTGGCCACCCTCGATCAGCCGCTCACCCATTTCGTGCTGTTCTCCTCGCTCGCGGGGCTTTTCGGCTCGCCGGGTCAGGGCGCTTACGCGTCGGCCAACACCTACCTGGACGCGCTCGCCACGGCGCGGGCCGCACAGGGACGGCCCGCGCACAGCATCGCCTGGGGTCCGTGGGCCGCGATCGGCCTGGCTGCCCAGGCGGGCAGCGAACGACGCTTGGCCGCCCTCGGTGTGCCCGCGTTGGAGACCGAGGCTGCGATGGATCTGCTGGAGGCGGCGCTGGCCGACCAAGGTCCCGTCCTCGCGGCGGCCGCCTTCGACCTGCCGACGCTGGCCGGTCCTGGCACGCCGCCGGTCGCCCGCGAGCTGCTGGCGAATCTGCTGCCCAGCGGCGAAAGCGCAGGCGGCCCGGTGGTACAGACACTGTCGCTGCACGAGACCGACGATCCCGCCGAGCGGCTCGAGCTGGTGCGCGGTTTCGTGCTGGCCCAGGTCGCGTCCATCGTCGGGACCACGCGGCCGGTCGACCCGACGGCGCCCTTCCGCGACCTCGGTTTCGACTCGCTGATGGCGGTCGACCTGCGCAACCGCCTGGAAACCGGCTTGGGCCACCGTATTCCGGCCAGCCTGATCTTCGCCCACCCCACCGTAGACCAGCTCGTCGACGAGCTGGCGCAGCGGATGTTCCCGGCGTCGGAGCCCGCGCCCGACGCGCAGACGCCGCAGCATGCCCGGCCCGAGATCGACGCGGACCTGGACCAGGCCACCGATGAGGAACTCGCCGATCTCCTGTCGGCGGAACTCGATCTGTCCACCGAAGGGGATGCCCGATGACGACCGAACCGAACGACGACAGGCGCGCGCTACTACGCCAGGCGCTGCGCGAAATCCGAACCCTGCGAGCCGCAGTCGACTCGCACACCGAACCGGCGGCGGTCCTCGGCGCCGCGGTACGGATGCCTTCGGGCATCGACGATCTCGCCGCGTACTGGTCCGCGCTGCGCGACGGCCACGACGCCATCACGCCGCTGTTCGACAGCGAGGACGGCCGCCGCGCCCCGCGCCCCGCGCACAGCAGCCGCTTCGCCGGGCTGCTCGCCGAGGTCGACGGCTTCGACGCGGAGTTCTTCGGCATCTCGGCCGCCGAGGCCGAGCGGATGGACCCGCAACAGCGGCTGGTGCTCGAGGTGGCCTGGGAGGCCATGGAGGACGCCGGGCTGACGCCCGCCGAGCTGCGCGCCGCGACGACTGGCGTCTTCCTGGGCGTCTACGGCAGCGACTACATGATGATGCAATTCGCCGACCCGGCGAGCATCAACGCCTACACCGCGCCGGGCGGCGCGCACAGCATCGTCGCCAATCGGCTGTCGTACCTGCTCGATCTGTCCGGCCCGAGCATGGCGGTGGACACGGCGTGCTCGTCCTCGCTGATGGCGGTGCACTTGGCCGTGCGGGCGCTGCGCAACGGGGACTGCGACATCGCCTTGGCCGGTGGGGTCAACACGATCCTGTCGCCGCTGTCCACCACCGTCACCGAGAAGGTGCTCCCGCTGGCGCCGGGCGGGCGCTGCCGCACCTTCGACGCGGGCGCGGAAGGCATCGTCCGCGCCGAAGGCTGCGGCATGGTGGTCCTCACCAGGGAGTCGCTGGCCAAGGCCGAGGGCAGATCGGTGCGCGCGCTCATCCGCGGCACCGCGGCCAACCACGACGGGCGCACCAACGGTCTGACCGCGCCGAGCCCGCGCGCCCAGACCGACCTGCTGCGGCGCGCGCTGCGCGATGCCGCGGCCAAGCCCGCCGACGTGGTCTACATCGAGGCGCACGGTACGGGAACACCGCTGGGCGATCCGATCGAATTCGACGCGCTGCGCGCGGTATACGGGGCGGGCGACGAGCCGTGCCCGGTCGGCGCGGTCAAGACGAACTTCGGGCATCAGGAGGCCGCCGCGGGCATCGCGGGCCTGATCAAGGCGATGCTGGTGCTCGAACACGACGAGGTGCCGCCCAACCTGCATCTGGAGCGGCCCAACCCGGAGCTCGATCTCACCGGAACCCGGCTGCGGCTGCCGACGCGGCGCACACCGCTCGGCGGCGGGAACGGCCCGAAGCTGGCCGCGATCAGCTCGTTCGGCTTCGGCGGCGCGAACGTGCACGCCGTGCTGGCCGCCGCGCCACGCGACCAGGTCGATCCGCACGCGGAAGGTGCTCTGGTGCTTCCCATTTCGGCGCGCAGCGCGGCGTCCGCGCGGGCGCTGGCCGGGCGCTACGCCGATCTGCTCGCGGCCGCCGACCACGCCACCGCGGCCGAGATCTGCGCGGCCGCGGGCACCCGGCGCGCGCATCTGCCGGTGCGCCTGTGCCTCATCGGTGACACGGTCGACGCACTGGTCGACCGCGCCCGTACCGCGAAGGCGGCCAGGAACGTCGGCAACGCGCCGCGGCACCGGACGCTGTTCGTGTTCAGCGGGCAGGGTTCGCAGTGGCCGGAGATGGGCCGTCTGCTCGCCGACGAGCCCGTCGCGCGGGCCGAGATCGACGCTTGCGACGTGCTCGTGCGCAAGCTGGCCGGCTGGTCGCTGTGGGAGGAGCTGCTGGCGGCCGAGACCGGCAGCAGGCTGCACCGCACCGACGTGGCGCAGGTGTGCATCGCCGCGGTGGAACTGGCGCTGGCCGCGCTGTGGCAGTCGTGGGGCGTGCGGCCCGCCGCCGTCGTCGGCCACAGCATGGGCGAGATCGTCGCCGCGACCGTCGCCGGAATGCTCACCAGAGAGCAGGCTTTCGAGATCCTGGTGCGACGGGCGGCGCTCACCGAGCGCTACGCCCGCGGCGGCGCGATGTGCAGCATCGGCCTGCCCGCCGCCGCGGTGACCGAGCTGCTGGCCGGACAGTCCGAGGTCACCATCGGCGCCGTGAACGGCCCGCGCTCGACCGTGATCACCGGCCCGGCGCCCGAGGTGCGCCGGATCGCGGCGGAGGCGAGCGCACGCGGCGCGTCGACCAAGGACCTGCCGGTGGAGTACGCCTTCCACAGCACGCTGCTCGCCGCGTGCGCACCGGAATTCGCGGCGCACGCCGCCACGGTGCGCGCCACGCCGGGCACCGTGCCGATGTACTCGACCGTCACCGGCAAGCGCGTCACCGGCGACCATCTCACCGGCGCGCACTGGGCGGCCAACCTCGTCGACGCCGTGCTGTTCGCGCCCGCGATCCAGGCGGCGCTGGCCGAGGACGCCGCGCTGACCACGGTGCTGGAAGTCGGCCCGCATCCGGTGCTGATCCGCGATATCGCCTCGGCCGCAGGCGAACTCGACCGCTCGGTCATCCTGGCGGCGAGCCTGCGCCGCGGCCAGGACAGGTCCGCGTCGCTCGATCACAGCGTCGCCGAGCTCTACCTCGGCGGTCACGACCTGAACTGGTCGGCCGTGCTGGGAACGCCGAGCGGCCGGGTTCCGCTGCCGCACTATCCCTGGAACCGCAGCAGGCACTGGCTGCCCGAACGGCGCGTCGCCGAGGAGCCGCACGTGCACGCCACGGTCCGCCCCGCGACGGCCAAGCGCAGGCCGTCCGGACCCGTTGCGCTGGCGCGCGCCCACCACGTCGACCGGCCGACCCGGCTCGACGCGCTCACCGGATTCGTGCGGGAACGGATCGCGCGTGCGCTGCGCAAGCCGATCACCGAGATCGACGAGGCGACCCCGATCCGCGACTACGGATTGGAATCGCTCGTCGTGGTCGAGATGAAGAACGAGATCGAGGCCGAGTCGGGCACCGTGGTGCCGCTGGCCCAGCTGCTCGAGGTGCTCGAACAGGGCAGCGCGCGCGACCTGGCCAAGGTGATCGTCGAGGCCGAGTCCGCCGCCGCGGTGACCGGCGACGAAGTGGGAAGCGGGTCGTTGTGAGCGAGCGTCAGCGAGGCGCAGTCGTGAGCTCCTCGACGGCATCGCCGCTTCCCACCGGGCACCGCGGTGTACTGAACTGCCCACGCCCGCAAGAGAATCCGGCGATCCGTTTACTGTGCTTCGCCCACTCGGGCGGCAATCCGCGGATGTTTCAGCCCTGGATCGACCAGCTCGCCCCCGCGATCGAGCTATGGTGGGTCACGCTGCCCGGACGCGGGCCGCGCTGGCGCGAACCGCATGCCACGCGGTGGGAGCCGCTGGTCGCCGATATCACCGAGGCGGTCGTGGCGCACGTACCGCGGCCGGTGGCGCTGTTCGGGCACAGCCTCGGCGCGCTGCTCGCCTTCGATGTGGCGCTGCGGCTCACCGAGGCCGATCTGCCGCCCGAGCACCTGTTCGTCTCCGCCCGCGCGCATCCGCGGCGACAGTTCGCCCTGGAACTGCCCGCGGACGACACCGACCTGCTTCGGCTGGTCGACCGGGTGTACCGCGGCGTGCCCGAGGCGATCCTGAATTCCCCTGAACTGGCAGAACATTTCGCGCCGACGCTACGCGCCGACCTGATGCTCGGCGCCGACTACCGCTACCGCGGCGCACGCACTTTGTCGGTTCCGATCACCGCCCTCGGCGGCGTTGACGACCCGATGACCCCGACCGAAGAGCTGGCCGCCTGGCAGGACCGCACCACCGCGACGGCGCGGTGGCGCCAGTTCCCCGGAGGCCACTTCTATCTCGACGAGTCCGAAGCCGGCGTGCTCAGGACGATCCGCCGCGGTCTCGCCGCACCGATGGGCAAGGAGTGAAACGATGACCGAAACCGAAACACGGTTCCCCGCACCGTCTTCCGCGCTGACCTTCGATCGCACCGTGGCGCGGTCGCACGCGCACCGGCGCGCACTGGGGGAGGTGTTCGTCGCCGATTCTGTCGCCGACGGCGACTCCACCTTCTACACCTCGGTGCAGATCCCGCGGGCGCACAGCCTTTGGTACGACCGGACCACGGTCTACCACGATTCGTTCGCGATGGCCGAAGCCGCGCGGCAGGGCTCGTTCGTGATCCTGCACCAGCACGTCGGCGTCCCGGTGGGACTGCCGTTCAGCATGCAGCGCTACGAGTTCGACGTCACCGATCGGGAGGCCTTCCGCGACGACGAGAAGAACCCGCTGCAGGGCGTTCTCCGCTACGAGATCGTCTCGCGCGTCGACCGCGGCGCCGATTTCAGCGACCTGACACTCGCGGGCGATCTCACCGTCGACGGACGCGTCGCCATGGAATTGAGCGCGGACGTGGTCTTCCTGGCCCGCGCCGACTACGAGGCGCTGCGCGCGTACCAGCTCGGGCGGGTCGCCGCGAGCGGCCCCGACTACACGGCGGCGCCGCTGCCCGCGGCGGCCGTCGGGCGCCGGGATTCGCGCAACGTGGTGATCGGCGCGCCCGTCGCGGTCGGCTCGGCCTGGGACTATCCGCTGCTGCCCGACCGCCGTCATCCCGCGCTGTTCGACCACGACTACGACCACGTGCCAGGCCCGTTCATCATCGAGGCCTTCCGGCAGGCCGCGCTCGACACCGCGGTCAGGGAGGGCATGCTCGGCACGCCGAACGCGATGGTCATGTCCTGCTCGTCGCACTTCTCGCAGTTCGCCGAGTTCGGCGCGCCACTCGAATGCCGCAGCACGCCACTGGATCCGACGCGGCCAGGTACCGCCCGCGTGGAGCTGGAACTGCGTCAGTTCGACAAGGTCCTCACCGTCGGCGCGCTGGAGCTGGCGGAACTGACCGGTCACGAAGATCCCTTCCTGAACCGAACGGAGGCCCGGTGATGAGCGAGCGAATCGACAACACAGCGCCATCGGTCATCGCCGAGCCGAGCGTCAGCGAGGCCCGGCGATGAGCGAGACACTGCACGTCCTCGTGGTGGGCGCGGGACCGACCGGTCTCGCACTGGCCACCGAACTGCGCAGGCATGGGCTGACCTGCCGGATCATCGATCGCGCCGTCGACAGGCCCGCCAACCAGGCGCGCGCGCTGACCATGTGGGACGGCGCCCTCGACGTGCTCGACCGCCACGGCACCGGGGACGCGGTGCGCGCGCGTGGCCTTCCGATGACCGCCGCCCGCTACTTCTCCGGCGGACGTCCCGTCGCGCAGGTGCGTTTCGGACCGGAGACCGGAAACGACGCCGAGCCGCTGATCATCACGCAGCCGTCGGTGGAATACGTCCTCGCCGAGAACCTTTCGGCGCTGGGAATCCCGGTGGAGTGGCGCACCGAGCTGCTGCAGCTGACCGATCGGGGCGAGCACGTCGAGGCGGTGCTGCGCCACGGCGACGACGTCGAACGGCTCACCGCGCAGTGGGTGGTCGGCTGCGACGGTGCGCACAGCGCGGTGCGCACCCTGAGCGGAATCACCTTCGAAGGCAGTACCTATCCGCAGTCCTACACGCTCGGCGACGGCGTCATCACGGCGCCGGTGCCGCCGGGCGAGGCGCACTACCACCTGCATCCCGACGGCGTGCTCGTGGTTGTGCCGCTTCCCGACGGTCAGGTGCGGGTCTTCGCCGACGCCAGCGGCATCGGCGGCGATCCGGACGCCGCGCCCACCGTGGACGACCTGCAACAGCTGGTCGACAAGCGCGCGCCCTACCCCATCCGCATCCACGAACTCCAATGGGCCACCAGGTTTCTCGTGCACATGCGCCACTCGGCCGCCTTCCGGTCGGGCCGCTGCCTGCTGGCGGGCGACGCCGCGCACGTGCACAGCCCGGCGGGCGGCCAGGGCCTCAACACCGGCATCCAGGACGCGGCCAATCTCGGCGGGAAGCTGGCGGCGATCATCAGCGGCGGCGCGGACGCCGAGGTGCTGCTGGCCGGCTACGAGTCGGAGCGTATGCCGATCGCGCGCGAGGTCATCCAGGCCGCCGACCGGCAGACGAAGCTGTGGACGGTCCGTTCCCGCCCGGGCCGCGCGGTGCGCGATCTTGCGCTCGGCACCCTGAGCCGCAGCGGGCTGCTGGAGAAGCGGCTGGTGCCCTCGCTGGCCCAGTACGAGCTGGACTACCGGCACAGCCCCGCCGTCGGCAAGCGCGGCGGACGCCGGGCGCTGGGTCGCGCGATTCCGGAGGCGGCGCTCGTCGGCCCGGACGGCGCGGCGACCGGGCTGCGCCGATTGCTTTCCGCACCGGGGCACGTGCTGCTCGCGGTGCTCGACGCGACGCCCTCGGCGGACGACGCCGAGCGGGTGTCGCGGCTGCGCACCCGAATCACGGAGTCGCGCTTGCCTTTCCGGCTGCACGTGATCGTGCCGGGCGATCCGTCGGCGAGGACCGCGCCGGACCTCGGCGAGGTGTTCTACGCCCCGCCGGGCTTCGCGCCGAAGCAGGAGCTCGCGGGCTGCAAGCTGATCGCGATCCGGCCCGACGGCTATGTCGCCGACGCCTCCCCCACGCTCGATCTCGACGAACTGCTCGGCAAGCTGCCCGGCTTCCGCGCGCCGCGCGGCGTTGTGCCCACCCCGCTCGGACGGAAGGTCCCCTGACATGTGCTCCCCGCAGATCCTCGCCGCCGCACTGGCCGAGGCGCCGCCACACGACGACCTGTGCGGCGGACACGGACACACCGCGGGCGCGCATCACGAGCACGGCGCTTCGGCGACACACGCGCCGGGCCGCGGCGCGGTAGCCG
>NZ_BDCF01000045.1 GCF_001613365.1 Nocardia xishanensis NBRC 101358
CACGAAGGAGATGGCCACGGTGCTCGCGATGCGGTTCGCGGCGGGCTCGTAGGCGTCCAAAACCTGGTTCAGCAGCTCGAAATCGGACTGGTACTTCTCGAACAGCGAGCGGGCCAGCACATCTCGCAGCAGGAGCACGATGCCGAGCACCTCGTCCGTCTCCACGCCGCGGGGGAAGATGCGCTCGGACAGGTCGCGCGCGTAGTCCTGGAGCGCCTGGACCGAACCGGTCTCCAGCACCGCGACGTAGTTGTCGTAGACCGCGGTGACTTCGGAGAACATCTCCTCGGCCGACATGGCGGTGAGCAGCTGCGCCTCGGTGATGAGTCGCGCCCATTCCTCGCGCAGGGCGGTCCGATTCTGCCTGAGGTGTTGCACCAGTGCCGATAGCAGACCTACCCCGCCGCCGTTCACGCCGATTTCGGTCGCGACGGGGTAGAACAATTCGGACACACGGTCCTCCATCGATTTCCGCACCGAGCGGCATCAGGGTACTCGTGGAATCGTATACCCGACCCGTTTCGTACGCGGGGTTTCCCGGTGACGCGCCATCCTTTCGGACGGCGTGTCAAGCCCGTGCCGCGGCCAGCTCCACGACGGTGATGTCGGAGGGTGCGCCGACCCGGACGGGCGGGCCCCACGCACCGGCCCCGCGCGTCACGTACAGCTGGGTGTCGCCGTAGCGCTCCAGCCCGGCGACCGTTGGATTCGCCAGTGCGGCAACAAGATTCCCCGGCCAGAGCTGGCCGCCGTGCGTGTGTCCCGACAGCTGGAGGTCGACGCCGTGCGTCACGGCGTCGTGGATCTGAATGGGCTGGTGCGCCAGCAGAACAGCGGTGCGAGCCGGATCGCGATCACCCAGCGCCTTGCCGAAATCGGGTCCCTGCCCGACGCGTTCGCCCTGCACGTCGTTCACGCCCGCCAGATCGAAACCGGGCAGCTCGGTCCGATCGTTGGCGAGCAGGCGCAATCCGAGATCCTGGACGTGCTCGATCCATTCCTCCGCGCCGGAGAAGTATTCGTGGTTGCCGGTGACGAAGTACGCGCCGTGCCTGGCGCGCAGCCTGCTCAGCGGTTCCACGGCCGGGCGTAGGTCATCGACGCTGCCGTCCACGAGATCGCCGACCACCGCGATGAGATCGGGCTGGGTGTCGTTGATGGTGCGGACGACGCGCTCGGCGAAGCCCCTGCCCAGAATCGGTCCCAGGTGCACGTCGCTGACCACGGCGATCCGGAAACCGTGCGCCGAACGGGGGAGTTTTGCCAAGGGCACGGTCAGCCGTTTCACCTGCGGCCCGTTCAGCACTCCGTACGTGCCCGCGCCGACGGTGGCCGCCGCGGTGAGCGCGGCGGTCCCGGCCACCGCGCGGGATACGAAGATTCGTCGCGAGATCGGCTTCGGCGTAGCGGTAATCGACTGCGCTTCGAGATCGGCGTGTTCTCCGGCTTCCTTCGGAGTATTGGGGACGTCTGTGAGTTCCCGGCCCTCTCGCACCGGAGTGCTTGGCGCCGTGGGTTCCAGGACCGGGTGTGCCGGAGTGCTTGCCGCTGTGGATTCCCGGACCGCATGCGCCGTAGAGGTTGCTACCTCGGTCGATTCGAGATCGCTCGTTGCCGGAATCGGGGGTGTCTCGACGCGCGCCGCGCAACGCTCGACCGAAGTCTGCGGTTCGCTTGCGGACTCCGTGTGTTTCTCGATCGAAGTGCGTGCGTCCATGTCGTTTTCGCGTGCGCACCAGCGCAGCAGTAGCGGCCGCAGCGCCTCGCCGACCAGCAGCGCGAGCAGGAGATACACCACCAGCGCGCCCCACAGGTAACCCGGCCACGCGATGACCCGCACCAGTGGGAACGGCAGTCCGGCCGAGTCGCCCACGGACGCGCCGAGCAGCAGCAGCGGACCCGCCACCAGCACCGCGGTCCCGCTCCGGCGCGGCGCCGTCCGCGGTGCGGTGGTGTCGCGCACCAAGCGCCGCCACAGATACCAGTGCAGCCCGCCGAACACCGCGAGCACCCCGAAGCCGACCAGTACCACCACAACGATCACCGCGCTGCCCTCTCCCGTACCGACGGTGCCGACCTTACGCCGGACCGGCTCGCGGAGCCCGGGACGATGTCGGACACCCTCGGTAGCCTCGAAGCATGTGCCGAAACATCACTGCCCTGCGCGGGCTGGAGCCCGCGGCGACACCGGAGGAGATCGAGGCGGCGGCGCTGCAGTACGTGCGCAAGGTCGCGGGCCTGTCCAGTATCTCCGCGGCGACGCGGCCGGTGGTGGAGTCCGCGGTGGCCGACATCGCCGCGGTGACGACCCGCCTGCTCGCCGAGCTGCCGGACCGCAAGGTGCCGCCGAAGACGGTGCCGCCGCTGCGCCGCCCCGAGGTGCGGGCCAGGATCGCCGCGCGGGGCTGAGCAGCCGCCGAAAAATCGGATGCGCCCGGGTGGCGCGTCTCGCTACTGTCGCGCCCATGCGAATCGTGAGCGGCAAGAAGGTCCGCGAGGTTGACGTCGGTTAAGCCCGAGAGCTGATCGGCCGTCATCCGGCGGTGCAGATCGACCTCGGTACGGGCGACGGACGCGCGGTGCTCGCCGCGGCGATCGCCGCCCCTGAACGGCTGGTGATCGGCGTGGACGCCAATGCGGCGGGCATGTCCGAGGTCTCCCGCAAGGCCGCCCGTGGCAAGCTCGCGAACACCCTGTTCGTGGTGGCGGCCGCCGAGCGGCTGCCGCGGGAACTGGACGGTGTCGCCGACCTCGTCACGGTGTATTTCCCGTGGGGCTCGCTGCTGCGCGGCATCCTCACCGCGGATCCGGTGATACTCGCGGGGCTCGCGCGGGTCATGAAGCCGGGCGCGTCACTCTCGATCCTCGTCTCGGTGACCGAGCACGACCGGAGTTCCGGCCTGTCGCCCATCGACGAGCGCGATCTGCGCGGTCTCGCGGAACCTTTCGCGGCACAAGGGCTCACGATCACCGGCGTGACGTCAGCGACGGCTGCCGACATCGCGGACACGGGCTCCTCGTGGGGCAAGCGACTCGGGGCGGGATCGCAGCGCGATGCTTGGCGGCTCGCCGCTCGCCGACCGGATGCGCCGGGTGATCGAGAGCCCTCCGCCGAACACCGAGCGGTGCCCGCGTGCGGGGTGCCCGGAGAGCAGTAGCTGGTCGACGGCCCCCGGACGCTGCGCTACGACACCTTGGTCCACGCACTGGGCAGCGTCGCGGATACCGAGTTCGCGTTGCCGACCAGCCGCCCGTGTGGCGGCATGCGGCACCGTGCAGGCCGCCGGTCCGCGCCGAGATGCCTCTATCGAAAGCCGGTGCGCCGCAGCCCATATCGCGACGCACCGGGCTTCGCTCACAGCGACCTGGCGATGATCTCCTTCATGATCTCGTTGGTGCCCGCGTAGATCATCTGCACCCGGTTGTCGACCCACATGCGCGAGATCGGGTATTCGGTCATGTACCCGTATCCGCCGTGCAGCTGGAGGCATTCGCTGGCCACCGACATGGCGCGCTCGGTGGTCCACCACTTCGCCATCGCCACGGTCGGGATGTCGAGTTCGCCCGCGATGTGCTTGGCGATGCAGTCGTCGGTGAAGACGCGGGCGATCTTCGCCTCGGTGGCGACCTCGGCCAGCTTGAACTTGGTGTTCTGGAAGCCGAAGACCGGGCGGCCGAACGCCTCGCGTTCCTTGACGTAGCGCAGCGTGTGGTCGAGTGCGGTCTCCATGCCCGCCACCGAGCCCACCGCGATGATCAGGCGCTCCTGCGGCAGCTGCTGCATGAGCTGGACGAAGCCCTGACCCTCCTGCGTGCCGAGCAGGTTGGCCACCGGGATGCGCACGTCCTCGAAGAACAGCTCGGAGGTGTCCTGGCCCTTCTGGCCGATCTTGTCCAGCACCCGGCCGCGCCGGAAACCGGGGCGGTCCGCCTCGACGAGCACCAGGCTGATGCCCGCCGCGCCCTGGGTCGTGTCGGTCTTGACCACGACGATGATCAGGTCGGCCTGGGCGCCGTTGGTGATGAAGGTCTTGGAACCGTTGACGACGTACTCGTCGCCGTCGCGGACCGCCTTGGTCTTGACGCTCTGCAGATCGGAGCCGGTACCCGGCTCGGTCATCGCGATCGCGCCGACCACCTCGCCGCTGGCCATCTTCGGCAGCCAGCGCTGTTTCTGCTCCTCGGTGCCGTAGGCGAGCAGGTAGTGCGCCACGATGCCGTTGTGCAGGCTCTGGCCCCACGCGGTGTCCACCACCCTGGCCTGCTCCTCGATCAGCACGGCCTCGTGCGCGAAGGTACCGCCGCCACCGCCGTACTCCTCCGGGATGGACAGGCAGAGCAGGCCGAGTTCGCCCGCCTTGTGCCACAGGTCGCGGTCGACGTGGTGCTGGGCGATGTACTTGTCGACGTTGGGCGCGACCTCCTTCTCGAAGAAGGCGCGCGCGAGTTCGCGCAGCGCGTCCAGGTCGTCGTTCATCCAACACGACCGGTAGGCGGCCATCGAGACTCCTTAGGCTCGGCGTACTACTGGCAATACTTGTGACCAGTATTTACGGGTACAGTGTGTACCATCGCTTGTGCTGGGACAAGACGGAACTTCGAGACCCGAGGACATCGGATACGGTGAGCCGCGTGGGACGACAGCGCTGGACCGACACCGCCGAAACCCGCCGCTCGGGCGCGCGCGGGCCTGGCGGCGTCGAACGCCGCCGCGCGCTGGTGGCGGCGGCCGTCGCGGCGATCGAGGAACACGGATCCGATGCCTCGATCGGGCAGATCGCGGACCGCGCCGGACTGGTGCGCACGCACGTCTACCGGCACATCGCGGGCAAAGAGGAACTCGACCGCGCGGTCGCGCGGCACGCGCACGCGGAACTCACAACCCGCATTCGCGCCACCTTCGACATCGACGGCACGCCGATCGACGTCATCCGCGCTCCCATCGCCGAGCATGTCGCCTGGGCGGGGGAGCATCCGAACCTGTATCGCTTTCTCGTCGAGCGCAACTACCGCAGCGGCAACGAGGAGCCGCGCATCGGCGGCAGCGCCTTCGCCTCCGAGATCTTCACCGCCGCAACACGATACATTCCGCGCTTCGGTTCGGACCGGGCCGCGGCGGAGCGGCTCATCATCGCGCTGCTCGGGCTGATCGACGCCTCCGTGCGCTGGTGGCTCACGCATCGGGAGAGCACGAGAGAGGAGCTGGTGGATCAGCTCACCGCCGAGGCGTGGCTGCTGATCGACCACCGGCTGCGCGCGCTCGGCATCGAGCTCGATGCCGAGGCGCGGCTGCGCGACCTGCTGATCGCGGGCGAGGACTATCGCGGCGACGCGGCCGCGACGTGAGGCGCGGTCAGGATCCGAACTTCCGTCGCGCGTGCGCGACGATAGCGTCCAGCCGCGCGTGATGCGCGCCCTTCCAATAGGTTTGGCCGCAGTCGACGCACTGCGCGAAGGTGTCGTATGTCTGTTCGGTCTGATCGGGCAGCCGCCCGCGCATGTCCGCCTTGTCGGCCTCGCGCAACAGGCCGTTGCAGGTGGTGCACCTCGTCCACGGGGCGAGGCCCGGCGCGAAACGGGAGAGCACGTCGTCGAGTTGCTCGGCGGGCTTGTGGCTGTAAATGTATGCGCCCGCGTAGATTTCGCGTCGCCGTAGCAGTCCGCGATCACGGGACAGCAGGATTCGACTCTCCGCGGCCGACCGCGTGGCCAATGCGGCGTCGCCGATGTCCGGGTTCTCGTACGCGGCGTCGATGCCGAGCAGGCGCAGCCGTCGCGCCAAGGTGCCCAGGTGGATGTCGAGCAGGAAGCGCACCGGCTCGGGCATCCGCTGCGGACGGGCCACCGCCCGCACCGCGAGCGAATCCCCGTGGACGGGTACATAAGCGGGTCCGACCGTCTCTTCGTTCACCACCAGCGCCCCGACCTCGGTGAGCGGCGCCCCGAGCGACTCCACCACGTGCCCCACGGTCGACACCCCGTCGACGCGCACGTTCGACGGACCCCCGCGCAGCCCCGCGGCCACGAACAACTCGAGCTCGGCCGCGAACTCGACCGTGATCTCCCCGGTACCCACCAGTCAAGCATGCCAGGCCGCGCCTTCTTGGGCAGCTCTGGCGAGTGAGCGGGACGGTGCGAGTTGTCGGCGTTTCCTGTGCGCCCGTGCCCGCTCGGAGCATGCCTGTTGCTGTCCGGCGCGGCGCTGTCGATGCGGCGGCGCGGTGCCCGATCGGTGCGGGCGCTCAGCGCTGCCGCGGCACGGTGCTGCCCATCAGCGCCTCGGCGAACTCCGCGAACTCCGCGCGGAAATCCACATAGGACGCCCGCAATTCATAGCCTGGCCACTGCCGGGGCAGAAGCTCGGTGGGCAGCATCGGGTCGTTGAGGATGTGGCGCACGGTCGCGGCGGCGACTTCGAAACGGTCGCCGATGAATTCGGCCTGCGCCATGGCCGACAGCAGTAGCCGGGCGTTCTCGGCCCAGGCGTCCGGCCGGAAAAGTCGTTCGGCCAGTTCGCCGTCCGGTTCGCCAGGGTGGCCGGTGAACACCGTCAGCCTGCGCGCCGCGGCGGCGGGGAAGTCGGTGCCGAGATTGTCAGGGCGAGTCCACACGCCCTCGCGCAACTCGCCGAACTTCTTGGCTCGCAAGACTTCCCGGAACGCCGCCCGGTCGGTGGAGTCGTCGGCCCCGACGGTGACGATGGCCAGCTGCCAGGTGCCGTCCCATGCGCCGGTTGGCGGGTGCATGGCCTCGTCCTGGCGGTGCTGGCGTTCGATCAGCCGGGGCGCGAGGCGGTAGGCGCTGTCGCGGCGCTCCAGATCGCCGCCCGCGACCATCCTGGTCAGCGCCGCGCGCACCGCCGACTCCTGGAGACCGAGCCCGACCGCCACCCGCACGATCCAGCTCACCGGCGCCTCGGCGGGGTGCGCGCCGAGCAGCGCGCTCAGGATCGCCGACCGCGCGGTGAGCTTGCGCACCGGCGTCCCACGCGAATCCATGCACCGATGCTAACCACCCGCGATTCCCGCACATCTCGTGCAGGCCTCGCGCGGCCAGCGCCTGTGGCGCGTGTGGAAGGGCTGGGGCAGCGGCGCGCTATTGCAAATCCGTGGCGCGTGACGCAGGGTTGTAATATTCGAGTGGGAGGACGGGTTGCGATGGCGACGCATGTGGTGACGAATCAGGTTCCGCCGTTGGTGGATTACGACGCGGCCGAGCAGCCGGTGATTCTGGAGGCGCTGCGCAGGGCGGGGGCCGAGCGGGCCATCGAGGACGTGCGGTCGGTCGGCAGGCTCGCGGGCAGCGCCGAAGCGCAGGCGCTCGGCGATCTCGCGGAGGCGCACCCGCCGGTGCTGCGGACGCACGACCGCTACGGGCATCGGATCGACGAGGTCGAGTACGACCCGAGCTATCACCGGCTGATGGAGTACGCGGTGGGCTTCGGCCTGCACGGCGCGCCGTGGGCCGACAGCGGTCCGAGCCCGCACCTGGTGCGCGCCGCGAAGATGAGCGTGTGGAGCCAGGTCGACGCCGGGCACGGATGTCCGATCTCGATGACCTACGCCGTGGTGCCTGCGCTGCGCGCCAACGCCGAACTCGCGGCACAGTACGAACCGCTGCTCGTCGCCAAGGAATACGATCCCGGCCTGCGGGTGCCCTCGACCAAACGCGGTCTGATCGCTGGCATGTCGATGACGGAGAAGCAGGGCGGTTCGGACGTCCGCTCGAACACCACGACCGCCGTGCCGTGTGCGGACGGCACGTACCGCATCACCGGGCACAAGTGGTTCACCTCGGCGCCCATGTCGGACTTCTTCCTGGTGCTGGCTCAGGCGCCCGGCGGACTGTCGTGTTTCTTCGTCCCGCGCGTACTGCCCGACGGCGCCCGCAACACCTTCAACCTCCAGCGGCTCAAGGACAAACTCGGCAACCACTCCAACGCGAGCAGCGAGGTCGAGTACGACGACACCGTCGGCTGGCTGGTCGGCGACGAGGGCCGGGGCGTACCGACGATCATCGAGATGGTCAACCTCACCAGGCTCGACTGCACGCTCGGCTCGGCGTCCGGGATGCGCGCGGGCGTCGTCATGGCCGTGCACCACGCCACCCACCGCCGCGCTTTCGGCGCGCAGCTGATCGACCAGCCGTTGATGCGCAACGTCCTCGCCGACCTCGCGCTGGAGGCCGAGGGCGCGACCACCGTCGGACTGTGGCTCGCCGAGGTGACCGACCGGGCCGTGTCCGGCGACGAGACCGCCGATCGGCTGCGCCGGATCGCCTTGGCGGTCAGCAAGTACTACGTGTGCAAGCGCGGGCCGATCCACGCGGCCGAAGCGCTGGAATGCCTCGGCGGCAACGGATACGTCGAGGAATCGCGGATGCCGCGGCTGTACCGGGAAGCGCCGCTGATGTCGGTGTGGGAGGGCTCGGGCAATGTCGCCGCCCTCGACACGCTGCGCGCGCTGGCCAAACAGCCGGAGGCCCTCGGCGTGTTCTTCGACGAGGTCGACCAGGCCCACGGCGCGGACGCCAGGCTCGATGCCGCGATCGACGATCTGCGCGGCCGGTTCACCGATTTCGACACGATCCAGTACCGCGCCCGCCGCGTCGTCGGCGAGATGGCGCAGGTGCTCCAGGCTTCGCTGCTGGTGCGCTACGGGCATCCCGCGGTCGCCGACGGATTCGTCGTCAGCAGGCTCGGCCGCGATCACGGCGACGTATTCGGAACCTTGCCCCACGGCCTCGACACCGGGGCGATCATCGAACGCGTCACGCCCAAGTTCTGATACCGCACCCGTCCGCTCCTCGAAGGGAATTCCCGTTGCCCGACTACACCGACCACGCAGGAACTCGACCGGCCGCCTGGTACGAAGGCCTGACCGAAGGCAAGGACTCCTTGTTCGCCGACCGGGAGCAGCCGCCGTCCGACATCAGGTATCGGACGCTGACCTACGAGGTCACCGATCGGGTCGCGCGCATCACCTTCGACCGCCCCGAACACGGCAACGCGATCACCGCGGACACCCCGATCGAGCTCGCAGCGGCGGTCGAAAGGGCAGACCTCGACCCGCGCGTGCACGTGATCGTGGTGTCCGGGCGCGGCAAAGGTTTCTGCGGCGGCTACGACCTGTCGATCTTCGCGGAGAACGGCTTCACGCCCGACGGCGGCGCGGCGCCGGTGGACGGCACCGTCCTCGATCCGGCCGTGCAGGCGCGCAACCATAATCCATGGGCCACCTGGGATCCGATGGTCGACTACCAGATGATGAGCCGCTTCAACCGCGGCTTTTCCAGCCTGCTGCACGCGAACAAGCCGACCGTGGCCAAACTGCACGGCTTCGCGGTGGCGGGCGGCACCGACATCGCGCTGTTCGCCGACCAGATAATCTGCGCCGACGACACCAAGATCGGCTACCCGCCCACCCGTGTCTGGGGCATCCCCGCGGCGGGCATGTGGGCGCACCGGCTCGGTGACCAGCTCGCCAAGCGTCTGCTGTTCACCGGCGACTGCATCAGCGGCAAGCAGGCCGCGGAATGGGGTCTCGCCGTCGAATCGTGCCCGGCCGACGAACTCGACGAGCGGACCGATGCGCTGGTCGCCCGCATCGCGCGTATGCCGGTCAACCAGCTCATCATGGCCAAGCTCGCGCTCAACAGCGCGCTGCTCGCCCAAGGCGTGGCCAATTCGGGCATGGTCAGCACCGTTTTCGACGGCATCTCCCGGCACACCCGCGAGGGCTACGCCTTCCAGTTGCGCTCGGCGACCGTCGGATTCCGCGAGGCCGTGCGCGAACGCGACGAGCCCTACGGCGACTGGAAGCGCGCGCAGTTCCGGGCATCCGGCGAGGAGGACGCCGAGCGCTGACGGGTCTCAGTCCGGCAGCTGGCGCATCTCCAGCAGGGTGAGGCCGAGGTTGTCGATCATGGCCAGGATGGCTCGCATCGCCGTCGGATCGGCCACCGGCCCGAACAACGAGGTGGTGCCGCTGCTGGACGGCGCGACATCGAGGTCGGGGAAGGCGGCCACGGCGCGGTCGGACAGTTCGCCGTCGATGATGAACTGGTACCTGGTCGGGACCGGCATGGCTCTCCTCCCTGTGACTGCGCGATGGTCGAGTCTGCCGCGCGGCGCGCGTGACTCGCCTCACACGCCGAGGATGAGATTGCCGGCGGACGCGGTCGCGCGCTCAGAGCACGCCGCTGCGCCGGGCACGGTCGAGAGCGGCGACGCGGGAATTCGCGCCGAATTTCGCATAGATCGAACGCAGATGCGTTTTCACGGTATTGATCGAGACACCGAGATCGGCCGCGATCTGCTGTGCGGTCCGGCCCGAGGGAAGGTGTTTGAGCACGGTCATCTCGGCCTCGGTCAGCGCCGGGTGCGTCGAGTTCCGCGCGGCGCTGCGATTCTGCCGCACACAATCGCCGAACGCGTCGAGGCGACCGAATCGGCCCGCGTATACATCGAGCAGTTCTATCGCGTTCGGAACGTCGAGGAAGGGACGAACCAGGTGATCGGCGGCGGCGTCCCGCAACGCGTTCTCCAGACCGCTGTGCGCCTTCGCGCCGTTGCCCGCCCTGTGGTGGGCCGACGAGTACAGCAACCATCCGGTGACCCGGGTGGACGGCCGCATGGTGGCGCCGGAGCCCTCGAGTAAAGGCTCGAGCAGCGCGAGGGCGGCCTGGCTGTGCTCGGCAGTCTCCGCCACCGCGGCTCTGGCAACGACGACGTCGGGCAGATCGCCGAGCAACTGCTGGGCCCGCTCGGCGAGCAGTTGCGCGGCCAACGGTTCGTGCACGCTCAGCAGGGCCCAGACCACGTGCGGAATCACGCTCGCGGTCACGCCGGGCACGGTGTTCTTGTCCAGCAGCAGCTGCGTTCCGCGGCGTAGGTCGTCGATGGCGGCGCGCTTGTCGGCGGCCTGCTCGACGGCCAATAGCTGCCCGATCACGTAGCCGTGCCACCCGGCCAGCGGGCTCGCCGATCCGTCCTGCACCGCGTTGCGGGTCAGCGCCGCCGAGACGTGCTGCGGATCGGGCTGCTCGCCGCGCAGGTAGGCGGCAAGACCGGCGGCCGTCATCGCCTGTGCCGCGTCCGGGGTGTCGTTCAGTTCGTGCTCGGCGGCGACGACGAGCGCCTTGGCCGCCCGGTCCCGCATCGAGTCGGTGGCCTCGCGCCCGCAGGCGATGAAGGTGAGCCGGGTGAGCGCGCGCAGCGCCAGGCGTGGATGTCCGGCGTGCAATGCCAGCGCGAGACCGCGCAGCAGCACCTCCTCGGCCCGGTCGAGCCGTCCGCCGACCACCATCGCGGTGGCCGACTGAATAGCGAGGTAGCAATCGATATCGGGGTTGCCGGTCGGCGCGGCGTCCACCGCGAGATCGCCCGAGATGGAACCGGTGGCCGCGGCGGCATCCACCGTCGCGGCGAGGGTCAGCGCGTCGATCCACGGCGCGGGCACGAACGAGGGCCGGTCCCGGCGCGAGCCCGCGACATCCAGGTAGGCGAGCGCGTCGGCGGCGCTGCCGTGGAAGAGCGCGTCGAGGACGCGCAACAGCCAAACGAACGGGTCGTCGAGCAGGCCGGGCCGCTCGCGTTGCAATTCACCGAACAGCGCGGCGCCGTCTCCGTCGAGGACCATCGTGGTCCCGCATTCGGTGAGGAAAGCGCGCAGGTGGCGCGGATCGGAGCTGGCGAGCATATGTGTCAGCGCCTGGAGCGGCAGCCCGGCGGCGCGCAGCGCGTTCGCCGTCCGCAGGTGCAGTTCGGAACGGGCCCGCGCGCCGAGCCGGTTCACCTCGGCCAGGAAGTACGCCCGCAGCATCGGATGGAACGTGAACCAGATGTCGTCGCCGCGCGCGACCGAGGTGAGCGGGAAGTTCATCCGGTCCAGTTCGTACAGCGTGAGCGCGGCCCCGCCGCCGATCAGGTCGTCGGCCAGCCGCTCGGTGAACGAATCGGGAACGCTGGTGTAGGTCAGGAACAATCGCACGTTCAGCGGCAAAGCGCCGATCAGTTCGCCGACCAGGAAGTCGGAGACGGCGCGCGGCGGCCGGGCCAGCACGGCCAGCGCCGCGGACCGGTCGGGGTTGGCGGCCAGATACATCGCGGCGATGCGGACGAGCGCGGCCCAGCCGTGGGTCAGGTCGAGGACCGTGGCGAGCTCGTCCTGGTCGAGTTCGCAGTGGTGTTCGCGGCACAGCGCCGCGATCTCCGCACCTGACATCGCGAGGTCGTTCGCGCCCCACCTGGCCGAACGCTCGGTCAGCCCGAGCAGATGCCAGCGCAGCGGCGGGTCGAAGCGGCCGGACACCACGGTGGTGACCGTCGGCGGCGCGTGCAGCAGAAAGTGTTCCAGCCCGGCGAGTGCGAGCGGCTCGGTGACCAAGTGGGCGTCATCGATGACGATCACGGTCGGTGTTCCGCGCGCGGTCAGCGCCTCGACGAGCTGGGCCGCGTCGAGTCCGGGAGCATCCACGGACGGACGTGGCGGCGGTTTCGGCAAGTCCAGTTGGTCGCGCAGCGTCTGCCACAGCGCGGCGCCGGGTTCGGAATGCTCGGCCACCGACACCCACCCCAGCGTCGGGCGCCGGAACTCCCGCGACATGAGCCGGCTCGCCCAATCGGCGAGCAGTACGGTCTTGCCGCTTCCCGCGGGCGCGCAAACCACCAGCACCCGCTGCTGGTCGCCCGCGAGGAAGGCGTCGAGTCGGTCGATCAGCGTCGATCTGGCAATCGGCGCCGAGGAAAACGTCGGCATTTCCGAGGGAGTTCCGCTGTCGTCAGCGGAGATCGAACGTAGAGCGGGGCCGTGCGAGATGGTCACCGTTCCTCCTGGACCGACTGCCGACAACATTTTTCGCGCCTGGCTCAGGAATCTCTGTATTTCGGTTTTCATACTAAAGGTGTCCCCAAGGGAATGGCCGACGGCGCATCCGAATTCGTGCGTCCCGGATCGGAGCATGCACTGGCGTGTCATCGGATCGATATGACCGACCGGCATGCGAGGCTTGTCCGGTTGTACCGACGGAAAACAGAAAGGAGACACGATGTCACTCGGTTCAGCCGTGCTCGATCTGGTCACCACGGTGCTCGGAGTCGTCGTGAGTATCGTCGAACTCGTCACCGGCTCTGGAGGGTAAGAGTCTCGACGAAGCTGCGGCGCGGGGAGGGGTGTGCGCCCCTCCCCGCGTCCGCGTCACCCCTGCGCGCGGAAAGCGTTCGTGCGGTGGGAATACAGGCTCAACAGTCCGAGGACTTGCCCGTCGGAGACGAGCGGATGACAGTACAGCGACCGTACGTCGAATTCGCGCAGGTGGGCGCAGTACTCGCGCCAGCGCGCCTCCTCGGCCAGATCGGTGATCAGAATCCTCCTGCGAGTCCGGATGACGTCCATGCCAGGCGAATCCGGGAAGTCGGTGATGGCTTGCTCGAGTCGCGCGGCCTGCCTGCTCGACCAGCCGACGACTTCGAGGCCGTCGAGGCCCCAGGCCGTGATGCCGACCATGGGATGATCGGGCAGCAGGCGCGCTATGTTCGCGGCGGCTTGCGCTGGTATCGCCGATTGCTTGTTCGGGAAAAGGCTGACCGAACCGGGGAAGTTCGTCGTAATAGGTCGGGTATCGAGCATTCGGACACCTCACTCCACGGCGCGCACCGGCGGCAGGACCATATGGGCCGACCTGCTGGTGTCTCCGGACGCGCCGACTTGCTACCACCTTGGAGCTGCCGTATCGGCAGCTTCGCCTCGCCCGTCCCCCGAACGGGCTCCTGCCACCCCGGTTGTGACCGGTGGTGGCGTGAACGGTTGCGCGCCTGGGTCTCTCGAACCGCCGCCCAGTGCTTCCGGAGAGAACCGTTCACCTTCACGCGGGTCACATGCCACCTTGCCGCGATGTGACGGCCACCACATTAACACCGGGTGGTCGGTTCGGGTCCGGGTTTCGGCAGTCGAATCCAATCGACTGGCACGACCATGTTTCGGTTTGCCGCACGGTCACTTTGTCCCGCGATCTGTCTGAGTCACTATGCATGAATGGAAGTGAGAAGGCGGCGTTCCTCGCGAAGAATGACGCTTTGTTCAAGGTCTCCATACAGACTGGGACACCTGGCTCGTACATCAGTGAGTTCGCGTGCTTCGCGGTTGCCACCGACCTGTTCGCGGCCAACATCATCGTCACCCAGACCTACAACACATACCGCAACCGGTCCGGCCGCTGTGGCGGCTGCGCGTGTGGCCAGCGTCCCGGCCGGAATCGTCGTGCGCCTCGGTCACCAAGGTCTCGTGTTCGGCCGGGCGTCGGCGGCGATCCCGTTCGTGCTGCGGAACCGCAAGGAGCTGCTGCGCCTGATCGCCGACGTCACCTGGGGTAACGGCTCGCTGGTCGTCGGCGGCGGCCTGCCCGAGCGCGCCGATGTGAAATTCCGCGGCATGCTCGTCGGAGCGTCGCGGAAGTCGCCATTTGCTGCCAAAGGGGAGCGCCAGAACGTCTTCCTCGATCTGAAACACTATGTGGCACCGTCGATTCCGGAATCAATGACGGCGCGCGTCCTGCCCGCCAACATCTTCGGAGTCACCGCGATCGAACTGGTCGACAACGACGCCGCCCCGCGCGGCCTGCGCCAGGGCGCCGTCATCCGCCAGGACGCCAGCGCCGCGACCACCCAGTTGCGGACGACGCTGACCACCCTGCGCACGGTGCTGGACAGAATCCAGCCGGCCAAGCTCGGCCGGGTGCTCGGCACCCTCGCCGACGCAATGGATCCCGCGGCGCGCGCCGGACTCGACCATCGAACGTCTCGACCAGTGGGCCAACCCGGGTGCGCGCGACCCCCGGAATCGGCGACCTGCTCGGCGATCTCGGCGCGGCCGCCGCCGCGGTGAACGAGTCCGCACCCGAGCTCGCCCAGGTGCGTCCGTCTCGCGAATCACATTGCGGCGCAGCTGATCCGAGCGAGCGCACCCGCCCGCCATCGCCTGCGCGGCCGCTGGCGGCGGATCCGCGCCGACCTGATCGACAAAATGAAGCTGGCCGCTCGGCTTCGCCACCGTCGCGGTGCTCAGCGCCGGATATCTCTTCGTCGGCTTCAGCGTGGAGGGCTCGGGCAGTGGCTGCCGCGCCGGCCGGCCATGCTCGTCTGCGCGCTGGTCCTCCTGCTGACCAGCGTCCTTTCGGGCGGCCTCGGCCTGCTGACGTTGTCGCGACTGCGCAAAGGCGTCACGGTGATGACCGCAGGGCCCGCCGTCCTGGCCTCGCAAAGCCTGGAGATCCTCGACTATTTCGGCCGGTGCCCGCGCTGCCACTATCCCGCACGCGCGTATCTGGTCACCACGGTCTTCGCCGACGGTAAGCATGCCGTGGCCACGCTCGCGACCTGCGATCTCACCTGCGGGTGGAGCGGCCCCGCACCGCTGACTACGATGACATTGGCGCCGCGCCCGAAAAAACCTGCGCCACAACGGGAGTCGATCATCGCAGCACGACGGGTGGCGCCCCGTCCGCCCCGATGAAGGGTATTGTTTCAGGTGACCAACTTTCCGTCTTTCTTTCGTCCGATTGCCCAGTGACATCGCGGCTTCGTCGCTCGATACTCGGCAGCATCGGTTGATAGCTACTGCACGGCAACGTCGCTGGCGGAATGGAGTGGACATGCTCGCACATCCCTGTCCGGACGGCGACCGGCTCGGCACAAGCGGCGATGCCGGAGTCGTCGCGAGGTTCACCGATCGCGCCTTGCGCCGGTTCGCCCAGACCGTCGAGGGTCTCCCCGAGACCACCCTGGAAGAGATACTCGCGGTGGTGGATCTCTTCCGCGTGGCCGAAGGCATTCACATCGGCGTCGGCGACTTCTGAATCGGCCCCGCGCCGCTACGACCGGCGGCGCGCGCGGTTTCCGGTGGCCGCGCGGCGGCGTGAGCCGTTCGTCGAAGGCGGCCCGTCCTCGGCGGGCGCGCTGTTGTCGCTCGCGCCCTTGGACAACACGAGGGGCGGGCCGTCGCCGATCGCGACGGCGGCGAGCCGTTCGCCCTTCGCCGGATCCAGTTCCGCGGGAACGCCGACGACGGGGGAGAGGTCGATGCCCTCGCCTGGCCCGAACACGCGGACGCCGCGATCGGCGCAGAAGCCGTCGAGATCGGCTCCGGGAGTGCAGGAGCCGTACATCAGCCGGACGCGTCCGGTGGCGGCACGGTCGGCGGCGCAGCGCAGCAGCTTCGCGCCGACGCCCGCGTTGCGGAACTCCGGCTCCACCGCGAGCACGCCCACCTTCATGAGACCGACGAGAGCGCGTGCCTGCGCGGCGGTTCCCCAAGGTTGCAGGCGTTGCACCACAAAGGCTTCCGGCCCGGCGTAGAGGCCGCCGATGACCTCGCGCTCGTGCTGGGCGACCAGGACCAGGCTGCGCGCGGCGACCGCGCCCGCCAGCCCGCCTCGGCTCGCGGCCGCCGAGATCGCGCGGACGGCCGAGGGCGCCATGCCGGAGGCGAGCAGACCGCGCCGCTGCGCCTGCGCGAGTTCCCGGCCGTAGCCGCCGAGCGGCGTCTCGCCGACGCCGGCCATGGCGCACCACCGCCGGTAGTTGCCCTCGATCTCCGCCGCCGACGCGTACGAGATCATCACTCGCCCTGGTGAACCCATGTGCACAACCCCTTACAGCTACCCTGGGACCGGCCTGCGGCACCGTGGTCACCCTGGCGAACTCGCATCCGCCGAGCGCGTTGCCCCGTGTTCGCGGGCGCGGCGAGAACCGCCGCGTGCGTCACGGTTCGCCGCAGCGCCGATTGGCGTCACTCAGTGTACAGTTGTGCACCCAGAATCGTGCCGCCCGGGAAGGGCATTCGCCTCTCGCGGCACCGGCGAGTCAGCTCACCAGCCCCCTGCGGTCCAGCAGCGGTTCGATCTCGGGGGCCCGTCCGCGGAAGGACTCGAAGGCCGCGAGCGGATCCACCGAGCCGCCACGGGAGAGCAGTTCACGCCGGAAGATCTCGCCCTTCTCGCGGACGGGCGCTGCGCCGTCCTCGAACCACCGCACGGTATCCGCGTCCAGCACCTCGCTCCAGATGTAGGAGTAATAGCCCGCCGCGTAACCGCCGGAGAAGATGTGGGCGAAGTATCCGGTCCGGTAGCGCGGCGGGATCGTCGCCATGGCCACGCCCGCCTTCTCCAGCGCCTGCTCCTCGAACGCCTCGGCGTCCACGTCGGCCAGTGCGTCGGGGCCGGGGACGCGATGCCACGCCCAGTCGAGCAGCGCCGCGGCCAGATACTCGACGGTGCGGAAACCCTCGCCGAAGCGCTCGGCCGCAGCCATCCGCTCGACCAGCTCGGCGGGCATCGGCGCGCCCGTTTCGACGTGCTTGGCGTAGTTGGCCAGCACCTCCGGCCTGCTCATCCACATCTCGTTGACCTGCGAAGGGAATTCGACGAAGTCGCGCGGCACCTCGGTCCCCGCGAAGAAGGGGAATCGGACGTCCGAAAACAGGCCGTGCAGGGCGTGGCCGAACTCGTGGAAGAGCGTCCGGACGTTGTCCCAGGTGAGCAGGGCGGGCGCACCGGCGGGCGGCTTCGCGATGTTCAGGTTGTTGACCACCACCGGCCGGGTGCCGAGCAGCCGGGACTGGCTGACCAGTTCGTTCATCCACGCTCCGCCGCGCTTGGACGGCCTGGCGAAGAAATCGCCGAGGAAGAGTCCGAGCGCGCTGCCGTCGGCGTCGAACACCTCGAAGACGCGGACCTGCGGGTGATAGCCCACCAAGTCGTCGCGCTCCGCGAAAGTGATCCCGTAGACCTGCTCGGCGGCGAAGAACACACCGTCGCGCAGCACCCGCTCGAGTTCGAAGTAGGGGCGCAGCGCCTCTGTGTCCAGCGAAAACCGTTCCGCCTTGAGCTTTTCCGACCAGAACTGCCAATCCCATGCGCACAGCTCGGCCTCCGCGTCGTCCGCGCGCATGGCCGCGGCGAGTTCCGCCGCCTCTCGTTCGGCGTTGGCGACCGCCGGTGCCACCAGCCTGCCGAGCATGTCCTCCACCGCGGCCGCCGTCTTCGCGGTCTGGTCCTCCACCGCGTACGCCGCGTGGTCCGGATAGCCGAGCAGCGCTGCCCGCTCGGCCCGCAAGGCGGCGATGCGAACGGCGAGGGCTGCGTTGCGGCCATCCGCGCCGAACCCGCGCCCGAGCGAGGCCGCCAGCATACGGCGTCGCACGTCGCGGTCGGCGAGCTCGGCGAGCACGGGCTGATTCGAGACGTTCTGGAGGCGCAGCGCCCACGCGCCATCCCTGCCCAGCGCGCGGGCGTTCTCGGCCGCGGCGGTCACCGCGGACGACCCGAGGCCGGACAGCTCATCCTCGTGTTCGACCACGAGCGTCGCCGCGTTCGTCGCCGCGAGCAGATTCTGACCGAACTCGGTTGCCGCCGCGGCCAATTCGGCGTTGAGCTCGCGCAACCCGGCTTGCCCACCGGCATCCAGCCGCGCGCCCGCCCGGACGAACCGGATGTGGTACTGCTCCAGCAGCCGCGCCTCCTCGGCATCGAGCCCGAGCTCGGCGCGCCGCTGATGCAGCGAGTCGATCCTGGCGAACAGCTTCGGATCGAGATACACCGCGTCCCGGTGCGCGGCCAGCCGCGGCGAGATCTCCGCCTCGATCGCCTCGATCCGCTCGCTCGAATCCGAACTCACCACATTGAAGAACACATTCAGCACCCGCGTCAGCAGCGCACCCGAACGCTCCAGCGCCACAACGGTATCGGCGAACGTCGGCGCGCCGCCCCCTGCCGTGATCGCCCCGATCTCGGCCAGCTGCTCCGCCATCCCCCGCTCGAACGCGGGCAGATAATGCTCGTCGCGAATCTCCGCGAACGGCGGCAGCTCGTAGGGCAGCGCACTGCGCTCGAAGAACGGGTTGCTCGTCATGAATGAACTCTATGCCCGGCCGCCACACCCCGAACAAGGGTTTCCCGCACCTCCGACCGAACACCAGGCCGAGGGTGCGGGGCTATCGTGGAGGCGTGGGTGTCATCGGTGAGCTGTTCCCGGGTAAGAAGCTGACCGACGAGGGCAGTGGGGACAGCGATGGGCAGGGGTATGAGCCGCGCGTCGATGTGGATCTGGACGCGGGCGTGGTGCGGTTGTCCCGCCCGGCGCGCGCGGAGGACCAGCCGAGCGAGTGAGTTTCACGCCGCCCTGCAGTCGAGTTGCGTCGTAGCACTTCGCGTTGTCCGACCAGGCGTGACCTCGGCCTCATGTTCGAATGGTGGTCCACAATGCGCTGATCGGGAGGCAGGACAAGCCGTCGCCGAATGGAAGCTGCTGGTCACCGCAATAGAGGATGAAGCCGGCGTGAAAACGATCGCCCAAACGACGTTGCAGCATGCGTAGGCTTCGGAAGTCGTCGGTTCGAATTGTCTCGGCTGCTTTGACTTCGATCGCGACGATCCGGCCGGCATCGTCCTCGAGAACAGCATCGACTTCGTAACCGTCTCGGTCTCGATAGTGATGAAGTCGAGCCATGGTCTGGCTCCAGGTGAGCTGACGGGTGAGCTCGCCGAGCACGAATGTTTCGATGAGACCCCCTGTGGCAGCGTCGTTCGTGACTCCGGCGAGTAGATGGGCGGCAAGTCCGGAATCGTTGAAAACGAGTTTGGCTGTGGCGGTCGCTCGCGCGGTAGCATTCGCCGACCACGCAGGGATTATTCGGACCAGGTAGACGACCTCCAGCAGAGCCACGTACTCGCGCGTTGTCGTGACTGGCATGCCCAGGTCCGAAGCCAGGCGACTGTAGTTCAACAATCCGCCGCTCTGCGCGGCCAGAGCTGCGATCAGGCGCCGCATATCCGAGCGGCGCTGAATATCGGCCACTTGGTGGATGTCTCGGCTCATGATGTCATCGAGATAGGACTTGAAGAACTGCGCGCGGCGCCGGGGTGCGGGGCGGCGCAGCGCTTCGGGATAGCCGCCGCGGGATGCAAGATCGAAATAGTCCTTGCGGCGGACGTCGGATGGCTCGACTCGTAGGCTACTGCCTTCGGCAAATGCCGCATCGATGAAGCCGTCCGAGGCGCCGAGAATCTCGCCCTGTGACAGCGGGAAAAGCTCGACTGTTTCGGAGCGTCCGGGCAGGGCGTCCGGAAGTTCGCTGAGTCCGAGGAGTCGTGCCGAACCAGTCAACAGGAATCGGCCGGGGCGAGGGTCCCGATCAACCGCATGCTTGATCGCCAGCCACAGTTCTGGTACACGCTGTACTTCATCGATCAGCATGGTGCCAGGAGCATCGAGAAAGGCGACCGGGTCGGCAGTGGCCGACGCTCGGGTTCGGGGGTCGTCGAGATACCTTTTGACGGCGTCCGGGCGATCGGCCAGGCATCGTTCGGCGAGGGTGCTTTTGCCCGTTTGACGTGCGCCGTTGATGATGACGACGCGGGTGTCCGTGAGCGCTTCCAGCACTAACTCGGCGGCTCGTCTCGGCAGGTAGTCGACGGCTTGTCGCATTCCGTGATCATACGGATCGGTCGTCGATCTGCCGACAGGCAGGCCGTCGATCTGCCGAGGGGTTGAGCGTCGTTTTGCGCAGGAGTTCGCCGTCGATCTGCCGAAGCGCATGTCGATGATCTGCCGGTCAGTATGCCGTCGATCTGCCGATCGCTCTCGGGCGCGGGAAGTCGAGATCGACACGGGCGGGTACCGCAGGAGTGACGTGCGGCGACCGGAGGAATACGTCGCGGGCCGCTCCTGGCATGACGCCACCGACTTGCCGAAGATCCCGGATGGCCAGTGCGGGGTGGCAGCGGTCAGTGAATCGTTCACGCGTCAGCGATTTCGGTGCGGGTCGATGAGGTCTCGGCGCCATTGCCCCTCAGCCGGTTTCGGCGAGGGCGGGGCGGGGTTGGCGGCGGGTGAGGAGCCAGCCGACGGCGGTGGCGAGGGGACCATCAGGACGTCGTAAACGGCGGCGGGGACGGCCGTTTCGGTGCTGTGGAGGACGCTGATGGCGATGGTGATGTTGTGGATGCCCACTTCCATGGAGCAGGCGGTCGTCTACGCCGAGCGAAAAGTCCGTAGCTTCTTCGGCATCCGCGGGCAGGGCCCACATCTGAGACCAGTACGTTTCAGAGTGAGTGAAAGAGTAGCGGGATGTGACCTACGTCGCGACCGGTTCGGAGTGCGCGGAGGCCCTCTGAGAACGAAAACCCTTCCGCTCGCGGGGAAGGGGTTTCGTCATCCGGCACGTATCGTCCGAGATTCCTACTTGCCGGAACCGCTCGCCGACAGCGAGAGCAGCAGGCAGTCCCAGTGCGGAGCGCCGCCGGGGCAGCCCGGATTGGCGACCCGCTCCGACTGCTGAGCCGGCTCGGCGGGCTCCAGCGGGATGGCCGACGCGGGCACGGCGGTGGCCAAGGGAGCCAGCAGGATGGCGCCGGTGAACATGCCGGCGCGAAGGTACCTGCGCATCGAGAGATTCCTTTCGGGCGGCAAGGGGTGGCCGCTACCGCAGACGCTATCGACCGCGACGAGGTCGCGGACAGACGACGAAACGTGCGCCACCGAAACTGGGGTCGGCGTATCCGCGCGTCATCGCCCTGCGTGAACGCCCAACGACCTGGCATTATCGACTTTCCCGGCCGGGGATCTTGCACAATCGGTATATGGCCAAGCCCTGCTTGCTCTTGCAGTTGCGGCCCGAGCGCGCCGCGGCGGACGACGAGTACAGCGCGATCCTGCGCGCAGGCGAGCTCGACGCCTGCGATGTGGTGCGGGTGCAGATGGACGAGGAGTTCCCGCATATCGAGCTCGACGACTATTCGGCGGTCATCGTCGGTGGCGGACCGAGCAACGTCAGCAGCCCCGACGACGACAAGTACGACTATCAGAAGCGCTTCGAGCCCCGGCTGAAGAAGCTGATGATCGAGATCGTCGGCCGCGACTTCCCGTATCTGGGCGCCTGCTACGGGCTCGGCATTCTCGCCGACACGCTCGGCGGGAAGGTCGGTGGTGACCGGTACGGCGAGACAGCGGGCGCGCAGACCATCGAGTTCACCGAGCGCGCCGATGACGACCCGCTGCTGCACGATCTCCCGCGTTCGTTCCGCGCCTTCGTCGGCCACAAGGAGGCCTGCCAGGACGTGCCCCCCGGCGCGACCCTGCTGGCGGGCTCCTCCAGCTGCCCGGTGCAGATGATCCGGACCGGGCAACACGTCTACGCGACCCAGTTCCACCCCGAGCTGGATGGCAACGGCCTCGCTATCCGCATCGAGGCGTATCGCCACGCCGGGTACTTCGCCCCCGAGGAAGCGGACTACCTCACAGAACTCGGTCACCGCGAATCAATCACGGTGCCACCCGAAATACTGCGCCGGTTCGTCGTCCGATACCGCGGCGACTAGCCGGGGCACGGCCCGGCGCGTGAAGACGGCGGTCCGCACCCGAATCGCCCCGAGCCGTCCGAAGCTACCTCCGAGTGATCCCGCAACGGTTTGTGCCGTGCGTCACCGGCGAAATCGGCGTGACGTCTCGGCGGCGCGACCGCGTCCCGACCGCCACTCCGCCGACCGGCGGGCGCGGGCCGGGTGTCTGGGTCACGCTGTCATGTGGCTAAGATCTGGCAATCGTTGAGGCAGGTCCCTGCCTGGGCATATGTCGCTGACACGTCACTACGGCGCGACCTGTGGTCTGATAGGGGCCGAAATTGCCCCGACAATCGATTCCTTCTTGCTTTGTTCGACACCGGCCCGCTCGAGGGCGGACCGGATCCGGCCGGGTTCGTGGGTCTCGACGAAACCCGTGGGCAGGACGCGAGAGGGATGTAGTACTCGGATGGATGGAGTTCGTCGTGCTGTTCGGGGTCGAATTCGTCGCAGGTCGAGTAATCCGCTCTTCGTCCAACTGCTGACCGCCGCTGTCGAGTCGGCGGCCGATTCGATAGCGATCTCCTATGATCCGACCGGCGAACCGGGCGATCGGCGCGAACTCACCTACACCGAGCTGGACCAAGCCTCGTCGCGGCTGGCGCGTGACCTGATCGACCGTGACATCGGCCCGGGTGACGTCGTCGCCGTCGGATTCACCCGTTCGATCGAGTCGGTGCTCGCCGTCTGGGCTATCGCCAAGACCGGGGCGGCCTACGTGCCGGTCGACCCCGCCCTGCCCGCGGAACGCATCGCCTACGTCGTCGCCGACTCGCGCGCCGTGCTCGGTCTCACCGCCACCACGCACCGCCCGCTGCTCGGTGACGGCGTCGAATGGCTCGAGCTCGACGATCCCCGGCACCGGGAGCGGATCGCGGCGCGGGCCGCGCACCCGATCTCCTACGTCGATCGGGTCAGGGTGCTGACCGAACAGCATCCGGCCTACGTCATCTACACCTCCGGTTCGACCGGTCGCCCGAAGGGCGTCGTCGTGACGCACGCCGGTCTCGCGAGTCTCGTCACCGCCGTCCGGGAGCGCTACGCGGTGGACGCCGCTGCCCGGGTCCTGCACGTGTGCTCGCCGAACTTCGACGTCTCGGTGCTCGAGCTGCTGCTCGCCTTCGGCGCGGGCGCGACGCTGGTGGTGTCGCCGCCGACGGTGTTCGGCGGCGCCGATCTCGCCGACCTGCTCCGCCGCGAGCGCGTCACCCACCTGCTGATCACGCCCGCCGCGCTGGAGTCGGTCGATCCGGCCGGGCTCGACGCGCTGCGCGTGGTGGTCGTCGCCGGTGACGCGTTCGGTCCCGCGCTGGTCGAACGGTGGGCGGCCTCCGGCCGGTCGTTCTACAACGGCTACGGTCCTACCGAGGCCACCATCCTCGCGACCGGCAGCACCCAACTGGAGCCCGGCCATCCGATCACCATCGGCGCCGCCATGCCCGGCGTCGGCGCGGTGGTGCTGGACGCGCGGTTGCGTCCGGTGCCGCCCGAAGTGACCGGCGAGCTGTATCTGTCCGGCCCCGCGCTGGCGCAGGGCTACCTCGGGCGCGCGGCACTCACGGCGGAACGGTTCGTGGCCAGCCCGTTCGGCGGGGAAGCCGGCGCGCGCATGTACCGCACCGGCGACCTGGTGCGCCGCACCGCGGACGGCGACTTCGAATACCTCGGCCGCACCGATTTCCAGGTGAAGATCCGCGGCTTCCGCATCGAACTCGGGGAGATCGACGCCGCGCTCACCGCGCACCCCGATGTCGACTACGCCGCGACGCTGGGCAAGGTCGCGCCATCGGGCGCCACGGTGCTGGTCTCCTATGTCCTTGCCAGGGAAGGTGTTTCGCTGGACACCGGCGAACTGTCCCGTTTCGCCGGCGCGTCGCTGCCCGGCCACATGGTGCCCTCCGCGTTCGTGGCGCTCGACGCGATCCCTTTGACCGCCAACGGAAAACTGGATCGGCAGGCGTTGCCGGAGCCGGTGTTCGAGGCGGCGGTGTCGCGTGCCCCGCAGGGGGAGGTCGAATCCCGGATCGCAGAACTGTTCGCGCAGGTGCTCGGCGTGCGGCGAGTCGGGGCGGAGGATTCGTTCTTCGCCGCGGGCGGCGACAGCATTCTGTCCATTCAGCTGGTGTCGCGAGCCAGGGCGGCGGGTATCTCCTTCACCCCGCAAGACGTGTTCGAGCACCGCACCGTCGCCGGGCTGGCGCGCGTCGCGGTGGTCGGCGCCGAGTCCGTGCCGAAGCTCGCCGAGTTGCCGGGCGGCGGGGTCGGCGAGATCCCGTTGACGCCGGTGCTGGCCGCCTACTTGGCCGGTGGCAGGTCGTTCGGCCGATTCACCCAGCACATGGTGCTCGCGCTCCCCGAGCGCATCGACCGCGCGGGCCTGGTGGCCACGCTCGCCGCGGTGCTCGACCACCACGACATCCTGCGCGCTCAGCTCCGGCCCGTCGACGGGCAATGGCGGCTGCGTACCCTCCCCGTGGGTGCGGTGGACGCGGACGCGCTGATCACCTGCGTCGATGTGCCCGCGGGACTCGGCCTCGAAGAGTTGTCCGAAATCGCGAGCGCCGCAATGGATTCCGCTCTGGACACGCTCGATCCGGCGGCCGCGCGGATGATCGCCTGCACCTGGCTGTCCCGCCCGGACGGCCGGGACGCACTGATCGTCGCCGCGCATCACTATGTGATCGACGGCGTGTCGTGGCGAATCCTGATCGCCGATCTGGTGGCGGCGTGGGCGCAACGCGATGGCGGCCACCGGATCACCCTGCCCGCCGTCGGCACGTCGTTCCGGCGTTGGGCGTACGGTCTGGTCGAGGCGGCCACGGATCGCACCGGCGAATTGTCCTACTGGCAGCGAACTCTCGCCGTCGACGATCCGCCGCTCGGCGCGCGTGCGCTGGATCCGGCCCACGACACGTCGGACACAGTGCGGCGCTTCACCATTACCGTGCCCGCCGGTGTCACTCACGCGGTGTTGACCGAACTGCCGACGGTGTACCGGGCCGGGGTCAACGACGGCCTACTCGCGGCGTTGGCGTTGGCGACGCGCGCCTGGCGCGCGAACAGGGGCGTCGACGCCGCCGCGACCAGGGTGCGGCTCGAAGGCCACGGCCGCGAGGAGGCCACCGTCGCGGGCGCCGACCTGACCCGCACCGTCGGCTGGTTCACCACCATGTACCCGGTGGCGCTCGACCTGTCCGGCATCGATCCCGAGGCGGCCTGGCGCGGCGGCGCGGCGACCGCGGCGCTGCTCAAGGCGGTGAAGGAGCAGCTGATCACGGTGCCGGACAAGGGCATCGGCTTCGGCATGCTTCGGTACCTGAACCCCGACACCGCGGCCGGACTCGAGGGTGCGCTCGGCCAGATCGGCTTCAACTATCTCGGCAAGATCTCCACGGGTGACGTCCCGGAGGCGCTGACCGGCGGGAGCTGGCTGCCGACCGACGACTGGGGCGCTCCGGACGCCGCGCAGGACGCGGCAATGCCCGCCGCCGCGGTGGTTGACATCAACGCGCTCGTCACCGACACCGACGCGGGCGCGCAGCTGACCGCGTCCTTCGCCTACGCGTCCGAGATTCTCGACGCGGACGCCGTCCGCGAGCTGGCCGAACGTTGGGTGGCCGCACTCACCGTCCTCGCCGGGCACCTGCGCGATTCGTCCGCGGGCGGCTTGACCCCGGCCGACGTCCCGCTGGTGCGGGTCACCCAGGCGGAGCTCGACATCTGGCGGGCGGAACGGCCGGGACTGGTCGACGTGCTGCCGCTCTCGCCGCTACAGCTCGGACTGCTTTTCCTCACCCAGATGTCGGCGACCGCTGACCCCTATCTGCTCCAGCTGGCGGTGGAACTGTCCGGCGACATCGATCTCGATCGCCTCCGGCGTGCGGCGCAAGCCGTGCTGGATCGACACCCCATCCTGCGGTCCGCGTTCGGCTCGTCGGCCGCGGGTGACCCGGTCCAGTTCGTCTGCGAGCGACTGGAGGTGCCGTGGCGGGTCGTCGACACGCCGGACACCGATCCTGCGGTGTTCTTCGCCGCCGAGCAGGGCCTCGGATTCGATCCGGCGGTGGCGCCGCTGGTGCGATTCACGGTGTACCGAGGCGCTTTCGGGCGCACCCACCTGGTGCTGACCGCGCATCACATCCTGCTCGACGGCTGGTCGATGCCGCTGCTCATGAAGGATCTGCTGATTTCCTATGCCGCGGACGGCATTTCGTCGCCGCTGCCGGGGATGCGGCCGTATCGCGACTATCTCGCGTGGCTGGCGCACTACGACCGGGAAGCCGCGCTGCGCACGTGGAGCCGGGCGCTGGAGGGGCTGACGCCCACCAGGCTCGCCGCCGTCGTCGCGCCGCCCGTCCACACCGCCGAGGGCTACGGCGTGTGCGCCGCCGACCTGTCGCGGGACGAGACCGCGGCCCTGTCGGCGTTCGCCGCGGCGGCGGGGGTCACCGTGAACACCGTGGTGCAGGCGGCGTGGGGCCTGGTGCTCGCGGCCTGCGCCGGACGTGACGATGTGGTCTTCGGCGCGGTGGTGTCCGGCAGGCCGCCACAGCTCGACGGCGTCGACGACATGGTCGGTCTCTTCGCGAACACCGTCCCGGTCCGGGTCCGCTTCGAGGAAGGCGACTCGCTGCGGCAGCTGCTGACTCGCCTTCAGTCCGAACAGGTTTCGTTGCTCGACGGTCATCACGTCGGGCTGGCCGACATCCAGCGTGCGGCCGGTGCGGGCGAGCTGTTCGATTCGCTGCTGGCCTACGAGTCGTATCCCGTGGACGCCGACGGCCTGCGGCAGGCCTACGGGAAGATCGACGGCCTGGAGATCGTCGACCTGCAAGCGGTCAACTTCACCCACTATCCGGTGGCCGTCCAGGTCGACATGGGCGCCGAGCTGCGGTTGCAAGTGCAGCACCGGCGCGACGTCATCACCGACGCGACCGGGCACGCCCTTGCGGACCGGCTGCGTGCCCTGATCGGCGAATTCGTCGCGGCGCCGGAACGCACGGCGACCGAAACGCTGGCGCTGCTGGACGATCGCAACGATATCGTCGCGCAGACGCGGTACTGGCGCGAGGCGCTCGCCGGGCTGCCGGACGAGCTGAACCTACCCGTCGATCGCCCGAGATCCGCGGCATCCGTCACCGCGGACGGCCACATCGACTTCGAGATCGATGCCGATCTGCACCGGCGACTACAGCAGCTCGCGCGGACGGCGGACGTGACCGTGTTCACCGTCGTCCACGCGGCATTCGCGGTCCTGCTGGCCCGACTATCGGGCGCCGGCGACATCGCGATCGGCACTCCGGTCTCCGACGGATCGGGCAACACTGTTGTTCTGCGCACCCGGGTGCGGGGTGACCTATCCTTCGGCGCCTTGCTATCCCAGGCGAAAGACGTCGCGCTACAAGCCTTCTCGCGATCCGACCTGCCTTTCGACGGTCTATCGGCGCTACTGGACCGTCCGACCGAACGTCTCCCTCTGGTGCGAACGATGTTCTCGGCGGGGGAACGTGCTCCCTTCGCGGTCGAGCCCTCCGGCGCGGCACCTTCCTCCCGACAAGACCTGTCCCTGCACATTCGAGAGCACGCGACAGGTATCGCCGCGAATTTCACCTTCTCGCAAGCGCTGTTCGATCAGAACACCGTCCAGGTCTTCGCCGAGCGCTTCCTCCGGTTGCTCGCGGCCGCCGTGCACCGCCCGGAGATTCCCGTCGGCGACCTCCCGCTGCTCGATACGGAGGAGCGAGCGCTGCTGACCCGCGTCGCCGACGACGCAGTCATGGCCACCGGCCTCCTGCCCGACCTGTTGACCAGAGGCGTCGCACTTGGCCGCGACCGCGTCGCGGTGCGTGACCGGAACCGTTCGATCGGCTACGGCGAACTCGACGAGCGCACTTCGCGATTGGCGCGTGTCCTGATCCATCGCGGTGTCGGTCCCGAGCGATCGGTCGCCGTCGCCCTGCCGCGCTCCGCCGACCTGGCGGCCGCGGTGCTGGCCGTAACCAAAGCCGGTGGCGCGCACGTGCCGATCGACCCGGTCCTCCCCGTGGAACGAATGCGGCACATGGTGTCCGACTCCGGCGCGGTGCTCGGCATCACCAGCGCCGAATACGCGGATCGGCTGCCCGGCGACGTGGGCTGGCTGGTGCTCGACGACCCGGCGACCGAGCGGGAATGCGCCGCCCAGTCGCCCGCCCCCGTGACGGACGCGGATCGCCTTGCGCCGCTGCGCATGCGACACCCGGCCTACGTCATCTACACATCCGGTTCGACGGGTGTGCCCAAGGGCGTCACCGTGACCCACGCAGGCCTGGGCGGCATCCTGGACGGAACGGTGAAACAGTATCGGCTGGAGCCGCATCACCGGTTCCTGCAAATCTGCTCGCCGAGCTTCGACCCTTCGGTGCTCGAGTGGCTGTGCGCGTTCTCCGTGGGCGCGACGTTGGTCGTCGTGCCGCCCGGTGTGGCCGGCGGGGCCGAACTCGGCGACCTGTTGCGCGACGAGGCGGTCACGCACACGATCATCACCCCGGCGGTCCTCGGCACGGTCGACCCGGCCGGGCTGGACGCGCTCGCGGTGGTGGCCGTCGGCGGAGACGTGACGACGCCGGAGCTACTGGCGAAGTGGCAGCCGGGCCGGCGCTACCTCAACGCGTACGGCCCGACCGAGGCGACCATCGTCACGTCGTTCGCGGAATTGTCCGCCGGACAGCGCATTACGATCGGTAAGCCGGTACACGGCATGTCAGCGTTGGTCTTGGACGCGCGGCTGAACCCGGTGCCGCCGGGTGTGGCGGGCGAGCTGTATCTCGCGGGCGGCGCGCTGGCACGCGGCTACCGCAACCGGGCCGGCTTGACCGCCGAGCGTTTCCTCCCCAACCCGTGGGGCGGACCCGGCGCGCGAATGTACCGCACCGGCGACGTGGTGCGCCTGCGTCCGGCATCCGCCTGCGTGGACGCGGGATCGCGCTCGGCGCCTTGGGATCTCGACTATGTGGGACGTGCCGATACGCAGGTCAAGGTGCGCGGCTTCCGCATCGAGCTGGGCGAGATCGACGCGGTCCTCGCCGGACACGACGACGTCGACTTCGTGGTCACGATCGGACGGACGATGGCGTCGGGATCGACGGCGCTGGTGTCGTACGTGCTCGCCGCGCCGGGACGCGCGGTGGATCCGGCGCTGCTCACCGAGCACGCCGCGAAGATTCTTCCGTCGCACATGGTGCCATCGGCGATCGTCGTCCTCGACGAACTCCCGTTGACCACCAACGGCAAGCTGGATCGAAAGGCGTTGCCGGAGCCGGTCTTCGAGATGGCGCCGGCTCGCGCGCCGCTCGGTCCGATCGAATCGCGCCTCGCCGAGCTGTTCGCGCAGGTGCTCGGTGTGCCGTCGGTCGGGGTGAACGACTCGTTCTTCGCGGTCGGCGGCGACAGCATCATGTCGATCCAGCTGGTGTCGCTGGCGAAGACGGCCGGAATCGTCTTCACCGCGCGCGACGTGTTCGAACACAAGACGGTGGCGGGACTGGCGCGCGTCGCGACGGTCGGCGCGGACGCGCCGCCGACGGTGCTGGCGGAATTGCCCGGCGGCGGTGTCGGGGAGGTGCCGCTGACGCCGGTGCTCGCCGAATTCCTCGCCAACGGTTCCTGCGATCGCTTCGCGCAGACCATGGTGCTCGCGCTGCCCGATGGCATCGACCGTGCCGGTCTCGTCGAGACGATCGCGGCGGTACTCGACCGGCACGAGGTGCTGCGTTCCCGCGTATGGCGGGACGACGGCCGATGGCGTTTCGAAACGCTGACGCGCGACGCGGTCGACGCCGACGAGCTGGTGATCGAGATCGACGCGACCGCCGTGGCCGACTCCGAGTTGACCCGAACGGGCAGTGCGGCAATGGCTTCGGCGCTGGCCGCCCTTGATCCGGCCGCCGCCAGGATGATCGCCTTCGCCTGGGTGCGCAGGACGGGCGCGCGGGACGCGCTCGCCGTCGCGGCACACCACTACGTCATCGACGGGGTGTCATGGCGCATCCTGATTCCCGACCTGGTGCTGGCCTGGGCGCAGCGCGCGGCGGGGCAGCGGATCGAGTTGCCCGCCGTCGGTACCTCGTTCCGGCGCTGGGCGCACGGCTTGACCGAGGCGGCCGCGGGCCGGGCAGGCGAGGCGGATTACTGGCAGCGGGTGCTGGCCACACCGGATCCGCTGCTCGGTGCGCGCACCGTCGACTGCGCGATCGACACCGAGCCGACCCTGCGATCGATCACCGTGCGTGTGCCGGTCGAGGTCACCGAGGCCATGCTGACCACGCTTCCCGCGCTGTATCGCGGCGGCGTCAACGACGGGCTGCTCGCCGCGCTGGCGCTGGCCGTGCGCGCTTGGCGGGCACGGCGCGGTGTCGACGCCCCGACGACCCGAATCCGGCTCGAAGGCCACGGACGCGAGGAAACCGTCGTTCCCGGAGCCGATCTCACGCGCACCCTCGGCTGGTTCACCAGCATCTACCCGGTCGCCATCGACCTGTCCGGCATCGATACCGCGCAGGCGCTCGCCGACGGCGCGGTGCTCGCCGCCGTAATGAAGACGGTCAAGGAACAACTTCTCGCGGTGCCGGACAAGGGCATCGGCTTCGGCATGCTGCGCCATCTCGATCCCGGCACCGCCGGACGCCTCACCGGCGACATCGGGCAGATCGGCTTCAACTATCTCGGCCGCGCCTCGGCGGGCGGCGCCGCCGACCAGACCGACGGAAGCTGGTTGCCGACAGCCGATCTCGGCGAGATCGAGATCGAATACGATCCCGCGCTGCCCGCGGGGGCGGTGATCGATATCAACGCGATAGTCGCCGACACCGCGACCGGTCCGCTGATGGAGGCGAGCTTCCGCTACGCGAGCGGAATCCTCGACGAGGCGGCGGTGCGAGAACTCGCCGACGACTGGACCGCCGCGCTGGCCGCGGTCGCCGAGCACGTATGGCACCCGGCCGCTGGTGGCCTCACGCCCTCGGATGTGCCGCTGGTACGGGTCTCCCAGGACGAACTGGACCGTTGGCGGCGGACGTATCCCGGCCTGTCGGATGTGCTGCCGCTCTCGCCGCTGCAATCCTCTCTGCTGGTGCTCATCGAACTGCTCGCCGGGTCGGTCGACGCCTACATCATCCAATTGGCGGCCGAGCTGACGGGCGAGCTGGATACCGACCGGCTGCGCGGGGTGGCCCAGACCATCCTGGACCGGCACGCCAACCTGCGCTCGGCCTTCGTCGCCACGGCCGACGGGACGCCGGTGCAGCTGGTGGTGGACGGCATCGAGATGCCGTGGCGCATCATCGACGGCGTCGCCGATGCGGACCTGCCCCGCCTGCTGGCCGCCGAACAGCGCACCGAATTCGATCCGGCCATCGCGCCGCTGCTGCGATTCACGGTGTACACCACCGATTCCGGCCGCAGCCACCTGGTTCTGACCGGCCACCACATCCTGCTCGATGGCTGGTCGATGCCGCTGCTGATGAAGGAGCTGCTCGTCCTGTACGCGACCGGCGGCGACGCGTCGCCGCTACCGCAGGTCCGCCCCTACCGCGACTACCTGCGGTGGCTGTCGCAGCAGGATCGCGCGGCCGCGGAGCGGGCCTGGTCGGAGATGCTCGCGGGCGCGACGGCGACGATGCTCGCCCCCGAGCTGACCTGGCCCGCGGCCTCGGGCGACGGATTCGGTCTGTGCGAATTCGAGCTGTCCACCGCGCAGACCGCCGAGCTGACCGCATACGCGGCTGCGGCCGAGGTCACCGCCAACACGGTGATGCAGGCCGCGTGGGGCCTGGTCGTCGCGGCAGGCACCGGACGCGACGATGTCGTCTTCGGCGCGACCATCTCCGGCAGGCCCGCCGAGCTCGACGGCATCGGCGAGATGATCGGCCTGTTCGTCGACGCGATCCCGGTCCGTGTCCGGTTCGATCAGGGCACGACCATCCGTTCCCTGATCGACGGGGTGCAGGCCGAGCAGGTGTCGCTGCTGGATCACCACCACCTCGGGCTCGGCGCCATCCAGCGCGTCGCGGGGCAGGGCGAACTGTTCGACACGATGCTGGTCTTCGAGTCGTACCCGGTCGACGTCGAGGGCCTGCGGCAGGCGAGCGGCGCACTCGACGGAGTGCGGGTGGACGGGCTGAGCGGAGCCGACTACACCCACTATCCGATCACCGTGCTGGTCTTCCTCGGCAGCCGCACACTGGTGCAACTGAAGTACCGGCGCGACGTCGTCGCCGACACGACGGCGCAGGCCGTGGCCGACCGGCTGCGCCGGGTGCTCGGCGATCTGGTCGACGCACCCGAGCGCCGCGCCGCCGAGACCGCGCTGCTGCTCGACGTCGAGTCGGACGACGCGATCACCCGGTCCAGGTACTGGCGCACCGCGTTGGCTGGCTTGCCCGAACTCGAGCTGCCCGCGAGTGGGTCGCGCACCGCGCCGGGTGCGAACGACCGTGGGCGAGTGGACTTCTCGGTGCCCGACGAGACGCACCGCGGTCTGCGCCTGCTCGCGGACGCGGAGGGTGTGACCTGGTCGGCGGTCGTGCGTACGGCACTGGCCGTGCTGCTGACACGGCTGTCCGGCGTCGATGACGTCGCGATCGGATCGCCCGTGCGCGACGGCCGGTGCGCCGAGGTGGTTTTGCGCACCAAGGTGGATCGGCGCGCGCGTTTCGTCGATCTTCTGCCCGAAGCGCACCGGGTCGAGCTGGAAGGCTTCGCGCATTCCGGCATTCCGTTCGACGAGCTGGTCGATCTGCTCGGCGTGCGGCGGTCGCAGGCCCGGCATCCGCTGTTCCAGGTGGCGTTGTCGTTCCACGGACCCGCGGAAGCGGTGGGAGATCTCGCCATCTCGCTCACCGACGGTCCCACCGAACTCTTCGGTGAGATGTGCTATACCCGTGAGCGTTTCGGTGACTTCGAGGCGGACGCGTTCGCGCAGCGGTTCGTCCGAGTGCTGACGGCGCTCGCGGAACGGCCCGACCTGCCGGTCGGCGACCTGCCGATGCTTGCCGCGGACGAGTACGAGCGGTTGACCCGGATGGGCGGCGGTTGCCCGGCCGCTGTCGGCACGCTGCCGGATCTGCTGGTCCGCGGTGTCCGCTTCGGGCGGGACCGGATCGCCGTGCGCGACGCGGGGCGGGCCTACACCTACGGTGAACTCGACGAGTCGTCCTCGCGGTTGGCGCGCGTCCTGATCGAGCGCGGTGTCGCGCCGGAAACCGTGGTGGCATTGGCGATACGGCGTTCCTATGAGATGGTCGTCGCGGTGTGGGCGGTCGCCAAGGCCGGTGGTGCGTACCTGCCGGTCGATCCGACCTATCCGGCGGAGCGGGTGCGCTACATGGTCGCCGATTCCGGTGCGGCGGTGGGCATCACCGTCGCGGACGAGGTGGCCGGACTGTCCGGCGCGGTGGACTGGCTCGTACTCGACGATCCCGCCGTGCTCGCTCGCTGCGCCGCGGAATCGGCTGCGGCCGTGACAGACACGGATCGGCGTGAGCCGTTGCGTATGTCGCATCCGGCGTATGTGATCTACACGTCGGGATCGACAGGTCTGCCCAAGGGCGTCGCCGTCACTCACGTCGGGCTCGGCGGACTGGTCGGCCACACGGTCGACATGCTTGGGCTGGCACCGGAACACCGGATGCTGCATGTCTGTTCGCCGAGTTTCGACCAGTCGGTGGAGGAGCTGTCCAGCGCGTTCTACAGCGGCGCCACACTGGTGATCGCGCCGCCGGACACCGTCGGCGGCGCCGAACTGCACGAGCTGCTGCGCGCCGAGCGGGTGACGCACACGATCATCACGCCGACACTGCTCGGCACCGTCGACCCGGTCGGTTTGGACGACTTGGCCGTGGTGTCCGCCGGTGGCGAGGCCACCACCCCCGAGTTGGTGGCCAAGTGGCAGCCGGGCCGCCGCTTCATCAACGGCTACGGTCCGACCGAGGTGACGATCGGCGCTACCTACACGACTCTGGCCGCGGGACAACGCGTCACGATCGGCCGCCCGGTCCCTGGCATCGGGGCGATGGTGCTCGACGAGCGACTGCATCCGGTGCCCGCCGGCGTCGCGGGCGAGCTGTATCTGGCGGGACCGGCGCTCGCGCGCGGCTATCGCGGACGCGCCGGTGCGACGGCGGAGCGCTTCGTCGCGCATCCGTGGCTGTCCGGCGAGCGGATGTACCGGACGGGTGACCTGGTCCGATGGGTGCCCGCCGCCGAAGCCGGCGGCTGGGAGCTGGAATGCCTCGGCCGCACCGACTTCCAGGTGAAGATTCGTGGCTTCCGCATCGAACTCGGCGAGATCGACGCGGTCCTCGCCGGGTACCCGGGCGTCGAGTACTCGGTCACCATGGGACGCGAGAATCCCAGCGGAGCAACGGTGCTGGTTTCGTACGTGACGGGCCGCGATCTCGATGCCGACCGGCTGACGGGATGGGCCGCGCGGACGCTGCCTTCGCACATGGTGCCCGCGGCGGTCGTCGTGCTCGACGAGGTGCCACGGACCGCGGTCGGCAAGCTCGACCGAAACGCACTTCCGGAACCGGAGTTCGCGGCCCGTGCCTACCGGGAGCCGGCCACGGTCCTGGAACGGACGGTCGCCTCGGTCTTCGCCGAGGTGCTCGGCGTCGACCGGATCGGCGCGGACGACGACTTCTTCCAGCAGGGCGGCAACTCGCTGCTCGCCACCAGGGTGACCGCGCGCCTCGGCGCCGCGGTGGACGCCAGGGTTCCGGTGCGCCTGCTGTTCGCCGCACCGACCGTCGCCGGTTGTGCGCGCGAGGTGGCGAAGCTGACCGGCGCCGGAGGTCGTCCGGTCCTGGTGGCGGGCCAACGGCCGGAACGCATTCCGCTGTCGCCCGCGCAGCAGCGGATGTGGTTCCTCAACCGGTTCGACACCGGGTCGGCCGCCTACAACATTCCGGTCGCGATTCGCTTGACCGGCGAACTCGACATCGACGCGCTGCGATGGGCGTTCACCGATCTCGTCGCCCGGCACGAGATCCTGCGCACGGTGTATCCGCAGCGGCAAGACGGACCGGTGCAGGTCGTGCTGCCGCCTGAACATCCCGATGCGCCGATACTGCGGGTACGGCCCGTGGCCGATGTGGAAACGGCTGTGGCGAAGCTGCTTTCGACGGTCTTCGATGTCACCGTCGAAGTGCCCGTGCGCGCCGTGCTCTTCCAAGCCGGTGACCGCGAATTCGTCTTGGCCATGGTCGTCCACCACATCTCCGGCGACGGTTACTCGGGCGGCCCGCTGACTCGCGATCTGGCCGCCGCCTACGCGGCCCGTGCGCTGGGGCAGGCGCCGCAGTGGGCGCCGCTTGCGGTGCAGTACGTGGACTACGCGCTGTGGCAGCGCGCGTTGCTGGGCCGCGAGGACGAGCCTGGGTCGCCCGCGGCCGAGCAGATCGCCTACTGGCGGCAGGCGCTCGCCGACCTGCCGGATCAGCTGGAGCTGCCGAGGGATCGGCCGCGACCCGCGGTGCAGTCCTACGCGGGCGGACAGGTGCCGCTGCGCATCGAGCCGGAAACCCATGCGGCGCTCGCGGAGCTGGCACGGGCGCGGGGCGCGACGCTGTTCATGGTCGTGCACACCGCGCTGGCGGTGCTGCTGGCCCGGCTGTCGGGCACCGACGACATCGCGATCGGCACGCCGGTGGCGGGTCGCGGCGAAGCGGCGCTCGACGATCTGATCGGCATGTTCGTCAACACGCTTGTCTTTCGCACCCGGGTGGATCCGGACGCGAGCTTCACGGAATTGCTCGAGCGCCAGCGTGACACCGACCTCCAGGCCTTCGCGCACGCCGACGTGCCGTTCGAGCGGCTGGTCGAGGTGTTGAATCCGGCGCGGTCAACCGCCCGCCATCCGCTGTTCCAGGTGGGTCTGTCGTTCCAGAATCTGGCCGAGGTCCGCATGGAACTGTCCGGGTTGACGGTCGCCGCGTGGGAAACGGATCGGCGGCTGTCGCAGTTCGATCTGCACGTCATCGTGGCGGACGGCTACGACGAACAGGGCGCGCCGACCGGGATCGGTGGCTTCTTCACCTACGCCACGGACCTGTTCGACGAGTCGACGGTGCGGGGTTTCGCCGACCGGTTCGTCCGGCTGCTGGACGCGGTGGTCGCGGACGCTACGGCGCCGGTCGGTGCGATCGATCTGCTCGCGGCCACGGAGCGTTCTCGGATTCTCACGGCTTGGAACGACACCACCCATCCGGTGGACACGAGCGCCACATTGCCGTCCCTGCTGGACGCGGCCGTCGCCGCCGCCCCGGACGCGGTGGCGCTGATCACCGCCGACGGTGCGCGTTCGAGCTACGCGGAACTGGACGCACGCGTCAATCAGCTTGCCCGGCATCTGATTTCGCTGGGTGTCGGCCCGGAGTCGCAGGTGGCGCTCGCCATCCGGCGTTCGATGGACCTGGTCGTCGCGATGTACGCGGTGAGCAAGGCGGGCGGCGCGTATGTGCCGGTGGACCCGGATCAGCCCGCGCGGCGGTCGGAGTACATCCTGGCGACGGCGGCCCCGATCTGCGTGCTGACCGATGCCGACGCGGATTTCGCCACGTCCGTCGCGCCGGTTGTGCGGCTGGATCGAGTGGATCTGTCGGCGATGGACGCTTCGACGATCACGGACGCGGACCGCGTCGCGCCCTTGCGCGCCGAGCACGCGGCGTATGTGATCTTCACATCTGGTTCCACTGGGCGTCCGAAGGGCGTCGCGGTGTCCCACGGTGCGATCGTCAATCAGTTGCGTTGGAAGGCAGCCGAATTCGGTTTGGCCGCCGACGACGCGGTGCTGTTGAAGACGGCGGCGACGTTCGACCTTTCGGTGTGGGAGTTCTGGTCGGCGGCGACGTGCGGCGGTCGATTGGTGATCGCCGCACCCGATGGTCATCGGGATCCGGCGCACCTGAACGGACTCGTGGCGCGCGAGGGCGTGACCACGCTGCACACGGTGCCCTCCATGCTGGACGCCCTGCTGACCGGCCGGTTGCCGGATTCGCTGCGCCGGGTGCTGGCCATCGGCGAGACCTTGCCCGCCGCACTGGCGCGCCGGTTCGCGGCGGCCGCGCCGGAAGCCGCGCTGTTCAACGTGTACGGCCCGACCGAGGCGGCGGTGTCGATCACCAGCCACGCGGTGCGGCCTGCCGACGAGACGGCCGTGCCGATCGGCGCCCCGGTCTGGAACAGCCAGGTGTACGTGCTGGATTCGCGGTTGCGACCGGTGCCGGTCGGTGTGCCGGGCGAGCTCTATGTGGCGGGTGCGCAGTTGGCCCGCGGATACTTCGGCCGGGTGGATCTGACGGCGGAGCGATTCGTCGCGAACCCCTTCGAACCGGGTGCGCGGATGTATCGCACCGGCGACCTCGTCGCGTGGAATGCGATGGGGGAGTTGGAGTATCGGGGCCGCACCGATTTCCAGGTGAAGATCCGCGGTTTCCGCATCGAGCTCGGGGAGATCGACGCGGTGCTCACCGAGCACGCGGACGTGGACTTCGCGGTCACCGTCGGCCGGGAGAATCCCGCGGGAGCAACGGTTCTGGTTTCGTACGTGGTGGCCGCCCCCGGCCGGGACATCGATGCGGATCGGCTGACCGAATGGGCGGCGCGAATACTGCCCGCGCACATGGTGCCGACGGCGATCGTCGTCCTCGACGACGTGCCGTTGACCTCGGTGGGCAAACTCGACCGCGCGGCGCTGCCCGCACCGGAATTCGCCGCCCGCGCCTATCGCGCGCCGTCGACGGCGCTCGAGACCACCGTCTGCGAGGCGTTCGCCGCCGTACTGTGCCGCGATCGAATCGGACTGGACGACAACTTCTTCGAGCTCGGCGGCAACTCGCTGATCGCGACCGCGCTGACCGCCCGGCTGGGGGAGGCCCTCGGCACGACGGTCCCGGTGATGTGGGTGTTCACCGCACCCACTCCGGCGGGCATCGTCGCGGAGCTGCGCGCGGGCGGCGCCGACAGCACTGCCTTCGATGTGCTGCTGCCGTTGCGAGCGTCGGGGACCGCAGAGCCGCTGTTCTGCGTCCATCCGATCGGCGGCATCGCCTGGTCGTTCGCGGGGCTCGCCGCGCACCTCGACGCGGACCGTCCCCTCTACGGCCTCCAGTCGCCCGCCCTGAGTTCCGCTGACCCGCTGCCGGATTCGATCGAGGACTGGGCACGGCTCTACGTCGAGCAGATTCGCGCCGTGCAACCGGAAGGTCCGTATCACCTGCTCGGCTGGTCGCTCGGCGGCGTGCTGGCGCACGCCATGGCCGTCCAGCTCAGGGACCAGGGCGAGCGGGTGGCGCTGCTGGGCATGCTGGACAGCCACCTGCGCACGGAATCGGACCGCTCCGACGCGGTGCCGCTGCCGGAATTGCTCGGCGGGCTGCTCGGTGATCGAGCCGTGGAACTCGACCTGGACGACACGGTGGACCTACCCGGGTTGGCCGAGCGGTTGAGCGCGCTCCCCGAACCGTTCGCCTCCTTCGGAACCGCGCGGATCGAACGGGTCGTGGACGCGGCGGGTGTGTCGGCGGTCCTCGCCGCGGCCTACCGCCCGCGGCCGTTCGACGGCGACTTGGTGTATTTCACCGCAGCCCAGGACGATCCGACCGGCTCGGACGGCGCCGCGACCTGGACCGCGGCGATCACCGGCGCCGTGCACAACCACGCGGTGGACGCCACCCACTGGCGCATGACCGCCGACACGGCGCTGCGACGGATCGCGGACGCGCTGCGCGCCTGGTTGTGACGATCGGCGGGATCGGCAGGGCTGCCGATCCCGCCGCCCACGGTCTATCGCCCGGCCTTCAGCGCCGCGCCGCGCGCCCGCACGTCGTCGGCCAGCTGCTTGCCTTGCGCCCGCGCCTCGGCCCAGCGCCTGCGCGATCTCCTGCTTGGTCGGCCGGACGAAACCCTCGGCCTCCCCGATCCGTAGACCGGACCGCGCCTGCGCCGCTTCCGCGGCGACCATCCGCTGATCCGCCTTCGCGCCGACGGCCTCCATGCGAGCGCCGACCAGGTCCGAGAGGGTGTTGTGCGACATCGTTCTTCTCCTCGTGTTAGCGCCGGAGTCGTTGTTTCCGGCTGACGAGAACGACAATGACCGCCGCCGCTGACAGCGCGCTGACAGTCCCGCACTCAGTAGTCGCAGAGCTTTGTCCAGCGGTTCTTCTTGGTGTTGTCCTTGAACCACAGGCCCGCGCCCGAGATATAGGGGACCGCGACGTCGTAGTGGCCCTCGCGGTAGACGACGTGCTGATCGTCCCAGGTGACCCGGGGCGACTTGCTGTCCACATCGTCGAGGAATCCGTAGAAGTAGAAGTAGCGGTACTCGCGGTCGATATCGCCGTCGGCGAACTCGACTTCGAGATCGGTGTCGGCCTCGAACCACCCGTACCCCGCGAGGTCGCCCTTGCACTTGCCTTTCACCCGGTACGTCTTCGCCTGCGCCGCACCGGCGACCGCGACCATGACAGCGGTGAACACGGCCAGCACGCACAGCAGCTTCTTCACGATGGACCTCCCCAGATTGTTTCGGCGCCACCGACATTAGAGGTCTGCCCCGAGCAAACGCTGAAGAAGTTCTTGCAATGCGGTGACCAGTGCGCGCCGACCGTCTCGGGACGACCCACCCCGGAGTCGGCCTATCTCGCCGATCTGCCGGCCGACGGCTCCGCGGTGGTCGCGAGCGACTACATCGGGCTCGGCGCCGAGGGCCTGCCTAGCTACCTCGACAGCATCGTCCCGGTCGCCGTCCCCGACGTTCGCGCGTTTCTCGCTGCGGCCGTGGACCAGCCGAGATCACGCACCGGAAGGGCTCAGCGCTTGGTCGTGGCTCGAGCGACGGCGCGGAACGCGCGTTGCTTCAGACGTCGCCGAGCCCTGGCGAGCAAGGGCGCTTCCGGCAACGGCGCCGCAGTCCCGAACCGGGGAAACAGCGCGGCGGCGTTCGTGCGCTCGATGCCGCGGCGGGCGGACTCGTCGAGGTGCGGGTATTCGTGGAGCCCGGCGTTGAAGTAGTGCACCGCCGGTTCGGGGGCGAACGGCCAATCGCTGCCGTACAGCACGTGCCCGGGTTCGGCGAAGGCGAGCAAGCTCGGCAGTGCGGCGGCGCTCGCCGACAGCGCGGTGTCGAAGTAGAAGCTCGCGAAGTCGTCGAGGACGTCGACGGGGCTGGCTCCGGTCTGGTTGACGATGCTCAACGCCATGCGGTGGGCGGCGTACGGGACGAAGCCGCCCGCGTGGCCGAGGATGAAGCGAATGTTGGGGTAGTGGCGACGGATTCCATTGCGTACCAACAGATATGCCGCGCGCGTCGTGTCGAGCAGGAAGTCCGCGGCGAAGGGCGGGATACCGGGCACCGTCTCGGCGGGCAGGTCGGCGGGATGGACGAGGACCACCGCCGAGCGGTCGTCGAGAACGCGGAACAGGTCGTCCTGTCCCTCGGCTCCGAGATAGGTCCCCCGCGAGTTGCCCAGAAGAACGACACCATCGGCTGCCAGGTCGTCCAGGGCCCGCCGCGCTTCGGCCGCGGCCGCGGCCACATCGGGCATCGGCAGCGTGGCGAAGAAGCCGAAGCGATCGGGATGCTCGGCGGCGAGCTTGGCGGCGTAGTCGTTGACCGCCCGGGCGAGCTCCCCGGCCTCGGCGCTTTCGGCCAGGAACGCGGTGCCGGGAGTCGACACCGAGAGGATCGCGGACGCGATACCCGCCTCCGCCATCAACCCGAGCGCCCCCTCCGGTGTCCATTCGGGCAGCTCGCGGCCGCCGGGCGCGTCGATGCCGTGCGCTCGCAGCGCGTCGAGGTAGACGGGCGGGATCAAGTGTTGATGCACGTCGATGCGGTTGCTCGACACGTCGGTTCCTTCCTGCGCGGCCTGTGAGCGGGGCGACGTGGGATACGTGCGAGTCGCGACGCACAGGCGCCCGGCCCTCGGCCGGGAACGTCGAGGGTGCGGTCGGCTGACATGGTTCAGGTCACATCGCCGCTCATTGTGACGATATCATCAATAAAGATGGAATTCTAGGATGATGATGAAATAATCAGCATCTCGTGGTGGCGCGCCACGCTCCGGTGTGTGACGGATGGAGGACTCGCCTGGCGGGTCGAGCTGGACGGCCGACTTGGCGGTGCGCTGCGCGTGAGGTATGGCGACCATCCATTTCTGGTCACCTGACCAGCGCATATGTCGCGTATCTGTGCCGAGTCGTACGCCCGCAGTTGCGGCGGGCCTGATCGGGTTCAGCTGTTGACAGGCTTACTAAGCGCTCGTAAACTCGAACGCGATTCGAACTCGCGTTATCGCGCAACGCTGTGTGGTGGCCCGGGATGGCTTCGCGCCCAACCGAATTCCGCGTATCAGCGATGATGTGCGGTCGAGCTGCTCGACCGAGGTTTCACAGAGGAAAGACCATCACGATGCTCGCAGCCACTTCGCGCCGCCGTCCGGAGGCTGTCCAATGACCGGTGCCGTCCTCGAAATCACCCGCTCGCGCAATCCCTTCGACCAATGGGGTTCGACGCGCGACGCCAACGGCGTCACGCACTACGCGGGCCTGCCCGCGACGCTGCCGACCATGCTGCGCGCGCACGTCGCCGCGCGACCCGAGACCGAGGCGGTCGCCCAGATCGGCGGCGATCGGCTGACCTACGCGCTGCTGTGGGAGCGCGCGTCGCGGGTGGCCGGTGGACTGCGGGCGCTCGGAGCCGAGCACAGGAATCGCGTGGCCCTGCGGTATCCGGCGGGCACGAACTGGGTGCTCGCCTTCCGGTTCACGGTGCTGGCACGGACCGCGATCGTCACCGACGCCTCACGCGGCATCGGTCTGGCCGCGACGCAGGCGATCTCGGCGGCGGGCGGCAACGCCCATGCCTGAAGCCGGGGAAGTCGTCGGCATCGACGCCGAGGCCGTGTCAAGGTGGTTCGCCGAACTCGGCATCGAATACGCTGCGCCACTGCGTTTTCAACGGATCGGCCTCGGACAGTCGAACCTCACCTACCGCGTCACCGACGCCGAGGACATGGCCTGGGTGCTGCGGCGTCCACCGCTGGGTCATCTGCTTGCTTCGGCCCACGACGTGGTGCGCGAGGCCCGTATCATCGCGGCGCTGGCGGATACCGATGTGCCCGTCCCTCGAATTCTCGGCGTCACAACGGATCCCGCGTTCTCCGACGTGCCGTTGGTGTTGATGGAGTTCGTCGACGGCCCGATCGTCGACACGATGGACGCCGCCGCGGCGCTGACACCGCCGCAGCGGCGGCAGATCGCGCTGACCCTGCCGCGCACCCAGGCGAAGGTCCACGCCGTCGACCTCGAGAAAGTGGGTCTGGACGGGTTGGCGAGCCACAAGCCCTACGCGCAGCGCCAGCTCAGGCGGTGGGCGGGGCAGTGGGCCGTGTCCAAGACCAGAGAGCTACCCGAACTGGACGACCTCACCCGTCGCCTCTCGGCCGCCATCCCGGAACAACGCGAAGTCAGCCTGGTGCACGGCGACTTCCACCTGCGCAACCTGATCTTCTCCCGGGAGACGGGCGACGTTGCGGCGGTATTGGATTGGGAACTGTCCACGCTGGGCGATCCGCTCGCGGACATGGGCAGCGTGCTGACCTACTGGCCGGAGCCCGGTGAGGCGACAGGCGGCGATTTCGCGCCGTCGACGCTGCACGGGTTTCCCGATCGCGCCGAGATGGCGCGGCTCTACCTGGCCGAGACCGGTCGCGACGCGGCGGCTTTGCAGTACTGGCACGCACTCGGGCTGTGGAAGCTGGCGATCATCGCCGAGGGTGTCATGCGCAGGGCGATGGACCAGCCGCAGAACAAGGCCGCCGCGGGTACACCCACCGTCGACCGGATCGACGCCCTGGTCCACAAAGCGCGTGAAATCGCCGATACCGCAGGGATTTAGGACAATGTCTTCGCGACCGCGGCACGCCATCTGGCAGTTCCCGCACCCTCCCCCCGAAGGCCGACAGCAATGAGTGTTTACGAGAACGACCTCCTGGAATTCGCCACCGAATGGGCTCCCTACGGCGGCAACGACGAAGAGGCCTACCTCCGATTCGGTCTCACCCCGGGAGAGTTCCACAGACGTCTGATTCACCTGCTCGCTTCCCCCGCGGCACGCGCACTCGGCAATGCGACCATCGCCAAACTGCGCGAGCAGTGCGTCGATCGGTTGAGCCGACCCGCGGCGGGCCGGGCCTGATCGACAGGACGGCCCGCGACCGGGCGTCCGCCGCGGCCGATCAGTGCCTGCCGCGCACCCCGATACCGATCACCGCGAGGACGGCCAGCGCGCCGAGCGCGAGGCCGAGCGCGCCGAGCCAGCGCGCGGTCGTGTCCTTCGATGATTCGGTCTCCGAGGCGGTCGCCTGGATATCGCCGTGGTCGTGCGCTCCTGCCGACTGCCCGTCACGCAGCGTCACCGACGGCGCCGGGTACTCCGGCTCGCCGTCCCCTGGATTCTGATCCCAGCGCACGACCTGCCCGTCGGCGTAGGTCTGTGTCGCGGGCATGATCAGTTCGTCCTTGTCGGGCAGGCCGTTGGCCAGGATCGAGAATTGCTCGAACTGCCCCGCCGCGATGCCGGTGCCCGGATCGGCGGTCCAGGTGACGGTGGTGACGCCGCTGCCGGAGTCCTTGTTCACCACGGCCTTCCATCCCGGCACCGTCTCGGTGTCGACCGTCGTGACACCGGAGATCTCCACTCCCAACCCGACGGTCGGGCTGCCGCTGGCCGATTCGTTCGGCACCCGGAACACCAGGACCGCCGATCCACCCTTCGAGGCGTCCGACGCCGACACCGTGACATGGGCGAACGCCGTGCCGGTCGCCCCGGCGACGGCGAGCGCGGCCGCCGCGGCCACCACCGCGCTGCGTGTGAACGTCGAACCGCTCATCGATCAGACCTCTCCTTCGTATACGAGGAAACGAACACAACCGATGCGCATCGACGATAAGCCATCGTGGCGCTCTACCTGCGAATATCGCGTCCATATACCGGCGAGGGCACAAGTCTTTTCCGCGCGCAACGGCGTTTCCGCGTGTGCGGCGCGGACTCGCGGGCGGTCGCTGTGATGGCCTCGATCCGGCCGAAACCTGTGTACTGTCCCAGCCGAGATCCGCATCGCTGCCCTGGCAGGGAGATCGTCGCAATTCGGCGGCCGCGTCCGCGTTCGTGCGTTCCATTCGTTCGGCAGACCTACACGTTTTTTCTGGAAACGGAGGCGTTGTGGACTGGGAGTCGTGGCAGCACAGTTGGGACCGGCAGCAGGAGCTGTACCTCCCCGAACGCGAGGAGCGGTTCCGGGTGATGATGGATGTGGTGGCGGCCGCGGTCGGGCCGACGCCTCACGTGCTGGATCTGGCGTGCGGGACGGGCACCATCAGCCGTCGGCTGCTCGAGCGAATGCCGCGAGCGAGGTCGGTCGCCGTCGACATGGATCCGACGATGCTGGCGATCGCTCGGGGATCGTTCCAGGGGGATTCGCGGATCACCTTCGTGACGGCCGACCTCTCCGATCCCGGATGGATGGAATCGTTGCCGATCGAGCCGTTCGATGCCGTGCTCACCGCGACATCGCTGCACTGGATGAAGAGCGAAGCGGTGATGCGGCTGTACGCCGATCTGGCGAAACTGGTTCGACCGGGCGGAGTGTTCCTCAACGCCGATCACATGCCCGACCCGGAGACGCCGATTCTCAACGCCATCGACGAGGTCATCCAGAAGGCACACCAGGAGCGGGCCCGTGTCACAGGCGCGCTGGACTGGGAACAGTGGTGGGCGACGGTAGCCGGCGACCCCGGCTTCGCCGAGGAACACGCGGGCAGCCGAGCGATTTTCGACCGGCACGGCGGCGGCGACGAACATCCGATCGGATGGCACTGCCTGCGATTGAAGGAAGCCGGTTTCCTGGAGACGGGCGTGGCGTGGCGGTCGATCAACGACGCGATGGTCGTCGCGGTCCGGTGACGACCGACATGTGAAATCCGCGCCGTCGCCGGAACAGCGGGTCGGCTCTGCGCTCGATGTAACGCTGCCGCCCGCACCGACCGGGTACCTGACCATTCCGACATGTCGACCTACTTGTCGCCGCGTCCGCGCCGCAATCCCAGCACCAATGCCAGACCGATGCCAACCAGCAGGGCGGCGGCCGCGAAGGTCCAATGCGTTCCCCGCGCTATTTCGGCCGGTGTGCCCGTGGTGACGTCCGCCGTTCCGGCGGCCTGTGCGAAGACCGCGCCCATGACCGACGCACCGGTCATCAGACCCAGGTTCCGGGACAGGTTCAACATCCCGGAGATCAATCCACGTTGTTGCGCGGCAACGTCTTTCATGACGGCGGTGTTGTTGGCCGCTTGGAATGTCGCGTAGCTTGCCGTGCAAAGGACCAACGGCAGGACGTAGCCGAGGACGCCCGCCGCTACGGGCATCACCGACAGGGTCAGCGCGCCGCCGATGATGCCGACGAGTCCGACGATCACCGTGGTTCCCGAACCGAAGCGATCGGTGACGCGGCCCGCCGGGACACCGGTGAGCGCAGATACCGCAGGGCCAGCCGACATGACCAGCCCCACCGCGGCAGGCCCGAGACCCATTGCCCCTGCCAGGTGAAACGGGCCGACGACGAGGGTCGTCATCATGACGGCCGAGACCACGGTGCTCGTCGTCAGCCCAACGGCGAGTACCGGATCGCGCAACATGCCGAGGGTCACCAGCGGGAACGCGACCTTGCTCTCGGCGAAAGCGAACAGCGCCAAGCCCACACCGGCGATGCCGAGCAAACCAAGGGTGAGCCGCCCGAAGGAGCCGACGGTCATGGCGAGCGCGTAAGCGCCCAGTGTCACGGCCAGCAGCGCCGTGCCCAGCGTGTCGAAACGCCGTACCGTCGACCCGGCCGCGGTGTCGGCCGATATCCGGAGGGTAAGCGCCAACGCCAGCACGCCGATCGGCACCACAGCCAAAAAGATTGCCCGCCAACCGAAAATCCCGATCAGTACACCGCCGAGCGAAGGGCCGAGCGCCGTTCCGACGGCTGACATCGTGCCCAGCAACCCCATCGCGCTACCCGTGCGGTGTTCGGGCACGACCGAGCCTACGGACGCCATCGTCAGCGCCACCATGCAGGCGGCGCCGACCCCTTGCAGCGCCCGCGCGGCGATCAGGAGGAACAGATTCGGGGCGAGACCGCACAGCAGCGTCGCGACGGTGAACACGGCGATGCCGATCACCAGGAGGCGATGCCGGCCGACCAGGTCGCCCAGCCGGCCGACCCCGACGATCAGCGTCGTGATGGCCAGCAAGTAGGCGATCACGATCCACTGCACCTCGGGGAAAGACGCGCCCAGCGCCGCCGCCATCGACGGCAGGCCCACGTTGGCGATGCTGATGCTCAGCGAAGGCAACAGCATGGAGAGTGAGAGCGCGGTGAGCACCAAGGCCGGTGAACGACGGCTGGACTCGTACTCGACGACGGGATGCGTCGCTGATCTGGACATGAAGGTCTTCCTCCTGGCCTCGACGGTGTGCATCGAACGTAAATTCCGTTCCGACCTGGCGGAAGACGCAAACAAGTAAAGGTAATTGTGCACTGCACGCCATGTGTGCTCGGCCGCTGTGCGATCCTGTCCGCATGGCGCGGCCCGACCTGAACTTGCTCGTCACCCTGGATGTCCTGCTGGAGGAGGGCAGCGTGACGCGGGCCGGCGAACGGCTCGCGCTCAGTCCGTCCGCGATGAGTCGCGCGCTCGCGCGGCTGCGACGCGCCACCGGTGACCCGTTGCTCGTCCGCGCCGGACGAGGCCTGGTTCCGACGCCACGCGCCGTCGAGTTGCGCGAACGCGTGCGCGGGCTCGTCCACGAGGCCGAAGCGGTGTTGCGGCCGGTCGAGAAACTCGATTTGGCAACGCTGCGAAGGACTTTCGCGCTGCGCAGCAGCGACGGGTTCGTGGAGCGATTCGGGCCGGCGCTGGTCGCCGAGGTCGCCGCCGCGGCGCCGGGCGTGCGATTGCGGTTCCTGCAGAAGACCAAGAAGGACACCGGTCCGCTGCGCGAGGGCGTCGTCGACCTGGAAACCGGCGTCATCGAGGACGCGCTGCCGCCGGACGTGCTCAGCAAACCACTGTTCACCGACCGCTTCATCGGCGTGGTCCGCGACGGACATCCCCTCGGCACCGGCGAGATGAGCGCCGAGCGATACGCCGCGGCGCGGCACGTGCACGTCTCGCGTCGCGGACTGCCCGCGGGACTGGTGGACGAGGCACTGCAACCGACCGGCCACCACCGCGACATCGTGACGGTCGTGGACGGCTTCGGTGCTGCGGTGGCGCTGGCACGAGCCACCGATCTCGTCGCCACTGTCCCGCGGCGCCACACGGCGAACCTGCGCCAGGGACTGTTCTCCTTCGAGTTGCCTTTCCCCGCACCCGAAGTCACGATCTCGCTGCTGTGGCACGTCCGGCTGGACGCGGACCCCGCGCACCGGTGGCTGCGCGACCGCGTATCGGCGGTATGTCACTTCGACAACGAAGACTGACCGCCGCGCGCGATTCCCGGCAGGATGCTGGATCATTGCTGGTCCGGGAACGGCGTGACAGACTGAACCCGCTCCGCTCGCCCACTCGAATGGAAACATCGGAGGATTCGCGTGCGAGCTGCCTATATCGAACGACTCGGGCCGTCGGACGCGATTGTCTACGGCGAGTTGCCGCCGCCGGTGTGCGGACCCGACGACGTGTTGGTCGAGGTCATGGCCACGGCGGTGGATCCTGTCGACACCTTCGTGCGCTCCGGGCGGTATCCGACCGCGATGGAGTTTCCGTTCGTGATCGGCCGCGACCTGGTCGGAAAGGTCGCCGAATCCCGTTCGCCGGAATTCTCGCCGGGCGATCAGGTTTGGTGTAACAGCCTCGGGCACGACGGGCGGCAGGGAGCGGCCTCCGAAGTCGCTGCCGTTCCCGTCGATCGCCTCTACCATCTGCCCGACGGGGTGTCGCCCACGGAAGCGGTGGCCCTCGTCCATCCGGCGGCCACCGCGTATCTCGCCGCGTTCACCCACGGGGACCTCCGGTCCGGCGACACGGCGCTGATCGCGGGCGCGGCGGGCAATGTCGGCTCCGCTCTCGTCGCCATGATCGCCCGCGCCGGGGGTACGGCCATCGCGGCCGCTCACCCCGACGACCACGATTACTGCCGGCGCATGGGCGCCGCGCACACCATCGACTATCGCACGCAGAACATCGTCGGAGAGGTACGCGGGATTGCCGCGAACGGCGTCGACCTCTATATCGACACCTCGGGCCGGAACAACATGGTGGACGCCGTGGAGATGCTCGCGGTCCGAGGCAGGATCGTGATTCTCTCGGGCACCGGTTCGCGAAGCGAATTGTCCACGGGCGCGCTGTATCTGAAGGACGGTTCGATTCGCGGTTTCGTGATCTCCCGCGCGACCACCGCGCAATTGCGCGACGCCGCGGCGGTGGTCAATCGGCTGCTACTGGACCGGGCGCTGCGGCCCCGAGCGGTCGAAATTCTTCCGCTCTCCGCCGTTGCCGAGGCGCATCGCAGAATCGAGACGGAGCGGCTGCACGGCACGCGTCTCGTGTTGGCAATCCGAGACGGCGCCTAATCGGGCCAGACGGGTGGGCGCTTCTCCAAGAAGGCTGCCATCCCTTCGCGGGCGCCGGGAAGTTGCGCGGCGGCGGCCATGACTTCCAAGGCGAGGGTGTAGGCGTCTGCTTCCGGTCGGTCGAGCTGGGCGTAGAGAGTGCGTTTGCCGAGCGCCTTGTTGGCTCGGCTGCCTCGCGTAGCGCGGGCGAGCAATTCGTCCACGGCGGTGTCCAGCTCGGCGTCCGGCACGGCCCGGTTGATCAGGCCCCACTCTTCCGCGGTGCGGGCATCGATGGGGTCGCCGGTGAGGGCCAGCTCCATCAGACGCTTTCGGCCGACAGCGCGCGCCACCGGCACCGCAGGAGTGTGACAGAACCACCCACCCTTGCCGCCGGGAAGTGCGAAACCAGCCGATTCGGCGGCGACGGCAAGATCGCACGAAGCCACCAGCTGGCAGCCCGCGGCCGTGGCCAGACCGTGCACCCGGGCGATCACCACCTGCGGCACCGACTGGATGGTCGACATCAGCTCGGTGCACAGCGTGAGCAAGTCCCGCACGCCGAGCAGATCGCGCGCGGCGACGTCGGCGAAATCATGTCCCGCGGAGAACACCGGACCGTGTGCCCCGAGCACGACCCCGGTGGCGTCGGTCTCGCCTGCGGCACGGAACGAGGCGAGCAGCTCGGCCAGGTGCTCGCCCGACAGCGCATTGCGCCGATCCGGGCGGTTCATGGTGATGCGCACCGTGTCGCCGTCCCGTGCGACCAGCACATGCCGATATTCCAAGGCGGTCATATGTCCACCGTAGATCTCCGCGGGCGACGACACGACACCTCGGGAACGATCCCTCGGCTGAGCCCTGCCGGCCGAGTTCCCCCGGCCCGGCCGTCGGAACACCTTTGGTCACGACGGTGATCCCTCGGGCACACTGCCTGGCGTGGCGGTACTGGAGCAGTCTGCGCGTTCGCCGAATCGGACCGGGGCGACGGGTCTGAGCCTGACTTCGTGGGTGCTGTTCGCGAGTTGCGGTTCGCTGGCCGCTGCGGTGATGGCGGCGGGTTGGTCCGCGGCAGCGGTGACCTCGGTGCGGATCGCGTTGGCCGCGGTGCTGCTGGTGCCGGTGGTCGCGGTGCTGCGGCCTCGGGCCCTGCGCTTCGGCCGCGGCGACATCGGGTTGCTGCTCGGCTACGGCCTGCTCGGTGTCGCCGGGGTGCAGCTGTTCTTCTTCGTGGCCGTGTCGCGGGTTCCGGTCGGGGTGGCGATGGTGCTGGTCAACGTGGCGCCCGCGCTGGTCACCTTGTGGGTGAGGGTAATTCGGCGCACCCGGCTGCCGGGGCTGGGGTGGCTGGGTCTCGGGCTGGCCGTGACCGGATCGACTCTGGTCGCGGAGATCTGGCAGGGCGGCCACCTGGACCCGCTCGGCATCGCCGCCGGGTTGAGCTCGGCGATCTGCTCGGCCGGATACTTCCTGCTCGGCGAGCACGGCGCGAGCAGGCACGACTCGTTCGGGCTGACGGCGGCCGGGTTGGCGATCGGCGCGATTGTGATGATCGTGGTCGCTCCGCCATGGACATTGTCTTCCGGCCTGCTCACCGCCCCCGCGGTACTCGGCGGTCTACGGGTCCCGGTGTGGCTGGCGCTGCTGGTGCTGGCAGTCTTCGGCACCGTCCTGCCCTATCTGGCCGGGCTGCGTGCGCTGCGTGACCTGCCCTCGGCCATGGCGAGCGTGCTGGCGATGGTGGAACCGGTGGTCGCGGCCGTGCTGGCCTGGCTGCTGCTCGGCCAGACGCTCGGGCCAGCGCAACTGGCCGGGGCAGCGATACTGCTCACCGGCGCGGTGCTGGTGCAATTGCCCGGGCCGGAAGCCGCGGCGCGAATGGAGAAGTCGCCGCCGACACGGCTTTCCGGTGGGAACAGGAACAGTTGAATCTCGACACGACTGGGCCTCGACGTGTGAACGGCGGTGCGAGGTCGACCCGGCGGCAGTCGGCGCAGTGTTGCGACCTGCCCGCGGAGATGCCGTGTGGTGCCGGACAGCCTGAGTGGGAATGAACCGACATGTGCGGTTCATCCGACGCCGAGGGTGACCTCGGTGGATTTGATCAGGACTTTGACGTCGGTCCCTTCGGCGAGGCCGAGATCGTCGGCGGCGTCGCGGGTGATCGAGGAGGTGATCTCGTCGCCGCCGGTGAGGCGCACGCGGACCACGGCCATGGCTTCGCCCCGGGTTACCGAGACCACTGTTCCGTCGAGCTGGTTTCGGGTGCTCAGTCGCATGGCGCCGACGATACGCCCGGCCGCCACGACTGGCCCGTAGCGCCGAAACGGTGCGGCGAGTTCAGTAGACGTCGCGCACGTACCGTTTATCGGTTGATGTACGCGTTGGCGTCTTCGAGCGCGACAAGGCGCGTTTGCCGTGGCCGGTGCGGCGGTCCTCACGCCGGATAGGACTGCGTTTCGGTGGCCTTGACCGCGGCCCAGAGTTGCTGTCCGGGGCGCAGACCCAGCTGCGCGACCGTCGCGGGTGTGATGTCGGCGAGCACCTGTGGTGTGCCGTCGAGCCGGACGCGGGTGGTGTGCGCGTGTTGCTCGATGCCGGTGATCGTGACCGGCCAGCTGTTGCGCGGGCTGCCCATCGGCTGGTCCGGATGCAGTCCGACCGCATGGGGTGCGAACGCCACATAGACGGGCCCGGCGGCGGGTTCGGCGATGGTGAGTGTTCCGCCGCCGTCGAGCTCGACGCGAGTGCCGCGGGCGGCGCCGCGATAGAGGTTGAGCCCCATCAAGTGGGCGACGTAATCCGAGCGCGGTCGGGCGGCGACCTCCGCGGGCGGGCCGTGCTGCACGATCGCGCCGTCTTCGAGGATGACCAGCCGATCGGCCAAGACCATGGCGTCGAGCGGGTCGTGGGTGACGAGCACGGTGTGCCCAGGGTAGTCGCGCAGATGATGGGCCAGGTCCGAGCGCACGTGGAGTCTGGTGCCGGCATCGAGGGCGGCCAACGGTTCGTCGAGCAGCAGCAGCTGCGGTTCGGTCACCAGCGCCCTCGCCAGCGCCACCCGCTGGGCCTGACCGCCCGAGAGCGCGCGCGGCCTGCGCTGCCCGCAGTCGGTCAAACCCACACGGGCGAGCCATCGTTCGGCGCACTCCCGTGCGGCCGCGCGGCGCATCCCCCGGGCTCTGAGTCCGAAGGCGATGTTGTCGAGCGCCGAGAGATGCCCGAACAGCAGGTAGTCCTGGAAGACCACGCCGACCTCGCGGCGTTCGGCGGGCACGAACACCGACGGCGGTGCGTCCCAGGTGCGGTCGTCGAGCCGGATTCTCCCGTCGGTGAGCGCGATCAATCCAGCCAGCGCCCGCAGCGCCGTGGTCTTACCGGCCCCGTTGGGCCCCAGCAGCGCGACAACCTCACCTCGTTCGACGCGCAACGGCAGCTCGAGGTCGAAAGACCCTCTGCTGACCTTCAATTCGGCAGTCAGTGTCATACCGCGCCCCGGATCCAGCGTTCCCGCAACGCGACGAGCACGGCGACCGAGACCGCCAGCAGCACCAAGCTGAGCACGATCGCGGCATCCGGATCGGTCTCGAGCGCGAGGTACACCGCCAACGGCATGGTGGTGGTGCGGCCGGGGAAGTTTCCCGCGAAGGTGATCGTCGCGCCGAATTCGCCGAGTGCGCGCGCCCAGCACAACACCGCGCCCGCGACCACTCCCGGCAGCACCGAGGGGAGGGTGACGCGGCGGAAGGTGTACCAGCCGGTGGCGCCGAGAGTGGCGGCAGCCTCCTCATAGCGCGGATCGGCCGCCCGCAACGCGCCCTCGACCGAGATCACCAGGAAGGGCATGGCCACGAACGCTTCGGCGACGATCACTCCCGCGGTGGTGAACGGCAACGAGACGCCGAACCATTCGTAGAGATAGCGGCCGATCAGCCCGCGTCGCCCCAGCACCAGCAGCAACGCGACGCCACCGACCACGGGCGGCAGCACCAATGGCACGGTGACAAGCGCGCGGATGATCCCGCGCCCCGGCAGTTCCGCGCGTGCCAGCAGCCACGCCAGCGGAATGCCGAACACCAGGCAGATCACCGTGGCCGCGGACGCGCACACCAGCGAAAGCCGCAGCGCCTGACCGACTTCGGCGCTGAAGAGCCGGCTCGGCATGGTCGCCCACGGTGCGCGGACCAGTAGTCCGATCAGCGGAACGACCAGGAACGCCAGCCCGCAGACGGCGGGCAGCACCAGTGCGACCGGTCGCCGCCCGCGCGCCGCCCGCCGCCGCGAGGGGGCGATCACGGGGTGTCGAATCCCGCCGCGTCGAAGATTTGCTCGGCCTTGTCGGAGGTGACGAATGCGACGAACGCCGCCGCGGCCGCGGCATTCGGGGCGTGCGCGAGCGGTGCGACCGGGTAGTCGTTGACCGCCTTGGCCGACTCGGGGAAGTCGATGCCCTCGACCTTGTCCCCGGCCGCCTCGACGTCCGTGCGATACACCAGTGCGGCGTCGACCTCTCCGAGGGTGACCTTGGTCAGCACCGCCTTCACGTCCTGCTCCCGGGTATCCGGTTGCGGGCTGATGCCCGCGGCCTCGAACACCGTCTTGGCCGCGGCGCCACACGGCACCTGCTCGGCGCACAACGCGAGCTTGGGTTCGGTCTTGCCGAAATCGGCCAGTCCGGTGATATGTCCCGGATTGCCTTTCGGGACCGCGATTTCGAGCCGATTGCGCACGAAAGTGATTGGTTCGACGGTGACTTCGCCCTTGTCGCGGACCTGCTGCATGTTCTTGGGCGCCGCCGACGCGAAGACGTCGGCCGGAGCGCCTTGGTTGATCTGTTCGGCCAGTGCGGAACTCGCGCCGAAGCTGTAGACCACCTTGACACCAGGATTGGCGGCCTCGAACTGCTTACCGAGTTCGGTGAACGTCTCCGTCAGTGACGCCGCGGCGAAGACGGTCACCGTCCCCGAAATGTTTTTGTTTCCAGTGGGTTCGGCCGTGACGCCCGAACCACACGCCGCGACGCTCACCGCGGCCACCGCGCCGACAGCCGATCCGCGAATCATTCTCATCCTCGTCAACTTTCCGGTATCTCCACCACGACGTGCGTGGACTTCACCGATGCGACAGCGACGCTGCCGACTTCCAACCCGAGCTCGTCCACCGATTCCCGGCTCAGCAGCGACACCAGCCGGAACGGTCCGGCCTGCATCTCCACCTGTGCCATCACGGTGTCCTTCACCACCCGGGTGACGATTCCGCGCATCCTGTTGCGGGCCGACGCGGCGATGGTCACGCCAGGGGCGGGCGCCTCGGCGCTGGTGCTGAGGAATTCGGCCAGCTCGCGACCGCTGACGCCTTTGCGACCGTTGTCCAGCTGGATCGCGTTCAGGCGGCCCTGATCGATCCATCGGCGCACGGTGTCATCGCTGACACCCAGGAGCGCGGCCACTTCGCTGATCCGTAGATTCGACACAGGAAACATCCTATTTCCGCATTCACGGATGCGATACCGATATCGATCCGCGAAACCGTCTCATTGCTCGTACCCGCCGGTTCGATCACGTCCAATCTGCGCGAATTCTGATCCGTCAGGCGGATAGATCCTTGTATGCGGATATGTCCAGCGTCTTTCACCGTAATTGCGCAGCAGTCACGGCATGCTCACGTGGGCTGTTCGTGGGCGGTGCGGCGGGGCGACCGGTGGCTGTCCCGGGTCGCGCGTCGATGTGATCTCACTCCGTTGCGGACTGCTGCGCGATCGCGTGGCGGGCCCGTTCGATGTCGTTGATGTGCCGCTCGGCCCACTGGCGCAGGGCGGTGACGGGCTCGGCAAGGCTGCGGCCGAGGTCGGTGAGTTCGTATTCCACGCGCGGGGGAATCGTGGGATGCACTGTGCGGGTGAGGAATCCGTCGCTTTCCAGGCTGCGCAGGGTTTGCGTGAGCATCTTCTGGGAGACGCCGCCGATGCGGCGCGACAGGTCGGTGTAGCGCATGGTGCCCTCTTGGAGGAGGGAGTCGATCACCAGCACCGTCCACTTGCCCGCGATGTGGTCGAGGACCTGCCGCGTGGGGCATTTGGCGGAGTACGCGTCGGCGGGCAGACCCGAGGATTCCACGATCGTCACATCAAGGAGAGTAACGCACTAATTAGTGTCTTCTTTCCAATGGAGAGTCACTCTTCGATAGTTAGTAACATGATCACAAAACTTTCGGTCGCCGACGCGATCCGCACCCGCCGCACCGTCCGCCACTACCTGCCCGATCCGGTGCCCGCCGCCCATCTCGACACTCTCCTCGACTTGGCGATGCAAGCGCCGTCGAGCTGGAACCTGCAGGACCGGTCCATCGTCGTGGTCTCCGATACGGCGGGGCTGGAGGGCCTGACCTGGGCCACCGGCGGTCAGCCGCAGCCACAGGAGGCGCCGGTCGTGCTCGTGTTCGTCGCCGAGCCGCACGTGTGGCGGACGGACAGGTCCGATGTCTACGAACAGGCGCGCCGCAACGGGGCGTGGAGCGACGAGTTCATCACCGGATTCGCCGCCGCATCGGTCGAATTCCAGCAGGGGCTGGCCGAACGCGGTCTGGAGCGCGAATACGCGGTGAAGGACGCCATGATCGCCGCGACCTACGCCATGCTGGCCGCCACTGAACTCGGGCTGGCCACCTCAGCCATGAACGGCTGGGACGAGGAGAAGGTGAAGAAGACGATCGGGATCGAGGATCGCGCCGACCTCGCCATCGCCTTGCTGGTGTCCGTCGGCTACGCCGCCGAGGAACGGATTCACCCCGGGCGGCGGGCATTGGGCCACAACGTCTTCCATGGGCGCTATCAGGGAGCGTGAGTCGCGGACCGGGACCGACGTGAGATCGCTCCAGGGCAATACGCTTGGCCTGTGGCGAGTATCGAACTGGCTGACCGCAACCTTCGGCTTGCGCTGCTCGATGAGGTGTACACCGAGCGCGTCGACGACTACTACTGGCTGTCCTCGCTGCGCGAGGACTACACCGCCTACCGGGCGTCGGCCGGCGGCCCGGGCTGGGACGACCTGCTCCAGCGCCTCGGTATCGACCACTTGCCCGAGCTGGAGGGGTTCCTGCTCACGCTCCCGCTGACCTCGGAAGACGTAGCGCAGGTCGCCGACCTGTGCCTGGACGGCGATCGTGAGATCTACACGCTCTACCCCGGATGGTGGCACTTCGGTCGGCACTTCTCGATCGCGAGTCTGGACGGGATCGGCCAGTGCACGGGGCTCGTCGATCTCGACCTCAACTCGATGGTCGAAGCATGCAGTCTTGCCCCGCTCGCCGAGCTGACCGAGCTGCGGCACCTGAGAGTGGATGCGGCCCAGCGGCATTCCGGCCTCGATGTCATCGCCACTCTGCCCGCCCTGACCGAGCTCGTGGTCGTCAACAATGCCATGGCAGAAGGCAACGAGGAGTGGCTCGACGTCATGAGTGCGCTGCGGGCGCGCGGGGTATCGGTGCACGGCTGGTGATTTCGCACCGTCGGTCGGAGGGCCGCGAGGGCCGCCGGGCCCAGATGATCGGGGCTGTGGGCGGCACGCAACGCACTTGACCGGACGACGTCCGCGCTGACAAGGCGTACTCTTCTGGGCCGACGGCCGGGCCGAGTGTCCCGGATGTATGCGTCGGATGTCCGGTGGCCATCGGGGTCTTCGCTATGACGCACCCGCGTTCTGCGTGGCCATGGCCAGCAATACCAGGGCGTCGTGTTCGGCTGTGCCGGGTGCGGCTTGGTAGACCAGCATTCGCTGACCGCCGCCTGCGTGGTGGAGTACTTCGTTGGCGAGCGTGACCTTGCCGATCAGCGGATGCCGGAATGCCGTTTCGCCGCCGCGCTTGACCAATACCTCGTGCCTTCGCCATAACGCCGCGAATTCACCACTGGCGGCGGATAATTCGTCGACCAGCTCGGCGACGGGTCCCGGAGAAGCCGGTTCGGCGGAGTGCAGATGGGCGACACAGTTGCGGGCCACCCGGTCCCAGTCCGCGAACAGTGTCCGGGCGGCCGTGTGCAGGAAGGTGTAGCGGATCGTGTTGCGCGCCGCGGGAGGCCAGTCGCCGAGTCCAGGCATCAGCGCCAGACCCTCCGGGTTGGCCGACAGCACGTCGTTGACCTCGTCGAGCACGTACGCCGGGCTGGGCCGGACCGATTCCAGCAGCAATCGCAGGCCTGGGCGGATCGGTTGGGGATCGGCGGGGCGCCGCCGTAGCGAACGACCGGCGGCGCGATCGGCGAGGGCGAGCAGGTGGGCGTGCTCGTCATCGGTCAGTCGCAAGGCCCTGGCCAACGCGCCGAGCACCGCGTCACTGGGCGCGGTTTCCCGGCCCTGCTCGATGCGCGTGTAGTAGTCCACGCTCACGCCCGCCAACGCGGCCAGCTCCTCGCGCCGCAGCCCTGGAGCTCGTCTGATGCCCGGTCCGATCGGCAGGCCCACTTCGGCGGGGCCGATCGACCCGCGCCGGATCCGGAGAAACTCGGCCATCGCGTTCACTCGTCGAGTGTGCCAGCGGCCGAGCGACTCTGGGTGGCCGTGTCACACCCAGGAACCGCGCGGCCTTCAACGACCTTCGGCGAGGGCGCAGTTTGGAGCCATGACTGAGGTAATGATCATCGGTGGCGGCTCCGGGATGGGATTCGCCCTCGCCCGTGTCCTCGTGGCCGAGGGGGAGGACGTGACCATCGTCGGCCGATCCGGCGAGCGGCTCGACGCGGCGCGCGCGGAACTGGAACAAGCCGGAGGCGGCCGGGTGCGGACCATACGAGCCGACATCGGTCGAGAGGAAGACGTGGCGGAACTGTTCGCCGAGGACCGGCAGGTGGGCCACGTGGCCATCACCGCGGCCGACGCGACCGGTGTGTACGGCCCGACTGCTCTGGCTTCCACCGACATAGCCCGTTCCGTCCTGAACACCAAGCTGCTCGGCGCGTGGCTGGTCGGCAAGCACGCGGCCGGGAAAGTGACCGGATCGCTCACCTTCACTTCGGGTATCAACGCGTATCGACCGAACGGATCGAACACGATCATGGCCGCGGCCAATGGCGCGCTGGCCTCCCTGGCCTCCGGGCTGGCGATCGAAATGGCGCCGGTGCGAGTGAACGTGATATCGCCCGGCTGGGTCGACACGCCCATCTGGAACCAACTCGGCATGGACAAACAAGCGGCGTTCGCCGAACTGTCCCAACGGCTTCCCGCCCGCCGCATCGGCACCCCCGACGACATCGCGCAGGCGTTCCTGGCGGTGATGCGCAACCAGTTCATCACCGCGACCGTGCTCCACGTCGACGGCGGTCACCGTCTCACCTGATCGGGTCGGGAAGGAGGTAATGATCGGATCGGTTCTCGGATGACCTCGGGGCGTGGCTGCGGGTGCGCGTCGCTCGCGTCGGGGTTGCATCCTGTACCCAGGTACAGGCTTACCGTGGCGTCATGACGATGAATACGCCTTCTTACGGGGATCGGGTGCCGGCTGCGTGCACGCTGCCTACCGCTGAGCAGCCGGTGCGGATCGCGGAGTTCGATCGGTTCTTCGCCGAGTCCGTGCGGAGTTCCGATCGGCCTGCGCGCACCCGGCTCGACCTGCTGCTGGACGCCGACGCCGAACCGGCAGGCCGTGATCTGGCCGCCCGCGAGTCGGTGTGTTGCTCGTTCTTCGCCTTCACTTTCCAGGCCACCGGTGATGGGCCGGTGATGCGTATCGAGGTCCCCGACACCCAGGTCGAAGTCCTCGACGCGCTCGCGACCCGGGTGGACGCCGCGATCGGAGGGGACCGGCGTTGAACGGGTTGCGCACCAGTCAGCTGGCCGCGGCCGCCGGCGTGAACGCCCAGACGCTGCGCTACTACGAGCGTCGCGGGCTGCTCGCCGAGCCGCAGCGCTCGCTCGGCGGGCATCGGCTCTACCCCGAGCAGGCGCTGACGGTGCTGCGGGTGATCAAGGCCGCCCAGCGACTCGGGTTCACCCTCGAAGAGGTCGCCGACTTGCTCGATGGCACCCGGTTCGGGCGCCGCCGCGTCGATGCCGGGTTGCAAGCCCGCGCCATCGCGAAACTGGCCGAAGTCGACGCCAAGCTCGCCGAGCTGACCGCGGTGCGCGACACCCTGCGCGCCGCGCTGGCGGCCGGCTGCGACGACCTGATCGCATGCAGCGAAAGCCCCTGCTGCCCAGTGCCTTTCACCGACAGCCGGGACGGCGTTCCCAGGGCGGGAGGCGACTGTGGCTGCTGAACCCGGCACCGGTTCGCGACGCTGGTTGGCGCCGATCGGGCTGGGCGCGCTGATCTGCGTCGGCTGCTGTCTGGCCCCGATTCTGATCGCCACCGGTGTGCTCGGCGGCGGGATCTCCCTGCTGAGCGTGTCGTGGTTGGAACCGCTCGGCTTCGTTCTGCTCGGTGCCGGAGTGGCCGGACTGATCTGGTCGGGTGTTCGCCACCGGACTGGATGCGCCAGCGAGACCGACTCGACCGCCGGGTGCGCGGGTTCAGGGTGCGGCTGCGCCAGCACGTCGTAAGCCCCGGTTCGCGACCTCGGCGGCCCTGACCGTGGTGCCGTCCGATCCTGCTGGTCGTCTGCGCCGTCGGGCGCTTGGCAGCGTCCGAGAACATCGCCGTTGGGCCTGGATCGGGGCGTAGGTCGGCGGCCCTAGCCGAACCGGTCACGATGTGGTGGGTGGCGGGTGAGGCGAGAGCCAACCGTCCCGCGACGCGGCGGCCGGGCGTGGTGGCGTCGTTGCCGCACCGCTGCCAGCTGCGAAACTTCTGCTGTGGAGGCAGTCCTTAGCGTCACCGCGACGTCGCCGCGAAGGAGGCGGCCGCGATCATCCAGTTGCTGAATTCGCAGGCCAGATGCCATTGGTGCTGACGAATGAACCTGGCGGGCACGGTGGCTGGGAACTGCACGGTCAGCAAAGCTTCGAGAGTGCCGTCGCGGTCGCGGAATTGGTGGCGGACCCCGCCGATGACCAGCCCGTCGTCGAGCAGGGCGGAGCCCGCGATCTGGACTGGGTAGGCGGGATCGGCGGGGATGGTGAGGGCCTCGGTTCTGCTGTAGTCGACGAGGAATCGCGACGCCGCCGGGGACCCGCCGGTGGTTTCGACGACTTCCTGGCGGCCGTCGGGCAGCCCGCGCAGCAGGTAGTGGTCAGGGCAGGCGTCGACCATATCGGTTTCGGCGTTGCTGATGGTCAAGTTCTCGAACCAGGCGGCGAACCGTTCGGCGGAGTAGTTCGGGACTTCCAGGCGGGTGGCGGCGTGCTTGGTCCGGCCCCTGCTCATGGCGACACCCGTTCGCGCCACGCGCTCGGAGAACGCCACCTCGCGTTTGAGCATGGCGTAGATGCCCGCGTGGCCCAGCTCGGTTTTCAGTGTGGTCAGTGCTGAGCGCTGCACATCGAGCGGGGATCCGAGCAGCTCGCCGATCGTGGCATCGTGCATGAGCTCGGCTGTCGCGAGACGTCCCAGGCGCGCGGCGAACTTCGCCAGCACCGCTGCGGCACGCCGCGCTTCCCACTCCCGCACCTGTCGGCGCGAGACTTCGCGGCCCCCGACGAACGCACGGATGTCGATCGAATCGACCATCACGCTTCCTGCCTCTCCTGCTCCGGTTTCGATGACAGCCTGCGAGACGGCGTCCGTTGCCCACCCCGTCGATCCCAGTGGTCGCCCACTGGGTCTCGGGGTGGTGTGCAGGTCAGCCCGTCAATCGTTGGACGCCACGGCTATTTGCTTGAAGGATGCCCCTCGGGCGAAGTAAACGCAAGTTTTTCTAGCTTTTATTGGCCACGGGCTGGGCGCGGTGCTGGCCAGCCGGTTCCTCGTCGACTACACCGACAGGGCGAGAGTGGTGGTCGTCGCGGACCCGGCCTACTCGCTGACTGCTGCTGGAACCGCCTCACTCGCGGACGGGGAACTCATCGGCGGCGTGTGCCACCAGTTCCGTGACGAACCCGGCGGCGGGTTCCGCAGTCAGCTGAAAGTCGCGTTCCCCGCCGCGGTACCTGGTCTGTACGTCGCCGAGCACCAGTGGCATCTCGCCTGAATTCGGCAACTGGATCGCGACGTACCTGCGCTGATCCGTCCGAGCCGACCGCGGCCGCCGCCACGCCAGGGCCGGGCGTATTCGGCAGGCAAGGGTGCCGTCGAGTAGAACAGGGCCATGAATCAGCGTGGCCGCGATGTCGACGAGGAACCGGTGGCCCGGGTTCCGCGCAAGCGGACCGGGGGACGGTCTGCCCGAGTGCGGGAAGCCGTTCTCACCGCGACGCTGGACCAGGTCGCCGAGCACGGCATCGAAGGGTTGACCATCGGTGATGTCGCGGCCCGAGCCGGTGTCGCCGAGACGACGATCTACCGGCGCTGGGGCTCGCGTACGGCACTGATCGCCGAGGCCGTGACCGAGTTGGCCGCCGCCGGTAATCCCATGCCGGACACCGGCACACTGCGCGGCGACCTGCGGCTGCTGGCTGAACAGATCGCGCAGCTGATCTCTGGCCCTGGCATCGCGCGGTTGGTCGGCACCACCATCGCCCTGTCGGCCGACCCCGAGGTCGCCGCCGCGCGCAGGCACTTCTGGGAAGATCGTTTCCAGCGCAGCTCGCAGGTCATTGGCAGAGCCGTCGAACGCGGTGAACTCCCCGAGGGCGTGAACGCTCGATCCGTCATCGAAACCCTCTCCGCCCCACTGTATTTCCGGCTCCTCGTCGGTGACGAACCCCTCGACAGCGCCTTCATCGCACGCTGCGTCGACGACACTCTCACTTTGTACGCCAAGCCTGTCTGACCGCCCGGGGTCTCGCTGTCGACGAGGACGCCTCCTCAGGCCGGGTCAAGGGATTCCTTCCGGTCCACCGTTGACTTCGCCTGCCGTGCAAGCAAATACGCCGCAACCGCGGCCGGACCGGCGATAACGACGCCGTAGGTCGCGCCCGGCACCGCCATGGTTTCGTTCCCGAGCGCCGACACCGCGACCGCGATGGCGAGCGTCGCATTGTGGATGCCGATCTCCATGGACGAGGCGATGGCCTGGCCGGTGCCGACCCCGAACAATCGCGGCACGAAGTATCCGATCGACAGGCTCAGCACCGACAGCGTCAGCGTGATCATCCCTAGTCGCCCGAAATTGTCACGCACGGTGTCCAATTCGGAAACCACCGCGGTGGTGACGGCCATGACGAGCACCACCAACGAGGCTACCTTCACCGGCTTGCGCATCCGCTCGGAGAACCCCGGGAACGCGCGATCGACCCACATGCCGATCGCCACCGGCACGAGCACGATCACGATCACCTGCACGAGCTTGGCCGGTTGCAGCCCGACGGAGGCGTCGTCGTCCATGAACCCGGCCACCGACAGCGCGATCACGATCGGCATCGTGAACGCCGCGAGCACCGAATTGATCGCGGTGAGCGTGATATTCAACGCCACATCCCCGCCCGCGAGATGACTGAACAGATTCGCCGACGTGCCCCCCGGCGAGGCGACCAACAGCATCATGCCGACGGCCAGCGCTCCGGTCAGCCCGAACAATTCGATCAGCAGCAGGCAGATGGCAGGCAGCAACACCATCTGACAAGCGAGCGCGATCAACGCCGCCTTCGGATATCGCACCACCCGGCGAAAATCCCCAGTCGTCAGCGTCAGACCCAACCCGAACATCACCAGCGCCAGTGCGGCCGGTAAGAGGATCGCGAAAATCGTGGAACCCATCATCACTCCTGCTGGGCCCTGCCACCCACGCCGGGCACCAAATCTGCGCGTTCGCCCAGATCAGCTATCGAGTTCGCGACCATCAACTGGCCGAGCGCGATGCCCCCGTCGTTCGGGGGGACCTGGCGGTGGCTGTAAACCTCGAAGCCTTCTCGTCGGAGCATCGTGATGCAGTTGACCAATAGGAATTCGTTGAGGAACACACCGCCGGAAAGCACGACCTGCCGTATGCCGGTGCCGCGGGAGATCTCGCGGCACTGCCGTCGCACCATGGCGACCACGCCGGAATGAAACCGACGGCTGATCTCGGCGAGCGGTATGTCAGCGGCGAGGTCCGCCGCGATCGCGCGGATCACAGGTCTGAAGTCGACTTCGGTTGTGTCATGAGCGAACTCGTATCCGTCGGCCACGTCGAGGTCACGGTCGAGCAAGCCCTCCAACTCGATCGGGCCCTGGGCTTCGTACTCGGCGTGTGAGCACACGCCCAGCAGGGCAGCGACTCCATCGAACAGCCGACCCATGCTCGTAACTTCGGGAGAATTGATGCGTCGCGCCCGCATCGTCGAATACACGTGCCGACGGTCCGTCTCGAGCCGGGCGATTTCCGGGAATGCCTGCGCGGCCACGTCGATATCGCCGAACGTGTCCAAAGCGATCGATACCCCGGTTCGAATCGGTTCGCGTACCGCTCGGTCACCGCCGATCAGCGCCAGGCGTCGCAGATGCGTTGCCCGCTCGAACCTTTCGAAGCCCCCGACCAAGAACTCCCCGCCCCACATGGTGCCGTCGGTGCCGTAGCCGGCTCCGTCGAAGACCACACCGATGGCCTGTCCGGTGAGTCGATTCTCCGCCATGCATGCGGCCATATGAGCGTGATGGTGCTGGACGAACATCGGATCGCCCTGTTCACCGATACCTTGGTGGGCACGGCTGGCACGGAAGTCCGGGTGCATGTCGTAAATGCCCGCCGCAGGGCGGAGATCGTAGAGCGACGCCAGGTGTGCCGCGGTCTTGTGATGAGAGGCGAAGGTTTCGTCGTTCTTCAGGTCGCCGATATGCTGGCTGAGGTAGACGCGGGAACCGGCGGACAGCGCCACCGTCGTCTTGAGTTCGGCGCCATAGGCGACGAGGGGAGCCAGCGGACGACCGACTTCTACCGGATACGGTGCGTAACCCCGCGCTCTACGCAGGAACGTCAGCAATGGGCTGTCCAATTCGGGATGCGATGACAACCGAACCACGGAATCGTCCACTCTGGTCTCGATTTCGCGGTCGTGGTAGAGGATCACATCGGCGATTTCGAAGAGTTGCTGGAGGGCGTCCTCGTTTCGATGGACGATCGGATAGCCGGAGATGTTTCCGCTCGTCATGACCAATACGTCCAAGCCTGCTTCGTCCAGCAGCAGGTGATGATGCGGTGCCGATGGCAGCATCAGACCTAGGTTCGGATTCCTCGGAGCGACACTTTCCGGGACCGAGCCGGGGCGTTTGCGAGCGAGCAGGATCGGCCTGGCCGGCGAGCGCAGCAGTTCTTCCTCCGCCGCGGATAGTTCTACGATCCGATGAGCGGTAGCCAGATCCCGAACCATGACGGCGAAGGGTTTCGAATCCCGGCGTTTGCGCTCACGGAGCAAGGCCACCGACTCGGCGCTCCTGGCATCCACGGCGAGGTGGAAGCCCCCGACACTCTTGACAGCCGCAACACGTCCAGCCATCAACTCCCGTGCGCACTGCTGTAGTGCCGCCTCGCCTTGGAGGACTGTTCCGCACCGGTCGGCGAGAAACAGATGCGGTCCGCATTCCGCACAGGCATTGGGCTGAGCGTGAAAGCGACGGCTTGCCGGATCTCGATACTCTTGGTCGCACCTCTCGCACATCACGAAGGAGTGCATTGTGGTTTGCGACCGATCGTAAGGAAGCGCGCGCACGATCGAATACCGTGGGCCGCAGTTCGTGCAGTTGATGAACGGGTATCTGTAACGGCGGTCGGTTGGATCGCGCAGTTCGGCCAGACAGTCGGCACACACGTGCGTGTCAGCGGGCACCAGGGCAACTTTTGCCCCGTTGCGTTCACTGTTCACGATGTCGAAACGGGTGGCCGCCGACTGTCCCACCGATTTGCTGAGGGCTTCCACGTAATCGACTCTGGCCAGTTCCGGCGCCTCGGTCGCCAGCTCCTCGCTGAAAAGTAGCAGCGCCGACTCGCGGCCACTCGCCTCTATGAGCACGCCCTCTGGATCGTTACGAACCCATCCAACTAGTTGTCGCTCACGGGCAAGCTTGTAGACGAACGGGCGATAGCCCACTCCCTGAACGACACCGGTGACCCTGATCTTCCAGGTTGCTTGTTCGGTCATGGCGATGGGTCAGCACAGCCGGGGCAGCTCCGCGCCCCGCAGCGGTTGAAGCGTCGATTCGCGACCTTTGGCATCCCGGAGGATCACCGCGGCGCCATCTCGGTCGGTTACTTCGCCGATCGCTGCGGCGTGCCGGCCGTACTCGTGCCCGTGGAGTGCGGCGAGCACGTCATCGGCCGCGTCGGGATCGACGAAAATCGCCAGGCAACCTTCGTTGGCACAGTGCAGCGGATTTATCCCGAGCATGTCCGCCGCCATCGCGGTCTCGTGCTGGATGGGCAATGCCGGCGCATCGATCATGATGGCCTTGTCCGACCTGCCCGCGTACTCGTGCAGCACAGCCGATAGTCCGCCTCGCGTGACATCACGCATCGAGTGAATCGATCCGGCAGGCACGGCGGCGAACAATCGGTCGATCATGGAGTTGAGCGGTGCGCAGTCGCTGAGGACGCGGCTTTCGAAACCGAGACCTTCCCTGATCGATAGCAGATGAACAGTGTGGTTACCGAGGGGGCCAGAAAGTATGACCGCGTCTCCGGAGCGCACGGAATCCATTCGCAGGGGCTCCCGCGCGAAGAAGCCGACCCCACTCGTGTTGAGGTACAGCTGATCCGCTTCTCCAGCGCGTACGACCTTCGTATCGCCGCACACGATCTGCACACCTGCTTCTCGTGCGGTCTCCCGAATGGAGGTCAGCACACGGTACAGGTGATCGAACGGTAATCCCGTCTCCAGAATCATCCCGAGCGTGAGATAGCGGGGAGACGCTCCTGAGACGGCGAGATCGTTGACGGTCCCGCAGACCGCGATTTTTCCTATGTCGCCGTTGCCGAAGAACGGAGGGTCGACCACGAAGCTGTCCGTAGTCATCGCGATACGGCTACTCTCCACGGGCAGGACCGCGCTGTCCTCCATCTCGCCCACATAGACATCACTCAGTGACTCCGCGATGAAGTCCACGAGCTCGGTGGACAGCGCCGCACCCGTGCCGTGGTCGAGTTGGATCTTCCGGGTTGCGAGGGTCATGGCGTCTTGGTCTCTTTCCGGGGGAGGCCGCCGTTCCCGTCTATCATCAGCAGAATTTCTTCGGAACTGGCAACTGTGGCGCAGTAACCTGCGAGCCATTCGAGTGCGCGCTGACGGTCGGATTCGAAAGCGGAGAATACGCAGTCGCTCGGCACTCCGACGATGTATCCACGAAAGAATGCGTCGGCTGCCGTCGTCTGAATACAAATCTGTGTTTGCAGACCGACGAGTATCAAGGTCTCGACCCCCAAGGCCTGGAGCCTGTCGTGCAGGTCGGTCTCGTAGAAGCCGCTGTCCTTGCTCCTCTCCTGAACCACATCATCCGAGTCGAGGAACTCGCGAACCACCTCGGCGCCCGGCGTGCCTCGCAGGGCGGGGACGCGGCCGTCGTACCGCTCGGCGAGGGGATCGTCCGGTTCGTTGATGAGTTGCAGGTGAAACACGGGATGACCACGTCGCCTCATGGCGGACAAGAATCCCGACAGATGTGGAGTCGCCGCCGCAATTGCCGCCGTACGCTCCGGATTCTTACCGACGATATCGTACTGCAGGCCGCTTGTTATGACTGCGATCTTGGACATGCCGATTCCTCTGGTAATCGAATGAGCTCGCCGAGGAGCATCATGTGAATGGTTCCAAATGGATGGATATTACGGATCTCAAGCCGACTTGGAATTCGGCGAGCTGCTCTGCGCGTCATGCGCGCCACTTTGCAGATCCTGGGCGATCCTCGACCAGTTGGCCGCGCATTGGTGCGCGAATTCGATCATGTGGTCGCGGGAATGGGGCCGAATGGTATCAGCTATCTTCTGGGCATCGTCGCTGTTCACTGCGCGTTGGTGCAGCCAGCGAAGGAGTTCGCGACCGTTGGCGCTCATGCGTAGCGCTGGGTCACGTGACAGTAAAGCCAGGATGGTATCGAGATCCGCGGGCTTCTTGGCGTCCGGCGAGGGTGTAAGCCGATCACGCGCGTTCGATAGTTTGCGCTCCGGGGCCGATCGGGTACGGGGGGCCTTGTTTTCGTCTGAATTGATTAGTGGATCGTCCCCGCGTTCGAGCCTGGCGCGTACGTCACGAACGGTCGACGGAGAGAGGCCCACTTCTTGGGCGATGCTACGAAGGGATGCGTCGGGGCGGGCAGCGATGAGCTCAGCGGCGGCTCGCCGGGCCGAGTTGGTATCTACGGGTCGTAGGCGGCCGTCGCTACCCAAGCGATGGCTCGACTGTGAGTTGTCGTCGATAGAGCTCCGGATCGATGCCACCGTCTTGGCGGATAGGCCCGCGGTGGTCGCGATCGAACGGTCCGACCAGTGCGGATGCGTTCTGATGATTCGTTCGGCAGCGCTACGCCGATCGGCCAAGGACAACGGCAGACCGTGGGTTACGTTCTCTTGGACCCCGACGATGAAGGCGAGCTCCTCTGAACCATCCACCAGATATGCATCAATATGTGTGAATCCCTTCAGTCGCGCGGCGACTGTGCGGTGAAATCCGTCGATTACTCGCATTGTGGGCCGATGGACGAGAATCGGTGGTAAAGGCCATTCGGCCTCGACCAACCGTTCTATGTGCGATTGATCCTCACCTTGGGATCTGGGGGATCCGATAGTTACAAGCGATGCGATCTCTAAAGATTGTTTGACGCGATTCGATTTCGAGGAATGACTCAACTGCTCAGTCCCCCTACCTTTCAAGATCAGATCTACTTTCGCAAATTACCGCAGGCGCATCCGTCGGGCAAGTGGACATGATCGTGGTTGGCGTAACAAAAGTTGGTCTATGGTCCTCGGGGGGAGTTCGGGACGCCTGGATGCATTTATTGGGTCGACAAACCTTCTCTATGTGCCGACGCCCTCGGTGCGCTGCGAGCTGTGCCGATCCATTCGTGGGGGACGGCCGACCCGGGGGCTGTCCAACTGGGTGGAAGCCGCAGTTGCACACCATGATTCCGTCCATTGCCGCAGGTCACCTACCTGGCGTGGGTGCGGGCCCGCCAGGCGCATCGGCTCGCAGCCGGGTGCCTGATCGGTCCTTACTGATAGCACCGCGCAGCCGGTATGAGATCGAATTGTTCGAATTGTTCAATTTGTTCAGCGGGTGATCTTGATAATAATTGAATTCGTAGAGACAGTTATGGTCGACTCGTATCCGAGGTCGGGTCGGGGAAAAGCTGCTATAATCCATCGCCGGCATCGAATTCGCCGAGCCGGCATCAACCATCGTCTGGGACAATCGCTGATCCTGGCTCGAACAAGGCCGACCGATTCGCCGGTAACCAGCTGCTGATCTCCTTTGTCGAATCAGCGGTTCTCAATTTCTGTGGTCGATTCCAGGGAAATTCTGTTGGGCATCTGACCGAATCCCGACCCTCGACGCTTGCTGAGACGCCGAGCCGACACGGAACAGTTGGACCCGCAAGCGAGGGTGTAGTTCCGCGAGCGGGCGAGGTCACACCGAGCGCCGCGGGCGATCGCGCTGGGATCCGGCTGCCGTGTCCGGGATGGCCATGCGAGCCCGATTGCGCTGTCTCGCTGAGGAACTCGGTGCGGTGTCCACGAGAGGAAAGAGAGCATCAGATGAGCTATGCGAGCCGCAAGGACGATCATGTCCGTCTGGCCGTCGCACAGCAACGCGAGTCGATGGCCGGGCATCGCCCGTGTCCGTTCGACGAAGTCGCGTTCGTTCACCACGCTCTACGCGGCACCGCGGAGCGCGCTATTTCTCTTGCCACCGAGGTCGGGGGCGCGACCTGGCCTGTCCCGTTGTACATCAACGCGATGACCGGCGGCAGCCCCCGCACCGGCGAGGTGAATCGCGGGCTGGCGATCGCCGCCCGTGAGACCGGCTTGGCGATCGCCTCGGGCTCGATGAGCGCGTACCTGGCAGACGGTTCGGTGGCCGAGACGTACCGCATACTGCGCCGCGAGAATCCGGATGGCTATGTCATCGCCAATGTCAACGCCAACGCCACACCGCAGATGGCGGCGCGGGCGGTGGAGCTGTTGCGAGCCGACGCACTTCAGGTGCACGTCAATGCGATCCAGGAGATCGTGATGCCGGAGGGGGACCGGGACTTCTCGGCCTGGCCGCGCAATATCGCGCGCCTGACGGAGACGCTCGACGTACCGGTGATCGTCAAGGAAGTCGGGTTCGGGATCAGTGCCGACACTGTCACGCAACTGACCGACCTCGGCGTCCGGATCGTTGACGTATCCGGAACCGGTGGAACGAATTTCGCGCTGATCGAGAACGCCAGGAGGCAACGAGCCGACTTCGACCTTCTCGCCGACTGGGGCTTGTCCACCCCGGCCTGCCTGGTCGACGCAGCCGAGGTGGCCCTTCGGAACGGGGTCACACTGCTCGCTTCTGGTGGGGTGCGAACTCCGCTCGATGTCGTTCGCGGCCTTGCGCTCGGCGCCAGTGCGGTGGGGGTATCGGGACACTTCCTCTCGATTCTCGAGGCAGAGGGCATCGATGCGTTGATCGCGGCGATCAACACATGGATCACTCGAATCCGGCAGCTCATGATGCTGCTCGGCGCCGAAACCGTGTGCGCGCTTGCGGACACCGACGTGATGCTGACCGGCCGACTCGCCGAGACTTGCGGACTGCGCGGAATCGACCCAGCCGCCTACGCCCGGCGCTCCCGAAAGCCTCTGCGGCAAGAACCCCTACGAGCCGCATCCTCCGACGTCGCACACCCTGTGAAGGTTGATGATCATCGCGCCTGAAGGCTCTGACCTGGCGAGTGTGGTCGTATCGAATGGTCTTGTGGCACACAGTGTCTCCGGCGACCGCGTCGGAGTTCTCTCAGTGCCGCGGCGAGTCTCGATCAGCGTCGTCCGGATCGCTGGCTGCGGGGGAGCTCCAGGCATCGCGGGTGATGGCGGCGGTTGGTGTGCCGACCGGCATGGTGGGGAGGATCACGTGTGCATCGATTCTCCGGTAAATGCAGATCCTCTGCCGATGGGTAACCTGGATCGTAAGTTACTGGTGAGTAATTTAGGTCGTATTATGATGCGGCGAGGCTGAGCGACGCAGCGTCGCCTCGGGAGGGAAAGGTCACTGCATGAGCCCCCTGGTAGCAACGTTAGGCATCATCTCCGTACTGGTCGGTGTCGCAGCGTGGTCTGGGTTCGTATTGGCGGTGCGCAATATCGTGCGCACGATCCGGCTGGGGCAGTCGGCCCCTGACCGGTTCAGGCCGTTCCTGCCGCGATTCGCCACCATGGTCAAGGAATTCGCCGCTCATACCCGCATGGTGAAGTTCCGGACCGTCGGCTGGGCACACTGGCTGGTGATGGTCGGCTTCCTGATCGGCTTCGTCACGGTCTTCCAGGCTCAGGGGCAGATCTTCAGCCCCACTTTCACGTGGCCGTGGGTCGGCAACACCTTCGTCTATCACCTCCTCGACGAACTGTTGGCCATTGGCACTGTCGTCGGTGCTCTGGCGCTGATCATCATCCGGCAGCTGAACCACCCGCGTCGGCCCGAGCGGCTCTCGCGGTTCTCCGGCTCGAACTTCTTGGCGGCCTACTTCGTCGAGTGCATCGTGCTCATCGAGGGCATCAGCATGCTGGGTGCGAAGGCCCTGGTGCTGGCCTACACCGGTGAGCACCATGCCAGCAGCGACTTCGTCACTATGCATATCGCCGAGTTGCTGCCATCGAGTGCCGCGCTGGTGTCGGTCTTCGCCTTCTGCAAGCTGATGGCTGCGCTGGTGTGGGTGGTCGTGGTCAGCCGCAATATCAACT
>NZ_BDCF01000046.1 GCF_001613365.1 Nocardia xishanensis NBRC 101358
CCATCCGCGCCGGTCTACCCGGTGCTTCTGAGAGGCAACTTTCCCAGCCTAACCGGCCTCTCTCACAGAGTCAAGTCTGCTCGATTGTCCTGGTCCTTGCGGGCCATCAGGCGCTCCTCGTACTACCTCGTGTCCCGGTCCTCGCCCAGCCTCTCGGCTTGGCGTCTCGGCTCCGGGTCGGTGTCCGTGTCGCTCTGACGTTGAATAAGTTACGCGGCGGGGAACGCGGCGTCAAATCCGCACTACACGGATGTAATTCCGCAGGTCAGAAGCTTGCGATCGGGCCGAAAACGGGCTTGGGCCACACGAATGTGACCCAAGACACCAAGATCAACTTGTGGCGGCCCGCCGGACGCCCGCGATATTGCGCTTGCCTCGGCGCACCACCAGCCAGCGTCCGTGCAGGTAGTCGCCCTCGCCGGGGGTCCATTCGAGGTCGGAGATCTTCTGGTTGTTGACCGAAGCGCCGCCCTCGTTGACCGCGCGACGGGCCGCGCCACGGCTTTCCGACAGGCCGGTGGCGACCAGCAGGTCGACGATCGTGTCCGGCTGACCGGGCGCTACCTCGGCCACCGCCCCGTCGATCGCGGCTTCTTGGAGCGCGGAGGCGAGCGTCGCCTCGTCCAGCTCGCGCAGTTCACCGCGACCGAACAGGGCTTGGCTCGCCAGCTGGACGGCGCGGGTGTGCTCCTCGCCGTGCACCAGGTCGGTCATCTCGGCGGCCAGCCTGCGCTGCGCTTCCCGCGCGTGCGGACGTTCCTCGGTCGCCTGCTCCAGCTCGGCCAGTTCCTCACGACTGAGGAAGGTGAACCAGCGCAGGTACCGGATGACGTCGGCGTCGGCGGTGTTGACGAAGTACTGGTACCAGGCGTACGGGCTGGTCATCTCCGGATCCAGCCAGAGGCTGCCGCCGCCGGTGGACTTGCCGAACTTCTTGCCGTCGGCTGAGGTCACCAGCGGCACGGTGAGCGCGTGCACCGACTCGCCGTCCACCCTGCGGTTCAGTTCGACGCCCGCGATGATGTTGCCCCACTGATCCGAGCCGCCGACCTGCAACCGGCACCCGTGGGTGCGCCGCAGCTGCAAGTAGTCGTTGGCCTGCAGCAGCATGTAGCTGAACTCGGTGTACGAGATGCCCTCGCCGTCGAGGCGGCGCTTGATGGTGTCGCGGGCCAGCATGACGTTGACCGAGAAGTGCTTGCCGATGTCGCGCAGGAAGTCGACGGCGGTGAGTTGTCCGGTCCAGTCCATGTTGTTGGCGATGACCGCGCCGGTGGGCGAGTCGTCCAGGTCGACGAACCGCTCCAGCTGCGACCGGATCCGCTGCGCCCAGTCGGCCACCGTGTCGGTCGAGTTCATGGCGCGTTCGCCGACGTCGCGCGGATCGCCGATCAGGCCGGTCGCGCCGCCGGCCAGGACGATAGGCCGGTGACCGGCACGCTGGAAACGCTTCAGTGCCAGCAGGGGGACCAGGTGTCCGGCGTGCAGGCTGGCCGCGGTGGGGTCGAAACCGGCATACAGCGTCAGCGGCCCGTCGGCCAGCGCCGCGCGCAGGGCGTCGAGGTCGGTGGACTGCGCGATCAGTCCGCGCCAGGTCAGTTCGTCGATGATGTCGCCGCTCACGCCGTCCCATCTTTCCGCACCGCTGTCCTGCGCCGATGCGCAGGTACCGGGGGCGATTCTCCGTGAGGCGCACCCGCCGGGCCAGGAAATTTCCGCGGCGCGGGTCCCGTACCGCCTGCCGGATCGGAATCGCGGTAACTCGTTCGCCCCGCTTCCCACAAGCCCCGTTACCCGACCGAGGGTGGGCAGGATCCGGTCCGACGCAACCTGGTCGACTCCCATGCCCTCAGTACGAGGCCGCCGGAACACCGCGCCCGCGCATGCGAACAGGCTCGCTTCGTCGAGTCGCCGAGACATCGACTAGTCGAGCCGACATGCGCTGCCTGCGGCGAGCCCGCGGACGTGCTGAGCGGGCGAGAACCGCCACCGCCTCGCGCTCGGTCGTCCAGGGAACCGCACACATGACAGCCCGGCGACCGCCAGGACGTGCCTGCCGATCGCCGGGCCGGTGTCGAATCATTCAGCGCGACAAGCCGTCCCGGAGCGCGACGAGGCCGTCGCGGAGCTCCCAGGCGAGCCAGGCGAACACCGCGGCCAGCACCAGCGGGAAGACGGAGTAGGAGGGGGCGTCGAGGACGAAGGCCTGGGTGGCCGCCGCGAAGACCATGGTGATCGACAGTCCGGCCGCGGCGGCGCCCGCCAGCCGCCTGATCAGCAGGCCGATGCCGCCCGCCACCTCGACCAGGCCGGTGAAGTACATGAACCAGTCACCGAAGCCGACGGCGTCGAAGATCCGAACGGCGTCCTCCTGGCCGACGAACTTCGGGATTCCCGAGGCGATGACGAAGAAGAGGCCGAGCAGGATTTGCACAGTCCACAGGATGCGATTGCGGATCGCGCCGGGACGGGTGGCGGTGGTCGGGGCGGTGATGGCGGTCATGTCCGTCTCCTTCGGTCGTCACGCCGGATGCGGCGTGTTCTCCCGATAAGACGGCGGACGCGCGCCTAATTCATCGCACCGCCGCGACTGTTTCGCCGAACGCGCCCACCCGCGCCGGGGGCGGCTGCGAGCGGCGCGCGCGGACTCCGCCGGTACGTCGAGACCGCGGCCGAGGACGGCAACCAGAACCGCCACGGCCGGTCGGCGGCCGTGCTCACGCCGACCCGCGGGCCGCTGGCGATCTGGGCGGGATCGATGGCACCGTTCAGCTCCAGCCGGATCGGCGAGGACGGATCGAAGAGCGGGGTGCCGTAGTCGTCCAGGGTGATGCCGAGGACGGTCCCCAAATTCCCCGGGCCCCTGCCGAGGTCGGCGTCGGAGCGCGCCGCAGGCCGACGCCCACGCGCGACTGCGAGTCCGTCGATGACCTCACCGGCCCGTACCAGCACCGCGCTCGCCGTGCCGTCGGGCCCGCTGGTCACATTGATGCAGGTATGCATGCCGTAGCTGAGGTACACGTAGAGGAAACCGGCGGGACCGAACATCACAGCGTTGCGCGCGGTCCGTCCGCGTCCGGAATGCGAAGCCGGGTCCGGCCACGGCCCTGCCGGGTCGCCGCCGTACGCCTCGACCTCGACGATCCGGACGGCCACCGGCCCTGACCGCAGCGTCGCGCCGAGCAGGCGACGGGCGGCGGCGGGCGGTTCGACCACGAGATCACCGACAGACACGCGGCCATTCTCCCCGGCCGCGCCGACAATCGCTCGGCCGCGCCCGCCGATCGCACTCGGCCTGTGGTCGGACCTACCGTTGACGTGCAATCAAACCGACCCGGGCGCCCGTCAGTGTGGCGCTGAGGGTCCCGTCGACCTAGCACCGAGGCGACCGTCGGCTCGACCTTCGGAGTCACCGACCGTCCACGCCCCGCAGCGGCGACGATCAGCCCAGTACCGAGGCGACCGTCGGCCCAACGCTTCGGCATCACCGACCGTCCACGCCGCGCCGCGGCGACCATCAACCCTGCCCCGGAGCGACCGTGGATCCAACGCTCAGGCACAACCGACCGCCGCGTCCCAGCGACCATCAACCCAGCAGCGACTCAGCCGCGGACAGGCCTTTCAACTTCCCCGGATTCACCTGGAAGCGCAGGTTCTCGATGCGGCCGTCGACCAGGTCGTAGGTGAACGCCGCGACCGGGATCTCGCCGAGCCGGGCGAGCGTGCCGAGCTCGCCGTTGATGTGGGCGTGCTCGAGCACGATGCCCGCCGTTTCGGGCTTGGCCAGCACGCCGAGAATCCAGCGGGCGACGTGATCGGGCCCGTGCAGCGGTCGCCGGGCCGCGGTGACTACGCCGCCGCCGTCGGACCAGCACGTCACCTCGGGGGCGAGCAGGTCCATCAACGCGTTCAGGTCGCCGCCGGCGCAGGCCGCCATGAACCGCTCGGTGACCCGGGCGCGTTCGGCGGTGTCGGTGTCGAAGCGCGGGCGGCGGGACCGCACGTGGTCGCGGGCGCGGTGCGCGATCTGACGGATGGTGGCCTCCGGCCGGTCCAGGGTGTCGGCGATCTCGGCGTGGCTGTAGCCGAACACCTCGCGCAGCAGGAACACCGCGCGCTCGACCGGGGTGAGCGTTTCCAGCACCACCAGCATCGCGGTGGAGACCGTGTCGGCCAGCTCGGCATCCTGCGCGAGATCGGGTGTGGTGAGCAGGGGTTCGGGCAGCCAGGGTCCCACATAGGTCTCGCGGGTGGCCCTGGCCGAAGTGAGCCGGTTCAGTGACAGGTTGGTGACGGTGCGCACCAGGTAGGACTTCGGGTGACGCACCGCGGCCCGATCGGCTTCGTTCCACTTCAGCCAGGCGTCCTGCAGGACGTCCTCCGCGTCGGTGACGGTGCCGAGCATCCGATAGGCGGTGGCGAACAGCAGCCGCCGGTGTTCTACGAACGGATCGGATTCCGGCATCAGTCCATGCTCCTCGATGAGAGACCTGGTCGGCAAACCGGTCAGTCGGCGACGCGGGTGGCGCGGCCACCACGCGAAAGCTGGACCGAAACGGTCATCTTCTTGCTGAGCCGGAAGGCCTTCGGCGGCGTGCTGCTGACGGTCTCCTTGTAGAACGCCGCGGCGCGTCCGGTGAGGTGGAACCGGCCAGGGGTGTCGTCGGCACGGGTGAACTGGATGACCCCGTCGCGACGGCCGAGGCTGACCGGCTGGTGAAAGTAGCCAAACCGGAAGGGGCGAATCTTCTTGCCGCGCAGTTCTTTCGCGATCGCATCGGCAGTGTGGGCGGCCGTGGGCAGACCGCTCTGGCAAGTGCCGTGGATCATGCCCCATGGCTGCCGCACCGCCGCGGCGTCGCCGATGGCGCGAATGGTCGGATGCGACACCGACTTCAACGTCCGGTCGACGACGATCCGCCCGAGCTCGTCGGTCGCGATCCCCGCCCGCGCGGCAAGCGGCGCGACCCGGACGCCGGCGGTCCACAGCGTCAGATCCGCGGGAACCAGTGTGCCGTCGGCCAATTCGACGGCGTCGGGCAGCACCTTGGTGACCGCGTTGCCGACGTGCCGGGTGACGCCGAGCCGGTCCAGCGCGCGGTGCAGATACGCGCGGGCCCGCTCACCCATCATCGCGCCGGGCTCGCCGGTGCTGATCAGTGTGACGCGCAGACCTGGGTGCTGGTCGGCGATCTCGGCTGCCGCCTCGATGCCGGTGAGCCCGCCGCCGCACACAGCGACCGCACCATGCTGTGCGGCGACCTCGGCGAGACGTCCGGCGAACCGGTGCGCGGCGCGCGGATCGTTCAGTGTCCAGGCGTGTTCGGCGACGCCGGGAACCCGCTCGGTCTCGGTGGCGCTGCCGAGGGCGTAGACGAGTTCGTCGTAGGGCAGCACGCGATCGTCGTCGACGGTGACCAGTCGCGCCTCCGGATCGACGGAAGTAGCCCAGCCGCGGACGAATTCGACGCCGGTGCCGGCGAGGATCTCGGGGATTCGGTAGTCGGCCAGCTCCTGCCCTGCGGCGATCTGGTGCATGCGCAGCCGCTCGGTGAACCGCGCGGACGGATTGACCAAAGTGATGCGCACGGGTAGGCGGCGGGTGCGCCGCGCCAGCCGCACGGCGGCCAGCATGCCCGTGTAGCCCGCGCCGAGGATGACGATGCGGTGTTCGGTGTTCATGGCGATTGCTCCGATCGCTGGGTCGCTGGTTGGTGACGACCATGGGACAGACGACCCGCGCCGAACGTGACGGATGAAATCGTGACCTGAGTCACACCGTATCGTCCGGGTCGTCAGGGCGGCCCCGGAGGTCGAAATAGGGGCCGTCCCGGATGTGGTCGACACCGCGAAATCCCTACGGTCGGTGCATGTCTTCGACTTCCCGTCCGCGCCGGTTGCGGCGGCTTCTCCTCCTTCTCGTCGCGCTGATCGCGGTGCTGCTCGTCGCGGTGAGCGGCTGCGTCGGGTGGGTTTACGTCGACGCGGCGGTCTCCACCGTCGGCCGGACGGAGTTTCGCAACGAGCTGGCCGTGCCGCCGCTGGCCGAGTCCCGCGTCGAACCCGACGGGACGCGCCTGTTCGAACTCGACATGCGCACCGGTAGCAAAGAGTTCCGGCCCGGGCAGGTGACGCCGACCTGGGGTTTCAATGGCGACTACCTCGGGCCGACACTGCGCGCACGGCGCGGCGAACAGGTCAGGGTCCGCGTCCGCAACGGTCTGCCCGAGCCGTCGACGGTGCACTGGCACGGCATGCATCTCCCGGCGGCCATGGACGGCGGCCCGCACCAGATGGTCGAGGCGGGCGCGACGTGGACGCCCGAATGGAAGGTGGATCAGCCCGCCGCGACGCTCTGGTATCACCCGCATCCGCACGGCGAGACGGAGGAGCACGTACGCCGCGGGCTGGCCGGGATGTTCCTCCTCGACGACGACCTGTCCGAAACCCTCTCGCTACCAAGGAATTACGGCGTCGATGATCTTCCGGTGATCGTGCAGGACGTGACCTTTCGCGGCGCCGCCCTTGACGGCGCCCACAGCATGTTCCGCGATGTCGGTTTCCTCGGCGAGCAGACGATGGTCAACGGCACGCTGACGCCGTACCGCGAGGTGGGCGATGAACTGATCCGGCTGCGGCTGCTCAACGCCTCCACCGCGCGCGTCTACACATTCGGCTTCGACGACGCTCGTGACTTCGCGCTCGTCGGCACGGACGGCGGCCTGCTCGACCGTCCGGCCACGCTGCGCCAGCTGCCGCTCTCGCCCGGCGAGCGCGCGGAGATCGTGGTGCGGATGCGTCCGGGTGATCGAACCGTGTTGCGCAGCAACAAGTTGTCCGCCGGTCTCGACTTCTGGACCCAGCGCTTCAGCGGGGGCGACGACACCTTCGACATCCTGCAACTGCGTGCGGCCACGACCCTTCGCCCCTCCCCCGGGCTGCCCGCCGCCCTCGCGCCCGCGTCGACTCCGGACGGCGCAGGCTCGGTGACGGAGCGGCGCTTCGAGCTCGACCTGAGCGGCATCAATGGAACGCCGATGGCGATGGACCGCATCGATTTCGCCGTCACCCGCGGCGCCACGGAGACCTGGATCGTGCACAACCGCGACGGCATGCCGCACAACTTCCACATCCACGACGTGCAATTCCGGATTCTCGCGGTCGGCGAGAGCGCACCGCGGCCGCACCTGTCCGGCCCGAAGGACACGGTCTTCCTCGCACCGGACGACACAGTGCGCCTCGCGGTGCGCTTCGACGGACCCGCCGATCCGGATACGCCGTACATGTATCACTGTCACCTGCTCTGGCACGAGGACCTCGGCATGATGGGCCAGTTCGTCGTGGTCGAGCCCGGCGGAGCGGCCGGGCGGCCGACACACGGCCACGGGCATTGACACGCCATCTCTTGCCCTGAGAGGTAGTCGGCGGTAAATTCATCACGTAGTGAATTCAACACTCGATGAATTGAGGCCGTCCATGTCTCAGCCCTCGCCGTCCGCCGCGATCGAGGTCCGGAATCTGACCGTCCGGCGTGGCAAACGCGGAGTCCTGCACGATATTTCGCTGACCATCCCGCGCGGCTCGATCACCGGGCTGCTCGGGCCGTCCGGCTGCGGCAAGACCACTCTGATGCGCAGCATCGTCGGCACCCAGATCGTGGCGTCGGGCGAGATCACCGCGCTCGGCCTGCCCGCGGGCGCGGCCGAGCTGCGCGGGCGCATCGGCTACGTCACCCAGTCGCCGAGCATCTACCCCGATATCAGCGTGCGCGACAACGTCGCCTACTACGCCGCGCTGTACGGCCGCGACCGGGACGACACCGACATCGCCATCGCCGCGGTCGGCCTGCTCGAACACGCGGGCCAGCGCGGCGACGAACTCTCCGGCGGTCAGCAGACCAGGGCATCGCTGGCCTGTGCGCTTGTCGCTCAGCCGGACCTGCTCGTCCTCGACGAACCGACCGTCGGGCTCGACCCGGTGCTGCGGGTCGACCTGTGGAAGCAGTTCCACGAATTGGCCGCCAACGGAACGACGCTGCTCGTCTCCAGCCACGTCATGGACGAGGCCGAGCACTGCGACCGGCTGCTGCTCATGCGCGAGGGCAATGTGCTCGCCCAGCTGAGCCCCGACGAGCTGCGCGAACAGACCGGCGAGCAGAACCTCGAGAAGGCCTTCCTCACCCTCATCACGATGGGACAAGCGGCATGACCACCACCGCCACACACCCGAGCGCGCGCCGATGGACGCTGCGCCCCTACGCCGCGACCACCACCCGCATCCTGCGCCAGCTGCGCAACGACCACCGCACCGTCGCGATGATCCTGGTGGTGCCCGCGCTGCTCATGACGCTGCTGTACTTCATCTACGCCGAGACGCCGACCGCGCCGCACCAACCGCTGACCTTGTTCGACCGGGTTGGCATCAGCATGCTCGGCATCCTGCCGTTCATCGTGATGTTCCTGATCACCGCGATCGCCATGCAGCGCGAACGCACCTCGGGGACCCTGGAACGACTGCTGACCACGCCGCTGTCCAAACTGGACCTGCTCGGCGGCTACGGCACCGCGTTCTCGCTGGCCGCCGCCGCGCAGGCGACCGTCGCCTGTCTGGTGTCGTTCGGGCTGCTCGACCTCGAGGCCGCGGGCGATCCGGCATGGGTGGTGCTGATCGCGGTCGTCGACGCCATCTGCGGCGTCGCGCTCGGCCTGCTGGCAAGCGCCTTCGCGCGCACCGAGTTCCAGGCGGTGCAGTTCATGCCGGTGGTCGTCGCGCCGCAGATCTTCCTGTGCGGCTTGCTCGTTCCGCGCGACCAGCTGCCCGGCTGGCTGCAACCGATCAGCGATCTGATGCCGCTGAGCTACGCGGTCGATGCGCTGCAACAGGTATCGATCCATCCGGAGGCGACGGCGCAGATGTGGCGCGATATCGCCATCGTCGCCGCCTTCGCCGTCGTCTCGCTGGTGCTCGGCGCGGCGACCCTACGGCGGCGGACCGCATGAGCACCGGCGAACGCGCGAAAAACGGTGTCGCCGAACGGCAAGGGCGCGCGGGACGGCGACCCGGCAAATCCGGCGCGCGGGAGGCGATCCTCGCCGCCGCCCGCGCCCGATTCGCCGAGGCGGGTTTCGACAAGACCTCGATCCGTGCCGTCGCGGCCGACGCGGGCGTCGATCCGGCGCTGGTGCACCACTATTTCGGCAACAAACAGCAGTTGTTCGCGGCGGTGGTCGAGCTTCCGGTCGATCCGGACGTGACCCTGAGCATTCTGGACAACGCACCGCTCGACCGACTGGGCGCGACGATGCTCGCCGCGGTGGTCGGGGTGTGGGACTCCCCTGCCGGGCCCGGCATCGTCGCGGTGGTGCGCAGCATGCTCACCGGCGGCGATCCGGCCCTGGCCAGGACATTCGTGCTGGAGGTCGTGCTCGAGCGGGTCCGTCAACGCATCGCCACCCCGGAGGACGACGGCCGCGCCAGGGTCGCGCTGGCCGCCTCGCAGATGATGGGCGTGCTGGTGGCCCGCAAGATCATCGGCGTCGAACCGATGGCGTCGATGCCGATCCAGGAACTCGTCGCCGCCGTCGGGCCGACCTTGCAGCGTTATCTGACCGGTGACATCGGGACGGCCGCAAGCGAATCCGGGACGAACGCCGGAACGATCCCCGCGGCGCACTGACCTGTCGCCCGCACTCGCGCGGTGTGCGTTCAGGCGCCGCGCCGTGCTCTCAGGCGGTGAACGCCTCGTGCTCGGCGTCGGTGACGTCACGCGCCTCGTCGATCAGCAGTACGGGAATGCCGTTCTCGATCGGGTACGCGCGGCGCAGTCGCGGGTTGTAGAGCAGCGGGGCGCCCGCGGCGTCGCGGACCAGCAGCAGCGGGCCTTTGTCCTGCGGGCAGGCGAGCAGGCTCAGCAGCGTGGCATCCAACGCGGTTTCCTCCGGCATGATCGAGAACCTACCCGACCGTGCCGTCGCCCTCGACGACCGGGCGACGGCGGAACGAGATGTGCCGGTGCCCGAAGAAGCTCGCCACCGCGACCAGGCCCATCACGACCACCGCCGACGGCTCCGCGGGCAGGTGCAGCACCGTGACGGCCAGGTAGAGCAGCGCCGTGTTCAGCGCGAGACCGCCCGAGTTCACCGCGACGAAGCCGGCGAAATCGCGCAGCACGTGGCCGCGCACCCGGAACACCAGGGTGCGATGCAGCACGAACGCGACGGTGATGCCGAGCGCGTAGGCCAGCGGCACCGCGGCCAGCGGCGCCCAGCCCGCGTCGGGCAGCACGGTCAGCCAGGCCACCGTCAGCGCCATGCCGAAAAGCGTGTTGAACGCGCCGATCAGCGCGAAGGCGACCTCTTGCCTGCGCACCAGCCGCAGCAGCAGTCCCGACGCGGGCGGTTCGGTCACCTCGGCCGCGCCGTTCGCACGCTGGTCCGTGCTCACGCTCCCACCTCGCCGCGCGCGCTCACGAGACCACGTTCGCCAGCTCGCGCTCCGGCTCGCCCGCGGGTCGCTCCTGGATGCCTGCGTCGTCGTCGCGCCGCCGGGACCGCACGTACATCCACTGCAACAGACCGAGACCGGCGAGCCCGGCCGCCATGGCCGCGATGCCGATCTTCCAGCCCGGCGGACGCCAGGTCAGCACCAGTTCGGCGTTCTGGGTGCCCGCGGGGACGTCGACGGCGACGAACGACTTGGCGACGGTGGTGATCGGAATCTGCTTGCCGTTCAAGGTCACCCGGTACCCCGGCCAGCCGAGGCGGGCGAAGACGACGCGGCCGCCCTGCTCGGAGCTCACCCGCACGCGGCTGGTGGTGTCGGTCTCCGAGATCGAGGTGGCGGTGACGTTCTTCGCGTCCGAGACCCGGCCGTTCACCGTGGAGACAGGCCCGTCGACCCGCTCCAGCACCGCGATGTAGCGCTCGTGGCCCGGGTAGTCCACCCACTTCCAGCCTTCGGGCGCGGCCTGCCCGCGCGCGTCGGGGAACAGCGCGCGCTGCAACACCACCCGATCGAGCTTCATCAGGTCGACCAGCGGGCGTCCGGTGCTCTGCTCCGGCGCGAACATCCTGCGGTAGGCGTCCGGGCAGACGCTGCTGTCCCAGCGCATGCACAGCAGCTCGCCGAAGTAGAAGTGGCCGGTGGGCGTGTACCCGTTGACGTACTTCAGTTCCAGCGTCCTGGCGTAGTTGCCGAAGACCAGCGAACCGTAGGCGGCGTCGATGTCCCGGTCGGCGGGCTGGAGCAGGCCGCGCTCGCCGAGCTGGAGGGTGATGCCGGTGAAGTCGGGGAACTTCGCCATCGCTTCCGCGCGGTCGGCGGGCAGGTTCCACGGCATCGGCGTCGGCTGCGCGGCGCTCACCTGGAAGTAGGCGATCGGGAACATGGCGACGATGGTCAGCGCGGCCGCTGCGGCGACGCCGCGCTCCCGCGCGAGCCACACCACCCCGGCGCCCACCGCCGCGATGCCGATCGCCGCGACCACGTGCCAGATCGCGTGGTGCGGGTCGGCCGAGAAGGACCGCACCCACAGCGCCAGGATCAGGACACCGGCCGCGATCCCCCGGTTTTTCCAGTTCTGGAACGTGCCGTAGCGGCCGAGCAGCACGCACACCAGCACCAGCAGGCCGATGGCCAGCATCGGTAGCACCCGCACCGGCCAGCGCAGCGGACCGATCGAACCGGGCCCGGCGGTCCACATCAGCATGATGACGGCGAACAGCGCGACCGCGCTGAGCTCGCGCCACGACTCGCGCGCCCGCTTCCAGTCGACGAACGCCAGCGCGGGAATCAGGAACCAGGCGATGTAGGTCAGCGGCATCGGCTGCACGTAGCCCCACCACGAGGTGAAGGCGGGCAGCGAACTCGGCAGGCTGGCGTTGAGCGACTCCGACCACGGCACGGTGAGGAACTGATCGTTGTTGATCTGCGCCGTGCCGCGCCAGGTCACCTTGGCCGAGAGCATGCTGGGCAGGAAGGTCAGCAGACCGGCGAGGCCCGCGCACATCGAGACGACCGTCAACCGCGCGACCGGCTGCCACTTGCGTTGGTACACAAGCTCCCCGACCGCCACGGCGAGCAGCATCAGCGCGGCCTCGACGGCCGGGAAGATGTACTGGGTGGAGATCGTCAGGTACAGGAAGACGAAGACCGGAATCGGGCCGCCCGCGACGATGCCGCGACGCGCGCCGGGCGCGTCGGGTCCGCGGGTGTAATGCACCGCCGACGCCCACGCGTGCACCATCCAGGCGGTGCCGGTGAGCGCGGTCATCCAGCTGGCCTGATCGAAGAACAGGAAGAAGCCCGAGAGCGGGAACGCCACGCCCGCCACCGCCGACCACGCCGGGCGCGCGCCGTACACGAGGCAGATCCGGTAGACGCCCGTCGCGGCGATGATGGAGAAGATCAGCTTGACGACGGTCGCGTACAGCGCGACGTTGTCCACCGAGGGCGCGATCAGATCGATCAGCAGCTGCGGCGGATTGAACAGGCCCGCGTCGTCCATGGTGTTGTTGCCCGACATCCATTGCTCGGGCACCATCACCGGGAACTTGCCGTCGCGCAGGGCCCTGCCGAGGTCGACCCACAGCGCGGTGTACTGCGATTCGGTGTCATCGGTGAAGTAGTGCCGGACGTTGGCGAGCAGCACCGCCACGTACCCCGCGATCACCCCGATCACGGTGATAGCGCCCCACCGGTATACGTCCCGTCGCGCGTGCGGCCGCGAGTCGAGTACTGCACTGTCGGTCACGAGTTCCAAACCCTACAGCCACCCGCAGCGCTTGGCATCGGCCGCCGAGGTGTCGATGATGGTCCGATGAGCGAGCGGAGCGAGCGAATCATGTGCCAGCGTGCTTCGCGCATGCCGAAGCCGAGCGTCAGCGAGGCGCAGGCATGAGCGAACGGAGCAGCACCGTAAGGCCCGATACGCGTCGTGCTAGAGTTCACGGCGGCTCGGGCTCCGCTGTCCAGCGGGCAGTACCGGCACGCACCGTCATCGAAAGTTGATCCAGCTGATGCCGATTTCCTCCGCTCGCCCGCTCCGTTCCCACGCCGTCGCGAACGGACGTCCCGGCGTCGACCGGCCGCACGGCATTTCCGTTGTGGTGCCGGTGTATCGAGGCGAGAACACCATCGGCGCATTGGCCGCCGAACTGCACGCGCTCACTGCGGGCTCCGAGACGCCCGGCGGCACCGCGTTCAGGGTCGAGGAGATCATCCTGGTGCACGACAACGGGCCCGATCGCTCGGATGTCGTCCTCCAAGAACTGGAACAGACCTACCCCGCGGTGCGCACCGTCTGGTTGAGCCGCAATTTCGGTCAGGACGCCGCCACCATCGCCGGAATGTCGGCCGCGCGCGGCGACTGGATCGTCACCATGGACGAGGACGGTCAACACGACCCCCGCTTCATCGGCGCGTTCCTCGACGCGGCGCTCACCAAGCGCGCCGACCTGGTCTACTCCAAGCCGACCAACACCCGCCCGCACGGTTTCCTGCGCAACCTGACCTCGCGCGGAGCCAAGATCGTGCTCGCGACCCTGTTCGCCTTTCCCGACTCGACCCGTTTCGAGAGCTACCGGCTGATCCGCGGCGACATCGGCCGCCAGCTCGCCGAGGTAGCCTCCAACGGCGTGTACCTCGACGTGGCGCTCACCTGGGTGGTCGGCACGGTGGCGCAGGAGCCGGTCGTGCTGCGCGCCGAGGGTCGCGAGGAATCCGGCTACAACTACCGCAGGCTGTTCTCGCTGTTCTGGAAGATGGTGCTGTGCAGCGGGACCCGCGGCCTGCGCCTGGTCAGCATGCTCGGCGTGACGCTGGCGCTGGCGGGCGTGGTGATGGCCGCGATCGTCGTATACGAGGCGCTCACCATGGACGGCTGGGCGCCGGAGGGCTGGGCCTCCACCATCGTGGTGCTGCTGCTGTGTTCCGGGGCGATCCTGTTCTCGCTGGGCCTGATCGCGGAGTACCTCGGGGTCGCCCTGCACATCCTGGTGGGCAAGCCGCTGTATCTCACCGTCGACTCACCGACGCCGCGCCCGGCGCAGACGCCCGCGGAGGGTGTGACCGCGCGGGCCTCCGAGGCGAGGGAACTGACCACGACCACGAGCAGGGGGACCGACCGGGTTGAACACTGACCGCGTCATCTTCAGCCGTCCGTTCCGGGCGAGCCGGGAACTGGCCAACCTCGAGGCCGTGCTGGCCTCCGACCACAGCCATGGCGACGGGCAATTCACCGCGTCGGCCACCGCGAAGCTGAAGACCATCACCGGGGCGCCGCACGCGCTGCTGACCACCTCGTGCACCTCAGCGCTGGAGATGGCGGGCTTGCTGCTCGAGCTCGGCCCCGAAGACGAGGTGATCGTGCCGAGCTTCGCCTTCACCTCGACGGCCACGTCGATGGCGTTGCGCGGCGCGACCTGCGTCTTCGCCGACATCGACCCGGCCACCGGCAATTTGGACCCGGAATCGGTGGCCACGGCGGTCACCGAGCGCACCAAGGCCGTCGTGGTCATCCACTACGGCGGCGTGGCCGCGGACATGGACCGGCTGCTCGCGCTCGCCGCTCAGCACGGTTTCGCCGTCGTCGAGGACAACGCGCACGGGCTCGGCGGCAGCTATCGCGGACGCCCGCTCGGCACCATCGGCACGCTGGGCACGCTCAGCTTCCACGACACCAAGAACGTGCACTGTGGTGAGGGCGGCGCGCTGCTGCTCACCGACGAGATCCTGATGGCCCGCGCGGAGATCATCCGGGAGAAGGGCACCGACCGGGCCCGCTTCCTGCGCGGCGCGGTGGACAAGTACTCCTGGCAGGACATCGGTTCCAGCTACCTGCCCAGCGAGCTCAACGCGGCGGTGCTCGACGCGCAACTCGACGAGTTCGACGCGATCCAGTCCGGCAGGCACCGGGTCTGGGACGCCTACGCCGCAGGGCTGGCCGACTGGGCGGCGCGCAACGACGTCCGGCTCATGACGGTGCCCGACGATCGCGCGCACACCGCGCACCTCTACTACCTGCGCACGCCTACCGAACAGCGTCGCGACGACCTGATCGGCCATCTCGCAGGCCTCGGCATCTCGGCCCCGTTCCACTACGTGCCGCTCGACTCCAGTCCCGCGGGCCTGAAGCTCGGCCGCACGCCGCAGGCCTGCGTGCGCAGCGCCGAGTTCTCCGGAACCGTTGTGCGTCTTCCGCTCTGGCCGGATCTGCGCGACGACCAGGTGGCCAGGGTGATCGAGGCGGTCACCGCCTTCACCGTCTGACCCCGACGCGACACGGGCCGGGCGTCATCCGCGCCCGGTCACGATGGCGGGCGTTCAGGCGGACAGCACGTACAGCTTCTCGCGACCGCCCGCGATCAGCGCTCGCTGCGCGACCTGCGACTCGTAGCGGCGGAAGAATTGGTCGAGGGTGGCCTCGGTGAAGCGGTGCGCCTGGCGACCGTCTCCCGCGTTGGTGAAGCGACGGCCGACGGTCGCGAGCACCCGGTTGCGGCTGGTCGCCAGGTTGCGGATCGGTTCGGCGACGATGACCGACTTGCGCGCCGCCGCGAGCATCCGGTCCAGCACGGGAGCGGGCTCGGGCAGGAAGTGATAGAGGCTGGCCTGCATCACCACGTAGTCCGCCTCCGGTAGCGGCGTGTCCGAGCGCATATTCCAGACCAGTCCGCGCCCGCCCGCGCGGGAGACATCGGCTACGAAACGCTCGTTCAGGTCCAGCCCGGTGTAGGCGACCGACTTGCCGCGCAGATAGCGGGTGTACAGCGTCGCCGGACCGCAGCACACGTCGACCACCTCGGCCCCGTCGGGCACCAGCCCGGCGATCGCGCCGTACCTGGCCGCGTAGTGGCGGCCGTACAGCCCGCGCATCAGCAGCTCGTACACTGCGCGGTTGCGATAGATGAGGCTCTGACTCACCAAGTACCCCTGAACGGTTGTCGGACGTCGGGTGCGGCCTCCGGCGCCGCGTGGGCTGACCCCCGGACAAACTATGCCAGCCGACGCCCGTGCGCGAATTCTCCAGGTGCGCGCGCCGGGGCCGATTCGACGGATCCACAACACGTTCCGGTTCAGTCGCCGAACAGGTCGCCTGCCTCGGCCTCGGTGAGCACCTCGTAGTTCTCGGTCTCCCGGTCGTACCGCCAGGTGAGCGGCCCCGGCTGCGGTCGTCCGGCCGCTTGCACAGCGCGGGTGGACGGGCGGTAGCTGGCGCTGCGCGGGATCTCGTCGACCACATACACCAGGTCAGGACGCTGATCGGGATCGAGGGCCCGCACCGCCTCGGTGACGTCCTTCGGCTCCAGGGTGAAGCCATTGCGCACCGACACCGCCGCCGCCGCGAGGCAATGAGCGCCGACCGGCAGACCGTAGGCGACCTCCATGTCGACCGCGGTGATGTCGTTGAGCACGTCCACGATCGGCTGGCCGAACACCGGGCCGCGCGCCGTGCGGATCACCGTGTCCTTGCGGTCGACCAGCCAGAAGTCGCCGTCGCTGTCGCGGCGGAACAAATTCTCGGTCGGCATCCACGAGTCTCCCGCGCCGAACACGCCACGCAGGCCGCCCGCGGAGATGTCGAGGCCCTCCGAGGCCTTGCCGATCAGCAGGCCGACCTCGTTGTCCGCGCAGCGGCGGGCGAAACCGGACTCGTCGAGCAGGATGCGATTACCGATCGGGTCGTAGGCCACCAGTTCGACTTTGGCGGTGCCGGGGACCGGGCGGCCCTTGCAGCCCGCCTTGGCGCCGGTCACGTTGGCCAGCACCACGTCGCCCTCGATGGAGGCGTAGAATTCGAGCACCCGGGCGGGCTCGAACTGTTCTGTGGTGCGCCGCCACAACCCGGCGGGCATGCCGGAGCCGATGAACAGCCGGATCGGATGCCGATGCCCGGCCGGGAACACGCCCGCGTCGAGGATGTCGCGCAGCATCGTCCAGGTGTAGGTCACCACCGTGACGCCGTAGCGGTGCACCTCCTCGGCGAACTGGGCCGGGTCGAGCGATCTCGCCAGCGCGATGCGGCTGCCGCCCGCGATGGCGCCGCCGAGGCTGACCAGCAAACCCGACGAGTGGTGCAGCGGCGCAAGGCAATACACGGTGTCCTTGCGGTCGAGGTCGGCGCTGGTCGCGGTGCCGAAGGCGGACAGCGCCCAGCGGTGGTTGGTGATGTACTTGGTCTCCAGCCGATCGCCGGTGCCGGTCACCAGCACGAAGGCGAGCTCGCGGGCCAGCCCGGGATCCGGGCGGTACCAGGCGGGCATCCGCACCTGGGTGGGATCGATCTGCTCGAGGTCGATCACGTTGTCGCTGACCGGGATGTCCAGTCCGCGGGCGTCGCCGCCACCGAGCACGAGCACCCGCGCGCCGGTCGCCGCCGCGCCGCGGAGGTTCTCCGGATCGGTGATCACCGTCTCGGCGCCGGTCAGTTCCATGGCCTTGCCCAGCTCGCTGCCCGGCGCGAGCAGCACGGCCACCGCGCCGAGACGCGACAGCGCCGCCACCGTCACCAGGGCGCTCGGACGGGTCTCCATCACCACGCCGACCCTGGTCGCGGGCCGGATGCCGACCGAGATCAGGCCGCGCACCACGTTGTCGATGCGGACGTGCACCGCGGCGTTGGTGTGCACGCGATCGTCGAAGAGGAAGCACTCGCGCAGCGGCGCCCGCTTGGCCTGCTCGGCGAGCAGCTTGCCCAGCGAGATGCGGGTGTTGGACTGGATCATGCCCAGCCGGGTCAGCCTCGGCAGCGCCCGCGCCGCTTCGCCCGCGAGCTCGATCGAACCGCGCACGGTGTTCTCCGCGATGCCTTCCAGCGCCTTGCCCATTCCCGCGCCCGCCTCGGCCAGCGTCCCCGCGGTGTGCACCACCCTGGTGGCCGCCGAGCGCGGCCGGTTGCTCGGCACGTGCTCGGTCATCCGGAAGATCTCCGCGGGCAGCGGCCTGCCGCCGTCCATCCACTCCACCCACTGCCGCACCAGCGGCCAGGTGTGTTTGGTGGCCATGCTGCCCGCCACCAGACCGAAGTGGCCGGCGACCAGGCTGGCCTCGAACACTTCCGCGTTCGGCGCCGCGCGCACGATGCCGCGCACCGCCGCGGGCTGGCCGATGTCGTCCACCTCGCCGAGGAAGGCGAGGATGGGGCACTTCAGCTCGGCCAGCGAGATCGGCTGATCGCGGATCACGAAGCCGCCGAGCATCATCCGGTTGTGCGCCACGAACTGCTTGAGCAGATCGGCGGCCGCGGGGCCCGCGTAGGCGACCCAGCCGTCGCTGTTCAGGAAGCGGCGCTGACGCTCCTTGGGCAGCAACGCCTCGCGGTCGTGCAGCTGGCGCAGGAAATCGATCCTGGACTTCGCGGTCTTGACCGGGTCGAGCATCTGGAAGCCGAGACGCACCATGGAGTCGGTGATGGGCAGCCGGGTGACCACGTGGTCGGCCAGGAAGTCGGCCACATCCGAGACCAGACCGTACGGCAGGCCGAACGGCATGCCCGCGACGATGTCGACCGGGCTGCCGAAGGTCACGATGCTCGCCACGCCCTTGCCGTAGCGGTAGGCGGTGGTCTGGTAGGCGAACATGCCGCCCTGTGAGTAGCCCATCAGGTGCACGTCGGCGCCGGTCGCCTCGCACACCGTGTCGATGGCGCTGCTCACCGCGAGGACATGGTCGGCGAGATCGCGCTCCCAGCCGCCCTCCTCGACCGCCGGGGAACCGAAATCGACCACCCAGCAATCGATTCCGCCGCGATGCAGGATGCCGACCGCACCGCCTTCCGCGTTCACGTCCCAGATGTCGGCGTTGACCATGAGCGGCGGCACCAGCACCGCGACGGGACGGCCCGGCGTCGCGTCGTCGGGGAAGTAATGCCGCAGGCGGTACATCCTGCGACGCTCGACCACCTCGAAGGGCGACGACTCGACATCATGGGTGAGACCGCCGAAGCGGATCACCTCCAGGCCGTTCTGCGCGGTCGCCACCAACCGCTGCACCGAACCCACCAATTCCTTACCGAAGTTCACCATCGCTCCTGGCCCTACCCTGCAATGTGCCACACGACCTCCGCGCGCCGGCTCGGCGCGAAGAGACACCCTTCCGGCCCCCGAGAAGCATGCCGTCTATGCGTATAGACGAGCTTCCCACATCGGGCGTCCCCCATGTGCCCGCTGTGACAGGTTCCATGGCAGGTGAGCGCGGTCATCGGCCCATGACGTTGACATACATGCTCTCGAACGGGTCTGGACTGATACTGAGATCACCGCGGAACGGATAGTCCATGGCGGCGATCAGGAAGATCATCGCGCCGAGGAAGAAGGCGAACAGTCCGCCCAGTAGCAGGTGCGCGTCGCGGTTCAGGCTGAACATGCACAGCAGCACCACGTTGATCGCGCCGCCGACCAGGATGACCCACCACAGCACGTCGGGCAGCCCGCCCGCAGTGGCGTTGATCCGGTGCCTGCGATCGGAGTCGAAGCGCGCGAACTGTTCGATGGTGGCGGCGTGCACGATCTCCTGCGCGGTGGTCTTCGGCTCGAAGGCGAGCAGGTTCACCTGGAACCGGGTCACCAGCGCCGTGCCGCCCATCGGCTCACGACCCTCGCGCAGCGCGGGCCAGGCCTCGGTGAGCACATTGTCGGCGTAGTCGACCAGATCCTTCTGGAGCAGGCTGCGCTGCGGTTCGGGATAGGCGCTCACCTCGCGGTACAGCGTGCCGAGCGAGGCGGCCTCGTCGGCGACCAGGCTCTGCGCCGTGTCATAGGACTCGTATGTGGCGGCCGCGATCAGGCCCAGTAGCAGTCCATAGAAGACGCCGCCGACAGTGAGCACCATCGTGACGGTGTCGTTCTTGCCCGGCTCGGGCCTGAAGACCCGGAATACACAACTTCGCGACAGCAGGATGCCCGCGGCCGTCAACAGCACTGCGCTGCCGGTGATGATGAGGAAGTCCAGCCAGATAGGCAACCCGTAGACCCAGGTGAACATGGGACACCAAGATAGCCAGGCACCGGCGAAAGTTCGGCGAATCCGCGATTGATCCCAGGACGTTACCTGCCGTTATCTGGATCGAACGCATGTCGTGACCATCCGAATCGGATCGTGACCGTTCTGCGAATTCTGCTGCGGCGCAACACTTCCGCCACATAGCATCGATGCCGTCTGGAACGCACTGTCGCGTAACACTTTCCAGCCGATCTACTCGTTTTCTCGCGGGCCTTTCCGGTCTGTCGATCTGCCGTGCCCAAGAAACACCATCGATCTGTCCCGGTGACCCCTCGAGGTGAGGACCACGCATGACCATAGAAATGCCAGTCCAAACGGAAACCAACGGCCGCAAGAGCCTGAGCACGGGCGCCGCCCACCAGTTGGCCCACACCACCAAATCCGAACCGCAGATGCAGGGCATCAGCTCCCGCTGGCTCACCCGAACGCTGCCCTGGGTACAGGTCAACGGCGGTATCTACCGGGTGAACCGGCGCCTGTCGCACACCGTCGGCAACGGTGAGGTCGAATTCATCATCGACGGCGGCCATGCCAGGGTGATTCCGCTGGAGCTGCAAGAACTTCCGCCACTGCACGGATTCGACGACGAGGAAACGCTGGCCGTTCTCGCGCAGCGCTTCGAACAGCGCGATCTAGAACCAGGAACTGTCGTAGCGGAATTCGGCAATCCGATGAATCAGGTCATCCTGATCGTGCACGGCAAGCTGGCCAAGATCGGCGCGGGAGAGTTCGGTGAGCAAACCAAGGTCGGCATGCTCGGCGCCGGCGATTATTTCGGCTCGGAAACCCTCACCGATTCCTCCGTTATCTGGCCGGTGACCGTCAAGACGGTCACCAAGACAACCATTCTGGTACTTCCCCGGCAAACCCTCGACGAAATGGTCGAGAACGCACCCGCTTTGCGCGAGCAACTCGAACGCGTGGCCGCCGCGCCCGCTCGTCGGCAGAATTCCAAGGGCGAGGCCGACATCGAGATCTCCTCGGGTCATTCCGGCGAGCCGCTGCTGCAAGGCACCTTCGTCGACTACGACGCCAGCCCACGGGAATACGAGCTCAGCCTCGCGCAGAGCGTGCTGCGGGTGCATTCCCGCGTCGCCGATCTGTTCAACGACCCGATGAATCAGGTCGAGCAGCAGTTGCGCCTGACCATCGAGGCGCTCTACGAACGCCGGGAACACGATCTGGTGAACAATCCCGATTTCGGGCTGCTGCACAACTGCGACCTCAAACAGCGCATCTACACCGAGTCCGGCCCGCCGTCCCCCGACGACATGGACGAGCTGCTGAGCATGCGACGCAGCACGAAAATGTTTCTGGCGCATCCGAAAGCGATCGCCGCGTTCGGCCGCGAATGCACCAAGCGCGGGATCTACCCCGATCCGGTGGACATCGACGGACACCGGGTGCCGGCGTGGCGCGGGGTGCCGATCTACCCGTGCGGCAAGATCCCCGTCAGCGAGAACGGAACCACCTCGATTCTCGCCATGCGCCTCGGCGAGAAGGACCAGGGCGTGATCGGACTGCACCAGACCGGGATTCCGGACGAATTCGAGCCCAGTCTGAACGTGCGCTTCAAGGGCATCGACGACCAGTCGATCATCTCGTACCTGGTCAGCTGCTACTACTCGGCCGCCGTGCTGGTCCCGGACGCCCTCGGGGTGCTCGACAATGTCCTGGTCGCCCGGCAGGCGGACTAGCCGGGGTGATGACCGATGTCGGTGCTCTCCCGCGCCGCCGCGCCCGCCGCCACGCACGACCTCGCGGCCGACATCGCGGCGCTGCTCACGAACCCGGACAGCCCGGCGCCCGCCGATCTGTTCACCGAAGCGGCAGCGGAATCGCCCGCGCCGCCCGATGATTCGACTGCGTCGCGAGCGGCCGGCCCGATGCCGGTCCGTCTGCTCGGCCCGCGGGGTCTGGGGGCGACCGCGTTGCGGCTGCCCGCGCCGACCGATCACGACGCCCGGCCGACGACGCCGTACGTTGTGCCGGAGGCCGTCACGCTCGGACCGTCGCAACCCGGCGCCGCTGCGGTAGCGGACGGCGTCGAAGATCCTCCGGCCGGACGGCCGGATGGGAACGTCGCGACCTCCGTCGGCCCGGCGCAGGGGGGCGGCCCGGCGGAGTCGCGACGCCCGCCGATTCCTTCCGGCCCCGCGGTGCCGGTCGCCGGGCGGATCAACGGTCACGTCGCCGCACCGGAGATCAACGGGCATGCCGCCGTCACCGAACCGGAGGCTGTGACGCGCTCGCCGCGCACCCGTTTTCCTTTGGGGCCAACCGGTTTGGGCACCGCGTCCACGGCGGTACGGCCCGTCATGGAAGCACCGCCTGGCCCGTCCGGGCTCGGCACCGCCTCGACACAGATCGGCAGCGGCTCACGTATTCCGCCGCTGTATTGTCCGCCGCCGCTGCGCGACGATCCCGCGCTGGCGGAGGCGGTGAACGAGGGACTGCTGGCGTGGGCCGAGGACATCGGACTCTACGAAGGCAGGCTCGACGAACTACGCAAGGCCGACTTCGGACGGCTCCTCATGCTCGCCCACCCCGACTGTTCCGACGCCGATCGGCTACTTGCCGCGGCCAAATGCGCGGTCTCGGAATGGTCGGTGGACGACTACTACTGTGAGCCGGACGCCGACGACCGCGCGCCGGACGGCACCCCGTCCAGTCCGGAAGCCGAGCTGGGTCCGCGGCTCGAACTGTGCATGGCCGTCATGGATCCCGCACATCTGCCCACACGCTACGCCCCGCAGCTGGAACGGGCGTTGCAGGCCGATCCGATCCTGCGGGCCTTCCGCACCTCGTTCGAGCACCTGGCCCGGTACGCCACCCCGGCGCAACTGGCCAGGCTGCGCACCGAGATCGGCGGCTGGTTCATCGCACTCGGCGCCGAGGCGGGCTGGCGAGGCGCGGGCCGGATGCCACCGGTCTGGGAATACCTCGCCAACCGCCAGCCGCACAGCTTCCTGCCGTGCATGGCGCCGATCGACACGCTCGGCGGTTACGAGGTTCCCGCGGCGGAATACAGCCACCCCGCCGTGCGGCGCGTCACGACCACCGCGGCGCTTGCCGCCCAGATGGTCAACGATCTGTACTCGATGGCACGCGAAGACCTTTCCAACGGAAGGGAATTCAACCTCCCCACGGTGCTCGCCGCCGAAGATCGGTGTTCCCGCAGGGAGGCGGTGCTGCACACCGCCGCGGTCCACGACGAGCTCGTGCACCGTTTCGAACGCGAGGCCGCGCCGCTGGCCGCCGGCGGTTCGCCGGAATTGCGCCGCTTCCTCGTCGGCCTGTGGGCGTGGATGGGCGGAAATCGCGCCTGGCACGCCGACAGCCGTCGCTACAAAGACGCCCGATAGCGGTACCGCAACGAGAGAGGATGATCACGCATGACCATGCTCAACCCCAAGGCCGAGGCCGTGCTGCGCACCAACTATCAGAAATCCGTTGCGGCGTACTGGAACAACAACCCCAACGACGACCGGGTCAACACCGTACTGGGCGAGGTCGACGGGCTCTACCACCACCACTACGGCATCGGCGAACCCGATCTCTCGGTGCTGGAAGGCCCCGAGAACACCCGTCAGGAACGGATCGTCGAGGAACTGCACCGGCTCGAGACCGCGCAGGCCGACCTGCTGCTCGACCACCTCGGCGACGTCCGCCCCGGCGACCGGCTGATGGACGGCGGATCCGGCCGCGGCGGCACCAGTTTCATGGCCAACCAGCGCTTCGGCTGCCAGGTGGACGGGGTGACCATCTCCGAGTACCAGGTCGGCTTCGCCAACGACCAGGCGCAGCACCGCGGCGTCGCGGACAAGGTGCGGTTCCATTTCCGCAACATGCTCGACACCGGCTTCGACAGCGGCGTGATGCGCGGGATCTGGACCAACGAGACAACCATGTACGTCGACCTGTTCGAGCTGTTCCGCGAGTTCTCCCGATTGCTCGAGTCCGGCGGGCGCTACGTCTGCATCACCGGCTGCTCCAACGACGTGACCGGCGGGCGCTCGTCCTCGGTCAGCTGGATCGACGCGCACTACGGCTGCATGATCCATCCGCGTAGCGAGTACTTCCGTGCGATGGCCGAGAACGACCTGGTTCCCATCGACGTGGTCGACCTCACGGCGGCCACCATCCCGTACTGGGAGCTGCGCACGAAATCCGAGCTCGCGACGGGTGTCGAGAAGCCGTTCCTCACCTCCTACCGGGAGGGCAGCTTCCAATACCTGCTCATCGCCGCCGATAAGGTGGGGAGGTGACCGAGACCCTCGCCCAGCCGCTGACCGACCGCGAGGCACTGCCCGTCGAGCTCGTGGACGAGGCGGGCCGCGCGGTCGGCGCGTGCCCGGTCTCGGAGGCGCACCAGGCGCCAGGGCGACTCCATCGCGCGTTCTCCGTGCTGCTCTTCGACCAGGACGGCCGCGTCCTGCTCCAGCAGCGGGCCGCCGTGAAGACCCGCTTTCCCCTGCTGTGGGCCAACACCTGCTGCGGGCATCCGGCGCCGGGTGAGCCGGTGCTGGCCGCGGCGGCGGTCCGGCTCGCCGAGGAGTTGGGGCTGGCGACCACGCTCACCGAGGTCGGCGTCTTCCGCTACCAGGCGCAGGACAACGCCACCGGCCGCGTCGAGCACGAGTGGGATCACGTGATCGTCGGGACCCTCGACGCGGGAATACCGCGGCCGGATCCCGCCGAGGTGGCCGCGTACGTCTGGATTCGACCGGAGGAATTGCGCGACGCGCTGGCGGATGATCCGGCGAGTTACACGCCGTGGTTGGCGGATGTGCTGGAGATCGCCGACGCGGCACGTCACGCGGGGCGTGAGACCGCGCGCTGATTTCCCGTTTTGCCCAGCCCGGTGATCTTGCGGGGCTGGGCCTTTCTTTGCCTGCCGCGGGTATGCGAGACCCCGAATGCGGCGGCCCCGGTCGATCGAGACTCGGCTCCGCCCCTCCGTCCTTGCCGATTTTCAGGCGCTGGACATGTTGTTGCCGACCGGCGGATCGCGCATACATGTTTCAATGCGCATATCTAAGTAGCGGCATTTTCGCAATCGTCCGGAAGCTTGGGGAAATCACAGGATCGGCACAGCCTGAGTCCAGGGGCGGCCTCCATGCTGGGGGCATACGGAAGTCCGGGGGGCGATTGCGAGGTGCGCGATGGTGGAGATCGAGGTCACGGGAACGACGGTGACGGTCCGGGTGCAGGGCGGACATCGGCTGCTCGCGCTGCGCGACCAGCTCACCTTCGACCTCCGCGACGTCATCGAGGTTGCCCCGGCGGAGGTCGACCTGCGGCCGCCGTGGGTGCGGGCGCCGGGCACCTTCTTCCCCGGTGTGATCGCCGCGGGCACCTTCCGAGGCAAGGGCCGCAAGGAGTTCTGGGACACCCGCTTCGACGGCAGCGGCGTGCGCGTCGAGTTGCGGGGCTCCGAGTTCACCCGGCTCGTCATCGATGTCGCCGAACCCGCCGACACCCTCCGCGCGCTGCGCAGGGCCGTGATCGCGGCCTGACGTTCCCCTCTCCCCCGCCGGTTCCCGAGCCGGGAACCGGGGGTGGAATCTGTCCGCCTCTAGTCTGAGAAGGGACAGAAAAGGAACCTTCGATGACGACAACACCGACAACGCAGTTCGTGGACCGTCGCTTCGTCGGCTTGGTCGCCGAATTCGACCGGCTCTTCCGTCGTCCGAGCGACGGCGGCGGCGCGCTCACGGTCTACCTGCACGGCGAGCCGGTGGTCGACGTCTGGGCCGGGTTCGCGCGACCGGGTGTGCCGTGGAAGCACGACACCCTGGCCGTGGCGTACTCCACCGGCAAGGGCGTCGCGGCCACGCTGCTGCACCGTCTCGCCGAACGCGGACTGCTCGACTACGACCATCCCGTCGCCGAGTATTGGCCGGAATTCGCCGCGGCCGGCAAGGAACACATCACCGTGCGCGCGCTGCTCAGCCACCGCGCCGGACTGCACCGGCTGCGCAATCTGCTGCCAGGCCCGCCGGAGCGCTTCTTCGACGACGCCGCGGTCACCGCGGCGCTGGCCGCCGCCACGCCCGATCCGCGGCACCGGGTGACCAGCGGCTATCACGGCATCAGCTTCGGACACCTGGTCGCCGAGCTTGTCCGGCGCGTCGCGGGCGCGGATTTCACCGAGCTGCTGCGCACCGAGATCGCCGAACCGCTCGGCGCCGAGGAACTCTGGTTCCGGGTACCGGAAGCCGAGCGGACGCGCATCGCCGTGAACTTCCCGAGGCTCACGGTCGCCGGCATGAGCTGGGAGCGCGGCGCACGGATCATGGGCCGCAGCCGTCGGCTCGCCGCCGCCGCGGATACGACGCCGAGCGGTTTCGCCGAGCTGATGGAAGACCCGCGGCTGCACGATTCGGTGATGCCCGGCGTCAACGGGGTCTTCTCGGCGCGGGCGCTCGCCAGGCTGTACGGCGCGCTGGCGATCGGCGGCAGCCTGGACGGCTACCGGCTGCTCGGCGCGGAGACGATCGACCGGATGCGGGAGCGCCAAGTCTTCACACCCGACTATGTGCTCGCCTTCCGCATCCCGTGGGGCCTCGGCTTCCACGGCGTGCCGATGATGCCCTCCAAAGCCGCGCCGATCTCGGCGTTCGGGCATTTCGGGCTCGGCGGTTCCGGCGCCTTCGCGGATCCGGCCACCGGGATGTCGCTCGGGTTCGTCACCAACCGGCTCGGCGGCAAACTCACCCCGCTCGGTGACGCGCGCCTGGCCCGGCTCGGCGCGCTGGCACACAACCTCGCGAAGAAAGCCGACTGAACGCACCTCGCCCGTCGCCGCGCGAAGTTCTGAGACGTATCCGCCCGTGATGGCAGCATGAGCCCATGGATCTGATCGGGCTGGAGCGGATCGAGTCGGCCGCGGCGCTGCTGGCTCCGGTGATCCGGCGCACGCCGGTGGTGGCCTCGCGGGTGCTTTCCGAGCGGGCGGGCGCTGAAGTCTGGCTCAAATGCGAGAACCTGCAGCGGACAGGCTCGTTCAAGCCGCGCGGCGCCTACAACCGGATCGCGAACCTGCCGTCCGCGGATCGATCCCGCGGCGTGGTCGCGGCCAGCGCGGGCAATCACGCGCAGGGCGTCGCCTGGGCGGCCGCCACACTCGGCATCGAGTCGACGGTGTTCATGCCGATCGGAGCCTCGCTCCCGAAACTGGCCGCCACCAAGGCCTATGGCGCGCAGGTGCGGCAGGTCGGCGACACCATCGACGAATCGCTGGACGCCGCATTGGATTTCGCCGCCCGGACCGGAGCCACCTTGATCCATCCGTTCGATCACGCGGACATCGTGGCCGGGCAGGCGACGGTGGGACTGGAGATTCTGGAGCAACTGCCGCGGGTGGGCACGGTGCTCGTGCCGACCGGCGGCGGCGGATTGCTCGCCGGGGTCACCATCGCCCTGCATCGGCTCGCGCCGGAGGTGCGCGTGATCGGGGTGCAGGCGGCCGAGGCCGCGGCGTGGCCGGAGTCGCTGGCGGCGGGCAAACCGGTACGGGCGGAACGGATGTCGACCATGGCCGACGGCATCGCGGTGGGCCTGCCCGGCGAGGTGCCGTTCGCACACGTCGCCGCCTACGCGCCGCGCATCGTCACGGTCGACGAGGAGGCGCTGTCCGAGGCGCTGCTGCTCTGCCTGGAGCGCGCGAAGCTGATCGTGGAACCGGCGGGCGCGGCCGCCGTCGCCGCGCTGATGCGTTACGGCGCAACCGAACTCGACCTGCGCGGCCCGGTCTGCGCGGTGCTCTCCGGCGGCAACATCGATCCGCTGCTGCTGACCCGGATCGTCAACCACGGTCTCAGCGCCGCGGGCCGCTATCTCGCTCTGCGCGTGACGATCTCGGATCGCCCCGGCGGACTCTCCCGGCTGCTCACCGTGGTCGGCGACACCGGCGCGAGCGTGGTGGACGTGGTGCACTCGCGCACCGGTACCTGGCTCGCCGTCGACGAAGTCGAGGTCGCGCTCACCCTGGAGACTCGCGGGCCCGACCACCGCGACGCCGTCCTCGGCGCCCTCGCCGATGCGAATTACGCAGTGCGCGTCCAGGATTGAACCGTCGCGCCGCCGTCATCCCGCCCTGACCCAAGTCGCAGAGGCTTTGCACGCTTCGCAGAGGGTGTACGGGCTGCGAGGCGTAGGAAACGTTTGTGAGGCTGCCAGGGTCAGTGGGCGCCGCCGAGTTCGAGGGCGAGGACTCCGAGGATGACCAGGGCGATGCCGCCGATTTGGATGAGGGTGAGGCGTTCGTTCAGGAAGAGGACGCCGATTACCGCGATGGCAGCGACCCCGACCGCGGACCAGATGCCGTAGGCGACGCCGATGGACATGCCTCGCTTCAGCGCCTGGGAGAGGAAGAAGAACGCCGAGCCGTACCCGATGACGACCACGATGGACGGGACGAGCTTGGTGAATCCATCGGAGAGCTTCAAGGAGACGGTCGCGGTCACTTCGGAGGCGATCGCCATGGCGAGTAACAGCAAGGTCATGGCGGCAGCCTAGTGATTCGGCGGACAATGGGGAGATCCGTCGGCCGAGGGATGTGATGACCTGTGGTGGAAGCGTTCCGGATCGGTCTCATCGTGTTCGTCGCCGTGCTGCTGACGGCGGGTTTCGGGGTATTGCTGCCGCTGCGCACGCGCACCAGACGGGCTACTGGTCAGACGTTCAGCCAGTGGGCCGCGCGGCACGGCTGGCGGTTCGCGCACGCACCGCACGAGTCGTGGACGGCGCGGCTGCCCGGCCACGATCCCGAGGGACTCGGCGTGACGCTCACCGGTGAGCTCGGTGGGCGCCGGGTCACGGTCGCCGACTACTCCTTCACCACCAACGCCTGGACCGGCGAGATCGTCTCCACCACCACCCACCGGTACGTGGTGGTCGGGGTGTTGCTCGAACGCCCGTATCCGCCGGTCGCCGTCGTCGACGTCGCGGCGCTCTCCCAGCCGGGCAGCGCCCTGTTCTGCGACTCGCCCGTCACCACCGGCCACCGCGAGTTCGATCACCGCTTCCGGGTGATGGCCGTCGACCCGAATTACGCCCGCCTCCTCGTCGACCCCCAGGTGATCGCCGCCCACCTCACGGGCGTCATCCCCCGCTGGAGCCTCGCGGGGCACGAGCTGCTCACCTACCGAACCGGTCGGCTCGGCGACCCCGACGCGATCGCCGATCTAGCCGCTCCCCTGCTCCACCTCGCCTCGCTGATCGAGAGTCGAGCGCACTGACCGATGGCAAACTCAGCGGCCGCACGCGCGCAAGGTGGACCTGCGATTGCGGACATGACCGGATTCGCGCCGTCGAGCGACAAGTCGGTCGCGGGCTTCGCGCGATCGGGTCGATCAGCCCGGCCTGTGTTCATTTCAGCGATACCGATGCGATCCTCGATCTGGCCGCTCACCGCTGGACCTCGGTTCCCTGATCGAGAGCCGAGACCACTGAGCGACGGCAAATTCTGCGGCCGCACAGCGCCCAACGCGGATCTCTGATACGAACGTTCGGTGGTGGGAGAGGAATGGTTCGGTCAGCAGTACTTCGGCGTGCGATGCGAATGGGGTGAGGCCGGGGCGGTCGCGCTGGCGCCGACGAGTGCGTGCGTGGTGGTCGTCGACGTGCTGTCGTTCACCACATCGGTCAGCGTCGCGGTGGACGCGGGCACTCGGGTCTATCCGTTCCCCTGGCGCGACGATCGGGCGGCCGCGTTCGCCGAGGAGCGGAACGCGGTGCTCGCGGTGGGCCGCCGCGCCGTGACCGCGGATCGGCCATGGTCGCTGTCGCCCGCCGCGCTGCGCCGCGCCCCGGTGGTGTCACGCCTGGTGCTGCCGTCCCCCAATGGCTCCGCGATCTCCTCGGCCGTCACCGGGATTCCGGTGCTCGCCGGATCGCTACGCAACGCGACCGCGGTCGCCCGCTGGATCCGCAGGCAAGGTTGGGGCACCACCGATCGGCCGGTGGCCGTGATCGCGGCGGGCGAGCGGTGGCCGGGGCGCGACGCGCTGCGACCGAGCATCGAAGACCTGCTCGGCGCCGGCGCGATCATCGCCGCGCTGGCCGCCGCGGGCGCAGGTCCACTGTCTCCCGAATCCACCATTGCCAGAACCGCTTTCGAAACCACCGGCGATCTCGCCGCCACGCTCGCCGAGTGCTCGTCCGGTCGCGAACTGCGCACCGGCGGCTTCGCCGACGATGTCGCGGTCGCCGGTGAGCTCGATGCCGGCACGGCCGTCCCGCTGAGAATCGACGGCGCATTCGCCGCGGCCGAGTGACCACTCCGCCCGATCCCCGGTCACGTCACTCGACCGCCCGGGACCGCCACGCGACCTGACCGATCGGTCCTATTCGCCCGATCGGTCGCTCAGTCGACGAGCGGTTTCAGTTCAGCCCGCCGCGGGCAGTCGTCACAGCAGCCCAAGACCTCGTCGATGTCCGATTCGCGGAACGTCCCTCGGCTGGAGTAGCTTTCGTGACCATGCCCAGCTACCTGCATGAAGGTGTTCTGGAGTTGTTCCGCGCGGATCCGTCGCTGGCGGCGACGCTGATCGCTCGTGAATGCGGTGTGCCGCTGCCGGACTTCTCGGGCGCCAAGGCAGAGGCGTGCGACTTCACCGATATGGGGCCGAAGGAGTATCGCGGCGATCTGGCTTTCGGGATGCGGGATGACAGCGGGGGGTATGTTCTCGGGATCTGCGTCGAGGTCCAATTGGCGATCAAGCGGGACCGGGCGTGGAGCTGGCCGGTGTACCTGGCGACACTGCGTTCGCGGCTGCGGTGCCCGGTCCTGCTGCTGGTGGTCACACCGAACCGGCAGGTCGCGGAATGGGCAGGTGCGCCGATCGAACTCGGACATCCCGGGTTGACGCTGAGGCCGCTGGTGCTGGGCCCGAACAACATGCCGCTGGTGACCGACCCGATCGAGGCACAGTGGTCGCCCGAGCGCGCGGTGCTGTCGGCGATGGCCTACGGCAGCGGACCCCATATGGATGAAGTGCTGCAATCGTTCCTGGCCGGGCTGATGAAAACCGATGACGAGCGCGCGGGAATGTACCATGACCTGGTCGATGATGTGTTGTCAGAGGCAGCCAGCCGACGTTTGGAGGAACTGATGACAATGACTTACGAGTATCGGGGCCGGATCGCACGTAAGTACGTTGCCCAGGGGCGTGAAGAGGGCTGGCAAGAAGCGCGCGAAGAAGGGCTGGCGGAAGTCGCCCGGGTGGTGCTCACCGTCCTCGACGCGCGCGGCGTGACGCTGTCCGAAGCCCAACGATCCCGGATCGAGGACTGCCGGGACCTCGGTCAACTGGAGGACTGGGCACGGCGCGCAGCGACCATCACGACGGCGGACGAACTGTTCGACTGAGGTCGCCCGCCGTGTCGTCACTGGTCTGCATGTCGATTGGCTTGCGTTATCTCCTGAACACCAGATAAGGGCGAGCCCAACTAAGCCGCAGCCTAATTCGTTGCGCCGCCACACCTTCCGGCATCGTTCGATTTCGAGTTCGAATCGCCGGAATTCCTGTGAGCTACGGCGGCGGGACGTGCAGGACGCCCGCCGCCTGCCTCGCTCCCGACAACAGGGCCGGGGCGCTCAGTGCAGCCAGGTGCGGGCGGCCGCGGCCGCGGCGCGGACCTCGTCGAGCTGGATGGCGACCTGGGTGCCCGCGGTGCCGCCGCGGGCATTGCGGGAGGCGATGGAGCCCTGGACCGTGAGGACCTCGCGAACCTTGGGGGTGAGGGCGGGGTCGATGGCGGCGAATTCCTCGTCGGTGAGTTCGTCGAGGCCGACGCCGCGGGCTTCCGCGGCGCGGACGCAGGCGCCCGCGGCCTCGTGCGCGACGCGGAACGGAACACCCTGGCGCACAAGCCATTCGGCAATGTCGGTGGCGAGAGTGAAACCGGCGGGGGCGAGTTCGGCCATCCGGTCGGTGTGGAAGGTGAGGGTGGAGACCAGGCCGGCGATGGCGGGGAGCAGCAGTTCGAGCTGGGCCACCGAATCGAACAGCGGCTCCTTGTCCTCTTGCAGGTCGCGGTTGTAGGCCAGCGGCTGGGCCTTCAGGGTGGCGAGCAGGCCGGTGAGGTTGCCGATCAGGCGACCCGCCTTACCTCGGGTGAGCTCGGAGACGTCCGGGTTCTTCTTCTGCGGCATGATCGACGAACCGGTGGACCACGCGTCGGCCAGCGTGATGTAGCCGAATTCCGGTGTGCTCCAGATGATCACCTCTTCGGCCATGCGGCTCAGGTCGACGCCGATCATGGCGAGCACGAAGGCTGCCTCGGCGGCGAAATCGCGCGAGGAGGTGGCGTCGATCGAATTGGCCGCGGCCGCGGTGAAATCCAGGTCGGCGGCGATCGCCTCGGGATCGAGGCCGAGCGAGGAACCGGCCAGCGCGCCGGACCCGTACGGCGACACGGCCGCCCGGCGATCGAAATCGCGGAGCCGGTCGATGTCGCGCAGCAGCGGGTGCGCGTGCGCGAGCAGGTGGTGCGCGAGCAGCACGGGTTGCGCGGCCTGCAGGTGGGTCTTGCCCGGCATCACCGCGTCGGGATGCGCGGCGGCCTGCGCGACCAGCGCGTCGACCACGTCCAGCACGCCCGCCGCGATCCGGCGCACACCGTCGCGCAGCCACATCCGGAACAGCGTCGCCACCTGGTCGTTGCGCGAGCGACCCGCGCGCAGCCGCCCGCCGAGTTCGGCGCCGACCCGCTCGATCAGCCCACGCTCGAGCGCGCCGTGCACGTCCTCGTCGGATTCCGCCGGGCCGAAGGCGCCGGACGCGACGTCGGCGGCCAGCTGGTCGAGTCCGGTCAGCATCCCGGCGAGGTCGGTCTCCGACAGCAGTCCCGCCTTGTGCAGCACCCGGGCGTGCGCCTTGGACGCGCGGATGTCGTAGGGAGCCAGCGCCCAGTCGAAATGGGTCGACTTGCTCAGCGCCGCCATCGCCTCCGCGGGTCCGGACGCGAAACGTCCGCCCCAGAGGGCACCGGTGTTCGTGCTGCCGCCCTGTTCCATCGTGTGCTGCCGTCTCCTCGTTCGAAGGTGCGTGAGGTGTGCTCGGGCCGCGCCTGACTGCGGGGACGCGCGGCCAGGGTTCCGCCGATGACTACCGTAACCACGGCCGTCGGCGCGATCGCCTACGGGCACACGCCGAATCCCGGATCGGTGCAGTGCACCGACCCGGGACCGGGTCGGATTCCTACTTCTGGTTCAGGTCGCGCCGCGCGGCGACCTTCGAGGACAGGCCGTGGATCTGCACGAAGCCCTTGGCCAGCGACTGGTCGAAGGTGTCGCCCTCGTCGTAGGTCGCCAGGTTGAAGTCGTAGAGCGACTGCTCGGAGCGGCGGCCGTTGACGACGGCGGAACCGCCGTGCAGCACCATCCGAATCTCGCCGGAGACGTGCTGCTGGGTGTCCTGCACGAACGCGTCGAGGGCGCGCTTGAGCGGGGAGAACCACAGGCCGTCGTAGGCCAGCTCGCCCCAGCGCTGCTCGACCTGGCGCTTGTACCGGCCCAGCTCGCGCTCGATGGTGACGTTCTCCAGCGCCTGGTGCGCGGTGATCAGCGCGATAGCGCCGGGCGCCTCGTAGATCTCGCGGCTCTTGATGCCGACGAGACGGTCCTCGACCATGTCCAGGCGGCCGACGCCCTGGCGGCCCGCGCGGTGGTTCAGCTCGACGATCGCCTCGAGCACGCTCACCGGGCGGCCGTCGATGGCCACCGGCACACCCTTGTCGAAGGTGACGATCAGTTCGTCGGGCGCCTCGAAGTTGACGGTCGGGTCCGCGGTGTAGTCGTAGACGTCCTTGGTCGGCGCGTTCCACAAGTCCTCGAGGAAGCCGGTCTCGACGGCGCGGCCCCACACGTTCTGGTCGATGGAGAACGGCGACTTCTTGGTGACGTTGATCGGGAGGCTGTTCTCCTCGGCGAACGCGATGGCCTTCTCGCGGGTCCACGCGTAGTCGCGGACCGGGGCGATCACGTTCAGGTCGGGAGCCAGCGCGCCGATGCCGACCTCGAAGCGCACCTGGTCGTTGCCCTTGCCGGTGCAGCCGTGCGCGACGGTGGTGGCGCCGTGGAACTTGGCCGCCTCCACGAGGTGCTTGACGATCAGCGGGCGGCTGATGGCCGAGACGAGCGGGTACTGGCCCATGTACAGGGCGTTGGCCTGGATGGTGGGCAGGCAGTACTCGTCAGCGAACTCGTCGCGGGCGTCGACCACGATCGCCTCGACGGCGCCGCAGTCGAGCGCGCGCTGACGCACCACGTTCATGTCCTCGCCGCCCTGACCCAGGTCGATGGCGACCGCCACGACCTCGGCGCCGGTCTCCTTGCCGATCCAGCTGATCGCGACGGAGGTGTCAAGCCCACCGGAATAGGCGAGTACGACGCGCTCGGACATGTCTGTGTGCTCCTCGGTTTCGTGCGGATGTGTCTCGGGGCGCCGCGTTCGGCGCCCCCGGCCGGTCGCGCCGGCGCGCAGGTCAGGCGACCCGCGCCCGTCTACAAATGATTATGCACGACGATGCAATCCCATTCAGAACTGGGGTGTGCGTTCGGTGAGCCGACCGCACAGGCCGCGGCCCGGCGCCTATGCCGTGGTCATATCATCGCCGATCTGCTGTCGACCGCCACCCCGGGCACGGTCATGGGGCGGCGGTCGATACCCCTTCGAGTGGATCGGGAAATCGGCAGCCCGTCCCAGCGCGCGACGGACGCGGGTTGGCCAGAGTGTGCCTATCGTGCTGCTCGGCGAGGTGTTCGCCAGCGGTGCGCCGCAGCAGGCACGCTTTCCATGGGCGGTTGCTGTTCGTCCGGATGGGACCGATACCACCGGATGTAGCGGTCGGTCAGCGGGGTCGCTGTCAGGCCGTGCGCGTAGACGGACAGGCCGATCGTGGCGGCGGCAGCGATCAGCAGCGTCTGCTCGTGCGGCAAGTCCGATTCTTGGATCAGCAGCACGCCGAAGACGATGGTGGCCAAGCCGCGCGGGCCGAACCAACCGACGAATACCGTCGTCTGCCGGCGAGCTCCGGTTCCGAGCAGGGACAACGCCACCGGCAACATGCGTACGACGGTCAGGCTCAGTACCGCGTACAGCGCGAGCCGCCAGGTCATCCCGTCGAGGACGGGGCCAAGGATCGCGGCGCCGAAGACGAGGAAGGTGACCGCGTCGAGCAGTTCGCCGCTTTGGTCGACGAGATCTGTGACCGGCCCGCCGACGCCGCCGCGCAGCGTGCCGAAGAGCAGGCCGCCGACGAACGCGGCGATGAACATGCTGCCGTGCAGTGTGACGGCGATTCCGGCGCTCAGCAGTGCCGTCGCGACGGTGAGGATCTGCAACCAATACGGCTCGATCCAGCCGCGTTTCGCGCCGATCCGCAGTGCGGACGCGCCGAGCGATCCCGCGACCGCGCCACCGACGAGCCCGTAGCCGATCTCCTCGAGGATCATCCGAACCGCGGCATGCTCGGTGAGCGCGCCCTCTTCCGCTTGCGCCAACCCGAGCGCGATGAAGAACAGTGGCACGCACAGCCCGTCGTTGAGCCCGCTCTCGACATTGAGTCCCTGCCCGATTCGGGACGGTAGTCGCTCGTCGGTCACCACGGCTTGTCCGAGTGCGGCGTCGGTGCACGCGACCATCACCGCGAGCACCAGCGCTTCGGCGACGCCGACTCCCGGCAGCACCGCGAACCCGCTGACCGTGCCCGCCGCGATCGTCAGCGGCAGGCCGATCCCCAGCAATCGCAGCGGCACCGTGTGCTCGCCGCGAAGGCGTGGCAGCGAGATCCGGGACGCGTCGGAGAACAGCACCAATGTCAGCGTGGCCTCGACGAGCAGCTTCAGCGTCGACGAGCCGACGGCGAGGTCGACGAGTCCGAGGACGGGTCCGGCGATCAGTCCGCCCGTGGTGAAGAAGATGGCTGGCGTGATGGTGACGGTGAATTTCCGGGAGCCGATCGCGAAGGCGATGAGCAAGACCGCGATGGTCGAGAGGTCCACGGAATCCACGCGACCTCCTCGGTGTGCAACGTTCGCCGGTTCGTGAGCTTGCCGCGACGGGCCGAACTCGACGAGGTCTCCGGTCTCTGCTCGGAGTGTGACCTGCGCGGCGGCGTTTTTCCTCATCCGGCACGGGTGATAGCGCTCTGAAGTGTCGTACCGGAAGGCGGTTCGGACTCGATCGCGGAATACGCGCCGATCACCCGTCGAGGGTGAGGCGATCCACTGCGCGGCTGCCTAAGTTGGCGCCGGGGGCTCACTGACTGAGGAGAACACCATGGCAATTCCCTTCCGCGGTGTGATCAACCTCGACATCCGCGATTCGATCCCGGACTGGGGCCCCTACGCGCAGCCGACGGCTCCGACCGGCACACCCAACGTGCTGTATATCGTGCTCGACGATGTCGGTTTCGGCGCCATGGGTTGTTACGGCGGACCGATCGAGACACCGAACATCGACCGGATCGCCGCGAACGGGCTGCGCTACAGCCAGTGGCACACCACCGCACTGTGCTCACCGACCCGCTCCTGTCTGCTCACCGGCCGCAACCACACCACCAACGGCATGGCCTGCATCAGCGAGTGCGCGGTCGGCTTCCCCGGCGCCAACGGCCACATCCCGCCCGAATGCGCCACCCTCGCCGAGATCCTCGTCGAGCGAGGCTTCAGCACGGCCATGGTCGGCAAGTGGCACCTGTGCGCCGAGGACGAGATGAACCTGGCGTCCACCAAACGGAACTGGCCGGTCGGCCGGGGCTTCGAGCGCTTCTACGGCTTCCTCGGCGCGGAGACCAACCAGTGGTATCCGGACCTGGTGCACGACAACCATCCTGTGGAGCAGCCTGCCACGCCCGAGCAGGGCTACCACTTCAGCGTCGACATCACCGACCGGGCCATCGAGTACATCGATGACGTCAAGGCGATCGCACCCGATCGGCCGGTCTTCCTGTACTACGCGCCGGGGTGCGCGCACGCTCCGCACCACGTCCCACGCGAATGGATCGAGCGTTACCGCGGCCGATTCGACGCGGGATACGAGGTGATGCGTGAGCAGACCCTGGCCAGGCAGAAGGAGATGGGCCTCGTCCCGCAGAACACCGAGCTGCCGCCGCTGAACCCGATCGGCACACCCGAGACCCGCAGCGGACCCGGCGGCGAGCCGTTCCCGCCGCTGGACTACACCCGTCCATGGGACAGCCTTTCCGACGAGCAGAAGCGCCTGTTCACCCGCATGGCCGAGGTGTACGCGGGCTTCCTCTCCCACTGCGACGACCAGATCGGCAGGCTGCTCGCCTACCTGGAGAAGATCGAGCAGTTGGACAACACCGTCATCGTGTTGGTCTCCGACAACGGAGCCAGCGGCGAGGGTGGCCCGGACGGCTCGGTCAACGAGAACAAGATCGCCAACAACGTGCCCGACGACCTGGCCGAGAACCTGGCCAAGCTGGACGAGCTGGGCAGCCCCACGACGTACAACCACTACTCGAACGGGTGGGCGATGGCCTTCAACACCCCGTTCAAGATGTGGAAGCGGTATTCGTTCAACGGCGGCACGTGCGACCCGTGCCTCATCTCGTGGCCCGCCGGGATCAAAGCGCGTGGCGAGACCCGCGACCAGTACCACCACGCCGTCGACCTGGTGCCCACCTTGCTGGACTGTCTCGGCGTCGAGCTACCCGAAGCGGTCAAGGGCCATACCCAGACGCCGATTCAGGGGGTGAGCATGCGCTACAGCTTCGACTCGCCCACCATCCCGACGGCGAAACACACCCAGTTCTACTCGATGCTCGGCGGCCGAGGCATCTGGCACGACGGCTGGAAAGCGGTCACCACCCACCCCACCCTCAGCGGGTGGAGCCACTTCCCCGATGACACCTGGGAGCTCTACCACACCGACCGGGACCGCGCCGAGCTGCACGATCTCGCTGCCGAGGAACCCGGCAAGCTCGCCGAACTGATCGGTTTGTGGTTCTACGAGGCGGGCGCCAACCAGGCGTTCCCGCTCGACGACCGCTCCGGGATCGAGATCATCACCACCCCGCGTCCGCAGCTCGCGCCCCCGCGCAACCGCTACGTGTACCGTCCCGGCGGCGCCGAAGTGCCCGAGTCGGTCGCGGTCAATATCCGCAACCGCTCGTATTCGATCGGCGCGCTCGTCGACCTGCCAGGACCGGGCGCGGCCGGGGTGTTGTTCTCCCACGGCGGCCGGTTCGGCGGACATGCCATGTACGTCAAGGACAACCGGCTGCACTATGTCTATAACTTCCTCGGCAGCGACGAGCAGCGGATCAGCGCCGACGAGGACCTGCCGACCGGTGAAAACCTCATCCTCGCCGCCTCGTTCGACAAAGAGAGCGAGGATCCGCCCGGCACGGCGCGAGGCACCCTCACCCTCTACTACGGCGAGCGCAAGGTCGGCGAGGGCCGGATCAAGACCCAGCCGGGCAAGTTCAGCATCGCGGGGGAAGGCCTGCACGCGGGCCGCGACAGCGCCGAGGCCGTCACCGACGACTACCCCGGAACCTTCCCATGGGAGTTCACCGGTGGCACCCTGCATCGAGTGGCAGTCGACGTCAGCGGCGAACCGTACGTCGACCTCGAGCGCGAAGCCGTCGCCATGCTGTCGCGCGAGTAACGGCGGGAGACCGTGCCCGCCCTGGCCATCCTTCGGGACAGGACGGGCACGGCGGCCGCCTTCGGGTGCGCGCCGTCGACCGCGCGGCTGGGAGATCAGCGGGGCAGGTGGTCACCCGCGCGGACTTCTTCGACGGTGCGGCCGATCATCTCGTGCATCGTCGCCGTGATTCGTTCGCGGGTGGTGGGTTTGGCGACGACCATACGGGAGCCGAAGGTGACGTAGCGGCCGTCGCCTTCGAAGTCCGTGATCTGGAAGTCTTTGCGGCCCTTGATGTGCCGGTTGTCGGCGCTGCCCAACGGGTAGACGCCGACGTGCACGCTCGCGCGGACGGGCCTGGCGAAGAACTTCGCGAACTCCTCGCGCGGTGTCGGCCGCCACGCGTCGCGCACCGCGGGAAGCGGACCCTCCAGTTCTTCGACCGGAATCGTCATCGGTTCACGCTGTCCCGCAGGGTATTCCGGCAGCACATCGACGACCGCGCGGGCCACCCGGGCGGCGGGCAGGAACGTCAGCGTCACGTCGCCGTACCCGTCGGCGCTGTGCTCCTGCACGGCCAGCGCGCCGTGCTCGTCGTGCACGCCGGCGTGGGCTCGCAGCTCACGGTCCCGGCTTGCGCCGAGATACCCCGCCAGCTCGATGCGCGCTTCGGGTGCGAACAGCACGTGCACCGCCCGCACCAGGTCGTCGTCGAGCTGCGGTCGCACCGCCAGCGCGGCCGCCTGCCGCAAGCGCAGGCTGTCCGAGCGGTACTGGGTGGTGAACCAGTGGCGCAACGGATAAGGCAGCACGTCGCGCCCCGTGGATTCCCACAGCGTCCGGAATTCGAGCGCGGTGAACCGCCACTGTCGCACGGTTTTCATGATCTCGCCCCATTCGGCCGCGTCGCCGGTGACGGTGCGTCCTGTCGAAAGACGCTCGTGCACAGACGAACAGCGATTCCTGTCACTCCCCGATCACCGGGGGCACCGTCTTCGGGAGGTCCGTCAGCCCGGTCAATTCCTCGCCGTGTTCCTTGGTGATCAGGTAGTCGGGCACACCCTTGCCCGACTCGTCCTCGGATCGCCCGCCGCGCGCGCCGGGAGCTCCGAGACCGCCCAGACCGCTCATCGCCGCGCGAGTCGCCGGACTCGCCGCCGAGGCCGGAACGCCGGTGGTGGCCGTGACGGGCACCCCGCGGATGGACCGACCGGGCGAGGGCACCGCAGGCGTCCCGCCCGGACCCGGTGGGCCCGGGGTTCCCGGTCCCGGCCCAGGGCGATCGGGCAAGCCCGCCGGATTCGTCGTGGGAGTAGAAGCCGGGGTGGTCGACGCCGGGTTCGTGGATGCCGGATCGGTCGAGGTCGAGTTGGTTCCGCTCGGATTCGTCTCATTCGAGTCGTCCGGATCCGCGGTGGGGGTCTCCGGTTTGGATTCCGTCGGCGTGCCGCCCGGGCCAGGGCCGGGGCCACCGGGCCCTGGACCAGGGCCGCCCGGTCCAGGGCCGGGACCGGTTATCGGCGGTTGATCACCGGGCTGCACCGGGTTGTACGGCTGCGGAAGCACCGGGACATTCGTGTCGGATTCCCGAATGACCGGAGCGAATACCGTCCTCAGCACCCGCAGTGCCTCGGTCTTCGCGGTGTCCTGCGCTTCGGAGTTGCTGCGCCAGCCGCGACCCGCGATCCACGAACGCGCGTTGTCGGTGAAGGACCGATCGTCCGGCGGGTGCGGGACCAGCAGCTTCGTCGGTTCCAATCCTGTTTTGAGTTCGGCGAGTTTGTTGCTGGTGAGGAGCGCCGCGTTGGGCAGCTGCGCGCCGTGAGTGGCGTAATCGCGCACACCCGCGACGGCGGCATCGGCCGACGCGCCTTGCCACACTCCCTCCTCGGTCAGTCGCGTGATAGCGGCGGTGAAGGTGCCGAGCGATTCGCTAGCACGAGTGCCGACTGCTTGCCAGGCGGTGATCAGGTTGCCGACGGCTGTCAGATCGATCGCGTCGACCTTGGTGCGCAGTGTGGCGACATCGTCTTTCTCGAACTCGTCTTGTCTCAGCACTTCCCGCGGATGGAACGCGCCCTCGAAACCGACATCGCCGGCTTTGCCGCGGACATCGTCACGCTGCTGGTTGAATCGCCCCTGAATGTCGCCCGGCTTGATGCCCGGATCCCGCTCTTCCCCGGCGATCCAGTCGGTCAGGCTCTCCAGCATGGCCGAGCCCATATCCCCTGCGCTCCAACTGAACATGCCGCCGAACATGCCCGTCACGATTACTCCCCCACGGAATCGATGATCGCGGTGATCGCCGCTGAATTCGTGTAGTCCTGGCCGTTGAGACGCGCGATGGAGATTGCCATGATGTCGCGCATGTCTTTTACGACTTCGATGTCTTTCGCGATGATCGAATCGAGCGAATTGTCAGTATCCGTCGCTTGCTTGCGGAACTTCCCGGCCAGCACATCCGCCATATCGAAATCTCCGAAACCAGAAACATTCTCACACCGTCCGGCAAGCTGCCGGAGCGCCTCGAGGTCATCGAGACGTTGCTTGCAGGCACCTATCACTTGGCGTGCCGCTGCCTCGTCATCGAGGTACAACTCCCCAGCTCGAGCCTGCTCAGCAAAGCGCCGCCACGGCGATTGAGTTTCCTCAGCCATTGACTTGTCCCCCGGTCAGTTCGGAAAAACCGGAACGATCGACTCCCCAACCCGATACAGAACTGTACACGGATCTTCTCGGTCGTCGTCCGAAATTCTGCCTTGGATCTGCAGTTGCAGAACCCCACCCCGCGACGAGGGGAAGAGGACACTACAGTCCAGATCCTTGGAGAATCCCTCTACCTTGAACTGCCGCCCCTTGCGCCCCGCAACCGTAACGTCCCGGAAATCGACATTGCCCGACTTCTTCTCGAACTCCGCCACGGTCCGCCAAGTCGAATACACCGTAATCGCATACTTCTTTCCCGTCCAGCTACAGATCTCCCACCCGTGCTGATGCACCCCTGCGATTCCGCTCTCCTCCGTCGCCGGATCAACCCCCGCCGACCGCAGCACATCATCGGGAATCCCGGTGCACGGGTTGAACAATGGCGCCTCCGCAGCGCTGGAACTGGTCGATGGCGACCCCTCGGTCGTCCCACCACAAGCCGCGACAACAGCTACGACCACCGCCGCCAGAACGCTCCCCACGATCCTGCGCGCCATGCCCTCCCCTTCGACCGCCGACTCCGACACCCGACTCTATCAGCCGACCACCCCCAAGCCCGACGGCCCGAACCTCACCTCCGCGGATTCCGCGGCAAGGCGGGGTCCGAACCACTACCGGCGTCAGATCAGGCTCGCGCCGCAGAGGATCAGCACGATGGCCACACGAAGGATTACCGCCCGAGCGACGACCGGTTCGGCGGAGTTCACGACGCCGAATCCGCAACGGCCGACCCGATATACGTGCTGACATGCGGACCTGGCCGTTCGCCCGCGACTTGGGTGAACGCGTACACGCTGACGGCCCACCTGGCAGTTGCCGACCTTGCCGAGTGGGCCCGTACCCTGACGGGTCACGCACGGCCTGCGCCGGAGGCGAGTAGCAGATCGCCCGTACTTCACCGACCCGATGTCGAATGTGAAAAGGCAAGTGACGAGCGGCAACCGGACTCGCGAGGGCAAGATCGCAGCCAACGGACGGATCTGCGATTTCCGTACCCAGAGGTTGAGCGGCTGGTCGCTACGGTTGTTCCAGTACGTCGAATGGAATGGTCGCCTCGACCGGGTCGTCGAGGAGCAATACACGTCGGTGGACCGTGTGGGCAGCGTAGCGGCGACCGGACCAGTCGAGACGGTACTCCTCGATCTCTTCGATGCGTTCTTCCTTCTGGTCCAGCCGGACTATCAGGTACCGGGGAATGCCCGCGGTCGCGTATTGAATTCGCTTGTCGTTGATATCGGCGTCAATGGTCGATTCGGAGGTCACCTCGACCACCAGCAGGATGTGCTCACGCACGGTGTTGATGTCGTAGGGTTCGCAGTCCCGGATCCAGATATCGGGGTAGCGGATATTCAACCGCCGATCCGCTGTGGCGGATTCCGCGTCGGCGAATCGTGCGGCAACATCGGAGTCCACCACCATGCACGGCCCGCCGTCGCGCCGGGCTGCCTCCAACATCCCGGCCAGCCGCCGGACCACGCGGCTGTGCACCGGACTCTGCGCCATCAGCCGGACCACGCGCCCATCGACGATCTCGATGTCACCGAGCTCGGCAGTCGCCCCTTCGGCGAACTCCTCGGCCGTCACACGCAGTACCTGTTGCTCGTCGGGAGCGCTCATACCGGACATCATTGCAGTTCGAACCGGACGCGACTACGGACCCGGCTTTCGTGGTGGTCCCGGATGTGCTGATTGGCGTCCGGCCTCTTCAAGGCTCCCTATCCGATTTCGCCTCGTCATACCTGGCGCATACCCCTGCCCCGGTCAGCAACCGTCATCGGTTGTCGCGCCGTGGACAAGGCTACCCGGGGGTATGGGCACCCAGTGGCCTCGGAATCGTCGACACCGGCTGCACCGCTACCGGCACGCGACAACCTGCCCGACCACCTCGACCACCACACCTACCACCACCGACCCCGCCACGAACCCGTATGCCGACGACCGCGGCACCGCGACTCATGCGACCGGTCACCAGGAGATCTACGGCGTTCCTCGCGAGCGTGTCATGTTCGCCCGACAGCCTCGCGACCGTGTTCTCGGCCGAGTTCGGCTGGGCGCAGGCGGTCGAGAAGGGCGTCCTTGATCGGCTCGCGAGTGGTGCAGACGAGCGCGAAGCTCGCCTGCCGCATCAGTCGCTCGGCGGTGGTGTGGGCGAGCGTGGCACGGCTGCCCGTCGCGACGACGCCAGCGGCCGCAGCGAGCACCGCCGTTTGCGCGATGTCGGCGCGCAGGGCGTAGGTAGCCTCGGCATCGCCCATCACGGTGGCGAATCGCTCCCGCAACGAGGCGTATCGCGCGTCGTAGGCATCGATCCCGAGTCCGTTCAGCTCGCGCACGCATCGCGACAGCACGCCGAGAGCGAGTGCGCCGTTGATCCAGTCGGTGAGGCTGCCACGCCCGGAACGGAACTCGCCGAGCGATTTCACCCCGATGATGTGTTCGTCGGCCACGAACGCCCGATCGAAGGTGATCCGTACGGTGGCGCTGGCGTCGGCGGCGATCAGCGGGATCCGCTCGACCTCGACACCGCCCAGGTCCTGTGTCGGAACAAGCACCGTCGCAATGGATTCCGAGCCGTTGCGGGTAATCCGCACCGACACGACCACCGCGTCGACGTACTCCCACCCGGTGACGAACGGCGCGGTGCCGCTGATCGCCATGCCACCCTCGACGGCTTCGGCGAACAGTGTCGGCGCCGAGCGAGCGCCCGCGTACGACACACCGCACCGGTACGTCCCCGCGGTCATCCGCGCCAGATAGCGCTCACGCAGCGCGGCATTGTCGGCGAACGCGACCGCCCGCAGCGCTCCGAGATGTTGCGCCCACACGAAACCCGTTGCCAGACAACCGCCGATAAGGGTTGCCGCGGTGTCGATCAGAGTGCCGGGCGTCATTCCCGCCGAGAGCGGGAAGCCATAGAACCCGCGTTCCGCGAGCGCGTCGAAATGGCTCGCCGGAATCACCCCGCTGCGATCCACCTCTCCCGCGGCGCGATCGAGGACCTCCTCGACGAGCAGCTCCGCCTCACGCACCCAATTCTCGACCATTCGCCCACCCTCCAGATCACGCCATCGAACAAGGCGTCCAACGGTTTTCGCGACGCCCCGATGCTACGTGCCCGCGGCGAGCTCGGCCGGGCGAGAACCTGCGGGACCGTCAGGCGAGTTGTTCGATGCGGGTGGCGAGTTCGGCGCCGGTCAAGGTTCGCGAGCGATGACGGCGATAGTGTCGTCGCCCGCGATGGTGCCGAACGACGTAGGGCAGGGCGGCGCGGTCCAATCGGTGGCACCGCTCAGACCGCGGGGCTCGGGATCAGCGCGAACGGTGGCCGCCGTAATCGCCGGGCTTGGGGGTAGCGATGATCGAGGCCTGTTCTTCGCCACGATCAAGGCCCGAGCAGCGTCTACTCCCCTAGCGGCCTAACCGCGATGAAGGCGGCGAGTTCACGCGGGTCGCGGTGTCGGTCGTACTGTCTCAGGAGCTCGATGTACCGACGCTTATCCAGCTCCCAGTCGTACAGCTCTAAACTCCCTTCGTCCTGGGCTGCGGTGAACACAAGATCCGCGAGCAGGCGGGTGGTCCGGCCGTTACCGTCGGTGAACGGGTGAATCCGGACGGCCTCGGCGTGGGCCGCGATACCGAGTTGGCGCGGCGTCCAATCGTCGGCATGCTGCCAGCGGTAGTGGATTGTTTCCAACGAGCCTCGAAGTTCGACCGCGATCTGTTCGGGAGCGACCCCGATATTGAGCTCCCGTCTGCGGAATACGCCCGCCCACTGCCAAATGTCGCCGTAAAGGCGGCGGTGCAGATCCCGCAGGAAGTGATCGGTGAGCAGATTATCGAGAACCAGGCTGCCGTCGATCACCGCGGTCATGAGTTCCTCGGTCGCCTCTGCCTGGACGGCCTGTTCGAGGTCGTACAGAGCGGCTTTGCTGACCGGCTCTTCGAGCAGCTCGCGGATATTGGGGAGCAGCATGCTCGCTTCGTCGTCGGATACCGGTGTCTCCCCGTAGTCCGGCGCGAGGGGCATCAAGCTTTCCGTCGGCGTTCGGCCAAGAACTGCGCGACCCGTTCGGAGCGAATGTAACCGGCAGGCACTGTGCGCCGTTCCAGACGTGCCGACGCCTTGGTCGACCGCACGGCTGACCGCTTTACCGCTTCCTTGGTCACCGTTGCTTTGGCCACCGCACGACGTTCCACCACCGCACCTTTCCTCGTCTCGTCACGCAATCTTACAGCTCGGCAGGAGGGCGAGTAATTCATGCGGGCGACGAGATCGTCGCCGGTTTGGGGCCCGGGCGATGACGATGTGCTGGCCGATGCTGATGTGGGCGGTGTCGCGGCGGTCCACTACGAGGATGAATCCATCGGGATTGCGGCCGCCGCGAAACTCGACTCCGACAACATGGATGGATGCTCCGCTGGTGGATCTGTACAGCACGTCACCGGTGGTGATTTCGCCGGAGTCGAGTCAGCCGACGACGAGCAGGCTCCCCGTCCGGTGATGTCGAAGATGTCGGCGACGGTGAAGTCGACCTGGTTCGTGGCCGATCCCTGACGCTCCTGCGCTGTGCCGCCCGAGTCCCGACCTCGCTCGTCAGGCGAGTTGTTCGATGCGGGCGGCGAGTTCGGCGCCGGTCAAGGGTTCACGGGCGATGACGGCGATGGTGTCGTCGCCCGCGATGGTGCCGACGACGTAGGGCAGGGCCGCGCGGTCCAAGGCGCTGGCGAGGTAGTGGGCGGCGCCCGGGGGTGTGCGCAGGACGGCAATGTTGCCGCTGGCGTCGGTGGAGACGAGCAGGTCACCGAGGAGTTTGGAGAGTCGGTCGGTGCCGCCGGTCACACCGCGGACGGGACTGCCGTCCTCGGGCACCACGTAGACGCCCGCGCCGCCGTCGGCCGCGCGCAGTTTCACCGCGCCCAGCTCGTCGAGATCACGCGACAGGGTTGCTTGGGTGGTCTCGATGCCTTCGGCGGCCAGCAGCGCGGCCAGTTCGGTCTGACTGCGCACCGAGTGCGCGGAGAGCAGCTCGATGATGCGTGACTGCCGCCCGGCGCGGGTGCGGGCGATCGCCGGCCCCTTGCCGGGCACCGTCGCGTCGATGCTCATGCCTCCACCTCGCCGGCGCTCGGCTCCGACATGCGCGAAGCGCGCTGGCACATGATTCGCTCACTACGTTCGCTCATGCCTACACCTCGCCGACGCTCGGCTCCGACATGCGCGAAGCACCGACACACGGTTCGCTCAGCGCGTTCACTCATCGTCGCCCCTCCAGCACCGGCGCGGTTTGTCGCCCGATCACGCCGCACCGCCCTGACGTCTGGCCAGTAGCCACACGAGCAGCGCCTTCTGCGCGTGCAGCCGGTTCTCCGCCTCGTCCCAGACCACGCTGTGCGGTCCGTCGAGCACCTCGTCGGTGATCTCCTCGCCGCGATGCGCCGGAAGGCAGTGCAGCACAACGGCATCCGGCTCGGCGTTGGCCAGCAGCGCGTCGTCGAGGCGGAACGGGCGGAACGGGCCGACCCGGTCGAGTCCGTCGTTCTCCTGGCCCATCGAGGTCCAGGTGTCGGTGACCAGCGCGTCGGCGCCCGCCGCGGCGGCCACCGGGTCTCCGGTGACGGTGATCGTCGCCCCGGTCTCGGCGGCCCGCTTGCGCGCGTCCTCCAGAATCCACGGCAGCGGCTCGAAGCCCACCGGCGCGGCGATGGTCACGTTCAACCCGGCGGTGACGCCGCCGAGCAGCAGCGAGTGCGCCATGTTGTTCGCGCCGTCGCCGAAGTACGTGAGGTTGCGCCCGGTCAGGTCGCCCTTGCGTTCCCGCAGGGTGAGCAGGTCGGCGAGCACCTGGCAGGGATGGAACTCGTTGGACAGCGCGTTCACCACCGGAACCGTTGCCGCCGAGGCCATTTCGTCCAAACGGACCTGCTCGAAGGTGCGCCAGACGATGGCGTCGACGTAACGGGAGAGCACCCGTCCGGTGTCGGCGAGGGTCTCCTCGCGCCCGAGCTGGGTGTCGCGGCCGTCGACCACCACGGCGTGCCCGCCGAGCTGGGCGATGCCCATCTCGAAGGAGAAGCGCGTGCGGGTGGAGTTCTTCTCGAAGATCACCCCGACACCGCGCGGACCGTCCAGCGGGCGGTGCGCGAACGGGTTCTTCTTGAGTTCCGCCGCCAGCGTGAGGATTTCGGCCTGTTCGGCGGGCGAGACGTCGTCGTCGCGTAGGAAGTGCCGCAACTCGCTCATGCCTGCGCCTCGCTGCCGCTCGGCTCCGGCATGCGCGGGGCGCGCTGGCACATGATTCGCTCACTTCGTTCGCTCATTACCGGGCCTCCTTCGCGTCCGCCGCCGCGCCGTCTAGAATTCCCGGCAGATCGGCGACGAAGTTGTCCGACTGGGTCTCGGTGAGCACCAGCGGCGGTGCCAGCCGGATGATATTCGGCTTGGGTGCGTTCACGAGGTACCCCGCTTCTCGCGCCCGGGCCTCGACGTGTGCCGAAACGTCCTGGGTCAGGACGATTCCCAGCAGCAGACCGGCGCCGCGCACGTGATCGATCAGCGGATGCTGGAGCAGTTCGATGCCGTCGCTGAGCCGCTTGCCGACCGACTCGACGTGGGCGAGCAGATCGGTCTCGTCGATGGTGCGCAGCACCGCGAGCGCCGCCGCCGCGCACACCGGGTTGCCGCCGAAGGTGGTGCCGTGCAGGCCGGGGGTGAGCAGCTCGGCCGCCCGGCCGTTGGCCAGCACCGCGCCGATCGGCAGACCGCCGCCGAGGCCCTTGGCCAGGGTGATCACGTCGGGCACGATGCCGACGGACTGGTGCGCGTAGAACTTTCCGGTGCGGCCGATGCCGGTCTGCACCTCGTCGAGCACCAGCAGCGCGCCGTGCCGCGCGGTGATCTCGCGCGCCTTGACCAGGTAGTCGATCGGCGGGACCACCACGCCGCTCTCCCCCATCATGGGTTCGAGGAACACCGCGGCGGTCTCGTCGTCGACCGCCGCTTCCAGCGCGGCCGCGTCGCCGTAGGGCACGTGCACCACGCCGGGCGGCATGGGCTCGAACGGCGCCCGCTTGGACGGCTGGCCGGTGAGCGCGAGCGCGCCCATGGTGCGACCGTGGAACGCCTCCTCGCAGGCGACGATCTTGGTCCGCCCGGTCAACCGGGCGATCTTGAACGCCGCCTCGTTGGCCTCGGTGCCCGAGTTGCAGAAGAACGCCTTGCCCTCGCCGTCGCCGAAGTGGGCGAGCAGCCGCTCGGCCAGTTCGACGACCGGTTCGCTGACATACAGATTGGAGACGTGCCCGAGGGTGCCCAGCTGCTCGGTGACCGCGGCGAGGATCGCCGGGTGCGCATGGCCGAGGCTGTTGACCGCGATACCGCCGAGGAAATCGACGTAGCGCTTGCCGTCCGCGTCGTAGACCACGGCGCCAGCGCCGCGCACCAGCGCGACCTTCGGCGTGCCGTAGTTGTTCATCATCGCGGCGGACCACCGCTGCTGCAATTCGTCGACAGTACTCATGATTTCGTTCCGTTCGGTGCGCCGGTCCCGGCCGGGGCGGGCGTCACCATCGTTCCGATTCCTTCTCCGGTGAACAGCTCGAGCAGGACCGAGTGCGGGACCCGTCCGTCGATCACGTGCGCGGTCGGGACGCCGCCGAGCACGGCGCGCAAGCAGGCTTCCATCTTTGGCACCATGCCCGCATCCAGGCTCGGCAGCAAGGCGGCCAGCTCGACGGCGTCGATGTGGCTGGTCAGCGAGGAGCGGTCGGGCCAGTCGGTGTACAGGCCCTCCACGTCGGTCAGCACGACGAGTTTCTCCGCGCCGATGCCCTCGGCGAGCGCGGCGGCCGCGGTGTCGGCGTTGATGTTGTGCACCACGCCATCGGCGTCCGGGGCGATGGTGGAGACCACCGGGATGCGTCCGGCGCCGATCAGGTCGAGCACCGCATCGGGGTTGACCTCGGTGACGTCGCCGACCAAGCCGATGTCGGTCGCCTCGCCGTCCACGTCGACGGTGCGCCGGGTCGCGGTGAACAGTCCGGCGTCCTCGCCGGAGATGCCGACGGCGTAGGGCCCGTGCGCGTTGATCAGCCCGACCAGCTCGCGGCCGACCTGACCGAACAGCACCATCCGCACCACGTCCATCACCTCGGGCGTGGTGACGCGGAAGCCGCCGCGGAATTCCCCTTGCAGCCCGAGCCTTTTCAGCATGGCGCTGATCTGCGGGCCGCCGCCGTGCACCACGACGGGGTGCACGCCGACGGTGCGCAGGAACGCCATGTCCGCGGCGAACGCGCGCTTGAGGTCGTCGTCGATCATGGCGTTGCCGCCGTACTTCACCACGACGATCTTGTCGCGGAACTTCTGCAACCAGGGCAGCGCGTCGGCCAGGACATGCGCCTTGTCCAGTGCGGAGAACTGGTGAATCGCCGGACTCGTCATGAGCTGTATGCCGAATTCTCTTCGACGTAACCGTGCGACAGGTCGGTGGTGCGGACCATGGCCGTGCCGTCGCCGACGTTCAGCTCGACGAGCACGTCGATGTCCGCGCCGGACAGGTCGACCTGGCGGGCGCCCGGCGCGCCGACGCTGTCGACGCAGACCGGATTCCCGTTGAACGACACCGAGATCCGGTTCGGGTCCAAGGTGATCGGCGCGATGCCGACCGCGGCGAGCACCCGGCCCCAGTTCGGGTCGGAGCCGAACAGGGCGGTCTTGACCAGGCTGTCGCGGGCGATCGCGCGGGCGGCGATCAGCGCCTGCTCCTCGTCGACCGCGCCGGTGACGGTGATCGTCACCCGCTTGGTGACGCCCTCGGCGTCGGCCATCAGCTGGGCGGCCAGGTCGTCGCAGACCGCGAGCACTGCGGCGTCGAGTTCCTCCTGCGACGGCGAGACCTCGCTGGCACCGTTGGCCAGCAGCAGCACCGTGTCGTTGGTCGAGCAGGAGCCGTCCACGTCGAGCCGGTCGAAGGTGAGCCGGGTGGCGGCGCGCAGCGCCTTGTCGAGCTGTTCGGCGCTCACCGCGGCGTCGGTGGTCAGCACGACGAGCATGGTGGCCAGCGAGGGGGCGAGCATGCCCGCACCCTTGGCCATGCCGCCCACGTTCCACTTGTCGCGGTGGTGGAAAGCGGCTTCCTTGGGCACGGTGTCGGTGGTCATGATGGCGTGGGCCGCGTCGGCGCCGCCGGACATGCCGCCGCCCATCTCGTGCACGATCTCGGTGACGCCGGGCAGCAGCTTCTCCATCGGCAGCCGGTCGCCGATCAAACCGGTCGAACAGACGGCGATTTCGCCCGCGCCGGTCTCGGTGCCCCAGTTGCTCAGCGCCTCGGCGAGCTTCTCGGCGGTCTGGTGGGTGTCCTGGAAGCCGCCGGGACCGGTGCAGGCGTTCGCACCGCCGGAATTGAGGATCACGGCGCGCAGCCTGCCGGACTTCAGCACCTGCTGGGACCACAGCACCGGCGCGGCCTTCACCTGGTTACGGGTGAACACGCCCGCCGCGGCGTATTCCGGGCCTTCGTTGAAGACCAGCGCGAGATCGGGCTTGCCGCTCGCCTTGATGCCCGCGGCGATGCCCGCGGCGCGGAAGCCGAGCGGCGCGGTCACGCCCTGGCTGCGGACGAGCTTGCCGTTCGCGCTCTCCGTCGAGGTACCAGCGGTTGTCGTCACGGTGCCACTCCTACGGTGGTGAGGCCCTCGGTCTCGTCGAATCCGACGGCCAGGTTCATGGACTGGACCGCGGCGCCCGCGGTGCCCTTGGTCAGGTTGTCGATCGCGCCGATCACCACGAGCTGTCCCGCGTCGGTGTCCACCGCGACCTGCAGGGTGACGGCGTTGGAGCCGAGCACCGAACCGGTCTGCGGGAGCACGCCTTCGGGGAGCAGATGCACGAAAGGCTCGTCGGCGTAGGCCTTTTCGTAGACGGCGCGGGCCTGCGCGGCGTCCACCGCTGTCGGCGCGGTGCAGGTGGCCAGGATGCCGCGCGGCATCGGGGCGAGCACCGGGGTGAACGACACCGCGACGTCGACGCCACCGGCGGCCTTCAGGTTCTGCGCGATCTCCGGGGTGTGCCGGTGCGCGCCCGCGATGTTGTAGGCGCGGGCCGAACCCATCACCTCCGAGCCGAGCAGGCCGACGTCCAGTTTGCGGCCCGCGCCGGAGGTGCCGCTCACCGCGACGACCGTCACCTGCGGCTCGATGATCCCGGCGGCCACGGCAGGCGCGAGGGCCAGGCTGGCGACCGTCGGGTAGCAGCCCGGCACCGCGATCCTGGTCGCGCCGCGCAGCGCGTCCCGGCCGCCGGGCAGTTCCGGCAGACCGTAGGGCCAGCTGCCCGCGTGCGCGCTGCGGTAGTACTTCTCCCAGGCGGCGGCGTCGCGCAGGCGGTAGTCGGCGCCGCAGTCGATGATCACGGTGGATTCGGGCAACGCCTGCGCGATGGCGGCGGACTGACCGTGCGGCAGACCGAGGAAGACCACGTCGTGGCCCGCCAGCTCCTCGGCGGTGGTCGGGGCGAGCACCCGGTCGGCCAGCGGCAGCAGATGCGGCTGGTGCTCGCCGAGGGTGGTTCCGGCGTTCGAACCCGCGGTCAGCGCCCCGATCTCGAGGCGCCCGGCTCGGTAGCGTGGATGCCCGAGCAGCAGGCGCAGCACCTCGCCGCCCGCGTACCCGCTCGCACCGGCAACAGCAACCCGCAACAGGGGCGCATCCGAATCAGCCATGAAATGATTATGCACGACTATGCAATCCCATTCATGGACGGGGTGCGACAAGCGTTCGAACTCGCGGTGGCGAGCTCTCGATCGACGGCGTGCGCAGCGGGACCGACTCCCTCGCCACCGCGACGGCCGGCACGAACGACACCCACAGGAGTGGCGTTACCCGGCGGGGCTCGAAATATCGATCCGATTCCGGAAATCGGAAGAAGATCGGATCGAGAACGCCGGAGCGGATGGTTCCGGGAGTCGATCTGGGGATGGCGGCCGGTGCGGCTGCTGGACGGCACGCAGCTGCGCTAGCGACCGGACGAAACCACGATACCGATGCCCTCCAGGTGGCGCACACGCCTCGTTTCAGCCGCTCGATGCCGAGCTGGAGACGGCCAGTGTGTTGTGCCCCGCCTCCCGGTCGTACAACCCTGGCAGTAGCCCGGTATGCCGGTCGTGCGCCGAGGCAAGAGGGCCCCTCCGTGAACTGTGCGCGTGACGCCACTCGCCGCCGCGCCGCGCGGAGCGCAGGCGTCGACGGCGAGACGAAGGGTCTGCCGGCTGATTCGGCCGAGTATCAGGAGTGGGTGCGACTGCGCATGGCGTCGATGGCCGCGAGAATGCCCTTCTTGTCGTAGCTGCCGGTGGGCAGAGTGGCGCCGTGGGCGTGGCGGACGATGCCTTCGCGGTCGACGAGGACGCTGCCGCTCTGCTGCATCGAACCGAAGACCTTCCGAGTCAGGCCGACCGACTCGTGCGGAGTTCCGGCCGAGCCGACCAGGACGGGGAACGGGATGCTGTGCTCGGTCTTCCACGCGAGCCCGGCGACACGGTCCTCGGGTATCGCGATGAGGACACGGATGCCGGCGGCGTCGAACTCGTTCCGGCGCGCGACCAGATCACGAACATGCCGGTTGCAGATCGGGCACGACGTGGACCGCATGAAATACAGCAGTGCGCCGTGCGCGCCACGGTGGTCGGACAGGCGCCAAGCCTGCCCGGCGGTGTCTTCGAGTTCCAGTTCCGGGGCGGGGGATCCGGGAGTGAGCATGACGGGACTTTCCTTCGATTCAGGGGGCTGAGTTGATCTCGAGTGGCGGCCGCGGAGGGTCCGGCGGCGGCCGAGGTCATGGGTGGTGGACGAGGCTGTGCCGGATCGCGGCGCGTGCGCGGTGCAGCTGCGATTTCATCGCCGCGACGCTCAGGCCGAGCGCGTCGGCCGTCGTCCGCCCGGGATAGCCGAGCACATCGCGCATGATCAGGACACGGCGCTGGAGATCGGGCAAGGCGGCGATGGCGTTGGCGAGCTCGTCGGCGTCGAGCATGCGCAGGACTTCGTCCTCGGCGGAGGCGACGGCGTCTTCGGCGGTGACAGCGGTCTCCGGCCTGCTGTCGAGCAGGTGCCGGGCGCGGCGCAGGCATTCGTTGCGAACGATGCGGAACATCCACGACGCGAGGGCTGTGGTGGCGCGCAGCGTCCCGATCTTGCGGTACAGGGTGATGAGTGCCTCTTGGGCGGCCTCTTCGGCGTCATCGGAGGACGCGCACAGATGGTGCGCGAAGCGCCGCACGTGCGGATGCGCCCCGTACACGATCGCGGAGATCGCTTCCCGGTCACCGCGCTGGGCCGCGGCCACGAGCTGTTCACCAGCCCATCCGCGTTCCATTCCACCCACCTCCCAGGCAGTCCGGCGATTGCGCCGCGGGTTGGACAGCACAGGCCTGCGCGGTTCTTCGTCTCGGTTCGATTGTCACAACCATAAGAGCGTTCGCGGCCGCGAAAGGATTCGAACCACGCGGAAGTCTCCGAGATGGCCGACCTACCCGGCAGCGGCAGTGTGCCGGGCCGGGGCGATGGCGACCAGCGAGTTCCGGCCGGAGCGGCGTTCGAGGGATACCGTCGGCGCTATGGACAAGGCGACGGCATTCCACGATCTGCACCATCGCTCGATCCCGCTGGTGCTGCCGAACGCGTGGGACTTCGCGTCGGCGGCCGTGCTGGCCGCCGAGGGATTCCCGGCGATCGGCACCACCAGTCTCGGCGTCGCGGCCGCCGCTGGGGTGCCCGACGGCACCGGCGTCACCGGCGCGGAGACCCTGGCGCTGGCGCGGCGGCTCTCGCGGCTCGCCGTGCCGGTGACCGTCGACATCGAGGGCGGCTTCAGCGACGAGCCGGGCGAGGTGGCGGAGTTCGTGGCCGAGCTGGACGCGCTCGGCATCGCGGGGGTCAACATCGAGGACGGGCGGGCCGATGCTGCGCTGGCCGACCCCGAACAGCAGGCGACGCTGATCGCCGCGATCAAGGAGCGCACACCCGCGGTGTTCGTCAACGCGCGGGTCGACACGCACTGGCTCGGCATCGACCCCGAATCCACGCTGGAGCGGGCCGACCGGTACGCGCGGGCGGGCGCCGACGGTCTCTTCGTCCCCGGGCTCGCCGAGCCGGACGCGATCCGGCGTGTGGTCGAGTCCGTGCCGCTGCCGGTAAACATCCTCTACTCCGTCGGCGGCCCCACGGTCGCCGAGCTGGCGGCGCTCGGCGTGCGACGGATCAGCACCGGGTCCCTGCTCTACCGGGCAGCTCTGGCGGCGGCCGTCGACGTGGCGGACGCGGTGCGCGCGGGACGACCGGTCGCCGCGGGCATCCCGAGCTACCGCGATATCCAGAAGAGCTCGCTGTCGTGAAGTGGGGCGCGGACCAACCCTGACGGCGCTCGCCTGGTTGGCCGAGTCGCCGAACTCGATGCGAGACCCTGGGCGGGCTCTGGTCGGCGAAGGCGCCTTCGCCGCGTGATCCGGGCCGTAACGGACTCGTCGCGAAATTCAGCCGGGACGTGCCCGAGATCGCCCAGGGCCGCTGCTTCGCGAGCGTCCGCGCCGCGGCAGACTCCACACGGCAACCCCGGCTGGAACCGGCCTAATCGCCGAGGCCGCAGCCGCGCAAATATCGCACCGCGACGGACTCCACGCGGCACCCCAGCCGGGACCGGCCTGATCACCGAGAGGACCGCCCCTTCGATGTCTGTGCCACTACGGACTCCGCACCACACCCCGGCCGGGATCGGGGTCATCGCTGAGGGCAGCAGCTACGCGAATGCGTGCGCGGCGACAAACTCCGCGCGACACCCCCCGACCGCGCCGCGACAGACTCCGCCCGGAACCCCCGCTGAGGTCGGCCTCAGATCGCCGAGGACCGCTGCTTCGCGAGCATCTGCGCCGCGACCTCGGGGTAAGATTCCGGCCGGAAGCGGCCTGTGGTCGCCGCGGGCTGTTCTACGAGAGTCTCTGCGGCCCAATGGCCGCGGCTCGCGTCGATACCCGCCGGAAAAGTCGGCGCGTCCACGCCCGTTCCCATGAGCCTGCTTCCCATCGGCGCCGTCGGCCGACATAACCGCACCCAGCCGACGCGGGCGGTCGCGGGTTGTTTTCGCCCGAACATCACGGTCCGGCATCGCGCCGAAGCCGACTTCTGCCGCACTGCGGTCCGCACCGAAACCCTCACTCCCCCAACGGCACTCGTCAACGCGAATAGCCGACTACGGCGAAATACCGCTCGCGCCATGAGATTCGCGCCGATTCAGCCCGCGAAAGCCGGCCCGATCCAAGGAGTCGGGCGCGCTCATCTCACGGCGATCACGATCACCCGAAATGATGTCGAACGCCCATTCTGATGCACGTACATATAAAAATGTGACGCCACTCCCATTCGAAAGAATTCGAGCTCTCCAACAGGGTTGCCGAGGCGTATATGCGCCTCTACCTGGCGTTTCTTCGCAATTCGGGCGCACCGATCAGGGGCTCAGATGGTCCGGCAACGGCCCCAAACCTCGCAAATCGTTCCGCCCGACGAGACCGTTACCACATTTATTCAGTGATCCGAACCACATTTTCGTTTGAAAAACACATCGGCGTGATTACCGATTTCCCCGGCCTCAACTGCGCGTATGCCGACTCGAGCGACCGAGCGATCTGTCAACTCGGACGTTATTGCCACGTGATCTGCCGAGATTTGTTCGTTATCGTCGGTGACGGCCCGATCGAACGCGACGGGCTCGAGCTCGAACCGCCGAACACCGGCAACCCTGTCCCGCGGTTCGAGAACCCCCGACATCAACTGGGGACAGGGACTCGACCTATCGCTGGTCGAGCCGGCGGGCGCAGTCAGGAAAACCATATGTCTCAGACCCGCAAGTTCAGCACCCGTGTCGCCGGCCTCACCGTCGCCCTCGGCGCCCTCGTTGCCGTCCCGTTCGGTCTGGCCACGGCCACCGCTTCCGCCTCCAGCCACAACTGGGACGCTGTCGCTCAGTGCGAGAGCGGCGGCAACTGGTCCACCGACACCGGTAACGGCTTCTCCGGTGGCCTGCAGTTCACCGACAGCACCTGGGCCGCCAACGGTGGCTCCGGCGCCCCGGAGCACGCGAGCCGCGAGGAGCAGATCCGCGTCGCCGAGAACGTGCTCGCCACGCAGGGCCCCGGCGCTTGGCCGGTGTGCGGCTCCTACCTCTGAGCGTAACGCCGACTTCGACGGCCCTGTCACCCGCCCGGGTGACAGGGCCGTCGCGCTATTTCCGGACGACGCGCTCGCCCTCGCCCGGTTTCCAGATCGTGATGGCGAGCTGCTCGTCGGTGATCTCCACGCACGACGCCCCCGTGATGTCGGCGACATAGAAGTGGTCGAACTCCTGGCCCCGGATGTCGAAGCCGCTCTCCTCGAACAGGTTCTGCGCGAACCGCGCGTGCGTTTCGCGGTCCGGCAGGTCGGTGACGGAGCCGAACAGTTTCGCGTCGCCGTCGCCGACCATCGTGTCCACGGTAGCGGTGTGCAGGCAGAACCGAGGATCGCGGGCGAGGTCCTTGAACTTGGTTGTGCCGGGCATGCCGACGATCACCAGCATGCCCTCGAAGATCCTCGGCTCCACCGGACTGATCCGCGGCGACCCGTCGGCGCGGAGCGTGGCCAGCATGCACAGGTTGCCGGTCGCTTTGTGGCGCCGGCTGAAGACGGTCGAGATCTTCGGCGCTTCTTCGGTGAACGGGGTCCAAAAGGTCATGCCGGGGACGCTACGCCGGAAACTTGACAGATCGCGTCACGGTTTCCGGCTAGTCTTCCGAACATGCGAGCGAGTCGACTGGTGCAGCTGTTGTTGCTGCTACAGACGAGGGGCCGGGTCTCAGCGCCCGAGCTGGCGGCCGAGCTGGAGGTGTCGGTCCGGACGGTCTACCGCGACGTCGAGGCGCTCTCCGCGGCGGGCGTCCCCGTGTACAGCGAGCCGGGCCGCGGCGGCGGCATCCGGCTCGTCGACGGCTATCGAACCCGGCTGACCGGCCTGACCTCGGAGGAAGCCGACGCGGTACTGCTGGCCGGACTGCCGGACGCCGCCGCCGACCTCGGCCTCGGCACAGTGCTGGCCACCGCGCAGCTCAAGGTGCTCGCGGCACTGCCGCCCGAGCTACGCGGCCGGGCGACCAGGATCGCCGAACGGGTGCACATCGACGCGCCGGGTTGGTTCCACCGCCCCGAGGACACGCCGACGCTGGCCACCATCGCCGACGCGCTGTGGCACGACCGCAGGCTCGACATCCGCTACGGGCGCAAGGACGGCGAGGTGCGCAGGCTGCTCGACCCGCTCGGGCTGGTGTCCAAGGCGGGCACCTGGTATCTCGTCGCCCGCCAGGGCGCCGACATCCGCTCCTACCGGGTCAGCCGGATTCTCGAGGCCGCGCCGACCGGCGAATTCTTCAGCAGGCCGGGCGATTTCGAGCTGGCCACGCACTGGGCCGCGGCGCAGCACGAGTTCGCACGGTCGATGTTGCGGGTCAGGGCGCGCTGCCGGATCGACGCGAAGCACGTGCGCCTGCTGCGGCTCGGGTTCGAACCCGCCGCGGTCGCCGAGGCCCTGGCCTCGATGAGCGAGCCGGACGCCGCGGGCTGGGTGATCGTCACGCTGGCCGCCGAGTCGTACCCGATCCTTGCCCACGGCATCCTGCCGCTCGGCGAGCACGCCGAGATCCTCGATCCGCCCGAGCTGCGCGCCCAGCTCGCACACACCGCGACGGCGATGGCGAAGCGCTATGGCCGGCGCAGCTCCGGCGGTGCGCCGCCGACCTGACCGGCGCAGCGCGGCTCGGACCAGGCGGCGCAGCTCGGCAGCCCTAACCAGACAGCGCAGCCCCAACCAGACAGCCCGGCCTTACCGCACAGCGCCCAGCCCTACCTGGCAGCCCGACCGTACCTGACAACGCAGCTCCGCCCGGCGCAGTGCGGGATCCGACCGGCGCAGCGCGAATTCGCCGGGCGCAGCCGAATCCGGCACTGCGTCGGCATGACCGATCAGCGCATATCGCGGAAGAAGGCGCGGACGTCGGCGGTCAGCAGATCCGGCGCCTCCATGGCGGCGAAGTGGCCGCCGCGATCGAGCTCGGTCCAGCGCACGATGTTGTGCTGTTCCTCGGCGATCGCGCGGATCGACAGGTCGCCGGGGAAGATGGCCGCGGCGGTCGGGACGCCGGAGTTCTTCGCCGCGCCGCCCCACGCCTCGCCCTCGCCGTACAGCCGGATCGAAGAGGCGAAGGTCTTCGTGAACCAGTAGAGACTGACGTTGGTGAGGAGCGCGTCGCGGTCCACGGCATCGTCGGGCAGCTCGATGGCCGGGTTGGTCCAGCGCTGGAACATGTCCACGATCCAGGACAGCAGGCCCGCGGGTGAATCGTGCATGCCGATGGCCAGGGTCTGTGGGCGGCCCGCCTGCACCATGGCGTAGCCGTAGCGAGTGAAGCTCTCTTCGCCGGTCAGCTTGGCCAGCTTCGCCTCGTCCTCCGCGCTGTACCTGGACTGCTCGCCGCCCCGGGCGGCACCGTCGCCCGCGGCCCCGGGTTGATCGCTCTTCGCGCCGCCCGCCGACCGATCGGCTCTCTCCGCCGAGTCCCAGGATCGCGCGTCGCCGCTCTTCTCATCCGAGGATCCGGTCTCCCAGGATTCGCCGCCCGCTTCGCCGTCCCAGGATTCGGCGTCCCAGGACGGCAGCGTGATCGGTCCGTTGACGTGGATGCCGACGACATGATCGGTCGCGATGCGCCCCAACTCGGTGGCGACGAAGAACCCGGCGTCACCACCTTGCGCGCCGTACCGGTCGTAGCCGAGGCGCTCCATCAGCTGTGCGACCACCTGCGCGTAATGCTCGGTGGATCCCTGCCCGACCTTCGGCCCGACGCCGGAGAAGGCGAAGCCGGGCAGCGACGGGACGACCAGGTGGAACGCGTCGGCGGGGTCGCCGCCGTGCGCGCGGGGATCGCTGAGCGGGCCGAGGACGTCGAGGAATTCGACGAATGTGCCGGGCCAGCCGTGGTTGAGCACCAGCGGCAGCGCGTCCGGTTCGGGCGAGCGCACGTGCAGGAAGTGCACTTGCTCGCCGTCGATCTCGGTGACGAACTGCGGCAGCTCGTTGAGCCTTGCCTCGACGGCACGCCAGTCGTAACCGGTGCGCCAGTACTCGGCCAGCGGCTTCAGGTAGGAGACCGGCATGCCCTTGTCCCAGCCGACGCCCGGCAGCTCCTCTGGCCACAGGGTGTCGGCCAAGCGGGTGTGCAGCTGGTCGAGCTGGTTCTGCGGAATCTCGATGCGGAAGGGGCGGATGTCCTGTTCGGTCGTCATGCGAGCCACGCTAGGAATCGCTTAGGACAGTTCTCTTCCTAAGCGGATGGCATTCTTTCCCCATGCTGGAGACCTCGGCGCGGCTACTCAGACTGCTCGCGCTGTTGCAGACCCACCGGGACTGGACCGGCGCCGAACTCGCCGAGCGACTCGGCGTCACCGGACGCACCGTCCGCCGCGACGTGGACCGGCTGCGCGAGCTCGGCTACCCCGTGCACGCCACGCGCGGGACGGCGGGTTACCGGCTGGGCGCGGGCGCATCGCTGCCGCCGCTGCTGCTCGACGACGAGGAGGCCATCGCCGTGGCGGTCGGCCTGCGCGGCGCCTCGGACGGGACGGTCGCGGGCATCGAGGAGGCGGCGCTGCGCGCGCTGTCCAAGCTGGAGCAGGTGCTGCCGCCGCGGCTGCGTCACCGCGTGCGCACCTTGCGCGCCGCCACCATCCGGGTCGGCGCGCCCGCGGTGACGGTCGAACCGGACACCCTGATGGCCATCGCCGACGCCTGTCAACGCAGGGAGCGGCTCCGCTTCGACTATCGCGCGCACGACGGGTCGACGGGACCGCGGGACGTGGAACCGTACAGTCTGGTGCATTTCAGCCGTCACTGGTATCTGGTCGCCTGGGACGTGGTTCGCGCCGACTGGCGCATCTTCCGGGTGGACCGGCTCACTCCGCGCACTCCCACCGGCCCGCGCTTCACACCGCGCGAACTACCGGAAGGCGATGCGGCGGCTTATCTTTCGGCGCGGCTGTCGGACCGCGCATGGCCCTGGCGGGCGACTGTGCTGCTGCACGTTTCGGCCGAGGACGCCGGTCCCCGGATCTGGCCGGGCACGGGTGTCGTCGAGGCCGTGGACGAACACCACTGCCGCCTGCACGTCGGCGCGGACACCCCGGAGGCGCTGACTTGGATGATCACCTCCGTCGATCTCGACTTCACCCTGTTGAGCGGACCACCGGAACTCGTCGCGGCGCTGCGCGCCCAAGCCGCCCGCTGCACCGGCGCGGTACGGAACCTTCCCGCCTGAGCGTTGTGCGGCCCGTCGAACCGAGCACGGTCCGACCCGTCAGACCGAGCGCGGCGCAGCCCGTCGGACCGAGTGCGGTCCGGCCCGCCAAACCGAGTGCGGTCCGGCCAAACCAAGCCCATCCGGCCCGCCGAACGGAGCACGGTGCGGGCCGCCGAACCGAGCGCGGTCCGGCCGGTCGAACCGAGCACGGTCCGGCCCGTCGAACCGGGCGCAGTCCCGCCCGTCAGAAGAAGGTGTGCACCAGGTCGACCACGCGCGGGCGTGCGGCGTCCGCGTCGTCGACGACCGGGATGAGGCGCCACTTGTCGAAGGCCGTGCACGGATGGGAGAGACCGAGCCGCACCACCGAGCCGACCGGCAGGTCGTCGGTCGTGCCACCGGGCAGGCGCACGAAAGCGTGCTGATCGTTGAGCGCGGTGACCGTCGCGCCGGTCGGTGGCTGCGCGGCCCCGCTGACACGTTGCGGCACTGGAAGTCCCAGATCGAACGGCAGGTCGCGCTTGCCCGCGTCGAGCAGCGCGAGCTCCGGCTCCGGGCGCGAGACGGTGCGGGCCCACACGTGCATAGCCGAGCGCAGCGGCCGGTCGGCGCGGTCGGCGGCGAGCGGGGAGATGCCCGCGTAGAAGCCGTCGTCGTGGATCAGGTAGGCTCCGGAACGCAGCACCACCGTGGTTGAAACACCTTGTGCCCCTGGCTCGTCCGCGAGCTCCGCCAGATACTCGACGGCTAGGTCCTGGTAGGCGCTTCCGCCCGCGGTGACGATCGCGCGGCCTGCGTAACGTCCGCCGTCCGCGAACTCACGGTGCAGCCGGGCGAGCCCGTCGAGGTAGCGGCGGACCACGGCGATGCCCTCCGCACCGCGATCGTGGGCCAGCGCGGCCTCGTAGCCTCCGACGCCGGCCAGCGTCAAGCGGCGCGACCGCTGGACCGCGTCGGCGACCGCGATCGCGTCCGCACCGGTGCGCGCTCCCGTGCGCCCGTGCGGACCGCCGAGTTCGACGACGACAGGAACACGGACGCCGCCCGGCTCGCCCGCGAGGATCTCGTCCATCATCGCAACTGCGGCGACGCCGTCGACCCAGCAGTAGAACTCGAAATCCGGGTCGCGCGCCAATTCGCCTGCCACCCAACGCAATCCGACTGGATCGACCAGCGAGTTCGCGAGCACGACACGTGACACCCCGAACGCGCGCGCCAATTGCACCTGCCAGACGGTGGCCAGCGTGATGCCCCAGCAACCGCCCGCCAGCTGCTCCGACCACAGCTGCGGCGCCATGGTGGTCTTGCCGTGCGGGGCGAGCCGCACACCCGCCGCCTCTGCCCAGTCGCCCATGACGGAAAGGTTCGTGGTCAGCGCCCCCCGATCCAGGGTCAGCATCGGCGTTTCGAAGCCATCGAGGAACGGCTCGGTCGCCAGGAACTCGCGGACGGTGCGCCCCCACGCGTGGGGTGGCAGCCCTTTGTGCTCCGGACCGAGGACCCGATCGGACAGTGCGGCAACGGCTTTCTCATCGATGGCCACGGTGTTCCTTTCCGCGGGCCCGCGCCGTCGCGAGTCCGCCGTGTTCGGACCTGCGCTGCCCGAGTCGCCACCCCGAAGTACCTATCCGGAGTTACGCAGCGCCGTGGCCAGACCGTTCATCGTCAACAGAATGCCGCGTTTGACCAGCTCGGAGTCGTCGCCCGCGCGCAGCCTGCGCAACAGCTCGACCTGCATCTGGTTCAACGGCTCCAGGTACGGGAAGCGGTTGTGGATCGATTCCGCCAGCGACCGGTTGTCCGCGAGCAGTTCGTCGTAACCGGTGATGGCGGCGTGCATGCGCAGGGTCCTCGCGTGCTCGTCTCGGATCATGCCGAAGATCTGTTCGCGCAACGCGACGTCGTCCACCAGTTCGGCGTAGCGCGCGGCGATGTCGAGATCACTCTTGGCCATCACCTGCGCCAAATTCGACAGCACCGTCCGGAAGAACGGCCAGCGCCGGTACAGGTCCGACAGCGTCGCCAGCCGGTCCGGATCGCCGCCGACCCATTCCTCCAGCGCGGCGCCGGTGCCGTACCAGCCGGGCAACATCACCCTGGCCTGGCTCCAGGACATCACCCAGGGGATCGCGCGCAGGTCGGCCACCGAGTTGGTGGGTTTGCGCGAGGCGGGCCTGCTGCCGATGTTGAGGTCGCCGACCTCGGCGACGGGCGTCGACTGCCGGAAGTACTCGACGAAGCCGGGAGTCTCGTGCACGAGCCGCGAATACGCGGCGCGCGCCCGCGCGGCGAGATCGTCCATGAGCTCGTAGGACGGCTCGGCGTCGGACCCGAGACCTTCGACATCCAGCAGCGTCGACTCCAGCGTGCCCGCGATGAGCGACTCCAGATTGCGGTGCGCCGCACCGGGTTCGGCGTATTTGGCGGCGATCACCTCGCCCTGCTCGGTGAGCCGCAGCGATCCGTGCACCGCGCCCGCGGGCTGGGCAAGAATGGCGTCGTAGCTGCGGCCGCCGCCGCGGCCGACGGTGCCGCCGCGACCGTGGAAGAGCCGCAAGCGAATTCCCGCCTTGCGCGCCACGTCGACCAGGTCCAGTTCCGCGCGGTACAGCGCCCAGTTCGCGGCCAGATAGCCGCCGTCCTTGTTGGAATCCGAGTAGCCGAGCATGACCTCCTGCCGCATGCCCTTGGCGGACACCAGCTCTCGATACACCGGCACCTCGAGCGCCGCCGCGAGCGTGTCCGCGCCTCCGCGCAAATCCTCGATGGTCTCGAACAGCGGGACGATGTTCACCGAGCAGTGCGGCGGGCCGTCCGGTTCGCCGGGATCGAGCAGCCCGCCCTCCTTCAGCAGCAGCGCCGCCTCCAGCATGTCGCTGACCGAGCTGCACATGCTGATGATGTAGTTCGGCACGGCCTCCGCGCCGAACGTGTCGACCACGCCAGCGGCCGCCCGCACGATCGCCAGCTCACCGGCAGCCAGGTCGCTGAGCCGGGCGTGCGGGCCGAGCAGCGGCCGCCGGGTGCGCAGTTCGGCGGCGAGAAGCTCCACTCGCTCGCTCTCCGGCAGGCTCGGGTAGTCGGCGTGCACACCGGCCCAGGCCAGCAGCTCCGTGACGACCTGCTCGTGCACCTCCGAGTTCTGCCGCATGTCCAGGCCCTGAAGGTGGAAGCCGAAGGTCTCGACGGCGTGCCGCAGCGCCGCCAGCCGGTCGTCGGCGAGCAGGCCGTCGCCGCTGGCCCGCAGCGAGGCGTCGACGGCGTCGAGATCGTCGAGCAGCGCGCGCGGCGTGGGATACGGAGCCGCGTCGGCGTCCCGCACACCGTCGGCGGGCGGCGTGCCGAGCGCGGCGGTCGCGGTGGCCGTCAGCCGGGACCGAATGGCATGCAGCGCACGGCGATACGGCTCGTCGGCGTGGGCGGCCGGATCGGCGTGGCCCACCGCGGCCAGCGCGGCCACCTCCGGCGTGACCTGGACGAGCCGCGCCGACTGCGACAGCGTCTTCTCCAGCTCGACCAGATCCCGCAGGTATCGACCGAACGCCACCCCCGCGGCCTGGGCGGCGGCATGCCGCACGATGTCCGCCGTGACATTGGGATTGCCGTCGCGATCGCCGCCGATCCAGGAGCCGGGCCGCAGAATCGGGCGCTCCAGCAGCTCGACACCGGGCCAGCGGGAACGCAGCGCGGCGCGCACCTCGGCGTTGATCGCGGGGATCACGTCGAGCAGCGTCAGCTCGTAGTAGCGCAGGCCGACGGCGATCTCGTCCTGAATCCGCAAGCGCGCCAACCGGATCAGGGCCGTGCGCCACAGCGAGAGCACCTGCCTGCGGATGCCGAGCTCCAGCTCGGCGCGCTCGGGCTCGCTCTCCGCGTAGCGCTGGCGCCGCCGCATCAGCTCGGTGATCTTGGTCTGGCCGTCGAACACGGTGCGGCGGCGAGTCTCGGTGGGGTGCGCGGTGATCACCGGCGAGACCAGCGCGTCGGTGAGCAGGTCGGCGACCTCGGAGCCGCCCAGCGCCGCCGCGTCCAATTTGCGGTAGGTGGCGGCCAGCGAGGACTCCTGCGGCGGCTCGCCCGCCGCCGTGTGCGCGGCGCGGCGGCGATCGCGCTGGATGTCCTCGGCCAGGTTGGCCAGCAGCACGAAATAGGTGAAGGCCCGGATCAGCGGCAGCGCCACCGCGATGTCCACCCCTTGCAGCATCTCCGCGACGGCGCTGCGCCCGACCTCCTCGCGCCGCACCCGGAACGCCTCGATGCGTACCCGCTCGATCAGGTCGAAGACCTCCGGGCCCTCGTGGTCGCGGATGGTGTCGCCGAGCACGCCACCCAGGAACCTGATGTCGTCGCGCAGCGGCCGGGTCGCGTCCTGCTCGGTCTCGATCCGCGGTTCGGTCATGGCTCGACCCTACTGCCGGGAGCGGCCGGACAGCGCTACGAAGGCGCCCGAATCACAGCGACCAGGGCTACCTATCGTGGGCGGGCGACAGGCGAGACACCGCGAGAGCGCGCCGGTAGCGTGGGCGGCACAACGGCACCGAACCCGAGGATTCCCATGGCCGAACAGCCCGCGAGCACTCCAGCCCGGCTCAGCCTCACCGGCCGGTTCGCCCACTTCGGCTCCACCAGGTTGGGCGCGATCAGCAGGCTGCACGGCCGCGTGCACAGCAGGCTCTACGCCCGGTTCGGCGGCACCAGGTTCGGCAAGTGGCTCGGCAGGCCGGTGTTCCAGCTGACCGTGCCGGGCCGCAGGACCGGCGCGCCGCGCTCCGTCGTGCTGATGTACATCCCGGACGGTGACGATTTGCTGGTCAGCGGTTCCAACGGCGGGCATCCACGGCCGCCCAACTGGTGGCGCAATCTGGTCGCGGCGGGCCGTGGACAGGCCACGGTCGGTCACGAGTCGTGGCCGGTGACCGCGCGGGTGGTGACCGACGACGACGAGTACGCGGCGCGCTGGCGGCTACTGGCGGCCCACTATCCGGATTTCGTCACATACCAGGCGCTCAGTCCACGGCGGCTGCCGATCGCGGTGCTCACCCGCGCGGAGTGATCGGGCCTCCCGAGCCCGTGCGTCGAGACGAGCCCGCAGACCGTTTCACCGCCTCGCAGAGGTCAGAGCCGCTGCGAGGCGGTGAAACGGTCTGCGGGCATCCTGGGGTCGAGCTGGCGCGTCGGCGTGGCGCGAGCCGGCGCTCGGGTGGCGCCGCACGAACCGGCTAGAGCGAGCGGATCATTCGCGCCGGGTTGCCCGCCGCGAAGACTCCGTCGGGGAGGTCGCGGGTCACGACGCTGCCCGCACCGACCACCGTGTTCGTGCCGACCGTGACGCCGGGGCAGACGATGACGCCGCCGCCGAACCACACGTTGTCTCCGATCGCGATCGGCGCCGCCGACTCCCAGCGCTGCCGCCGCGCCTCGTGATCGGCCATCGGGTGCAGGGCGGTGAGCAGCTGGCAGCGCGGCCCGATGGAGACGTCGTCGCCGATGGTGATGGGAGCGCAGTCGAGCAAGATGGCGTCGTAGTTGAGGAAGCTGTTGGCGCCGATCTCGATGAGATAGCCGTAGTCGCACTGGAATCGGGGCATGATCCAGGACCGGTCCCCCAGCTTGCCGAGCAACTGCCGCAGCACCTGCTCGCGCCGCTCGGTCTCATCGGGGCCGGTCCGGTTGAACTCGTCGCAGAGCGATTGCGCGCGCCGCCGCTCGGCCACCAGTTCGGGATCGCTGTCCTTGTACAACTCCCCGCGCAACATCCGTTGCTTGTGCTCGCCCACCGGGCCCACGCTAGCCGAGCGGCGCGCCCGGCCGCGTCAACCGACCTCGCGCGCCGCCAGGTGCGGTGCCGCGAGACGGTGCATCAGCACCTGTTCGAGCAGACCTACGAGCACCTCCTTGACCGAATCACGCTGACGCGCATCGCATTCCAGGATCGGAATCCAGTCGTCGAGACCCAGCGCCTCGCGCACCTCGTCGAGCTCGAAGCGCGGGCCGTGCTCGAAACGGTTCACCACCACGACGAACGGGGTGTGGTGCTCCTCGAAATAGTCGAGCACCGGATAGCAGTCCTCGACTCGGTCGGTGTCCACCACTATCACCGCGCCGAGCGCGCCGTCCACCAGGTCGTCCCAGAGGAAGACGAAGCGGTCCTGACCCGGCGTGCCGAACAGGTACAGGATGAGCGAGCTGTCCAGCGTGATGCGGCCGAAGTCGAGCGCAACGGTGGTCTGCGACTTGTCCGCGCGGTGGCCGGGATCGTCGACGCCGACCGCCATCTCGGTCATCGCGGCCTCGGTGACCAACGGCTCGATCTCGGAGATGGCCCCGATGAACGTGGTCTTCCCCACGCCGAAGCCGCCGCTGACGACGATCTTCACCGACGAAGGCATCGCCGGGTCCGCGGGAGGAACCCGCAAGTCAGAGTGCCCGTACAAGATCCCTGATCCTCTCGATGGCTGCGGTGGAGAGCTCCGGTGCGTCACGGACGGTGACGTGGCCCGCGGTCGCGAGATCGCTGACGATCACCGTCGCGACGCCCACCGGCACCCGCAGCGCGGTGCCGATCTCGGCGATGGAATGCGGCCGCTGGCACAGCGTCACCACGGTGCGCTGTTCGAAGCGCAGCGGGGCCGAGAGCGCGGCGGGCGGCGCCTGCACCAGGGTTTCGATGCGCAGACCGTCCAGCAGCGGGGTGGTGCGCCCCGCCGTGACGACGAACGGACGCACGAAGGCGTCCGCGTCCGCGATCGGTTCGGCCGGACGGGTCGATGCTCGACGGCTCGGGTCGAACCATCCGAACGACTCGGTCACCGGTATCATCCGCGGGTCCGGCAGCCGCGGCCGGTCCGGATCTCTCATCTGCGCAACGTCTCTCGCAACTCGGAGATGAGGGCGGGATCGAGCAGGGCGCCCGCGCGTTCGGCGAGCACCGCCATCTCGTAGCCCACCAGTCCGACGTCGCAGCCGCCCTCGGCGATCACACCCAGGCAGCTGCCGTCGCCGAGCGCGGAGACCAGGAGGAAGCCGCGCTTCATCTCGATCATGATCAGTTTCAGTCCGTCGAACTCGTAGCTGCGCGAGGCGCTTCTGGCCAGGCTGGACAGACCGGACACCATGGCGGCCAGCCGATCGGCTCCGGTGCGGTCCAAGCCCTCCGACATCGCGATGAGCAGGCCGTCGGAGGAGACCGCGACGGTGTCGCGGACGCCGTCGGTGTTGCGGACGAAGTTGGCAAGCAGCCAGTTGAAGGTGTGCGGGTCGGCGGTCTGTTGCAGGTGTGTGGTCACGGGCTCCCCTTCGCGGTGGTCATTGCTCTTCGGTGGTCTGGGCGAAATCGGCTGTGGGCATGGCCTTCCCGGCCGCGCTCACAGCGCTCTGGCTGGGCGCGCCGCCACGTTGGTGCCCGGTGCGGAATGCCGACAGCATGCCGCGCACCTCCTCCGGCGATCGCTCGACTGCCGGGGCGACGGGCGGACGCGGAGCCGAGGGGCGCTGCGTCGCAGTGGTTTCGGCGGAGCGAGGTCGCTTCGTGCGCTTGACGAGTCCGTTGCGGGTGCGCTGGACGGACGACTGCGGGTCGCCCGGTGCGGCCCGGAACCACGGGGATTCGACTGTGGCGGCGTGGGCTGGTCCGGGTCCTCGGCCGTTCCCGTGGGGTGTGCCGGAGGCCCGATGATCGCGGCCGTTCCCGCGTGGTGTGTCGGGGGCACGGTGATCGCGGCCGTTCGATCCGTTTCCACGTCCCGAGGTCGCATCGAACCGCCGGTGCGACCCGATGGACGCACCTGACCGGAATTCAACTGCCGCGTCGATGGTTTCGCTCGCTGGGGCCAGCCTAGGTGATGCCTGTGCGACGGCTCGCCCGTCGTCGGTTGCCGCCACTCCGTTCGCGCTGAAATCTGTTGTCGCACTGTGTAATTCGTGGGTGAATTCGGATTCGGTCAGCCACTGCGCGGACAGCGTACGTCCATCGGTCGCGATGCCCTCGCGGCCTGGACCGAATCCATCTGGTGCGGCACCGGATTGGAAAGAAGACCCTGCCGCTTCGGGCTCTCGATGAAGGACGCCGACCCGTGCGCTCGCCGCGCCGCCGGTCCCGCTACCGTCCGGAGCCGACGAATAGCCTGCCACTTCCGGCTCCGGACGAAGGACACCGTCCCACGCCGCCGCACCGTTGGTGCCGCCACCGACAGAAGCCGACGAATAGCCCGCCACTTCCGGCTCGGGGTGAAAGACGCCATCCCGCGCCGTCGCCGCACCGCTGATGCTCCCGCCGAGAAGCGCCGGGGAAGAGCCCGCCGCTTCCGGGCGAAGGGCACCGTCCCTGGCCGTCCCCGCGCCGTCGGTACCGCCACCGACCGCCACGGGCGAACCATGTTGTCCGCCGAGAAGTTCCGTCGGCAAAAGCAGCCGGGCCACGATGCCGCTCACCGGCGCGATCGTCAATTCGACGTCGATGCCGAGCCTGCGGGCGAGCCTGCCGACCACGTAGTGCCCGAGGTAGCGGGTCGGGGCGACCAGGAAGTCGCGGTCGCCACGCAGGCGGGCGTTGGCCTCCGCCAGTTGGTCGGCGGGCAGGCCGACGCCGTGGTCGACGACCGCGAGCAGGTAGCCGCCGGGCAGTTTGCGGCCGTAGATCTCGACTTCCAGATCCGGTGGGGAGAAGGCGAGCCCGTTCTCGATCAGCTCGGCGAGCATGTGCGCCAGTTCGCTGACCACCGCGCCCGCGATCGAGACGTCGTCGATCCGGCGCAGCACCACCCTGCGGTAGTCGTCGACCTCGGACAGGCCGGCACGGATCACGTCGGTGAGCGCGATCGGTTCGGCCCAACGCCGCGGGCTGCCCTCGCCGACCAGCACCAGCAGGCTCTCCGCGTTGCGACGCATGCGGGTGGCGAGGTGGTCGAGCTCGAACAGATTCGACAGCGCCTTGGGATCGAGCTCCTCGCGCTCGAACTGGCTGATCAGCCCGAGCTGGCGGCGCACCAGATTCTGGTTGCGCCTGGCGAGGTTCGCCATCGACTCGGTGCTGTTGCGGCGCAGCAGCGCCTGTTCCGAGGACAGGTCGTAAGCGGTGGCCTGCACCCGGTCCAAAGCGGCTGCGACGGCGGCGATCTCGACCGCGGCGCCGCGCGGCGTGCGCACCGGCTGCGGTCGGGCAGGCTGCGCGTCACCACCGGCGTGCCAGGCGGCGATC
>NZ_BDCF01000047.1 GCF_001613365.1 Nocardia xishanensis NBRC 101358
GCGGGCCGCGCGGCACAGCCGCAGCGCCGCGTCCGAGTGGCCGAGACCGCGGCCGACCACGCGCGTGAGCAGCGCCATCGCCTGCGGTTCCGGCAGGCCTTGCAATTCCAGCGAACGGCCTTGCCCCCACAGCATTCTCGTCGCCGTCGCGACGATCAGATCACCCTTTGGCACCAGGTCGAGCACGCTGTCCAGATCGGTGGCGGAACCACCGAAATCGTCGATCACGACGAGCGCGCGGATGGATCCCATCAACCGGCGCAGCACCGTCGGCTCCGGCCGGTAGTCGGCGGCGTCGTAACAGGCCTGGAACAGCGATTGAATCAAGTCCTCGACCGCGAGTCCGGCCGCCGAGAGATAGACGACGGGATGCCCGCCGCGAGCGCGGTCCGCCGCGAACCGGCGAAGCACCGTCGTTTTCCCGACCCCAGGCGGACCCGAAATCTCCACCGGCACACCCTGATCCAGCGATTCGGCGACGAACCGCAATTCGCGCAACCTGCCGATCATGTCGGCGCGTGCCCGCGGGATCGGCATTCCCATCGGTCGCGTCCGCCGCCGCACGTCTGGCGGCGATCCGTTGCGGACGAAAACCTGTGACCCTTGCGCGTTGATCACGACGTTGCGCTCGCCGACGACAACCTGGCCCGCGACGCTCCCGCCGACAGTGACGCGATGAAACCTGTCGTCTTCCCCATCCATGCGAATTCTCCCCGGCGACGTCAGTCGTAGCGGTCAGAGTAATCGATGGATTACCTTCGGGCGCAGCCATTTCCGCGACGTGAAAGCCTCGGATATTCGTTCGGATAATCAGTCAATTCTCCGCATGTCGAAGAAGGACCAGGAGCGATCGGTGCGAAGAAATAGCTAGCCGCCGACCACCGCGCGCGTTCCCGGCGCGAGGACCGCGTCCAGCTGGTACCACGGGACGGTGACCACGATGTCGCCGGCGGGGTCCTCGGCCGAGGCGCCGAAGTGGATCTGCAGGCCCGCCGGGGTCGCCAGCCAGACGCGGTAGTTGTGCTCGGCGGGCTCGAGCACGCTGGCCGGAAGGCCGGACCGCGGCGGGAGGAGGCCGGCGGCTCGGGTGGCGAGGGCGTCCAGGCCACGGGGAAGATCGGTGAACAGGTCGGCGAGGGTGAGTGTGCGGCCGGTTCGCACGTCGGTCACGTGACTCGTGCGCAGGACGACGGTCGCGCCGCCGGTATCGACCGAGACCGACAGCAGCCCGCTCAGCACTCGCGGCCCGAGAGAGGTGATCTGGCCGGGGCCCGGCGCGAGAGTGGTCCGCGCGTCCACTTGGTCGATCCAAAAGCGCGCCGCCGCATGCATTCCCGCGTTGAACGCCGCCGCGGCGGGATCGCCGCCCGCGACCTGCGGGACATCGAGGACGTATCCGGGCCCGGTGACGAGCTCCGAGATCCCGGCGTGCGCCACGCCGCTCGGCGGGGCCGCCACGGCGTCCGGCTCGACGGCGGCCGCGCGGGTGGTGAGCAGCCCGGCCATCGCCACCACGACGGCGGCGGCGTAGATCTTCATTCCGGTCTCCGAATTCGCGACGCACCGAGGTTTTCCCGGTGTCTGCCGCTACGGTCCGGCACGCCGCCAAAGAACCGCTGAGCATCGGCTGAAGAACGCCGTCAGCGCTCGCGCATGTCCGCGAGCTGGTTACGCGTGTATTCGAGTTCGAGGGTCACCTGCGCCGAGGGCTCGCGCTGCGCCAGCGCCTCGAGTTCGGCGAGCACCTCGCCGAGGGCGGCGATTCCGCCCTCCCGTTCCGACTCCGTGTCCGCGGACCAGTACCGCAGCCAGGCCGCCGAACGCAGGCAGCGCGAGCGCGGTCCGATGCGGCCGAGTTCGCCCCACAGCTGGGCGGCGCGCAGATACGCGGGCCGCGCCTGGTCCTCCGCGCCGCCGGCATCCAACGCGGAGGCGGCCGACCAGAGCAGCTCGGCTCGAAGCTCGACGCGCGAGCGATCTGCGCCGATCAGCCGTGCGCCTTCCAGGAATTGCTCGCCCGCTTCGCGATACTTGCCGGTGAGCCGCAGCGATTTGCCGAATTGCCCACGCAGAACGGCCATTTCGCCTGCGGGATAGGGCGCGGCGCCCGCGGCGAGTGGTGGCCCGAAGAGCTCGACGGCCTCGGCGTGCCGCCCCGCCCGATGCAGCGCGCGGGCGGCGACCAAGGTCAGATGCACCGCGTCCGCGTCGGACACTCCGCCCCACCGCGCGGCGGCGTGCAGGGCCGTCTCCGCCAGTTCCAGTTCCCGCCCCGGGCGACCCGCCAGCACCATCACCAGCTGCGAATGCCACCGCGCGAGCGTTTCGGCGGGCAACGCCCCAGCGCCGAGCGCCAGCGCCTTACGCAGATACTCCTCCGCCGCACCGGGGGCGTCGAGCAATCGTGCCGCGGCCAGCCCAGCCAACCGCTCGGCATCCTCGCCCCGTTGGTCCCCTTCCCCATCGCCGGTCTGCCCGACGCACCCCGCCTCGACGCCTTCCGGCGCTCCGTTCCCCATGCGGGGGATCGTGATCGGGGCCGCCAAAGAAACGCTTAACGAATCCTGATCGTCGCCCGGGACTACTTGGGGCGCTTGGACTTCGGCAGTTTGCTCAGGATCGCGTCGTAGGACTGGTCGACGAGCTCGCGTAGCTCGTCGGGCGCTACCGCGCCGCCGACCCGGATGCTGTTCCATCCGTAGCGGCCGATGTAGGCCGACGCGGTGACGTCGTCCGGGTAGATATGCACGAGTTCATCTGCCTCGTCCCGGTTTCGACCGCACTTCAGGCCGACCGAATCGCCGCCGAGGAACGCGAAGATCTTGTCGCCGACCTTGGCGACCACGTCGCCTTCCCACGGTTCGTCCTGCCAAGCGCCCGGCTTGGCGAGGCAGTACGCCAGCAGCTGCGCGCCGTCCATGTCAGATCGGCAGCAGCCGGGAGACCACGTCGGTGAGCTGTCTGGCCGAACGGCATTCGTGCATCTCGATCACCTCGCGGTAGCGATCGGCGGCGGAATCGCCCGAACCCCATTGGGTTCGCGGCTCCGGGTTGAGCCAGTGCGCGTGCTTGGCGACCCCGACCAGGGCGCGCAGCGTATCCAGCTGCGGGTCACGGTAATTCGTGCGGGCATCACCGAGGATCAGCAGCGAGCTGCGGCTGGTGACGGCGTCGGGGAATTCCCGAGCGAACGCAGTCAGCGCGCCGCCGTAGTCGGAATGGCCGTCGAAGCCGACGACGCCGGACTCGGCGAAGATCTTGGCCATCGCCTCGTCGAGCTGGGTGTTCGGGTCGAAGAACCGGGTCACCTCGTCGGTGTTGTCGACGAACGCGAAAATCCGTACCCGCGAGAATTGTTCGCGCAACGCGCTCACCAGCAACAGGGTGAAATTGCTGAAACCGGCCACCGATCCGGAGACGTCGCACAGCAGGACCAGTTCCGGCCGCCCCGGATGCGGCTTGCGGTTCACCAGGTCGATCGGCACGCCGCCGGTCGACATGGACTTGCGCAGCGTGCGCCGCAGATCGATCTCGCCGCGCCGAGCATGCTTGCGCCGCACGGCAAGACGCGAGGCCAGGATCCGGGCCAGCCGCTGGCTGCTGCGCCGCAGCTCGGCAAGCTCGCGTTCGGAGGCGCGCAAGAAATCCACGTCCTCGGCCTGCCGCGCGACGCCGTAGCTCGCGACCCGCTCGCGGCCGATGCGTTCGGCAACCCGCCTGCGGGTCTCGGCCTCCACGGCGGTGCGGAAGCCCGCGATGCGCTGCCGCGCCGCCCGGCGAGCGACCTCGGCGTCGAACGGACTGGTGTCCGGCCCGACGGCCAGCCCGGCCAGGATCTTGGCGAGCAGCGTCTGCGGCTGGACCTCCTTGAGCGCCTGATACGCCGAGAACGACGGGCCGCGCGCGGACTGATACTGGCCGAGTTGTTCGACAAGCTGACCGACCAGCTGTTCGAGCTGCCGCCCAGGATCGTCCATCGCGAGCAGTTCGGCGAGGAGTTCGCGCAACGCCCGAATGTCCACCTCACCGGCGGGCGTGCGCGGAATCTCCACCTCGTCCGCGGTTGTGCCGCGCTGCCCGACGGCGACCGGGAACCACAGGTCGAACAGTCCGTCGAAAGTGGCGCGGTGAGTGGTGCGACGCAGCAGCGCGCAGGCCAAGCCCTCGCGCAGCACCTCGCGGTCCAGCAGATCCAGCACGGTCATCACCCGGCCCGCGTCGACGGTCTCCGACGGACCGACCGGAATGCCGCGCGCCCGCAGCGCCTCGACGAAGCCGACGAGATGACCGGGCAGCCCGTGCGGGGCGTCCAGCGACACCGTCTCCGCCGGGCCAGATCCCGTGACCATGGCTCAGGCCAGCTTCAGCTCGGCCAGCGCGCGCTGGTGATCGCTCTGATGCTTGAGCACCACGCCGAGGGTGGCTCGCACGGTGGAGTCGTCCAGGTCCTTCAGACCGAGCGCCAGCAGGGTGCGGCCCCAGTCGATCGATTCGGCGACCGAGGGCAGCTTCTTCAACTGCATGCCGCGCAGCACGTGCACGATGCGCACCAGCTGGGCGGACACCGCGGCGGACAGCTCGGGGACCCGGCTGGCCAGGATGCGACGCTCCAGCTCCTCGTCCGGGAAGTCCAGGTGCAGGTACAGGCAGCGGCGCTTGAGCGCCTCCGACAGCTCCCTGGTGGCGTTGGAGGTCAGCACCACGAACGGCTTGCGGCTGGCGGTGATGGTGCCCAGTTCCGGGACAGTGACGGCGAAATCGCTGAGCACCTCCAGCAGCAGGCCCTCGATTTCGACGTCGGCCTTGTCGGTCTCGTCGATCAGCAGCACCGTCGGGTCGGTGCGGCGGATCGCGGTGAGCAGCGGACGGGAGAGCAGGAACTCCTCGGTGAAGACGTCGGCCTTGGTTTCCTGCCAATCGTTTTCGCTGGAGGCCTGGATGCGCAGGATCTGCTTGGCGTGGTTCCACTCGTACAGCGCCCGGGCCTCGTCGACACCTTCGTAGCACTGCAAGCGCACCAGTTCCGCGCCCGCGGTCTGCGCGACGGCGCGGGCCAGCTCGGTCTTGCCGACACCGGCCGGACCCTCGATGAGCAGCGGCTTGCCCAGCCGGTCGGCGAGGAACACCGAGGTGGCGGTGGCCTTGTCGGCCAGATAGCCGGTGGTGGCGAGCCGCTCGATCACGTCATCGACCGAGGTGAAGATCGGCTCTTGCGGTGCATCGGCCACTGGTCAGTCCTTCCTTCGTGAAGCGGGAGGCTGTCGCCTCCGAAAAACGCCCGCGCGGCGGCGGACTACGCCGGGCGGGTCTGCCCGTCGCCCCAGACGATCCACTTGGTGGACGTCAGCTCAGGCAGCGCCATCGGGCCGCGCGCGTGCAGCTTCTGGGTCGAGATGCCGATCTCGGCGCCGAAACCGAACTGCTCGCCGTCGGTGAACGCGGTGGACGCGTTGACCATGACCGCCGCGGCGTCGACCCGGCTGGTGAACTCCCGCGCCGCCGCCGACTCGCCGGTGACGATGGCCTCGGTGTGGCCGGTGCCCCAGGTGTTGATGTGCTCGACCGCGGCATCCAGGTCGTCGACGATCTTGAGCGCGATGTCCAGGGTGAGGTACTCCTCGCCCCAGTCGGCGTCGGTAGCGGGCACCTGGCCGGGCAGGTCGCCGTGGATGGTGACGCCGTGCCGCTCCAGTGCCGCGGTGAGCTTGGGCAGCGCGGTGTCGGCGATGGCCTTGTCGATGAGGACCGTCTCGGCCGCGTTGCAAACGCTCGGACGGCGGGTCTTGGCGTTGATCAGTATCTGCTCGGCCATCTCCAGATCCGCGGCCGCGTGCACGTAGACGTGGCAGTTGCCGGTGCCGGTCTCGATGGTCGGCACGGTGGCGTCGCGCACCACCGCGTCGATCAGCCCGGCGCCGCCGCGCGGGATCACCACGTCGACCAGGCCGCGCGCCTGGATCAGATGGGTGACGCTGGAGCGGTCGTGGCTGGGCAGCAGCTGCACCGCGTCGGCCGGGATGCCCTGTGCCGTCAGCGCTTTGCGCAGTACGTCGACCAAGGCGGAGTTGGACTCGGCGGCCGAGGAGGAGCCGCGAAGCAGTGCGGCGTTGCCCGACTTCAGCGCGAGACCGAAAGCGTCGACCGTGACGTTCGGACGCGCCTCGTAGACCATGCCGACCACACCGAGCGGCACCCGCACCTGACGAACCTCGAGGCCATTGGGCAGCGTCGAGCCGCGCACCACGTCGCCGACCGGATCCGGAAGACCGGCGACCTGACGCAAACCGGACGCGATGCCATCGATGCGGGCCTTGGTCAGCCGCAGCCGATCGAGCAGCGAGGCCTCGGTGCCAGCGACCTCGGCGGTCGCGATGTCCTTGTCATTGGCCGCGAGCACCGTGTCGGCCGCGGCGAGCAGCGCGTCCGCCGCGGCGTGCAGCGCCTCGTTCTTCTGCGCGGTGGTCAGCTGGGCCAGCGACCTGGACGCGACGCGGGCCTTTCGCGCGGCGTCGTGTACCGCCTCGCGGACATCGAGCTCGGTCGTCGTTCCTACCGTCATGGCTAACAGCCTACGCACCGGGTCGGCGGCCCTTTCCACCTGCACGAGCGGCCCGGCGCGCGGGCGCGGCGTTCGGTTGCGTGCGGGCGTGCCGACCGCGGACTACCGTCCGGCGGTATGACCGCTGACGCCCCCGTGATCGCCGTGCTCGGCAGCATCAACATGGATCTCGTCACCACCACCCGGCGACGGCCCGCACCCGGGGAGACGGTGCTCGGCAGCGGTTTCGCCATGGTGCCCGGCGGCAAGGGCTCGAATCAGGCGATCGCGGCGCGGCGGTCGGGCGGCACGGTGGCTTTCCTCGGAGCGGTCGGGTCCGACGTGTTCGCGGGCGACCTGCGCCGGGTGCTCACCGAATCGGGCGTCGGAACCGACCGGCTGCGCACGCTGCCCGGTCCCAGCGGGATCGCCGCCATCGTGGTCGACGGCACGGGCGAGAACAGCATCATCGTGGTCGGCGGGGCGAACACGGCGCTGACCGAGCTGACCGCCGACGACCTCGCGTTGATCGGCGCGTCCGATGTCCTGCTGTGCCAGTTGGAGATTCCGGTGCCGACCGTCGCCGCGGCCGCCAGTCACGCACGTGCGAAAGACACCGTCGTGATGCTCAATCCTTCACCCGCGCAACGTCTTCCGTCCGAAGTGTGGGACGACGTCGATGTGGCGGTGGTGAATTCGGGTGAGGCCGCCCAGCTCGGCGGCGCGCTGCACGCCGTCCGCCACTTGGTGGTCACCCGGGGATCGGCCGGTGCGACCTATCGCGGTCCGGACGGTGCGGAACTGTCCGTTCCCGGCGTTTCGATCGACGTGGTCGACACCACCGGCGCGGGTGACGCATTCACCGGCGCGCTGGCCGCCGCCTGGCATCGCGGACCGCGCGCCGCTCTCGAATGGGCCTGTGCCGCAGGCGCTCTCGCCACCACACGGCTCGGCGCCAGCAGTGCGATTCCGGACCGGGAGCGCATCGAGGCCCTGCTGCGCGAGCACGCGAACTAGCCGGACCTGCCCGCCGTTCCCGGAACCGCGTCGGCGGCCCCGTCGAGCCCCGGCGCGTCCACCCGCGTTGTCCCGCCACCGCGCCGCGCAGCGCCTATCGTTGGGATTCATGCCCACCATGCCCGAGCGCATTCCGGCCGACGGGGACGCGGCGGCGCCGATCGATCACATCGACGCCGAGATGATCGCGCTGTCCTTCGTCGACAACGCAGGGATCACCCGGGTGAAGACGGTCCCCGCCGCACGTCTGGCGCATGCGGCGCGCTTCGGCGTCGGCGTCTCGCCGTGTTTCGAGACCTTCGGTTTCGACGATCTGATGACGGTGGGCCGCTATCTCGGCGGACCCGACGGGGACCTGCGGCTCGTGCCCGACCTCGGCGCGCTCACCGAACTCGCCGGCCAGCACGGCTGGGCATGGGCGCCCGCCGACAAGTACACCCAGGACGGCACACGGTTCGCGGCCTGCCAGCGCGGTTTCGCGACGCGGCAGGTCGAGGCGGCGCGGCGGGCGGGCTTGCGGCTTTCGATGGCCTTCGAAACCGAGTGGGCGCTGGGCCGAACCGAGGACCCGATCGGCTTCACGCCCGCCATCAACGGTCCCGCCTACGGCATGATCAGGCTCGGCCAAGTGGCGGAATACGCCCGCGAATTGGTGAGCCTGTTGATTCGGCAGGGCCTCAGGGTCGAACAGTTCCACCCGGAATACGCGGCGTCACAGCTGGAGATCTCCATCGCGCCCAGCGATCCGGTCGCCGCGGCCGACGCGGCGGTGCTGCTGCGGCACACCATCCGTGACCTCAGCGGGAAGTACGGCTGGCGCGCGACGTTCGCACCCTGCCTGATACCCGGCGGTGCGGGTTCCGGTGCGCACCTGCATCTTTCGGCGCACGACGAGAGCGGCTCGCTGTTCGCCGACGGACCGGGGCCCTACGGCATGAAGGAGGCGGGCGCGGCGTTCCTCGCCGGCGTGCTGCGCGAACTGCCCGCGCTGGTCGCGGTCGGCGCGGGGAACCCGGCCAGCTTCCTGCGGCTGCAACCCTCCCGATGGGCGGGGATCTGGCAGTGCTGGGGACGCGAAACACGCGAGGCGGCAATCCGTTTCGTCACCGGCGTGCAGGGAACCGAGCGCTGGGCCGCCAATGCCGAGGTCAAATGCTTCGACGGGACGGGCAATCCGTATCTCATCGTCGGGTCCGTGATCGCCGCCGGACTCGCCGGCATCGCGGAGGGCTTGGCCCTGCCCAAGGAAATCACTGGTGACCCAGCGACTTTCGCACGCCGGTATCAGGTGCGCAGACTCCCGGCCGATGCCGCGGAGGCGGCCGCGCATCTCGCCGCGTCCACCGTGCTCGCCGACGCCATGGGGCCCGAACTGCACGACGCGCTGGTCACCGTGCGGCGGGCCGAGTCCGAACGCTACCGCGGCGCCAGACCCGAAGAACTCGTCGCGTTCACGCTCTGGCGGTTCTGATGACGCTCACCGGGGACGTCACCCTCACCGATCACCACTGCCACGGCGTCACGGCAGCCGATCTGGACCGTCCCGGCTTCGAGGCTCTGCTCGGCGAGGGCAGGCGCGGTTCGTTCGACTCGGCGCTCGGGCTCGCCGTCCGGCGCTGGTGCGCGCCGGTGCTGGACCTGCCGCCGCACACCGGGGCCGACGCGTACCTGGCGCGCCGCGCCGATCTCGGCTGGCGCGAGGTGACCGCGCGACTGCTCGGCGCGGCGGGCACGGCCCGCTGGCTGGTAGACACCGGCCTGCCCGACGGGCTCACCGGCCTTACCGAGTTCGGCGAGCTGGCCGGTGGGGAGACCGGCGAGATCGTGCGGCTCGAACAGGTCGCCGAACAGGTCGTCGCCGAGGTGGGCGGCACCGCGAAGGCCTTCGACCGCATCGAAGCCGCGGTCCGCGAACGGGCCGCGGGCGCGGCGGGCCTCAAGACGGTCGTGGCCTACCGGACCGGCCTCGACTTCCCGCTGACCGATACGCCGCCGCCCACGCTCGCGCCCGAACACCGGCTCAGCGATCCGGCCACGCTCGGCTGGCTCGTCGGACTCGGCGCGCGGCTCTGCGCGGAACTCGGCCTGCCGCTCCAGATCCACACCGGCTTCGGCGACCCCGACCTGCGCCTCCAGCACGCCGACCCGCTGCTGCTCACCGACTTCCTGCGCGCGACCGCGCACACCGGTCTCACGGTCGTCTTGTTGCACTGCTGGCCGTTCCACCGCAATGCCGCCTACCTCGCGCACGTCTTCGAGCACGTCCGGATGGATCTTGGGCTCGCCATCCCGCACGTCGGTCGCGGCGCACGCACGCTGCTGGCCGAAGCGCTCGAACTCGCACCGTTCCGCTCGGTGCTCTACTCCTCCGACGGCTACGGACTCCCGGAACTGCACTACCTCGGCGCCGCGCTGTGGCGCGACGCCCTCGGCAAGCTGCTCGACGAATGGCTGGCCGACGACGTCATCACCACCGCCGACGCCGAGAATCTCGTCTCCACCCTCGCCCACGGCAACGCCGCGAGGGACTACCCGTTCTCCGGCACCTCGCGGAAGCCCAAGCCGCGGTAGAGCGCGACCGCCGCGACACGAAAATCCTCGGTGCGCAACGTCATTCGGGTGTAGCCCTGCGAGATCGCGCACCCGCACGCGGCCCGCACCAAGGCGTTGCCGATGCCATGGCCGCGCCACCCCGTGTCCACCGCGAGCCAGTGCAACTTGGCGACCTCCGGGTTCCCGGTGGAATGCACCGAGACGAATCCGACCAGCCGATCGTCGGCGCTGCTTCGCGCGCTGATCGCCAGGCGGCACGTCGCGGGATCGAGCACGCCATCCGAGATCGCCGCCACGTCCCACCGGCGATCGTCGAACGCCGAACTCAGGACGGGCAGCAGTTCGGATCGGGAGATGGTCGCCAGATCGCCGCTGCCGGACGTGACGAGCGTGACGCCGTTGGGCAGGTGATACCGGTCGTCGACCCGGCCCAGCTCGACCTCGAAACGCAGCTGGCGCGCCGAACCGCTCCCGTCGCTGCTGCGAATGTAGAGCTCGTATCGCGACACAACTTCCTCCCACGGTTCCGAATTCGCCAGCAGGTTTCCGAACAGAGAATCGTAGAACTGGACGAGCACCCTACCCTCGGCGCTTTTCTGATCGGTGAGCACCGCGGGATTGTTGTGGCCCCATACCTGGCGGCCCGTGATGCCCGACCTGCGGTCGTAGGTGTACCAGCCGAGCGAGATGAGCGTGTCGTCCACCTGCCTGCCGCGCACCGAGGCCGTGTCGCGGTAATAGGAGAAGGTGATCCGGTCCTCGTATCCGGCGTACTCCTCGTGCTTCGTCACGATTTGGAAGATCAAGCGCCTGCGCTGGCTCTCGTTGACAGCGGAATCCGGGTGCTGGAGCAGGACGTGCACATTCGCGCCTTTGTCCAGGAAGAAGAAGATCAGCGCTTTGACCGATTCGCTGTCGTATTCGATCATGCGGACGTTCTGCACTTTCTGATTCAGCAGCAGCCGCATGATGGCCTGATTGTGCGCGGACTGGCCCGGGGCGACGCTGATGCTCTCCGGTCCGATCAGGTCGTTCAGATAATCCTGGATCGACGACAGCATGAGCAGCACGACCGCGATCGAGATGATGTACGACTGGCCGAGGGTCAGAATGTTGAGCAGGACCGGTCCGAGTAGCCAGGACACCAGGACGATCAGCGTCAGCAGGACGTTGAAGGTATTCGCATAGCGCCGATAAAGGCGTCGCAGCTTTCCGAACAGATCATCCCCCTACGCCCGAACGGCATCCTCCGTTCAGCGTAGGTCGGGCGCCGAATCGGGGACAACGACTTGCCCCGAGACGCCCCGGCGGGTCGCCGGAACGCGCCGGGCGGGCGGCACCGTGCGGTGCGCCGAGGCCCGGTGACGGCGCGTTTTAATCGAGTGCGCAGCGGTCAACCAGTCTTTACCGTGGAATCATCGAAAGAGAAAGAAGGTAGACCGATGTTTCCCGTCGAGCTGCGCGGTACCAGGGCGCAGACGCTGATGTGGGCCAACGAGCACGATATCGAGCCTGCCGCGCTGCGGCAGCTGCGAAACATCGCGCAACTCGAGTGGGTGCACGGGGTGCGCGTGATGCCGGACGTGCACCTGGGCAAAGGGGCGACGGTCGGGTCGGTCATCGCGATGAAGAACGCGGTGGCGCCCGCGGCCGTCGGCGTCGACATCGGGTGCGGCATGGAGAGCGTCCGGACGAATCTGACGGCCGCCGACCTGCCCGACAACCTACATTCGCTGCGGTCTCGGATCGAGGCCGCCGTGCCGGTGGGTTTCCACGCGCACGACGACCCGGTCAACGTCGGCAAGATCGGCGCCGAGGCTTCGGCCTTCGGCACGGGCACCGCCGCCTTGCGGTCGGGCTGGGACCGGTTCTGGGGGTCGTTCACCACTCTCGACAAGGGTGTCGGCGCGCGAGAGTCGAAGGCGCACAAGCAGATGGGCACCTTGGGCGGAGGCAATCACTTCATCGAAGTCTGCCTGGATCAGGACGACACCGTATGGATCCTGTTGCATTCCGGTAGCCGCAATATCGGCAAGGAACTCGCCGAGCGGCATATGACCGTCGCCCGTTCGCTGCCGCACAACGTGGACCTGCCCGACCGGGATCTGGCCGTCTTCCTCTCCGGCACAACGGAAATGGACGCCTACCGGCACGACCTGACCTGGGCGCAGGAGTACGCCGCGCGCAACCGCGCGGTGATGCTGGCTCTGGTCTGTCGTGCGGTGCGTGACGAATTCGCCGGTCGCGAGGTGCGTTTCGAAACACCGATCTCCTGCCACCACAACTATGTGGCGGAGGAGATCATCGACGGCATGCCGATGCTCGTCACCCGCAAGGGCGCCGTCCGCGCCGGCGAGGGCGATCTGGCGCTGATCCCGGGCTCCATGGGTACGCGCTCGTATGTCGTGCGAGGCAAGGGGAATCCCGACTCGTTCCAGTCCGCGTCGCACGGCGCGGGACGGCGCATGAGCCGCAACGCCGCCAAGCGGCAGTTCACCGTCGCCGACCTGATCGCCCAAACCGAGGGCGTCGAGTCCCGCAAGGACGCAGGCGTGGTGGACGAGATCCCCGCCGCCTACAAGGACATCGACGAAGTAATCGCTGCCCAGAGCGATTTGGTCGACGTGGTGGCGACGCTGCGCCAGGTCCTCTGCGTCAAGGGCTGAGTTCCACCCCGGCCGGACCCCGAGGTCCGGCCGGGTTCGCCAGCAAGGCCGACAGGGTCGTCGGCTGGAGACGGCCCCTCAAGCAGCCGGAGGATGTCCCGGCGCGGTGGGCCGCGAATTGCGGGGCGGAAACCAGCGACGGCGGGCCGCTCCGGGCTCGTCCACGGGCACCATGATCGCGGGGCAGGTGCATCTCGCAGTGGTGAGTTCTCGTCCCCGGCTGGCGACCGACCCGCACAGCACGACACCCTGCGTCAGCTTCGCTGCCATTGTGGGCTTCATGGGCGAGTTGGTGGAACGGGTCGACGAGCACGATCGAATTCTCGGTGTCGTCGACCGGGGCAGGGCGATTCAAGAGCGGTGGTTGCACCGGGTAGCGACGGTTGTGTGTCGCGATAGCGCGAGTCGAATCCTCGTGCATCGGCGAGCGGAGACCGATTCGCTGTTTCCCGGGCAATACAACTGGCTGATCGGTGGCGCGGTGGCCGTGGGCGAGTCATATCTGGACGCGGCCAGCCGTGAACTGGTCGAGGAGCTCGGAGTGCGAGGGCGAACGCGGTTTCTGTTCAAGTTTCTGTGCCACGGTGCAATCGCGCCGTATTGGCTGGGCCTGCACGAGACTGTCATCGACCAGGATGTTCTTCCGGATCCATCCGAGATCGCCTGGCATGACTGGATACCGGAGTCGAGGTTGCGGGATGCCATGCGGCAGAGGCCTTTTGTTCCCGACAGCATTGATGCCTTCCGCAGATACTCCCTGCTGACCGGAGATTTGCGAATGCCGGCTGGAGAAGTTCATGAGGAAGGTAGTCGATAGCCGACGCTGACTGCGCAGCCGTGTCGCATCGGCGCTCGTCGGTGTTCAACTACCGGGGCGGCGGCTCAGGCGGCCTGGTACGGACCCAGGAAGCGGTGCCGGCCCCGGAGGCAGTGCGGGCCGGGGGCGTCGGCGCGGCGAAGGTGTACGTCGGGCGATAACGCGAACAAGAATTAGAACGCGTTCTATAGTCGGCAGATGCAGACAGCGGCGACTGGGCGGGGCGGCCTTGTGCGGGAGTGGCGGACGCGGATGGCGGCGCTCGTTCTCACCGTCTCCGCGACGTGTGCGGTTCTGGTCGGGCTTGCCGCGCCGGCAGCGGCGATACCGAACACCAGCGATGCGTTCTATCTGCCTCCTCCCGGTTACGAGTCGACCGAGCCGGGCACCGTCCTGCGGTCGAGGCCGATCACGCCTGCCGCGCTCCAGCTGATTCCGATGCGGGTTCGCGCTTGGCAGTTGCTCTATCGGACAACCGATTCGAACGGTGATCCGTATGCCGCGGTGACCACGATCCTGATGGCGGATCACGGCGGGCCCGCGACCGCGATCCTGTCCTACGACAGCATGATCGACGCCGTCGCGCCGAATTGCATGCCCTCGCAGGTTCTGCGGACCGGCGCGCCGTGGTTCGAGTTCGGAGGTAGCGGCGGGCCGATCACACTGTCGACGACAGCCAGCGAAACAGCGATGATCGCGGCCGGCTTGGCCCAGGGGTGGGCGGTGTCGGTGCCGGACCTCGGTGGCGTCGAGAATCGCTTCCTGACGCCACGGGAGCCGGGATACGTTGCGCTCGACGGGGTTCGAGCCGCGGAGAACTTCGCCCCGCTCGGTCCGATCGGAGCGGACACCCCCGCCCTGTTCTGGGGATACTCCGGCGGCGGAATCGCCACGACGTGGGCGGCGCAGGTGCAGCCGAGCTACGCACCGGAACTGAATGTCGCGGGGATGGCGATCGGTGCGCCTGTTCCGGATTTCGCCGCCGCGATCATGAACGGAAACGGTTCTCCGGTGGCAGGTTTGGTCGCCGTCGGCGTGGCAGCGTTGCGGCAGGACTCGCCCGAATTCGCGGCGATGCTCGATGGCATCGTCACCGAGGAAGGCCAACAGCTGCTCGCGGCAGCGGCGGCGAGCTGCACACCGCAGAACCTGGTCAGCTTCGCGTTCCGGGACTTCGACACCCTGTTGACCGAGCCGTTGCAGCAGGTCATGAGCGCGCCGCTCACGCAGCGCGTGCTCGCCGAACGAGCTCTCGGCGACACCGCCCCCACCGCACCGCTGTATGTCTACAACGCCGTCGACGACGAATTGAGCACCATCGCGTCCGCTGATCAGTTCGTCGATGGATATTGCGCCGCAGGAACTTCCGTGACCTACCGGCGTGATGTCATCGCCTCGGTGGTCTCCGCGCACACCTTCGAATGGGGTCTCGGCGCGCCCGCCGCCTTTGCCTGGCTGAAGGACCGAGTCGCCGACGCGGGCTTCCCGCCCAACGGTTGCGATGTCCAGACGGTGTCGACCCCGACCACACCAGCCGCGTTGAGCACGCTCGGACCCGATTACACCGGCGGGCTGCTGGCCGCGATCCTCGGACACCGGTGACCGCATCGCGCAGATTCCGTTGGACACCTGCCACTTCCGGTCAGCAAATGCAGGTGACTCCACGGTGCGCCGCACGGCACGTCGAATTCAGCGGCGGCGCAACGTGCCCGCGATTCCCGCGCCAACCAGCAGTACACCGGCTAGGAAGATGCTGCCGTTGATCACCCAGGCGTGCACCGCGAGTCGAGTCTCGGCGGACATCAGCGGCAGGCCGTCGATCAGGCGGAAAGTGTCGTCCGGGAACAGGAAGTAGACGATGCCCGGGAACACGCCCCACACCAGGCCGGCCAGGATCGTTCCCACGGGCGAGTAGGCCGCGAGGGCGGCGACCAAAAGCAGAAGCGCTGCGCCGCCGATGATTTGGAAGGTCGAGCCGAGGCGGTCGGCGGTGTCGCCGAGGATCACCCACTGTCTGGTGTCGGCGGCGCCGTGCGCGGCCAGCGCGATCCCGATCGGCGTCACCACCAAACCCGTCAGCACCGCGACGAGCGTTCGCCCCGCGTTCCCGCTGCTGCGGAACTGCGCGCCCGGCGGGGCCCAGTTCGGGGGCGGCTGGTACTGGTACGACATCGTTCGCCTCCTGCGATCCCGCCATCGCTGTTCATCGTCGCCCCGGCGGCGTTCTCGGGCGACCACCGGGTACCACGATGATCCCGCGAAGCCGCCGGTTCGGAGGCGGATCGGGACTTCCCGCCGATCTCCCAGGGGCGGACATCCGCACCGGGGTGGCGTCGGACGCGGAGCACCCGCGAAGCCGCCGGTTCAGTGGTGGATCGATACTCCGCGCCGATCTCCAGAGAGCGGGCATCCGCGCCGGCGTGGCGGCGGACGACGGAGCACCCGCAGAATCGCCGGTTCGGGAGCGGATCGGGATTCATGCCGATCTCCCAGACGGCGAGCATCCGCGCCGGGATGGGGGCGGGCGGCGGAAGGTGTCGGTGGGGTGGGGCACCATGGAGCGCGTGACCACGGCCGAGGAGAGTTTCGCGATCGACGGCGCCACTTCCGACCTGCGGGAGCGGGCCGAATCGTTGCTGCGCGAGCTGGCGGGGGCGGGCGCGCGGCTACGCGAGGATCAGTGGACCGCGATCGAGGCGCTGGTGGTGCGGCGGCAGCGCGCCCTGGTCGTGCAGCGCACGGGGTGGGGCAAGTCGGCCGTCTATTTCATCGCGGCGAAGCTGCTGCGCGCCGAGGGGCGGGGCCCCACGGTGATCGTGTCGCCGCTGCTGGCGCTCATGCGCAATCAGGTGGCGGCGGCCGAGCGCGCGGGTGTGGTCGCGGCGACCATCAACTCGGGCAATGTCACCGAATGGGACGAGATCCACGAGCGGGTCGCCGGAGGCGAGATCGACGTGCTGCTGGTCAGCCCGGAGCGGCTGAACAATCCGGACTTCCGCGATCAGGTCCTGCCGAGGCTGGCCGCCGACGCGGGCTTGGTGGTCATCGACGAAGCGCACTGCGTCTCCGACTGGGGCCACGACTTCCGGCCCGACTACCGCCGCATCCGCACCCTGATCGCCGATCTCGGCTCGGACGTGCCGGTGCTGGCCACCACCGCGACCGCCAACGACCGCGTGGTCACCGACGTCGCGACCCAAATCGGTACCGACACCCTGGTGCTGCGCGGCACGCTCGACCGGGAGTCGCTGCACATGTCGGTCGTGCGCTTGGACGACGCGGTCGAGCGCACGGCCTGGCTGAGCGGCCACCTGCACCGGCTGCCAGGCTCCGGCATCGTCTACACGCTGACCGTCGCCGCCGCCCACGATCTGGCCGACGTGCTCAACTCGCACGGCCACACCGTCGCGGCCTACACCGGGCAGACCGACCCGGCCGAACGCGAGGCGCTGGAATCGGCGCTGCTGCGCAACGAGGTCAAGGCGCTCATCGCGACCTCCGCGCTCGGCATGGGCTTCGACAAACCCGATCTCGGTTTCGTCGTGCACGTCGGCGCGCCCTCTTCACCCATCGCCTACTACCAGCAGGTCGGCCGCGCCGGTCGCGGTACCGAGCGCGCCGAGGTGGTGCTGCTGCCCGGCCCGGAGGACACCCGGATCTGGAGCTACTTCGCCTCGGTGGCCTTCCCGCGCGAGCACATCGTGCGGACCGTGCTGGACGCCTTGGACCTGGACCGCCCGCTGTCGACCGCGGCGCTCGAGCCGCTGGTCGAGCTGAACCGTTCCCGGCTGGAGATGGTGCTCAAGGTGCTGGACGTGGACGGCGCGGTGCGCCGGGTCCGCGGCGGCTGGGTCAGCACCGGCGAGCCGTGGGTCTACGACACCGAACGCTACGAACGCCTTGCCGCGGCCCGCGAGATCGAACAGCAGGCGATGCTGGACTACCAGTCGACCACCGCCTGCCGGATGAACTTCCTGCGCCGCCAGCTCGACGACCCCGGCTTGCCCGCGCTGGACGCTCGAGCGCCCGGCTGCGGCCGCTGCGACAACTGCACCGGGGCGCGGCCCGATGCCACGGTCGACGCCGACGCCGTCGCGGCAACCCGCGCCCGCCTCGATCGCCCTGGCCTCGACCTCGCGCCGCGCAAACAGTGGCCGACCGGCATGGCCAAGCTCGGAATCCCGTTGTCCGGCAAGATCTCCGACGGCGCGGAGACCGGGCGGGTGCTCGGCAGGCTCACCGATCTCGGCTGGGGCCAACGTCTGCGCGCGCTGCTGGACGCACCCGACGACCCCGTCCCCGACGTCGTCTTCGACGCCTGCATCGGGGTTCTGCGGGAATGGGATTGGTCCACCCGTCCCACCTCGGTCATGGCTCTCTCATCCGAGCGCCATGCCGTGCTGACCGCCACGCTCGCCGCCCGCCTCGCCGAGGTCGGCCGACTCCGCGACCTGGGCACTCTGGCGACCCGCCCCGGCCACCCTCCGGTCTCCGCGGCCAACTCCGCGCACCGCGTCGCGGGCCTCTACAACTCCTGGGACGTCCCCGACCTCTCCGGTCTCGACGGCCCGGTTCTCCTGGTCGACGCCCGCGCCGACACCGGCTGGACCCTCACGGTCGCGGCCCACGCCCTCCGCCGTGCGGGCGCACCCGCCGTCCTCCCCTTCGCGCTCGCCTCGGTCACCTGACCGCACCTGCCCACGCAGTGGCCCGCACAAGACCGGCGCTCGCGAACGCAACCACACCTGGTCAGACCAGGCATACAGGGTCCTGACTGCGACGGCCCAGACGATGACGGCTGACCGGCGGCGATCTCGGCAAGGCGAAGAGCCTCGGCTTCGCCGACGTGCTGGTGCCAGGGCTCCGAGTGGAGAGTTCGAATCCGGTTCCGTGGGCGGCAACGCAGCTACGGGGCGGAAACCAGAATTCCCGTCGCCGGTAGATCGCGCCGCAGCTGGTCGAGGTCGAATAGTTCGTGGATCCATGTCGGCTCGATGATTCGGCGGCGTGTGATCTCCCGAACGGTGGTGGCGGCCACCGCGGCGGTGGCCAGAGATTGTCCACGGCCGCTCGCCCACCGTGTCGCTCCGTTGGCGGTCCGGGCGAGTACGACCCATCTGTCGCTGCCGGGCATTCGTGCTGGGGTCAGCGCTCGCAGGGCAGGCGCCCAGGTGAGACCGGCCAGTCCGGCGGTGGCGAGGCGGGAGTCGAGTCGCAGGTAGGTGCGGACCGGTACGGCGAATTCGCGGGTGAGACGGTGCTGGTCGGCGAAGTCGGCGCGTAGCGCGGGGAACGGCTTGTACCCGGCCTGTTCGGGAATCGTGAAGTGTGTGGGCCTGGTGAAGTTGCGGATGGCGGTGCCGTCGGGGTCGGGGAAGTGTTGTCCCATCAGCCGGTAGGTCCAGGCTGTCGCGGCGGGTCCGTGGTGTTCGCCGGACCCGAGCCCGATCATGATGTCGACCGGGCCTGCGTCGCTCGCCAGCGCGTTGACGGCGAGCAGGGTTGTCAGGCCGGGCGCCAATCCGACACCGAGGACTATCGGCCCCGCGACGCGCTCCAGTGCCTGTACGTAGTCAGAGGTCGCGGAGATCTCGACGAACGGAAGCCCTCGGTGGGCACACTCGTTGGCGAGCCGGATGTCTTCGACACCTGCGCAATTCACCACCATCGATACTCCGGACAACGCGGTCTCGATACTGTCCATCGCGGCGAGATCGACTACCCGGTCCGCGCGTGCCGCGTCACGTCCGGCCGCGAACGCTGGGATGCCGTCGGCGCGTAGCAGCCGCACCAGGTGTGCACCGACCGCTCCGTATCCACCCAAAACCAGCACACTCATCGACGAGCGTCCTTCGGCCGCGGGGCTCCCATGGCTTCCTCACGGGACGATCCCGACGGAAGCAACTGCAGGGTGAGGGCGTCGGTGGCCCAGGACTGCCACTCGTCGCCGGTCCAGCCGCGATCGTGGACGAGCAACCGATAGGTCTCGGGGGCGAGTACTGCGAATGCGATGTCGGCGGCTCGGGCCGCGGTGATGCCATGGCGCAGTGGTGTTTTAGCGGCGAGGGCCTCGGCGAGGCGGAGTTGGACAAGGTGACGCTGGGTGATGTTGGTCTGCCAGAGCTCGGCGAGTTCGGGGTCGGTCGTCGCGGCCGACCGGACGACTTCGAGCAGGGGGCTGACGCGGGTGTAAATCGTTGCCGCCGCGGCGACTTGCAGTCGGATCTGCTCGGCGGGGGCAGCCGCCACGGCGGCGGCGAACCAGGGGCGGTCCATGGTGGCAACCGGTTCGGTGTCACCGGCGATCTCCACGTCGAGTAGTTCGGACAGGATCGCGCGCTTGGTGGCGAAGGTGAAGTACAGCGTCTGCACGGCCATTCCCGCCTCATCGGCAATGGCCTTCATGGTCGTGGCCGTGTAGCCGCGGGTAGCGAACAGTTCGCGTGCCGCCACCAGCATTTTGGCTCGGTTGGCCGTCGTCTTGGCCGCTCGTGTGCCGGCGCTTTTCCCTGTCATGCCTCGAATACTACTTGACTAGAGCGTGACTCTAGTGAAATCTCACTGGAGTAACACTCTAGTGAGAGGAGTAGCTCATGGCGAGCAAGGGAATCCAGGGGCCGAGAGACCGGTTGATCCTGCTGTTGATCACGGTCGTCGAGCTGGTGGTCTTCCTGGACACGACCGTGCTGAATGTGGCCCTACCCAGCATCGGGGCGGACCTCGGGCTCGATGAGGCGGGACTGGGCTGGGTGACCAACGCCTACCTGCTGACTTTCGGCGGATTCATGTTGCTCGGCGGGCGCGCCGCTGACCTGCTCGGTCCGCGCCGGGTGTTCGCGGGCGGCCTCACCGTATTCACCGTGGCGTCCGCGCTGGCCGGTTTCGCCACGGAGCCAATGATTCTCACCGCCGCGCGGGCGTTGCAAGGTCTCGGCGCGGCCGTAGTCATCCCCGCTCAGCTGGCCTTGCTCGCCGCGACGTTCACCGAGCCCGGCATGCGGAATCGCGCCTTCGGGGTGTGGAGTGCCATGGGTGCCGCGGGCGCGGCCGTCGGCACCGCGGTTGGTGGACCGCTGACCGATCTGTTCGGCTGGCCGTCGATCTTCCTGATCAATCTGCCCGTGGGGATGCTGGCGGTGGCGTTCGTCCGGGTGCTGCCGCCGGATCCGGCACGGCCGAATCGAGCCGTGCGCCGGCTCGATGCGCCCAGCGCGATCACCGGTACCGCGGCGCTGTTGATCATCGGTTATGCCATCGGCGCTGTCGGAGACGAGTCGGCACGAACCTTGGCGGTGGCCCTGCTCGCGGTGGGGGTCACGGTGCTGGCGTGCTTCGTGTTCCTCGAAGCACGCAGTACCCATCCCCTGATGCCGTTGCGGCTGTTCACCATTCGTGAGGTCAGCGGGTCGGCTCTGGTGAACGCGCTGGTCGGCGCGGCGCACGTACCGACCTTCGCCTTGCTGGCGCTGTACTTGCAGAACACCCAGCACTACAGCCCGACCGAATCCGGCCTCGCGGTGCTGCCGGTCGCCGTGGTGAACATCGTGATCTCCCGCACCCTGCTGCCCTATGCGCTGGATCGGCTGGGCGCTTGGCGAGTGCTGACCGCGGGCCTCTTGCTGCAAGCCCTGGCCATGGCCTGGTTCGCCCGCCTACCCGAGCACGGCAGCTACCTGATCGATGTGCTGCCCGGCGCGATACTGCTCGGCGTCGGCCTGCCCGCCGCCTTCGTCGGCGTCACGGCCCCCGCGGTCACCTCGGTCGACAAAGCCGACGCCGGGATCGCGGCGGGCATCGTCAACACCGCACAGCGCGTCGGGTCGGGGCTCGGGGTCACGGGCGTCCTGCTGATCGCCGAGCTCACAACCCGCAATTCCACGGCAGCCGACGCCTACCGGGCGGGCTTGAACATCGCATTCGCGGTCGCTGCCGCATTGGCCGCGACCGGCGCTGTACTCACAGTTGCCTTGCTACGCACCGGTCCAACTCCAGTCACAGAGCCGAAATCCGAAGCCTCGGCCGCAGTCCACGAGTGATCGGAAACCCTGATGGCAACGAGCAAGCGAAGCTTCGAATGCGGGCTGCTGCGACACATCGCGGCGAACACAGGCTCGCGGTGATGCTCCGTGCTCATGCCTGTCGCTGCCCTGAGCACAGATAGCGACACCCTCGGCGAGAGCAGGCGCGATACACCACTACAAACTCAGCGTCGCCCGCAGGCTCGCGTCCAGCGACTCGCTCTCCGCGGCGGTCAACTTCCCCAGCTTCTCGGTGAGCCACGGCCGGTAGGCGCGGTGCAGTTCCAGCGCGTCCGCCCAGCCGTGTTCGGTGTACACCCCGAGCACGTGGCCGGGATCGCTCGCCACCACCGGGACGACGTGCAACCAGCGGTACGGCGAGGTGATAACGGCCGGGTCGGAGACCAGTACCACCGTGCTGCGCCGCGGGAAGGGCGTGCCGTCGCTGAGAGTCGGTGCGTAGCTCCAGATTTCGCCGCGCCTCATGCGGCACCGCGGGAGCGGCGGCGGGCGTCGGCGGCGGCCGACTCGGTGAGGTCGAGTTCGTCGTGGGCGGCGGCCAGGTCGGCGGCGTCGTCGACGGTCAGGCTGGTGAGACTGTCGTGCACGAGCGCGGAACGCAGCGACGCGTTGATCAGCGAAGAAAGACTGCGGTTCTGGCGCTCGGCGGCCTGCTTGGCCCATTCGGCGACCTGCGGATCCAGCGTCACCGTGATACGCGTCGCCTTGCTCATACCTTCATGCATACCAGAACGGTGCACGGTGCGGAACCAGGGCGGTGTGCGGATCGGGCGCCGTTCGGACCGCGTTTCGGTCGGACGTCGTCCGGTCCGACCCGTAAGCTCGGACCGTGGCGAGCAAGTCTTCATCGGCCGTCGAGCTGGATGTCGGTGACCGCACGGTGCGCATCTCCAACCCGGATCGGGTGTACTTCCCCGAGACCGGTGCGACCAAGCTCGATCTCGTGCAGTACTACCTGAGCGTCGGCGACGGCATCGTCAACGCGCTGCGCGACCGTCCGTGCATGCTGCACCGCTTTCCCAAGGGCCTGTCCGGCGACAAGGTGCATCAGAAGCGACTGCCGCAGGGCGCGCCGGAGTGGATTCCGACGGTGCGGGTCTTCTTCCCGCGCTACGGCAGACACGCCGACGAGCTGTGCGTGCGGGAACTGGCCGACGTGATCTGGGCGGTACAGATGTCGACCGTCGAGTTCCACCCGTGGAACTCCCGCCGCGCCGACACCGAACGACCCGACGAGTGGCGCATCGACCTGGACCCGATGCCGGACTGCCCGTGGCCGCGGGTGCAGCGCGTCGCGGGCGTCGTGCACGAGGTGCTCGACGAACTCGGCGCCGTTGGCTGGCCGAAGACCTCGGGCGGCAACGGGCTGCACGTGTACGTGCGGATCGCGCCGGAGCACGGTTTCGCCGACGTGCGCAGGGCGGCGCTGGCATTCGCGCACGAGGTGGAGCGCCGCGCCCCCGACGACGTCACCACCACGTGGTGGCGACGCGACCGCGACCCGGAACTGCTGTTCGTCGACTACAACCAGAACGCCCGCGATCACACCATCGCCGCGGCCTATTCGGTGCGCGGCGTGCCGGAGGCGACCGTCTCCACGCCGGTCCGCTGGGACGAGATTCCCGACATCGATCCGCGCGACTTCACCATGAAGACGGTGCCGTCCCGCTACGCCGAGGTCGGCGACCTGCACGCCGGAATCGACGACGCCGTCTTCGCCATCGACGAACTGCTGGAGTGGGCCGACCGGGATCGTCTCGAGACGGAGCCGCCGGAGGAGGATTCCTAGTACCGCGTGGTGCTACCGTCGCGGTGTCGAGCAGTCGGTCCGAGCACGGGCCGTCGGTGCCGGGCGAAGGAGGTCCGCGATCGTGATCGAGCGTCAGCGAGTGATCCAGTGGCTCAGCGCGTCCTTGTGCGCGACCGAGCCGAGCGTGGGCGAGGCGCTGTCGTGAACGAGACGGCAGTACCGATCGCGATCGGTCCCACCCAGCCCGCGCCGACGCTGCTGGAGAAGGCGGTCACCGAAGGCGGCGCGACGCTGAGCGACCTCGCCGACGCGAGGGCGTTGATCTGGTCGGGCGGGCCAGGGGAGTTCCCCGAGCGGCTGCCCGAATCCATCGAGTGGGTGCAGCTGCCGGCGGCGGGCGTCGAGGACTGGTTCACCGGGGGTCTGATCGCGCGTCATCCGAACGTCCGGTTCACCTCCGCCGCAGGCGCTTTCGCCGCCAGCGTGGCCGAGCACGCGCTGATGATGCTGCTCGCCGGGGTGCGCTACCTGCCGGAGCACCTGCGCGCGGGCAGCTGGCGCCAGCAGGACTTCTTCCCGCACGTCGACACCCTGCGCGGCAAGACGGTCACCATCGTCGGCGCGGGCGGCATCGGCCGCGCGCTGATCCTGATGCTCGTCCCGCTCGGCGCGCACATCATCGCGGTGAACCGGTCCGGGCGACCGGTCACCGGCCCAGGCATTCCGCCGACGGTCGAGACGATCTCGGCCGAGCAGGTGTCCAAGATCTGGCCGCGCACCGATCACGTGGTGGTGGCCGCGCCCGCGACCGCCGATACCCAGCACCTGATCAGCGCCGAAGTGCTGGCCCGGCTCAAGCCGTCCTCGTGGGTGATCAACGTGGCCCGCGGCAGCCTGGTCGACACGGACGCGCTGGTGGCGGCGCTCGCCTCCGGCGCGATCGCGGGCGCCGGGCTCGACGTCACCGACCCGGAGCCGCTGCCGGACGGGCATCCGCTCTGGGTGTTGCCGAATGCCATTGTGACGCCGCATGATTCGAATCCGCCGCAGTTGCGTTTCGCCGCCTTCGCCGACCACGTCGAGGCGAACGTCGTCCGCTTCGTCGCGGGACGCGAACTGCTCGCCCCGATCGATCCCGCTCGCGGCTACTGACCACTGACACCAGCGACGGCCGGGGTCCTCCTGGCCGTAACGAGAGCGCGCCCAATCTGCCATTGACAAATGGCACATTAACAGATGATCCTTGGCAGCATGACAAGGTCAACGAGGACCTCGGTCCCCGGCGTTCCCGCCGCGCCTTCCCTGCGCGGCGGTCTTGCCGCCGCGGCCGCCGAGTACGGATTGCGGCCGCTGAACTGCGCCATTCCCCTGAACACGCCCGGCATCTGGTTCGCGCGCAACCTGATCGCCGCGATCATGTCGGCGGCCGGACCACCCCCGTCGGGCACCATCGCCGACCGGGGTCGCGCAGGCGCGGTGCGCGGCGAGTGGGTGCGAGCCCCGGCTGTTCCCGAGGCCGACCTGGCGTTACGCCGGGCCGCGCAATTCCTCGGCGCGGCGTTGGCCGCGCGCACCGATGTGGAACGGGTGAGCTGAAATGTTGGAAAGACTTGTCCCGCTGAACTTTCGATCGCGCCGCAGCCACGGCGCGCGGGCCGTGGTGACGGGCGCGGGCAGCGGCATCGGCCGCGCCTTCGCGGTCGAGCTCGCGGCCCGCGGCGGTCAGGTGGTCTGCGCCGATATCGACCAGGCGCGCGCCGAGGAGACCGTCGCGCTCATCGAGCGCACCCGTCCCGGCGCCGCGCACGCCTTCCGCTGCGATGTGTCCCGGCGCGCGGATGTGGAGGTGCTGGCCCGCTTCGCCGAGTCGGTCTTCGACGAGCCGGTCTCACTGGTGATCAACAACGCGGGTGTGGGCATCGGCGGAAAACCCGTGGGCGCCATCGGTTTCGCCGACTGGGAATGGGCGCTCGGCATCAATCTCTGGGGCGTGGTGCACGGCTGCGAGATCTTCACCCCGATGCTGCGGGAGGCGGGCCGCGGCGGCATCGTCAACGTCGCCTCGGCGGCCGCCTTCGCGGCCGCGCCTTCGATGGCCGTCTACAACACCTCGAAGGCCGCGGTGCTTTCGCTGTCGGAGACCATGGCCGCCGAACTGAGCGGCAGCGGGGTCGCTGTCACGGTGTTGTGCCCCACCTTCGTCGAGACCAATGTGGCCAGGGACGGCCGCATCACCGCCCAGTCCATGCGGCTGGCCGAAACCCTCATGCGCTGGACCGGTTTCACCCCGGAACACGTCGTACGCGTCACGCTCGACGCCAACGACCACGGCAGCCTCTACGTGCTGCCGCAACTCGACGCGCAGCTGATCTGGCGTCTCAAGCGCTACTTCCCCGCGCCGTACACCTTCGCCCTCGGCCTGCTGGAAAGGCTGCTGCCGCAGGACGAATCGACCGCTACGGACCGCTCCGCGGTCACCGACAAGACGGGAGTCTGACATGGCCGCCATCGCTATGGACTTCGAGGACATGCTCCGCAAGATCGAGGACCGCCAGTGGGCGCTGGCCGACATCGACTGGGACGCGCCCGGTGCGGAGACCATCACACCCGAGCTGCACGCGCGCCTGAAGCCCTTCATGGCCGATCTGATGTGGATCGAGAACGTCGGCGCTCGCGGTTTCGCGGCCATGGCCAAGAAGGCGCCCACCGAAACCCTGCGCGAGATCTACCGCTACTTCCACGCCGAGGAACAGAAGCACGCCAACGCCGAACTGGCGCTGATGCGCCGCTGGGGCATGCTGGACGGCGACGAGATCCCGCAGCCCAACGTGAACGTCAAGCTGGTCATCGACTTCCTGGACAAGTACTCCGACGACATGTCGCTGTCGTTCCTCGGCACGGTGATCCCGATGCTAGAGGTGGCGCTGGACGGAGCACTGGTCAAGTTCATCATGGACGAGATCGAGGATCCGGTCTGCCAGGAGGCGTTCAAGCGGATCAACGCCGACGAATCTCGGCATCTCGCGGTCGATTTCGCGGTGATGGACCTGCTCGGGCACGCCGAGATGCGCAAGTTGCTCATCGAGCTGATCGGCGGTTGGGTCAAGCCGACCTTCCTGATCGGCGTGCTGAGCTACGTGCCGCTGCTGAACAAGATGCGCGACAACATCGTCGCGATGGGCGTGGACGAGGAGAAGCTCTACACGGCGCTGAAGCGCTACCGCAATGTCGGCGAGCGCAGCGATTTCGCGCGCAGGCTGCCGATGTATCAGATCGTGAAGATGCACGGCGGCTGGGTGGTGAACCGAGATCACCCGTATCACTTGCTGGCAGACGCTCTGGTCAAGGTCACCGCGCGGGTGCCGAAGCGGTTGCTGCGCGGAGATCCCACCTGGGCCAAGGAGATCACCTACGAGCCCGCGGCATGAGAGACGACGTCATGACCACTACCCAGACGCTGGACGTCGCGGTGATCGGCGGCGGCTTCGCGGGCATCGGCGCGGCGATCCGCTTGAAGCAGCGTGGCATCGAGGATTTCGCCATCTTGGAGCGCGGCGCCGCACTGGGCGGCACCTGGCGCGACAACACCTATCCCGGTGCCGCTTGCGACATTCCGTCGCGGCTGTACTCCTACAGTTTCGCGCCCAATCCGAACTGGTCGCAGACCTATTCGGGCAGCGCGGAGATCCTCGGCTACATCGAGGGGATGGCGGCGCGGCATCGGCTGCGTCCGCACGTCCGATTCGGTTGCACCGTCACCGGAATCGTATTCGACGAGGACGCGGGCATGTGGGACGTCGCGATCGAAGGCGCCGCTCCGGTGCGGGCGCGCACCGTGGTACTCGCCTCAGGACCGCTGGCCAACGCGAACTTCCCCGCCATCCGCGGCTTCGAGACCTACGAAGGGCACAAGATCCACAGTGCCCGCTGGGATCACGACTACGACTTCACCGGCAAGCGGGTCGCGGTGATCGGAACAGGGGCGAGCGCCGTGCAGATCATCCCCGACCTGGTCGAGAAGGCCGCCTCGGTCAAGGTGTTTCAGCGCACGCCGGGCTGGGTGCTGCCCCGGGTGAACCGGCGCACCGGCCCGATCGCCAAGGGCCTCTACCGGCACGTGCCAGTGGCGGAATCACTGGCCAGGCGCGCCTGGTTCTACGGGCACGAGTCGGTGGCGCTCGGCGTCGTGTGGAACACCCCGCTGACCCGGGTGGTCGAACTCGTCGGACGGGCCCAGTTGCGCAGGCAGGTGCGCGATCCGTGGCTGCGCCGCCAGCTGACGCCGGACTTCCGCGCCGGGTGCAAGCGCCTGCTGATGACCGACGATTACTACCCGGCGTTGCAGCGCGACAACTGCAAATTGATCACCTGGCCGATCGCGCGCCTCGCACCACACGGCGTCCGCACCGCGGAAGGCGTTGAGCACCAAGCGGATTGCATCGTGTTCGCGACCGGGTTCGACGTGTCCAAGACCGGCACGCCGATCCCGATCACCGGCCGCGACGGCCGGGTGCTCGCCGAGGAGTGGTCGCGGGGCGCGTACGCGTACAAGAGCGTCGCCGTGTCCGGCTATCCGAATCTGTTCTTCACCTTCGGGCCGAATTCCGGACCCGGCCACAATTCGGCGCTGGTCTACATGGAGGCGCAGATCGACTACCTGGTCGAGGCGATCGGCGCCGTCCTGGATCGCGACCTGCGCATGCTCGACGTCCGCAGGGACCGCCAGGACCGGTACAACGCGGCGATTCAGCGCAGGCTCAGCGCGACCACGTGGAACTCCGGCTGCCGCAGCTGGTACCTGACCGACGACGGTTTCAACGCCACCATGTACCCCGGTTTCGCGACGCAGTACGTGCACCAGCTGCGCGATCTGCGGCTCGAGGACTATCACGTGGTGGCCGCCGACGCGGGCACGCGGGCGGCGCGGATCGCGGCGGTCTCCTAGCGAGCGCGTCGTCCGGCCTGCCGCAGCGACGCGAGCCCGGCGCGCGCCCCGCCGGTGCCCCCGGGCTCGTCTCGCTAAACTCGGTCTCTTCGACGATCAAGCTCGCGGGCCGCCGGGGTATCCGATGCGCCGCGGCGGGCGAGGAGGTGAGCGCGGTGGCCGAGTACCGGATCGACGATCTGGCTCGCGCGGCGGGCACCACCACCCGCAACGTGCGCGCGTACCAGGAGCGCGGCCTGCTGCCGCCGCCGATCGGCAAAGACGGCAGGGCCAGCATCTACGGCGAGGCGCACCTGGACCGGCTGCGACTGATCGACGCGCTGTTGCAGCGCGGCTTCACCACCGCGCACATCGCCGATTTCATCACCAGCTGGGAGACCGGCAAGGACCTGACCGAGGTGCTCGGCCTGCAACACGCGGTCACCGCGAGCTGGGCGAAGACCGAGACCTTCGAAGTGCCACGCGAGCTGATCGACACGCTGCTCGGCGCCGAGGCCGCCGATCTGGTCGCCCGGCTGACCGAGATGAAGCTGGTCCGCGTCGAGGGCGAGACCGTGGTGTTCACCGACACCCAGCTGCTGGCCTCCTTCGCCGAACTGCACGAATACGGCTTGGAGCTGCGCACCCTCATCGAGATCTACGCCAAGGTCGCCGACCGGATCGATGACATCACCCACATCATGATCACCGCGGCCAAGCAGCACATCATCGATGAGCACGGTCCGGGCTGGCTGCCGCAGACCAGCGGCGAAATCGCCGAGACCACAACGATGTTGAACAAGATGCGGGAGCTGGCCACCGCCTCGGTGCACGCCACCCTCGCGCGGTCGCTCGATGTGACGCTGCGCCGCGAACTCGGCGAGTATCTCGCCACCGCCGCCGAGCGGGAAGCCAAGCGCACCGGCAAACGCTCCTGAGGCGCGTTACCGCCGCGCGTACAGCACCGCGGCGCAGCCGTATCCGACGACGGTGTGAGCCCGAGGCACCACAGCACCGCCGCGACGGCCTGCCCTCCCCGACCGGTCGCCAGGAGACTTCGCACGGTGCCGATCACCGGTGTGGCGGGCTGATTCTCGTGTACCCAGTGCATTCACGTCGCGGCACGCTCGACGATGTCGGCCGTGCGCCGGGTCGCGTCGGAGCTCGAATGAAGCTGCGCCGCCAGGTTTTTCGCCCGCTGCCCGGTCTCCGGCGCGAGCAAGGTCCGCACGCCTTCGGTCAGCCGCTCCGCATCCAGCCGCTGGAACGGCAGGTGCGCGCCGACCCCGAGCCGTTCGACCTGACCGCCCCACATCGGCTGGTCGAACGACACCGAGCAGACCAGCGTCGGCAGGGCCGCGCGCAGGCTCTCGAAGGTGGTGCCGATGCCGCCGTGGTGCACGGCCGCGGCGCACAGGGGGAAGACGATGTCGTGCGCGAGCGGTCCGGCGACTCGCACGTTCGGGCCGGTTTCGGCGTTCGCGGCGTCCAGATCGCTCCATCCCGCGCTCACCAGCCCGCGCTTGCCGAGCCGCGCGCAGACCTGCTCCACGATGCCGAGCACCGCGTGCGTGTCCCTGATGGGCATACTGCCGAATCCGAAGTACACGGGTGGCTCGCCCTCCGCGATCCAGGCCAGCACCTCGCTGTGATCGGCGGCGAGCTCGCCCACCGCCTCGCGCGCCGAGCGCTCGAGCGGCAGGAAGCCGACCAGCGGCCTGCGTTCACCCCACTCCTCGGCCAGACCCGGCACCAGCGCGCGGTCGTAGATCTGCACCTCGGGCACGCCGCGGCGATCCAGCATGGCCGCGGTGCTCGCCACCGACCTGCGCAAGCCGAGTTCGCGGCGCAATCGGTCGAGGTAGCGCAGGAACACCACCCTCCGCAGGTTCTCGGCCAGCGTCCAGGTGGCGCGGTTGACCGCGGCGGGCGGACGCCAGTGCGGCGGCAGCGCGCCGGGGAACGGATACGCCCCGTTCCTGCGGCCGGGGAATCCGTGCATGGTCACCATCGGCACCCGCATCGCCTCGGCCACCGACGCGGCCCGATCCTCGGTGAGCAAGGTCGAGACGATGATGTCGGCGTCGCGGCAGACCTCGACGACCTCCCGGTTCATCCGCTCGGCGTAGCCGGCCATCTGCTTGCCGACCAGCTGCATCAAGCGGAAACTGCTGCCCGCGGCCAGCGCGCGCTGCCCCTCGTCGGAGGCGTACAGCTGCTGCACGTCCGGACCGCATGGGATCGCGGTCAGCCCGGCGCGTGCGGTGAAATCGGTGAGATTGGGCGGAGCGCCGACGGTCACCTCGTGGCCGCGGCGGCGCAGTTCCAGACCGAGCGCCACCGCGGGTTGCACGTCCCCGCGGGTGCCGGTCAGCGGTATCGCCACCTTCATGCCGTCGCCTCCAGCCGGTCGGCGCGATTCTCCCTCATCGGACCTCCTGCGTCCGTACGGTGGGGCCATGCACGTCGCGTTGTTCACCGACTTCCATCCCGCCACTCTCGGCGGAATCCAGACATCGGTGAACGCCCTGCGGAGCGGTCTGGCACGGGCCGGTCACCGGGTCACCGTCGTCGCCGCACCCACGCCGGAATCTACCGAACCCGACCCCGACGTGGTGGTCCTTTCGGCACTCGCGGGCGTGCGGGTGAACGGATTCGCGATGGTGCTGCCGACGCCGGAGAACGGTCGCCGCATCGACGCGGCCTTCGCCGACCGCGATCCGGTCGACGTCGTGCATCTGCACACCACCTACGGCGTCGCGATCGCGGGGCTACGCGCCGCGCGCCGCCACGGGATTCCGGTCGTGCAGACGGTGCACAGCCGCGACGACGCGTTCATCCAGCACACGTCGCCGGCGCCGTACCTGTCCGCGCTCGCCGTGCGGATGCTGCACGGACGCTTCGTTCCGCACCGGGAATCGTTGTCGCGCAACAACGAAACGCGCGCGGCGCGGCACGCCTGGCACACGATGGTGAACCACGCGCGCGCCGCGGATCGGGTGATCGTGCCGACCGAACACTTCGCCGACCGTTTCCGCGCGCACGGGCTCGACCGCCCGATTCGGGTGATCTCCAACGGTATCGACGACGCACTGCTCGACGAGGCCCGCGCCGCCGCGGCCACGCACCCGGACAGCGGCGAAACGAACGAGTCCACAGCGACTTTCACCGCGGCCGTCGCGGAAGACCCAGCGCCCCTGCGGGTGCTGTGGTGCGCGCGGTTGTCGCCGGAGAAGCGGCTGATGGAAGCCATCGAGGCCGTCCGCCGGACGCCAGGCTGCACGCTGGACGTCTACGGCACCGGTGAGCTGGCGGCGGCGGCCCGCGCCGCGATCGAGAAGGGCGGGCTCGCGGACCGCGTCCGGCTGCACGGCGGCGTGCCCCAGCTCGACTGCCTCACCGCGATGGCGGCGCACGACGTACTGCTGTTCCCCTCCGCGGGATTCGACACCCAAGGCATGGCACTGCTGGAGGCCGTGGCCATGGGGCTGCCGGTGGTCTACTGCGATCCCGATCTCGCGGAGACGGTGCCCGTGGGCGGCGGTGTCCGGACGCCAGATCCCTCGGCGGACTCGATCGCCACGACGCTGCGCGACCTTGCCGCCGATCCGGCGCGGCTGATCCCGATGCGAAAGGTACTGAGCGAGTATGCCGATACGGCTCGGCAGTCGCGGCTGACCGACCAAATCGTCGCCGAATACACCGAGCTGACGGGCGGTGCCGACCGCACCGCGGCGCAGGCGGCCATTCCCACCGCTCCCGGTCGTCTCCCGCTGCTCGGTCACAGCCTCGCCGCGTTGCGCGGCGGGCTGCCGTTCGTCGCCGGGCTGGCCGAGATCGGGCCGATCGTGCGCATCTACCTCGGCCCGCGGCCCGCCTACGTGCTGACGACGCCCGAGCTGATCCGCGAGGTCGGCTTCGGCGAGGCCGGGTCGTTCCACCGCGAGGAGCTGCGGGAGGCGACGCACGAGGTGATCCACGATGCCTCGAACGTGCTCAGCGGCGCACCGCACGAGCTGCGCCGCCGCATGATCGCGCCCGCGCTGCGTCAGCGCAGGCTCGCCGAGTACACCGCCGTCGCCGCGGAGCTGGCCAACGCGTGGGCAGCCGGACTCCCCGCGGATCGCGAGCTGAATCTGGTGGACGAGGCGCACCGGCTGGTGCTCGACATCATTTCCGCGACCCTGTTCACCGCCGACTTCGGCGCGTCGGCGAAACGCGAAGTGCGCGAGAACATTCCCTGGCTGCTCGGTCAGGTGATCCAGCGGGCCGCGCTGCCGCTGCCGGTGCGGCGGCTCCGGGTGATCGCGAATCGCCGCTTCGCCGCCAAGTCCGCCGCGCTGCGGGCGCAGATCGGCGCGGTGGTCGCCGAATACCGGAGGGCCGACCGGGATTTCCACGACGTGCTTTCGGGCTTGGTCCGCCACACCGACCCGGAGACCGGCGCGCGCCTGACCGACGACGAGATCGTCGACGAACTGATCCTGATGCTGGCGGCGGGCGTCGGCTCGACGGCTTCGATCATGGCCTGGGTCTGGCACGAGACCATGCGCAACCGCGACGTCGGCGACGAATTGCGCAGGGAACTGGACGATTTCGTCGGCAAGTCGCCCGTCCGGCCGGACCACGTGGTCGCGCTGCCGTATCTGCGACTTGTGGTGCTGGAGACATTGCGATTCTGGGGGCCGTGGGTGAGCACGCAGACCGCCGACGGGCCGGTCACCATCGGCGGCGTCACCCTGCCCGACGGCGCGATGGTGGTGTACAGCCCGTACCTCGTGCACCACACCGAGCGCTACTACCCCGCGCCTGAAACCTTCGATCCGGATCGGTGGTTCGCCGGACGGGTCGAGGAGATCGACAAGAAGGCGATCCTGCCGTTCGGCGTGGGAGCGCGGCACTGTCCCGGCAACAATTTCGCGGTCATGACCATCACCCTCGCCACCGCGGCGCTGTTCGCGCGCTGGCAGCCGACGCCCGATCCGAAGTATCGGGTGCGGCCGGCCACCCTCGATTTCGTGCCGTCGCCGTCCAAGCTGCCGGTCGTGCTGCACCGCAGGTGATCGGCCCCGGGCGACGATCGGCGTAGCAGAAGACAACCGGCGCGCGCCGGTGCGACATATCGTCGTTCCGGGGTCAGGGCGGTGCATATCCTTCGGACGACCGGGTGGGCGACGTACGCTGCTCGATGAGCGAGTGCGCCGACGACCGACCGATGGAACGGACCGCCCATGGCCTACGGACGAACCACGATGCCGCCCCTCCCTCTGCTGCGCGCCGTCGAACGCTTTCGTGCCGCGCTGGCCGTGCTGCATCGAAGGACGGTTCCCGGCCACATCGCGCTGATGGAGATGATGACGTCCGGCTGGCTGGCGCAGGCGATCGCGGCGGCCGCCGAACTCGGCGTCGCCGACGAGCTCGCCCGCGGTCCGCGACAGGGCGCGGAACTGGCCGCCGCGGTGGGCGCCGACGAGGACGCGCTGCACCGGCTGTTGCGCCTGCTGATCAGCCACGGCATCTTCGCGCAGCGGCGCGACGGCGCCTACCGGCTGACCCCGCAGGCGCGGGCGCTGTGCCGGGACGCTCCGGTCTCGCTGCGCGACGCGTCGCTGTTCTTCGGGTCCGCCCGGCACCGCGGCCACTGGTCGCATCTCACCGACGCGGTGCGCACCGGACGGCCGGTGCGCACCGGGGTGAACGGGATGCCGTTCTTCGACTACGTGCAGACCGATCGCGAGCTCGGCGAGCTGTTCGACAACGCCATGACGAGCATCAGCACGCTCGCCCTCGAACCGCTTTTGGCGGCCCACGATTTCGCGCGCTACGACACCATCGTCGACGTCGGCGGCGGGCGCGGCAGCCTGCTCGCCGAGATCCTGCGGCGCGCACCGCGCTCCCGCGGCATTCTGTTCGACCTGCCCGAGGTGGTCGCCGACGCGGCGCCGGATCTGGCCGAGCGCGGCGTGACCGATCGCTGCACGGTGACGGCCGGATCGTTCTTCGAGTCAGTGCCCGAGGGCGGCGACGCCTATCTGCTCAAGCACATCATCCACGACTGGCCGGAACCGGACGCGGGCCGGATTCTGCGCGCGCTGCGCCGCGTGATGCGACCGGACGCGCGGCTGCTGCTCGTGGAACTCGTACTGCCCGAGCACGATCGGCCGCATCCCGGCAAGTACATCGATATCGAGATGCTGGTGAACGCGGGCGGACGCGAACGAAGCGAATCGGAATACCGAGATCTTTTGGCGCGCTATGGCTTCACGCTGCTGCGCGTGATACCGACCGCGTCGCCCGACAATATACTGGAGGCCTGCCCGGCCGATCGGTAGCATCGTGGTAGTGCTCCAGAGGGGGAGGCCATGACACAAAACGAATCTCGCGATCGCTCCGAGGACCCGCGCGCACATTGGCGGCATCTGCCGCCCGAGCCCACGCGGTACATCGAGGAGATCTACGTCGGGCCCAGCGCGTCCGACCATGCCCTTCCGGCCGCCGATCCCGATCAGGACGTCATCCGGCGCTACGGCGGTTGACGCTCAGGTCGTGCAGACCACCGCCTGCGCGATGAGCGCCAGGTAGAGGGCGAACACGAAGGCGACGGCGGGCAGGACCGGATGCTCCGGCTCGTTCGAACGCAGGAACCGCCATTCCCCGCACACCGGGATCGCCAAGAGCGCCACGGGAATCCAGGCCACGACGGCTTGTGCCCCGCTGCGCTCCCACGGCCGGACCAGCACCAGGTCGACCGCCACCGCGAGGTCGGCGAACCCGAGGATCGCGACCACACAACCCATGACCCCTAGCCGATTCGAGTACAGGTGCTCGCCCGGACGCCGTTCCCGCGCGGTCTTGCGGGCGAACTCGAAATGCAGGAACGCACCCGCGAACACCGCCACGACGGCGACCGCCTGCCAGCGGGCAGCGACCTCCCCGGTGCCGATCGCCGAGATGAGAACGTATCCAGCCATCAGAATCTGAATCGGATATGTGACAACGAGATTGAGCACGATGCCGGTACGCACCGCCGTCGACCACCGCTCCACCGCCCACAGGAACAACCCGTACGCCAACACCGCAGCTATCGCCACGCCCGAGACCGCCGCCAGGACGAGACTCGCACCGACCGCGCCGACCGCGAGCACGCCCATGGCCGCGCGCAGCTCGCCCGCGCTCACCTCACCCGTGACCAGGGGCCGGTCCGGATGGTGCACCCGGTCGTAGTCCAGATCCTTCTGTTCGTCGACCATCCGCAGGTACAGCAGCACGAGGGCGACGACAACGATGCGCGGGACGGTGGCCGAGCTCGGCCGCCACGGCGTCTCCGGTTGGGAGACAAGGGCGGCCGTCCCCTCCAAGGCCAGCACGAAGACGATGGCGTAGAGCAGGTAGTGCGGCTTGTACATCACGGCGGTGAAGCGCGCGAGGCGCCGTACCGATTCGAGCGGGCTCGGCGCCCGCACCTCGCTACTCATGCCCCGCCCCAGCGCTCCCACGCGGTGACCTCGCACGCGGGCAGCCTGCGCCTGGCCTGCTTCGGCGGTCCGGGCCGCAGGTGCGCGACCGGGAGCAGCGCGACCTGCGTGACCTCGTCGAAGGGAATGCCCAAAAGCTCGGCGACCTCGCGCTCGTAGGCCAGATGCGCGGTGGTCACGGTGCCGCCGAGACCACGATCGTGCAGTGCGAGAAGCAAATTCCAGACCGCCGGATAGATCGACCCGTAGAAGCTGGCCAGGTGCAGGGCCGAACCGGTCGCGGGCGGGCGGCCCAGCGAGCACGCCAGCACCAGCGCGGGCACCTCGTGCAGGTGTTCGGCCAGATACCGGCCGGAGGCGAGGTCGCCGAGCTGATCCGGCCGCGGGGTGCGGGCGGACAAGTAGGCCGCGAAACCCTTGCGGTAGTACTCCGCGATCTGCTGCCGGGTGCGCGGGTCCTGGACGACGAGAAAGCGCCACGGCTGCCGGTTGGTGCCGCTCGGCGCGTGCACGGCGGTGTCGAGGCAGTCCAGCAGCTCGGAGCGGTCGACGGGACGCGCGAGGTCCAGCCGCCTGCGGAACGCGCGGGTCGTCCGCAGCAGTTCGGCGGCGTTCACCGGGAATCGCCGATCGGCTCGGAATCCAAGGCATCCGCGTCGAATTCGAGGTCGAGCCGGGCGGCGACGGCGCCCGCCTGCCGGATCTCGCAGTGCACGAGGGTGGTGTCGAGGCCGGGCTCGGTGATCTCGGCGACGCACTCGGCGGGCAGATCCAGTTCCACGAACCGGTCGAAGGTGCTTGCCAGACAGACCAATCGGGGCTGGTCGCGCAGCACCATGCTCAGCGCGGTCTGCCTGCACGCCTCGATCAACAGGCTGCCAGGCACGTGGTCGAGCTGATGATCGAACAGGAATGGATGGGACAGATCGGGGACGAGAGCGGCACGGCTGACGCGACCATCCGCCTCCGGGGGCGCGATGACGACGTTGCGCCGGTTCTCCCTCCCGACCACGGCAGCCTCGGCCCGCTCACCGAGGGCGGATGCGCCGTGAAAGGCCCCTAGTCCCAAGCTCTCTCGGAACTGAACACGCAGCGCGGCCCACTGCCTCGGCGTCGTCCAGGAGAACGAACCGTCCACGGTGAGCATCGGCTCGCCGCCGGAAGAGATCTCCAGCACCATGTCGAGGCCCTGCAATGCTTCGCCACGGTGGTGCCTGCGCGGTACCCGCACCTCCATCACCAGATCGGTGGGTGCGATGCCGATCTCCCACGCCGAGGTGTCCGAGCCGGTGCCGTTGAATGTCCGCACGACGAACGCCATATCCGTTGGCACGCCGTAGAACTCGTGGGCCACAGCGATCGCCGCCTGCCGAGCGGCCTCCATCACCACCAGCGGGTCGTGGCGCATGCCGAGAGATCCGGCGTGGTCACCGTAGTAGGCGTGCATGCGTGGTAGTTGCGCGCCGACCAGGAAGGCGTCGGCCCCGGTGGCGTCCAGCGAGGTGACGAACACCTCCGAGACCGCGCAGCGGTGCGCCAGTTGCTTCGGAATGGTGCGGTTGTGCGTGGCGGTCTTCTCGACTGCCGCGTGCGTTGTCACGATCGGCCCTCCAACCATTCTCGCGCGGCCACCGGCGGCAGCGTCTGCGACTGCGATCCGACCCGCATCGGAAGCACGTAGGATCCGAGCACCAGGACCGACCACGGATCCAGCTGCGCGCCCGCGGACCACGCCGCATACAGCAGCCGCGCGCCGTCCGCGTCTTCGGCTCGGCCCGCGTCGATTCCGGCGCGGCGCAGCGCGTCGAGGACGGAGCGCAGCGCGTCGTCGCGGTCGAAGCTGCGAACCGGGACCCGCGCGTACAGGTCGGCGGCCAACGCGCTGACCGCCGCCGTGCGGTCCATCCGCGCCGCGGCCTGCCCGAGCAGATCCGCGCGGGTGTCCTCGTCGAAGTACACGGCCAGTTCGCGCAGCACATCGGCCGGGTCGTCGGGCGTGTGCACCAGGTTCAGCAGGAAGTTGTGCCTGCCGAGCACGTAGCGAAGTTCGCCGGGCTTGCGTTGGCGCGGATCGGTGGCGCCCTTGGCCTCGGTAAGCCGGATCGGCACCGGCAGCTCGTCGTCGGCGCCGTGCACTACCAGCACCAGCACCTCCGAGATGCCGATCAGCAGATCGGCCAGCCGCCTGCGCTCCGGCGATGCGATGTTCCACGCGAAGTACCACAGCGCGCGCACCAAGTGCCGGTTCACGCGCATTCGGTGTGCGGCGACGACGCGGAACCCGTTGGCGGGCAGCCATTGCAGAGTCGGCTCCACGGCGCGCGCCACGATCGCGTCCGGCTTGAGCAGCAGCAGCGAATGCTGCCTGGCGAAGCCGACGGGGTCGATGCCGAGCCGTTCGAGTTGTTCGACGGCCTCCTGCACGTACGTGTCGTCCGCGTAGGCGTCGATCTTGGCCGCGCTGGGCGTCAGCTCGGCGAGCAGCGCGTGCAGCGACGCGCCGCTCCGGTCCAGTGGCATCGCCGTCATCGCGCCGCACCGCCGAAACCGTTGGCGGCCAGCACCTCGTCGATCGAAGGCAGCGCGACACCCAGGTAGCCGGATTCCAGGCAGTAGTCCAGCAGCAGGCGCAGGTACTCCTTGCCGGTGGGCGGCGCGGGGCGGCCGAGCAGTATTTCGGCGCGGGTGGTGTCGAAGTCGAGCCTGCGCACGAAGTAACTGGTGTAGAGCGCGCCGATCCGCCGGTAGTATTCGCGTTCCACCGAATCCAGATCCTCTTCGGCGAACGTCGATTCCGGCACGAAAGTCGCCACTTCGAAGGACGGGTACTCGGCCAGCACGTCGGACACCTCGCGCAGCGAGAGCGCGTCGCCACCGAGCGCGTGCAGCGTGCGGAAGCTCGCCGAGTCGAAATCCAGTACCGCCGCGGCGATCACGTCGGCCACATGGTCGACCGGCGCCAGCGCGAGGGTGGCATCGTAGCGGCCGGGCAGGGTCCGCAGCTTGCCCTCGACCATCAGCTTCACGACGGTATACAGGTTCTTGTATTCGCGGATCTCCCCGGTGGACGCGGCGCCGGTGACGATGCCGGGCCGCACGATCGCCCACCGGAGTCCCTGTTCGCCCGCCGCGCGCACCAGCAGTTCGGCGCGGAACTTGCTGTGCTCGTATTCGTTTCCGAACGACTGGCCGACATCGAGCTCGTCCTCGGCGACCGTTCCGCCGCGCATCCCGCACACGTACGCGGTGCTGACGTGCACCAACGGCACGTCCCACTCGCGTGCCATGGCGATCGCGTGGACGGCACCCTGCACGTTGAGCTCGTTGTAGTCGGCGGCGGGCGCGTCGAATGCTGTGGTGGCCGCGCAGTGCACGATCATGCCGACGCGCTCGGCCAGGTCGGCCGTGTCGCGCGCGGACAAGCCGAAGCCGGGGCGGCGGATGTCGCCCGCCACCGGTGTGCCCGCCTCCAGCACCGTGCCGTCGTTGCGGACGATATCGGCGTTGCTGTGCAGCACCGCGGCGACCGGCCTGCTCGCGGCCGAGAGCCGGGCGACCACCTCGGCACCCACCAGGCCGGTCGCGCCGGTGACCAGCACGGTCTCACGCTCACCCATGATCGTTCCCCCGTGGTGCGCCCGCGACCAGCGCGATGACCTGGCCGACCCGGCGCACCCCGACGACGTCCTCCGGACGTTGCCTCGGTAGCTCGAAGGCCCGCTCCAGCACCACGGTCAGCTCCATCAGCCGCAGCGAGTCGAAGCCGAGATCCTCCACGAGGCGGTGTTCGTCGGCGAGGTCGGCGGGCGGTTGCGGCGCCATGGTCTGGACGAGGCGGCGCACCCGGGCGGCAAGGTCGGTGTCGGCGGCGGTCATGTGGGTTCGCTTTCCCGGAGGTGGGGCTGGTGGCCACCGGTGGTGAGCAGATCGCGGGCCTCGTCGAGAGGCAGGTCGGTGTTCAGGTAGGCGGCCAGGCGCAGCCAGTCGTAGCCGATGGCCAGAGTGCGCCGCCACTGTTCGCGCGAGTCGAACGAGGCGGGGAAGGCGAGCGCGGCGTCGGCGCCGCCCGCGACCTCGCGCACCAACGCCACGAAATCGTCGAGGATCGCGAGTCCCGCCATCGTGTCTCCGCCGCCGCGCAACAGTTCCGAGAACCGCACCCGGCGTGCGGCATCGAGCTGCGCCAGCACCTCCGCGCGCCGCCGTGCGCCCGGCGGCACCGAGCGCGCGACTGTGGCCGACGGAGCGACGTCGGCGGGCAGCGGATGAATGCCGTAGGCGGACAGCAACACCCGCACCGCCATGGCGACCAGACGGTGCGCGGCGATGTCGGCGACGCCACCCTGACCGTTCTTCACCGCGCCCGCCAGATCCTCCCTGGCGTTCTCCAGCACGATGTTCGACCACACCAGGTGCAGCCCGCATTCGGTGAAGCGCCGTGCGGGCAGCGGTGCGAGGGTGGCGATTCCGTCGTCGCGGGCCGCGCCGGTCAGTCCGAGCGCCGGCCGGTGCGCGCTCGGCACCGGCGTGTAGGGCGCGACGGGCTTGCACATAGCGAGCGCGGGTTCGATCGGGGCCGCGCCACGCCATTGCAACCCGACCAAGCCGAGCCGCACGAATTCCGCCAGTTCCGTGGCGATGTCGCGTGGGGCACGGGCGAGGACGTCGCGCAGGGAATGCTTGAAGATCACCGATCGCCAAGCGCGGGCGGCGTCGTCGGAGAGCGCGAAGACGTCGCGATCGTCGCGGACGACGTGCACCCGGCCGCCGATGGTCCACGTGGTCACGCCGGGGCGGCGGGCGAAAAGGATGCGGTGCGGGTCGTCGGATCGTTCGATGCCGAGATCGGTGACCAGCTCCCAGAGTCCTTGCCAGATGACGTCTTCGGTCCGGGGACGGCGGCCGTTGGTCGACGGATCGCAGTGAATCCCACCGTCCGCTTCCGGCCACGCGGCCCGATCGGTCAGCTTCCGGTAGCGGTCGATGACGTCGTGAGCGCCGATCCGGTCGAGTTGGCTTGGCAGCCATTTGGTTTCGAGGTAGGTCTCGCCACGGCGGGCGGCCCAGCCCTTGACCGCCTGGAGCAGTCCGTCGCGGGCCCATTCACCGGCCTCGTCGGACGCGCGCAGCGTACGCAGCGCCACCGCGTAGCGCAGCGCATGCACCGCGCGGGCGGTCCACCAGTCCGCCATCCGGATTCGGAAGTCGTCGTGCGGAAGGAGCGCGCGCAGCGTGTCGAGGTCCACCGAACCGGGCCGGACCACCGTGGCGCGCAGGAAACGCTGGCAGCGGTTGAGCAGGTCCTCGTCCAGCCCGGCCGGATCGCCCGCCGCCGCCTCTTCGAGCTGGCGTCGCAGCTGTGCCACCGAGCGGGTGCGCACCTCGACGCGGCGACCGTCGATGAACAGGACCGTCGGCAGGGTCGGCAGGTCATCGGCTCCCGGGACGACCGCGAGGAAATCCACGTCGGAGCCTTCGTTGCCGAAGCCTTCGGCCAGCGAGCCCTCGAAGAGGACCGACGAATCATTGGGCAGCGCAATGCTTTCCAGCGCGGAAGCGAGCAGCTGCCGCACTCGCTCCACCGGCAGGGTGGGCGCGGCGGAAATCGCCGATGGCCCGGTGCGGGATCCCGTGGTTCCGTCTGCCTCGTGGACCTCGACCCCGGCAAGCGCGCCGTCCTGGAGCATCCGCCACAGGTGGCGGCGGCGTGGCTTTCCGCTGGAGGTGCGATGGATCGTGCCGCGCGGGCCCGTGACGATGGTGATCGCGGCGGCGGGGCCGAGTTCACCGCGAATCACTCTGCGAGCCTGGGCGATCCATTCACCGGACGGCGCTTCGGCGAACAACGCGATGCCGGGTGACCCCCGATCGGTGAGCGCCACGGCAGCAAGTTTGCCCTTGGTGATGCCGGTTTCCCTGGCGACGCGGGATTCGACGTCTTCCATGAACACCGAGCGACCGCGCACCTTGAGGCTGGTGCCCATCCTGCCGAGTACGAAAACTTCACCGTGGTAGAGGAAACCGGCGTCGCCGGTATAGAGCTCGCCGTCCAGGATCCGGGTCGCGCCGCCGTCGTTGCCCGTGTAGCCCATGGCCACCGAATCGCCGACGACCACGAGTTCGCCGAGCACCCCATCGGGCAGCTCGCGCCCGGCCTCGTCAACGGCGCGGACGGTCGATTCCGGTGTCGAAAACCCCAGGCCGGTGATCCAGCCCGCGCCCTCGACCCGGTGTACGTCGTCCAGCTTCGATTCCGCCAGCACTCGAATGGGTTGGCCGAAGCGCAGATTCGGCGTGTCGAGGCGCAGCGCGGTGATCGGCCGTCGGCGCGCCGATGAGGTCACCATGAGCGTGGCCTCGGCGAGGCCATAGGCGAGCGTGTAGGCGTCCATCGAGAAGCCGCGGGGGCCGGTGAGCTCGGCGAACGCTTGCAGGTCGGCCACCTCCACCGGCTCCGAGCCGACGGCAAGCGTGCGCCAGCCGGACAGGTCCAGATCGGCGATCTCCTCCGGCCGCACCCGGTGCGCCACATAGCCCAAGGCGAACGAGGGCGAGGGCGAATGCTGGGCCGAGGCCATCGCGCGCAGCCAGCGGGACGGGTCGCGGACGAACTGGTCCGGGCGCATCAGGTAGAGGTCGCCTTGGTTCGTGACGGTCGTCAGGAACGCGCCGACCAAGCCCATGTCGTGGTAGAGCGGCAGCCACGACACCATCGCCTCGCCGGGACGCCACTCGATGAGCCGGGAGATCATGGCGATGTTGTTCGCCAGATTGCGCCAGCTGACCCGCGCCCCGCGCGGCGTGCCCGTGGAACCCGACGTGAACTGCAACAACGCGCAGTCGGCCGGCGCGCCCAATTCGCGCCGGTCGGGCGCTTGCGGCAGCTTTGCGCCGATCACCAGCGGCTCGTCGGTCCGCTCGGCCGCGACCGCCGCCCGGCGCACCAGGTCCTCGAATTCCGGGGAGGTGACCACCAGCCGCGGCTCGGCGGCGGTGAGGACGGCGGCGATGTGCGCGACGATCTGGTCGAGATCGCCGAACATGGGCGGCGCGATCGGCGTGAACACACCGCCGCAGGCCCAGACGGCGTAAAAAGCCGCGGCGCAGGCGAATCCGGTGGGCATGATCACGCAGGCGCCCTCGCCGCCGGCGAATCCGTGTTCGCGCATCAGCGCGGCGATGGACCACGACTGCTCGGCCAGCTCGTGGTAGCTGCGGAATTCCCAGCCGTCGGCCTCGTCGGCGAAGTGGACGCCGGTCTCCCGCGCCGGTCGCAGGAGCCAATCTCGCACGGCCGCAACATCTTTGTCAGGTACCATCGCGGTGATCTCCTTCGGACAGCACAGTAACCGTTCCGGCCGTTCCGTCCACCCGAATTCGCATACTGGTCCGTATTCTCTTCGTGACGTCCGCGACCTGGACGACCGTCGGCACCCCTAGTTCGCGCGCCACGATCGCCACGTGGGTCAGCGGGCTGCCGCGCTCGATCACCAGCGCCGACGCCGAGGGCAGCGCCGCGACCCAACCCGGGTCGGTCCGGTAGGCCACCAGGATGCCGCCCGCGAAGTCGCTCGGCTCGCCGACGACCACCGCCTCGCCCTCGACGATCCCCGCCGCCGATGGCGTGCCGCCGAGCACGGTGCCCACGGTCGCCGCGGGCATCTCGCGGACCGGCACCCAGCCTTGCGCGGCCAGTTCCGCCCGCCCGAACGCGCCGCCCCTGGTGACGAAGCGGGCGGGTGCGACCAGCTCGGCGTCCGCGGCGCACTGCGCCTTGCGCGCGGCGACCAGCGCGCGCAACGGGCCGGTGTCGTCGCCCTCGTAGCAGCCGCGCAGTTCGTCCACCGTCAGGTAGAACACATCGGCGAACTCGTCGAGCACGCCGCGTTCGGCCAAGTCACGGCCCATCGCCCGGATCATCCGCTTCACCATGCCGAAGGCCCTGGTGCGGCAGAACCGCAGCCGCTCGCGGTGGGCGGCGCACCGCGACACCTTGGCCCGCAAGCGCTCGTAGACGCGGCGGCGCGCGCCACTCAGATGGGCGTCGAGATAGGCCTCGGCCTCGTCGCGCCGATCGGACGGCGCGACGGCCTCGTGCACCCGGCCGAGCGCGCTGCGCAGCATGACGAACAAGCCCGACGGGTCCTCACGTAGATCCGGTGTCTCCAGCTTCAGCTCGTCCAGGCTGCGGTAGCCGTAGCGGTCCAGGTACGCGTCGACCTCGGCGCGGAAATCCGGGTGATCGGCCAGTGCGGCGAACAGCCGATCCGGCGGGGTCGACCGCACCAGCGCGGTCAGTTCCCGATCCGCGTCCACCGTCCTGGCCAACGCGGTCATCGCGCGGGCCGGCTCGGCCGATTCGACGTCGGCGCCGGGCCCGACGACCGCGTACAGGAACCACTCGGGCGCCTTCGGCAGCAGCGCCTTGGTCAGCGCGTAGAGCAGGCCGGTGCAGGTCAGCAGGATCGCGTCGAGCACCATCAGCGGACCCCAGCGCTCGACGAGATCACGATCGACTTCGCGATAGGCGGCATAGGCTTCCGCGCCGGACAGCGACGCGTAGTCGAGTCCGTCGTATTCGTCGTAGACGCGGTAGAACTCGGTGCGAAAGTCCTCGACCATGGCGTCGATGCCGAACAGCCGCCGCAGATAGGTCACCGTCGTCACCGTGCGGGATCGCAGGCGCGCCAGCGGGTTGTGGAAGACGAAGGGACGCAAGTTTTTCGCGATGTCGTCCGCGAGCGGCTCGGCTACGCCGAGCGCGGCCTCCAGCACCCGGCGGTTGAGCGGGTAGCCCGGCGCGATGCCAACCATCCGGTACCAGTGCAGCAGGTTGTAGTAGACCCGGCCGTGAAAGTAACCGAGCAGCACCGGAGTCCACGCGTCGGTTTGCCGCAGCTGGTCGCGCGGCACGCGCAACGAGGCGGCATAGCCGCGGTATACGCGGCCGTAGATGCCCGCCGCGGTGGTGTAGGTCAGCGGGGAGGTGATGCCGCTGAAACTCTCGATGATGTTCGAGTTGTCCCAGATTCGGAGTTCGCCGGGCGCGAGGGTCTCACCGGCGCCGCGCAGCGGTGCGTTCGCGGGTTTCGGTTCGGTGGTGATCGGGCGGGACTGAAGCACCCACAGGCCGACGTCGTCAAGCGCCCACTCGATGTCCTGCGGTGCGCCGCAGATGATTTCGAGCTTACGGCCCAGCTCCGCCAGCTCGGCGATCTCGGCGCCGGTGAGCACGGCGCGCTCGCGCAGCGCCGCCGCCACCTCGCCGGCCTCGCACCCCTGCTCCGCGGCGGGGGTGTAGCTGCTGTCCTTGTCGCCGATGATCGTGTCGAGCACGGCGCCGGTCGCCTTCTCGACGGTGACCGTGTCCGCGTCCACCGCGCCGGACACCAAGCCCTCGCCGAGGCCGTACACCGCGCTGATCAGCAGTTCTCCCGGCACGCCGGTGCTGGGATTCGCGGTGAACAGCACACCGCTGGCCCGCGCGGACACCAGACGTTGCAGTACAACGCCCGGCGCGCCACCGACCGGACGCGACCGCGCGGAGGCGTACCGTATCGACCGCTCGGAGAAGGCGGACGCCCAGCAGTCCCGCACCCGGCCGGCCACCGCTTCGATCCCGTTGACGTTGAGGAAGGAGTCGAACTGACCCGCGTAGGAGTGCTCGGCGCCGTCCTCGGCGACCGTCGAGGAACGCACCGCGACCGGTCCGCCGCCGATTCTCGCGTACCCGTCGGCGATGAGTTCCCGCAGGTCGGAGGGCAGCGGCGCGGAACCGATCGCCGCGCGCAGTTCGGCGCCGAGCGCCAGCGCGCGATCCAGGTCGTCCGCCGCACCGATCGCGGAAAACCGTTCGGCCAGTTCGTGTTCGGCGAGGAAGCGCGCGAACGCGTCGGTGCCGAGCGCCACCCAGTCCGGAACGCGGAAACCGCTGTTCTGTACGGTGTGCAATCCGCGCGCCTTACCGCCCCCCAGCGCGGCGATCTTCGCCAGTTCGTCCCACGGCCCGAGTACCTGCACGGCATCTCTCCCATCGCCCCTGATCGACGCGCCGGAGCCGGGCGCCCCGGGCCCACGATCGGCCGCGCGAAAACCAAGGGTTCGTCTGGATATATCCGGTTTTCCGGCTCGGCGTTAGCCCCTGATCCAGTGGTACCAGTTCCCGAACAGTTCGTCGCGCGGTGCGTGACACCGATATGCTGCGGGCAGTTCGGTGGGTTCGGTGAGGAGTGATTCGGCGTGGGTTGGACGTTCACCCCGGACGAGTTCGCCCACATATGGCGAGAAACAGAGGTGGATCGTCACCCGTACCCGCTGCGCATCCTCGAGACGCCGCGCACCGAGCACGAGGCCGAGGCGCTGCGCGCCCAGCTGAACCAGCGCCTGCCGCTCGGCGCCGACCCGGACCTGTCGGCCTGCTTGCGGATCCTCGCCGAACCACACACCAGGATCGTGGCCATCGGCGGCGCACACACCCCGAACAGCGAGCTGCGACTGCTGGCATGCGCGGTGTACGACCGCGCGGTGCTCGCCATCCAGGAGCCCGGCACCCGACCCGATTTCGGCGGTCGCGTGCGCATCTCGATCGGGCACGCGAGCAAGCTGGGCAGCCGCATCGCCACGCTGCTGCCGAGAACGCCCGCCGGGCGTGAACCCGCCCGTGCGGCCGCCGCCGCCGCGGTCCGCGACACCGAGACCGTCATCGCCGCCCAACCCGCCGCGCCCCTCATCCGCAGGCTGCTGCTCAAACCGCACACCGCCGAGGGACACCTGCGCATCGAAGCGCGGCTGGATCGTGACGAACCGGTCCCCGCGATCCACTACACCTGGATCGATGTGCAGGGCGACGGGCGTTACCTGATCAAGGCGGGCGACACGGTGCACATCGTGCCCGCCTCGCCCGAGCAAGTCGCCGCACAATTGCAGAAACGCATTCCGGCTCAGGCACGTTGAGCGGCGCGAACTTTCGGCGGATTCCGTCCAGCCCAGTGCATATCAGGCGTACCTTGCCTCCGCTTCTGCCACGCGCACGCTTTCGACGGACTCCGTCCGGCGGCACCCATTAGGCTTAGGCGGACCGACCGATCAACGGGGGTGCGCATGACGATCGAGACCAGCCGAGCCGATATAGCGCGGTTCAAGCAGGAAGCGCAGGCAGGCACCGTCAAGTTCGATCCGGACGCCGCGCGGCGGTGCGCCGAGATGTACGACAACCAGGCCGACCGGCTGATTTATTTGCAGCAGCGGCTCGAATCCGTAGCCGAACTAAAGGGATTCGGCGGCTTCGTCTCCGCGCAGCAATTGCAGGCCGGCTTCGGGCACAAAGCGCGCGACGCGGCGGCACTGCTCGACCATTACATCGAGGCCGCCTACCGCATGAAGGAAGCGTTCCTGATCAGCGCCGGACTCTACGAAGAAGCCGACGCCGCCAACGCGGCCGCGCTGCGCGCGGTGGAAACGAGGCTGCCCCGATGACCGGCACCGACCCCACCTACATCAACTCGATGGAGCACTTCGAGTCGATGCCGCACGAGGAGATCTACGCCAAGACCCAGCAGATCGACGCGGGCGAGATCCTGCGCGCCTCGGTCACCTGGCTCGAGGTCGCCGCCGCGCTGGCCACGTCGATGCCGCTCACCCGCGGCGGCGCCGACCGGGTCATGAACGGCATGGAATGGGAAGGCGCCGCCGCCAACGCCGCCTACGCGAGCACCCGCGGCTTCGCCGCCTCCGTCGACGAACTCAGCGCCGTCATGGGACAGGTCGGCGCGCGGCTCGGCGGCGTCGCGGCGGCGGCCGAAGCGGTCAAGCTGGCCGTCGTGCCGCCCGGCAGCTCAGGGCCGATCGGCGCCATCGCGCAACTGCTCGAGGCGGCGAACGTCATCGACGCGCAGATGGCGCAGGAAGCGCTGCGTCAAGAAGCCGTGCTCGCGATGAACATGGTGTACAAGCCCGCCTACACGATGGCGGGCAACGGCGTCCCCGCGTTGCCGGAACCTCCTGTGCTGCCGGGTATTCCGGACGCCGGGGTGATCCCGCAGTCGTCGAACGGGTCGACGGGGCACCGAGCGCCGGGCAAGGAGTCCCCGGAAGGGACGGAAAGCGTTCCGCCGGAATCGGATTCGCAGTCCGAACCGCCCATCGATTCGGCACCCGATCCGTCGTCGCCGGAATCGCGGACCCCGACACCCGAGGCACCCCCTTCCCAGGACATCCAGCCACCGACTCACGAGACCCCGGCGCCACCGACCACGGAGGCACCGACCACGGAGGCACCGCCGCCGACCCAAGGCACCCCCGCACCGCCGACCCAGAGCGTGCCGTCGCCTACACAAGAAGCTCCGGCACCGCCGCCGAGCCAGGCACCACCAACTCAGGACACCCCGGCACCGCCGACCGAGAACACACCATCACCTACGCAAGAGGCTCCGGCACCACCGCCGACCCAGGATGCCCCCGTGCCGCCGCCCATCCACGAGCCGCCTACTCGAGACGTACCGACTCCTACCCAGGAAGCCCCGGCACCGCCGACTGCCCAGGCGCCGCCGACCCTGGACGCACCGCCGCCTACCCAACAGGCCCCGGCACCGCCACCGCAGCAGGTGCAACCTCCACCTCAGGACACCCCCGCGCCGCCATCCCCCCAGGCACCCCCGACCCTGGACACACCACCGCCTACCCCACAGGCCCCGGCGCCCCCGCCACCCCAGGAGATTCCCGCGCCACCACCCGCTCACGAAGCTCCACCCCCGCCGGCACCGGCCCCGCCATCCGGCGAAACCCAGCCGCTACCCGACCTGGGCGGCCAGCCCGGCGTCACCGGCCCAATCCCGGACGCCCAAAACCAGGGCTCCGCCAACACCGACCAACCCGGCGTAGTCCCCCGATCCGGCACAACCAGCTAACGCACCGACCCGGCACCCGAGAGCCGTCGCGTACCTTCGCACTCCTCGCACCGGCCACAACCCCTGCGAGGAGCGCGCAGGATATGCGAGCTCACGTGGCACTACGGGCAGCGGCACCAACGCGGCGCCTGGTGCCGCGACGCAGCGGCTTTCGCGCGGTTGCGCGCACCGCTGACACTCCTCGCATACCTTTCGCACTCCGCGCGCACGGCACACCCCGTGCGAGGAGCGCAGAAGGTAAGCGAGCTGCACGTGGCGCCAGCAGGCAGTACCTGCCCACCGCGACGGCCGGTTGCTGCGGCGTACGCGTTTCATACGGTCCTACATGGCAAACCGCCACCGAGCACCAACCGGGCGCCGAACATGTTGCGCCGCAGCGCTTCCGCGTGGTGTCGCGCGCCGCTCGTACGCCTCGCAGGCCCCTCGCACTCCTCGCAGGCTCCACGATCGCTGCGAGGAGTTCACAAGGTATGCGACGTGCACATGGCACTGACGGCAGTGCCGGTGCGGCGCTGGATTGCTCTGTGGCGCAGAAAATTTCGCATGGTGCCAGGGAGCGCTCGGCCCCCTCGCGCAGCCGGTGGGTGTGTGCGGAATACGCGCCGTATGTTGGCCTGGGGTCAGGCTTTGACCAAGTCGTCGGCGTGGATTACCGGGCGCTGCATGGTGTCCGGGAGTTCGGTGGTGGAGCGGCCGAGCATGGTGGAGAGTTCGGTGCTGTCGTATTCGACGACCCCGCGGGCGATCAGGCGGTGGTCGGGCGCGAGGAGGTCGACCACGTCGCCGCCGTAGAAGCGACCGCGGACGGCCGTGATGCCAGCGGCGAGCAGGGAGCGACGGCGGTGGGCGACGGCCTGCACGGCGCCTTCGTCGAGGACGAGGGCGCCGCGGCTGTCGGCCGCGTGCCGGACCCAGAACTTGCGGGCCGACAGGCGGACCGGACGCGCGGCGAAGGCGGTGCCGACGGTGCCGGAGGCGAGCGCGGTGGCGGCCTCCTCGGCGGCGGCGAGCAGGACGGGGACGCCCGCGTCGGCGGCCAGCCGCGCGGCGGAGAGCTTGGAGGCCATGCCGCCGGTGCCGAGCGCGCCACCGCTTCCCGCGATGACGCCGTCCAGATCCGCGCTGCTGCGCACCTCGGGAATGAAATTGGCGGCGCCCTTGCGGGGATCGCCGTCGTAGAGGCCCTCCACGTCGGAGAGCAGGATCAGGGCGTCGGCGCCGACCAGGTGTGCGACGAGCGCCGCGAGCCGATCGTTGTCGCCGAATCGGATCTCTTCGGTGGCGACGGTGTCGTTCTCGTTCACCACCGCGACCGCGCCGAGCGAGCGCAGCCGGTCCAGGGTGCGCTGGGCGTTGCGGTGGTGCTCGCGGCGGGAGAAATCGTCGGCGCTGAGCAACACCTGCCCGACCGTGCGGCCGTAGCGGGCGAAGGAGGTGCCCCACGCGTGCGCCAGCGCCAGCTGGCCGACGCTGGCCGCCGCCTGCTTTGTCGCCAGATCCCTTGGGCGACTGGACAACCCGAGCGGAGCGATACCCGCGCCAATGGCGCCGGACGAGACGACGACGACGTCCGATCCCGCGCGCATGCGTGCCTCGACCGCATCGGCGAGACGATCGAGCCGCGTCGTGTCCAGACCGCCTTTCAGGCTGGTCAAGGCCGACGACCCGATCTTCACCACGACACTGCGCGCCGCGGCGATCGCCTGCCGCGCCTCACTGAGCCCGCCGGGCGACACCGCGTCCGCTAGCTCCGAATTCACCTGCGTCACAACTGAACTCCCCTGTACCGCAACCGAAAGAACTACCCGGCCTGCCACATCGGCCGTTCCCGGGAAATGCCGCCACCAGAGGTTCGAAACCGTTCGGTGGCGGCACTTCTCACGACCGGTCCTCGTCCTCCGTGACCAGGCCGCGACGCACCCGGGAGGCGTGCTTGCGCTCGGCGGCGCTGACCCGGTCGCTCTGCTCCAAACGAACATCGGTGCCGCGGCCGGTGGGAACCCGGTCGATGCCCGCCGAGATCTGCGGCTCCCAGTCGAAGCTGACGTCGCCGATGGTGACCGGGGCGCCCGGTTCGGCGCCGAGGCGCACCAGCTCGTCCTCGACGCCGAGGCGGGCCAGCCGGTCGGCCAGGTAGCCGACGGCCTCGTCGTTGTCGAACTGGGTCTGTCGCACCCAGCGCTCTGGTCGCGCGCCGCGCACGATGAAGCCGCCCGGCTCGTCGGGATCGGCGATCACGCTGAAGCCGGACTCGTCCACCGCGATCGGCCGGATCACCGGACGCTTGGGCGCGGCCTTCGGGTGCGCCTCACGGTATTCGCGCACCAGGTCGGCGAGCGCGAAGGTCAAGGGGCGCAAGCCAGCTCGGCTCACGGCGGAGATCTCGAAGACCGGCCAACCACGCTCGGCGAACTCGGCCGTGACCATTTCGGCCAGCTCGGCGGCGTCGGGGACGTCGGTCTTGTTCAGGATCACCACGCGGGGACGATCGGCCAGATCACCGAGACCGGCGTCGGCGGCGAGCGCGGGCTTGTACGCGGCCAGCTCGGCCTCGAGCGCGTCGACGTCGGAGACGGGGTCGCGGCCGGGTTCCAGGGTCGCGCAGTCGACGACGTGCGCGAGCACCGCGCAACGCTCCAAGTGGCGCAGGAAGTCGAGGCCGAGGCCGCGGCCTTCGCTGGCGCCGGGGATCAGGCCGGGCACGTCGGCGATGGTGAAGGTGGTGTCGCCGCTGGCCACCACGCCGAGGTTCGGCACGAGCGTGGTGAACGGGTAGTCGGCGATCTTCGGCTTGGCCGCGGAGAGCACCGAGACCAGCGAGGACTTGCCCGCCGACGGGAAGCCGACCAGACCGACGTCGGCGACCGACTTCAGTTCCAGGACGAGTTCGCGTTCCTCACCGTCCTCGCCGAGCAGCGCGAAGCCGGGCGCCTTGCGCGCCTTGGAGGCCAGCGAGGCGTTGCCGAGCCCGCCGCGTCCGCCACGGGCGGCGACGTAACGATTGCCGACGCCGACCAGGTCGGCCAGGATCTCACCGTCCTCGTCCAGTACGACGGTGCCGTCCGGCACCTTCAGCAGCAGATCGCCGCCGGTCTTGCCGTCCCGGTTGCCGCCCTCGCCCGGCTTGCCGTTGCCCGCCTTGGCGTGCGGGTGGAAGTGGAAGTCCAGCAGGGTGTGCACGTTCCCGTCGACCTCGAGGACGACGTCGCCGCCGTTACCGCCGTTACCGCCGTCCGGTCCGCCGAGCGGCTTGAACTTCTCGCGGTGCACCGACGCGCACCCATGACCGCCCTTTCCGGCACGCACGTGCAGCACGACACGGTCGATGAATTTCGACATGAGTCGAATCATCCTCCTTCTGGGCTGGTCGTTCTTCGAGGGCTCGCGCTGATTCTTCGGCGGTCGCCGCCACGAGAACGCGAAAAGCGGGTCAGGGTGACGTACCCTGACCCGCTCGGCTTTTGTCTGGATCGGCTAGGCGGTCAGGCCTGAACCGGCTCCGGGACGACGATGTTGACGGTCTTGCGGCCACGCTTGGTGCCGAACTGGACCGCGCCCGCCTCGAGGGCGAACAGGGTGTCGTCACCGCCGCGACCGACGTTCACGCCGGGGTGGAAGTGGGTGCCACGCTGACGCACCAGGATCTCGCCAGCCTTGACGGTCTGGCCGCCGAAGCGCTTGACGCCGAGTCGCTGGGCGTTGGAATCGCGTCCGTTCCGGGAGCTGGACGCGCCCTTCTTGTGTGCCATAGCTGAGTCTCCTCGGGATGTCTTACTTGATGCCGGTGACCTTCAGGACCGTCAGCGGCTGACGGTGACCCTGGCGCTTGTGGTAGCCGGTCTTGTTCTTGAACTTGTGGATGCGGATCTTGGGGCCCTTGGTCTGCTCGACCAGCTCCGCGGTCACCGAACGCTCGGCCAGCTTGGCCGCGTCGGTGGTCAGTTCGGCGCCGTCCACCACGAGGACGGGCGAGAGCTCGACGGCGGAACCCGGCGCACCCTCGATCTTTTCGACCTTCACCAGGTCACCGACCGCGACCTTGTACTGCTTTCCGCCGGTCTTGACGATCGCGTACGTTGCCATCGGTCGGCTTCCTCCACTCGATTGTCTTCTCGTGCTTCACTCACGCCACAGGTCGTGACGTGAATTGTCTTGGCTGGTTGCTGCACGGGGGCGCATACCTCGCTGTGTTCAACAGCTTCGGGCGCATCGCCAGGCAGCGACCGTCCAAGGCTACCAGACCCCCGGTCTACGACCCAATTCGGCGGTCGGCGATCACTCGGCTACCCCGTCAGGGCCGCATTTTCCCGAGCTGCCCGACGCCCGAACGCATTCGGCCGGTCGCCCCTCGCGGGTCCGACCGGCCGAATCACACTCGACTCAGCTGGGCGTATCGACCGGCGGGCCCGCGGGACGGCCGACGGCCCTGCGGCGCGGACGCCCACGCTGCGGCAGGTCGACCGACTCGGGCTGCGAGTAGTCGACTGCGGGCGTGCCGCCCTGGTCGGCGCTGGACAGCACGAAAACGGCTCCGGCGCTGTCGGCCGCGGGCGCGGCCGCCGAACGCGCCACCCTGCGGCGGCGAGGCGCCTGCGGGGGCGCCGGTTCACCGTTGGCAACCGCTCGATCAGCGGCGGCGACAGCGGCTTCCTCGGCCTCTTTTCGCACCGTCGGCTCCGGCTCCTCGGTCGCCGGAACCAGGTCGATCTCCGCGGGCGCCGACTCGACCGCTTCGACCTGCTCCTCCAGCGCCTCGGCGGCCGCCTCCGCCACGATCTCGGCAACCTCCTCGGCCTCGGCCTCCTCGGCAACAGCCGCTTCCGCGACGGCCTCCTCGGCCACGACACCGACGGCTTCCTCGGTCACCGCTTCGACCTCGGCGACCTCCTCGGCCCATGGCTCGGCCTCGGCAGCTTCCTCGGCGATCGACTCCTTGGCGGCCACAACGGCATCGGCCACATTCGCCGCCACCGCGTCGGCATCGGTCGCGACGACCTCGGCCTCAGCGACCGATTCCTCGGCATGCTCGGTCTCGACGTTGTGCGCGGCCATGGCAAGCGCCACCGGATGCGCCCGCTTGACGGCGGCCCCTTCCTCGACCGACTCACTCGGCGGCGGCGTGCCGTTGGTGGCAGCCGCGGCGGCCGCGCCCTTGTCCCGGCCGCGGCGACGGCGCGAGCCGCCCTCGCGACGGGTCGAGGTGTCCTCGGCGGGCGCGAGCTCCACCGGGTAGGTGTGCACCAGGATGCCCCGGCCGTGGCAGTGCTCACAGGTGGTCGAGAACGCCTCGACCAGCCCGGTGCCCAGCTTCTTGCGCGTCATCTGGACCAAGCCGAGCGAGGTCACCTCGGAGACCTGATGCCTGGTGCGGTCCCGGCCGAGCGCCTCGGTCAGGCGGCGCAGCACCAGGTCGCGGTTCGACTCGAGCACCATGTCGATGAAGTCGACGACGATCATGCCGCCGATGTCGCGCAGCCGCATCTGGCGCACGATCTCCTCGGCCGCCTCCAGGTTGTTCCTGGTGACGGTCTCCTCCAGGTTGCTGTTGCCCGACCCGGTGAACTTGCCGGTGTTGACGTCGATGACGGTCATGGCTTCGGTGCGGTCGATCACCAGGGTGCCGCCGGAGGGCAGCCACACCTTGCGATCGAGCGCCTTGCCGAGCTGCTCGTCGATGCGGAAGGTCTCGAAGACGTCCACACCGTTGTTCTCGTGCCGGGAGACCCGCGCGAGCAGATCCGGCGCGACGGTGCGGATGTAGGTCTCGACCGTGCTCCACGCCCGGTCGCCCTCGATGACAAGCCGCGAGAAGTCCTCGTTGAACAGGTCGCGGATGACCTTGACGAGGAGATCGGGCTCCTCGTACAGCGTCTTGGGCGCGCCGCCGTCCTTGTTCGCCTGCTCCTCGATGGCACGCCACGTGGACTGCAACCGCTCCACGTCGCGGGCCAGCTCGGCCTCGCTGACGCCCTCGGAGGCAGTGCGGATGATCACGCCCGCGTCGGCGGGCACGATGTCGCGCAGGATCTCCTTGAGGCGCTTGCGCTCAGTGTCGGGCAGCTTGCGGCTGATGCCGGTGGAGGTGCCGCCCGGCACGTACACCAGGAAGCGACCGGCCAGGCTGATCTGGGTGGTCAGCCGGGCGCCCTTGTGCCCGACCGGGTCCTTGGACACCTGGACGAGCACCTGATCGCCGGGCTTGAGCGCCTGCTCGATCTTGCGCTCCTTGCCGCCGAGCCCGGCGGCCTCCCAGTTCACCTCGCCCGCGTACAGCACGCCGTTGCGGCCGCGGCCGATGTCGACGAACGCCGCCTCCATGCTGGGCAGCACGTTCTGCACCTTGCCCAGGTAGACGTTGCCGACCATCGATGCCTGGCCGGTGTTGGTGACGAAGTGCTCGACGAGGATGTTGTCCTCGAGCACCGCGACCTGAGTGGCGGCCGGATGTTCGGGGAACGACTTCTCGCGCACGACCATCACCCGGTCGACCGCCTCGCGGCGGGCCAGGAACTCCGACTCGGTCAGGATCGGCGGGCGGCGGCGACCGGCCTCGCGACCGTCGCGGCGACGCTGACGCTTCGCCTCGAGCCGGGTGGAGCCGGTGATGCCCTGCACCTCGTCCGAGGCGGCCCGGCCGCGGCTCTTGCTGCGCGGCTCGCGCTCGTGCACGACGGTGTTCGGCGGGTCGTCGTCGGCGGGCTCGGCGTCGCTCTCCCCGCCGACCTTGCGGCGGCGGCGGCGACGGCGACGGCGGCTCGCGCCCTCCGGCACCGCGTCCTCGTGCTCGCTCTCCTCGCCCTCGTCGCTCGCCTCGGCGGATTCCGCGTCCTCGGCGGTCTCGGCGGCGGGCTCGTCCTCGGTGTCGGACTCGGACTGATCGCCCTCGTCGCCCTCGGCGTCGGAATCGGCGTGCTGCTCGCCGCGGCCACGGCCACGACCGCGCCTGCCACGACGACGACGGCGTGGCTGGCCTTCACCGTCGCCGTGCTGCTCGGCGCTGTCCTGCTCGTCCTCGGTGGTCTCGGGTTCCTCCTCGACGACCTCCTGCGCGGCGGCCTCCTCGGCGCGCTTGGCCTCGCGCTCGGCACGGCGCTGCTTGCGCATCTGTTCGGCGGCCGCCGCGTCGGGCGAAAGGAACAGCGGTGCCGCGATGGAGGGCGCCTCGAAGACCGGCGGCGCCGCGACCTGCGGCTCGCTCGGCTCGGCATGGGTGAACAGCTGCGTCGGCTCGGCGCTCACCGTCGATCGCCCGATGTGCACCGGGTCAGGGGCGGAGAAGAGCAGGCCGCTCGGCTGCGCGGCGGGCTTCTCCGGCTCCGGTGCGGCCTTCTCCGCTGCCTCCGGCTCGGCGGCAGGCGGTTCGGCTTCCGCTGCGGGAGTCGCCGCAGCGGGTTCGGGAGCGACGAGTGCGTCGCGCACCGTTTCCGCGACCGCCCGGTCGACGTTGGATTGCGCGCTGCGCGCGTCGGCGCCCAGCTCGGTGAGTTTGGCCAGGATGCGCTTGCTCGTCACTCCCAGCCGCTTGGCAAGCGCGTGAACTCGGATTCGCTCCGGCAATTGATCGGCATCCTGTGATGTTGTTTCCAGCGGCTCTTGATCGGCCACGAAGTCTCCTCGGACCCCCGGGCGCGTCCCTCCCGGTACGGAGTGACGCGGCCAACGCGGGGGCGCTGTCCGTACACCTCACGCCGTCGACGTGAGGTCCTGTGGTCTCGCCCCGCGTGCCCGGTTGTCACCTGGTTCTTCGTCTTCGGGCTAACTGGTCACGCGGCGCCTGGCTGTTGGCTGAACTCCGTGGAAGCGAGCGCTCATCCAGCGTGCCTGCGCGGACCGCCACACCCTCAGCAACCGGGCGCGGCCTTCCGTGGCAGCGATGATCGGCATCGAACCGCGGTGTCATCCGGTCGCCATCGTCACCGACCATTCGCGTACCTGCGCGAACTGTCGGTGTCGTTGACGACCACTGCCAGTATCCCACATCGTGCGCCCGTGGTTCGCCATCGGCGCGTGAGCGGCCCGATGCCCCGGGTTTGCCACATCGGCACGACCCCCATGACAAGGGACGATGTGACGCGCGAGCCCGCGAGGCCCGCGCGGTCTCGCCGCGCCCGAGCGGGCGCGGCGAGTCGGCGGCGGAACTCAGGCGGGGAACTCGGGGAACCAGAGCCCGATCTCGCGCTTGGCCGACTCGGGCGAGTCCGAGCCGTGCACGAGGTTGTACTGGGTCTCGAGGGCGAAGTCGCCGCGGATGCTGCCCGGCACGGCCTTCTCGACGGGGTCGGTGCCGCCTGCGATCTGCCGGAACGCGGCGATGGCGCGCGGGCCCTCCAGGACTGCGGCCACGACCGGGCCGGAGGTGATGAACTCGATCAAGGAGCCGAAGAACGGCTTCTCGGCGTGCTCGGCGTAGTGCGCCTCGGCCAGTTCCCCGGACACCTGCTTCAGCTCCAGGGCCGCGATCTTCAGGCCCTTGCGCTCGATACGGGCCAGCACCTCGCCGACCAGGCCACGGGCCACGCCGTCCGGCTTGATGAGTACCAACGTCTGCTCAGTCACGGCGCACAGCCTAATTGACCTCATCACCCGCTACCGAACCAGCGCTCGGCAGCGATGCTCCCAGCCGCGTTCGGTCCGCGTCGGCAGCCGTTGCCGGGCCGCTGATGGACACCGCCGGACGCAGTTCGCCGACGCCCGCGCATGGCCGGAGCGAGTGCGGGGGCACGCCTCTACCGATTCATCCGCTGGCTGGGCAGCAGCCCCTGGTCCATCCGGCGCTTGACCTCGGCGCGCAGTATCAGGATGAACGCCCAGACGGCCGCGAAGAGCAGGCCGATGATGCCGATGGACAGGTGGATGAACGCGCCGAGGATCACCAGGACCTGGAGGCTGAGGTTGAACGGCAGCGCCCAGGGCCGGCGCTGCATGCCTGCGCCGAGGATCATCAGCAGCGCGAGGATCACCAGGTAGCTGCCGGACAACCAGCTGACGCCACCGCCGACATCGGCGACCACAGGCAGCGCGAGCAGCACCACGATGGCCTCGAGGATCAACGTGCCCGCCATGACGCCGCGCAGGCCCTTCCACGGATCGGGCGCGGAAGCCGCGCTCGCGCCGGATTTCTCGGCGGCGGCCGCGTCCTCGCGGCGCTCGCTGGGCTCACTCATGCCGGGTCCTTTCCGAACAGTGCGCGCGCCGCGCCCGCGGTGACCACCGAGCCGGTGACAATCACGCCCGCGCCCGAGACCGCCTCGACCGGGTCGCCGACCTCTTCGGCGATGGCGATCGCGGTCTCCAGCGCGTCGGGCAGCGTGTCGGCGGTCACCACGCGCTCGTCACCGAACCGCTGCACGGCCAGGTTCGCCAGGCTGTCGATGTCCATGGCGCGCGGCGAGCCGTTGGTGGTGACGACGATCTCGTCGAACACCGGCTCCAGCGCCTCGAGAATGCCCGCGGCGTCCTTGTCGCCGAGCACCGCGACGACGCCGACCAGCTTCCGGAAGTCGAACTCCTCGCCGAGGGTTGCGGCGAGGGCCCGCGCGCCCGCCGGGTTGTGCGCCGCGTCGATGAAGATCGTCGGCGCGCTGCGCATCCGCTCCATGCGGCCGGGGCTGGAGACCGAGGCGAATCCGGCGCGCACGGCGTCGATGTCGAGCTGACGCTGTGCGCCGGCGCCGAAGAACGCCTCGACCGCGGCCAGCGCGAGCACCGCGTTGCGGGCCTGGTGCTCGCCGTGCAGCGGCAAGAAGATCTCGTCGTACACCCCGCCGAGACCCTGTAGCTCGAGCTGCTGGCCGCCGACGGCGATGCGCCGCGCGAGCACCTTGAACTCCGAGCCCTCGCGGGCCACCGCGGCGTCCACCTCGACGGCCCGGCGCAGCAGCACCTCCATGGCTTCGGGCTCCTGCTGCGCGATCACCGCGACGTTGTCGCGCGGAACCAGGCTCTCCGGAGCGCGTTTGATGATCCCCGCCTTCTCCCCCGCGATGGCCGCGAGGTCGGGGCCGAGGTAGTCGACGTGGTCCAGCCCGATCGGGGTGATCACCGCGACCTGGCCGTCGATCACATTGGTGGCGTCCCAGGTGCCGCCCATGCCGGTCTCCACGACCGCCACGTCGACCGGCGCCTCCGCGAACGCGGCGTAGGCCATGCCGGTGAGCACCTCGAACTTGCTCATCGCCGGACCGCCCGCCGTGGCGGACTGCGCGTCGATCATCTCGATGTAGGGCAGTAGCTCGCGATAGGTCTCGACGTACTTGGCCGGACTGATCGGCGCGTTGTCGATGCTGATCCGCTCGGTGGCCAATTGCAGGTGCGGGCTTGTGATGCGGCCGGTCCGCCGGTGCAGCGCGGTGAGCAGCGCGTCGATCATGCGGGTGACCGAGGTCTTGCCGTTGGTGCCCGCGATATGGATCGCCGGATAGCTCTGCTGCGGGGAGCCGAGCAGATCCATCAGGGTGGCGATGCGGGTGAGCGAGGGCTCGATCTTGGTCTCCGGCCAGCGCTGGTCGAGTTCCGCCTCGACCAGCGCCATCTCGGCGAGCTCCACCGGCGACGGTCCCGACCGGAGCCGGGCGCCTCCGCTGTCGTCCGGGTACTGCCGCTCCGGCTCCTCGTTCATTTGACCGCCAGTTCCGCGAGCCGCGCCCCGATGCGCTCCACCTCGGCGGCGGCGACATCGCGACGGTTCTTGATCTTGGCCACCACCGGTTCGGGAGCCTTGGCCAGGAACGCCTCGTTGCCGAGCTTGGCTTCGGTGCCCGCCAGCTCCTTCTCCGCGGCGGCCAGATCCTTCTCCAGGCGGCGGCGTTCGGCGTCGAGGTCGACCGCGCCCGAGGTGTCCAGTTCGACGGTCACCGTCGCGCCGCTCAGGCGCACCTCCAGTGAGGCGGTGGCGGCGAACTCGGCGCCGGGCGCGGTGAGCCGGGCCAGGTTGGCGACCGACGGCTCCAGCGCCGTGAGGTCGGCCTGCTCCAGACCGATCAGCTTGGCCGACACCTTCTGCTTGTCGGCGAGGCCCTGGTCGCTGCGGAACCGGCGGATCTCGGTGATCAACCGCTGGGCATCCGAAACACGCTGCGCCGCAACGGTGTCGGCGGCGATCCCGCTGACCTGCGGCCACGCGGAGATCACCACGGACTCACCGCCGGTGAGCGCCTGCCACAGTTCCTCGGTGACGAACGGGATCACCGGATGCAGCAGCCGCAGCACCGAGTCGAGCACGTTGCCGAGCACGGTCCTCGTCGCGGCCGCCCGCTCCTCGGATTCGGCGAACTGCACCTTGGCCAGCTCCAGATACCAGTCGCACAGCTCGTCCCAGGCGAAGTGGTACAGCGCCTCGCACGCCTTGCCGAACTCGTAGGCGTCGAAGGCCGAATCCACTTCGGCCAGAACCTGATCCAAGCGATCCAGGATCCAGCGGTCGGCGTCGGTGAGCGCCGCGCGGCCGGGAAGCGCACCGGGCTCGGCGCCGTTCATCAGCGCGAACTTGGTGGCGTTGAACAGCTTGGTGACGAAGCTGCGCGAGGCGAGCGCGTGCGGCTCGCCGACGGACAGGTCGCCGCCGGGCTGCGCGCCGCGTGCCAAGGTGAAGCGCAGCGCGTCCGCGCCGTACGCCTTGATCCAGTCCAGCGGGTCGATGCCGTTGCCGCGCGACTTCGACATCTTCTTGCCGAACTGGTCGCGGATCAGGCCGTGCAGGAAGACATCCTTGAACGGCACCTGCACCGCGCCGGAAGTCTTGCCCGCGACGATGGCCGGATCCTCGGAGACGAACATGCCGAACATCATCATTCTGGCCACCCAGAAGAAGAGGATGTCGTAGCCGGTGACCAGCACGCTGGTCGGATAGAACTTCTCCAGCTCCGGCGTCGCGTCCGGCCAGCCCATCGTGGAGAACGGCCACAGGCCGGAGGAGAACCAGGTGTCGAGCACGTCCGGGTCCTGCACCCAGCCTTCGGGGGCGGTCTCGTCCGGGCCGACGCAGATCACTTCGCCCTCGGGGCCGTACCAGATCGGGATGCGGTGACCCCACCACAGCTGGCGCGAGATGGTCCAGTCGTGCATGTTGTCGACCCACTCGAACCAGCGCGGCTCCTGGCTGGCCGGGTGGATGACGGTGTCGCCGTTGCGGACCGCGTCGCCCGCTGCCTTGGCAAGCGATTCCACCTTGACCCACCACTGCATGGAGAGCCGTGGCTCGATGGGCTCACCGGTGCGCTCGGAATGGCCGACGCTGTGCAGGTACGGACGCTTCTCCGCGACGACGCGGCCTTCCGCGGCGAGCCGCTCGCGGACCTTGACGCGGGCCTCGAAACGGTCCATCCCGTCGAATTCGGTTCCGGTGTTCGCGATCCGGCCGCGCTCGTCCATGATCGTCGGCATCGGCAGGTTGTGCCGCAGGCCGATCTCGAAGTCGTTCGGGTCGTGCGCGGGTGTGATCTTCACCGCGCCGGAACCGAACTCGGGGTCGACGTAGTCGTCGGCGACGATCGGGATCTGACGACCGGTGATCGGGTGCTCCAGTGTGGTGCCGATCAGTGTCTGGTAGCGCGGGTCCTCCGGGTGCACCGCCACCGCGGTGTCGCCGAGCATCGTCTCCACCCGGGTGGTGGCCACGATGACGTGCGGTTCGTCGTCGTTCAGCGAGCCGTAGCGCAGCGAGATCAGCTCGCCCGCGACTTCCTCGTGCTTGACCTCGATGTCGGAGATGGCGGTGCGCAGTTCGGGCGACCAGTTCACCAGGCGCTCGGCGCGGTAGATCAGGCCCGCGTCGTAGAGGCGCTTGAAGATGGTCTGCACGGCCCGCGAGAGGCCCTCGTCCATGGTGAAGCGGTCGCGGCTCCAGTCGACGCCGTCGCCGAGGGCGCGCATCTGCCACTGGATGGCGCCGCCGGACTCGCGCTTCCAGTCCCAGACCTTGTCGATGAACAGTTCGCGGCCGAAGTCTTCCTTGGTCTTGCCGTCGACGGCGAGCTGCTTCTCCACCACGGTCTGGGTGGCGATGCCCGCGTGGTCCATGCCGGGCAACCACAGCACCTCGTAGCCCTGCATCCGCTTCCGGCGGGCGAGGGTGTCCATCAGGGTGTGGTCGAGTGCATGGCCCATGTGCAGGGTGCCGGTGACGTTCGGCGGCGGCAGCACGATCGAGTACGGGGGCTTGCCGCTTGCGGTGTCGGCCTGGAAATACCCAGCCGCTACCCAGCGCTCGTACGTCTCGGCCTCCACGACGCTGGGGTCCCAGCTCTTGGGGAGGGCATCGGCACGATTACGCGAGTTGTCAGGGGCTGCGCTGGTCACTCCGTGATTCTAGGGGTTGGCTCGACATGGCCTCGCCGCCTCCCCGCGGCCCGCGCTCCGTGGCGCGAACCAGGGTGCGGAAACGAAAGGAGGCGGAGCCTTCGGTGGATGAGGGACACCGAACACTCCGCCTACGCCTCACAGCTTACCGGCGATCCATGGGCCGACCCCGAATCCACAAGTAATTCTCAGCTTCCGGCGACGCCGTCGCCGCGCACCCTGCCTCGGGTCCGCGTCAGCGCGCCGCGACGGGGACCGCCGGCTCCTGTTCGACCAGGTCGGCGTTGATCGCGATGGCGGCCGTCGATCCCGCGCCCGCGGCGGAGATCACCTGGGCGCCGGGGTCCGCGACATTGCCCGCCGCCCAGACTCCCGGCACGCTGGTCCGTCCGCGCGCGTCGGTGACGACCCAGCCGTCCGGCCCTGTCTCGCAGCCGAGCGCGGTGAGCACGTCGCCGTTGGGCACGAAGGTCGGCGCGACGAACACCGCCGATCGCGGCACCGCGCGGCCGTCGGCCAGCTCCACGCCGCGCAGCCTGCCGTCCTCGACCGCCAACCGCGCGACCTCACCGGTGACGACGCGCACGCCCCGGGCGGCGAGCCGATCCAGATCGTGCCAGGTCAGCTCCATCGTGTGCGGGAAGAAGATCACGTCGGCCGACCACTGCGGCAGCAGCAGCGCGACGTGCACCGCCCTGGCCACCGCGCCGGGTTCGGTGCCGCCGATCACGCCGAGCGGCTGATCGCGTACCTCGTATCCGTGGCAATACGGGCAGTGCAGGACGTCCGCGCCCCAGCGCTCGCGCACACCGGGCAGGTCGGGCAGCACGTCGCGCAGTCCGGTCGCGACGAGCACGCGCCGGGCCGTCAGCTGTCCGCCCGAGGCCAGGCGGAGCGTGAATTCGCCTGTGTCCCGGTCTCTTTCCGCGTCCGTCACCTCGTCGTCGAGCAGCTCGCCGCCGTATCCAGCCACCTCGGCGGCGCCGGTGGCCAGTAACTCGGTGGGCGGCAGGCCATCCCTGGACAGGAAGCCGTGCATGTGCTGGGCGGGCGCATTGCGCGGCGCGCCGCCCTCGACCACCGCGACTCGCCGCCGCGCCCTGGTCAAGACCAGCGCCGCCGAAAGTCCCGCCGCGCCGCCGCCGACGACGACCACGTCGTAGGCCCGCTGATCCTCGGTGTTCTGTTCACTCATGCTCGCACCTCGCCGATCCTCGGTTCCGGCATGCGCGATACGCGCTGGCACATGATTCGTGGTCTCCGTTCACTCATACGCGATCACCTCCGCGTCCACGGTGCCGGTCAGCGCCCGGTATCGGCAACGAAATTTGCCGTTTCCGGGAAGCAGGCGTGCACTGAGGACATGTACGACCAACCGGGTATCACTCGGGCGCTCGCCGATATCGGGCCCCGGCTGAAGGCGCTGCGCACCCACCGCACCATCACCCTGACCGCGCTGTCGGCGACCACCGGCATCTCCAAGAGCACGCTGTCGCGGCTGGAATCCGGGCAGCGCAAGGCGAGCCTGGAGTTGCTGTTGCCCATCGCGATGGCCTTGCAGGTGCCGCTGGACGAGCTGGTGGCGGCACCCAAGATCGCGGACCCGCGCGTGCACGCCACACCGCGACAGGTCGACGGGTACACCGTGCTGCCGCTGACCGCTCGCCCCGGCCCGCTGCAAGCGTTCAAGATGATTCTCCCGCCCGAGCGCAAGGATCCCGATCCCCGGGTGCACGAGGGCTACGAATGGCTGTATGTGCTCTCCGGCAGGCTTCGGCTGATCCTCGGCGAACACGACCTGATCATGGGCCCCGGCGAGACCGCGGAATTCGATACGCGGCAACCGCACTGGTTCGGCAGCGCCGGGCGCGGTCCCGTCGAGATACTGAGCCTGTTCGGCAGTCAGGGCGAGCGCATGCACGTACGAGCGCGGCCGCGCCGCAGCCAGCGGTGAGTTTCGCCTGCTCGCCGGGCAATCCGGCGGGTCGCGGCGAATCATCCTCGCGCCGCCGTGATCTCAGGGTTTTCCCGGTTGCCGAATCGGACCGGACTAGGGAGCCTGGAAGGGGTGAACCCCCCGCTCGATGCTCTACCCCTGCACTCCCCCGAGCCGCGCTTGCCGCTGGCCGCCGCCCGCGCGATGACGCCGGTCGGCGTGCACGATCTGCGCGGCCGGACGATCGATGAATTGCGTTACCCCCCAACGGCGGCACTGATCTTCGCCGGGGTGCCGGGTGCGGGCAAGAGCACGGCGTTGCGGAAGTTCTTCGGCGCGGACGCCACGGCCGATGCGCCACCCGCCGGGCCGTCCGGTTCGATCGTGCTGGATTCGCAGCACGCGCGGAACCACTGGCGGCACCGGCTCGGCTGGCTTCCCTATCCGCTCTGGCGTCCGGTCGTCCACGTCGTGCACTACGCGGGCATCCGGGCGGCGTTGCGTGACGCCACGGGCCCGGTGGTGATCCACGATTGCGGCACCTTCGGCTGGAGCCGCAGGATGATCGCACGCTGGGCGAGTGCCTACCGCAGGGATCTGCACGTCGTCATGCTCGACGTGCCCGCGGCGGTGGCCAGGGCCGGCCAATACGCCCGCGGCCGCCGTATCAACGGGATGTTCTTCACCCTGCACTGCCGCGGCTGGGATCGCCTGATCCGCGATCTCGACACCGGCGACAGCGCCGCCCCCGCTCCGTCCTCCTCCGTCGTCATCGTGGACCGTTCCACCGTCAACCGCATGACGCGCGTCTCGTTCGACGGCTGAGCGGGCTCATGGCACGAGCACCGTCAGCGCCGCGGGCACCGCGCGCAACGTGATGGGCAGCGTCCCCGCCGGTTCGCCGTCGGCGGTGGCGGGCGCGCCCGGCGCGGTGAGAGTCACCGCCGCGGCGCGGTATTGGGCCACGGCGGGATGATCGATGCGCTTGCCCGCCGACAGCGCCGGCAGCAGGCGCAGCATCTCCAGCCGCGACACCGCGCCGACCACCGTGAGATCGAGCAGGCCGTCGTCCATCTCGGCGTCGGGGCAGATCAGCATGCCGCCGCCGTAGGTGCGGGTGTTGCCCACCGCGACCATCACCGCGTCGGTCTCGAGCACGCCGTCGCCGGGCGGATTGTCCACCGCGCCTTCGGCGATGCCCGACAGGTCGATTCGATAGGGCACGGTGAAGCCGCCGGTGATCTCGGCCAGCGCCGCGACGGTATAGCGGAGCCTGCCCTTGGGCCAGCGCATCTCGTTCGCGCGCAACGTCACCCGCGCGTCGAAGCCGGTCCCCGTGACGGTCGCGAACCACATCGGGGCGCTATCGGGCGCGGCCGACTCGATGCGGCCGAGGTCCATCACCTTCGTGCGCCCGGCGAGCACCACGTCGACCGCGGCCTCCGGGTCGTCGGTCGGGATGGCGAGCGCCCGCGCCAGATCGTTGCCCGTTCCGCTCGGTACCAAGCCGAGCGGAACGCCGGTCTGCGCGACGGCCTCGAGGATCACGCAGATCAGGCCGTCCCCGCCCACGCATACCACCGCGTCGGGCCGAGCCGCCGGATCCGGATTCGCCAGCGAATCACGCACCAGCCGAACGGATTCGGCCGCCGACGGCGCGCGGATCTCGGTCACCTCGACGCCGCGCTCGGCGAGCCTGGCGATGGCCACCGTCGCGGTGTCGTGTCCCTTGCCCGCGCCGGACAACCGGTTCGTGACGACAAGTGCGGAGCGGATGCTGCCAGATGCCTTGCGGCTCATCAGATCAGTTTCCCAGGGTTGAGGATGCCCACGGGGTCCAATTCCCGTTTCACCGCGCGCAGCACCCGGATGCCGAGCTCGCCGACCTCGGCGGGCAGCCAGGGCCGGTGGTCCGCGCCGACCGCGTGGTGGTGGGTGATCGTGCCGCCCGCGGCCATGATCGCGTCGCCCACCGCGCGTTTGGCGGTCTGCCACTGCGCGATCGGGTCGTCGAGTTGCTTGGCGACTACGGTGAAGTACAGCGAAGCGCCGGTCGGGTACGTGTGCGAGATATGGCACATCACCAGCGCCGGCGTGCCCTGCGTGGCGAGCGAATCGGTCAGCGCCGCAGTCGTTTTCGCCTTGAGCTCGGCGATGTTGGACCACGTCGTCGCGGTCTCGAGGGTCTCGCACAGCACCCCGGCATCGAGCAGTGCGTCACGCGTGTAGGGCGCGGCGAACCGGCCGTGCTCCCATTCCCGGGCGGGCTGTTCACCGAGCGCGGTGCCGCCCGTGGCCGCCAGCAGCGCGGCCGCCTCGGCCGAGCGGGCCGCGACGTGCTCCGCGCTGCCCTCGAAGGTGGTGATGGCGAGGCAGCCCGCCACCGCTTGGCCGCCGATATCGCCCGAGCGGGCCAGGTTCAGTCCGGTCTCGGCCTCGTCGGAGAGCCGGAACACCGTCGGGGCGGCGCCCGCCTGCACCACGGCGCGCAGCGCGGCAGCGCCGGTGGCGAAGTCGGGGAACGACCACGCCTGGTAGACGGTGGTTTCCGGGAGCGGGTGCACGCGCAGGGTGACCTCGGTGATCACGCCGAGCGTGCCCTCCGAACCGACGAACAGCTCGCGCAGGTCGGGGCCGGCGGCGGAGGCGGGCGCGCGGCCCAGTTCCAGCGAGCCGGTCGGCGTGGCGATCTTCAGTCGCTGCACCATGTCGTCGAACCGGCCGTATCCCGCCGAGGCCTGACCGGAAGACCTGGTGGCCGCGAAACCGCCGATGCTGGCGAATTCGAAGCTCTGCGGGAAGTGGCCGAGCGAAAGTCCTTGCGCGGCGAGCAGTTTCTCGGCCTGCGGTCCGGTGAGACCAGCGCCGAGGGTCGCGGTGCCGCTCACCGGGTCGACCTCGGTGAGCGAGTCGATGCGGCGCAGGTCGAGGGCGATGACGGTGTCGAATTGCCCGCGCACCGGATCGACGCCGCCGACCACGCTGGTGCCGCCGCCGAAGGGCACCACCGCGATGCCGTGCTCGGCGCAGTAGGCCAGCACCGCGAGAACCTGCCCGTGGTCGGCCGGAAAGACGATGGCGTCGGGGGCATCCTGCGGACCCTCGGCCCGACGGCGCAGCAAATCCAGGGTGCTCTTGCCACCCGCGCGCCGCAGTCGATCGTGATGGTCGGCCGACACATTGTCCGCACCGACCACCGCGACCAACCCGTCCCGCTGCGCCTGCGTCAACGCCGACGGGCGCAGTGGCACGTCACCCTCATCGCGGCGCGCCACCGGTTCGCCGGACACGCCGAAAACCTGCGCGAGCAGGCCGCGGATCTGCGCCGAAAGCGGCTTGTGTCCGGCCGGGATACCCCAGGCGTCCCACACCATACTCGGTACTTGCGCGTGCGCGCCCGGCTTTGCCGCGGGCCCGGAATGCCCGCCTTCCTGCTGCGTCTCGACCATACGTTACAGTTTGACATAGACTGTCAAGCAGTAACTGTCCGTCCCCGCATCGATCCCGGTGGTGATTCACGTGACCGACGACCCGGATGCCGAACTTTCGGCCATCGACCTGGCGATCTTCGACGCCGCGCGCGCCTGCGTCGAGGAGTTCGGGGTGCGCAGGACCACGCTCACCGAGGTCGCGCGCCGCGCGGGCGTCAGCAGGCCGACCGTATATCGCCGTTGGTCCGACACCGGCGCACTGGTCGCCGAGCTACTGGTACGCGAACTGCGCGGCATTCTCACCGCCGCCATGCCCGAGGCGGGTCCCGCGCGGACACGGCTGGTCGAGGGCGTTGTCGAGGGTGCCGGGATGGTTCGCTCGAACCCGTTGTTCGGCAAGATCTTTCGCACCGACACCGACCTGATGCTGACGTATGTCTTCGGCAGGCTCGGCCGCAATCAGCGAATCCTCATCGAGCTGTTCGCCGCCGCGATCGAAGACGGCCAGCAAGACGGCTCCATCCGGTCCGGCGATCCTCGCCGGCTGGCCACCATGATGCTGCTGATCGTGCAGTCCGCTGTGCAATCCGCGGGAACCGTCGCCCCCATGCTGCCCGCCCCCGAGCTGGACACCGAACTGGCCCGCGCCATAGACGGCTACCTCCGCCCCGGCGCCTCCGAATGACGAAAGGCTTTGCCATGACCAACGATCCGGCGACCGGCGGGGATTCCGCGCTCAATGCCGAACGCCGCGCGCGTGAGTTGCGCGCCCTCGGCGACGGCGGCGAGATCGACGTGCTGGTGATCGGCGGCGGCGTGACCGGAGCGGGCGCCGCGCTGGACGCCGCCGCGCGCGGACTGCGCACCGTGCTGGTGGAACGGCACGACCTGGCGTTCGGCACCAGCCGGTGGAGTTCGAAGCTGGTGCACGGCGGTCTGCGATACCTGGCGAGCGGGCGGATCGGGATCGCGCACGAGAGCGCGGTCGAGCGCGGCATTCTGATCGGCTCCACCGCACCGCATCTGGTGCGTCCGCTGCCGCAGCTGGTACCGCTGCTGCCGAATGTCGGCGCGGCGCAACAGGCGTTGATCCGCGCGGGCTTCCTGGCGGGAGACGCGTTGCGGCGCGGCGCGGGCACCCCGGCCGC
>NZ_BDCF01000048.1 GCF_001613365.1 Nocardia xishanensis NBRC 101358
GGCGGAGGCACCGGCCTGCCGTCGGGGCCCAGCGGCGGCGGGCACGGCTTGCCGTCGGCGCCGATCGGCGGGGGCAGCGGCTTGCCGTCCGCGCCCAGCGGCGGAGGCAGCGGCTTGCCGTCCTCGCCGAGCGGGGGCGGCGGGCAGCCGTTGCCCGGGTGGCTCGGATCGTGGTCGAACTGCGCCGCGGGCAGGATGTGGGCGAGGGGTTCGGCCGTGACCGATCCCGCGGTGATCGCGCCGAATGCCGCGATCGCGGCGGAAGCGAGAAGGGTGGCCGTTCGAAGCCTCATGCGTCGTCCTGTCTCGAAAGATATTGTCTGTCATGGCATTGGACGTATCGCGGCGCGTCCGGTTCCCCGATGCGCACGGATGTGACCGGCATCACCGGATGCCGGTGGCGCAGAGCCGCCGCGATCAGTTGGTGACGGCGGACCGGGTTCTCACCCGGTGATCTCCCTGAGGCGCGCGGCGAATTCCGCGTCGGTGCGCTCGAAAGCGTCCCGGATGGCGCTGAAAAGTGCCTGGATCTCGGTGGCGACCGCGATGTACTCGGCGAGCGTGTCATAGGCGTTGTTGGGTCCGCCGAAAGCCTTCTCCCGGAACAACTTCACCAATTCGATCGCCGACCACAGGCGCGGATCGTCCTCCCCGAGCCCCCAGTGACCGAGATCGCCGATAGCCCGCGCGTCCTGCTGCGCGGCCGACAGCGCGGCGATCAGCTCCTGGCACGCGCGGTCCAGGTCGAGGAAGACCTGGGGTTCCAGCCGCACCTGTAGCGCACCGGCTTTCGCGTCCTCGATGAACGCCCCGAACGGGTTCGTCACGGCCATAGCGGTCGCCCCTTCCACTGGTTCCGTCGATGAATCAGACGCGCTGGCCCCGGAACCGGTTCCATCGAAACACCAATTCACCCCGGCACGTCCGGTACCTGTCCAGCAGGTCGATTCGGCGATGAATACGAACGCGCGCCCGGGGCGATCGGGAGCATCCCTGATGTCCCTGACTCGGTAGCCGTGCGCTCTCGAGTCCGACTCGATCTCCGCTCGATGCCTAGCCGTGCAGCCAGGTGATCCCGGCCTGCACGTGCTTTGTCTTCGCGACCTCCAGTGATGCTTCGGCTGGCTCTATTTGCCACGACGATCCGGCCGGTGCGCGCGAGCAGCCCAGCGAGCTGTCCTGTTCCGCAGCCGGCATCGAGCACCGCCCCGGCGCCCAACTCGTCGGCGATGCCGACGTAGAAACCCAGATCGTCGCGATCGCCTACGAACTCGTCGTAGATCAGCGCAAGGCGCGAATGAGCGAAGATCGCATCCGGCACCGATCGACCGTAACTATGCAGGTGCTGTCCGCACCACCGGTTTTCGCTGGCGGCCGTCAGGTTCACTGATCCAGCCAGTTGGCTACGCTGGCCGATTCCGACGTCGGCCAGACCAAGGGTTTCCAGATGGGATCGTCCCGTCCGTTCCGGCGTACGGGGCGCGTTGCGGTGAGCCGGGCCGCCGCGCCCCGTCAGTCCGCGTCGCGGGCGATGATGAGCGGGCAGTTTGCGGAGAGGACCAGGGATTGGCTGGTCGAGCCGAGCACCATGCTGCTGAATCCGCTGCGTCCACGGCTGCCGACCACCAGCAGTTGCGCGCGCTCGGAACGTTCGCGCAGCAGGCGTTCCGGCCGGTCTTTGACGACCTCGCGGTGGATGCGGACGCCGGGGAAGCGCTCCTGCCAGCCCGCCAGGCTTTCCGCGAGCACGTAACCCATCTCGGTGGCGATCGAGTCCGGCTCGAATCCGTAGCGTTCGGGCAGCTCGACGCCGGTCCAGACGTGCAGCGCGACGACGTCCACCCCGCGCGCCGCCGCCTCGGCCAGCGCGATGCCGACCGCGGGCTCGCTCACCTCGGTGCCGTCGACCCCGACGATCACCGGCCACGAACGCACCTGCGGCGAGAGGTCGATGCCTTCGCGCACGACCGCGACCGGACAGTGCGCGCGCCGCGCCAACGCCGAGCTGACCGAACCGAGCAGGGCCCGGCGCAGGCTGCCGCGTTCCCTGGTCCCTATCGCGATCATCCGGGCGCCCGCGGTGTGGTCGAGCAGGCTCGGGGTGGTCACCGCCTGCGCGAGCTCCGTGATGACCTCGACGCCGCCGAATTCCGCCGCCGCCTTCTCGGCCTGCCGGGTCGCCGCGTCGAGCAGCCTGCGGCCGTGGTCGGTGAGCCGCGCGTAGTCGGCGCTGGTGAGCGGTTCCGTTGCGCCGGGACCGTAGTCGGCCACCACGTCCACGATGTGGAGCAGGTGCAGCGGCGCCCGGTGCCGCGCGGCCGTCTGCGCTGCCCAGATCACAGCCGCCGTCGAGCCCGCGGAACCGTCGACGCCAACCAGGACCGCCGGATTCATCGCCATGACCGTCTCCTCTCGTGTGCCACGCGCTCGCTGCCCTCGAGAAAGCTTCGGTGGACTCGGCCACCTCCCGTGACGATACCCCGGGTGATCACCGGTCTTCCGGTGCCGAAGGTCGCGCCGACGACGACGCGCGCCGTTCGCCGAGCCACGTTCAGGAGGGGGTGGCCGCGGGCGCCTCCGCCTGCTCCTCGGCCTTCTCCAGGACGGTGGCGACGTGTCGCCGCGGACGGTTCGCCCCTGGCATCCACCAGTTGGCGCGGCCCATGAGCTGAACGAGCGCGGGCACGAGCAGCATCCGCACCAGGGTCGCGTCGATGACGAGGGCGACGATCATGCCGATACCGAGGAACCGCATCGGCGTCAGCGGCGAGAGCGTGAACGCGCCGGTGACCAGGACGAGCAGGACGGCGGCCGCCGTGATGACGCGCGCGGTCTTCACGGTGCCCGCGCGCACCGCCTCGGCGGTGTCCGCGCCGGCGTTGTGCGCCTCGACCATGCGCGAGAGCAGGAACACCTCGTAGTCGGTGGAGAGGCCGAAGACCACCGCGATGATCAGGACCATCATGCCCGCGGCGATCGGTCCGACGCTGACGCCGAGCGCGCCTGCCAGGTGTCCGTCGGCGAAGATCCAGGTGAGCACGCCGAACGTCGCGGCCAGGCTGAGGAAGGCCATCGCAACGGCCTTGAGCGGCAACACGATCGAGCGGAAGGCGGCCAGCAGCAGGCCGACGGTGGCGAGCACCATGGCCAGCACCATCAGCGGCATTCTCGCCACGATGGTATCGACGCTGTCCCTGGTGGCCGCGGTGTCGCCGCCGACCCGAATCACGGTGTCGGCCGGCGGCTCCAGTGCGCGAATGTCACGCACCGCGGCGGTCGCGGCCTCGCTGCGATCGGTGGCCGTCAGGAAGACGTGCAGCACCACGAAATCGTCGGCCCGCCCGACTTGGAGCACCGAGCGGACGCCGGACACCGAACCGAGCGCGCGCAGCGTCTCGTCGACCGCGGCCGCGTTGGGCACCGAGCCGTCCACTCCGCGTAGCACCGCGGTGACACCGCTGCTCGCGGCGGGGAAGTCGGCGGTGAGCCGGTCGACGGTGGCGCGCATCGCGTTGCCCTCGGGCAGCGCCCGGTGATCGATGTCGCCGAGCCGGATGCCGCCGAGCGGCGCGGCCAGCGCGAGCAGCACCGCGCCCACCGCGACGGTGACCGTGCCCGGCCTGCGCAGCACGGCGCCGACGACGCGGCCCCAGAACCGTTCGGTGCGCTCGTTCGCCGTTGCGCGGCCGATGCGCGGCCCGAACAGCGCGAGCATGGCGGGCAGCACGGTCAGCGACAGCGCTGCGGCCAGACCGACGGCGGCGATGGCGCCGAAACCCAAGGAGCGCAACACCGCCTGCGGGAAGACGAAGGTGCCGGCGAACGCGCAGATCAGCAGCAGCGCCGAGAACGCGACGGTGCGGCCCGCGGTCGCGCAGGTGCGTTCGATCGCCCTCGGCACGTCGTGCCCCTCGGCCATCTCCTCGCGGAACCGGTTGACCAGGAACAGTCCGTAGTCGATCGCCATGCCCAGCCCGAGTAGCGAGGCGATGTTGACCGCGAAGGTGCTCACCTCGGTGAACTCGCTGAGCACCCGGATGGCGCCCATCGCGCCCGCGACCGCGAGCATGCCGACCACCACCGGCAGCGAGGCCGCCACGGCGCCGCCGAACACCAGCACGAGCACCAGCAGGGTGACCGGCAGCGAGATCGACTCGGCCACCAGTAGATCCCGCTGCGACTGGGCGGTGATCTCGGTGGACAGCGCGCTGTAGCCGGACAGTTCGGTGTCGATGCCTGGAACGCGCAGCGCCGCTTCCAGTTTCGGATAGGCGGCGATGCGCTCGGTCTCGTCGCCCGCGGTGAACACCACCGCGAGCGCGTGGCGCCGGTCGGGAGAGCGCAGGAAGTTCGTGCGCGGCGGGACACTGTTCCAATAGCTTTCGACCGGCCGCGCCAGCAGCGCGGGGTCGATGGCGGCGATCGCCGCGCGCACGCGAGGCCCGATGTCCTCGAGTGTCTGGCCCTCGGGGGCCGTGTAGATCGCCACCACGTCGGGATTCTGCGGGCCGAAGTGCTCGGTGACGAGCTGGTCGACCAGTGCGGATTCGCTGTTCGGGTCGATGATGCCGCCCGCGCTGAGCCGCTCGGCGGCGCCCGCGCCGAACAGGCCGCACAACCCCATCACAACCACCGCGACACCGAGCACCGTGCGCGGTCGCGCCATCACGAACCGGGCCCACGCGATCATCGCGGACCTGCCCGATGGTCGTCCCCCGGAAAGTTCGGATAGGTTTCGCTCATCGGAAACTCCTGTGCCGCAGTGGTTGTGCCGTAGTTGTCCGGCGTCAGTGCGCCGGCGACGCCGCGAGTTCGCGTTCCAAGGTGCTCACCAGGCGGTCGAGCAGCGCCTCCAGCCGCTGCTCGACCCCCGCGCCGTTGCGGCAGGACACCGTGATCTCCAGCCGCCCGCCCGATTGCACGATGGCGAACAGCAGCGGCATCATCCCGCTGTGCTGGGGCAGCACCCGGATGGACGTCGGGGTGTAGCCGGGTACCGCCATCCCGTCCAGATCGAAGACGCCCACGTGAGTCACCGTGGCGGAGACCAGATTCCGGCCAAGGCGCGCGCCGACCCAGTTGCCCGCGCGCATCACCCCGCGCACCACCGCGGACGGGAGCGCCGTCAGCCCGCCGTTGTCCATCTGGTTGAGCTCACGGTTCTCCTTCAGGCCCGTGCGCAACTGGTCGTTCACGGTTTTCCAGTCGTCGCCGGGGGCGATGTCGAGGAAAAGCGGCAGCGCGAGGTTCGCGGTGGACCGCAGCGTGTGGTCGTGCCTGCGCAGGTCGACCGGAACCATGATGCGCGACTTCGTCTGCGCCGCCTCGGCGAGCACGGCGGCGACCCGCGCGAGGATGCCCTTGCCGGTCCCCTCGATCGTGCGGTGCCGCAGCAGCCAGGGCGACGCGGCCGGATCCTGCTTGCCGCGACCGGCCGCCGATTGGAAGGTCGGCAGCAGCACCGAGGGTTTGCCGGGTGCGCCGACGCGCGCGACCAGTTGGGCGTCGGCGACCGGGTCGGGCGCGCCGACCGGTTCGACGCCCCGCAGCGCGCGGAACACGTCGTCCACCCACATGCGCATGCCCATGCCGTCCATCACGCCGTGGAAGGCGCGGAAGACGATGGTCACCGGATCGGCGGTGAGCAGCAGGATTTCGCAGGTGCGGTCCGGCGTCGGGCCGATCGGGCTGTTGAGAACGGGGTCGTTCTCCAGCTCGGGGTAGGTCAGCGTGTGGCCGTCGACGACCCGCACGGTCGCCGCGACGCCGGTGTCCACCCAGTCGTCGCCGTCCCGGACGAGCCGGGAGCCGGGGATGGCCGCCGACGCGACGTCGACCGCGCGCTGGAGTTCGTCGGGGTCCAGCGTGCCCTCGCCGTGCACCGCCACCTGCATCAGGAACGGCGGGGCGAGCTCACGCGCGGCGAAGTACAGGCGCTCGGTCGGGGTGATGGGTCGGCGAAAGGTGGTGTCGCTGCTCATGATTGCCTCCGGGTCGGGGTCAGCGCAGATGTCTGGTGAGTTCGCGGACGCCCCCTTGGGTGTCGAGCCAGGCGAGGAAGCTCGCCAGCCCGGTCTCCCGATCCACGATCGGCTGGTAGCCGAAATCGCGGCTCGCCGCGCCGGTGTCATAGGTCGCCGAGCGGGTCATCAGCGCCACCGCGTAGCGCGACAGCGGCGGCGACCAGCGGGTGGCCACCGCCGGAATGTGCCAGACCGTCTCGATCACGGCCACCACCACGTCGAGCACCCGCCGGTTCGGCTGCCGCGTCGGCGGCTCGTAACCCAATTTCGCGGCGACCTGCCCGAGGAACTGCCACACGTTCGTTCGCTCGGCGTCGGCGATGAAATATGGTTTGCCGCCGATGGATTCGGAGGCCAGCGCCAAGATCGTCGCCTCGACGATGTTGTCGACGTGGCACAGCGAGGCATACACCTCGCGCCCGTACGACAGATCCGGCAGGCGGCCCTCGGCTACACGGTCGAGCAGCCGCACGATGGGGCCCGATCGGTCGCCCGCGCCCCAGATCGCCCTCGGTCGCAGCGCGCAGGTGGCGAAACCCGGTGCGTTCGCGGCGAGTACAGCCCGCTCGGCGGCGGCCTTGGTCTCCGAGTAGAGGTTCAGGTAGCGGCGCGGATAGGGGAGTGACTCGTCGACGTCGAGCAGGTCGCCGCCGTTGTAGTCCATCATCGCGCTGGGGCTGGAGATGAACACGAACCGCGACGCGCCGCCTCGCTTGGCCGCGTCGAGCAGCCGCTGGGTGGCGCGGACGTTCTCCTCCCAGAACTGCTCGCGGGTGCCGCGTTCGTCGACGCGCGCGGCACTGTGCACGACCGCGTCGATTCCGCCGGTCGCCTCGACCAGCGACGGCGCGTCGGTGAGATCGCCGTAGACGATCTCGACCCGCTCGCGCGCGTCACCCAGATCCGTCAGATTGCTGGTGCGCCGCACCAGGATTCGCACGTCGTGCGCGCCGTCGGCGACCAGCCTGCGCACGAGCGCGCCGCCGAGGAAGCCCGAGGCCCCGGTAACGAGAATCTTCATCGCTGTGCCTCTCGATGATCGGTGGGTGTGCCGTCGCCGGTCGCCTCGGCCCTGCCGGAGCCGAGCCGATCCCCGTACCAGGTCAGGCCGAAGATTTGGGTGAGCACCGCGGTCTTCAGCGGCGAATGCCCCGCTCCCCGCGTGGCGCGCAGCGCGACCGGGATCTGGGCCGCGTGCACCACCACGCTGAGAAACGCGTCGATCCACCACACGGCGCGCAGCCATCGGTTGCGCGGTGCCCGTCCGGCGAGCGCCGCGACGAGACCGGCCGCGAGATAGAGCCAGCCGAGAATCGGAATCGCCCGCAGCGCAGTCGTTTTCATCGCCGCTCCTCGGCTTTCAGCTGCTTGCCCGCCCATACCGCGAGCTGTTCGCGGCCGATCTTGGCGTTGTGCCTGATGTCCACCGGGAACTTGGGGTGTATCAGGACATCGGTGATCTGCTTGGTGAGCTCGTATTCGGTGGCCCGGGTGCGCAGCTTCATCTCGGCGGCGGTGCGATCCATGCCCGGCTTCAGCTCGACGCACAGCACGGGCCGCTGCGCGCCCTTCGGGCCGACGCCGACCAGCGCCGTGCGCGCCACGCCGGGCACCGTGTTGAAGATCTGCTCGAGCTGCACGGTGAACATCGGCCCGTCCGCGGTGACCACCCGCTGACTCTTGCGCCCGCAGAACCAGATTCGGCCCTGTTCGTCGATCCAGGCCAAATCGCCGGTACGGTGCCAGATCCGGTCGCCGTCGACGATCTTGCCCTGGTGATTGGCCTCGTCGGGCCAGTAGTACCTGGTGCTCACGTTCGGGCCCGAGACGACGAGTTCGCCAACGCCCCTGGTCTTCTCCAGCTCGCCCGCCAGCTCCTCGGCGCGCGCCCAGGTCGGGATCGGCGCGTCGGTGATGGCCACCAAGCGGGCCTCGACCGGGTCCGAGGGCCGTCCGATACAAGTGCCGTCGCCCTGATGCGCCCTGGCCACCAGACCGCCGAGCAGTTCCCGGGATTCGATGGTGGACATGGGCAGCGCCTCGGTGGAGCCGTAGCCCGCGAAGATCTGCACGTCCTCGTTCAGCACCTCGCGCAGCCCGGCGATGCACCAGTCCGGCACCGGCGCGCCGCCGGAGTAGATGCTGGCGAGGGTGGGCAGCGCCGTCGGGTGCTGCTCCAAATGGCGCAGCAGCGGGATCAGCACCGCGGGGGAGGCGAACATGGTCCGCACGCCGAACTTGCCGATGGCGTCCACCACGTGCGCCGGGTCCGTCGAACCGACCTGGCTGGGAATCAGCGGCGGCAGCACGCAGCGCGCGCCGAGCAGCAGATCGAGCACGCCTACCAGCGGCAGCGTGATCAGCGAGGTATCAGGGGGAACGTTTCCGCGCGCGGTGTCGACCTGCTCCACCATCGCGGCGAGGTTGCCGTGGCTGAGCTGCACCGCCTTGGCCGGGCCGGTGCTTCCGGTGGTGAAGGCGATGATCAACAGACTGTCCGGGTCGGCGGGTGCGCGTTCCGGCGCGGGGCGCTGCGGGCGGCGGGCCCAGTCCTGCAACCGCTCACCGCGCCAGAACCACTGCTTGCCGACGGTGACCGCGGTGCGCACGCGGCGGAAGCTGCGGGGAAACAGGACGCGAAGGGCGTGCGCCTGCGGGATGCCGATGAACGCCTCGGCGTCCACCGCCCGCAGGCAGCGCAGCATCTTGCGCACGCCCATGCCCGGGTCGATGACCACGGGCGCGGCGCCGATCTTCAACAACGCGAACATGATCGCGTAGAGCTCGGGGCTCGGCAGCACCAGCACGATGGTGCGGGTGCCGGTCCCGACGCCGTGGGCGGTGAGCCGTTCGGCGATCGCGTCCGACCATTCGTCGAGTTCGCGATAGGTGAGATGCCGGTAGGCCGGCAGGCCATCGGGATTCTGCCCCTCGGGGTAGATCACCGCTTGGCGGTCCGGTTCCGTGCGCGCGAACGCACGGAACCGGTCGATGGCCTGCCAGTAAGTCCCTGCGGTCACGCGGGCGCCCCGACGAGGTCAGGGAGCCGGTACAGCACCGCCGCCGCCGTCGGGCCCGCGCCCGCCGCGACGAACAGCACCCGCGTGTGCGAGCCGAACGAATCCTGCGCCACGGCACGGTCGTAGGCCAGCGGCAGCGCGGCGGTGTGCGGGTCACCGTCGGACAGGTCCGGGGTGCGCACCGAATCCCGCGCGATGCCGAGCGCGTCCGCCAGCCGCAGCGGGAATTCCTCGCTCGGCGTGGAGGCGATGAGCGCCGTGGCGGCGAGATCGACGTCGCCTGCCTCGGCAAGCGCCGCGCGGGCGGTCTCCAGCGCGACCTCGAAGAGGCGGTCCTCGAAGCTCGCTTCGCGCTCGATCGTCATCAGGCCGCGGCCGACGGTGCCCATGGTGGCGGTGTCGACGTAGGCCTCGATGGCAGGCGTGCCATCGGCGGTCGCGACGTGCACGCGGCCGAAGCCCTCTGGCTCGTCGGTGCGCTCCAGCAACAATGCGGCACCCGCTGTGGCGTAGGGGAATTCGTCGTCGGCGATCGCGCGGGTCAGCGACGGGTGGGTGTCGCCGGAGACGATCAGCACGTGCTCGGCGCTGCCGGTCTCCAAGATGGCGGTGCCGACCTGCACCGCGTTGAGCACGCCGACCGCGCCGTTCATCAGGTCGAACGAGAACGAGGTTCGATCGTCCTTTTGGTACTCGAGGCCGATGCCCGCCGCCTTCTGGATCAGCGCGGACACCGCGGGTTCCACGGTGTTCGAGTCGCGGTGCACGCCCGCGTTGATCAGCACGCCGACCTGCTCGGGCTGGATGCCCGCGCGGTCCATCGCGCGCCGCGCGGCGCGGCCGCTGTGCGCGACGATGCTGTGGGTGTCGCCCGCCCGGCTGATTCCGGTGGACTTGATACGCACGCCCATGTCGATTACCTCAGACCTTCAGGGAGGAGATGGTGGTGGACAGGAAGCCGGTCACGACGCCGGAAGCGGCCGGGATCATCAGCAGTTTCGATCCCGCCGGGATGTTCTGATCGCTGAGCTGATCGTGCAGCACGATGAAATGCGAAGTGGTGGAGGTGTTTCCGTACTTGTGGATGACGTTGAGGTCCGGCGGCATCGGCGAGCCGAACTCGCGGGCCGCGATCGCGTTGGCGTAGGGAACCGCCGCGGCGCCGAACTGGTGGTGGATGATGTAGTCGAACTCCTCGTCGGCGAAGGTCTTGCCCTGCGCCTCCAAGTAGCTGCCCTGGGTGTTCGGCCACAGCATGAACCGGGCCTCGTTGTGCATCTTGCGGTTGTCGGTGTAGAGCGCGACGCCCTGGGTCCGCCCGCTCGGCATGCCGAGGCACAGGTGCGAGTGCTCCGAGGCCGTCATCATCTCGATGTAATGGATCTTGTCGGCGTCGTCGACCGCCTCGTCCAGCACGATCGCGCAGCCCGAATCGCCCACCGAGAGCGAGGCGAACTGGAGATCATATTTCTCGGAAATCTCGTTCACCGCGGTTTCGGAGATCGGAGTAATTGCTTCACCGCTGACCACCATGCCGTTCCGGACGATGCCCGCGCGGATCATCCGGTCCAGGATGTAGGTGCCGGAGAGCATTCCGGCGCACGCATTCGAAATATCGAATGTGATCGCCTTTCGAGCGCCGATGTGTTTGGCGATCGACGAGGCGAAAGCAGGCTCCATGTACATCCTTGTGCCGTGCTTGCTGCGCGTGATCGAGCTGGAGATGATCACGTCGAGCTCGGCGGCGGAGTACCTTGACCTGGACAGACAGTCTTCGGCGGCCTTGATGGCGAGCGCAAAGGAATCCTCGTAACTTTCCGGCCGCGTATCGTGCACCCGGCGTTCCTTGATTCCTGTGATTCGCTCGAGATCGAACGACGGCGGCACCTTGAGCCGCGCGATCAAGTCCTCGGTGGTGACGATATTCGAGGGCAGATATGCGCCGATGGATTCGAAGCGAGAATGCGACACGTGAGCTCCTGGAAATCGTTGACAGATACGGTTCCGGATCTTCTCTGATCGTCGGTGCGTCGGAACACTACCGGACAGTAACTAGAAATGGGTACGGTCCGAAATCGACTCTCCTTCTGAGACAGTGGGTGTGGGAGGGTATCTGTCTCGTGCGGTATCACTAACTGGACACCCCCCGGCTATGGCCGCTCGCTATGGTGGCCGGTAGGGGGCACTTCACCGTCCTGACACCCGTTTTGCGAGCTTGCTGAGCGGCGCGGGCGCTCGGCGGCGCGGACCGGCCTCGTTGTGAGCGCGAACAATTGGCTAACAGAGGTTCGAAATAGCTGAGCAGCTGTACGATCTGGTACCGCCAACCCTTCTGTGAGTGACCTCACTCGGCCGCGTCGGCTTGCGAACCGGTCGGTATCGATAGGTGGTTGCCCGACCCGCGTTCTCGGCAATGTCGTTGCGGCCGAGCCGAACCGGTCGGCCGCCGATTTCCGGCCCGCTCGCGCTCGGCTCGGTTCCGGGTCGACGGCCGGGAGAGCATCGAATCGGCGGCTGGGTGTACCTGCGCCGTTGCTCCGGCTCCGCAACGGGCCGTCGACGGGCCGTGCCCACCGCGCGATTAGGCTTCGGGTTATCGCGGATGCGGCGCCGCACCCGTCCGCAGGAGACCGGAGGAGCAGTGTGATGACGACCGAGACCGAGCACGTCGACGTGCTCATCGTCGGTGCCGGATTGTCCGGCATCGGCGCGGCGTACCACGTGCGGCAGGCCTTTCCCGGACGCAGTTTCGCCGTGCTGGAGAGCCGCGCGGCCCTCGGCGGCACCTGGGACCTGTTCCGCTACCCCGGAATTCGCTCGGACTCGGACATGTACACCCTCGGCTACCGCTTCCGCCCCTGGCTCGGGGAGAAGGCGATCGCCGACGGTCACACGATCCTCGATTACCTGCGCGACACCGCGAGGGAGAACGGGATCGACGAACACATCCGCTACAACCAGCGCGTGGTGCGCGCCGAATGGTCGTCCTCGGACAATCGGTGGACCGTGCGCGCCGAACGGACGGACACGGGTGAAGTGGTCACGCTGACCACCGATTTCCTGTGGTGCTGCTCGGGCTACTACCGGTACGACGAGGGCTACAAGCCCGACTTCGCGGGCACCGAGCGCTTCGCCGGTCCGATCATCCACCCGCAGCACTGGCCGGACGAACTGGACGTCGCGGGCAAGCACGTGGTGATCGTCGGCAGTGGCGCCACCGCCGTCACGCTCGGGCCCGCGCTCACCGCGCAGGGCGCGCACGTCACCATGTTGCAGCGTTCACCCGGCTACATCATCTCCGCGCCGGAACGCGACGATCTGGCCCACCGGGCGCGAAAGTGGTTGCCCGCCAAGGCCGCCTACGCGGTCGCGCGCGCCAAGAACGTGGCCGTCGCGACCGCCGTCTATCAGCTGAGTCAGCGCTACCCGGAGCGTATGCGGGCGCGCATCCGCGGATGGCAACAGCGCTGGCTGCCGCCGGGCTACGACATCGACACCCACTTCACGCCGAAGTACAACCCGTGGGATCAGCGGCTGTGCCTCGCGCCGAACGGCGACTTCTTCCGCGCCATCCGCAAAGGCGAGCTCGACATCGTCACCGATCGCATCGAGACCTTCACCGAGCGCGGTCTCGCGCTGGCCTCCGGCGGCCGGCTCGACGCCGACATCGTCATCACCGCAACGGGTTTGAACCTGCTCGCGTTCGGCGGCATGGAACTCGTCGTGGACGGGAAGCCGGTCGATATGGCCGATCACCTCGCCTACAAGGCGATGATGCTCTCCGGTGTGCCGAACTTCGCCTTCGTGATCGGCTACACGAACGCGTCGTGGACGCTCAAGGCGGATCTGGTCAGCGAATACGTGGTGCGCCTGCTGCGGCATATGGACGCGCACGGCTACGCCCGCTGCATGCCGGTACGTGACCCCTCGGTCGGCAAGGCGCCGCTGTTCACCAATTTCATGCCCGGCTACGTGCTGCGCGCCGCCACCATGTTCCCGATGCAGGGCGATCGCGCGCCCTGGGCGCTGCACATGAACTACGTGCGCGATCTGATCACGTTGCGCCACGGCACGATCACCGGCGCCATGCGATTCGAACGCGCCGCGCGCCGGGAACCGGTGGCCGCCGGAGAGCGGCGCGCTTAACTCGTCCGTACGTCGCGACGTGCCGAGGTGCGATCGACGGCCGCTGCCGGAGGTAGCCGGTCCGTACAACTGTGTGTTGCCGCGGCGCCGGGCGGAGGTACGTTCAGCTCGCGTCCGAGGACCTGACCAGCGCGACGGCGGTGAGCAGGCGGGCGGCGTGCTCGTCGAACCGTTCGCGCGGGACGTCGATCGCGCCGTTCAACCACGGCCGGTACAGGTAGGCCAGCGCGCCGAAGATCGCGTTCGCGTTGAGCACGCTGTCGAGGTGATCGGGGCCGGGTTCGCGGTAGTCGCCCGCGCCGATGGTCATGGCGATGGGCGCGGTGAACAACTCGATGAGCTCGTCGCCGCGCTGCGAGAGCACGGGAGTGGCCTGCGACTCCACGAACATGATTCGGCCGCGGCGCGGATCCTCGGTCAGATAGTCGGTGAAGGCGGCCACGACGTGGCGGAACATCGCCTCGCGTTCGAAAGGCGCCTCGGTCAGCGCGTCGAGCAGGTGGTCGCGCGCGCCGACGACCACGGTCTCCAGCACGGTGATCAGCAGCGCTTCCAGATTCGGGAAGCTCTCGTAGAAATAGCGCTCGGTCAGGCCTGCCTGCCTGCACACCCCGCGCATCGAGATCTCGGCCGCGCCGACGGTCGCCATCAGCTCGGTGGCCGCCTCGACGAGTTGTGTTCGGCGCGTGGCGATCCGCTCGGCGGGGGCCAGGCCACGCCAGTTGCGCATACGGGCGAAGGATTCGTCGGAATCGGCGACCATCCCCCGATCCTCTCATGCCCGAATCGGCCCCGGAGGGGGTCGAGTGGCGGCGTTCAGCCCGCCTCGGGCGAGCGGGGCGCCTCCGGGAAGAGATTCGGGATGTCCAGGGCGTATTCGATGTCGGCGCGGGTGCCGAGGGTGGTCAGCAGGACGCGGATCATGGTGAGCCGCGCGGCGTCGACGGTCGCGGCGTCGGGTTCGGCGCCGGGCGCGGCGCCCGCGGAGATGCGATAGACGACGTACTCGCAGACGTGCAGCGCTGCGTCCAGGTCGAGCGGGGAAGGGACAGGGCGGCCCAGCTCGGCGAACGTCTCGCGGACGGTGGCGCGGATGTCGTCGAGGGCCCGCTCGCGATACGCGGAGACGGGCGAGGCCGGATCGTGCAGCTCGGCGAACAGCGGGCGCAGCATCGCGCCGTGGCCGCGCGCCCACCCCAGGTAGGCGTCGATGAGCCGGATGCCGAGTTCCACGGGCTTATCGGTGCCGGTGAGCGCGGCGCGGATGCCGCCGACCAGGCATTCGTTGGAGGCGGCCAGCAGCACGTGCAGCGGTTCGGCGGCGTTGCCGAAGTACCGGTAGAACGTCGGCCGCGCCAGCCCGGCCTGCTCGATGATCTGCGCGACGCTCAGGCCGCGAGAGCCGTTGCGGGTGAACACTTCCGCCGTGGCCAGCACGATTCTGGCCTTGACCTCCTCGGCCTGCTCCCTGGTCTGCGGCGGGCGGCCGCGGCGCGTCGTCGTCGCGTCACTGGACATGGTGAGACCTCACAGCCGGATTGGGGCATGTCTGTGCTGCACAACGGAGAGCTTGACACGGGACATGTCACGAGGATTAATCTAACACCACTGTTCAGGAAATGTTCTGGACGCGCACCCGAACCGTCCTTCGAGAGGTCCGCCCATGACGACCGTCGCCAAGCTGCCCGCCGAAGCCGCCGCACTGCCCGCCGGCCTGGTCCGGCCGCTGCTCGAGCACGCCGTCGCGGGCGGCGCGCCCGCGGTCGAGGTGTTCGCGCCCGCCACCGGGCGGCTCGTCACCGAACTGCCCCAGTCGTCCCCCGCCGACATCGAGCGCGCCTTCGCCACGGCGCGGGCCGCACAGCGCGAATGGGCGCGCCGCCCGGTGCGCGAGCGGGCCGCCGTGCTGCGCCGTTTCCACGACATCGTGCTCGCCGAGCAGGACGCCATCCTCGACATCGTGCAGACCGAGACCGGCAAGTCTCGCGCGCACGCCTTCGACGAGGTCGGCGACGTGGCGGTGAACGCCAGGTACTACGCCTCGGTCGCCGAGAAGCTGCTCGCCACCCGCAAGCCGCGCGGCGTGCTGCCCTTCCTCACCCAGGTGGACGTCCGCAACCGGCCCAAGGGCGTCGTCGCGGTGATCTCCCCGTGGAACTATCCGCTCGCCCTGGCCGCCTCGGACGCTCTGCCCGCGCTCGTCGCGGGCAACGCCGTGGTCGCGCGGCCCGACAACCAGACCGCGCTCACCGCGCTGTGGGCTATCGATGCCGCCGTGCGCGCCGGGCTGCCGCGCGGACTGTGGCAGGCGGTGCTCGGCCGCGGTTCGGTGATCGGCGGCGAGGTCATCGGACGCGCCGACTACGTCGACTACACCGGCTCCAGCGCCACCGGTCGCACCATCGCGCAGCAGGCGGGCGAACTGCTGATCGGCTACTCGCTTGAACTGGGCGGCAAGAACCCGCTGCTGGTGCTCGCCGACGCCGACGTGTCGCGCGCCGCCAAGATCGCCATCCGCGCCTGCTTCGCCTCGGCGGGGCAGCTGTGCGAATCCATGGAGCGCATCTACGTGCACGAGGCGGTCTACGACCGGTTCGTCACCGAATTCGTCGCCAATGTGCGCGCGATCGAGTTGGGCGCAGAGCTGAACTACGGCAGCGACATGGGCTCGCTGACCTTCCAGCGCCAGTTGGACACCGTGCGCGCGCACGTCGACGACGCGGTGGCCAAAGGCGCGACGGTGCTCGCGGGCGGCCGCGCGCGACCCGATCTCGGGCCCTTCTTCTACGAGCCGACGGTGCTCGCCGACGTGCGGCCCGGCATGACGGTCTATCGCGAGGAGACCTTCGGCCCGGTGGTCTCGATCTATCGCGTCGCCAGCGACGAGAAGGCGATCGAGGCCGCCAACGACACGGCTTACGGACTCAACGCCAGCGTGTGGACCAAGGACGTGCGCCGTGGCCGCGAGGTCGCCGCCCGCATCAACGCGGGCTCGGTGAACGTCAACGAGGGCTTCATCGCCGCGTGGGGCAGCGCCGACGCGCCGTCCGGCGGCCTCGGCATCTCCGGCACCGGCCGGCGGCACGGGCCGGAGGGCCTGCTCAAGTACACCGACACCCAGACCATCGCGGTGCAGCGGGTGCTGCCGATCGCGCCGCTGCCGGGGATGTCGGAGGAGCTGTGGGCCAAGACGATGACGCTCTACTTCAACGTCATGAAGACGCTGCGCCAGAAGTGAAGACCGAACGCAGGGATAGGGAACGGATGAGACTGGACACGGTTGCGGGCAAGAAGGTCCTCGTGACGGGCGCTGCCATGGGGCTGGGCAAGCTGTTCGCCGAGCGCGCGGTGCGCGAGGGCGCCGCGGCGGTGGTGCTGTGGGACGTCAACGAGGTCGCGCTGAAGGGCACCGCGGTCGAACTGGCGGGCCGCGGGGCGCGGATCCACGAGTTCGTGGTCGACGTGTCCGACCGCGACGCCATCGCCGCCGCCGCGGCCGCGGTGCGCGACGAGGTCGGCGACATCGACATCCTGGTGAACAACGCGGGCATCGTGCGCGGCAACACCTACTTCTGGGAAACCGAGAACCGCGCCGACATCGACAAGACCATGGCGATCAACTCGCTCGCGCCGATGTACATCACGCTCGAATTCCTGCCCGCGATGGTGCACGGCGCGGGTGAGGCGCGGGTGCTGAACATCGCCTCCTCGGCGGGCCTGGTGGCCAACCCGCGTATGTCGGTCTACGCCGCGTCCAAGTGGGCGGCGCTCGGCTGGTCCGACTCGGTGCGCCTGGAACTGGAGCAGGCGGGCCACGACCACGTCAAGGTCACCACCGTGTGCCCGACCTACATCAACACTGGAATGTTCGACGGCGCAAAGGGTTTCTGGCTCACCCCGATCCTTCAGCAGGACGACGTCGTCGACACCTCGTGGAAAGAGATGAAGCAGGGCAACCCGCTGGTCGTCCTCCCGTGGACCTCCCGCCTCAACCGGGCGCTGTCCGGCATCCTGCCGCTCAAGCTCCGCGACCTCTTCCTCGACACGGTCGGCGTCTACCACTCCATGGACGATTTCACCGGGCGCAAGAAGTAACCGGCCGCCGCGGCGTCCGCCCTCGGCAGCGCGGTGGTCAGGGGTGGGCGCCGACGACGACGGTGGCGTAGTACTCCTCGGACTCCGCGACGCGGGCGGTGAGGCCGTGCGCCCGGAGTATCTCGGCGGCGACGATCGCCTGTTCCGGACTCGATTCGACCAGCAGATGCCCGCCGGGCGCGAGCCACTCGGACGCTTCGGCGGCGACGCGGCGGAAGACGTCCAGTCCGTCGGCGCCGCCGTCGAGCGCCGTGCGCGGCTCGTGATCGCGCGCTTCGGGCGGCATGCCCGCGATGTGGCCGGACGGTACGTACGGGGTGTTGGCGAGCAGAATGTCGACGCGACCGCGCAGGTCGCCGGGGAGCGGTTCGAACAGGTCGCCCTGGTAGACGGCAGCGCCGAGCGGATCGAGATTCCGGTGCGCGCACGCGACGGCGGCGGGTTCGATATCGGCGGCGGCGAGTTCGACGGTCCTTCCCTCGGCGAGGAGCGCGGTGGCCAGCGCCAGCCCCAACGCCCCGGAGCCGCAGCACAGGTCGACCACCACGGGCGCCGACTCGACCGTTCCCGCGATCGCGAGCGCCTCCTCGACCAGGAAGACCGTGCGCTGCCGCGGCACGAACACTCCCGGCCCGACGGCGACCCGCAGCCCGCGGAACTCCGCCCACCCCAGCAGGTGCTCCAACGGCGTCCCGGAAACCCGTTGCGCGACAAGACCGTCGAGATCGCTGCCGGTCTCGGCCGCCGCGCCGATCAACAGGCGCGCCTCCTCCTCGGCGAACACGCACCCCGCCACCCGCAACTGCGCCGCCACCTCGGCGACCTCCACACTCGACACCCGGCCATCCTGCACCAGGCGGCCCGCCGTCGGCCAGCCGATATCACGACCTCCGACGGATGTGAACGCGCTGGCAACCGACGCGTCGTACGACCAGCGGCTCGTCATCGCCGCGCAGCAGCAGCGTGGGAGCGCCGACCCGATCGATGGCATGCGGGCCGGTTCCGGTCGGTATACCGGTCGCACAGCGCATCCGCAGCCACGTCACATCCGAGGATGCGCCCCGTGTGAAGCCGCCCCTCGAACGCGGCGCGGCCCGAGCGAGGACATCTCACTCGGGCCGCGCTGCGAGCGCTCAGCGCGAGGTGTCCAGCTGGAAGGTGCGGGTGGCGTCGAGGTAGATGCCACGCTGGGCGTTGCGGGAGGGCGGCGGCAGCTGGGAGACCAGCTGTTCGAGCGACGTGGTCGCGCCGACGACGTGGGTGCCGGCGACGATGAAATCGGCGACCGCGCGGCGGATGTGATTGGGCGAGGTCACCACCACGGCGCTGGTCGCGCCGACATCGCGCAGCAGCCTGCTGGCCAACAGCGCGTTCTGCACCGTCGAACCAGCCCGGTTCTCGACATGGACGCGGGAGGCCGGGATGCCGCGCCCCACGAGCCAGTCGCGCATGGCGTCGGCCTCGGTGATCCCGTTCTGCGGGTTGCCGCCGGTCACCACGATCGGCGAGAACGGTGACGCGACGGCCTGGATCCAGGCGGCCGCCAACCGGTTCACCAACTCGGGGCGCAGCCCGCCGTCGGGTAGCAGACCGTAGCCGAGCACCACGATGCCCGTCTGCGGACCGATCAGCGCGGGCAGCGGATTCGGCAGGGTGGCGACCGCGGCGCTGATGGCGTTGAGCACGTGGCCGGTGCCCGCGGCCATCGCCGGATCGGTGGCCTGCAGCCGGGCCATGGCGTCGGCCAGCGCGGGCAGGTCGTTGGCGTAATGCGACCAGATGGCCTGCAACGAGAGCGCTTCGGCGTCGCTGGGATCGTTGCCGAGCAGCGCGCGCAGGTCGGCGAGGCCGGCCCCCTCGTTGCCGTCGGTGAAGTTGCGTTGGGCGGAGTTGTAGAGGGCGTCGGTTTCGGGAGACGCCTGGGCGGGCGCGCCGACCAGACCGGTGAGGGTGAAAGCCGCGAACGACGACGCGACCAGGATTTTCCAATGCCTCGAGATCTTCACTACAGTCGACACCTTTCCACGCGTGAAACGGGTTTCGGTACGTCAGCTGACAGGTGGCCGTGGCAAAGCTCCGTCCACGATACGACCGCGCCGGGCGGAATCCGGTGATTCGCGGGTTGCTGCCGGAGTGCCTCCGGCCGCGCCCACTAAGCTGTCACCTCGTGGACACCCTTTCGCTGACCGGCAAGGAACTCGCCGCCGCCATCAACGCCGACACCAAGGAACGCGCCGCCGCGTTCGTCGCGGCGGCGCACGCCCCGCGGCTCGCCCTGATCGTGGCCAACGACGATCCGGCCAGCACCTGGTACGTCAACTCGCTGCGCAAGGCCGCAGAGCGACTCGGAATCGCTTGCGACCGTATCGATCTGGGCGCCGACGCCACGGCGGAGCAGATCCGCGCCGAACTCGACGCGCGCAGCGCCGACCCGTCCTTCGACGCGATCATGCTGCAAACCCCGCTGCCCGCGGGCGTCTCGCTCGACGACGTGAGTTCGGCGATCTCCGCCGACAAGGACGTCGACGGCGTCAGCCCGCTCTCGCTCGGCCTGCTCGCCGCGGGCCTCGACGGCTTCGTGCCCGCCACCTCCGAGGCCGTGGTGGAACTGCTGAAGCACCACGAGATCCCGCTGCGCGGCAAGCTGGTCGCGGTCGTCGGGCGCTCGAACATCGTCGGCAAGCCGCTGGCGCAGCTGCTGCTCGCCGAGGACGCCACCGTCACCGTGTGCCATTCGCGCACCGCCGACCTGGCGGCCGTCACCTCGACCGCCGATGTGGTGGTCGCCGCGGCGGGCCGGGCCGGGCTGGTCACCGGAAAGCACGTGCGCGAGGGCGCGATCGTCATCGACGTCGGTACCAACGAGGCGCCGGACGGCGGCATCGTCGGCGACGTCGAGGCGGATTCGGTGCGCGGCAAGGCCGCCGCACTCAGCCCGGTTCCCGGCGGCGTCGGCCCGGTGACCACCGCGCTGCTCATGCGGCACGTGGTCGCGGCGGCGGAGAAACTGCGCGGCTGAGGGCTGGGGAAGCGTCGACGAGATCTGCCCGCCGTGCGGTTCAGCCCGCGGCGGCGATGCTCGTGATGAGGGTGCGGTCGCCCGCGCGGGCGACGCTGACGAGCTGGGCGTTGTAGGTCATCGGGTCGCGGCCCGGTCTGGTCTCGGTGATCACGACGCGATACTGGCCGGCGAAGGCGCCGGGGGTGATGGCGACGCAGTGCGTGGTGCCTGCCGGAATACTGTCGATGCCGTGCTGGATGGCCTGCACGGTGGGCACCGAGGCGTTCGACGCGACGACGGTGCGCGCCTGTTCGGCCGAGCGCGTCACGTAGTACGCGTACTGGAAGGCGAAGATCGCGGCTGGGCCGGAATCCGTGCCGCCGTCGCCGTTGCCCTGAATCCTGTTGCCGACGCGCTCCGCGGGGCAGCGCGACGCGGGAACGATCGCGGGCTCGGTCGTCGGGGCGGGACTGTTTGCGGCGGTCGGCTGCGGTGCGGGCCCGCCGCGGAAGTACAGCAAGGCCGCCGCCGTCACCGCCAGCGCGGCGACGGAACCGATCAGCGCGGGCGCCCAGCGCCGCAGCGGCGGCCGCTTGGGGGATCGGTCGATCATCCGCGCGAACACGTCCTCCTCGGGGAAATGCACTGGCTCCGGAACGAATTCGGCTTCGGGTTCCCACTCCGGTTCGCGCGCAAAGTCATACGGCCGCCCGCGCTCGCTGCCGGACCGGTCCCCGCGATGCTGTTCACCCGGCCACGGCGGCGTCCCGGGCGCGGTAGCCCGCGGCATCGTGCTTCTTCCGGTTCGTGTCGTCATGTCCGGTCGTTCCATCTCCCCGCCTTCATCAGGTCACGCCGTCGGGTAGTCCCACATCGAAACCAGCTCCCCGGCACGATACTGCCAGGGAACTACGTTCTGTGAAACGTCGGGCGCGCGACGCGCGGGGAGGCGGACCGCGGGACCGGGCTCACCAGTGCACGTTGACCGGGTCGCCGACGCCGACCGTCTGGTAGTACCAGGCCGCGTCGTCGGGGGCGAGATTGATGCAGCCGTGACTGACGTTGGCATAGCCCTGCGAATCCACCGACCACGGCGCCGAGTGCACGAAAACGCCTCCCCACGTGAGGCGTTCGGCGTACTCGCCGTTGATCAGGTAACCTTCGGGCGAACTCAGCGGGATACCGATGGTGCGGGAATCGAAGACCACCGAGCGAAACTTCTCCAGTATCGGGTAAGTGCCCGTGGGAGTTTCGAATCCGGGCTTCCCCATGGAGGCCGGCATGCTCCGCACGACTTGCCCGCCGATGCTGACGGTGAAGGTGTGCGCGGACATGTCGGCTTCGGCGTAGACGCCTTCGTTGGTGCGGAATTCGGTGCGGGCGTTGCCGATTCGGACGGCGATGTCGGATCGTGTGGGCAGGAATCCGGTCGGCGTCCAGGTGAGCTCGCGATCGGTCGTCCAGGCGAACGTGCCGTCGAGCGGGCGGGTCGAGCCGACGGTCACGAGACTTTCGGCGCGAGCGCGATTCCTGACGGGTGCGGCGAACTGGATGGTTACCGGATGCGCGATGCCGACTTCCTGCCCAGCGGTCGGCGTGATCCCCGTGATCATGTCGGAGGACGGGGGACCGATCAGCGTCGCTCCCGCCACGCCGGAGCCGAACGCGGTCACGGCGATGACCACGATCGCGAGGAACAGGTGGCGAAGTAGGCTCCTCATGGCTCCACCCCTTTCGAGATGGTGTCGTTACGCGAAAAACTAGTCTACGCCTTCATGATCAACCCGGCTTGCCGAATATGTAGGCCAGGATTTGCCGGGGGTCAGCCATAAAACCGGTCGGTTTTCTTTGGCGTCGGCTTGGGCGTCGCGGGCGGGCGGGAGATGCGCCCGCCGAGTCGTTCGTGCACCGTGAACCCGTGTCCGCGGCACCAGCCCGCCAGCGCGGGGATCGCATCCTCGTCGTCGCGGAAGGCGGGCAGCAGCTGGCCGATGATGTGCAGGCGGTGTGCGTCGGCCGTGCGGCACAGATGCGTCAATCCCGCGCTGCCCATGCCCATGCCGCGTAGTGCGGGCGTGACCGTGATGCTCGCGAGTTCGATTGTGCTGGTGTGGATCTCGAAGTCGATTCGGATCGGGCCTGGTCCGTGCCTGCGCAACTGCTCGACATCGGAGGGGATCGGGCGCAGTTCGCCGGGGAGGTGGTCGATCAGCCGCTGCCGCGCCGCCTCGGATGGGGCGAGCCGGACGGTCTCCAGCAACCGGTCGGTGAGCTCGTCGACGCACCGGCGGTCGCCTTCGGCGGCCTGTTCGCGCACGTAGGGGCAGTCGCGGGCGATGGCGTGCAGTTCCCGCGCCCACTGCGGCGCGATCACCGCGAAACGCGTCGCGAGGACGGCGATGGTGGTCTCGATGCCGACCACACCGGCCAATGTGGGCGTCGCGCCGCCCGAGAGCAATCCCCAGGAGTGTTCGGCGGCCCCGACCCCGTGCTTGCCCAGTTCGCGCCGCAACCGGTCGAGACGCCGCTCCGCGCGCTCGTACGCACCGCCCGGCAAACGGCCGAGCCACGCGGGCCTGCCCTGCAGGTTGGCGCGGATGCGCAGATCCGCGAGCGCGATGCGCGCGGCATGATAGTTGCTCCAGGCTTGCTCGCGTCGCACGCGCACCTGGAGTGCCGGATCGGAGCCGGGCTTCTCGGAGGACGGCGAATCGTCACTCATGACAATCAACCGTAGGTCCGGACACGGTCACCCGGGGAGAGCCGCCGAACATCGGCGCACGCACCACCCGCCGCGCCCTGGTCAAGGCTTCCTCGCCGAGAATATGTCGGCGTGTTTCTGTATGGGCGTGTCGCCCAAGGGGCTTGCTAGCTGCGCACGATGTGCACGACCTCCGCGTGCAGGCTGTCGGCGCGCGCGGTGATCTCCTCGATGCGCAGCAACGCGGGGGCGAACTTGTCGCCCAGCGCGGCGGGCAGCGAGGTCACGTTGATCTCGATGTTGAGCCGCGAGCTCGTGGCGGCGGCGCGGGCGGCGTCGGCCGCGGCGCCGATATCGGTGACGACGTTCGGGTTGCCGATCGGCAGCAGTTCCGCGGCCAGCGAGAGCACTTCGTCGGCCTCGTCCACCACCGCCGCGGGCACCCGGGCCGCCTCCACCAGCGCGGCGTTGATCGCCTCGGTGCGGGCTGCGACCTCCTCGTCGGTGTTCTTCGGGAGCTTGTAGGCGGCGCCCACCGCGGTGAACGCGGCCGCGTCGGCGTCGGCCAGGGCCAGCGCGCGTGCGCAGGCCGCGTCGGCGGCCTCGATGATGCGGTCCACGATCGGCCGGTGCTCGGCGTCCTTGGCCCTGGTCGTGTAGCGCGCCACCATGGCGATCAGCGCCGCGCCCTGTGCCGCGTGCAGCGCGGCCACCGCGCCGCCGCCGGGCGCCGGGATCTTGGCGGCCAGATCGGACAGGTACTGCGCGAGGGTGACCTCACCGAAAGAAGACGCAGTTTCCTGGGACGACGTGCTCGGCTGCGACACGGGTTGCCTTTCGTTCTCCGGCGACGTAATTGATGATCACGCTACCGCTTGCGACCGCGCGCACCCTGTCCGGCCACCGCGTCGGACGGCCGATGCGCAGCTCGTACATACCTGGGGTTATGTTGAGCACATGCGGATCGGATTGGGCATCAACTACTCGGGCGGCTTCAAGGAAGCGGCGGCCGAAGTCGCCGACCTGGAACGGGCCGGCCTCGACACCGTCTTCGTGCCCGAGGCGTACTCCTTCGACGCGGTCAGTGCGCTCGGCTACCTCGCCGCGAAGACGGAGCGACTGCAGCTGGCCTCCGGCATCCTGCAGATCTACACCCGTACCCCGAGCCTGACGGCGATGACCGCCGCTGGCCTCGACTTCGTCTCCGAGGGCCGGTTCCTGCTCGGCCTGGGCGCGTCGGGCCCGCAGGTGATCGAGGGCTTCCACGGCGTGCCCTACGACGCGCCGATCGGCCGCACCAGGGAGCTGGTGGAGATCTGCCGCAAGGTGTGGCGCCGGGAACGGCTCGAATACCAGGGCAAGCACTACCGCATCCCGCTGCCCGAGGGTGAGGGCACCGGCCTCGGCAAGCCGCTGAAGCTGATCAATCACCCGGTGCGCGAACGCATTCCGGTGCTGCTCGCGGCGCTCGGCCCGAAGAACGTCGAGCTGGCCGCCGAGATCGCCGAGGGCTGGCAGCCGATCTTCTTCCTGCCCGAGCGGGCCAAGGAGATCTGGGGCGCGTCGCTGGACGCGGGCCTGGCCAAGCGCGATCCGGCCCTCGGCCCGCTGGAGGTGTTCGCCGGTCCGGCGCTGGCCATCGGCGAGAACGTGACGCCGCTGCTGGAGTTCGTGAAGCCGCACCTTGCCCTCTACATCGGCGGCATGGGCGCCAAGGGCAAGAACTTCTATCACACCCTCGCCACCAAGTACGGCTACGGTGCCGAGGCGGATCGCATCCAGGAGCTGTACCTGGCGGGCCGCAAGGAAGACGCGGTCAAGGTGGTGCCGGACGATCTGGTCCGCGACATCTCGCTGGTCGGACCGCCCGGTTACGTCAAGGAACGGGTCGCCGCCTTCCGCGAGGCGGGCGTCACCGCGCTGAACGTAGTGCCGATGGCCGGCACGCCGGCCGAGCGGGTCAAGCTGATCGAGCAGCTGCGCGAACTGGTCTGACGAAGTCGACGGCGTCCCGGCGTATGCGCCGGGACGCCGTTCGCGTTCTGGTCGGTTCGCGTTCTGGTCAGTTGGGTCGCAGCGAGGAGAGCGCCGCCTCGAGCGTCGAATGCAGCGCGAAGACCTGATCCAGGCTGGTCATCTTGAGCTGACGACTGGTCGCTGGTCCGTCGGCCACCACCGCGATGGTCGTCGCCGACCCGGCCCGCTGATGCGCCGCGACCAGCGCCGCCATCCCCGCCGAGGCGAGGAAGCTGACCGCGGTCAGGTCGATGATCAGTGCCGTCGGCTTGCTCGCCAGGATGCCCTCGATCGCGGTCTCCAGTGCGGGCGCGGTCGCAAGATCGACCTCGCCGGCCACCGTGAGCACGGTCGCACCGTCACGCACTGCGACGGAGGTTGTCATCGTGTCCGCCATGGGATACGCGTCTCCGGAAGTGTTGGTCACACCACTACAACACACAGGTTGCGGCGAATTCGCAAGCTCAGAGTGTTCATACGCGCAAACGTTACCGAAGCCGGGGGACGCGCGCGGCGCGTTGACGTGGGCATCCCTCGCCCGATCGGCGCCATCAGGCGAGGGTTCTCCGCTCGGCCGGCGAGCCGGGCCGCGGTGTTCGGACGCCTTTGCGAGGCCGCTGTCGGCGCATCGGGCGGCAACCGCCGGAAGCAGGGAGGTGCCGTCGGCAATTCAGGCACCACTGGGTGGCGGGGATGGTCTGCAGCAGGTGGATCGGTATCTCCGTGTGACAGCGGCGGCAGCGGCCGTAACGGCCTGTGCTCATGAGCGTGAGGGTTTCCTCGATGTCGGCCAACGCTTGTCGTGCTGCCGCCGCCAATTCGATGGTGACCTCATACCTGGCGGTGTCGGCCGCGTTCGCAGGCGCGGCGCCGCGGTCGATTTCGGCTTCGAGGTCGGCCAACTGCTGCAAGCGGAAGTGGCGTTGCTGCATCAGTGTGGCGCGCAGTGCGGGTAGATGGTCGGTAAGGCGGGCGTGAGAGACGGGGCGTGCGTTGGTCATCCGGATCTCCGGGGCTGATGTTGTCTTCGTGTTCGCGGTTCTGTGAGCCGCTTGTCGGCCAGCGCGTGGCCGGGCCGTGTTGTTGCCGGTCAGCTCGGTGGTGCGACGGCAGCGGCCGGTGTGTTCGCGATGGTTGCGGTGCGAATGCCGGGCACCGTGCGGGTCAGGGCCATGGCGATGCGCCGTTCGGATTCGTCGGCGAACCCGCCGGAGATCGTCGCGTCGCCTTCGACGACGGTGACATGCCAGCGCCGTGCGCCGGTGTATTGATCGAGGAGGTTCCGTGCGTCGGCCGCGAGCGCGTCGTCGGGTGTGAGCATGATTCGCAACGCGTCGCCGCGACTGAACATGCCGACCACGCGGCCATCGGCGCCGACGACCGGCAGACTGCGCAGTCCGTGCGTTACCAGCCTGGTCATGACCTCGGCCAATGCCGCGGTGTCGGGGACCGACACCGCCGGTGTGGTCATCACCGCGCTGACCGTGTCGTCGAGTCCGCCGGCCCGCAAGAGGTCACCACTGGTGAGTACGCCGATGAGGCGATCGCTCTTGTCGAGCACAGGCAACGCTGCGTCGCCGAGTTCGGCGAGCACAAGCGCCGCCTCGCCCACAGTGTCGTCGTGCCGGACGGCGATGATCGGTCTTTGCATGACCTCACCTACCGGCATGTTGTTCATTCCAGGCGATTCCATATTCAGTCGTTGCTCCTACCTGCGATTTCGGCTCAACCCCATGATGGCGCGGTTGTCGAGGCGATCGATTGCGCTGATCGGACAATCGCGGCGTCGAGATTTGTGGCGGCAGCACAGCGCAGGTGTGTCAGGCGTTGTCGCCGACGGCGAGTTCGATCATCATGGCCAGCCGTTTGCGGTGGTCGTCCAGGCCCAGGTCGGTCACCTCTGCCATCTTGCGCAGCCGGTTACGAACGGTGTTCTCGTGCACGCCGAGTAGGGCGCCCGCCGCGGCGGGGTCGCCTTGGGCTTGCAACCAGGCGCGCAGCGTCGCCACATAGCGGGTGGAGTTCGCGCGGTCATGGCGCCGCAGTTCCGACACCGGCCCCCTGGACGGGGTACGCCCTGAAAGCCCTGCGGTGCGCAACCGTTGCAGCAGGATCTCGTCCCACGACTCGTCGTACGCGGGTGGCGCGGCGTTCGCGGAGCCGACCTCGTGCAGCGCCAGGCATTCCTCGGCCTCTCGGCGCGCAGGCATCAGTTCCGTGGCACGGGCCGCCGCGCTGATACCGGCCAGCACCGTCGTTCGTTCGGGCAGCGCCGCCTGTAGCTCATTCATCCAGCGGCGTGCCGTCGCCGCCTGGTCGGCGGGCAGCACGGTGTAGATGGTGTCGCCGACCAAGGCGCTGCGGCTCGGACGCGACCAGCCGAATCCGGTTGTCGCGCGCTCGAAGACCACCAACAGCGCGGCGTGCTGTTGGTCGGCGATCCGAGCTCGCAGCGCGATCACCCGCAAACTCTCCGGCGCCAACCCGAGCCTGCTGGCCACCGTCGCCGCATCCGCGGCGCCTTCCAGCAGACGGATCACCAAGTCGGATTCCACCTGGCGTTCCAGGTCCGCGCTGGCCCGCGACCGCAACAGGTGCAGCGCCACCGTGCGTGCGCCGTCGGCCAAGGCCCTCCGCCGAGCGCCCCGCAACGGTGCGGGGCAGGACACCCATACCGAGCCCAACAGTTGCCGGCCCACGCGCACCGCCACGACCATCCGCCCCGTCATACCCCGTCCCGCCTGCGCGGGAACGAACAACGGTTCATCGGAGGCCGCCAAATGCGCGAAGACACCGTGCGCATCGAACACCGCTCGCAACCACGGCGGCATTTCCCGGCCCAGGATCGTCTCGACCCGTGCGGGGTCGAGGTGCGGTTGCGGCCTGGAATACGCCAGCACCCGCGACTGGCGGTCTTCGATCGTCACCGCACCCTCGACGGCGTCGGCCAGACTGTCGGCCAAGGCGAACAGATCGGTCGGGCCGCGACCGGCCTCTGTTTCGCGTCCTTCGAGCACCAACCCATAGACCACCGCGGCGACCTCGCTCCATGCCACCGCCGGGTCGATCACCAGCACCGCCACGCTGTCGACCCGCGGCTGGTCCTCGATTTCCGCACACCCACGAACGAGCGCGACAACCGCCCGCGCCGACACCGCCCACTCCACCGCCTCCGATACCGACCGCGCGCCGATACCCAGCAGCACATCACCCACTTCGATGGGATCCTGATCGGCGCCGTGGATCACTACGCTGCGCAAGGGGGTCGACCGGGGAACCGAACCCAACCGCAAACGGATTCCATAGCCACTCAGTACGTTCGCCAACCGGTCCAATGTCACCATGGGCGGCTCCAATGTCGAACCGAAGATGCCGCGCGATCAGGCCGCGGCGCGACCGGTAGCTGTTCAGGAATCGACTCCGGTGCGGTGTCGACCATGGTAGGCGGCGCCGAATCGTTCCGGCAGAATTTTCATCGCACAACCGCCGGTAGTGTGGGCGTGAGGGAGGCTTCTGAAAGGAAAACAGGTGGGTAGCGTACGGGCGGCATCGTGTTTGATAGAAGTGTCCGATCTGGATCGTTCGATTCGCTTCTACCGCGACGTATTCGAATGCCGCATTTCGATTCACGAGCCGGACGCCGCACTGCTGTTGACGGCTGACGGCTTCCAGCTGTACCTACGGGTGAGCCAAACGTCCCTGAGACGCAATATCGGTGACTTGGGCGTCGTGCAAATCATCTGGTCCACCGACAGCAGAAGCGAGCTGGACCGAATCGAACGCCGCCTGCGCGCTCACTATCCCAGTACTCACACCACCACTGCGAACGGGATCAATTTCATCGACGGCGTCGACCCGGACGGTTGCCGCGTGTTGATCACCTATCCGCACCCCGAACAGTTGCCACGTGAGGTCATCGATAGTCGCTTCCGATGACAGTCGACCGGCTTCCGGCGGTGATCGCGTTCGCTCGCCGCCGCACCAACGGCGCCGAAGGTGCAGCGATGTTGCGACGCAACGGCTTTTCGTAGGTTCTCGTCGCACCGCTGACGTGTCGCCGACATCGAGCCCCACGGTGATCAAGAGTTTGGAATCGCCGTCACGAGGCATTACCTCAGCGAACGAGCTCGACAAGGAGGTTCAGATGTCGGCCGAAGTATGGGCAATCATTGTCGTCATCGCCATTGTCGTCGTCATCGCGGCCCTTGTCGCGTTCCTGGTGTTGCCGGTGTTGCGTAGACAGCGACTACGCCGCAAGTTCGGCCCCGAGTACGACCGGACGGTCGAGGAACGCGACGATCGTAAGGCCGCCGAGCGAGAACTCGCCGAACGCGAGCGCAGGCACGCGAAGCTGCGGTTGCGCGAGCTGTCGGACGACGAGAAGCGGGTCTACAACACCCGCTGGGTAGAGGTGCAGGAGCGATTCATCGATGACCCCGCAGGGGCGCTGACCGAGGCCGACCGCCTGGTCACCACGATCATGTCCGAGCGCGGCTATCCCACGGAGAATTACGAGCAGCAGATCGCCGATCTGTCCGTGGAGCACGCCGAGCCGCTCGGCCACTATCGCGCCGCGCACGAGATCGTGACGCGGCCCACGGGTACCACGGTGTCCACCGAGGACCGCCGCACCGCCATCGTGCACTACCGAGAACTGTTTCAGGACCTGGTCGGGGTGTCCGGTCAGGAGAACAAGGACGTGAAATCATGAGCACCGAGTCCGAGCGGCGACTGCCAGGCGATGGGACGGCGAACGAGTCGGCGAGACAGACCGGTTCCGAGTCCCAGTACGACAGGTACGGCGCGGAAGCGCCGGAGACGGGCCGCCGCCAGGAGACCGACGCCGAGCGGGTCGGCGAACCCGCAGGGGCACCGCGCAGCGCCGAGCGGACCGCGGACCGCGACGTGATCGGAGCCGACGCACGGGGCACCGGCGATGCGGTCGAGACGGGCCGTCCCGCGGGTGCGGCCCAGGCGCCGGAGTCGGCGCGCGCGGCAGCGGAGCCCGCGGCAAGCACCGAACGCGTCGAGGCGGGGGCGACCGCAGGTTCCGCCGCGGGCCAGTCCTCGTTGCTGTTCGCCGAAGCCGATTTCGATCGCCTGCGCACGCAGTGGCGGGAGGTCCAGGTCACCTTCGTCGACGATCCGAAGACCGCTGTCGCCCGCGCCGACGACCTGGTCGGCGACACGATCAACAAGATGATCTCCACGTTCCAGCAGCGCAAGCGCGAACTGGACGAGCGGCGCGGCGACAAGTCGGACACCGAAGACCTCCGGCAGGCGCTGCGCGGCTACCGGACGTTCTTCGACCAGCTGCTCTCGACCGGCGCCTAGCGCTCCGCCGACAGCACCCCGAATTCATAGCGGGGACCAGGGCCTCGGCTGGCCGTTCGTGCGCGTCGGTCGATCGGGGCCAGTCCGCCGCCCAGTCGTCGGCGAGGGTGCGCCACGACGACCGACGTGCCGACCTGTGCCACAGCTGGCGCTGGTCGGGCACGCCGGTCGGGCGACGACTCAGAACGCCGAAGTCCGGGCTTATCTCGTACTGCCGTGCACCGCAATGGTTTCAGCGGTACCGACGTCCGGGCCGTCCGCGTCGTCGAAGAGCGGACGCAGATTCCGGGCGGCCATGATCAGGTCGTTGCCCGCGCCCGCTTCGATCATCGGCCACACCTGCGCGTCCGATCCGACGACGAAGTCGATGACGACCGGGCGGTCCCGCACGGCGCGAGCCGCTTCGATCACCCTCGCGACGTCCGCTTCTCGCTCGCAGCGCAGCCCGACGCAGCCGAGGGCTTCGGCGAGTTCGACGAAATCGGGGATGCGCCGGGAATGGGTGGCCAGCTCGCTCTGCGAATAGCGTTCCTCGTAGAAGAGGTGCTGCCACTGCCGGATCATGCCGAGATGGCCGTTGTTGATCACCGCCACCTTGATCGGCACGCCTTCGACCGCCGCGGTGGCCAGCTCCTGATTGGTCATCTGGAAGCAGCCGTCGCCGTCGATCGCCCAGACTTCCGCTTGCGGCACACCGAGTTTGGCGCCGAGCGCGGCGGGGACGGCGTAGCCCATGGTGCCCATGCCGCCGGAGTTGAGCCAGGTCCGTGGTTTCTCGTACTCGATGAACTGCGCCGCCCACATCTGATGCTGGCCGACACCGGCGCAGAAGATGGCGTCGGGTCCGGCGGCACGCCCGAGGGCGCGGATGACGAACTGCGGCGCGAGGGCGCCGTCCGCGGGACGGTCGTAGCCGAGCGGATAGGACGCGCGGAGCTGGCGCAGGGTCGCCCACCAGGCCGAAAGGTCCGGCAGCGGTTCCTGATACGCGTCGAGCGCGGTGATGAGTCCCTCCAGCACCGCAAGGCAGTCGCCGACGATCGGCACGTCGGCGTGCCGGATCTTGCCGATCTCGGCCGGATCGATGTCGGCGTGGATCACCGCGGCGTGCGGGGCGAACGAGCGAGGGTCGCCGGTGACCCGGTCGTCGAAGCGGGCGCCGAGGGCGATCAGCAGATCGCTCTTCTGCATCGCCGCCACCGCGGCGACCGTGCCGTGCATGCCCGGCATGCCGAGATGCTGGGCATGGCTGTCGGGAAACGCGCCGCGCGCCATCAGCGTCGTCACCACCGGAATGCCGGTGCGTTCGGCGAAGGCGCGCAAGGCCGCGGCGGCTTCCGCCTTGACGACGCCGCCGCCCACGTAGAGCACCGGCGCGTGCGCCCGCGCGATGAGGCGAAGTGCGGCGCGGAGCTGACGCGGATTGGGCTCGGTGACCGGGCGATAGCCGGACAGCCTCGGTCGCGGCGGCCAGCGGAAGACCGTCTGGGCGCGCAGCACATCCTTCGGGATGTCCACCAGGACGGCGCCGGGCCTGCCCGAGCTCGCCAAGTGGAACGCCTCGGCGAGGATGCGCGGAATGTCGGCGCCGTGGGTGACGAGGACGTTGTGCTTGGTGATCGGCTGCGTGATGCCTGTGATGTCGGCTTCCTGGAACGCGTCGGTGCCCATCATGAGCCGCGGCACCTGGCCGGTGATCGCCACCAGGGGAACGGAATCCGCTTGCGCGTCGGCGAGCGGGGTCACCAGATTCGTCGCGCCAGGGCCCGAGGTCGCCATGCACACCCCGACCCGGCCGGTCGCCTGGGCGTAGCCCGTCGCGGCGTGACCGGCGCCCTGCTCGTGCCGCACCAGCACGTGGCGGATGCGCCGGGAGTCGAGCAGCGGATCGTAGACCGGCAGGATCGCACCGCCCGGAATGCCGAAGACCACTTCGACGCCGAGTTCCTCGAGCGATCGCACCACGGATCGCGCCCCGGTGACCCGTTCGACGATCTGCTGATCGGCGTCGAAAACACGGTCGGAACAGTGACTTTCGCTGTGCTGCGGCGCGGCGGGCCGCGAAAGGGCTGAGCTCACGGGAAAACTCCTTCTGATGCGCCGCGCGCGGCGGCGACCGTCGGCGAGCGCACCGGCCCGATCCCGGCGCAGCCGGAACGGCTCGATCCCGGAGATGCCGGTACGCGTCGTGGGAAAGCCGTTCCTGACCGGGCACACCGACTTGTTCCGGCGGGTCTCTCCGCCGTGGGTGTGCCGCAAGATGATCGGCTCGCCGGTCCGGGTTCCCGTGGTGAGGACGGACCGTCCTGGCGTGGACGCCTGATGCGGCGTGCACGCGCTGCCGATGATCTTAACCGACCCTCGGCCTCGGCCGCTTCCGGATATCGGCCGCGCCCCCTGGCGGACCAGAGGCCGCAGGGATCGCCGCGCCAGGCCGCCCCTTCAGTCGTTGCCGCCGGTCGTCCACGGCCGGAGTTTGTCGGGGTTGCGGACGGCCCAGATGCGTTCGATCCGGTCGCCGGGGATGTCGAATGCCAACACCGCCGCTGTGGTTTCGTCGAGCTGGAGTACCAGGCCCGGCTGTCCGTTGACCGTGCGTTCCAGGATCCTCAGTCCGGGTGCTCGAACGGCGATGTCGATGAAGTGTCGAGCGACCTGTTCACCGCCCTCGATCGGGTGCAGCGCGGCGGTGACCAGGCCGCCGCCGTCGGCGATGCCCGTGGCGGCGGGGTCGAGAAGTCCGATGAGGGCGTTGATGTCCTTGGCTTCCCACGCCTGCTTGAACTCTCGGACGATGTCGGCGCGCTGGGCCGCCGGACTCGCGGACGCCCGTGACGCATCGATGCGGCGGCGGGCCGAGGTGGCCAGCTGGCGGCATGCCGCGGGGCTTCGTCCGACGATCTCGGCCACTTCCGCGAAGGGGTAGCGGAAGATGTCGTGCAGGATGAACGCCACGCGCTCGGCGGGCGTCATCGATTCGAGCACGACGAGAAAGGCCATGTTGATCGACTCGTCCATGGTGATCCGGTCGGCGGGATCGGCGCCGGAGCGCCCGTCGGTCCACTCGCCGCGGTCGGGTAGCGGTTCGGGGATCCATTCGCCCACATAGCGTTCCCGCCGGACGCGCGCCGAGCCGAGCAGGTCGAGGCAGATGCGGCCCGCGACCTTGGTCAGCCAGCCGCCGGGGGATTCGATGGACTCCTGCTGCTTGCGGGACATGGCGTACCAGCGGGCGTAGGTCTCCTGTACGACGTCCTCGGCATCGGCCAGCGAACCGAGCAGCCGGTAGGCGAGATTGATCAGTTGACGGCGCTCGCTCATGATCGCGTTCGTACTCGGATCGAGCCCGCCGTCGGCCGACTCGGATTCGGTGGTCATGATGTCGCCTGCCTTCCTGCCGTCGCCTCTTCATCGGAACGACGAGACAGCCTCCCGGAATGTGAGGTGGTCGCGTCGCCTCACATTTCGCGGGGCCACGTCGTCGTATCGCTCGAGGTTTCGGCGCTCGTCGAACACCGGCACCCGATCTCTCCGCCATGCGCGTCGTCCAGCAGCAATTCGACCAGTCCTGACCCTGGCCGCAGGGCGGCTATGCCTTTCGCGCCGCAGTGGATCCGACGGGGCGGCGATAGGATCGAGCGCGGCGAATTCCGTTCCTGGGTTTCGCGTGTGGGGAGGGGGCGAATTGCGATCGACGATGGTGCAGGCGGATGACGGAATCATGCTGCACGTCGGGGTCACGGGAAGTGGTCCGGATGTCGTGATTCTCTCCGGCGGACCGGGTTGCGTCCACTACCTGGAGGACGACGAGCTGGCGCCGCGCGGGATGCGGGCGTGGTACCCGGAACCGAGGGGCGTCGGACGCTCCGAAGGCGGGCCGCACGACCTCGCGCAAGCGGTCGCCGATATCGAGGCGGTGCGGCGAGCCGGAGACATCGACAGCTGGGTCGTCCTCGGCCATTCCTGGGGCTCGGACCTGGCGGTGCGCTACGCGTTGGACCATCCCGACCGCGTCCGATCCGTGGTCGGCGTCGCCGGGCACGGACTGCACAAGGATCGCTTCTGGTCCGAGGAATATCATTCGTCGCTGCATCTGGAAGAAGACCTCGAAATCGACTGGGCGCCAGAGGTTCACGCGGCACTCAACGCGTCGTTCGTGCAGTGGATCCACGAACCCGACCTGTTCCGCGGGCTGGCCGATTCCGATGTCGCCATGACGTTCATCGCCGCGCAGCACGATATCCGGCCGTCGTGGCCGCTGCGGCAACTCGCGGCCTTGGTCCCGCGCGGCAGCTTCGAAGAACTACCCGGAGTCGCCCACAACCTGTGGTCGACACATCCGCAGGCGTGGGCCGACCTCGTCACCAGAGCATGCGGCGTGCCCGCCCGATCACTCGAATCTGAGTGAATTCTGGCGGCGCAGAATCGCTTTCAGCAAGCGGTCAGACGATCGGCGCGCTGCACCCGCACCCGACGGTGCACGTGTACCCGCCTGCCGCCCCACCTTTCCAACAGATGCATTTCTTGTCCATCTTCAGCGTGCCAGGCTGACAACCCGCCTGTGCCTGGCAATCCTCTCGGGCCGCTTTGCACGCCTCGGCGATGGTCGCGCCGTCCCCTTGGCCTTGTGTCAACTCGATCGGCTCCGGACCGGGAAACACGGGCTCCTCGCCCGCCGCGATCCGCATCACGCCATCTCCGACTCCACCGTGGGCGAGCTGGAACGCCGTGATCGCCGCTTGTGTGAGCGGGCCGACCGCACCGTCGACCGAGAGCGCCGGCAGGCCGAGCAGCGCGATACTGCGGTTGATCAATTGCTGGACATCCCGCACGTCCTCCGGCAAATTCTGGCCACCCCCGCCAACAGACCGAAAAACCATCACCGCACCTCCTCTGTATTTCGAAAACGGCGCCCAATCGGCCGACCGCAATCGCGACCTTATCGATGCGACGGACGGCTATCACGAGTAGCGCGCTACTCGAATGACCATCGGCGCCAACCACATCGAACGAGCATCAGCGAGCATTGCCGCCGCGGTCGACTACACGAACCGGATTCTGGTGCGGAACGAATAATCGCCTAGAGGTGCGTCGGTCCGCGATTTCACGCGCTCGGCTGAACCCGATCATCCGCCGCAGCGGTAGCGCACGTGGTGTCGTCGCTGATATTGCCTCCGGCGGAGGTGATTCGCGCGAACACTGCCTTGCAGTTCTGCACCGAGTTTCCGACGATGTTGCCGATGATCCGCGATCCCTGCAAGGTGAGTTGCCCCCACGGCGGATTGACGGCAGTCGTGACTTGCGCGGGCAGGGTGTCCAGATACGCGGGCGCGATATTGATGCCGCCACCGCCGTCCGACGCGCTGTTGCCTTCGACCACCGAGTCGATCAGGGCGACGGGGCTGAGGCCGCGAATATCGATGCCGCCGCCTCGGCCCGCGAATCCGCCCGGCCGATACCATTTTCCGAGACTCACGGCCTGATTGTTCGCGATGGTCGTGCGGGTGAACGTGCACGACTGATCGCAGCGCACGCCGCCGGCTTCCTCGGAGTGATTGTCGCTGATCACGCTGTCGATCATCCGCAGGTCGGAACGCGGGACATTGAAGATACCGCCGCCGTAGCCTGCCGAATTGCCGGTGACATGCACCTCGCGCAGGGTCAGCGCGCCCTGGTTGGCGATGCCGCCACCGCCCGTGTCGTAGTACGGGATCTCGTGTTGGGCGGCCACGCCGCCGGTGACGGTCAGCCCGGAGATCGTCACGGTCGAGGACGTGGCGAACACCCGGTCGAGGTGATTGCCGTCGATGATCGTCCGGCCCCGACCCGCGCCTTCGATGGTGGTGGGAGCCGTGAGATTCAGGTCCCCGGTCGCGGGGTCGGGGTTTCGCCCCTGGACATAGGCGGGATTCGGCGGAATGGTCAGGACATAACGTCCGCTTGGAACGACGATAGTGCTGCCCGGCCGCGCATCGGCGACCTGGGTCGCCGCGCGCAAAGTGCATTCGCCGGTCGCGGTGCGGCATCGACCGTCGGCGGGGTTCACCGCGGCCCCGTCTTCGGTCGTGGTCACTCGAATCACCGTGGCGGCGGTATCGTTCGGCGCTTCGGCGTGGCTCGGTGTGGTCGCTCCGTAGACGGCGGTCACGGGCAGCAAACACGAAACCGGTAGCGAGAGCTTGTTCATTCCGGGCTCCCGACACGGTGTAGGTCGGCGAGGCCCCGCTGGGCCAGCTCCGCGTCTGGTCGGTGCCGGATCCAATCGAACCTGCGGTCGTCGATTCCGTCCTTTTCCACGACGGAGCCGGGGATTCTGTCGAGCATGCGTACCTCGCTGGGCCGGCCGCGGCCGGGTGGATCGGAACAGCCCGGGTCTGCGGAACCGCGAGCCCCGTGAACTGGGTCACCATGCTGCATGAATATGAATTCGGAGTCAAGTTCTGAACATGCACGCCCTCAATAGTTTTCGAGGCGTAGTAGGCGGCAAAAGGTGTCCTGGACAGCGGAAAGCCGCCGCCTGGTTTCAGGCGGCGGCTTTCGGCTGCGAGGCAGGATTCAGCGAATGCGCAGGACCTTCATCGCCTTCATGGCCTTCAGCAGGAAGTCGGCGTGCTGGGCCGCGGTGCGGCCGAACGCGGGGTCGAACCCGAGCACATGCTGTGCCGAGATATTCTGTGGCTCGACGTATTTCAGAAGCCCGGCGGTGCCGTGGCGCCGCCCGAGCCCGGATTGCTTCATGCCGCCCATGGGCGCGTCCTGGGCGGCGTAGGAGGCGGCGTAACCCTCGTTGATATTCACCGTGCCCGCCTGGATGCGAGCCGCAACGGTGCGGGCCCGCTTGACATCCTTGCTGAAAACGGCTGCGTTCAAACCGTATTCGGTGTCGTTGGCCAGATCGACCGCCTCGTCCTCGGAGTCGAACGGCGCGACCGACACGACGGGGCCGAACGTCTCCTCGCGATACAGCTTGGCGGAGGGTGGCACGTCGGTGAGCACGGTGGGCTCGTAGAAGTACGGTCCGATATCGGGCCTGGCCTTGCCGCCGGCGACCACCTGCGCGCCCGCCGCGACCGCGTCCGCCACGTGCGCGCGGACCCGGTCGAGCTGTTTGCCCGAGGTCAGTGAACCGACACCGTCGGTGAATTCCATTGCCGCGCCGAGCGGTAGCGCGCGCACCTTGGCGCCGAAGGCGTCCACGAACCGCGGGTAGACCTCCCTGTCCACGTAGATGCGCTCGATGGACACGCACAGCTGACCGGCGTTGGCGAAGCAGCCGCGCACGGCGGCGGTGACGGTGGCGTCGATGTCGGCGTCGCGCAGCACCAGCATGGGGTTCTTGCCGCCGAGTTCGAGGGAGCAGCCAGTGAGAGTGGCGGCGGCCCGCGTCGCGATGGCCTTGCCCGCCGCGGTGGATCCGGTGAAGCAGACGAAGTCGGCGTTGTCGATCAGGGTGTCACCGATATCGGCCGGGTCGCCGATGACCACCTGCCACAGATCGGCCGGAAGTCCCGCCTCGAGCAGCAGCATGCGCGGCCACAGGCTGGACAGCGCGGTCTGGGTGTCGGGCTTGTGCACAACGGCGTTTCCCGCCAGCAGCGCGGGAACCACGTCCATGGTGAGCGAGAGCGGATAGTTCCACGGCGTGATGGTCGTGACCACGCCCTTCGGGTGGTACCCCTCGCGAGTCTGGGTCAGCAGCGGCAAGGCGCCCGCGCGTCGCTTGGGGGCCAGCAGTCGCGGCGCGCGCCGGGCGAAGTAGAGGGTGGATCCGACGCCGTCCATCAACTCCTCGAGCGCGTGCATGCGGGACTTGCCGGTCTCCAGCTGGACGATGTCCAGTCCTTCCGACTGCCGATCGAGCATGAGGTCGTGCAGCTTCAGGAAGAGCGCCGCCCGCTGCTTCACGGGCACGCGCGCCCATTCGCGCTGCGCGGCGCGCGCCCGGTCGAACGCCGCCTCGACGTCGGCGGGCGTGCTCTGCGGCAAGGTCGCCAGGGTGCGGCCGTCGAGCGGGGAGGTGGTGGTCACCGTTGCCGCGGCGCCGGTGACGCCGCGGGTGAGCCGGTCGATCAAGGCGCTCGCCAGGGCTTTCTCGCCAAGGGGTTGCGCGGCCGTCGCGGTCGATGTTTCGGTCATTGAGAACTCCTTTTCGGCATTCACCAGCCTTACGGGGGTATGACGCGGGTCACCATGTGCTCTGGCATCCGGCTCGAGGTGGATCGGCTGTGCTTCGGCACAATCCCGAGGCGGCGCCCGCGCGAGTGCGCGCCGGTCGGCGCCCGGCGCGATTGATCAGTTTTGAAGAAGCCGCCGGGCGGGTGCGCTTCCTAGCATTGGCAGTGTCGTCATCGAGTCCGTGAGGAAGGGAACCCACAATGAGCAAGGCGCAGAAGTCCGGTACGGAGACCGTCGCGAAGGGTGCTGCTTCGGTGGGTTTCACCGAGGAGGAGCGGGCCGCGATGAAGGAGCACGCTCAGGAGTTGAAGACGGCGGCGCGCCGCGGTGCCCGGGCCACCAAGGCCGACGGGGAGCAGGATGTGCTCGCGAAGATCGCCGAGATGGAGGATTTCGACCGGGCGATGGCCGAGCGGGTTCATGCCATCGTGACCGCCAATGCGCCGGATCTGACGCCGAAGCTGTGGTACGGAATGCCCGCGTACGCCAAGGACGGCGCCATCGTGTGCTTCTTCCAGCCCGCGAAGAAGTTCAAGGCGCGGTACGCGACGCTCGGTTTCAACGACCCGGCGAAGCTGGACGAGGGCGGCATGTGGGCCACCGCGTTCGCGCTGAGCGAGCTGTCCGCCGAGGTGGAGGCGCGGATCGGCGAGCTGGTGAAGAAGGCGGTGAGCTGAGTCCCGGCGGCTCGGCGGTCGTCCGCCACGCGACCTGCCGCCGGGACGCGTCCGCGAGGAGCGGGCGGGGAGCCGTTATCCGGCGGAATTCGTTCCCGCCTCAGCCAACTGCGCGAGGCGTTCGAGGGAGGCGGACAGTTTGTCGCCGGTGGTGGCACGGGCCCGAACCTGACGCTTCTCGTCGGTCAGCTTCGTCCAGTCGTACGTGTGCGTCACCAGCGTGCGGCCTTCCCGGGCGGGCGCCAGCTCCCAGCGCCACAGGTGACCGGGCGGCTCCTTGCCCTGCTCCGACGGGTTCCAGGCGATCCGCTCGCCTTCGACGAACTCGACGACGTGATTGTCGCGGACGGCGCCGTTGGTGAGGGTCATGGCGAACACGTCGCCCGTGGCGCGCACCCGCTGGCCCTCGGCCGCCTCGGCGAGGTTGTCGTTGCCGTCCCAGCGCGGCTGCCGCGCGGGGTCGGCGATGAGTTCGAAGATATCGGCCGGATCGGCGGTGATCTCCCGGCTGGCGCTGACGATGCGAGTTTCGTCGATCTTGTCGGTCACGGGCTGCATCGAATCATCCGTCAACCGCGCCCACAACCATTGCGCTCGAGGCGGCCGAATCTCCAGCTGTCCACCGGACCGCGAAGTCGCCGGACCCGGCGACGGATTCGCGCACATCGTCCGGTCCGTGCGCGCCGACGTAGGCCGCCCACAGCGCGCTGTAGGCGCCGCAGCGAGCGAGCAACTCGGCGTGCGTTCCCGCCTCCAGCAACCGGCCGTCGCCGATCACCGCGATCAGGTCGGCGTCGGCGGCGGTGGCGAGCCGATGGGCGACGACCAGGGTGGTGCGGCCCGCGGTGAGCACGTCGACCGCGGCGCGGACCCTGGCCTCGGTGGCCAGGTCGAGTGAGGCGGTGGCTTCGTCGAGGATCAGGATGTCGGGCTCCACGAGCTGGGCCCTGGCCAGTGCGAGGAGTTGCCGCTGTCCCGCCGACAGGTTCCGGCCGTGCTCGCCGATGGGCTGGTAGTAGCCGTGCTCGAGGGCGGCGATCATCTCGTGCGCGCCGACCGCCCGCGCGGCCCATTCGATATCGGCCGGAGTGGCGTCCGGTTTGCCGTAGGCGATGGCCGCGCGCACCGTGTCGCCGAAAAGAAACGGTTCCTGAGGGACGACGCCGAGCCGCTTGCGGTAGTCGCGCAATCGATAGCGCCGGATGTCGACCCCGTCGACCAGGACCGCGCCCTCGGCGGGGTCGTAGAACCGGGCGAGCAGTTTCACCAGCGTCGATTTGCCCGCGCCGGTCTCGCCGACGAGCGCGACCTTCTGGCCCGGCGCGATGCGCAGATTCACCCCGCCGAGCGCCTGGCGCGCGGCGCTGCCGGAAACCGTTGGCTCGTAAGAGAATCCGACTTCGCGTAGTTCGATGGCGCCGGTCAGCCGGTCGACCGGCCGTGCGTCGTCCGCCTCGGGCGTGGTGACTTCGGTGCGCAGCAACGCCCCCAGCCGGTCGACGCCGACGACCGCCTGCTGGTAGCTGTCGAACACCTGCGACAGCTGCTGGATCGGCGCGAAGAGCAGGTCGATGTAGAGCAGGAACGCGATGAGGGTGCCCGCGCTGAGCAGCCCGCCGCGCACATCGTGCACGCCGACGGCCAGGACAGCGACCGTCGCGGCCACCGACATCAGTTCGACGAACGGGAAGAACACGGCCATCAGCGTCTGGCTGCGCAGTCGCGCGTCACGATAGGCCCACGAACGCCGTTCGAATTCCGCCTGATTCACCGCTTCGCGCCGATAGGCCTGGGTGACCGCGATGTTGTCGACGTTCTCCTGGAGGTAGGCGTTTGCGGCGCTGACCCGGTCGCGAGCCACGGTGTACGCGGGCACGGAGAGCCGCCGGAACACCACGGTCGAGATCGCAAGCACCGGAAGCAGCGCGAGCACGACGACGGCCAGCCCCGCATCGATCGTCAGCAGCGCCACCACCACGCCCGCGATGGTGACCGCGCTGGTCAGCGCGGTGGCCAGGCCGGTTTGCAAAAAGGTCGACAGCCCGTCCACATCGGTCGTCATGCGGGTCATGATCCGGCCGCCGAGTTCCCTTTCGTAGAACTGGAGGCCGAGCCGTTGCAGGTGCGCGAAGGTCTTGACCCGGAGACCGAACAGCAACCGCTCGCCCGCGAGCCCGGTGACCCTGACCTGCGCGACGCTGATCGCCCAGTCCAGCGCCACCACCGTCAGGGCCAGGCCCGCCGCGAGCAACAGCACCTCGCGGGCTCCGGCGAGCACGCCGTGGTCGATGCCGTAGCGCACCAGGAACGGGATCACGATCTGCGCGAGCGCGTCCGCGCCGACAAACCCGAGACCGGCGAGCAGCGGCAGCGCGAACGGGCGCAGCAACCGCCCAAGCGAGAACCGCGGATCCGGGGTCCGGGAAAACGATTCCGGCACTCGCGGTTCGCCACGCAGCGGCGGCAGCCGGTCGATCAGCGCGGCGACATCACCGCTCGGCGGCGCCGTCGCGAGCATCCCCGGCCCGCCCGCGCGCCCCATCGGCCCCCCAGCGCCGGCCGCGCGCTGGGCGAACGCCTTGGCGACCTGTTCGAGGGTGCGGGTGTCGTCATCGGCGTCGGAGGCCGGTTCGACCCACAGCTGCGCGGTCGGCGCGGCAGGCCTCCCCGTCGCGTCGCCGTCGATGACCGTCGGGTCCGGCGGAGTGAACAGCGCGCGGAACAACTCGCCCGAGTCCTGAAGTTCGCGCAGCGTGCCGCATTCGGCGACGCGCCCGCCGTCCAGGACCGCGACCCGATCCGCAAGGGCCAGCGTGGACATCCGGTGCGCGACGACGAGGGTGGTGCGCCGCCGCACCTCCGCGGCGATGCGCGCGAAGATCAGCTCCTCGACGCGCGCGTCGACCGCGGAGGTAGCGTCGTCGAGGACGAGGATCGGGGCGTCGGTGAGCAGGGCGCGGGCGAGCGCGATGCGCTGCCGTTGCCCGCCGGAGAGCCGCTGGCCGCGCTCGCCGATGCGGGTGTCGAGCCCGTCGGGCAGTGCGGCGACGAACTCGTCGGCCGCAGCGAGATGCAGTGCGTGCCAGACCTTCTCGTCGTCGGCGTCGGGCCTGCCGTAGGCGACGTTGGCGCGCACCGTGTCGGCCATCAGGTGCGTGTCCTCGAACACCATCGCGACCAGCGCGCGGGCGTCGGGCAGATCGCGCAGATCCGTTCCGTCGAACCGCACGCTGCCCGCGTCGGGCGTGAACAGTCGCGGCAGCAGCTGCACCAGGGTCGACTTGCCGCTGCCCGCGCTGCCCGCCAGGGCGAGCGTCTCGCCGGACGCCACGGTCAGGTCGACGCCGTCGAGGACCACGGTGTCGTCGAAAGAGAAACGCACGCCGTGGAATTCGACTCGCGGCGGCGCCTCGCTGATGGGCGGCCGTGTCGTCGTGCTCGGTCCGGTGGGCGCTGGCGTGTCGATGATCTCGCGCACCCGGTCCAGCGACGCCTTGCCCTGCTGGCTGACGGTCAGCAGCATGGAGAACTGGCGGATCGGGCCCACGAAGGAGACCAGGTAGGTCATGAACGCCAGAAACGTGCCGAGCGTGATCGACTGGTGCAGCGCCAGCAGCCCGCCCACGACCAGGATCAGCGCTTGACCCGCCGCGGGCACGGCCTGCATGGCGGGTGCGAACCGGCTGGTGATCCTGGTGACCCGCAGCCGCGAGCGGAAGAGGTCACGCGCGCTGCGCTCCAGCGCCTCGAGTTCGTGCTGCTCCTGACCGAATCCCTTGACCACCCGCACACCCGCGACCGCGGCCTCCACCTGCATCGCCACGTCGGCCGCTCTGGCCTGCGCGTCCCAGTTGGCGGGGAACAGCTGACGCTGGCTGCTGCGCGTGATCAGCCACAGCGCCGGAACCACCAGCACCGCGATGACGGTCAGCCCCGGTGACATCGCGGCCATCAGCGCCAAGGCCGCGCCGAGCAGCATCACGTTGCCCGCCACCATCGGGATCAGCTGGAGGAACATCTGGATCAGGGTGACGTCGGTGATGGCCCGGCTCACCACCTGACCGGTGCTCAGCCCGGCCCGAGCGTGCCCGTCCAGCCGCAGCAGCGCGGCGAAGACGTCGCCCCGCAGGTCGTGCTGCACGCCGAGGGACAGTCGCGACGAGGCGACCCGGCGGGCGAACGACGAGCCGAACCGTGCGAGACCCACCGCGAAAAGCAGTGCCACCCAGGGCGATACCGAAGCGGCCGTGGTCGTCAGCGTGTCGACCACATGGCGAACGATCACCGGCAGCACCGCGGTCGCGACGGCGGCGGAAATCGCCCCCGCCGTCGCGACCGCCACCAACGCCGGATGCGCGAGGCACCGTTGCCACAGATAGCGCAGCCAGCCGGGCTGCGATGTCACGGAATCCGTCACCGGATGGTTCTCTCCTCTACAGTTCTACTGTGCTGCGGCGAGCTGGTCGGCGTACTGGTTCGGCGGACGGTTCAGCCCGTAGTGGCCGCGCAGCGTCGTCTCGGTGTAGTCGGTGCGAAACAGGCCGCGCGCCTGCAGAATCGGCGCCACTTCGTCGACGAAACGGTCCAAACCCGATGGCAGCACCGCGGGCATGACGTTGAAGCCGTCCGCGGCGCCCTCCCGGAACCATTCCTCGATGGTGTCGGCGACCTGTTCGGCCGTTCCCGCGAAGGTGCGGTGACCGCGCCCGCCGCCCAGCCGGGTGATGAGTTCGCGCACGGTGAGCCGTTCGCGGCGGGCCAGATTCACGATGAGGGTGAACCGGCTCTTGGCGCCCTCGATGTCGTCCTCGGTGGGCAGGTTCTCGGGCAGCTCGCTGTCCAGATCGAACTCGTCCAGCGGGATGGCGAACCGCTCGGCCAGTTGCCTACGCGCGTATTCGGGCGAGATCAGCCGGGCCAGTTCGGCATCCAGTTCACGGGCGTGCTCCTCGGTGTCGCCGATCACCGGCACGATGCCGGGCAGCACCTTCAGCAGCTCGGGGTCGCGGCCGAGGCGGCGAGCGCGGTCCTTCAGGTCGGTGTAGAACGCCTTGCCGTCCTCGAGGGTCTGCTGCGCGGTGAACACCGCCTCGGCGTAGCGTGCGGCGAAATTCTTTCCGTCCTCGGAGGATCCGGCCTGCACGAGCACCGGGTAGCCCTGCGGCGAACGCGGCAGATTCAGCGGTCCGTCGACCTTGAAGAACCGGCCGCGATGACCGATCTTGCGCACCTTCTCCGCGTCGGCGTGGATGCCGAGCTGCTTGTCCGCGACGATCGCGTCGTCGTCCCAGCTGTCCCACAGCTTCGTGGCGACCTCGACGAACTCGCCCGCCTTCTCGTAGCGCAGCTTGTGGTCGGGCGTGTCGTCGAGGCCGAAATTGCGGGCCGCGTCCGCGCCCGCGGTGGTGACGATGTTCCATCCGGCGCGGCCGTTGCTCACCCAGTCCACCGAGGCGAACCGCCTGGCCAGGTTGTACGGATCGTTGTAACTGGTGGACGCGGTGGCGATGAGACCGATGCGGTTGGTCTGCACGGCGACTGCGGTGAGGATGACGGTCGGCTCCAGCTTGCCGCTCGGCCGACGGCCGGGATCGCCCATCAGCACCGGGCTGTCGGCGAAGAAGATCGAATCGAACTTGCCGCGCTCGGCGGTCTGCGCGAGCCGGACGTAGTGATCGATGTCGATGTCGGCCCGCGGATCGCTCTCCGGCAGCCGCCAAGCCGCCTCGTGATGGCCGACCGACATCAGGAAGGCGTTGAGGTGCAACGTTTTCGGGGTCCTTGTCACGGGGGTCCTTTCACACGGTCGCGGGAGCGACGCCCAACGAGGCGAGCAGGGTGCGGCGGATACGTTGGAATTCGGGCAGGCTGGGGTCTCGCTCGGCGGGCAGGTCGACGTCGAGGTCCACCGAGATGCGGCCCGCGTCCAGCACGAGGACTCGGTCGGCCAGTGCGATCGCCTCGTCGACGTCGTGCGTCACCAGCAGCACCGAGGGGCCACGGCGGCGGACGAGCTCGCGTAGCAGCTCGTGCATCTTGATCCTGGTGAGCGCGTCGAGCGCACCGAACGGTTCGTCGGCCAGTAGCAGATCGGGCTCGCCGACCAGCGAGCGCGCCAACGAAACCCTTTGCTGCTCACCGCCGGACAGTTCGTTGGGCCACGCGCGCTCCCGGCCCGCGAGCCCGACCTCGGCCAGCACCTTCGTCGCCGCCGACCGGCCCGACCTCGGCTGTCCGTACAGCACGTTGGCCAGCACCCGCTGCCAGGGCAGCAGGCGGGAATCCTGGAACACGACCGAGGTCTTGTCCGGCACCCGCAGCGTGCCCGAGCCGCTGACGTCGTAGTCGAGCCCGGCCAGCGCGCGCAGCAAGGTGCTCTTGCCGGATCCGCTGCGCCCGAGCAGGGCCACGAACTGCCCGTGCGGAATGCCCAGCGTCAACCCGTCCAGCACGGCGCGGTCGCCGAAACCGCGGGTGAGATCCCTGATCTCGACATCTAGTTCGCGATCGTGCGCCGCCACGACAGCACCTTTCGCTCGAGCAGGCGAATGCCCGCGTCGGAGGCGAGGCCGAACGTGCCGTAGACGGCGAGGCCGACCAGGATCACGTCGGCCTGACCGTAGTTCTGGGCGTTGGTCATCATCTTTCCGAGCCCGTCGACGGCGTTCACCGACTCGACCACGATCAGCGCGAGCCACGCGCCGGTCACCGAAAGACGAAGCCCTAGAAAGAAACCGGGCAACGAACCGGGTATCACGACCTGCCGCACGAAGGTGGAACGCGAAACGCCCTGCACCTCGGACAGTTCCACGAACCGCTTGTCGATGGTGGTGAGCGAGGCGTGCGTCTGGATATACATCGTGACCACCACGCCGAGGGTGATGAGCACGATCTTGAACGTCTCGCCGATCCCGAGCCACAGGATCATCAGCGGGATCAGGCCGAGCGTCGGGATCGCGCGCTTGAGCTGAACCGGACCGTCCACCAACGACTCCCCGATCCGGGACAGCCCGGCGATCAGGGCGAGCGCGGTGCCGATCACGATGCCGATCCCGAGTCCGATGGCCGCGCGTTCCAGCGAGGCCGCGACGTTGGTCAGCAGCGCGCCGTCCCGCAGCAGCTCCCAGCCGGTCTCCAGCACCGTCCACGGCGCCGAGAGTTTGCGTTCGTCGAAGACGCCGGACGACACGCCACCCGCCCAGATCGCGAGCAGCAACACGACGCCGAGCAACCGGGCGAACGGGACGGTCTTGCCGACGCCGAGCCTGCGCAGCGGACGGCGGGCGACGAATCCGTCCGAGACCCGGTGCGCCACTACCGGAGCGGCGGCGCGGGTGAGTGCGATGGTCATTGTGACTCCTCGGTGCGGTACTGCGGCGCGACCGCGTCGGCGGCCACTTTCTCGAAACGCCGGTCGAACAATTGGCCGGCGTCGAACGAATCACCGAAATAGCCGGAGCCGGTGACCAGGTCGACGGTTTCCTGTTCCCAGGCGATGGCCGCGTCCCAGTTGTCCGGGAAATAGGGTTTCGGAGTGGTTTTCAGGATTCGGCGGCCGTCCTCGGCGCCGACTTCCTGGTCTTTGACGTAATAGGCCCGGATCCATTCCTCGGGATGCTCCCAAGCCCACACCTCGCCGCGCGCCCAGAATTTCACGAATTCCTTGGCGGCGGCCAGTTTCGCCGAATCCCGCAGTACCGAGGTCGGCGCCCAGAGCGCCGACAGCGCGTCGACGGCCTGGGTTTGCAGCGCGGTGGCGCCCTGGCTGCGATACTTCTCGAGGTACTTGGTGAGCGACGGTTCGCCGAGCGGGGCGACGTCGATCTGCTTGCCCTGCAACGCGGTCAGGAACTGCGGGCTGTTCAGTTCCACCAGCTGCACCTCGTTCAGCTCGATACCAGCGGCCTTCAGTGTGCGCAGCACGATGACGCCCTGTGCCTGGCCGGGGGAGAAGGCGATCTTCTTGCCGCGCAGATCGGCGAGGCTGCCGATGCTGCTTCCGGGGGCCGTCGCCAGCTGGTAATTGGGCAGATTGCGCACCTTGACGCCGATGATCTTGGCGTCGACGCCGGTCGCGTGCGCGTGGATCGGCGGAATGCCCGCGTTGGAGGCGATGTCGACCGATCCGCCGCGGAACGCCTGGATGACGTCGGGTCCGGCGGAGACCGCGGGCCAATCGGTCACGGTGAAAGGCAATTTCGCCAGTTCACCCGAGGCCTCGAGCGCGACGCGCGCGGTGCGGACCGAGACCTTCAACTCGGTGCCCGCCGGTACCGAGTCCGGCAGCGCGGCGGTGAGCGCCACGTCGCCAGCGTCGTCGGTCGCGCACGAGGCAAGCAGGCCTGCCGCCGCGACGACGACGGCTATTCGTCGAAGAGAAAATCGCACAGTGTGTTCCTGGGTCGAATCCGATAGCGGGAGAGGGGTTTCCGACCCGACGACATCGATCGCCCGTTCCGTATCCGGCGATGCCGATGTGCCGCATTTCCATACCGAAAACAATGACCGTCGCGGGGGTGCACCGTCAATTTTCGTTCGACTTAAAATTAGTCGGAATCAAACGGCGCGGGCGGCGAGCGCGGTGTGCGGGGCATGGAACAGGCCGTGCAAAACTACGGTGGCCGAGCTTATTTCGAGGATCCGGCCCTGGAACGACGACGGGAACACCACCTCCTCCGGTGCGGCGCACACCGCCGACCGAGCGCGGACCGCGTCCAGATACGCGGCGTGCACGCCGGGCAGGCGCAACGCTCGGTCCGAGATCACCACCGCGTCCGGGTCGAGCAGGTCGATCAGCGCGGCGACGACACCTCCGAGCACGCGGGCACGTTCCGCGAACCGGTCGTGGGCAGCGGTGCCCGGCCGGGCCTGCGCCAAGAGGGCGGGCACGTCGACAGCGGGCAAGCCCGCCGCCGCGCACAGCGCGTGATCGGCGAACTCTTCCAGCGGGCGCGCCGGAAGGCCTTGCGCCCGTGCGGCTTCGGTATCGAGCAGCCGGGCGATGGAGCCCGCGGCCGAGCGCGGCCCGTAGTGCACCTGCCCGTGCACGGCGAACGCGGCATCGATCACATTGCCGACGAACAGCACGATGGAACTCGCCGCATCGCGGATCCTGCCGAACAGCTGCTCGGCGTGCGCCAGCGCCCTGGTGTGATTGTCGAGTTCGGTGGGCAGTCCGGTGCGCTCGGCCAACTCGTCGCGCACCGGAACGTCGCGCCAGCCGAGGAACGAGTGGTGCACGACGGTGCCCGCGACGGTGTCCACCCAGCCGCCGGTCGCCACGCCGAGCCCCACGATTCGCATATCGGACAGTTCGTCGGAGAGGCGCCGCACCTGATCGGCCGCGGCGGCGAGAACCGCGGGCGGATCCAGTGATCGGTGCGGCAGTTTCGTGCTGCGCACCACGCGGCCGCCGATGTCGACGGCGGCGATCGTGGTCCGCCCCGCGGCGATGTGGACGCCAAGCGCCACATTGCCGCCGGTGTTCAGCTCGAGCGGGCTGAACGGGCGGCCGATCCCTGCGCCGGTCGTCTCGGGAAGCTCCACCAGCAGCCCCGCCTCGATCAGCGAGCGCGCCTGCCACGTCAGTGTCGCGGGGGACAGGGCGGCATGCCTGGCGATGACGCTGCGCGGCGCCGGTCCGAGCTCGAGCACCGCCCGCAGAACCGATCCGGCGCTGCTGTCCGTCATGGTCGTCACCTCTTCCCGCGCTGACAGAGCAGCGTAGGGCGGGCGAGCCGTCCGGCGGAGGGTTGCGCGCAGCTCGAGCGGAAGGGCGCGGGCGCGCTCGTCGCCGAGCGCCTCTGCTCCCGGCGTGCTATCCGCGCCCGGCGCGAGCGATCAGGTAGGACCTCACGACGAGACGAAGTTCGTCGACCAATGCCGGGCGTTGCGCCTCGTCGGCGTCGACGATCAACGGCATCATGCCGCGCAGCAGCTGGAACGCCACCGTGGTCGCGCGATGCCGGTCTTCGGGAGCCAGCTCGGGAAACACCGAACCCACGAGGGACTCGACCTGGATGTGGACCGCCGTGTGCGCGGGAGCGACCGCATCACGAAGCGCGGCGGGCATATCCGTGCGGGCGAACAACGCCTTGAATCCGGGTGGGCGAGGTTGAACTCGTCCAGCGGGCCGAGCAACCGGTCCAGCAGCGCGTCGAGGCCGAGTCCCTCGGTCGCCGCGGGGACGCTGCCGCGGAACTCGACGAGCCGTTCCCGGTAGAACCCGGCCAGCGCCGCGGCGAGTTCGTCCTTTCCAGCAACTCGGCATCGGCATCGCACTGACCATCGCCGTCGACGCCACCCTCGTCCGCGGTGTGCTCGTACCAGCCCTGATGGGGTCGGCCGGACGCGCCAACTGGTGGGCTCCCGCGCCCCTGCGCCGCCTGCACGACCGCATCGGGTTCCGAGAAGATCTGGGGCAGGACATTTCTCGTGCGGACTCCGAGCATCCGGTGGGTGCGCGCCGCTGAGCGGGCGGCGCGGGCGAATCGCCGCTCGGTGTGCTACCGAGCGCGTCCCCGATCGCCCGCTGAACCTCGGCTGAGACCGGTCAGTATGGGCCGCCATTTCGACTGATGGGCGGAGCGACTTTCTGGCGTCGTGGCAGCGTGATTCGGCTGAGCACGTTCGTCCCTCGGCCGACGGCAGCGCTCTCAGGTGATCTTCCACTTGATGTCGCCGAGGAACTGCGGGTCGTCCGGGTCGGTGATCGATCCGGCTCCGCTGGTGCCGCGTCCCGGCAAACCGCCTCCGGGCGCCCGGAAGTCGAGCAGACCGAGTACCAGTCGCGCATCCGCCGAGGCGCCGTCGAAGACGAACGCGGTCCCGGCTCCTGGTCGGTCGTCCCAGTCGAACTCGCCGGATTCCGCGGGTACGAACACCGAGGCGCCGCGCCATTCGCCGAGCAACCGGTCGGAGCCCGCCGGCGCCGATTCGATGGTCATGTTGATGAACTGGACGCTGGCTGGGTCGTTGGCGTCGGTCAGTTTCACGTCGACGTTGAAATCGAAAGCCATGACAAACCTTTCCGCGATGATCGGAGGGCTGGGATGATGGTGATGCGGTGCTTGCGCGCGTCGTTCGTTCGATCGCATCGTCAGTTTCCAACCGTCGTCGCCCCGTGGTCATGGGTAGTTCGCTACTCGACTTTCGCGATGCGGCGACTCGCTGCTCACGGCCATGACTCAGTGGGCTTCATCAATGCGCGGGCGGAATCGTGTGCAACTCGACCTCGCTCAGCCGACCGGAGCGAACAGTGGCGGTCAGGTAGGTGTGATCCGGTTGGCGGCGTTTGTCGGTGGGGGAGCCGGGGTTGAGCAGGCGGAGGCCGGTGGTGGTGACGCTGTCCCACGGGATGTGGCTGTGGCCGAAGACGAGGAGGTCGGTGTCGGGGAAGGCGCGGGCGCAGCGTGCGTCGCGGCCCGCGCTCGGTCCGGTCTCGTGCACGACGGCGAGCCGGAGGCCGTCGAGGTCGGCGCGGGCTATCTCGGGAAGGCGCGCCCGCAGCGCCGGGCCGTCGTTGTTGCCGTAGACGCCGATGAGTCGCTTACTGCGCGCCTCCAGCCGATCCAACAGCGCCACCTCGACCCAGTCGCCCGCGTGCACGACGACGTCGGCGGCGTCCACCTCGCGCCAGACCGGCTCGGGAAGGTCGCGCGCACGTTTCGGGATGTGGGTGTCGGAGATGATGAGCAACCGCACGACGTCCGGTGTACCACCGCGCCGGGGCCGCGGCACGGAAGGAACCCGCGAGGCCCAAGCGGCCGATCGGGAATTCAGGCTGCCGATCCGCGCATGAGCGGCCCCGCAAACTGCCACAATCGAAGCCTGATGACCGACCAGCAGGATTCGGGCGAGGAAAAGGATCCGCCTCCGACGGGGTGGATCACGTTCGACCACGCCTACGGCCCCGCGATGCCTGGGTATCCACAGCAGCCCTACGGCGCGCCGTATGGGCCCCCGGCTTACGGCACGATCAGAAGGTTCTTCAGGCGATTGTTCAGGACGAAGTAGCGGCGGTTCGGCGATGGCGGAACAGGGCGCCGGGTGGGCGAGCTTCATTCACGACCAGCTCGAGCGCGAGTACTCCCGCCGCGACACACTCAATTCGCGCGCCGCGTCCGCCGTCACGAGCGCGACCGGGTTGGTCACCCTTGTGCTCGCGGTGGTGGCGGTGTTGAAAGGCAAAGACTTCACGCTCACCGGAGCCGCCCTCGTCGCGCTCTACGTCGCGATGCTCGCCCTGCTCGGCTCGGCGGTGCTGGCCGTCCTTGCTGGTGTCAGCTGGCGCTATCGCGTCACTTCTCTCGATTCCATGCGTGCGATGCTGACTGAGCACTGGCGCGACGCCGAAGTGGACGCCCGCTACGTGGCGGCGTACTGCAACCTGGAGTCGATCGCCTCGCTGCGGGCGGGGACGTCGCTGAAGGCCTACCTGCTGATGGGCGCCGCCGGAATGCAGGTGCTCTCGATCCTCGCGTTGGCTACCAGTGCGCTCGTTCTCGTGGCGTGATCTTTGCGGTCAGGTGAGCGTGTCGACGACGTAAGCGGCGGCTTCGGCGAGCAGAGCCTGGTCGTAGGGGGCGTCCACGGTGGTCTTGCTCGACATCAGTGCGATGACGAGCGGCGCGGAGGCAGGCGGCCACACGATACCGATGTCGTTGAGGGTGCCGTAGTCGCCGGTGCCGGTCTTGTCGGCCACCGTCCAGTCCTGCGGCACCCCGGCCCGGATGCGTTGTGCGCCGGTCGCATTGCGTTCGAGGAGGTCGCGGAGGAAGGCGCGCTTGTCGGCGGGCAGGGCGTCGCCGAGCACGAGCCGCTGGTAGTCGGTGCCGAGGGCGCGGGGCGAGGTGGTGTCGCGTGGGTCGCCCGGTGTGGCCTCGGTGATCGCGGGTTCGATGCGATCCATCCGCGTGACCGTGTCGCCGAGACTGCGCACGTACGCCGTCAGTTCGGCAGGGCCGCCGAGGTCGCGGAGCAGCAGGTTGCCCGCGGTCCCGTCGCTGAAACGGACTGCGGCGTCGCACAGGTCGCGGATCGTCATCCCCGTCGCCACGTGTCGCGAGGTGATGGAGGCGCTCTTCAAGAGATCCGCCTCGGTGTAGGAGACGACGGTGTCCAAGTGCGACAACGGATTCCGGTGCAGCACCGCCGCAGCGGCCAACCCTTTGAACGTCGAGCAGAACGCGAAGCGCTCGTCCGCCCGGTGCGCGATGGTCACGCCCGTGCCGGTCGCGAGCGCGTAGACGCCGAGGCGTGCGTCGAACTGTCGTTCCAACTCGACGAGACGCTCGTGATGGACTTCCGTCGGAGTTGCCGGAGCCGCGGCAGGCGGCGCTGGTTCTGTCGCGCATCCCGCGAGCGGGAGCAACGCGGCCGCGCCGAGGAGTGTGCGGCGGGTGAGTAGCGGGCGCGACAACGTCACTGTTCCTTCCCCTGGTGCGCGATGACCGTGCGTCGACGACACACCGACAGCAAAGCGTCGGTGATCGGCGTTCCTTGCCGCTGACGGTAGTGCGCACGCATGATCATCCTGTGGTCCCATGAATACCGGAACCGCACGGCCCGCACATGTGCCAGGCTCTGCGCACATGGAATGTGCTCGACCGTGGGTCGCTCGGGGCCTCGCCTGCTGCCCGTCATCACGGGCAGAGGCGCTCTTGTGGCCCGCGAGGCTCAAAGAACAGGCCGATTCCGCGTCCCGTAGATCCCCCAGTCGTCACCGCGCAGATACGCGAGATGCTGGGCGTCGGCGCGAGCGGACAGCGCGGCGGCGACCTCGGCGGCGGCATTGCGGCGCAGCTTCAGCAGCACGCCGAGGCAACCCGCCACGATCGCGAAGCCCAAGACGGCGCCATCGAGCTCGGCGTCGAACAGATTGCCGATCCCGATGAGCATGCCGAATGCCGCGACGCCCCACGTCCACGCGGCGGGATGCCGCCGCATCGACTCCCGCACCCCGGCGTAGGCCTGCTTGGTCTTGTCGGGATTCTGGAAGCACCAGACGACCAGGTAGAAAGGCCACAGGAACGGAGCCAACAGCAACAGGACGATGATCTTCATGGCCCTCCTCTCACTGCCCACGGGGATGAGGACTACCCATTCGATCGAGACCCAGTCCGGGCGGTGTTACCCGGCGCGCCATCCCCGCAGCCAGCATCTCGGATTTTGGCCGCGGGTCGCAACAGCGATTCCTGACCCGGGTCCGGTCGCTCGTGCGCGCCGGTCGGTTTTCCGGGACCTGCTCACCGCAGGCGGCGCAGGGCCCGCTCGGCGGCATTGGCGCCGCACATGCCGTGCGCGCCGGGGCCGGGCGGGGTGGCGGCCGAGCAGAGATAGTGGCCGGGGATGCCGATGTCGTAGGGCCACAGGGTTTTCCGCGGTCCGAAGACGAGCTGGGGGATGTCCTTGGCTCCGGTCATGATGTTGCCGCCGACGTAGTTGGGGTTGTAGTCGGCGAATTCCGTCGTGGTGCGCACGTCGGCGCCGACGACGCGGTCGCGAAAGCCGGGCGCGAACCGCTCGATCTGGTCGATGATCGCGGCGGTGGCGTCGCCGGTGTAGCCGTGCGGGACGTGCGCGTAGGCCCAGACTGGGTGGATGTCGCCGACCGAGCGCTGCGGGTCGGCCAGGTACTGCTGGCCGACCAGCACGAACGGCCGCTGGGGCATCCGTCCGGCGTGGATGTCGCGCTCGGACGCGGTGATCTCCGCGTAGTTGCCGCCGAGGTGCACGGTGCCCGCCCGGCGGGCGGCTTCCGCGGTCCACGGGACTCCGCCCTGGACGGCGAAGTCGACCTTATAGGCCCCAGGGCCGTAGCGAAAACGCTGAAATGCCTTGCCGATTCGCGCGGGCAGCCGGTCGCCGAGTATGTCGGCGACGGCCGTGGGCGCCACGTCCCACAGGACGACGTCGGCCGGGGGCAGGTCCGTCGCGGCCCGCACCGGCGTCCCGGTCTCGATCTTGCCGCCGAGATCGCCGAGCAGCGCCGCCATCGCGTCGATGATGCGCTGCGACCCGCCCGCGGCGACGGCCCACCCGTAGGCGTGGCCCGCGGTGAGGATGCCGAGGCCGATGCTGGCGCTGAGCGGCCGGTTCAGCGGGTGGAAAGCGTGCGCGGCGACGCCGCCGAACAGACCGCGCGCCTGCGGGGTGCGGAAGGCGCGCGCGAGCAGATCGGCCGGGGCGAGCGCGGGAATCCCGAAGCGCGCCAAGCCGAATGGATGGCGCGGCACGCGCAGCAGCGGCCGCATGATGTCCGGGCCCATGCGGTCGTAGCCCGCGGTGGTCCGTTCGAACAGCAACCGCCACACCCGGCCGTCGGCGCCGAGACCGGCGGCCGTGTCGGCGACGGATCGGTGCAGCACACCGGCGCTGCCGTCGTCGAGCGGGTGGACGCAGTCGATCTCCGGCCACGCCCACGTCAGCCCGTAGCGGGCGAGGTCGAGCGAACGCAGGAACGGAGAGCCGACGGCCATCGGGTGGATGGCCGAGCACTGGTCGTGCAACAGACCGGGGACGATCGCTTCGCGGGTCCGTGCGCCGCCGCCGATCTCGTCGGCGGCCTCCAGCACGGTGACCTCGAGTCCCGCCCCGGCCAGTGCGATCGCCGCCGCGAGGCCGTTGGGGCCGCCGCCGACAACCAGTGCTGTGCTCATATCGCTTTCTCCGTTCCGTTGGTCGCGGATCAGCCGACGCGCTGCGGCTCGGGTTCCGGCACGAGCCCGATGGGCAGTGCCGGCGCCTCGTAGCCTGGGCGCCGCCAGGTCACCTCGTGCGGGATCGGACCGTCGGGCAGCCACGGCTGTGCCTGCACCGCGTCGCGCACTCGCCACTCGCCGCGCTCCACGACGCCGAGCGCCGCGTCGATGACCTGGTACCGCTGGATGCCGCGGTGGATCGGCTGGGACTCCACCCACACGATGATCCACTCGCCGGGGGCGAAGCCGACGCGGGACTGCACCGCCGCGATCAGATCGGCGTCGTGCAGGTGCCCGTCGCCGAAGTTGAAGCCGATCAGCGAATTGCAACCGAACTCGGCCTCGCGCACCGTCCACCGATCCAGCTCGGGAATCTGCTTGTACAGCACAGAGAACAGGCCGCGGCCCTGACTGTGCATGGACCGCCACGCGATGGTCTGCTGCATGGTGATCTCGGCGATCGCCTTCGGGTAACCCATGGCCTGCAACTGGTCGATCTGGTTCTGCGCAGGCCGGTGCGGCAGCGTGTTGAGCTTCTGCTCGGCGCCCGGTGCGAAGGCCCACAGCGCCGAGGCCCAGTTGCCCGCGTACTGCCGCATCGACGGCAGGAACGACACCAGATCCGGGCGCAGGTTGCCGAGGACAGGGAAGAACACCAGCGCGGTGATGATCCCGACGGCCAGCCACGGCGAGGACATGTCGGTGACGGCGTAGCCGTCGGCCGCGGGGAAGCCGAGGAACAGGAACACCGACAGGTAGGCGAACAAGACGTTCCACTCCAGCGGCACCGCCAGCGGGAAGGTGGAGATGATGAAGCAGTGGAACACCACCATCATCACCACGCCTGCCAGGGTCAGCCAGTGGTTGGTGGAGAACAGCAGCACCAGCGGCGTGACGATCTCCACCGTGGTCCCGCCCACGTGGGCGAGGAACGAGGCCACCTTGGACGGGCGCAGGTCGCGCGGGAAATCGCGGTACTGCTGCCGCTTGAACCACCGGAACGGGACGGCGGGGCTGTTGGACACCATCGGGGGAACCACATTCGAGAAGTGGTCGCCGAACTTGGAGACGCCGGCTCCGATCCAGACGACGCAGATCAGCAGCTTGGCCGCGATGATCATGTCGACGAACGGCAGGGCCGCGAAGAAGATCAAAGCGGGCAGATACTGCTCACCGCGCGCGGCGAGGAAGATCGTCTTGTCCCGCAGCCCGCACAGCACGTAGAGCGCGATCGGCGCGATCAGCAGCGCCGGATTCACCAAGCCCGAAGTGTTGAAGGGCAGCGCGGCGCTCAGCGACGCGCTCGGAACGCCGGGCAGCACGATCGCCAGCAGCAGCGTGCCGAGGAACGCCAGGTAGAGGCCGACGTCGAGGAGTGTGCGGGTATCGCCGTTCGTGAACGGCACGCGCCGCCACGGCCGCAGGCGAATCGTCCCCGGCCGCGCCCAGAACAGGATTCCGCCGGTCATCGGCTTGAACTTGCCCGCGAGCGGACCCCAGGAACCGGCCAGGCCGATGGCCTCCAGCAGGACGGTCCACAGCACCAGCTTCTGGTAGACGATCGGCTCGTTCCACCAGCCCGAGACGTCCCAGACCGGGCCCACGCCGGAGGTCCAGGTCGCCAACGCCGCGCCACCGACGGCGTAGAGCAGGAGGAGTTTGACGATGTAGACGGTGTGGATCATTTTCGGGCTGCCGAAGCCGTAATTCACCCAGTGCAGCGCCAGGGCTTGCATACGCTCGCGCAGTGGTTTGCCGAGAAATGTGTCCACATCGACGGGCGGGAAATCTCCCGTTTTGAACCCCATGGTTACTTACCTTCCGTGCCATCGCTTTTCGGGTGCACGACATCGACATCCGTGAGCGCGTGGCTCGGACGGCGGATCGTGCTTTCGTGGATTTGTTACCGAATTCTGCCGATGCTCAGGCCGGAGCCGGCATCGTGCGCAATTTTCTTTTGTCGATCTTGCCCACCGGATTGCGTGGGAGCTCTTCCGTGAGATGAACGGCGACCGGGATCTTGACCCGGGCCAGCGAGATGCCGCAGTGCTCGAGCAAGTGCGAGGCGGTGACGGTGGTCCCCGGCATGGCGACCACGTGCGCGACCGGCACCTCGCCGAGCACCTCGTGCGGCGCGCCGACCACGGCGGCCTCGAGCACGTCCGGGTGGGCGTGCAGCACGTTCTCGATCTCCTTGGGGTAGATGTTCTCCCCGCCGCGGATGATCATGTCCTTGATTCGGTCGATCAGCACCAGGTAGCCGTCCGAATCGAAGTAGCCGACGTCGCCGGTGTGCAGCCAGCCGTCGACGATGGTCTGCGCGGTCGCCTTCGGGCGGCCGAGGTAGCCGCGCATCACGTTCGGGCCCTTGATCACCACCTCGCCGGGCTCGCCCGGGTCGGCGAGGAAGCCGTTGGCGTCCACGATGGCGATCGTCTGACCGGGCAGCGGCACTCCGACCGTGCCCGGCTTGCGCGGCCCGTCCGGCGGGTTGACCGTCGACGCGCATGTCCCCTCGGACAGGCCGTAGCCCTCGACGACCGGGACGTCGAAACGGGCTTCGAACCGCGCGATGAGCTCGGCGGGCATCGGCGCCGCGCCGCAGATGACCCGCCGCAGCGACGAGGTGTCCGGCGTGCGCTCCGGTGATTGGGTCACCAGCATGGCGTAGATCGCGGGCACCGCGGAGAAGTAGGTCGGCCGGACGCGTTCGACAAAGTCGAAGAAGGTCGACGCGGAGAAGCGCCCCGCGATAGTGGCCCTGCCCCCGGCAAGCAGTGGCGACAGCACGCTGACCACGATCCCGTTGACATGGAACAACGGCAGGATCAGCAGGCTGTGATCGGTCTCGTCGAGGCCGAGCGTCTCGATGAGCATGGCGCACATGGCGGCGATGTTCGAGTGATCGAGCACAACGCCTTTCGGCTGTCCCGTGGTGCCGCTGGTGTAGATGATCAGCGCGGTCGCGTCGTCCTCGGTGACGACAGTGGGCATCGGCGCGATGGTCGTCGCGGCGGGGCCCGCCACGTCGGCCACGTCGAGCGAGGCGAAACCGCGGTCGCCCTCGGTGATCACGACTTTCGCGGCGCAATCCGATATCTGATATCGCATTTCGTCCAATGTGGAATCGGGTTTGACCGGAGTCACCGCGGCGCCGATATGCCACGCCGCGAAAAGGATCACCACCAGTTCCAGGCGGTTCGGCAGAACCACCGCGACCACATCGCCGCGTCCTACTCCGTGCTCGTGCAGAATTGTCGCGGCGATCCGCACGCGACGCGCGAAAGTCGCGTTGTCGAGTTCTTCGCGATCGTCCGCGATGCAGGGGCCGGTGGGATTCCAGAGCGCCCGGACGCGGGGTGTCTCGGCTACGTGCTGCAACATTCAATCACCATCGAATACGTCTGTGACAGGAATTACTTTTCCCAAGGTAGAGGCATGACCGGTGTGGTGCTACGGGTCCGCGATCCAGAATTCTCGCGGCGCGTTGTGCCACCGGCACAAACGGTGTGCGCAAGCGCCCGTACGGACCGCTGACCTGGAGTATCGTCCGGGCCAATGAGCGAACCCAGCGACATCACCGGTCGGGCGCGCCACCGCCGGGCCCGGCCGGGGCGAGGCGCGGACATGAACGACGAGGTCGAGTCGGCCGTCCGCGAGGTGGCCGAACGCATCAAAGCCGATCTTCCCCGGCTGCTCACCGGCATGACCTCGATGTTCTCCGAGATGATCGCGGAGTTCCGGCACGACGACGAGGTGCAGCGGCTCATGGTGGCCAGCACGGCCTCGAACCTCGCCGCCATGATCGATGTGCTGACGCTGGGCATCTCGTTCGACGACCTCACGGTCCCGCCCGCCGCCGCCGAGTACGCCCGCCGGTTCGCCCAGCACGGGATGTCGCTGGAGGCCCTGCTGCGCGCGTATCGCCTCGGCGAGCACATGTTCGCGCAGACGGCGATGACGGAGCTGGGGGCGCTCGACCCGTCGGCCGAGCTGGCGTTGGCGACCACGAGCCGCATCGCGTCGATGGTCAACCGCTACATCGACCGGGTCATCGAGGGCGTCATCGATATCTACGAGAACGAACGCCGCCGCTGGGACGCGCGCACGGACGCGACGCGGGCCGCGCAGGTGCGGGCCGTCCTGGACGGGGAGGGGCTGGATCTGCCTTCGGCGGAACAGATGCTGGGAACCTCGCTGCGCGCCTGGCACCTGGCCGCGATCATCTGGACACCGCCCGGCTCCGCGGCCTCCTACGACCTGCTGCGCACCGGCGTGCGCATGCTCGCCACCGCGACCGGCAAGCTGCCGCTGACGATCCTCGTCGACGAGCACAACTGCTGGGCGTGGATCTCCTCGACAGGCCAGCCCTCGCTCGATATCGCCACGCTCGAAGCCGAGCTGCGCAAGCAACCATCGCTCCGGATGGCCGTCGGCGATCGCGGGTTCGGGCTCGCCGGGTTCCGGCGGACGTTCCGCGACGCGCAGGGCGCGCGCGGCGTGGCGGTGGCCGCCGCCAAAGCGCGCCAGCTGACGCTGTATTCGCGAGTCGCCGTGGCGGGTCTGCTGATGGACCGCCTACCGGACGTGCGGGCCTGGGCGCACCGGGTACTCGGCGACCTGATGCGCGACGACGAGTCGACCGCCCGGCTGCGCGAGACCGCCCAGGTGTACCTGGACGCGCGCGGCAGCCTCACCGACGCGGCCGCCCGCATGCACGTCCACAAGAACACCGTGCACTACCGGGTGCGCAAAGCCGAAGAGCTGCTGGGCCATTCGCTCGGCACCAACCGGCTCGACGTCGAGATCGCGCTCATGGTGTGCGCCCAATTCGGTATCACCACACCGGCTTCCGGCCGTTCGGACACCGCGGGGTGACCAGCGCGCGACCGGCCGGGCGGCGCGGCCTCGGCGTCACCCCGGGATTCGGCGGTTGGCTCCGCGCAGCGGGTTCGCCACCGGCGATTTGATCGCCGGGAGGGTGACCGACATGCGAACCCGGGTCCCCTGTCCGTTGTGGTCGATCTCGAGCTCCTCGGTGAGCGCGCGCATCATGTCGATGCCGCGGCCGCGGTGGCCGGGATCGGCGGAGCGCGGCTTCCAGGTACCGGTGTCGGTGACCTCGATGACCACCCGTTCGGTGTCGCATTCCGCGCTCAACCGGACGCGTTCGGTCGCCGCGGCGCCGTTGCGGTAGGCGTGTTCGATGCTGTTGCTGCACGCCTCGTTCGCGGCCGCGACCAGGTCGGAGGCGAGATCGTGCGGCACGGCCGCGGCCGCGAACCATGCCTTGAGCCTGCGGCGCATGCCGGAGAGCTCGTCGGCGTCGGCGGGCACGTCCATGCGCAGCGGCGCGGGCGGCTGCCGGTAGACCACCATCGCGACGTCGTCGTCGTAACCCGCGGTGGGGCGCAGCCGGGAGAGAACCGCGTCGGCCACCTCACGCGGCAGTTTGCCCCCGGTGTCGGCGAGCACTGCCGCGATCTTGGCGAAACCGTCGTCGATGTCGACCCCGCGCTGTTCGACGAGACCGTCGGTGAACAGCACCAGCGTCGAGCCGGGCGTCAGCGCGGTGGTGGCCTCCGGCCTGCGCGGCATCTCGAAGGTGGCCAGCGGCACCGAGCGCCCGCCCTCCAGCAGCCTGCCCTGCTTGCCGACGTCGGCCAGGATCGGCGGCATGTGGCCCGCGCTGCTGTAGCGGACCAGCCCGCGCACCGGATCGAGTACCGCGGCGCACACCGTAGTGCACATGGCGCCGGGTATGCGGCTCGCCACCGTGTCCAGTTCGGCGAGCAACTGCGCGGGGCCCGCCCCGCGCAACAGCAAAGCCCTTCCCGCCGTGCGTAATTGGCCCATCACCACGGCCGCGGACAGACCGCGGCCGACGCAGTCGCCGACCACGACGCCGATGGTGCCGTCGCGCAACGGCACCACGTCGTACCAGTCGCCGCCGATCTCCAGCGGCGGCAGCGCCGGTTCGTAGTGCACCGAGAACCGGGGCGGCAGCTCGATGGGGCCGAGCATGGCGCGCTGCAAGGTGAGCGAGGTGGCGCGGGCCTGATCGAAGTTGCGCGCCCGCTGCACCGCGAGGCTGAGGTGCCCGATCAGCAGCGAGAACAGCGTCCAGTCCGCGGCGCTGATCGCACGCGGCGCGGCGAAGCGCAACCACAGTGCGGCGTCACCGGTTTCACCGAGCGGGGCGACGATGCCCTCGGAGCTCTCGGCGCCCTCCGGGATCGCGAACAGGCTGCGCGGCGGCCTGCGCCGGGCGCGTTCGAGCAGAGCGCGCGCGGGTTTGTCGAGCGCCGCGGGGTCGGCCTCGACGCCCGCGACCGAATCGCCCGGCCGCTCGACGGACCCGGAGACGTACACCTCGGGGTCGGCATTGCGGCTCGGCCACACCGTGACCACCGCCGACTCCGCGCCGACCGTGCGCCGCAATTCGTCCAGGCCCACCGCGAGCACCTCGACCACGCTGGTCGCCGCGCCCACCGCGGTGGCCAGGCGGGAGGCGGCCTGGTCGCGGGCCTGCGCGTCGTGCTCGGCGGTCACGTCGCGGATGGTGCCGACGTAGATCAGCTCGTTGTTCTCCGGCTTGACCAGCGCGCTCGTACTCACCGCGAGCCAGAGCCGACGCCCGTCGCGGTGCCGGACCGGCAGCACGAAACGCAGCGCCTCGGTGCCGAGATCGGGATAGCGCGGCCCGGCGGGCAGCGACCACGGATGCGGCACCGGGTACGGCACGTCCGCGGGACCGTAACCGGTGAGCGCGCCGAAGGCGGAGTTCACCTCGACGATGGTGCCGCGCGAGTCGGCCACGAAGAACCCGTCCTGCAGTGATTCGACCAGCGCGGTGCGGAAGGCGTCGCGGCCCGCGAGATCGTCTGCGCGCGAACGCTGTTGCTCGTAGCGGCGGGTGCCGTCGAGATAGCCGCGGGTGGCGATATCGAGCGCGGCGAGGGTCTGCAACAGGAATTCGAGCGCGGTCTCGGCGATCCGCGGCTCCGGCGCGTCCTCGATCTCGCGCTCGGCCAGTTCGGCCTCGGTGGCCAGGCGGAAGTGGTTCTCGGTGAGATCGAGCAGGCTGATGCTCTCGACCAAGGCGCGCCTGCCGAGTTCGTAGCCCTCGGACAGGCTGTCCTGACCGGGTGAGGACAAGTGCCGCCGCAGGGCGTCGGCGTAGGCGTCCAGGAACTCGGCGAGCACGGTGCTCATCGGCGACCGCCACTACATTCGGTCATGCCTTCCTCTCACTGGCGCTCGGCCCGTCGCTCATGACACTCCGTTCGCGGTCCCGCCGCGGTGCCGGGCGGCCAGCACCAGGGCGTCGTCGGTGTCCTTGGCGTGCCTGGCCAGGATGTCGGCGGTGATCTCGGCGGTCGACCTGGAAAGGTCGATGCCCTCGGCGGATTCGGTGACGATGCCGTCGGTGGTCATCAGCAGCAGGTCGCCCACGCGCACCTGCACGGTCTGCGGTTGCAGGTTCTGCGGCAGCCGATATCCCACGATGCCTCCGGTCAGCAGTACCGCGGCGCGCACGGTCAGCCCGGCGGGGCTCGCGGTGAGCACCCGGGAGTCGACATTGCCGACGCCCAGCCAGCGGATGGTGTCCTTGACATCGAACAGCGCCAGCGACACCGCGGCGCCGCGGGTGTCGGCCATTGCTCTATGACACAGCACCATCAGCACATCCAAAGGCTCCGAGCGGTTCTCGGCAAGTACCTGGGCGGCCCGGTCGGCAGCGTCCGCCGCGGCGGAGCCGTGGCCGAGCCCGTCGAGTACCGCGAACAGCACCGCGCCGCCGCCCGCGTCGAGGACGACGCAGCGGTCCCCGGAGATGTGCTGCCCTGGTAAGGCGCGACCGGCCACCGCCCACTCGATTCGGCCGATGAACCCGTCTTCATGCACCGTTGGGTACCCACTTCCACATTTCCACCAACGTGCCGCGGCCGGGTCCGGAGTCGATAGTGAGCCGATCCATCAACCTTCGCGCGCCGGGTAGCCCGAGCCCGAGTCCACGACCCGTCGAATAGCCGTCCTCGAGTGCGCGGGGAATGTCGCGAATGCCGGGCCCTTGGTCGCTGGCCTGGACCACGAGCGCCTGGCGGCCCTCGCGATCGTCGACCAGCAGGCGAATTTCGCCGGTGCCCGCGTAACTGGTGATGTTGCGGGCGATTTCGGAGATGGCCGTCGAGATCATGGTGCAGTCGGTCAGGGAGAAGCCGAGCTTGGCTGCCAATTCCCGTCCCGCTTGTCGTGCTGTCACGATGTCCGCGGACAGCTTGACCGCGATCACCACGTTCTCAGCGGCCACTGTCACGACCGTCTCGCTGGCGGCGTACGGAAGATTTTCGATCCAGCCATGCCAGTCCTTCTTCGAGGTCGAGGGCGGTATGCATGTCCTCGAAGGTGAGTCCGAGCTGCACCATGGCGAACGCGACCTCGGGTTGCAGTCCGACGATGACGGTCTCCGCCCCGCGCAATTGGGTCATGTGCGCGATGGTGCGCAGCGATCTCGCGGCGAAGGAATCCATCACGTCGATCGCCGTCACGTCGACGATGATGCCGTGCGCCCGGTATCTGCTCACCTGTTTCATCAGGTCGTCCTGCAGGCGCTCGGTATCGGCGTCGGTCAGTGCGGACTGGACCGACGCGATGAGATAGGTGCCTTGTTTGAGAATGGGAACCGGCATCGCGGGCGCTCGATCAGCGTCCGTCGCGTTCGGCCACCCGATCGGTCACGCGGGTCACCTCGTATCCGAGCAGGCGTTCGGCTTCCTCGATGCCGCCTTGGAGGTCGCCGACGGCGTTCATTTTCGACAGGTCGAGGCCGATGGTGACCAGGGTGAGCGCGATTTCCGAGGAGAGGCCGGTGATGATCACGCTGGCGCCCATCAGGCCGGAGGCGTCGACGGTTTGCACCAGGTGGTTGGCGACGGTGGAGTCGATGGTCGGGACGCCGGTGATGTCGATGACGACGACCTTGGCGCGGTTGTGGCGGATGGCGCGTAGCAGCTGTTCGGTGAGCTGGCGGGCGCGTTGGCTGTCGAGCACGCCGATGATGGGCAGGATCAGCAGCTGTTCGCGGACCTGGAGCACCGGGGTGGACAGCTCGCGGATGGCTTCCTGCTGCTGGCGGATGACGCGTTCGCGTTCCTG
>NZ_BDCF01000049.1 GCF_001613365.1 Nocardia xishanensis NBRC 101358
CCGAGCTGGAGCGGGTGGTGGCCGAGGCGAGCGCCCGCCGCGACGACCTGGTGCGCCGCCGCACCGAATGCGCGGCGCAGGTCGAGCAGGTCAAGGAGCGGGCGCGCGCGTTGAGCACGCAGCTGGCCCAGCTCACCGACGCGGTGCACCGCGACGAGGTGGCCAAGGCGCAGGCCGCGCTGCGCATCGAGCAGCTGGAAGCGACCATCGCCGAACAGTTCGGCATCGCCCTGAACGACCTGATCGCGGAGTACGGTCCCGACGTGCCGCTGCCGCCGTCGCCGCTGGAATTGGCCGAGTACGAGCAGGCCAAGGAGCGCGGCGAACAGGTCAGCGCCCCGCAGCCGATGCCCTACGACCGGGCGAGTCAGGAGCGCCGCGCCAAACGCGCGGAGAGGGATCTGGCCACGCTCGGCAAGGTGAACCCGCTGGCGCTGGAGGAGTTCGCGGCGCTGGAGGAGCGATACAACTTCCTGTCCACGCAGCTCGAGGACGTCAAGAACGCGCGCAAGGACCTGCTCGACGTGGTCGCCGAGGTGGACGCGCGCATCCTGCAGGTCTTCACCGAGGCATACGCCGACGTCGAGCGCGAGTTCGTCCAGGTGTTCGCCAAGCTGTTCCCCGGGGGCGAGGGCAGGCTGGTGCTCACCGACCCGTCCGACATGCTCACCACCGGCATCGAGGTGGAGGCCCGCCCGCCGGGCAAGAAGGTCAAGCGCCTGTCGCTGTTGTCCGGCGGCGAGAAGTCGCTGACCGCGGTCGCGCTGCTGGTGGCGATCTTCCGCGCCCGCCCCTCGCCCTTCTATGTCATGGACGAGGTGGAGGCCGCGCTGGACGACACCAACCTGCGCAGGCTGATCGGGTTGTTCGAGCAGCTGCGCGAGAAGAGCCAGCTGATCGTCATCACCCACCAGAAGCCGACCATGGAGATCGCCGACGCGCTGTACGGCGTGAGCATGCGCGGCGATGGCATCACGCAGGTCATCTCGCAGCGGCTGCGCGGCGAGAACCTCGCTCCCGCATCGGCCTAAGAAGTACGTCCGCGCGGTCGGCGTTCGGCCGCGTCGATCAGGCTTTTCCAGGCGTGGACGCCGATGTCGATCACCTCGTGCACCTCGCGGCGCGGAGTGAACGGAAGCGGGGCGACGCTGGTCGGCATAGAGCCGAGCCGGATCATCGCCCGCGGGTGTCACAACGCTATGGACATCGGCCGTCCCGCACGGGCGCGGGCAGCCTGACCACCCGCGCCTCCAGATCGACCAGCGGCTCGTCACCCGCCTGCCGGTCGTCGAGCTTGGCGACCGCGACCCATTCCGTGCGTTCGTGGATGTGCTTGCGCGAGGGACCGAAGATCTCGTCGACCTCGGCGCCGACCGGATTGCGCCGCTGCCGGGCGGTCCGCCGCTCGAAGAGATTCACCGCATCCAGCGTACGGTCACCGTGCTCGACCGGCCGCCGTGGCGAACCGGTGTGGCTGCCATATGTGCCCGCTGGTCGCCGGGACGGCGCTGCCGAACTGCACGTCGGCGAAATGGCAGCCGTAGCCGAGTGTTCCGGGCGCAGCGAGTTCCTCCACGAGACCGTGCCGCACGTCCGCCGACCGCATCGGGTCGTGGTCGGCCACGGCCGAGAGCTCGGGGTGCGCGATCTGCAGTGACGAGTGCAGCGCGTCGCCGAACGCGACGAGCCGGTGCTCTCCCGTGCCGATGACGAACCCGGTGTGGCCGGTGGTGTGCCCGGGCAGCGCAAGCACCCGCACGCCGGGAAAGACTTCGTCGCCCTCGGCGACGGTGCGGACCTGGTGGGCGAACACGTCGAGCATCTCGGCGGTGGTGCCAGCGGCGGCGGCCAGGTCGCGATGATGCCACTCGACCTCGGAGATCAGGACCGGGGCGTGCGCGAACGGCGTCCGGCGCGCACCGGGCGCCGCCTGCCACAGCCAGCCGAAGTGGTCGGCGTGCAAATGGGTGACGGCGACCATCTCGATCTCGGCGGGCTCGCGGCCGACCTGGGCGAGGCTGTCGAGCAGCGCGCCGCCGCGCAGGATTCCGACGCCGGTGCGGAAGGTCAGCGGGCCGAATCCGGCATCGATCAGCATGGCCCGTTCGCCGTATTCGATCAGCAGTCCGCCGACGCCGGCGACGAAGGAGTCGGCGTCGAGGTACTCGCCGTGCCTGCTCCAGAACCCGTCGGGCGCGGTGGGCAGCCAGGCTCGCGCGTTCATGGTGGTCAGGCCGTCGGGTAGATAGGTGACCTGTAGGTCGCCGACCTGAACGGTTCGGAGCGAGGCGGGCTGGATCAAACGCTCGGTGACGGAGAAGGTCATCGCGACTCGGCTTTCACGGCGTCGGTGTGCAGGTGCTATGACTCTATCCACGTTTCCCCGTCGCGTCGCGCCGAACGCACAGCGAATACCCGTGAATCAGACTGCGGCGGAATCCTTCTGAGCGTCGAGCAGCGCCGCGATACGGTCGGCCCCGCCCGATGCGAGCCAGGAGTCGAGGGTCAGCAGCCCGGGGTGGAGTTCGCGCAGAGCGGGAATATCGGCGTGCCAGCCGACGGTTCGCCGAGTCAGACGCCAGACGTCGACGATCTCGGGACCGATCGCCTCCGCCTCGGCCTCGCTCACTTCCTCGTAGCGCAGCGGGTGCCCGGTGGCGCCCGCGATCGCCGTGGCGGCGGCGACGGGAGTGACCGCGTCGCCCGCCAATTCGAGGATCTCGCCGTCGAAATGGTCCGGGTCCGCGAAGGCCAGCGCGGCGAAGACCGCGACATCGTCGACGGCGATCATCTGCAACGGCCGGTCGGCGGGGAACAGGTGGCGGTGCACGCCGTGCGCGATGCCGTCCACCGGTGAACCCTGGAGCAGGTAGTTCTCCATGAAACGGACCGGGCGCAGCACTGTGTGCCGCAGGCCGCTGGCGATCAGTGCCTCCTCGATGCGCCGCTTACCGTGTGCGCCCCAGGTGTCTTCGCCCAACGAGGCCACGCCGGTGAACACGAAGTGCTCGACCCCGGCGGTGCGCGCGGCATCGATCAGTGCGATGCCGCGCTGGGCCTCGAGGTCGCCGTCCCAGCCCTCGACGCGGTAAGTCGCTGGGGGAACCGCGAATACGCCGCGTGCGCCGGACGCCGCGGCGCGCAGGGTATCGGGCGCGTCGAAGTCGCCGATCGCCAGTTCGGCGCCTGCCGCGGCCAGCGCTCGCGCGGCGGGCGCGCCGGAATCGCGCACCAGGGCGCGCACCGGGATGCCGTCGGCGAGGAGTCTGCGGGCGGTGGCCCCGCCTTGCTTGCCTGTGGCGCCGGTGACGAGGATCGGTTCGTGCTGAGAGGACATGCTCGCCTTCTTCTGAAGAATCGTTCTGGCTAGAATCGGGTCGGTCGACCCGTTTTCGGACGTTACGGGTGAAATCACCCGCTTGGCCAGGCGATCGAGGGAAGGTGCGTAACGAAATGACGGTCTCGGCGACTTACTCGGCCCCTGCCGCCCTCGCGGCGCGGGCCGACGCGCAACGCAACCGCGCGTTGGTGCTCGCCGCCGCGCAGCGGGCCTTCGCCGAGCGCGGACTCGCGGTGTCCCTCGCCGAGGTCGCGCGCCGCGCCGGTGTCGGCGCCGGCACGGTCTACCGGCACTTCCCGACGAAATCCGAACTGCTGGAAGCGGTTATGCAGCAGCGGGTGGACCGGCTGGCCCGGCTCGCCGCCGCCCGTGCCGGTGCGCAGGACCCCGGCGCGGCGTTCTTCGAGTTCTGCGCGGACGTGGTGTCGTCCACCCCGCGCAACCAGGCGCTCTGCGAGATGGTGCAGTCCGACGACGGCTGGCCGCGCACCCTGATGGCCGGTGCGGGAGTGCGATTCCATCAGGCGCTCGAGGCGCTGCTGCTCGCGGCGCAGCGGCAGGGCGCGGTCCGCGCCGACATCGTGCTCGCCGACGTGCTCGACGTCTTCACCGGATGCGTTGCGATTCAACGGAACAAGCCCGCCGGGAGCGAACTGGCTCGCGCCGCGGTGATCCTGCTCGATGCGCTGCGCGCTACTTCCGGTGGCGCGGGCGTAGCGAAACTTCGCGTCGCGTCGGATACCCGTGACGAAACAGGTCCGCGTAACGAAACTTCGACGGGGCCGCGCTGCCCGATCTGCGGCGCGGAACTGGACGCGCCAGGGATCGGACGCCCTCGTCGTTACTGCTCGGCGGCCTGCCGTCAGAAGGCGCACCGTTCCCGTGTCGCCGTCCGAGCCATGGGTTGAACGCGCCACGCGGTGAGCGCCGTATCAAGGGAAGCCCCTTGATCGACAAGGCCGATCTCGGGTGGGGAATGAGGCCGCCGGATATTCGCGGCCGGTGTACTTCGACGCCTACAGCAGGTCGCTCACGTCGTCCGGGACGTCGACGGCGTATTTGCGCAGGATGTCCATGGAGATCACTTCCAGGGCGTTCTCGTGGGTGGCGGCGAGCACGACGGGGGCGGCGACGCCGTCCTCGTGGGCGTGCAGCCAGCGCACCGCGACCACGCACCACCGATCGCCCGGCTGCAGGCCGGGGAAGTTGTTCTCCGGGCGCGGCGAACTGAGGTCGTTGCCGATGGACGCCTGATGTTCGAGGAACTCGGCCGTGACGACGGTGCACACCGTATGGCTGCCCAGATCCTCCGGCCCGGTGCTGCAGCAGCCGTCCCGGTAGAAACCGGTCACAGGATCGGTGCCGCACTCTTCCAGCGGCCCCCCAAGCACGTTTCGATCGGTCACGTCGCCGATCCTATTGTCAGTTCGCGAGAAGTTCCGCAGGACAAGAAATCTCGGGGGCTGTGTCTCGGGCTCGCGCGTGGCGTGATAAGGCGCGGTTCCGCCGCTGCTCCGGCCGGGTGTGGGTCCGTGGAGGACCGGACGTGCCCCGTCTGTCGCACACCGCCGACTGTGCCCCGCCTCCCGACGCCTGTGGGCTGCGCCGCATCGGACCGCGAGTCATCGGGTTGCCGCATCGGTGATCGAACCCACATGGCGCTGCGGCGCGGCCGCGCCGCAGCGGACCGCGCCTATCAGCGGCGATGCGGTGTTCTGCAAGGATGGTCGGCGTGAGTTCCGAAGTCTGGATTCTGATAGCCGCGATCGCCGCCCTGCTCATGGTGGCGCTCGTCGCCGGATTCGTCCTGTACAAGCGCCGCCGCGTCTCCATCGCGGCACCGACGCCGGAGAAAGAGCTGACCGATCGGTCGGGCGGCTACACGGCCACGGGCGGGTTCAGCTTCAGCCAGGGCGGCGCGGCCACCGCGACACGCCCGGAACCGAACCTGGAACGGACCGATACCGAGGGGCAACCGCACGTCGGTGACGACGCGGCCGTCCCGCGCGACGCGCCGCGGCGCGGCATCACCAATGTGCCGCTGCCCGAGTCCGACGTCCTCGCGGAAGCCGGAGGGGCGACGGCGGAGCCGGTCGAATCGGCGGAGGCCGACACGCCCGACGCGACACACGTCGCTCCCGAATCGCCTGCTCCGGCTGACCCGGAGACGCTCGTCGATCCGCAAGCGACCGACCAGGCCCCGGCCGAGCAGCTCCCCGTCGATGAGCCGCCGGTTACGGCCGAGCCGCCCGCGGAGTCCGACACGGCGGTCGCCGAGCCCGAGACGACCGTCGAACCGGCCCCCGTCGTGCCCGACACCGCGGCGGCCGCCGAGACCGCTCCCGCGCTCGAGGAGATCGAGCCGACGGCGGGCCGTCTGGTCCGCCTGCGCGGCCGGCTGTCGCGGTCGCAGAACGCGGTGGGCAAGAGCCTGCTCGGCCTGCTCGGCGGCGGCGACCTGGACGAGGACTCGTGGGAGGAGATCGAGGACACCCTCGTTCTCGCCGATCTGGGCACCGCGAGCACCACCGCCGTCGTCGGCCGCCTGCGCGAGGAGCTGGCCGCGCGCAGCGTGCGCACCACCGACCAGGCCCGGGCCGTGCTGCGCGACGTGCTGGTCGAGGCGCTGCGTCCGGAGCTGGACCGTTCCATCCGCGCGCTGCCGCACGCCGACCATCCGTCGATCCTGCTGGTCGTCGGCGTCAACGGCACCGGAAAGACCACCACCACCGGCAAGCTGGCCAGGGTCTTGGTCGCCGACGGCCGCCGGGTGCTGCTCGGCGCCGCCGACACGTTCCGCGCCGCGGCCGCCGACCAGCTGCAGACCTGGGGCGAACGGGTCGGCGCGGAGACGGTGCGCGGCAAGGAGGGCGCCGACCCGGCGGCGGTCGCGTTCGACGCGGTCAGCGCGGGCATCGAGCGCGGCGTCGACGTCGTGCTCGTGGACACCGCAGGCCGCCTGCACACCAAGACCGGCCTGATGGACGAGCTGGGCAAGGTCAAGCGCGTCGTGGAGAAGAAGGCCGAGGTCGACGAGGTCCTGCTGGTGCTCGACGCCACGATCGGGCAGAACGGCCTCATGCAGGCGCGGGTGTTCGCCGAGGTCGTCGACATCACCGGCGTGGCGCTGACCAAGCTGGACGGGACCGCCAAGGGTGGCATCGTCTTCCAGGTGCAGCACGAGCTCGGCGTGCCGGTGAAACTGGTAGGCCTGGGTGAAGGCGCGGACGATCTGGCGCCGTTCGAGCCCGGCGCGTTCGTGGACGCGCTGCTCGGCTGAGCCCCGATTCGCATTCACATAGGACGGCCGAGCGGACCACCCGCTCGGCCCTCCTATGTTTGCGCATCGATAGCGGGCGATCGAGGTTCGAGGCCGTTCTCGGGCCGCCTCGACGACCTTTCTCTCGAGCGTTCCGTCACCGATCTCGAGACTTCCGCCGCGCCGCTCGATGAACGGAAAGTTTGCGGTGTCCTACTCACAGGTAACCGGTCGCCGCGGTGCGCCGACACCAACCTCACAGCGGGCCGGAAACGGGTGGTGTACGCCACGAAACGTGGTAGCAACACAACGGCGCTATCCGTTCACGCAGGCGCAACACGACAGCTCAACGAATGAAACACCGAATGGCGACCCTTCTGTGCAGGTCCATTTGCCGAAGGCGGCTGGGCCCGAGATGAGGAGGACATTAAGGTGGCATTTCCCGTAATCGGCGCGCCGGACGCCGGTGACACCGCATGGATGCTGGCTAGTTCAGCACTCGTGCTCCTGATGACACCCGGACTCGCGTTCTTCTACGGCGGCATGGTCCGTAGCAAGAACGTGCTGAACATGATCATGATGAGCATCAGCGCCATGGGATTGGTAACGATCCTATGGTCGCTGTACGGCTTCTCCATGACCTTCGGTGAGGACAAAGCGAACCTCATCGGCGACCCGGGGCAGTATTTCGGCCTGAAGAGTGTTTTCGGCGGTAGCTACCTTGCCTCCACCGACCCGGCGGCTCCGGCCGCGGTTCCGCTGAACGGAACCATCCCGCTGTCGGTGTTCGTCGCGTTCCAGCTCATGTTCGCGATCATCACCGTCGCACTCATCTCGGGCGCGGTCGCCGACCGCCTGAAGTTCGGCTCCTGGCTGCTGTTCGCCGGTATCTGGGTCACCGTCGTGTACTTCCCGGTCGCGCACTGGGTCTTCGCGTTCGACGGCTACACCGGTGAAGAGGGCGGCTGGATCGCCAACAACCTCAAGGCCATCGACTTCGCCGGTGGTACCGCGGTCCACATCAACGCAGGCGCCGCGGGCCTGGTGCTCGCGATCGTGCTCGGCAAGCGCAAGGGCTGGCCGCAGACGCCGTTCCGTCCGCACAACCTGCCGTTCGTCATGCTCGGCGCCGGTCTGCTGTGGTTCGGCTGGTACGGCTTCAACGCCGGTTCGGCCGTCGGCTCCAACGGCATCGCGGGCGCGACCTTCCTGACCACCACCATCGCCACCGCCGCCGCCATGCTGGCCTGGCTCCTGGTGGAGAAGGTCCGCGACGGTCACCCCACCTCGCTGGGCGCGGCGTCGGGCATCGTCGCCGGTCTGGTGGCCATCACGCCGTCCTGCTCCTCGGTGAACGTCGTCGGCGCGCTGGCCATCGGCGTCGTCGCGGGCGCGCTGTGCGCCCTCGCGGTCGGCCTGAAGTTCAAGTTCGGCTTCGACGACTCGCTCGACGTGGTCGGCGTGCACCTGGTCGGCGGTCTGGTCGGCACCCTGATGGTCGGCCTCGTCGCCGCTCCCGAAGCTCCGGCGGCCGTCGAAGGCTTGTTCTACGGTGGTGGGATCGAGCAGTTGAAGCTGCAGGCTGTCGGTGCGTTCACCGTGCTTGCGTACTCCCTGGTCGCGACGGCGGTGATCGCGTACATCGTGAAGTTCACGATCGGACTGCGCGCGACGGACGAGGGCGAGTCGGTGGGCCTGGACGAGTCCGAGCACGCGGAAACCGCATACGATTTCGCTGCTGTGGGTGGCACGGCACGCTCGCTCGTCAAGGAGGCATGACGACATGAAACTGATCACCGCAATCGTCAAACCGTTCACGCTCGAGGACGTCAAGTCCGGACTCGAACAGGCTGGCGTGCTCGGCATGACCGTCAGCGAGGTGCAGGGTTACGGGCGGCAGAAGGGCCACACCGAGGTCTACCGCGGCGCCGAGTACTCGGTGGACTTCGTGCCCAAGGTGCGGGTCGAGGTCGTCGTGGACGACGCGTCGGTCGACAAGGTCGTCGAGGTGATCGTCGAGGCCGCGCGCACCGGCAAGATCGGTGACGGCAAGGTCTGGGTCACCCCGGTGGAGTCGATCATCCGCGTGCGAACCGGCGAGCGCGGTACGGACGCTCTCTGATCGCGGCGTGAGCATCGGGCCCTGAGCCGGAACCGCAGCGTGCCGGCGCAGGGCCCGTGAGCGGCTCGATGCGATACGGGACAAACGAGCGGCGGCCCCGTTCCCACCGGAGAGCCCGGTAGGGGCGGGGCCGTACGCATTCAATGGGCGGTGGGTTGTGGGTAGCAGTAGCGGAAATGGCAAGCAGGGCAACGGCGAACGGGTCTCCAACGGGGCGGCCGATCTGGTCGCCGCGCGCGACCAGCTGCTCGACGGCGGCATGCCGCGCAATCCGCGGTTGGATGCCGAGTCGCTGCGGTCGGCGCTGGTAGACCTCTTCGACCTGTGGCTCACCAGCAAGGGCGCCGAACTCGGCATCACCGCCGACAGCGGCCTCGCGGTCGTCGCGGTCGGCGGGCTCGGGCGCAGGGAGATGCTGCCCTACTCCGATCTGGATCTGGTGTTGTTGCACGACGACGTCGATCCGGCCAGGGTGGCCGAGGTCGCCGACCAGCTCTGGTATCCGCTCTGGGACGCCCACATCAAACTCGACCACAGCGTGCGGACCGTCCCCCAAGCGCTGCGGGTCGCCAACGACGATCTGATCGCGGCACTCGGCATGCTCGAGGCCAGGCACATCGTCGGCGACGTGGAGTTGAGCAATCTGCTGATCGGCGGGGTGCGCCGCGAGTGGCGCACCGGAATCCGCAACCGTTTCGACGATCTGATCGCCCAGGCGCAGGCCCGCTGGCAGCGCAGCGGTGAGATCGCGCACCGCGCCGAGCCCGATCTGAAGAACGGCCGAGGCGGACTGCGCGACATCCAACTGCTGGACGCGCTGGCCGTCGCCCAGCTGACCGATGCCATGCCGGGGCTCGGTCCCGATGTGCCCGGCGGTGGCGTGAAACAGGCGCATCGGCGTTTGCTGGATGTTCGCACGGAGCTGCACCGTGTCGCCGGCCGTTCCCGCGATCAGCTGCGCGCGCAGGACGCCGACGAGATCGGCGCCGCCCTTCGCATCGGCGATCGGTTCGATCTCGCTCGCACACTGAGCGATTCGGCGCGGACGGTGAGCTACTCGGTCGACGTCGGGCTGCGCACCGCCGCCAACGCGTTGCCGCGCCGCGGGCTCGCTCGACTGCGCCGCATGCCCGTGCGACGACCACTCGATGAGGGGGTGGTCGAGCACGCGGGCGAGGTGGTGCTGGCCAGAGACGCACGGCCGCAACGGGATCCGGGGCTCATCCTGCGGGTGGCGGCCGCATCGGCGCAGACCGGGCTGCCGATGTCGGCCACCACGCTGAACCGCCTGTCCGAGGACGCGCCGGAGCTGCGCGAGCCGTGGCCGAAGGACGCGCTCAACGACCTGCTGGTGCTGCTCGGCGCCGGGCGCGGCGTCATCGACGCGATCGAGGCGCTCGACCGCACCGGACTCTGGGGCAGGCTGCTGCCAGAGTGGGGCGCGGTACGCGATCTGCCGCCGCGCGACGCACTGCACACCTGGACCGTCGACCGCCATCTGATGGAGACCGTCGCCTACGCGAGCGCGTCGATGACCCGGGTGGGCCGCCCCGACCTGCTCCTGCTCGGCGCGCTGCTGCACGACATCGGCAAGGGCCGGGCGGGCGACCACAGCGTGGTCGGCGCCGAGCTGGCCACCCATATCGGCCGCAGGCTCGGCCTGTGGCCCTCCGATGTGCGCACGCTCAGCGCCGTGGTGCGCCACCACCTGCTGCTCCCGGAAACCGCGACCCGCCGCGACCTCGCCGACCCGGACACGGTGCAGCTCGTGGTCGACGCGCTCGACGGAGACGTGCAGCTGCTGGAACTGCTGCACACGCTGGCCGAGGCGGATTCGCTGGCCACAGGTCCCGGCGTCTGGGGTGACTGGAAGGCGTCGCTCATCGGCGATCTGGTGCGCCGCTGCCGCACGGTGATGGCGGGTTTCGAACTGCCGACCCCCGAGCCCATCGCGCCGGAGTTGCTGGCCAAGGCGGCCGCGGGCGGCGTTCACGTCGACCTGAAGCCAGGCGAAGGCAAGTACACCTACGTGGTCACGGTGATCGCTCCCGACGCGCCGGGCCTGCTCTCCGACGCCGCGGGCGTGCTCGCGCTGCATTCGCTGCGGGTGCTCTCCGCCGCGCTCGGTGGCGAGGGCGCGTCGGCCGTCAACACTTTCGTCGTGTCGCCGAAGTTCGGCGACCCGCCGGACGCGGGTTTGCTGCGGCAGGAATTGATCAGGGCCATCGCAGGGGATCTCGACCTGCCCGCGTTGCTCGCCAAGCGCGAACGCGAGGCGAGCGGTGTCGGCCCGAGCCCGTACGCCCAGGCCCAGCCGCGGATGATCTGGTCGCCGACCTCGACGCCCGGCCAGCTGATCCTGGAGTTGCGCGCCGAGGACCGCGTCGGTCTGCTGAGCCGGTTGGCCGCGGCGTTCGCGGCGTGCGGCGCGAACGTGCGCTGGGCGAAGGTCGTCACCATGGGTTCGGCCGTGGTCGACGCGTTCTGCCTGGAGCTGGGCGGCGAGGATGCCGCGCAGCGGCGCGACGCCATCGAGAAGGCGGTGCTCGACGTCGTACCGCGACCCGCTCCGAAGACGCCCGACCCGGCGCTGCCCGACAGCGCCTCCTGACGGCGACGGCCCGTGTCTCGGCACGGACGACTGCGTTGCACGCTATTTGCTGGATCTTCTCTCCGTGTGCCGTGACGCACCCTACTATCAGAGCGTCCGGCTATCGCGAGCACGAGGGGAGCAGGTCGGTGGCAATTGAGGTTGTTTCGGCTTCGATGATGACGAGCGACGAGACCACGCACATGGCGCGGTGTGTCGGCGGAGATCGATGGGTCGTTTCCTGGTTGCCCGGCCGGACCTTGACCGGACGGCAGGCCGTGACCGCGATGACCATCGCCTCCACGGTATCCACCACGCCCGACGCGCCCGAGGGCGCGGACTGGGCGATGCTCGACGATTTGGCGCTCGAGCTCGGGCTGACCGGCCGGGAGGCCGCGTATATGGTCCGGTTGGAGAACCACGACTACCGCAAGACTTCCAAACCGCGCCGCCGCGCGCTCGAATAAATACCGCGCTCCGCTCGAAGGACGCACCGCCTGCGCGAACACGCGGGCGATCCCATTACCCTGGGAGCAAGTTGACGTCACTCGAGATCAGGAGCGCGATCGGTGTTCGAATCCCTGTCCGACCGGCTAACCGGTGCCCTCAAGGATCTGCGTGGTAAGGGGCGTCTGTCACCGGCCGACATCGACGCCACCTGCCGCGAGATCCGCCTGGCGCTGCTCGAGGCCGACGTCGCGCTGCCCGTGGTTCGCGGTTTCATCGCCAAGATCAAGGAGCGCGCCAAGGGCGCCGAGGTCTCCGCGGCGCTGAATCCGGCCCAGCAGGTCGTCAAGATCGTCAACGAGGAACTGATCGGCATCCTCGGCGGCGAGACCAGGCGGCTGAACCTGGCCAAGAACCCGCCGACCGTGATCATGCTCGCCGGTCTGCAGGGTTCAGGTAAGACCACGCTGGCCGGCAAGCTCGCGAAATGGCTGAAGGGGCAAGGACATCAGCCGCTGCTGGTGGCCTGTGACCTGCAGCGCCCCGGCGCGGTCACCCAGCTGCAGGTGGTCGGCGAGCGCGCGGGCGCGCCGGTGTTCGCCCCGCATCCCGGCACCTCCGTCGGCGGTGGCGACAACCCGCTCGGCATCTCCGCCGCCGACCCGATCGAGGTCGCGCGCGCCGGTGTCGAAGAGGCGCGCGCCAAGCAGTACGACGTGGTCATCGTCGACACCGCTGGTCGCCTCGGCATCGACGAGGAACTGATGCGCCAGGCCGCAGGCATCCGCGACGCGGTGCAGCCGGACGAGACGCTGTTCGTGCTCGACGCGATGATCGGCCAGGACGCCGTCAACACGGCCGAGGCGTTCCGTGACGGCGTCGGGTTCACCGGCGTCGTGCTCACCAAGCTCGACGGCGACGCGCGCGGTGGCGCGGCCCTCTCGGTCCGCAACGTCACCGGCGAGCCGATCATGTTCGCCTCCAGCGGCGAGAAGCTGGAGGACTTCGACGTCTTCCACCCCGACCGCATGGCGAGCCGCATCCTCGGCATGGGCGACGTGCTCACCCTGATCGAGCAGGCCGAGCAGGTCTACGACGCGCAGCAGGCCGAGGAGGCCGCGCGCAAGATCGGCAGCGGCGAGCTCACCCTCGAGGACTTCCTCGAGCAGATGCTGGCAATCCGCAAGATGGGCCCGATCGGCAACCTGCTCGGCATGCTGCCCGGCGCGGGCCAGATGAAGGACGTGCTCGCCCAGGTCGACGACAAGCAGCTGGACCGGGTGCAGGCCATCATCCGCGGCATGACCCCGGCCGAGCGGGACAACCCGAAGATCATCAACGCCTCCCGCCGCCTGCGCATCGCCAACGGCTCGGGCGTCTCGGTCTCCGAGGTCAACCAGCTCGTCGACCGCTTCTTCGACGCCAAGAAGATGATGGCCATGATGGGCCGCCAGATGGGTCTGCCCGGCGCGCGGCGCGGCGGCGGCAAGAAGGGCAAGAAAGGCAAGAAGGGCGGACGCGGTCCGACTCAGCCGAAGATGCGCGGCGGAATGCCGGGGATGCCCGGAATGCCCGGCATGCCGCCTGGGATGCCCGCCGGTATGCCCGACCTTTCGAACATGCCCGCCGGTCTCAACGAATTGCCGCCCGGTCTCGAAGGTTTCGACATTTCCAAGCTCAAGTTCCCGAAGAAGTAGGGCACTGTCTCGCCGGTCGGCGCGCGCGGCGGTCTCCGCCTCGCGCGCGGCGGGCCGCGCGTGGCGGCGAGAGAGCCGTTGCGTGCGGCGCGGCGGGGCAGACCGGGACGATCGCCACTGGCTCGCGTCCCCTGGGGCTTGTCCGATGGGTGCCACGGTAGAGATCAGCCCAAGTGCCCATCGTCAGCGCTCGACCTGTACGAACGCGAGCTGTCGGGCGGTGGGTGAGCGCGGTCGAGGCCGGGTAGGTTGTGCGGCAGACGAGCACGTCCAGGAGGTTGCTGTGCATCTACGCGGGGTGGTTCTGCCGGACGACGGGGTGCGCGATCTCTGGGTGCGCGACGGCCTGGTGTCCTTCGAACCAGTGCCCGGCGCCGAAACCCTCTGCGCCACAGGGTGGATCGTGCCGGGGCTGGTGGACGCGCACTGTCATGTCGGCATCCGCTACGGCGGCGGCCACGAGACCCGCGATGGCGCGATCGCCCAGGCGGTGACCGAACGCGACGCCGGTGCGCTGCTGCTGCGCGACGCCGGATCGCCGATCGACACCCACTTCATCGACGAGCACGACGAGCTGCCGAAGATCATCCGGGCGGGCAGGCACATCGCGCGGCCCAAGCGCTACATCCGCGAGCTCGGCATCGAACTCGACGACGAACGCGACCTTCCGGAGATCGTGGCCGAGCAGGCGCGGTTCGGGGAGGGCTGGGTGAAGATCGTCGGCGACTGGATCGACCGCTCCGTCGGCGACCTGCGCCCGCTGTGGAGCGACGCCGTCCTGAAGGAGGCCATCGACGCCGCGCACGCCAACGGCGCCAGGGTCACCGCGCACGTGTTCGGCGAGGACGCCCTGCCCGGCCTGATCGACGCGGGCATCGACTGCCTCGAACACGGCACCGGCCTCACCGACGAGACCATCGAGATGATGGTCGAGCACGGCACCGCGCTGGTCCCGACCCTGATCAATATCGACACCTTCCCGTCCATCGCAGACGGTGCGGGCAAATTCCCCGTCTACGCCGCCCACATGCGCGACCTGCACCGCCGCGTGCGCCGCACGGTCGCCGACGCGCACGACGCGGGCGTGCCCATCTACACCGGCACCGACGCGGGCGGCTCCATCCGGCACGGCCGCATCGCCGACGAGATCGCGGCGCTCACCGGCGCAGGCTTCTCCCCACACGACGCCCTCGGCGCCGCATCCTGGGACGCGCGCACCTGGCTCGGCCGCCCCGGTATCGAGCACGGCGCCCCCGCCGACTTCGTCGTCTACCGCGACGACCCACGCACCGAACCCGCGACCCTCAGCACCCCCGAATACGTCGTCCTACGCGGCCGCCTCCACCGCTCCGCGGGCCCCATCACCGCCCACCGCTGACCACGATCCACGCCGGTTCGCCGGACCGATGAATCGGAGGCCGTCGCGCCGTCGGTAGTCGAGACAGACTTTTCGTACTAGGAGGTCGGCGCATGCGGGATCTGGTGGTGACGGAGAACGTCACGCTGGACGGGGTGATCGATGCGACGGAGGGGTGGTTCACGGTCGGTGGCGACGCGGTGGACGATCAATCCGACATTCTGGACGAGCTGATGGTGCACACCGCGGCGTGCGACGCGGTGCTGTTCGGGCGCGTCACCTTCGAGGACATGCGCGGGTACTGGCCGGAGCAGACCGACGATCGGACCGGCATCACCGACGACCTGAACCGGATGGCGAAATACGTGGTGTCGCGTTCGATGGACGACCCCGGATGGCAGAACTCGACCGTGCTGCGCGGCCTCGACGAGGTGCGCGCGCTGAAGGAACTGCCGGGGAAGGACATCGTCTGCACCGGAAGCATCGACCTGGTGCACCAGCTGATCGAGGCCGGGCTCATCGACGAGTATCGGTTGTTCGTCTACCCGGTCGTGCTCGGTCGCGGCGCCCGGCTCTTCACCGAAGGCGCGAGAGTTCCCGCGCTGCGACTGGTCGAGAGCAAACCGTTCCGCTCCGGCGTGGTGCTGCTGCGCTATCGCCACACCTGACCAGCGGCGAACCGGTTACTGCGGCGGGAATGGGAAACGTTGCCTTCGGGCCGGGTCTCGGCGGGGCCGCCGCATCGCCCAGGTGACCGAGGTCGTGAGGCGATTTCGGGCGGGGCGGTCCGGTCTGGCAGAATGGACCACCGTCCTTCCGGACAGTGTCAGCCCGTCTCCGGTTACGTACCGCGCGGCGGTCACACACTTCAAGCGCGAAACCGGGCTCGCAGACCGTGCGGGTCGCTGAATCGCGCCGTGACCAACTACCTGAAAGAGGCAGATCAGCATGGCTGTTCGCATCAAGCTCACCCGCATGGGCAAGATCCGCAACCCGCAGTACCGCGTCGTCGTCGCGGACGCCCGCACCCGTCGTGACGGCCGGGCCATCGAGTCCATCGGCAAGTACCACCCGAAGGAAGAGCCGTCGCTGATCGAGATCGACTCGGAGCGCGTGCAGTACTGGCTGGGTGTCGGCGCGCAGCCGACCGAGCCGGTGCAGCGCCTCCTGGAGATCACGGGTGACTGGCAGAAGTTCAAGGGCCTGCCGGGCGCCGAGGGCACGCTGAAGGTGAAGCCGGCCAAGCCGTCGAAGCTGGACCTGTTCAACGCCGCGCTGGCCGCCGCCGAGAACGAGCCGGTCGCCGAGGCCGTCACCCCGAAGAAGAAGGCCAAGAAGGAAGAGGCCGAGGGCGAGGCCGCTACCGAGGCTGCCGAGTAATCGTGAGCGAGCGCAGCGAGCGAACCATCGACACAGCGCGCACCGCGCTCGCCACGGAGCCGAGCGCTAGCGAGGTGGAATCGTGAGTGCGGTTGTGGCCGATGCCGTCGAGCACCTGGTGCGCGGCATCGTCGCCAATCCCGATGACGTCCGCGTCGAGCTGATCACCGGCCGCCGCGGGCGCACCGTCGAGGTGCACGTCCATCCCGAGGACCTGGGCAAGGTGATCGGCCGTGGCGGACGTACCGCGACCGCGCTGCGCACCCTCGTCGCCGGCATCGGCGGCCGTGGCATCCGGGTCGACGTGGTCGACACCGATCAGTAGATGGAACTCGTCGTAGGGCGGGTCGCCAAGTCGCACGGCGTGCGCGGCGAACTCGTCGTCGAGATCCGCACCGACGAACCCGACGAGCGTTTCGCGGCGGGCGCCACCTTGCGTGGCCGCCTGCCGCGCTCGACCGAGGTTCGCGACTTCACCGTGGAGTCGGCCCGCGAGCACTCGGGCCGGCTCCTCGTGTTTCTCGCCGGGATCACCGACCGCACCGCCGCCGACGCGCTGCGCGGGACGCTGTTCCTGGTGGACAGCGAAGACCTGCCGCCCTCGGACGATCCGGACGAGTACTACGACCACGAACTCGAAGGGCTCACCGTCGAGCTCACCGACGGCGCGGTCGTCGGGACGGTCACCGAGGTGCTGCATTCGGCTGCGGGAGAACTGCTTTCGGTGCGCGCCGCCGACGACGGGCGGGAGATCCTGATCCCGTTCGTCACCGCGATCGTGCCCACCGTGTCGGTCGCCGACGGGCTGGTGGTCATCGATCCGCCCGAGGGCCTGCTCGATCCCGAGTGATGGGCACGCCACGCGCTGTCGCGACCGGGCGCGGACAACTCGGTGGAACGAAGGGGCTGGGATGAGGCTCGACGTCGTCACGATCTTTCCGGAGTACCTGGAGCCGCTGCGGACGGCGCTGCTCGGCAAGGCCATCGACAAGGGATTGATCTCCGTCGACGTGCACGACCTGCGGCGCTGGACCCACGACGTGCACAAGTCGGTCGACGATTCGCCGTACGGCGGCGGCCCCGGCATGGTCATGAAGCCGACCGTGTGGGGCGACGCGTTGGACGAGGTGTGTCCCGACGACGCGCTGCTCGTGGTACCGACGCCGGCGGGCGTGCCGTTCACCCAGGCCACCGCCCAGCGCTGGGCGAACGAACAGCACCTGGTCTTCGCCTGCGGCCGCTACGAGGGCATCGACCAGCGCGTGTTCGACGACGCCGCGCGCCGGGTGCGCGTCGAAGAGGTGAGCATCGGCGACTACGTCCTCATCGGAGGTGAGGCCGCGGTGCTGGTGATGACCGAGGCAGTGGTGCGGCTGCTGCCAGGAGTGCTGGGCAATCAGCAGTCCCACCAAGAGGATTCGTTCTCCGACGGTCTGCTCGAAGGACCTTCCTACACCCGTCCCGTCAGCTGGCGCGGTCTGGACGTGCCGCCGATCCTGCTCTCCGGCGACCATGCGAAGGTCGCAGCCTGGCGCCGCGAACAAGCCCTCGCGCGCACCCGCGAACGTCGCCCGGACCTGCTGCCGCCGGATTGAGGCGCCGCCCGGTCACTGCCGTGGCATCGTGCGATCGGTCGACGCACGATGCCACGGTTCCCGGGCATGGCGCAGCCGGTGCCGCGCGCTAGTCGGGCAACTGCGCCGTCGTGATGCAGAACGGATGACCCGCCGGGTCGAGCAGTACCCTCCACCGGTCGCCGGGTTGGGTCGGTGCGGGCACGGCGCCCAGTGCGAGGGCGCGCTGCTCGCACGCGTCGAGGTCGTCGTCGGCCGACAGGTCCAGGTGCACGATCGCGCTGCCAGGCCACACCGGCGGTTCGTAGTCGGCGATCCGCTGCGCGATGACCGCTAGACCGGACGGGATGCGGATCGCCGCGCTGCGGTCTTTGCTCCACAGCATGTGTCCGCCGAGCAGATCGAGGTAGAACCGCGCGAGCGCATCGGGGTCGGCGCAGTCCAGGGACAATCCCGCGATACGGAAAGGCTCTGTCACGCAAGGGAGTGTAGGGCCGACCACATCTCCGCGCCGATCCGGGAGGTCATCGAGCCGTTCCGCATTCCGTTGGCGGCCGGGCGAATTCGTCCCGCCGTCCAGAACGCCTGCGATCAGGGAAGCAAGCCGAGGCGGCGCGCGATCACCACGGCCTCGTGGCGGGTGTGCGCGTCGAGTTTGGTCATGGCGTTGCGCAGGTAGCTCTTGACCGTTTCCGCGCTGAGTGAAAGACGCTGCGCCACTTCCTGATTGGTGCAGCCGAGCGCGATCTCGGCCAGCACGTCCAGCTCTCTGCGGGACAGGCGCGGCGCGTCGGCGACGGGCCCGCCGGTGAGGGCGCGGCCGAGCCGGTCGCAAATTCCGTTCAGCCGCGTCCGCATTCGCTCGTCGCCTGCCGTGCGAGCCAAGCCGCGCAGTTCCGCGCCGATGTCGCGCAGTTCCTCGGCGAGGGCGGGCGCGGTGTCCGGCGTCGGGGCCGACATCTCGAGCAGTCGTAGTCGCCGGTCCACCTCGTCGCGGATCGCGATCTCGGTGGCCAGTCGCTTGCTCGCCTGCACCACCAGGTCGGCGGCGCGATCGCCGAGCGGGCTCGCCCCGCGGGTCGCGGCGTAGAGCACCGCGCGCGAGCGGTCGTCCACGATCACCGGCACGGCAAGCACCGCGCGAATTCCCTCGCCCGAGACCGGCGCGTCGTAGTGGTGGGTGATGGAGGCGGCGTTACGGTAGTCGGCCACCGACGCCGGCCTGCGCATATCCATCACCCGGCCGCCGAGGCCGGACTTGCGGAGCACGGTCAGTCCGCGCAGCCCGTTGGTCATCGTCCCGACGAACTCCGTGAGCAGCAGCGCGTCCTCGTGCACCTCGCCGCCGAAGACGACCGGCACGCCCGCCCGGTGCGCCACCCAGCGGATCTCGGCGCGCAGCGCGTCCGCGTCGCGCGGGCGCAGCAGGGGGCTGGTGGTCAAAGACTCACCCCTTTTCGGGGGTAGTGACGAACGTGATGCGACCCACATCCTATTGCACACGAGGGTGGCGTGGATCACCGATGAGGAGAGACGAGATGAGCACGGACCTGGAATCGCGGGTGCGCGAACTGCTGGAGTGTTACGACGGACCGGAGGCGTGCGCGGCGGAACTGCTGTGCGACCGCCATCCCGCGGACCGCGTCGCGTTCACGGTGGTCGAGGCGGATCTGAGGGCCACCGATCTCACCTACGGAGAACTGCGCGAGCGTTCGGCTCGGTTCGCCGCGGCGCTGGCCGGTCTCGGCGTCGGCCGAGGCGATCGCGTCGCCACGCTGATGGGCAAGTCGGCCGATCTGATCGTGGCGCTGCTGGGCATCTGGCGACGCGGCGCGGTGCACGTGCCGCTGTTCACCGCTTTCGCGCCGCCGGCCATCGCCTTCCGGCTGGCGGCGAGCAGGGCCGCGCTGGTCGTCGCGGACACCGACCAGGCCGCGAAGCTGGCGCCGAGCGACGACATTCCCGCCGACGCGCCGTGGCGGCTGATCGTCGCGGGCGGCCCCGAAGAGGTCGGTCCTGGCACGCTGCGCTTCGCCGATCTGCTCGACGCGTACGCCGCCGACGACCCGCGCGCGGCCGCCGTCTCGGTGGGCGGTGACGGACTGCTGGTCCAGCTGTTCACCAGCGGCACCACGGGGACGCCGAAGGGCGTGCCGATCCCGGTGCGCGCGCTGGCCTCCTTCCACGCGTATCAGGAGTTCGCGCTGGACGTCCGTCCCGACGACGTCTACTGGAACGCCGCCGATCCCGGCTGGGCGTACGGGCTGTACTACGCGATCCTGAGCCCGCTCGCCTCGGGAACCCGCAGCCTGATGTTGCACGCCGGGTTCTCCGCACCGCTCACCTGGCAGGTGCTCGAGCGGTTCGGGGTCACCAATTTCGCCGCCGCGCCCACCGTGTACCGGGCGCTGCGCGCCGACGACACCGCGCGGCCATCGGGTTTCGCGCTGCGCCGCGCCTCCTCCGCGGGTGAACCGCTCACCCCCGAGGTCGTGGCCTGGTCGGCCAGGAACCTGGGCGTCGCCGTCCGCGACCACTACGGGCAGACAGAGCACGGCATGGTCGTCTGCAACGCGTGGCACGACGAGATCGGCACCGACGCGCCACTCGGTTCGATGGGCAGGCAGCTGCCCGGCTGGACCTGCGCCGTGCTCGCCGAGGACGCCGACCGCGAGGCGGCGCCGGGCGAACTGGGCCGGGTAGCGATCGACACCGAACACAGTCCGCTGCTGTGGTTCCTCGGCTATCTCGACGCCCCCGAGCGCACCGCGCAGCGCTACACCGCCGACGGTCGCTGGTACCTCACCGGCGACGCCGGATCCCGCGACGCGGACGGCTTCTTCCACTTCTCGGCCCGCGACGACGACGTGATCATCATGGCGGGCTACCGCATCGGCCCGTTCGAGGTGGAGAGCGTGCTCGTGCTGCACGAACAGGTGGCGGAGGCCGCGGTGGTGGGTCTGCCGGACGAGCTGCGCGGTGAGGTGCTCGAAGCATTCGTGGTGCTGCGCAACGGATCCGCGGGCAGTGCTGAGCTGGCCGCCGAGCTACAGCAACTGGTCAAGGAGAAGTTCGCCGCGCACGCCTATCCGCGCCAGGTGCATTTCGTGACGAGCTTGCCCAAGACGCCCAGCGGCAAGGTTCAGCGTTTCGTGCTGCGGCAGCAGGGAGGCGCGCGATGACCCCCGCGCTGCCGAGCTACGCCTCGGGCACCTCGGACGCGCCGCTGCTCGGCGACACCATCGGCGCCAACCTGGACCGCACGGCGGCGGCGCATCCCGACCGGGAAGCGTTGGTGGACTTGCCGGCCGGCCGCCACTGGACCTATCGCGAGCTGGTCGAGGCCGTCGACGCGCTCGCGTCCGGCCTCGCCGCCTGCGGCCTCGGCAAGGGCGATCGCGTCGGCATCTGGGCGCCGAACTGCGCGGAGTGGTTCCTCGTCCAGTACGCCACCGCCAAACTGGGCGCGATCCTGGTCAACATCAATCCGGCCTACCGCACCAGCGAACTCGGGTATGTGCTTCGCCAGGCCGGGGTTCGGATGCTGATCGCCGCGCCGGAGTTCAAGACCTCGAACTATGTCGCGATGATCGAGGAGGTGCGGCCCGAATGCCCCGGCCTCGAGCAGGTTTTGATCCTCGGTGATCCGGCGTGGGTCGCGGCGGCGGACGCGCCGATCGACACCGAGCGGCTGGCCGCGATCGCGCCGACGCTTTCCGCCGACGATCCGATCAACATCCAGTACACCTCGGGTACGACGGGTTTCCCGAAGGGCGCGACCCTCAGCCACCACAACATCTTGAACAACGGGTATTTCGTGGGTGAGCTGTGCGGATACACGGAGCAGGACCGGATCTGCGTGCCGGTGCCGTTCTATCACTGCTTCGGCATGGTCATGGGCAATCTGGCCGCCACCAGTCACGGTGCGGCGGTGGTGATTCCGGCGCCGTCGTTCGATCCGTCCGCCACGCTCGCCGCGGTCGCGCAAGAGCGGTGCACCTCCCTCTACGGCGTGCCGACGATGTTCATCGCCGTGCTGGCCGAACTGGACTCGACGCTCGAGAAGACCGGAGCGACACCGGATCTGTCCAGTCTGCGCACCGGCATCATGGCGGGCTCGCCGTGTCCGGTCGAGGTGATGAAGCGGGTCATCGATCGGCTCGGCATGCACGAGGTGTGCATCTGTTACGGCATGACGGAGACCTCACCGGTGGCCACCCAGACCCGCCGCGACGACGACCTGGACCGCAGGACCGCGACCGTCGGCCGCGTCGGCCCGCACCTGGAGGTCAAGATCGTCGATCCGGCAACGGGTCTGACGGTTCCGCGCGGCGAACCCGGCGAACTGTGCACCCGCGGCTACTCGGTGATGCTCGGCTACTGGGACCAGCCGGACAAGACCGCCGAAGCCATCGACGCGGCCCGCTGGATGCACACCGGCGACGTCGGCGTCATGGACGCCGACGGCTACGTCGCCGTGACCGGACGGATCAAGGACATGGTCATCCGCGGCGGCGAGAACATCTACCCCCGCGAAATCGAGGAGTTCCTCTACACCCACCCCGACATTCTCGACGCCCAGGTGATCGGCGTCCCCGACGAGAAGTACGGCGAGGAGCTGATGGCCTGGATTCGCATGCGCGAGGGCGCGACTCCCCTCGACGCCGGAGCCCTGCGCGCCTTCTGCACCGGCAAACTCGCCCACTTCAAAATTCCCCGCTACGTCCACATCGTCGACGAATTCCCGATGACGGTGACAGGCAAGATCCGCAAGGCCGAAATGCGGGAAATGGCAAAGGAGCTCATAGCCCAACCTCGAGCATCCCAACGCGACAACTGATCTCGCACGGTCCGGGTAACTCACCGGGTACGCCCAAAACTCACCCCGCCCCCAACCGCCGGCCCGGCGCGAAACTCCCGACGCGCCCACAACCGGCCTTAAACTCGGAGAGGCGGAACAGCTAGGGTGGCTGGTCGTGACGACAGCGCCCGAGATCGCAAGTCCAGATCCGAACAGCACCGACACGACCGCCGCCGCACCGACCGGCGCCGCCCCGGCCAGCGTGGGCAGGCGGCTCGCCGACGAACTCGGGGTGCGCGAGAGCCAGGTCCGCGCCGCGGTCGAGCTGCTCGACGCGGGGTCGACCGTGCCGTTCATCGCGCGTTACCGCAAGGAAGTGACCGGCGGGCTGGACGACGCGCAGCTGCGCCAGCTCGACGAGCGGCTGTCCTACCTGCGCGAACTGGACGAGCGCCGGGGCGCGATCATCGAATCCATCCGTGGCCAGGGCAAACTCGACGACGCGCTGCTCGGTCAGCTGATGCTGGCCGAGACCAAGGCCCGCCTGGAGGACATCTACCTGCCGTACAAGCCGAAGCGGCGCACCAAGGCGCAGATCGCGCGCGAGGCGGGTCACGAGCCGGTGGCCGACGCGCTGATCGGCGATCCGTCCACCGATCCGGCCCAGTACACCGCCGAGCAGCTGGACGGCGCACGCGCGATCCTGGTCGAGCGGTTCGCCGAGGACGCGGATCTGGTAGGCGAGCTGCGCGAGCTGATGTGGAACCGCGGCCAGATCACCTCGAAGGTGCGTCCAGGCAAGGAGGAGGCGGGCGCGAAGTTCGCCGACTACTTCGAGTTCGACGAGCCGTTCCACAAGCTGCCCTCGCACCGCGTGCTCGCGCTGCTGCGCGGCGAGAAGGAGGACGTGCTCTCCCTGCACCTGGAGCCGGACGCGGAGGAGCCGGCTCCGGGGGAGCGCACCGTCTACGAAGGCCGGATCGCGGTGCGTTTCGGCATCGCCGACCGTGGCCGCCCCGCCGATTCCTGGTTGCTGGACACGGTGCGCTGGGCGTGGCGCACCAAGCTTCAGGTCAGCCTGGGCATCGACATCAGGATGCGGCTGCGCCAGGCCGCGGAGAAGGACGCGGTCGACGTGTTCGCCGCCAACCTGCGCGATCTGCTGCTCGCCGCGCCCGCGGGCACGCGGACCACGATGGGCCTCGACCCGGGCTACCGCACCGGGGTGAAGGTCGCTGTCGTGGACGCCACCGGCAAGGTCGTGGCCACCGAGGTGATCTACCCGCACAAGCCGCAGGGACAGACGGAGAAGTCGCTCGCCGTGCTCGGCGCGCTGGTCGCGCGGTTCGGCGTCGAGCTGATCGCGATCGGCAACGGCACCGCGTCGCGCGAGACCGATGCCCTTGCCGCCGAGCTGATCTCCCGCATCGCCGCATCGTCGGAAAACGGGGCGAACAAGCCGACCAAGATCGTGGTCTCGGAGGCGGGCGCCTCGGTGTACTCGGCCTCCGCTTACGCCTCCCAGGAACTGCCGGACATGGACGTGTCGCTGCGCGGCGCGGTGTCCATCGCGCGCCGCCTGCAGGATCCGCTCGCGGAGCTGGTGAAGATCGACCCGAAGTCCATCGGCGTCGGGCAGTACCAGCACGACGTCTCGGAGACGCTGCTGGCCCGTTCGCTCGGCGCGGTGGTCGAGGACGCGGTGAACGCGGTCGGCGTCGACGTCAACACCGCCTCGGTGCCGTTGCTCTCCCGAGTCTCGGGCATCGCGTCGTCGGTGGCGGAAAGCATTGTGGCGCATCGGGACCAGCACGGTCCGTTCCGCAGCCGCACCGCGCTGCTCGACGTGCCCCGGCTGGGTCCGAAGGCGTTCGAACAGTGCGCGGGCTTCCTGCGCATCCGCGACGGCGAGGACCCGCTGGACAGCTCAGCGGTGCACCCAGAGGCCTATCCGGTGGTCCGGCGCATCCTGGAGTCCACCGGCCGCGGAGTGACCGAGCTGATCGGCAACACCACGGCGTTGCGCGCGCTGCGTGCCGCGGAGTTCACCGACGAGAAGTTCGGCGTCCCGACCGTCACCGACATCATCAGCGAGCTCGAGAAGCCGGGCCGCGATCCGCGCCCCGAGTTCAAGACCGCCGAGTTCGCCGCCGGCGTCGAGAAGGTCGCCGACCTGAAGCCGGGCATGGTGCTCGAAGGCGTGGTCACCAATGTCGCCGCGTTCGGCGCGTTCGTCGACGTGGGCGTGCACCAGGACGGCCTGGTGCACGTCTCGGCCATGTCGCACACCTTCGTCAAGGATCCGCGCGAAGTCGTCAAGTCCGGTGACGTGGTGAAGGTGAAGGTGCTCGAGGTCGATGTCGCCCGTCAGCGCATCGGACTTTCGCTGCGCCTGGACGACGAGCCGGGCGCGCCCGCGAAGAACGAGCGCGGCGGGAATCGCGGCCAGGGCGGCGGACGGCAAGGTGAAGACGGCAAGCAGCGGCAGAATGGTCGGGGACGGCAGCAGCAAGGCCGCGGTCAAGGCAATCAGCGGCGCAATGCCCCCGCGCCGAGCGGTTCCATGGCCGACGCGCTGCGCCGGGCAGGTTTCGGACAGTAGGAGCCAGCGCGGGGCGGAGGGATGTAGGCGGCCATGCGACGGTGGCTCGAGGAAGACGTGATCGCGCACGGCCGCCTGCCTCTGCTGTTCTTCCTCTTCGGCTTCATCATCGGATTTCTGTTCATCCGGCTCAGCGTCCGGATGATCAGGGCCGAGGTGCGCTGGTGGCCGGGCAATCTGCGCGCCGGGTCGGTGCACGTCCACCACATGGTGTTCGGCGTGATCATGGTGCTCGGGTCCGGGCTCGGCTTGGTCGCCGTCTACGAAGACGGCAGCAGTGCCACCGGGGCCGCGCTGTCGGCGGCGTTCGGCGTCGGCGCCGCCCTGGTGCTCGACGAGTTCGCGCTGATCTACTACCTGCGCGACGTGTACTGGGAGGAGCAAGGCCGCACCTCGGTGGACGCGGTCTTCGTCGCGCTGGCCGTGACCGGGCTGCTGCTGCTCGGCTTCCATCCGCTGTCGTTGTTGGAGATCAACGACTTCCGCGACTCCATCGGCACCGCCGCGCGGATCGTGGCGATCATGTTCGCGTTCACGAACCTGACGCTCGCCGCGATCGTCATCGCCAAGGGCAAGATCTGGACCGGCCTGTTCGGCATGTTCTTCCCGCCGCTGCTCGTGGTCGGCGCGCTGCGACTGAGCAGGCCGGGCGCGCCGTGGGCGCGGTGGCGCTATGCCGATCGGGGGCGGCTGATGTCCCGGGCCATCGTGCGGGAGCGCCGGTATCGGAGGCCGGTCATCCGGGCCAAGATCTTCGTGCAGGACCTGGTCGCGGGTAAACCGAGTGTCGAGCACGTCCGCACCGCGACGGAGGCGGAGCTGGCCAGGACCGTGGTCGCGGCGCCGCCCGCGCCACACCGGGAGCACCACTACCATTTGCCGTGGACCGCGGCCGAGCACGCCGAGGAGCACTTTTGATCGGCGGGAGCGCCCACTAGCCAGGGTTCACCGGCCGGGCGGCCATTCGAGCCCGCAGGGCCTCGTTTCGGCCGGACGGGGACCCGATCCTTCGGGCCCGATTTTCGGCGAGGCCCGCTGGTCTGGCACAATGCACAGGTTGCCCTGGGTGCATGTCGACCCCGGGAGCATCCCTTAATTCGGAGCATGAACCGGTCGAGCACGCCGTGCCGCCAGGGTCCTCTGTTCGAGCGAACTCCAGAAGGATGGAAATGAACACCCTTGACTTCGTAGACGAAAAGTCGCTGCGCAGCGATGTCCCCGACTTCCGTCCGGGCGACACCCTCAACGTGCACGTGAAGGTCATCGAAGGCTCGAAGGAGCGCATCCAGGTCTTCAAGGGCGTCGTGATCCGTCGCCAGGGCGGTGGCATCCGCGAGACCTTCACCGTCCGCAAGGTGTCGTTCGGTGTTGGCGTCGAGCGGACCTTCCCGGTGCACAGCCCCAACATCGACCACATCGACGTCGTGACCCGCGGTGACGTCCGCCGGGCGAAGCTGTACTACCTGCGCGACCTGCGCGGTAAGGCTGCCAAGATCAAGGAGAAGCGCTGAGCGCTTCGCCGTGACCCGGCACGAATGATCTTCACTGGCCCGGCACCGGACGCGAGTCATGGTGCCGGGCTAGTCTGTTCCGCGTGGCAGACGAAAGTGGGTCGGTGTCGGTGTCCGGATCGGACGACGAGGGGGCTGGACGTCGCGGCAAGCGGCAGGCGAAGAAGAGCAAGAAGCAGCGCCCGTTCTGGCAGGAGCTGCCGGTCCTCATCGTGATCGCGGCCGTCATCGCCGCGCTGATGGTCAGCTTCGTCGGGCGGCCGTACGTGATCCCCTCCCAGTCGATGGAGGAGACCCTCCAGATCGGCGATCGCATCTACGTGCAGAAGGTCAGCTACTACGGCAGCGACCCGCAACCCGGTGACGTGGTGGTCTTCGTCGGACCGCCCTCCTGGAACACCCGCTACCAGTCGATCCGCTCGGACAACGCGGTGGTGCGCGGGGTGCAGAACTTCTTCTCCTTCTTCGGCCTCGTGCCGCCCGACGAGAACGACCTGGTCAAGCGGGTCATCGCGGTCGGCGGCCAGACCGTGCAGTGCTGCGACGCGCAGGGCAGGGTCATGGTGGACGGCAAACCATTGGACGAGCCGTACGTCCAGAACGACTATCGCTGGCTGCCCGGCCAGCAGAACGCCACCTATCCCGCCGGCCGCGTGTTCGGTCCGGTGAAGGTCCCGGAGGGGCACCTGTGGGTGATGGGCGACAACCGCAACCAGTCCGCGGACTCCCGCGCCCACGTCGGCGACGAACTTCAGGGCACCGTGCCCATCGACAACGTGCGCGGCAAGGCGGTCATGAAGATCTGGCCGCCGAACCGCATGGGATTCATTCGTTCTCAGGACCCGCAGACGAACTGAGGCGCGCGGCCGCAGGATAATTGGACGGTGGGGCAGGCCGGAGTCATGGGTAACCGAACAGCGGCGAGCAACGGGTGGCCGCCGCGCGTGGTGATGCGCAAGGCGGGCGGCCTGCGCACGCTGGAGGCGGCGCTGATCCGCAGCGGGCTCGGCCCGGTGGCGGGCGTGGACGAGGCAGGGCGCGGCCCGTGCGCCGGACCGCTCGTCGTGGCGGCCTGCCTGCTCGCCCCGAAGGCCTACGACAAACTCGCGGGTCTCGACGACTCCAAGAAACTCACCGAGGCCACCCGCGAGGAGCTGTATCCGGTCATCACCCGGCTGGCGCTGTCCTGGAAGGTCGTGGTGATTCCGGCTTGGGAGATCGACTCCCTCGGCATCCACGTGGCCAATATCGAGGGCATGCGCCGTGCCGTGGCGGGTCTTGGGCACACTCCTGGCTATGTGCTGACCGACGGGTTTCGCGTCCCCGGTATTCCGGTGCCTTCATTGCCGGTGATCGGCGGCGATGCCGCGTCGGCGTGCATCGCTGCGGCCAGCATCCTGGCCAAGGTGACGAGGGACCGGATCATGGTGCAGATGGACCAGCGATTCCCCGGCTACGGTTTCGCCGCGCACAAGGGCTACAACACGCCCGAACACACCGCCGCGCTCAACGCGCTCGGTCCGTGCAGCGAACACCGGCGATCGTGGCGCAATGTGCGCGAGACGGCGGGATTACGGCCGCTCGACCCGGCCGTCGAATACGCGGACGCGGTGCTGGCGGACGGCCTCGAGGACGGCCGGGTAGCTACCGATGCCGCCCATGCGGGATGATTGTGGAGACGACCAGGCGGTGTGAGCGTCGGGCACGACGCAGTAGCGCGGGATAACCACGCAGACCACGCGAATGCCGCCGATACGATGCAGTGCGGCGAGAAGGAGGACGTCCCACCCGATGAGTGCCGAGGACCTCGAGAAGTACGAAACCGAGATGGAGCTCTCGCTGTACCGCGAGTACAAGGACATCGTCGGGCAGTTCTCGTACGTGGTGGAGACCGAGCGCCGCTTCTACCTGGCCAATTCAGTGGAGCTGCGCCCGCAGAACGCCGACGGTGAGGTGTACTTCGAGGTGCGCATGAGCGACGCCTGGGTGTGGGATATGTACCGGCCCGCGCGCTTCGTCAAGCACGTCCGGGTGATCACCTTCAAGGACGTCAACATCGAGGAGCTGGAGAAGCCCGACCTGCGGCTTCCCGAGTGATCCGGCGGCCATCGATCCGCCCGGACAGCCCGGCAGCGCCCGGTGTAGCCCGGTAGCACACCGCGCCGGCGGATCGGCTCGGCGACGAGCGGCGCGACCGCGTGTTGTCCACAGCGAAGGCGTCATCCACAGGGCGGATATCGGCCCAGGTCGCCGCGGCCGGACCGCGGCGCGGTGCGGTCACGATCGTCGGGTGGCAGACAAACAGGCGCTCGGCGCGTACGGGGAAGAGCTGGCGGCACGGTTCCTGCAAGACTCCGGCATGGAGATCGTGGTCCGCAACTGGCGGTGTCGCTACGGCGAACTCGATCTGATCGCGCGTAACTCCGACACCACCGCTTTCGTCGAGGTGAAGACCCGTAGCGGCCTCGGTTTCGGCACGCCCGCCGAGGCCGTCACCTTCGCCAAGCAGCAGCGGATACGGCGGCTGGCGCTGCTCTGGCTGGCCGAACAAGACGGCCCGTGGCGGCGGATCCGCTTCGACGTGATCTCGGTGCTGATCGCGCCGGGCAGTCGGCCGGTGATCGACCACCTCGAGGCGGTCTTCTGATGGCGCTCGGGCGCGCCCATTCGGTCGCGGTCACGGGTGTGGACGGGCAGTTGGTCGAGATCGAGGCCGACATCGGCCAGGGACTGCCCTCGGTGCACCTGGTCGGACTTCCCGACACCGCGCTCTCGGAATCCCGCGACCGGGTCCGCTCGGCGGTGGCGAATTCGGGGGAGAAGTGGCCGGACGGGCGGGTGATCCTCGCGCTGTCGCCCGCGACCCTGCCCAAGATCGGCAGTGTGTACGACTTGGCGCTGGCGATCTCGGTGCTGGACGCGGCGGGCGCGGTGCCTTCGGAGCGGCTGGCGAAGACGGTGCTGCTCGGCGAGCTCGCACTGGACGGGCGGGTGCGCCGGGTGCGCGGCATCCTGCCAGCGGTGATCACCGCGCGCAACGCGGGCTGGTCGTCGGTGGTGGTGCCCGAATGCGCCTTGGCCGAGGCGGGTTTGGTGGAGGGCGTCGAGGTGTTCGGCGCGGCCAGCCTGCGCGCCGTCGTCGCCTGGCTGCGCGGGGAGGGCACGCTGCCCGAGCCGAACGGCGAGCTGCCCGACACGGCGCGGTCCTGCGGCGATCTCAGCGAGGTGGTTGGTCAGGAGGAGGCCCGATGGGCGCTCGAGGTGGCCGCGGCGGGCGGGCATCATCTCCTGCTCACCGGACCGCCGGGCATCGGCAAAACCATGCTGGCGCAACGTCTTCCCGGCCTGCTTCCGCCGCTGTCGGAAGCCGAGGCGCTGGAGGTCACGGCGATCCACTCGGTGGCGGGCGCGTTGTCCGGCGAGCATCCGCTCATCACGGAGCCCCCGTTCGTCGCGCCGCACCATTCCACCTCGGCGACGGCGATGATCGGCGGCGGCTCGGGCTCGGCCCGTCCCGGTGCGGTGAGCCGCGCCCACCGCGGCGTGCTCTTTCTCGACGAGTGCGCCGAGATCGGGGGAAAGGTTCTCGAAGCGCTGCGAACTCCCTTGGAGGAGGGCGAGGTTCGCATCGCCCGCCGGGACGGGGTGGCGCGATATCCGGCGCGCTTCCAACTCGTCCTGGCGGCGAATCCGTGCCCGTGCGCGCCCGCCCGCGACGTGGACTGCATCTGCGCGCCCCTCGCGCGCCGTCGCTACCTCGGCAAATTGTCCGGGCCCTTGATGGACCGGATCGACATCTGGGTGCAGATGCACGGCCAGTCCGGTGCGACGTTCAGCGCCGACGCCGCCGAGAGCAGCGCGGTGGTGCGCGAGCGCGTCGCCGCCGCCAGGAAGGCCGCGCTGCACCGCTGGCGCGAGGACGGCTGGCTCACCAACGCGGAAGTGCCGGGACACGCGCTGCGCCAGCGGTTCCGGTTGCCGCGCGAATCCGTCGCTCCGGTCGAGGCGGCCCTGCGCACGGGCCGCATGTCCGCCAGGGGCGCCGACCGCGCCATTCGGGTCGCCTGGACGGTGTGCGATCTGCGCGGTGCCGATGTCCCCAGCACGCAGGACGTCATGCTGGCGCTCAACTTTCGCCAGCGAGGTGTGCAGTGAACGAGCTGGAGGTTCTCGATGGCTCCGCCGGTGCGCGGGATGTTTCACCGCGAGCGGTGGATGCGGACGAGCGGCGGTTGGCTTGGGTCTACCTCTCACGGGTTGTCGAAGGGCCGTGCGCGGCGCTGTCCGCGTTGATCGAATCGGTCGGGGTGGTGGAGGCCGCGCGTGCGGTGCGGGAATGCGATCTGCCCGAGTCGCTGCGCCGGCCGACGCGGCGACGGCGCGAGATCGACGCGGCGGCGGATGATCTGACGACCATCGAGCGGATCGGCGGCCGCGTGGTGACGCCCGACGACCCGGAGTGGCCGGCGTGGCGGCTGCTCGGACTGAGTCAGCTCGAAGCGGGTCGCGATCCGGACAGCTCGGCGCCGCTGGTGCTCTGGGTACGGGGACCGCGCTCGCTCTTGGAGTCGAGCGAACGGGCGATGGCCGTGGTCGGTTCGCGATGCAGCACGGGATACGGCAATCACGTCACAGCCGAGATCACGGGGGAGCTGGCCGCGCAGGGCTGGACCATCGTGTCCGGCGCGGCGTTCGGCATCGACGCGATGGCGCACCGAGCGGCGCTCGCGGTCGGCGGGCCGACCATCGCGGTGCTCGCCTGCGGTGTGGATCGCCCGTATCCGGCTCAGCACGAACGGCTGCTGGCCGAGATCGCGGAGGTCGGTCTGGTGGTCAGCGAGTACCCACCGGGCACGGTCGCGAGGAAGCATCACTTCCTGGCCCGCAATAGGTTGGTCGCGGCGTTCGCGGACGGCGTGCTCGTCACCGAGGCCGGGCTGCGCAGCGGCGCGCGCAACACCGTCAAATGGGCGCGGCGACTGGGCCGTCCGGCCATGGCCGTCCCGGGACCGGTCACCTCGGCGGCATCGACCGGATGTCACCGGATGATTCGCGACGGTGAGGCGCTGCTGGTCACCCGCACCGAGGAGGTCGTCGACGAGGCAGGTCCGCTGCGCCTGTCTCTCCCCGGCAGCGCCGGCCCCGTTCCCGGCACTCCCGAGCACCTCACCGGTGACGAGGCTGCCGTATTCGCCGCGCTCCCCGCGATAGGTTCCCGCCTGCCCCACGAACTGACCCGACACTGCGAACTCCCGGTTCCCGCGATTCGCGCGGCCCTCGTCGCGCTCGAGCTGGCGGGATTGATCGGTGTGGACGACAGCGGGTGGCACCGCAAGACGAAGGGACGATCATGCGGTCGCTCATGAGGCCGTACCCGACACCACGGGGCGCTCGGCCCGGCGCGGTCCCTTGCCAACTGCCGCGACCGCGGCGACCGTGGTGGGGTGGAAGACTTGCCCGAAGACTTGGATGCGCTGCTGTCGGAATACGGGCGGCACCTACGGCTCGGCCGGAACCGCTCCGCCCACACCGTGCGCGCCTATCTCGGCGACGCGCGTTCGCTGCTGGCGCACCTGTACGCCCGCTCCCCGGATTCCGCGATCAGGGAGCTCGACCTGGCCTTGTTGCGGTCTTGGCTCGCGGAGCAGTCGGCGAACGGCGCGGCCCGCACGACGATGGCGCGGCGCGCGTCCTCGGCGCGCACGTTCACCGGGTGGCTCACCAAGACCGGCAGGCTGGAGGTCGACCCCGGCCTGCGGCTCGGCTCGCCCAAGGCGCACCGGACACTGCCGGCCGTGCTCGGCAGGCAGCAGGCGGTCGCGGCCATGGACGCGGCGGAATCCGGTGCGGCGCAGCACGATCCGATGGCGTTGCGGGACAGGTCGATCGTCGAGTTGCTGTATTCGACCGGGATAAGGGTGAGCGAACTCTGCGGCCTGGACATCGACGACGTGGATCGGGAGCGGCGCTTGGTGCGGGTGCTCGGCAAGGGGAACAGGGAGCGCTCCGTCCCGTTCGGCGCGCCTGCCGACCGTGCCGTCGCCGAGTGGCTGCGCTACGGCAGGCCCACGTTCGCGACCGCCGAATCGGGGCGCGCGCTGCTGCTCGGCAGGCGTGGTCGCCGTCTGGATCAGCGGCAGGCCAGGAGCGTGGTGCACGAGGTCGTTGCGGCGATTCCGGGCGCCCCCGACCTCGGCCCGCACGGACTGCGCCACAGCGCGGCCACCCACCTGCTCGAGGGCGGCGCGGATCTGCGCGTGGTTCAGGAAGTGCTCGGCCACGCCAGCATGGCCACCACCCAGCTGTACACGCACGTGTCCATCGAACGGCTGAAGAAGGTGCACGACCAAGCCCACCCGCGCGCGTGAGCGCACGGCAGGCGCGCGAGGGAGCACGCCGCGGTCGCGGATGGACGGCAAGCCGGTGCGGTGCATCCCGGCGGCTTGTCCACGCCGTCGCTTCGCCGCACCGACGGCGCAACGCCTACGCGCACATCGACGGTGTCACCCGCCGCACGCCGTCGCGGATGGAGCGGCCGGGCGTAGCGCGTCCGGTGTGTTTCCAGGTCGTCGCGGGCGTGTCGCGCGCTCCAGCGAGGTTCGTGGACGACCGGTCGGTCTGCCGATACGCTGACGTTGCGGAATGTTTGCCTGCGGCACGAATCGGACCAGAGACGGAGTGGTGCCCGTGCATCCTGGCGAAAGCGTGACCCCGGACGCCCCTCAGCGCCGGGCCGATTCGGTCGCGGCCGTGTTCGTTTCGCACTTGTTCCCCGGGGAGGCGGCGTGACACTGCCGGATGTCGGCGCGGAATCGGAGGACGGCGAGGAGAACGTCGACTATCGCTTCACGCTGGCCAACGAACGGACCTTCCTGGCGTGGATGCGCACCTCTCTCGGCCTGCTCGCGGGCGGCGTCGCCGTGCACGCCCTGGTGCAGCCGTTCCACATGGCCGGTCTGCGGCGGCTGCTCGCGGTCAGCTGCATCGTGCTCGCTGTCGTCGTCGCGTTGGGCGCCTACCTGCACTGGCGCCGAATCGGGCGCGCGATGAGCCGCGGCGAGCCGCTGCCGCAGACGCTGCTGGTGCCGATCCTGTCCGCGGGCATCGGCGTCGTCTCGATCATGGCGTGCGTCGCGGTGCTGCTGCGATGACGGCCAGGGACGCGGGTCTGGCCGCCGAGCGCACCGCGCTCGCGTGGCGCCGCACCGCCATCAGCGCCATGGTCGTCGCCGCACTGTGCATCGATCACGTGGTGAGCTCCGGGTGGCGCGCGGCGGCGATCGCCCCCGCCGTCGCGGCGACGACGATGATCGCGGTGGCGGTCGCTGGCTACCTGCGTAGTCGGTGGTTGCGCCACGGCCACCGCGGCAGATCCGACGGCATCATCGTCGCGACGACGTTGGCGGTCCTGTTCGCCGGTTGTGTCGCTGCCGCATTGGGTTTCACAGAACCAGCCTGGTGATCCGTTCCAGGACAGAGGAGTTCGGCCGAGACGAAAGAGGAGGAGGACGATGCCCGAAGTGACGGAGCCGACCGAGGTGATCGTCGGCGCGCAGCAGCGCGACGCGGCGATGTTGCCGTTCGCCGACGAGGCCGACCTGGCCGACGCGCAGCGCGGATTCGTCGCCGCGCTCGAGCCCGGTGTGGTCACACAGGACGACGAATCCGTGGTGTGGGACAACGACTCCTACGGATTCCTGCGTGAGCCGTGCCCCGCTTCCGTTCATCCCAGCCTGTGGCGGCAGTCCGGGCTGGTCGCCGCCCAAGGACTGTACGAGGTGACCGACGGGATCTATCAGATCCGCGGCTTGGACCTGTCGAATATGACGCTGGTCGAAGGTGATCGGGGCGTCATCGTGATCGATCCGCTGATTTCCGCCGAAACCGCGGCCGCGGGTCTGCGACTGTATCGCGAGAACCGCGGCGAACGTCCGGTCACGGGGCTCATCTACACCCATTCGCACGTCGATCACTTCGGCGGCGCGTTCGGGGTGGCCGACCAGGAAGACGCCGCGGCAGGCCGGATTCCGGTCATCGCGCCCGCCGGATTCCTGGAACACGCGGTGTCCGAGAACATCTTCGCGGGTACCGCAATGGCACGCCGGGCGGCCTACATGTACGGCGCCGTGCTACCGAGGGGCCCGCTCGGCCAGGTGGGCGCGGGACTCGGGCAGACCACCTCGCTCGGCACGGTCACCCTGATCGCGCCGACCGTGGACATCACCGCCACCGGCCAGGAAATGACGGTCGACGGCGTGCGGATCGTCTTCCAGATCACGCCGGGCACCGAGGCGCCCGCGGAGATGAACTTCTACTTCCCCGATCGACGTGCGCTGTGCATGGCCGAGAACGCCACCCACACCCTGCACAACATCGTGACCCTGCGCGGCGCGCTGGTCCGCGATTCGCACGTGTGGGCCCGGTACCTGACCGAGGCCATCAACCTGTTCGCACGCCGGTCGGATGTCGTGTTCGCCTCGCACCACTGGCCGACCTGGGGCACCGAGCGCCTGGTGGAATATCTTGCGCTGCAACGTGACCTATACGGCTATCTGCACGATCAGACGTTGCGGATGCTGAACCAGGGCTACGTCGGCGCGGAGATCGCCGAGCAGCTGACGCTGCCGCCCGCGATCGAGAACGCCTGGCACGCGCGCGGGTACTACGGTTCGGTCAACCACAACGTCAAGGCGATCTACCAGCGCTACCTCGGCTGGTTCGACGGCAATCCGGCCCACTTGTGGGAGCATCCGCCCGTCGAATCGGCCCGCCGCCACGTGGAATTCATGGGCGGCGCCGAGGAGGTGCTGCGCAAGGCGCGCGAGTCCTACGCCGAGGGCGACTTCCGCTGGGTCGCGCAGGTGGTCGACTACGTGGTCTTCGCCGAACCCGGCAACGAGGCGGCGAAGGACCTGCTCGCCGCGGCCTACGAGCAGCTCGGCTACGGCGCCGAGAACGCGACGTGGCGCAACTTCTACCTCAGCGGCGCCTACGAACTGCGCTACGGCTCGTTCGGCACCCCGACCAAGGTCGACTCGATGGCCATGCTGACCGCGCTGACCGTCGACCAGATCTTCGACGCCATGGCGCTGCGCGTCGACGGTCCGAAGGCATGGGACATGCGGGTGATCACCGACTGGCACCTCACCGACGAAGGCCGCGTGTACCGGCTGGAGCTGCGCAACGGCAGGCTGACCCACTACGACCGGCCCGAGGGCGTCGCGCTGCCAGACGCGGACGCCGAATTCACCCTCACCAGGGCGACCATGATCCGAGTCCTGTTGCAGGGCCAGGACTTCGGGGTGGCCGCCGCCGCGGGCGACATCGCCATCGAGGGCGATCCGACCAAGCTCGCCGCCCTGGTCGGCGTGTTCGACGAGCCGGATCCGGATTTCGCCATCGTGACGCCCTGAGTGGTCGCGGGCGGAAATCGCTCGACCGTGAGCGAGACCGAGTAGCCCGTCACGCGCCAGAGGATTTCGCTATTCTGGCTGCTGCCGGTCGATTCCAGGCGGTTCATAGGATGGGCGTGGCGGAGTTCGATTCACTCACCGAGAGCTTCCTCTCCGCGCTGCGCCGAGGCGGAGGCGATATCTCGGCCGCCTGCCGGGCCGCCGTGCAGGTGCTCCCGGTGCAGCGGGCCGCCATCATGATCGGCGAACGAGACGTGGGCGTGCAGCCCTGGTGTAGCAGCGACGAGATCGCCGCACGCGTCGAGGCGGTGCAGGCGACGGTCGGAGAGGGGCCCGCGGTGGACGCGGTGGCCACCGGCGTGCCGGTTTCCGTCATCGATCTGACCGAGAACTGCGGACGCTGGCCCGGTTTCGCCGCGGCGCTGGCTCGTGAACCGGTGTCCGGCGCGATGACGGCGATGCCGCTGCGGCTGGGTGCGGTGCGGTTCGGTGCGCTGGATCTGTACCGGGTGCAGCCCGGTCGCGTGGACGGGACGATGATCTCGGCCGGGCTGCACGTCGCCGACATCATCACCGCCCACGTGTCGGCTGGGTCCGATTGCGCCGAGCACGCGGGGGAGTGGTTGCGCCATCCGCTGACGAGCGCGTCGATTCACCAGGCCGCGGGCATGGTGATCGCCCAGCGCGGTGTCGGCGCCGCGGACGCGTACGCCACGCTGCGCACTTATGCGGTCCGCCAGGGCATTTCGCTTGCGGAGGCCGCTGAGCGGGTGCTCCGCAGGAGCGTCCGCTTCGACAACGGATCCCACTGAACCGCTACGCGCGGTGTTCGACGGGTGTAGCCAGCACTACCCCAGCGTCGATGCTGCCCGTCACCAAGGCGCCCGCCAGTTCGGCCATCCGCAGCCCGCAGCGCCGCGCGTGAGCGCGCAGCCGCCCGAACGCCTCGGTCATGTCCAGGTCACCGCGCTCGGCGAGCACGCCCTTCGCCTGCTCGATGACCACCCGATCGTGCAGCGCGACCGGCAATCTGGCCTGCATCGGCTCCACCCTCGGCCGCAGCACGTGCTGCGCGATGCCGATGGCGGCCAAGTCGGCCAGGATCTGCCCGGATCGCACGGCGGCCCGGTCGAGTGCGCCCGGCGCGGCGCCGAAGATGGTCAGGGCGCCGAGATTGTCCGTGCGCAGCCGCAGCGGCAGGGCATAGGTCGATCGGTAGCCGTGTTCGATTGCGTGCCTGGCGAACTCGGGCCAGACGAGGGTAGCGGCGGCGAGGTCGTCCACGATCGCGGGGCTGCTGGTGCGATAGGCCTGCCTCGAGGGCCCGTCGATCGTTTCGACGAGCAATCGCGCTCGCTCGTCGGTGGCGGCGAGCACCCGTAGCTCGCCACGATGATCGCCGAGGAACAGGCCGGCCTCGGCGCCGCCGGTCAGTTCGGTACACGCGTCGACCAATTGCTGGGATAGCTCTACCACATCGAAATCGCTCGTCATCGTGCCGACTGACCGTACGAGCACGTCCAGCAGCGGCGCGGGTGCTCCCATGGCGGTCTCCCTGAGTGATCGCAGTGACGGCTGAGTCAAGCGGAAGTGGAGCCTCGCCTTACATGTTTGCACTCGAATAGCGTTCGTGTCGACCGCACTTGCGGAGTCACGCACCGAATCGCCAGGGCTAACGAGTGTTTCGGCGAGTCGTCCACCGTCCATACCATGGAGTGTCGGGCAGGTGCGGTGCGGTAACTCAGAGGTGGGCGCGCGGCGTTCGCCGGCAACAGGGGTGGTTCGGTATGTCTGACAGTGATCAGCTGGTCACGGCCTTGTCCGGTCTCGTCGGGCTGCTGCCCGAACCCGGCGACCTCATCGAGCCGCTACACCGGGTGATCGACAGCGCCACCGACGCACTCGACGTGGCGGGCTGCGCGGTGCTGCTCGTGGCCGACGGACACTCCGGCGTCGTCACCGCCACCGGCGCGGCGCTGGCGGAAGTCGCGCTCAGCCAGCGCAGCAGCGAGCGCGGACCGGCGCTGGACGCGCTGCGCCACGGCGAACCGGTCGCCGTCGCCGACGTACGCGAGCGACACGCCGCCTGGCCCGAGTACACGAGCGTCGCGGTGCGCCACGGTGTTCGCGCCGTTGCGGAGATCCCGATGCGGTCCGGCGCGACGACGGTGGGCGCGCTGAGCCTGTACGCCTATCACCCGCGCGAATGGACCGAACCCGAACTGTCTGTCGGCGCATTGCTGGCGGGTATGGCCGCCGGGCACATTCTCACCGCCGAGCGGCTGCGCGCCCAGCAGCGGCTGACCGAACAGCTGCAGCACGCGCTGGACTCGCGGGTGCTGGTCGAGCAGGCGAAAGGCGTGCTCGCCAACGCGCGCAACACGACGCCACAGGCCGCCTACGAGCTGATCCGGGCGCACGCCCGCCGCCATCGGTTGAGCGTGCACGCGGTCGCGGGCGGCATCGTCGAACTCGGTCTGCGGATCTGAGCCGAGCTCGGCCACCTCCGATTGGACGTGCCGGGCGCGCCCGAAGCGGCGGCGCGGTCCAGGACCGACCGGTAGTCTGGCCACTGGCGGATGTCCGAAACCCATGCCCCCGGAACGGAATCCGCGGTAGACGCCACCGTCCGTGTCCTCGACGGGTGGTCCATTCGTCAGCGTCCGCTGCCATCGGGGGCATCATGGTTTCGCCAGCTCTGTCTGCTCGCACGTCAACCCACCATCGGATTCCGGACACCATCGCCAACGCCGAGTTGGTGCGCCGGATCGGCGTCGGTGATCGCGACGCCTACGCACTGCTCTATGCCAGAACGCGCCCGCTCGTCTTCGGGCGGGTGCTCGCGATCGTGCGCGATCCCGACTACGCCGAGGAGACCTGTCACGACGTTTACCTCCAGGTCTGGCGCAGCGCAGCGGGTTTCGACGAGCGGCGCGGCTCGGTCACCACGTGGTTGTGGACGCTCGCGCACCGGCAGGCGGTGGACCGGGTGCGCCGGGAATGCGCCGCTACCGACCGCGATCAAGCTTGGGCCGCAGGCGATTACGGGCGGCCCGCCGATCATGTCGCGGACGAGGTGCTGCGCCGTCACGAATACCGCTGCGTGCGAACAGGACTGGCCGCCCTGACGCCACTGCAACGGGAATCGCTCTTGCTCGCCTATTATCACGACCTCACCTACCCGCAGGTCGCCGAGCGTCTCGGCGTCGGCCTCCCCGCCGTCAAATCCCGCATTCGTTCGGGACTGGCCCAGTTGGCGTCCACGCTCGCGGCCGCGGTCTGAGCTCGGGTCCCTGTTCGCGCGCGGCCTAAGCCCGGGTGGGCAGGGTAGCGAGGTACCGGCCCGCGATGACGCGTTGCAGGAGCCGAACCAGCGGGCCGCCCACCGCGGTGTACCAGGTCGCGGGTGTGGAGAAGGCCGTGACGACGCCGTGGACCGAGTCGTCGGCGGGGTCGTACTCGACCGAGAACAGTTCCTCGCCGACCTCGGGGTGTCCGGGCAGCGTGCCGTAGGCGAAACCGCGCCGGTTCTCGTCGTCGAACACGTACACCACGCGGCAGGGCGCGACGATGGCGAGCGGGCCGATCCCGAGTCGCACGGTGAGCAGGGTGCCCGGTTCGGCGGTCGGCGTGCTCGCCCTATCGAAGATGCCGACGCCTTTCTGCATCCGATAGGCGAGGATCTCCGCGCCCGCCCGCTCGAACAGGTCTCTGCCGTTGCCGAGGCGGCGTTGCAACCGGAAGTGGTAGTAGCCATCCGGGAGTTCGCCCTTGGTGGCGCCGATCTCGCGGTAGGTGAACCAGGGACCGTCGAGCGCATTCTCCATCTCTCGATCATCGTCCGGTTGCCTGCGGTTCGGAAGGTGATCAACGCGACGGGTGCTCCCGCGCGTCGACAAGATGCACCGTCTGCGCTCCTACTCGGCGACTCCGACACCGCTCGCGGCAACGCCTCGACCCGGACGCGATCGGCGGTGCCTCGCGATCGCGCCGGACCTCTCACGCGATGGGGCCCACCGGTTCGAGGCGCAGTGGTGCGACGTGCAGCAATCCGAGTGGATCGAGGTATTCGAACCGTCCGCGCCGTCCAGCCTCTCGACGCAGACCCCAGTGCAAACACGCGGAAGCCGCGCATTCCGGATGCCCTTCCTCCAGCGTCCCGATCGGAGTACCCCGCGCGACGCGCGCGCCGACCGAGACCCGTGCGCGAACCGGTTCGTATGTCGTCCGCAATCCACCCGGATGCTCGATCGACACGACGGGCTTGTCCGCCACCTCCCCGGCGAACACCACGATTCCGGCTCCCGCCGCCAGCACCCTCTGACCTGGCGACCCCGCCAGATCGACACCGCGATGCCCGGGCAGCCAGTTCTGCGCAGGCCGCTCGAACCGCCGCTCCACCATGGGCCGAGGCCGCAGCGGCCACCCGAACTCCCCGCCCGGCGCTGCCGCCGCCGTCGCGGTCGAGGCCGCGAGAAACGCCGCGGCGACCGCGAAAAGCACCGGTCTCCACACGAACAAGGCCACTTTCATTTTTCGGCGCTCGGGTCACGACCGCTGCCGCCACGCCGAATCGGCCGGGCCACTCGGGAGGCCCGAACCGCCCGGCACGATCGACAACCGCGTGTCCGGCACTCGCGGCGGTATAAGCGGGAGTTGGAACAGCGGCAGTTCCGGCGCTCGGTGCGACGGGCATGCCGAACCCGAACAGGCCACATCGGGACCGGACGGAAACCGCGTGTCCGGTGTGGGCAGCGGCATCGGGGCCAGCCGGAAAAGCGGCAGTTCTCGCGCTCGAAACGGCAGGCACGCCGACCCGGAGCAGCCCGGATCGGCGCCACGGACCGGCCGTGCCTGCGCCGTCACAGGTCGCGCGCCCGCCAGCGTCAGCACGAACATCAACGGGAGAATCACGGTGATCGAGAGGGAAAGTCGGTGCATGGGTTCGACCTTCGCCGGTCGAGGCGCCCTCGCGACATCCCCGATCCGGCGTGTGTGGACAACGTCGGCTCCTGTGGAAATCGCGCGTTTCGCCTGGTTGTGGCGTCGTGACCAGGGGATTTAGGTCAGGGAGGCACCTGGTCGTAGACTGATCGAGCGGTCTGTGCCCGGCACGGACCGACTTCGCGCGCCACCCGTGCTTGTTCGCAACGGCGCCGTTCGAACCTCAGCTCCCGAATTCCGAGAGTGCTCGTTCGCGGCAGTGCCAGTGAGAACAGGGAATCGTCGGCTGGTCCCGATCGGTGATCCGACCGGGTCCGACGATTCGGCGGCGCCAGGGCAGCGGGTCGCCGACCCACTGCGTCAACCGGCAACGAAAGAGAGATACGGGAGCCATGGCTGTCGTAACCATGAAGCAGCTGCTCGACAGCGGCGCGCACTTCGGACACCAGACCCGGCGCTGGAACCCGAAGATGAAGCGGTTCATCTTCACCGACCGCAACGGCATCTACATCATCGACCTGCAGCAGACGCTGACCTACATCGACAAGGCCTACGAGTTCGTCAAGGAGACCGTCGCCCACGGTGGCACCGTTCTCTTCGTCGGCACCAAGAAGCAGGCCCAGGAGTCGATCGCGGCCGAGGCGACTCGCGTCGGGATGCCCTACGTGAACCAGCGTTGGCTGGGCGGCATGCTCACCAACTTCTCCACCGTGCACAAGCGCCTGCAGCGCCTCAAGGAGCTCGAGGCCATGGAGCAGACGGGTGGCTTCGAGGGTCGCACCAAGAAGGAAATCCTCATGCTCACGCGTGAGATGAACAAGCTGGAGCGGACCCTCGGCGGTATCCGCGACATGCAGAAGGTGCCCTCGGCCATCTGGGTCGTCGACACCAACAAGGAGCACATCGCCGTCGGCGAGGCGCGCAAGCTGAACATCCCGGTCATCGCGATCCTGGACACCAACTGCGACCCCGACCTGGTCGACTACCCGATCCCGGGTAACGACGACGCGATCCGCTCCGCCGCGCTGCTGACCAAGGTCGTCGCCTCCGCGGTGGCCGAGGGCGTGCAGGCGCGGGCCGGTCTGGCCTCCGGCGACGACAAGCCGGAAGCGGGCGCGGGCGAGCCGCTCGCCGAGTGGGAGCAGGAGCTGCTGGCGCAGGCCGCGCCGGGCGCCGAGTCCTCCGCCGAGACCCCGGCCGAGGCCTGAGGCTCGTAACCCGCTGTTTCAGCGGTGATCACCACGGAGTGCCATGGTGATCACCGCTGCCCAGTAACTGAACTTCTCCAAAGGAGGCTCGCCACCGATGGCGAACTACACCGCTGCCGATGTGAAGCGGCTCCGGGAGCTGACCGGCTCCGGGATGATGGACTGCAAGAAGGCCCTCGAAGAGACCGACGGTGACTTCGACAAGGCCGTCGAGGTCCTGCGCATCAAGGGCGCCAAGGACGTCGGCAAGCGCGCCGAGCGCGCCACCGCCGAGGGTCTGGTCGCCACGCAGGACGGCGTGCTGATCGAGATCAACTCCGAGACCGACTTCGTCGCCAAGAACGACGAGTTCCAGGGTCTGGCCAACCAGATCGTCGCGGCGGCCGCCAAGGTCCGCCCCGCCGACCTGGACGCGCTCAAGGCCGTCGACCTGGGCGGCAAGACCGCCGACCAGGCCGTGCAGGAGCTCGCCGCGAAGATCGGCGAGAAGCTGGAGCTGCGCCGCGTCGTGTCCTTCGAGGGCCCGGTCGCGACCTACCTGCACAAGCGCTCCTCCGACCTGCCGCCCGCCGTCGGCGTGCTGGTCGAGTACCAGGGCGAGGGCGATGCCGCGGCCGAGGCCGCCCGCGCCGCCGCCATGCAGATCGCCGCGCTGAAGGCCAAGTACGTGACCCGCGACGAGGTTCCGGCCGACGTCGTGGAGAACGAGCGCCGCATCGCCGAGCAGACCGCTCGCGAGGAGGGCAAGCCCGAGGCCGCGCTGCCGAAGATCACCGAGGGCCGCGTCAACGGCTTCTTCAAGGACGTCGTCCTGCTCGAGCAGGCGTCGGTCACCGACTCGAAGAAGACCGTCAAGGCCCTGCTGGACGAGGCCGGTGTCACCGTGAGCCGCTTCGCGCGGTTCGAGGTCGGCCAGGCCTGACAGCCTGTGAAGGCCCCTCATCCTGTCACCCCCGACGGATGAGGGGCCTTCTGCTGTCCGCGTCCGTCGGGCCGCGCGGCGACGCGGCGCCCCGATTCCCGACCCGCTCGTGGTGTCGGAGGGGGTCTTCTACGGTCGCCGAAATCGAGTAAGGCAGGATAGGAACCGCCTTATTGCGGGATCGCGAACTTATCCGCTGTGCCCTGATGTCTCAGCATGCTGAGAACGAACACCATCACCAAAGGAGAAGAGCACCGATGACGGACCCGGGGACCGACCGCCCAGGATATCGCCGGGTACTTCTCAAACTGGGTGGCGAAATGTTCGGCGGCGGCAAGGTCGGCCTCGACCCCGACGTCGTGCAGACCGTGGCCGAGCAGATCGCCGAGGTCGTCGCGACCGGTGTGCAGGTGGCCGTAGTCATCGGCGGCGGTAACTTCTTCCGCGGCGCCGAGCTCGAGGAGCGCGGCATGGAGCGGGCCCGCTCGGATTACATGGGCATGCTCGGCACCGTGATGAACAGCCTTGCGCTGCAAGACTTTCTGCAGAAGCAGGGGATCGACACCAGGGTGCAGACCGCGATCACGATGGGCCAGGTCGCGGAGCCGTACCTGCCGCTGCGCGCCAAGCGCCACCTGGAGAAGGGCCGCGTGGTGATCTTCGGCGCAGGCATGGGCATGCCGTATTTCTCCACCGACACCACCGCTGCCCAGCGTGCCCTGGAGATCGGCGCCGACGTGGTGCTGATGGCCAAGGCGGTCGACGGCGTCTTCACCGCGGATCCGCGGGTCGACGCGACCGCGACGATGTACACCGAAATCACGCACAAAGAGGCCATCGAGCGTGACCTGCGGGTCGCCGACGCCACGGCCTTCAGCCTGTGTATGGACAACCAGATGCCCATCCTGGTGTTCAATCTGTTGACGAAGGGCAATATCGCCCGCGCGGTCGCCGGTGAGAAGATCGGCACATTGGTTCGGTCCTGAGCCCGCGAACCGCGGATCATGACGATGACGACGCTGTGGAGGAAACGGTCGTGATTGAAGAAGCGCTCTTCGACGCCGAGGAGAAGATGGAGAAGGCCGTCTCGGTGGCGAAGGACGATCTCGGGACCATCCGGACCGGACGCGCGAATCCGGGCATGTTCTCCCGGGTCGTCGTGGACTACTACGGTTCGCCCACCCCGGTCACCCAGATGTCCAGCATCACGGTGCCCGAGCCGAGGATGGTGGTGATCAAGCCCTACGAGGCCGGTCAGCTCGGCCCCATCGAGACCGCGATCCGCAACTCGGACCTAGGTGTCAACCCCACCAACAACGGCGACATCCTGCGCATCAGCATCCCGCAGCTCACCGAGGAACGCCGCCGTGAGCTGGTCAAGCAGGCCAAGAGCAAGGGCGAGGACGCCAAGGTCGCGATTCGCAATGTGCGGCGCAAGGCCATGGACGAACTCTCGCGCATCCAGAAAGATGGCGAGGCGGGTGAGGACGAGGTCGGGCGCGCCGAGAAGGAGCTCGACAAGACCACCGCCAAATACGTGGGTCATATCGACGAGCTGGTCAAGCACAAAGAAGCCGAACTGCTCGAGGTCTGACAACAGATCCGAGGGCCCGCACGGTCGGGGGACGAGGAACAACGAGTGAGCGACGGGACAATCGTGGCCGACAATGCCGCCGCAACGGGTGCGGCCGAGGAGCCGACGCCGGGGAGCGGCGCCGCCGAAGCGAACCCGGTCCGTCCGGGTGACTTCGCGGTCGGGCAGTTCCACACCGCGCACCCCGACCATGCCGAGCCCGTGGTCCCCACGCCCGCCGCCACGACGTCGCGGGCGGGACGTAACCTGCCCGCCGCGCTGGCGGTCGGCTTGGGGCTCGGACTGTCGCTCATCGCGATCCTGCTGTTCGCGCCGCTGGTCTTCATCCCGGTCGCCGCGGCCGGTGTGGGCGTGGCCACCTGGGAGGTGGCCAAACGGCTGCGCGAGGCGGACGTGCTGGTGCCGCGGATCCCGCTCATCGTGGGCGGGCAGGCGGTGTTCTGGCTCGGCTGGCCATGGGGCGCGAGCGGTGTCGCGGGCGCCTTCGCGGCCACCGCGCTGACCTGCATGGTGTGGCGCCTTTTCGACCACGGTTTGCAGACCGCACCGCGGAACTTCTTGCGCGACACGGCGATCGCGATCTTCGCACTCGCCTGGATCCCGCTGCTCGCCTCCTTCGCCACGCTGCTGCTGCTGGAGCCGGACGGCAACCTGCGGGTGCTGACCTTCATGATCCTGGTGGTCTGCTCCGACGTGGGCGGCTATGTGGCGGGCGTGCTGTTCGGCAGGCATCCGATGGTGCCGTCGATCAGCCCGAAGAAATCCTGGGAGGGCTTCGGCGGCTCGCTGGTGTTCAGCGTCATCGGCGGTCTGCTGACGGTCACCCTGCTGCTGGACGCGAATTCGATGATCGGCGTGGTGCTCGGTGTCGGACTCGTGCTGGTCGCGACCGTCGGTGACCTGATCGAATCGCAGATCAAGCGCGAACTCGGCATCAAGGACATGGGCACGCTGCTGCCCGGGCACGGCGGCATCATGGACCGCCTCGATTCGATGCTGCCTTCCGCGTTCGTCTCCTGGCTGGTGCTCAGCACGCTGCTGTGACCGGCCGCTGGGCGACATACCGCGAATTCCCGGCGGCCGTGATAGCGATCGTCCATGATCGAGGCATGTCCCCGAATGCCGAGCACGAGCCCGAGCCGAGCCGGCCCGATCAGCCGACCGCCCCGGCCACCCCGCCGCCGGCCCGCACTCCGCCGACGCCGCCGGCGACCGAGCCGCCCACCACCGGCGAAAAACCCTCGATCTCCTCGCGGACCGGTTACGCCTGGGTCGGGCTAGTGGCTGGCACGCTGATCATGATCGTGCTGCTCATCTTCATCCTCCAGAATCTGGAGACCATCCAGGTGAGTCTGTTCTTCTGGGAGTTCCACCTGCCGATCGGCGTCGCGGTGCTGCTCTCGGTGATCTGCGGCGCGCTGGTGATGGCCCTGGTCGGCGGTATGCGCATCATCCAACTGCGGCGCGCCGCCAAACACTGACCTCCGTCATTCCCGTGCTCACGCAACCTGCCGCCAGCGCAGCGGTCGCACACCGAACTCGCGCTGGAACGCGCGGCTGAACCCGGCCTCGGAGCGATGGCCGACGCCATTGGCGATCCTGGACACCGGCTCGGTGGTGGAGCGCGGCAGGTGCGTGGCGGTGATCGGTTCTGTGTCCTCGCGCACTGTTCCGGGCTGACCATTCGACAACAAGGGGCGGATGAGAGACTGGAAGAACTATGACCGCCTCCCTGCCCTTGGTTTTCGATGCTCCGCGCCGTGGCATGCCGCCGCGGCATCTCGCCGATCTCGATGCCGAGGGGCGGCGCGCCGCGGTCGAAGAGCTCGGGCTGCCCAAGTTCCGCGCCGACCAGATCGCGCGGCAGTACTTCGGGCGGCTGCAGGCCGATCCCGAGCAGATGACGGATCTGCCCGCGCCGGTGCGTGAGAAGGTCGGCGCGGCGCTGTTCCCGCCACTGCTCTCGGTGGTCAAGCACGTGGCGTGCGACGACGGCCAGACCCGCAAGACGCTCTGGCGGGCGGGTGACGGCACCCTGCTGGAGAGCGTGCTCATGCGCTACGCCGACCGCAACACGCTGTGCATCTCCAGCCAGGCGGGCTGCGGCATGGCCTGCCCGTTCTGCGCGACCGGTCAGGGCGGGCTGAATCGCAACCTGTCCACCGCCGAGATCGTCGACCAGGTGCGCGCCGCCGCGGCCGCGCTGCGCGACGGCGAGGTGGCGGGCGGCGAGGGCAGACTGTCCAACATCGTCTTCATGGGTATGGGCGAGCCGCTGGCCAACTACAAGCGGGTGGTCGCCGCGGTGCGCCGCATCACCTCACCCGCGCCGGACGGTCTCGGCATCTCGCAGCGCAATGTCGTGGTGTCGACCGTCGGCCTTGCTCCCGCGATCCGCAAGCTCGCCGACGAAGATTTGTCGGTGACGCTGGCGGTCTCGCTGCACACCCCCGACGACGAGCTGCGCGACACGCTCGTGCCGGTGAACAACCGCTGGCCGGTGGCCGAGGTGCTGGACGCGGCGCGCTATTACGCCGACAAGACCGGTCGCCGGGTGTCGGTCGAGTACGCGCTCATTCGCGATATCAACGACCAGCCGTGGCGCGCCGACATGCTCGGTGCGAAACTGCACAAGGCGCTCGGCTCGCGCGTGCACGTCAACGTCATCCCGCTCAACCCGACGCCGGGCAGCAAGTGGGACGCCAGTCCGAAGCCCGTCGAGCGCGAGTTCGTCCGCAGGGTCAACGCCCAGGGCGTGCCGTGCACCGTGCGTGACACCCGAGGCCAGGAGATCGCCGCCGCCTGCGGGCAGCTGGCAGCCGAGAACTGAATCACGAGGGGGGCCATTGCTGCAGCCAGGTGACGTATTCGCCGGGTATGCCATCGAACGACTGCTCGGTCAGGGCGGCATGGGTGCGGTGTATCTGGCTGGGCACCCGCGGCTGCCCCGCCGTACCGCGCTGAAGCTGCTGAAGCGGGAGTTGTTCTCCGACGCGGAGATTCGCGCCCGCTTCGAGCGCGAGGCCGATCTGGTCGCGCAGCTGGACCACCCCAACATCGTGGCGGTGTTCGATCGCGGCATCGAAGACGAGCAGCTGTGGATCTCCATGCAGTTCATCGACGGCGTGGACGCGGCCTCGGTCGACCCGCGCACCCTGCCGCCGCAGCGGGCCGCCCAGATCGTCGCCGAGACCGCGCTGGCGCTGGACTACGCGCACCGCATGGGTGTGCTGCACCGTGACGTGAAACCCGCGAACATCCTGCTCTCCCGTTCAGCCGGGCAGGAGCGGGTGCTGCTCACCGATTTCGGCATCGCTCGCCCGCGCGAGGACACCAACCAGCTCACCCAGACCGGCACCTTCACCGCCACCCTCGCCTATGCCGCGCCGGAGCAGCTCACCGGTGCGGCGCTCGATCACCGGACCGATCAGTACTCACTGGCCTGCACCCTGTACTGGCTGCTCTCCGGCACCGTGCCGTTCGATTCCCCGCAGGCCGTCGCGGTGATCCAGGGACACCTGAAGCAGCCGCCTCCGCCGCTGAGCTCGGTGCGGCCCGGCCTGCCGCCCGCGCTGGACGCGGTGCTGGACCGCGCGCTGGCCAAGCGGCCCGCGGATCGGTTCGACTCCTGCGCGGAGTTCGCCGCGGCCGTGCAGCAGGCGTTGCTCGGTCCGGTCAGCACGCCGCACGCCGTCGCGCCACATACGCCCCGTCCGCATCCGGTGGTGGGCCCGCAAGCCTCGGCGCCCAACCCCATGCCGGTGGCGCACCCGCCGCGCTACGCCCGGCCCATGCCGCCGCCTTATGCGAATGGCGGTGTGCCGCAGGGATATCCGCCCGGCTACGGCGCTGTCCCCGCCGCGTATCGTCCGCCCCTTCCGCCCCGGCGGCGCAGCTCGAGCGCGAAGGTGCTCCTGGTGATCCTGGGCATCGTGTTCGCGCTGCTGGCCGGGTGCGGGACCTTCGTGTGGACCGACGATTCGACGTGGGTATCGCAGTTGACCGGACGCTCGAAGGGGCACAAGGATCTGTCGGAGATGTCGGCGGCGTTTCCGGGGATGCTGCCGAGCAACAATCGCGACAACGGCAAGGGCTACAACGGCGCGTCCTGTCGTCCGATTTCCGAATGGAAGGACTGGCGCGCCAGGGACGGCGACGAATCGGCCTTCGACCGTTGGCAGGCACAGTGGGAATGCCTCCTGGGGGACAGCGCCAAGCTGGCCTACCACTTCTACGCCTACCCGACCGCGGAGGCGGCGCGGCAGGCGGTGACCACATTCAAGTCCAGGGCCAAATCCCAAGGCTCGAGCACCGAGGGCACCAGGACCGACGAACGTTTCGTCTACCAAGGTCAATTCGGCGGCGAGGCCGCTCTGATCCTCTCGACCTTCTCCGACCCCTCTCGCGCCCGCTGGGTGTTCACCTTCCACGGCCCCACGCGCCTCGATGACGGACTCGCCGCCAAAGTCCGCGAAGCCCCGCTCTAGGCGACTACGGCATCAGCCGCCGATTGCCGCACGGTCGAGACGCTACGCTTGCGGCATGAGCGAGGCTGTCGACTGGTCATGGCTGCGGACCACGATTCCGATCGTCGATATGGCCATGTACCTGGACATGCCCGAGGACATCGCCCGCACTCTGGAAATCCGCGATGGCATGATCGTGCATTGCGAATCGCCATCGCCGAATCATGTTGCGATCAGCGACAACATCAAGGGAGCGCTGCGCGAGGCGGTGTCCAAGCGTCCCGGCGGTGCGCCGTGTCTGCGGGCCAGCGGTGAGCTCGACATGCTGGTCTCCGAGGTCCCGTTCCATTACAAGCGACCGGACGCGATCGTGTATCGCTGTGTCGATGAACCGCGGGGCAAGTGGAAGACCAAGCCGACAGCGGCGGACACACTGCTTGTTGTCGAGGTCGTTTCTCCGAATACGGTGACAGCGGATCTTGTGGAAAAGCGTGCGGAGTACGCGCGGCTGAGCATCCCGTACTACTGGATCGTGCGCATGGTGCAGGACGACGGGCCTGCGGCATCGATCGAGATGCTGAGGCTCACCGCCGACGGCACCTACGTCCGGGAGAACATGTCGCTACGGGCCCGTGGCGACATGGTGGCGGTCGATGTCGCCGATCCGCTCGACATCACCATCAGCTGGAATCAGCTCGATCTCGGCCTGGACTGACCGTCCCTGATGGCGAGCTCTGGTCCGCGTGTCAGTCCGCGCGGAAACGGTTCTTTGCCGGGCGGTTGGTGGCGGCGCGGCGTTCGGCTTCTTTCGTCTTGACTCGCTCGTTCTCGCGCTGCACGGCTTCGTAGCTCTCGCGCTCGCGGACCAGCCATTCGGGCGGGTCGGCGAGCAGGGTGGCGATCTCGTCGGCGGTCAACGCGTCGGAGACACCGGCGCGGGCCAGGCCGCTGTTGGAGACGCCGAGCTTGCGGGCGGTGATGTCGCGCGGGAACGGACCGGTGCGGCGCAGTTCGGTGAGCCAGGCCGGGGGATCGGTGCGCAGCCGATCGAGGTCGGCGCGGGTGATCGGCGAGTTCCGGAACTCCTCCGGCGCGGCGGGGAGGTAGATGCCGAGTTTGTCGGCCGCGGTCAGCGGCTTCATCATCTGCGGTTTCTTGTCCGGGCTCACCGGGACAGCCTAGTCGACCGCCGGACCGTCTCCGTCCCAGCCTCGTCGTCGCGGCGGCCGTCCGGACCGGTGCGCGGCGTGCAATACCCTTGGTCGAATGAGTCAGGTGGAGTCGATCGACGTCGAGCGGTTGCGCTGGTTCGTCGCGGTGGCCGAGGAGCTGCACTTCGCGCGGGCGGCCAAAGCGCTGGGGATCGCGCGGCAGCGGCTCAGCCGGACGGTCATCGACCTGGAAGACGAGCTCGGCACCAAGCTGTTCGTCCCCGGCGCCCAGCCGACGCAGCTCACCGACGAGGGCCGCGAGCTGCTCACCGCCGCGTGCGAGGTCATCGCCCGCGCGGAGGCCGAAGCGGCGCGGCCGGAGCCCGAGGAGGACCGGCCCGTCCTTCGGGTGGGTTTCGTGCCCGGCGTCACCGTGTCGAAGTGGGAACGGATCTGGAGTGAGCGGTTCTCGGATGTCCAGCTCGAGACGATCCCGCTCGCGGCCGCCGACCAGCTGACCGCGCTGCGGGAGGGACGGGTCGACATGTGCTTCGTACGCCTGCCGATCGACCGCGAGGGGCTCAGCGCGATTCCGCTGTACCGCGAGGTGCCGGTCGTCGTGGTGCCCAAGGACCACCCGATCTCGCTGTTCTCCGAGGTCGGCGCGGCGGAGCTGGCCGACGAACGCGTGCAGGACGCCTCGGACATCGACGCGGCGGCGGTCACCTTCGAAATGGTCGCCGCGGGAGTCGGACTCGCCGTCGTCCCGCACTCCATCGCGCGCCTGCACGCCCGTCGTGATCTGGTGTACCGGACCGTCACCGATCACCCGGACACCGAGATCGCCCTGGCCTGGCCCGCGTCCGAGACCACCGAGCTGGTCGAGGAATTCATCGGCGTGGTGCGTGGCCGCTCCGAACGGAGCTCGCGCGCGCCACGCGCCGAACAGCCGGCGAAGCGGACCACCGTCAAAAAGCCTGCGCCGCAGCGGAAACCGACGGGCGGGAAGGGTGCCTCCGCGACACGGGGCGCACGCTCCTCTGGCGCGAAGAGCAAGCGGCGCGGTCGCTGATCCGGTCTATTCGACGCTGCGCCGCGCCCCGGCGGGCCAGACGATATCGATCGGGACGAGCCGTCGCCGGGCGGCGTCGACCGCGTCGGCGGTGCTGCCGGTATCGCCGTCGCTGCCATCCCACACGGCGACGAGCCGGGTGATGTCGGCCAGGACGGCTTCGTTCGCCGCGCGGTACGCGACGGGCGACGGTTCGGCGTAGGGCATGACCCGCACGGATGCGGCCCGCGTGAGCAGGTCGTCGAAGACCGCGACGCGGTCGATCGGGACGGCCTGGTCTCGATAGTGCCGCGCGGGCAGCACGACCTCCAACCGCCCGCCGAGCGCGAGCACCACCTCGGCGAAGATCGAATCCGCGCCCGGCGCAAGGCAGCTCACTCCGATCAGCTCGCCGTCGCAGTCGCGCAATCGTTCGAACAGCGCGGCGCGGATCAGTTCGGCGGTGGCCGCGGTGAGATGGAGGTGCCCGGTGATCCCTATGCGTGTCACGGCGTGCCCTCGTGGAGGCGGGGCAGGATCTTGTTGCGCAGGTGCGCGCGGATGTCGGCGATCACGGCGTCGGCCGGGGTGACCAGGGGGCTGCGGACGGTGGCCGGGAATCCTGGAATGCGTTCGGCGAGGGCGGCTTTGACGAACGTCATGTCGGAGAGGCCCGATTCGTGGCGGAGGGCGCGACACTCGTCGAACACGGCTTGCCAACGCGTTGCCGCATCACCGTCGCCGTCGCGCAAGGCGGCGGCGATACGAACGGGGATCTCGGGCACGGGATTGCCCCCACCGGACACGATGCCGTGCACGCCGAGCTCGCCGATCCGTGCGGCCGCACCGTCGTTGCCCGCGAAGACCGCGAGTCCGGTCGCGGTATACGCCCGGGTGACGTCGAGCCGACCACTCGAGTCCTTGATGCCGACGAGCATCGGGTACTCGGCGGCGAGCGCACCGAACAGCTCCGGGGAGATCGGCGTTTGGGTGTGACGGGGAAAGTTGTACAGCAGCATCGGCAATTCGGTGCGAGCGAGCAGCCTGCCGAAGAAGTCACGGACGCCGGTCTCCGGTGGGTCGGCGAAGAAATAGGGGGCGATCGCGGCGACGGCGTCGGCGTGCTCGCGAGCGTGGTCGAGCAGGTCGATCGCGTCGCCGTACGCGGTGGCGCCGACGTGGGCGATCAGGTGGCCCGGCCACTGCGCGCGGGCCTGCTCGAGGACCTTCTTGCGTTCGGCGACAGTCAGATTCGCGAACTCGCCGGTGGTGCCGTTGACGAGGATGGCATCGACGCCCGCCCGGTGCAGAAAGCCGAGGTACTCGCCCAGCGCCCGGCTGTCGACGGCGTGGTCGCGAGTGAACGGCGTGACCGTGGCGATGATCGGGTTGACCTGCACGTTTCCCGGCCAGGGAACCCGCGGCGCCGGCTGTCCAACTGTCATCTGCGGCACTCCTCCACATCGACACGGCAGTCGACCAGTTTATCGCCCGCGCGGCGGCGGCCGGTCGATCGAGTCCGGCGATGCCGGGTGATCCGCGGCGAGCCCGGTGGACGCGGGCACGACAACGGCCGCGCCCCCGGCATGGACCGGGGCGCGCGGCCGCGAAGAATTAGCGGGGCTTGCGCCGCAGGATGGTGTCGCGCACCAGGATGACCACGATGAGCGCGGCGAAGCCGATGAGGTAGATGTCCTCGATCTTGCCCTTGTGGTTGCCGATGACCATGGCCACCAGCGCGAACGCGACGATCCAGCCCGCGATGCGGAAGGTGCGACGCGATTCACCACTCCAACCCCAGGCGGCGGAGGGGACCTCGGCGGTGTCCACGTGAGTGACGATGGCGCGCTCGTTCTTGGCGGGTTCGATTTCCGTGGCGGCCACGATCGCTCCTCAGGTGGTTCGGGTACCGAACATTCCGGTACACACTCGGTGGGGCTACTGCTCGATATCGTGACATACGACGCCGCGTCGTTGGTAGTCGGGCCGCGTTCGACGCGCGCGGTGAGCGGCCTGGCACGGTAGGACACAATGGCTTGGTGTCCGACATCGTGAGAGTCCTGCTGCTCGGCAGCACCGGATCCATTGGTACCCAGGCGCTCGAGGTGATCGCCGCCAACCCCGACAAGTTCGAGGTGGTCGGCTTGGCGGCCCGCGGTGGCAATACCGAGCTGTTCGCCGCGCAGATGGCCGCCACCGGGACTCGCAATGTCGCCGTCGCCGATCCGGCCGCCGCCGCGGCCCTCGACATTCCGCTGGCGGGCCCGGCGGCCGTGACCGAATTGGTCCGCCGCACCGAGGCGGACGTGGTGCTCAACGCGCTGGTCGGCTCGCTCGGCCTGGAGCCGACCCTGGCCACCCTGGAGTCGGGCACGCGGCTCGCGCTGGCGAACAAGGAATCGCTCGTTGCCGGCGGTTCGCTGGTGACCCGCGCCGCCGCGCCCGGCCAGATCGTGCCGGTGGACTCGGAACATTCGGCGCTGGCGCAGTGCCTGCGCGGCGGACGCGCCGAGGAGGTCGACCGGCTGGTGCTGACCGCGTCGGGCGGGCCGTTCCGCGGCTGGACCGCCGAGATGCTCGAATCGGTGAGCCCCGCCGAGGCCAAGGCGCACCCGACCTGGTCGATGGGTCTGATGAACACCCTGAATTCGGCCTCGCTGGTGAACAAGGGCCTGGAGCTGATCGAGACGCACCTGCTGTTCGGTATCCCCTACGACCGCATCGACGTCACGGTGCACCCGCAGTCGATCGTGCACTCGATGGTCACCTTCACCGACGGGTCGACGCTGGCGCAGGCCAGCCCGCCGGACATGAAGCTGCCGATCGCGCTGGCGCTCGGCTGGCCGGACCGGGTGCCCGGCGCGGCGGCCCCCTGTGATTTCGGCACCGCCGCCACCTGGACCTTCGAGCCGGTCGACAACGAGGTGTTCCCCGCGGTCGACCTGGCCAGGCAGGCTGGCACCGCGGGCGGCAGCGTGACGGCGGTCTACAACGCCGCCAACGAGATCGCGGTGCAGGCGTTCCTGGACGGTCTGATCGGCTTCCCGGCGATCGTGCGCACGGTGGCTCAGGCGGTGGAGGCGGCCGATCAGTGGCGGACCGAGCCGCAGAGCCTGGCCGAGGTGCTCGCCGCCGACGGCTGGGCGCGCGACTACGCCCGGCGCGTCGTCGGAGGCTGAATCGCCGGTCCCCGGCGCGCACGACCGCATGCTGGCAGACTGAGGCTTTGAGGATCGGGGATGGAATTCGTCCGGCGTACCCGCGCGTTCGCGCGGACGTGCGCGGGCTGGTGACGGACTCGGTCCCGCCGCGTCCATTAGTGTGGTCGGGGTGCTCGCGGCCGCGCCGGCGCGTGCGCGGGATGTCGACGAGCTGCGCAACGCAGGAGGGCTGGAGAGCAAATGGTGTTCGCCATGGGGTTCGTGCTGTTCGCGCTCGGCATCCTCATCTCGGTCGCCCTGCACGAATGCGGACACATGTGGGCGGCCCAAGCCACCGGCATGAAGGTGCGCCGCTACTTCGTCGGGTTCGGGCCGACCCTCTGGTCCTTCCACCGCGGTGAGACCGAATACGGCGTCAAAGCCATCCCGCTCGGCGGCTTCTGCGATATCGCGGGCATGACCGCTTTGGACGAGGTGCGGCCGGAGGAACTGGACCGCGCCATGTACCGCCAGGCGACCTGGAAGCGAATGGTGGTGATGGCGGGCGGCATCGCGATGAACTTCGTGCTCGGCTTCCTGCTGATCGTGGTGCTGGCCGTCGGGTGGGGCCTGCCGCGGCTGGACGAACCGGCCCCCACCGTCGGGAGCCTGCAGTGCGTCGCGGACGCGAATCCCGATGGGACCCTGCAACAGTGCAGCGGTCTCGGCCCCGCGCAGGTGGGCGGCCTCCAACCGGGCGACACCATTACGGCCGTGAACGGCGTCGCGGTCGGCACCTGGGCGGAGTTCACGGAGCAGACCCGCAAGCAGCAGGGCCCGATCACCTACACCGTGGACCGCGCCGGACAGCGGGTGCAGGTGACGGTCACGCCGCAGCCGGTGACGCGCTACGCGAAGGACGGCACGAAGACCGAGGTCAGCGCGGTCGGCGTCACCCTCGACAACCCGCCGATCGAGCAGTACAACGTCGTCACGGCCGTCCCCGCTGCGGCCTCCTTCACCGGCGACCTTTTCGTGCGCACCTTCCAGTCGCTCGCCCAGATGCCCGCCAAGGTCGCGGCGCTCTGGGACGCGGTCACCGGCGGCGCGCGCGACCCGGAGACCCCGGTCAGCATCTACGGCGCGAGCCGCATCGGCGGCGAGAGCGCGCGCGAGGGCCTGTGGCAGGTGTTCGTGCTGATGCTGGCGAGCCTCAACTTCTTCCTCGGCGCGTTCAACATTCTGCCGCTGCTGCCGCTGGACGGCGGTCACATGGCGGTGGTGCTGTACGAGAAGTTCCGCAACACCGTCCGCGGCTGGCGCGGCCTCGCGCCGGCCGGTCCGGTCGACTACCTCAAGTTGTTGCCCGCGACCTACCTCGCCGTCGTCCTCGGCGGCGCGTACATGGTGCTGACGTTGGCCGCCGACATCGTGAACCCGATTCGGCTGTTTCCCTGAGTTATCCCTGGCGGGGTACCCTGTCGCGGGCAATCGCGGGACAACACGTCGCCAGACCGTGTCATGGGCGTCACAGGGTGGTGGTCCACCGGGCGCGGCTAAGCTCGGTAGGCGAACGGCCCGCAGCACACGGACGAAAGTAGGCAGCCGAAAGTGACCAGCACAATCGGACTGGGGATGCCGACCGCACCCGCGGCCGTTCTCGCGCCCCGCCGCAAGACCCGTCAGTTGATGGTGGGTGGTGTCGGTGTGGGTAGTGACCACCCGATTTCGGTGCAGTCGATGACCACCACCAAAACGCATGACGTGAATGCGACATTGCAGCAGATCGCCGAGCTCACGGCCTCTGGTTGTGACATCGTGCGTGTCGCCTGTCCGCGTCAGGAGGATGCGGATGCGTTGGCGACGATCGCGCGTAAGTCGCAGATCCCGGTGATCGCCGACATCCATTTCCAGCCCCGCTACATCTTCGCCGCGATCGACGCCGGTTGCGCGGCGGTGCGCGTGAATCCGGGCAACATCAAGGAGTTCGACGGCCGGGTCAAGGAGGTCGCCAAGGCCGCCGGCGCCGCCGGCATCCCGATCCGCATCGGCGTGAACGCCGGTTCGCTGGACAAGCGAATGATGGAGAAGTACGGCAAGGCCACCCCCGAAGCGCTGGTCGAATCGGCGCTGTGGGAGGCGAGCCTGTTCGAGGAACACGGCTTCGGCGACATCAAGATCTCGGTCAAGCACAACGACCCGGTGATCATGGTCGAGGCCTACCGTCAGCTCGCCGCGCAATGCGATTACCCGCTGCACCTCGGCGTGACCGAGGCCGGTCCGGCGTTCCAGGGCACCATCAAGTCCGCGGTCGCCTTCGGCGCGCTGCTCAGCGAGGGCATCGGTGACACGATCCGGGTCTCGCTGTCCGCCCCTCCCGCCGAGGAAGTGAAGGTCGGCGGCCAGATCTTGCAGTCGCTGAACCTGCGCCCGCGCAAGCTCGAGATCGTCTCCTGCCCGTCGTGTGGTCGCGCCCAGGTGGACGTCTACACGCTGGCCAACGAGGTCAGCGCCGGGCTCGAGGGCATGGAAGTGCCGCTGCGCGTCGCGGTCATGGGCTGTGTCGTCAACGGGCCCGGTGAGGCGCGCGAAGCGGATCTGGGTGTGGCCTCTGGCAACGGCAAGGGTCAGATCTTCGTCAAGGGCGAGGTGATCAAAACCGTGCCCGAACATCTGATCGTCGAGACGTTGATCGAGGAGGCCATGCGGATCGCCGAGGAGATGGGCGAGCGCGATGGCGCCGGGGAGCCGGTCGTCACCGTCGGCTGAGACCGGCCGGGACCAGCGCGTTTCGGATACCCGTACCGGATCGGCCGAGTTCGTGGCAGGCTGTCGATTGTGCGGAGTCTGCTGGAGCCGACGCGACGGGCGAAATACGCCCCCGCGCGTCAGCTCGCCAACCGGGATCTGGCGCAGGTCCTGCGAGTGCTCGACAGCGATCCGGTCGCCTCGTGCATGATCGCGGCCCGGTTGCAGGAATTCGGCCTGGACGCCAGAGGCGGGCACGGTGAGCTGTGGAGCCGCGGCGGCCCCGCCGAATCCCTCTGCTTCTCCGGAGCCAATCTGGTGCCGCTGCGGGGCGACCACGACGCGTTGCGCGCGTTCGCCGACCGCGCGATCCGCTGGCCGCGAGTGTGCTCTTCCGTGGTCGGCCGCCAGGAGCTGGCGTTGCCGCTGTGGGAGATGCTCACCGAGCGCTGGGGACCCCCGCGGGAACTGCGCGGCACGCAGCCGCTGCTCGCGCTCGGCCAGCCCGCGCTCGCCACGGCCGATCCGCAGGTCCGCAGGGCACGGCCCGAGGAGCTGGACCGCTACCTGAGCGCGGCGATCGCCATGTTCATCGAGGAGGTCGGCGTCGACCCGAGGGCGGGCGACGGCGGCAGGGGCTACCGGCGCCGCATCCAGCACCTCATCGAATCCGGCCGGGCCTGGGCGCGTTTCGAGGACGGTGAAGTGGTCTTCAAGGCCGAGGTCGGGTCGCTATCCCGGCGCACCGGCCAGATCCAGGGCGTGTGGGTGCATCCCGATCGGCGCGGCAAGGGCGTTGGCACGGCGGGCACGGCGGCGGTGGCCAACGCGGTGGTCGCATCGGGACGCACCGCGAGCCTGTACGTGAACGACTTCAACACGGTGGCCCGCCGCGCTTACGGCCGGGTCGGATTCCGCCAGATCGCGACCTTCGCGACCGTCCTGCTGGACTGAGATCTCGGATTCCGATAGTTCGAGACCGCCCGCGCCACCTGATGCGGAACACCATCCTCGTCGGCCGAGATGCGGTGCGCCGCAGGCGTTTGCCCATTGTTGGCCAGTACCATCGGCAGCGATGTCGACACGCATGCTGATTCCGCTGTCCGTCGCGGTGCTCGCCGCCGCGGCGGCGGGCTGCTCGCCCGGGCCGCAGGGTCCCGCGCCCGCGGCCGACGCCTTCGTCGCGGCCTTCGCCGACCACGAGGTGGCCGCGGCCGCCGAGCTCACCAGTCAGCCCGAGAAGGCCACCGCCGCACTGACTTCCGCGTGGCAGAACCTACAGGCCGAACAGCTGACGGCGCGGACCGGCGCGGCCAGGGTCACCGGCGACACCGCAACTGTCGAATACACCTACGAGTGGCGCCTGCCGAAGAACCGCACTTGGACCTACACCGGCCAGCTGCAAATGGGCCGCAGCGGCGGGCGCTGGATGGTGCGCTGGACGTCGTCGAACATCCACCCCGAGCTCGGCGACACCCAGACCATGGAACTGCGGGCGAACCCGGCCCCGCGCGCCAGGGTGAACGAGCAGTCCGGCAGCGACGTCCTGGTGCCCGGCAAAGTGTGCCGCGTCGCGTTCACCGCCGCCGACGCCTCCGACCCCGCCACGGTGGCCGCCGCGCTGTCCCGGTCGCTGTCGCGTTTCGACGAACGGCTCACCCCCGAGGCGATCCTGAAGACGGCGAAGAACATCAAGGGCGCGTACACGGTGCTGCTGCTCACCGAGCTGGAATACGACCAGGTCGGCGCCGACCTGATCGGGCTGCCCGGGGTGACGCTGACCCAGGAATGGGACCTGGTCGCGACCGATCGCCATTTCGCGCCCGACCTGATGACACAGGTGCGCCAGACCGTGATCGCCGAGGTGGACGGCAAATCGGGCTGGAGCGTGGTGACCATGAACGCCAACGGCGCCGACACCGCCGTGCTCACCGAGGTGCCCGCGCAACCTGCGCCCTCGTTCGCGCTGAGCATCGACCGCTACGTGCAGAACGCCGCCCAGCGCGCCGTCGACGTGCGTACCGAGCAGACCATGATGGTCGTGCTGCGCCCGTCCACCGGCGCGATACTGGCGGTCGCGCAGAACGACGAGGCGGACCGGGACGGGCCGGTGGCCACCATCGGCCAGTATCCGCCCGGTTCGGTGTTCAAGACGGTGACGGCCGCGGCGGCGATGGCCGCCGGGCTGGCCACGCCCGACACCGTGCTGCCCTGCCCGAGCAGCATCGTCATCGGTGAGCGCACCATTCCGAACTACAACCACTTCACGGTCGGCAGCGTGCCGATGGCCACCGCATACGAGCGATCGTGCAACACTTCCTTCGCCAAGCTGGCCAGCGAGCTGCCCGCCGACGCGCTGCACGTCACCGCCGCGAAACTGGGTGTGGGCCAAGACTATTCGGTGGTCGGACTGCCCACCGCGTCCGGCTCGGTGCCGACCGCGGGCGAGATGGTGCAGCGGACCGAGGACGGGATCGGGCAGGGCAAGGTGGTGGTCAGCCCCTTCGGCATGGCCGTGATGGCCGCGACCATCGCGCACGGCACGGCGCCGGTGCCGTACCTGATCGCCGGGCGGCCCACCGCCGTCGAAGGGGAGCGGCCCGCCATCGCGCCGGAGGTGATCGAGGGATTGCGGGTCATGATGCGCAAGGTGGTCACCGGCGGCACCGCCGAGCGCATCGTCGATCAAGGCGAGGTGTACGGCAAGACGGGTGAGGCAGAGGTGGACGGCGGCTCGCACTCGTGGTTCGTCGGGTATCGCGGCGACATCGCCTTCGCGACGCTGCTGGTCAAGGGCGGCAGCTCCGACCACGCGGTGGCGGTGACGCGCGATATGTTCGCCGCGCTGCCGACGGGCTATTGAGCGACGCGGCGAAGGCGCCGCCGCCGCAGCGGCGACGCCCGCGAATCATCAGGAGTACAACACGGCCCACGTGTCCGGCCCGACCACGCCGTCGACCTTCAGACCGTACGCGGCCTGGATGTCCCGCACCGCCGCCTCGGTATCCGGCCCGAAGGCGCCGTCGATCTTCACGGCATAGCCGTGCAGCTGGAGCAGACACTGCGCTTGCCGGACGGCGTCACCGCGGCTTCCGCTGCTGATGGTCGGGTAGGAGTCGGTGTAGCCGCAGCCCTTGCCGCGCTCGGCGGGGTCGGCGTCTTTCGGGGCGGGTGCGGCCCACGCGGGCGCGGTCGTGGTCAGCAGACCGGCGGCGAATGCGGTGGCGGCGATCAGCGTGCGAAAAGTCATGAGAACCATCCCTTGTCGAGTGCTACGGTCCGGGAGCGGTGCTCCCGATGAGCAAACTAGGAGCCGTGCCTTCGGCGATTCTCGAGACTTTCTGCAATCGCCTGGTCAGGACGGTGGCGCGGTCTCCTCGCTCGCCCCGTAGCGCAGCCGCGTCGATCCGACCCTGATGACGTCGCCGTCGGTGAGCGGGGTGTCGGCACGGATCGGCACCTCGTTCACGTACACCCCGTTCGCGGAATCCCGGTCCCTGACGAAGATCCCGTCGTCGCGGTGCAGGATGCGCGCGTGCTTGCGACTGACCCGCGCGTCGTCGAGCACGATGTCGTTGTCGGGTTCTCGGCCGATGCGCAGACCCGAGGGCGGCACCGGAATCCGGTCGCCGTCGCCGACGCGCAACCAGGCCCTGCGGCGGATGCTCGGCACGTCGCGGGTGGTGGCGCCACGGGCGGACGGCGATTCCGGCGGCAGCCGGTGGTTGCGGATCGCTTCCTCGAGCTCGGCGGTCTCCGGTTGCGGATCGGCGCCGAGTTCCTCCACCAGGTTGCGCCGCAGCTCCCGGAAGGCGTTCAGCGCGTCGGCCTGCCGTCCGGACGCGTACAGCGCCCTGGCCAGCAGTCGCCACACCCGTTCGTCCACGGTGCGTTCGGCGGTCAACGCGGTCAGCTCGCCGGTCACCGCGCTCGCGCGCCCGTCGGCGATGTCGGCGGCGATCCGATCGACGAGCACGTGATGTCTGCGCTCGGTCATGTCGGTGGCGAAGTTCGCGGCGAACCCCAGTTCGTGCACGCCCGTCACCGGCGTGCCGCCCCACTGGCCCAACGCTTCCGCGAAACACGCTGCGGCCGTGCGTGAGTCACCGGCGCGGGCGGCCGCGTCGCCGCGCGTACGCGCGGCCTCGAATCGGCCGACGTCGCACTGGTCGTCGGCGATGTCGAGCAGATAGCCCGCGTCGACGGTGCGCAGGACGTCGCGATCGGGAATTCCGGCTCCGCGCAGGACGGTTCGCAGATTCGACACGTACGCGTAGAGGCCGTCCATGGCGCGCGGCGGCGGGTCCTCGCCCCAGATCGCATCGATCAGCGCGATCTTCGGGACGCCCTGGCGGCGGTTGACTACCAGGATCGCCAGCAGCGCACGCGGTTTCGCACCGGACAGGACGATGGGAACTCCGTCGACGAGCAGCCGTACCGGGCCGAGTATTCGCACGTCGAGCGAGGGCCGATCGGGACCAGCCGTGGCCACTGGCATCCCTCCCAACTACACTGCGCGCCAAGTCGTCTCGCGAAGCGAAGGCGACGTGAGTGGATTCAGCATACGCATTGCCCGAGGTCCGCGGCGGAGCCCTTCGGGACGAAACCGCCGCGCGGGGCGCGGGGCCGCGCGGCAGTTCGCGCAGGTGGAGTGCCGATCTCACGGATGCGGTGGCACAGGGAGGTGCGCGGAGGGTGGTCGCTGCGGAGTTGATCGCCGGCTCGGTGTTCGCGGGTCATCAGATCGAACGACGGCTCGGTTCCGGCGGGATGGGCACGGTGTATCTCGCCAAGCACCCGACACTGCCGATGCGGGTGGCGCTGAAAGTGGTCGGCGCGGGGCGCGACGACCCCGAGTACATCGCCTTGTTCCGGCGGGAGGCGCAGCTGGCGGCCGGTCTCGATCATCCGAACATCGTGGACGTCAAGGATTTCGGCGAGGAAGACGGCACGCTGTGGATGTCCATGCGGTACGTGCCGGGCGGCGACGCGGCGGCACTGGTCGGTCCTGGGCGTTCGGGCGTCGAGGCGGGCCGTGCGGTGCACATCGTGACCGAGGCGGCCAAAGCGCTCGACTACGCGCACGAACACCACGTCGTGCACCGGGATGTGAAGCCCGCCAACATCTTCGTCGCGCCCGGCGACGCGGGCGCGGACCGGGTGCTGGTCGGTGACTTCGGCATCGCGCGCCGGACGGATCCCGCCGCCACCCAGGTCGACACGGGCGTTAGGACGTTCACCGCACCCTACGCGCCACCGGAACAGCGCAGCGGCGGACGCGTGGACCGGCGCGCCGATGTCTACGCGCTCGGCGTCACCTGCTACGAACTGCTGACCGGCCGGTTGCCCGACGCGGTGCTCGCAGATCGCGAGCGGCTGCCCGCCGGAGTCGGCGCGGTGCTGGCCAAAGCCATGGCGGGTGATCCGGACGAACGCTACGGGACGTGCGGCGAGCTGGCGGCGGCGCTGGCCGACGCGGTGCGGGCGGAGTCGGCGCGCGGCGAACCGAAGCGCCGTTTC
>NZ_BDCF01000050.1 GCF_001613365.1 Nocardia xishanensis NBRC 101358
GGCGCCGGTGGTGGCCACCCCGTTGCAGACCACCATCCAGCCGGAGGCCGCGACCACGCCCATCGCGAACGTCATCGGCACGCCGACGGGCCCGTCCCCGCTGACGGCTCCCGCGGCCGTGGCTCCCGCGCTGTTCGACCCGCCCGCGCGGCCGACCCCCGGCCCGACGTCGGTGACCGACACCCCGAAGCCCACCGACATCTACCCCGGGACCACCGCGCCCGGCGTGCCGACCACGATCACCAAAACGGTGCCGACCCCGAATGTTCCGACGCCGACCAAGCCGGACACCGGCACGCTGCCGACTTTGGAACCGGGCGTCACCAAGCCGCCGGTCGTGCCTACGCCCGGCGCTGGCACGGACGTGACCACCAAGACGCCCGGCGTGACCGTCACGCCGCGGCCGTCCACCCCGGACGACGACGTCACCATCCCGGGCGGCGGCACCACCGGAACCACGGGCGGCACCACCGGAACCACGGGCGGCAGCACGGGAACCACGGGCGGCCACACCGGAACCGACACCGGCGGCACCACGCGCCCCGGTTCCGGCGTCGACACCACGTACCCGACCGGCGGCCAGACGACGCCCGAGGTCCCCACGGTCTCGGTGCCGAGCCAACCCCCGACGCACGACATCCCGACGCAGGCGCCTACTGTGCCTTCGGTCGACATCGACGTGCCGACCGCATCGGTACCGACCGTCGCTCCGGTCGTGCCGACCCCGGTCGTACCGGCCAAGCCGCCGGTCGTGGTCGAACCGCCGAAGACCCGCCCGATCAGCGACGAGCTGGATCACGGGAGCTACCACCACACGGTCGCGGCGATGCCGATCGACCACGTCGGACTGGACGCGGGGCTGCTGCCGGGGGCCACCCTCATGACCGAGACGCACCATGCTGTCGCCGGACCGGATATGACGCTGGTCTGACCCGGATCGACCGGGGGAGCACGCCCGTCGCACGGTCGAGCGCGAACACGAGAAGTTAGGAGGAGGCTTGTCTGCCGCAGCCGGGCTGGAGGCCGCGACGGTGAAACATCCGGACGCGATGGCGCCGCTCATCCGGGTACTGGACGAACTGCGGGAGATGGCCAGATCCGCGGGCCGCGACGATCTCGGCGGTCGGCTGAGCATGGTCCGTGCCAGGGTCGGTGATCCCAGGGTCCGTCTGGTCGTCGTCGGCGACCCGAAGAACGGCATGAGCACGCTGGTGAACAGCCTGGTCGGAGCGCAGGTGAGCGCCACCGACTCCGCGCTGAGCGCACCGGTCATCGTGGAGTACGGCCCGGAGTCGAGCGCCACGCTGGTCAAGTCGACCGGCCCCGGTCGCACCGAGCGCCAGCCGGTGGATCCGCTGAATCCGGGTCCGGCCCTTGCCGCGCACGGCGTGATCCGCGCCGAGTTCACCGAGCCGAGCTCGCTGCTCGCCGACGGCATCGTCTTGATGGACGCGCCGGGCGCGGGCGACGAGCACACCCGGTGGTCGATGATCGCCGCCGCCGACGCGGTGCTCTACGTGGCCGAGGCCTCGGCCGAGCTGACCCCCGCCCAGTTGGAGTACCTACAACGGGTGCAGCAGCTCTGTCCGACGGTCGTCTGCGTGCTCAACAAGATCGACATCTATCCGCACTGGTCGCACGTGCAGCAGCGCAACCGCGATCTGCTGGACGCGGCCGGTCTCGGGTTCGCGGTGGCGCCGGTCTCGGCGCTGCTGCACCGGCAGGCGGGCAACTACCAGCGCGATATCGAGTCCGGGGTGCCGCAGCTGGTCGATCACCTGCGCGACTACGTGGTGGCGCGCGCCGACGCGGTGGCCCGCGACGCGGCCCTGCGCGACATCCGTTTGGTGGCCGACCATCTCGCGGTCACCCTGTACACCGAGGCCGAGGCGCTGCGCGATCCGCGCCGCCGCGCCCAGATCACCCAGCAGCTGCTCGCGGCCCGCGAGGAGGCCGATCAGCTCCGTCAGCGCACTGCCAACTGGCAGGTCACCCTGGCCGACGGCGCGGCCGAACTGATGGCCGATATCGAGCACGACCTGCGCCACCGGCTGCGCAGCCTGGTGCGCGACGCCGAGGCGGAGATCGCCCAGACCGATCCGGCGCGCGGCTGGAAGGACTTCGGCGCCGACCTGGACGCCCGCATCTGCGAAGCCGTCGAGGAGAACTTCGTCATGGCGCACTACCGCGCGGTCGAGCTGTGCGACCAGGTGGCCGCGAAGTTCCCCGCCGACAACCGGACTCCGCCGCTGCCCGATCTGCGGCTGAGCAATCCGGGCGAGGTGCTGGAGGCGGTGGCGCCGATGGAGTCGCTGGAGAGCGCGAAAGCCAGTGTGACCCAACAGGTTCTGTCGGGTCTCCGGGGTTCTTACGGCGGCATCCTGATGGTCGGTCTCGCCACCAGCCTGCTCGGCATGTCGCTGGTCAACTGGTATTCGGCGGGCGCGGGCGTGTTGCTCGGCGTCAACGCGATCTGGGACGACCGCAAGAACCGGCAGCTGCGCCGGCGCGCCGAGGCCAAGGTGGCGGTGGCCAGGCTGATGGACGACGTGATCTTCCAGGTGAGCAAGGAATCTCGAAACCGGTTGCGCGCCATGCAGCGGACGCTGCGGGATCACTTCACCGACATCGCCACCGACGCGCTACGCACCACCGACGAGGCGCTGCGCGTCGCGGAGGACGCCTACGGCAAGTACGGCGACCGGCGCGAGGACCGCATCGCCGAACTCGACGCCAACCTGGGCAAGCTGCGGGCCGTCCGCGACCACGCCGACTCACTCGCCGCGTAACCGGCGGGGATGCCTCAGACAGGACTGATCGGCGGGGAGTGCGCGGGCTGGAACTGACCGGCCTCGCGCTGCGCCTCGGCCCTGATCACGTGGGTGACCGCGTTGATCAGCGCCAGATGGGTGAACGCCTGCGGGTAGTTGCCCAAATGCCGTCCGCTGCGCGGGTCGATTTCCTCCGCGTAGAGCCGCAGCGGGCTGGCGAAGCCGAGCAGGCGCTCGCATAGGTGCCTCGCCCGCTGGAGTTCGCCGATCTCGACCAGCGCGGAGACCAGCCAGAACGAGCAGATGGTGAAGGTGCCCTCCTCACCGGTGAGTCCATCGTCGGTGGTCTCGGTGCGGTAGCGAAGGACGAGCCCGTTCTCGGTGAGCCGGTCGGCGATGGCGAGCACGGTGGCGCGCACCCGGTGGTCGTCGGGCGGCAGGAAACGGGTCAGCACCACTAGCAGCAGCGAGGCGTCCAGGGTGTCCCCGCCGTAGACCTGGGTGAAGACGCCCTCGCTGGACACCCCGTTGTCGAGGACGTCGTCCCTGATCTCCTCGGCGATCGTGTACCACTCGGAGGCGCGCTGGAACTGGCCGTGCAGTTCGGCCAGTTTGGCGCCGCGATCCAGCGCGACCCAGCACATCACCTTCGACGAGGTGAAGTGCTGCGGTTCGCCGCGCACCTCCCAGATGCCGCGGTCTGGCTCGCGCCAGTGCGTGATGGCGGCGTTCACCTGCCGCTCCAGCAGCGGCCAGAGCGTCTCGGGAACCTGCTGGCGCGACTTCACGTGCAAGTACACCGCGTCGAGCATGGTGCCCCAGATGTCGTGCTGGTTCTGGTTGTAGGCGCCGTTGCCGATGCGCACGGGCTGGGCGCCGTCGTAGCCCTTCAGGTGCTCCAGCTCGCTCTCGACCAGATCGCGTTCTCCGCCTATGCCGTAGAGCACTTGCAGCGGAACGGGTTCGCCGTTGTCGCCGGTGGTCGCGTCGTTGAGGAAGCAGAAGAAGTCGTCGGCCTCGCGGTCGAGTCCCAGGGTGTACAGGCCCCACAGGGCGAAACTGGAGTCGCGCACCCAGCTGAAGCGGTAGTCCCAATTGCGTTCGCCACCAGGTGTTTCCGGCAGCGATGTGGTGGCCGCCGCCATCAGCGCGCCGGTCGGCGCATAGGTCAGGCCCTTGAGCGTCAACGCGCTGCGCTGTAAGTAGTTGCGCCACGGGTGATCCGGGAACTTGCCGAGGGTGATCCACTGCCGCCAGCACTCGGTGGTCATCCACATCTTCTCCGCGGCGTCCTCGAATGTCTTGGGCGCGGGCAGATCCGACCAGGTGAGCGCGACGAAGATCTGGTCGCCCTCGCGCATCCTGGTGCGCGCCCTGGCCTCGCGCCCTTCGAGCCCGAGGCGCAGATCGGTGGTGAGTACCAGGGTCGGGCCCGCGCTGGGATCGGTGCTGCACACCGCGGTGGCCTCCTCGTAGACCTTGCCCGTGTACTCCCAGCGCGCGGTGGAGCGGTGGTAGTCGAAGGCCGGTTCGCAGCTCATCTCCAGCTCTACCGTGCCGTTCACGCATTTCACGGTGCGCAACAGCATGTGCTCGGCGTCCCAGTCCATCGGGGTGCGCCGATGGGTCTTGCTGCGCTGGACGTTGTTGTGCCACGGCCCGAGCACCAGCGCGTCGCGCACGATGAGCCAGCCGGTGTCGGTCTGCCAGGTGGTCTCCAGGATCATGCCGCCGGGCAGGTAGCGGCGCGCGGCGGGCACGTTGACGCCGTACGGGCCGATCCGGAAATGCCCGGCGCTGCGATCCAGCATCGCGCCGAAAACGCTGGGGGAGTCCGGCCGCGGCACACACATCCACTCGACAGCGCCGTGGCTCGAGATCAGGCAGCTGGTCTCGCAGTCGGACAGGAAGGCGTAGTCGTCGATGGGGGGATGGGCGCCGCGATGCCTCGATTGGGTTAGCGCGCTGAGCACGGGCAGATCGTCGGGCTGTCGAATTGTCAGATCATCCGTTGACGCCATACCCCATAATGTGTGCCGTCCATGCCCGCCGTCCACCGAATGCGCCGGTCGGTTGCTCAGGTTGGGCCAGTAGGCTGGTGTACGTGCATCGCGTTGCAGGTTGGTGGGACGGTTTCGAGCTGTGGGTCGCGGGGTTGCCGTTCATCCCGCAGTTCCTCGTTGTGCTCGTCGGCATGGTTCCGGTGAGCTTCGCCATCGCGTACCTGCTCGACCGCGCGCTGCGTTCCGCGCTGCAGCTGCTCGGCCGCGACCGCGCCGCCGAACTCACCGTCGCCGACGCCGCGATCCTCGCCGAGCCGTCCCCGGTCCTGATCGAGGACCGCACGGCAGGCCGCAGCCCCGTTCAGACCGGAGCACGTTGATGCCACGCTCCCGGGTCCAGCTGGCCCTGCTCGCCCTGCTCGTCCTCGTCGTCATCGCCTGGTTCCTCACCCGCTGAACCGCCGGCGCGGGCTTGCGACGCCTCGCAGGTCCTCCGAGACCCGCGAGGCGTGCACGGTATGCGGGCTCAGTTAGCTCCGTCGCCGTTGCGCCAGTCGGAGAGCCGCTTGCCGAGCGTGGAGATGGTCTCGCCGACCTCTTGGCCGACGGTGCCGATCGTCGCGCCCACGTCGCGGCCGAGGTTGCGCACGGTGCGGACCAGCGGGTCCTCCGACTGGTCGAAGTTCTGCCGGTAGGTGCGCGCCGCCTCCTTGATCTCCTCGCCGATGCTGGTGTTCTTGTCGTGCGCGCGGCGCGGATAGTCGCCCGCGAGCACCCGGTTGTAGTCGCCGCTCTCGATCCAGCGCCGCAGTTCGGCGGCGCGCAACACCGAGAACGGGTGCGACTGCAACTCCAGATTCAGCAGCTTGAGGACGCCGTCGCGCAGATCGCCCGCGCGCTGGTAGTCGTCCGCCTGGGCCAGGAACGCGCCGTGGTTCATCTCGTGCACGCACGCGCCGCCTGCGGTCTTCATGTGCACCCGCACCGACGCCTCCACGTCCTGGCCGCAGAGCAGTCCCGCCCGGTCGCCCGACAGCTCGGACTTGCGGCTCCACTCCATCAGCGCGGCCACGATGGCGCGCAGCGCCCAGCCGCCGACCGGCATCCAGCCGACGCTCGCCGTGAGCCGCAGCAGATGCATGAGCATCGTGCGGTAGACCGCGTGCCCGGACAGCGCGTGCCCGAGCTCGTGGCCGACCACGAACCGCAGCTCCTCGGTGTCCATCAGGTCGACCAGTGCGGTGGTCAGCACGATGAACGGCCGGTCCATGCCGATGGTGAAGGCGTTAACGTGCGGGCTCTGCAGCACGAACATCTCCGGGGTGATCGGCGCGTCGAGGATGTCGACGCAGTCCGCGCGCAAGTCGTGCAGCGTGCGGAACTGGCGTTCGTCGACGCGGACGGCTGTCGCCAGGTAGAGCAGCCGGTGCTGGCGTTCTTGCAGCAAACCGGAGAGCGTGCGCAACACCGTGTCGAATCCGGTCAGCGAGCGCAGCGCCACCAGGGCGGTGCGGTCGGCGGGATGTTCCCACGCGCGAGTGCTGATGCCGGGCAAACGCGTGCGGACCCGATCCGGACTGATCGTCATGGGATGAAACCCCCCTTGTTCAGGAACTCTTCGATTCGAACTCGTGAGCCGTGCTCTGCTACAGTCTGCCCGTGTCTTCGAGTGCCGTCCCGCAGGTCCGCCATGAATTGGCGTTGATCGCTGTCGGCAACCTCGCGGTCGCGGACATTCTCTGTCGTTGATCGGTGACCGGGCACGTCTGCGCGTCCTTGCCCCGTAGACTGGCGTGCACTTTTTCGCAGACGTCCCCGACCCCCGCGTTGGCCGTTTTCGGCCGGTAGTCGCGCCACTGCCGCGTCATTCGGCGGCAGGTCTACCCGATCGACACGAATACCACACCGCCACGGTCGATTTCGAGCCGTGTGATGGTCCGCAGGAAAGGTCCCACCCGACGATGTCTCGCAACACTTGGCTCGCCTCGCGCCGACGCTATGCCGCCGCCGCGCTCACCGCGGTAGCGGCGGTCGTGCTCACCGCCTGCGGCGGCGGAGCCAGCGACACCGTGGGCGGAGGTGGGGCCGACGGCAGCGGCGGCACCCTGAACCTGTACGCCTACGCTGTTCCCAAGCCCGGATTCGACAAGGTCGTTCCCGAGTTCAACAAGACCGAGACCGGCAAGGGCGTGCAGATCCAGCCGTCCTACGGCGCCTCCGGTGACCAGTCCCGCAAGGTCAAGGACGGCGCCGAGGCCGACGTCGTGAACTTCTCCGTGGAGCCCGACATCACCCGCCTGGTCGACGCGGGCCTGGTCGACGCGAACTGGAATGCCGACGCCAACAAGGGAATTCCGTTCGGCTCGGTCGTCGCGATCGTGGTCCGCAAGGGTAACCCCAAGGGCATCAAGGACTGGGACGACCTGCTGAAGCCGGGCGTCGAGGTGGTCACGCCCAACCCGTTCAGCTCCGGCTCGGCCAAGTGGAACCTGCTCGCCCCGTACGCGGCGAAGTCCGACGGCGGCAAGAACCCGCAGGCGGGCCTGGACTACCTGAGCCAGCTGGTTTCCAAGGAGCACATCAAGGTGCAGCCCAAGTCGGGCCGCGAAGCCACCGAGACCTTCCTGCAGGGCACCGGTGACGTGCTGCTGAGCTACGAGAACGAGGCCATCTTCTCCGAACGCAAGGGCGACCCGATCGAGCACATCATCCCGCCGACCACCTTCAAGATCGAGAACCCGGTCGCGGTGCTGAAGAACAGCAAGAACCCGGAGAAGGCCGTCGCCTTCCGCGACTTCCTGTTCACCCCGGCCGGTCAGAAGGCCTGGGCCGAGGCCGGTTTCCGTCCGGTCGACCCGAAGGTCGCCACCGACTTCGCCAAGGACTTCCCGACCCCGCAGAAGCTGTGGACGATCACCGACCTCGGCGGCTGGAAGGTCGTGGACAAGGAGTTGTTCGCCCCGAACACCGGCAGCGTCGCCGTCATCTACGACAACGCCACCAAGTAGCCGGGTGACCCACAGCACACGAGATACTGGACGATTGTGACTGACAGCAGTACCGCCGAGACCGGGGCCGCCCCCGGTCTCGGCGTGACCAAGGAAACAGCGCGCCCGCGGCGCTCGCCGTGGGCGTGGCTGCGGGTCAGTGGCTCGGTGGGCCCGCTCGGCATCGCGACCACGGTGCTGTGGCTGAGCATCATCGTGCTGCTGCCGCTGGCCGCGCTGACCGTGACCTCCTTCGACGACGGCTGGTCCGGCTTCTGGGAGGCGATCACCGCACCGGCCGCGCTCGACTCGCTGCGCATCACGGTCTTCGTTTCGGTGATCGTCGCGCTGGTCAATGTGGTGATGGGCACCCTCATCGCCTGGGTGCTGGTACGCGACGAGTTCCCCGGCAAGGGGATCGTCAACGCGCTGATCGACCTGCCGTTCGCGCTACCCACCATCGTCGCCAGCATCGTGCTGCTGTCGCTCTACGGCCCGCAGAGTCCGATCGACATCCATCTCAACGCCACCCAGCCCGGTCTGGTGGTGGCACTGGCCTTCGTCACGCTGCCGTTCGTGGTGCGCTCGGTGCAGCCGGTGCTCATCGAGGCCGACCGCGAGGTCGAGCAGGCCGCGCTCTCACTGGGCGCGGACAACTGGACCACCTTCCGCCGGATCGTGCTGCCGACGCTGGCGCCCGCGATCATCAGCGGCGGTGGTCTCGCCTTCGCCCGCGCGATCGGCGAATACGGTTCGGTCGTGCTGATCGGCGGCGCCATCCCGCGCAAAACGGAGATGGCCTCGCAATACATCCAGAAACAGATCGAGATCGATCGGCCGGTCAACGCGGCGGCCGTATCGGTGGCGCTGCTGGCGATCTCGTTCGTGACGCTGCTCGTGCTGCGTCTGCTCGCGGACCGCAGCGCGCGTAAGGAGCAGGCGAGCCGATGAAACCGTCCGCCCTGACCCGCATTTCGCTGCGGACGGTGGCACTTGGCTACCTTTTCGTGCTGTTGCTTCTTCCGCTGATCATCATCCTGTGGCGCACGTTCGAGAACGGCATCGGCGCGTTCATCGACTCGATCACCACGCCCGCGGCCATCTCGGCGTTCCAGCTGTCGCTGCTCATCGTGGCGATCGTGGTGCCGGTGAACGTCGTCTTCGGCGTGGTGACGGCCATCGCGCTGGTGCGCGGCCGCTTCCCCGGCCGCAATCTGGTGCAGGGCATCGTCGATCTGCCGTTCGCTGTCTCGCCGGTGGTCGTCGGTGTGTCGCTGATCCTGCTCTGGGGCGCGGGCGGCTGGTTCGGCGGTCTGGAGAACGCGGGCGTGAAGGTGATCTTCAACCTGCCCGGCATGGTGATCGCCACCATTTTCGTCACGCTGCCGTTCGTGGTCCGCGAGGTGGAGCCGGTGCTGCACGAGATCGGCGACGACCAGGAGCAGGCCGCGGCCACCCTCGGCGCGTCGCGGTGGCAGACGTTCTGGCAGATCACCCTGCCCGCGATCCGCTGGGGCCTGACCTACGGCGTCGTGCTCACCGTCGCGCGTGCGCTCGGCGAGTTCGGCGCGGTGATCATGGTGTCCTCGGCGCTGCCAGGTCGGTCGCTCACGCTGACGCTGCTGGTGCACGGCCGCTACATCAACGACCACAACAGCTTCGGCGCCTACTGTGCCGCGACCCTGCTGATGGGCATCGCCCTCGTGACTCTCCTTCTCATGACTCTTCTCGAACGCAAGCGGGGCGCCAAATGATCACCGTGACCAACGCAAGGAAGAACTACGGCACCTTCGCCGCGCTCGACGATGTCACCATCGACATCCCGTCCGGCGAGCTGACCGCGTTGCTCGGTCCCTCCGGTTCCGGCAAGTCGACGCTGCTGCGGTCGATCGCCGGGCTGGAGTCGCTGGACTCCGGCGTCGTCACCATCGCGGGCAACGACGTGACGAGCGTGCCGCCGCAGAAGCGCGACATCGGCTTCGTGTTCCAGCACTACGCCGCGTTCAAGCACATGACCGTGCGTGACAACGTGGCCTTCGGCCTGAAGATCCGCAAGCGGCCCAAGAACGAGATCGCGAAGCGGGTCGACGAGCTGCTCGGCATCGTCGGCTTGGACGGCTTCCAGCACCGCTACCCGGCCCAGCTGTCCGGTGGCCAGCGCCAGCGCATGGCACTGGCCCGCGCGCTCGCGGTGGATCCGCAGGTGCTGCTGCTCGACGAGCCGTTCGGCGCGCTGGACGCCAAGGTCCGTGCCGATCTGCGCACCTGGCTGCGCCGCCTGCACGAGGAGGTCCACGTGACCACCGTGCTGGTGACCCACGACCAGGAGGAGGCGCTCGACGTCGCCGACCGCATCGCGGTGATGAACAAGGGGCGGATCGAACAGATCGGCACCCCCGAGGACGTCTACGACCGGCCGTCCAACGAATTCGTCATGTCCTTCCTCGGCGATGTCGCGCGGCTGAACGGACATCTGGTGCGCCCGCACGACATTCGCGTCGGCCGCGATGCGAGCATGGCGCTCGCCGCCGACGAGGGCACCGCGGAATCGGCGGGCGTCACCCGCGCCACGGTGGAGCGGGTCGTGCATCTCGGCTTCGAGGTGCGCGTGGAACTGCGCAACGCCGCCACCGGCGACCACTTCGCCGCCCAGGTCACCCGCGGTGACGCCGAGGCGCTGCGGCTCTCCGAAGGCGAGACGGTGTACGTCCGCGCGACCCGGATCCCGGAGCTCCCCGCGAGCTGAGTCGGCCCTCGCAGAGGTTTCACACGGTTCACAGCGGCTGTAGTTGCTGCGGAGCGTGTGGTCGAATGGGCTGCTGGAGCATTGCTGACACGGCCAGCGGCAGGTGTGGCGCCGTCAGCTTTCGTCAGCCCCCTTCTCGCCGGCAAACACGGACCGGCGATCGTCAGCCCCCGACACGCCGTGCGGTGCCGCGTACGTACTCGCGTGTCTCAGGGGCGATCGAGCAGGTCGCAGGCCGCGCCGGTGATCGAATCGGCAGTGGCACGGTGAGCGGCGGGGTGCGGACAACCGGCTGTCCGGTGGTTGGCACGGTGGTCGCCGAGTGGTTGCGTGGATGGTGCGGCGCAAGCTGACCAGGGCGACATCGGCCGCGTCCACGTGCGGTGTCGTGCTCGCTTTCGCGCTGACCGCAGACGGCGCGGTCGCGGGATCGACACAGTTCGGACTGTTCTGACCCTGGTCACAACGGCGGCGGTCGGGTGAATACGCCCGGCCGCCGCCGACTCGTTTGCGGGCGCTTGCGTGCGCGGCACGAGCTCGGACCGTCGCCGCCGCGTTGGCGAGTTGACGTCACCGAGCGTAAGTGTAACTATGGGGTACAGATAAGACGGCCCCCGAGGAAGGCAGTGACGACGATGTCGACAGCCGAGAAGCACGCTATCGATCCCGATCTCGAGCAGGCGCAGAAATACGCCGCCAAGCTGCTGCTGCTGTCCGAAGGTTCGGTGAACAAGCACTTCGACCCGTTCGAGGACATCGACTGGGACAACCCGGACTACGCCGCCGACGCGGGCGAGGAGCGCTGGATCCTGCCGCAGTCGGCCGACCCGCTCGGCCGCCACCCCTGGTACCTGGCCCTGCCCAAGGACAAGCAGATTGCGCTCGGCAAGTACCGCCAGGCCAACGTCGCCAAGGTCGGCCTGCAGTTCGAGTCGATCCTCATCAGCGGCATGGTGATTCACAACTTCGGCCTGCCCAACGGCTCGCCCGAGTTCCGCTACTGCTCCCACGAGATGATCGAGGAGCACAACCACACCCTGATGTTCCAGGAGATGGTGAACCGGATCGGCCTCGACGTGCCAGGCATGGGTCCGCTGGTGAGCAAGTTCAAGTACCTGGCCGCGCCGGTCGCCGCCAAGTTCCCGAACCTGTTCTTCATGGCCGTGCTCGCGGGCGAGGAACCGATCGACCACATCCAGAAGGACATCCTGCGCTCCGGCGAAGAGGTCCACCCGATCATGCTCGGCGTCATGGCGATCCACGTCGCCGAGGAGGCCCGCCACATCTCCTTCGCGCACGAGTTCCTGAAGAACCACGTGCCCGAGCAGAGCGCCGCCAACCGGTTCGTGCTGTCCATCGCGATGCCGATCGTCATGTGGATCCTCGGCCGTTCCATCGCGACCCCGCCGAAGAAGTTCTTCCAGGAGTTCGGCATCCCGGCGAAGGTGCGCAAGGAGCTGTTCTACGGCTCCAAGGAGGCCAAGCAGGTCTTCGCCGACTACTTCGTCGACGTGCGGGCTCTCGCCAAGGAACTCGGCCTGATCAATCCGGTCTCCAAGCGGGTGTGGAAGCTGCTCGGCATCGACGGCCCGATGAGCCGCTACCGCTCGGAGCCGCTGCGCGTCGTGCACGCGAGCTGAGCGGCGGTCGACCATGCCCTACGTCGTCACCCAATCCTGTTGCAGCGACGCCTCTTGCGTGTACGCCTGCCCGGTCAACTGCATCCATCCCACGCCGGACGAGCCGGACTTCCGCACGGCGGAGATGCTGTACGTCGATCCGAAGGCCTGCGTCGACTGCGGCGCGTGCGCCACGGCCTGCCCCGTCGACGCCATCACTTCGTCGAAGCGGCTGACCGAGGAGCAGAAGCCCTTCATCGAGATCAACGCCGACTTCTACCGTCGGTCCCGGCCGCGTCCGCTGCTGGCCCGGCCGGTGCCAGCGGCGGAGATTCGCGCCGAGCGGGCGCCGCTGCGGGTGGCGATCGTCGGCTCCGGTCCGTCGGCGATGTACGCCGCCGACGAGCTGCTGACCCAGCCGAACGTCTCGGTCACCGTGTTCGACCGGCTGCCGGTGCCCTACGGTCTCGCCAGGCACGGCGTCGCGCCGGACCACGCCAAGACCAGGCAGGTCAGCGAGCTGTTCGACGTGATATCGGCGCAGCCCGGCTTCGGTTCGTACCTGAACGTCGAGGTCGGCTCGCATGTTTCGCACGAGGAGCTGCTGGACCACTTCCACGCGGTGATCTACGCCGTCGGCGCGTCCTCGGACCGCAAGCTCGGCATCCCCGGTGAGGGTCTGCCGGGCAATGTCTCGGCCACCGACTTCGTGGCCTGGTACAACGGGCATCCCGACCACGCGGACGCGCAGTTCGATCTGTCGCAGCGGCGGGCGGTGATCATCGGCAACGGCAATGTCGCGCTGGACGTGGCGCGCATCCTGGCGAGCGATCCGGCCACCCTCGCCGGCACCGACATCGCGCCGTACGCGCTGAAGGCGTTGCGCGAGAGCAAGATCGAAGAGGTGGTCGTGCTCGGCCGTCGCGGTCCGGCCGAATCCGCCTTCACCGTGCCCGAATTCGTGGGTCTGCTCGGCTCCGACGTGGACATCGCGGTCGAGGGCGAGCTGCCCGAGATCACCGCCGACCTGCCGTACCGGATCGAGCAGAAGCTGCGCCTGCTGCACCGGGTCGCCGAGCGCCCGTCCGGCGAGCGCAAGCGGATCGTCTTCCGCTACCTGGCCGCGCCGACCGCCGTGCTCGGCGACGACCGCGTGACCGGCCTCGAGATCGCCCGCAACGAGCTCGTCTCCGAGTCCGACGGACGCACCAAGGCCGTCGCCACCGGCGAGACCGAGCGGATCGAGGCCGGGCTCGTGCTCACCTCGGTCGGCTATCGCGGTGTGCCGCTGCGGGGTCTGCCCTTCGACGAGCAGGCGGGCGTCATCCCGAACGCGGATGGCAGGGTGCTCGGTGAAGCGGGCGGCGCCGTGCTGCCCGGCGTCTACGTCACCGGCTGGATCAAGCGGGGCCCGACCGGCTTCATCGGCACCAACAAGTCCTGCGCGCAGGAGACAGTGCGACAGCTGGCCGACGACTACAACGCGGGCCGTTTGCCCGAACCCGCGTGCGGCGCGGCCGATTTCGATCGTCTGGTGCACGGCCGCAGGCCCGAGGTCGTCGCGGGCGGCGCGGCGGCGGCGCCGTTGGTGAAGCCGCTGCGCAGGCTGCTCGCCCGGGTCTGAAGCGGGCGCACCCGAGGGCTCGGTCGCGATGAGGTCTGCCGAGCCACCGACCGCCGAACGCCACGACGATCCGGATCCTCGTGGCGTTCGGCGCTGGACGGTCAGCGCGCGGTGAATCCGCCGTCGATCGCGAGGGCCGCGCCGGTGACGAAGCTCGCCTCGCGGCTCAGCAGATAGGCGCAGAACGAGGCGATCTCGTCCGGCGCGGCGATCCGGCCGAGCGGATGCAGCGCCGCGATGGCCGCCTCGCCCTCGGGCGTCGCGCCCATCGAGTCGCGGAACGCGGGCGTGTCCACCGCGCCCGACACCAGCGCGTTGACCCGCACGCCCTGATCGGCGGATTCCAGCGCGACGGCCTTGGTCAGCCCGACGACGCCATGCTTGGCGGCCACATACGGTGCGACCGAGCCCATGCCGACCACGCCCAGGTTCGACGCGTTGTTCAGGATCGCGCCGCCGCCCGTCGCGACCATCGCGGGCACCTGGTGACGCAGGCCGTAGAACACGGCCGTGAGGTTGAGTTCGAGATCTGCGCGCCAGCCCGCCTCGTCGATCTCGGCCACCGGTCCGAACGCCCGTACCGCGCCCGCGTTGTTGAACGCCACGTCCAGACGGCCGAATTCGCTGACCGCGGTCTCGGTCAGCCGGGCCACATCGGCCTCCACCGTCACATCTGTCGGGACGAACAGCGCTCGGCCACCCGCCGCGCGAATCTCCTCGGCGACCTGATCACCGGCGTCCTTGCCGCGCGCGCCGAGCACCACCGCCGCGCCCTCGGCGGCCAGTCGCAGCGCCACCGCCTTGCCGATGCCCGACGTGGCGCCGGTGATGACCGCGACCTGTTCCGCGAACCGTGTCGACATTCGAGTCCACTTTCCTTCCCGTGCTTGCTCTTTCGTTGCGGCGGTCGGTGCCGCCGTAATCAGTCAACCGAGCGCGGGACGGCATCGCTGGCGGTAATCGGACTCGGCATTTGATGTGTCATCTATCGGCTGCCGACACGCCCGAGTGGTCGAAGGACTATTACCGGCTAAGTATCGGTTACCGACCGGTCGGTGTGTGCCGTTCGGCTTTTCGGGGGGCGAACGACAATCCGTTTCGGCCGTAGGCGATTACGACGTGTGATCGCTGCGTGATAGCGGAATCTGCCCGCGACAGCTGTTCTACGGTGTGTCGAGGGGGCTGAACCTTTGGTGCGGCATCGTTTACCTGGGCATTCGATAGATCATTGCCGGAAGTCAAACGTTTCATATCAATTCGGCATCCGGGGAGTTCGCGGACAGCTAACCTGTGGGGGCTGTTTGGAAGACGACCGCGGCCACATGGCTCGACTGTGTGCTGGACGTGGTCACGGTGCGTTGACGGGATAGCGAATGACTACATGTCTGGGTTTCAGCATCGGTTCAGTGAACTCCATAGCGGCTTCGGTGACCGATGGTCTGATTCGACCCACGGTGCGCACCAAGCGCACGGCTCTCAGCTTCGACTCCGCGGGCGTGGCCCGCATCGGCGGCATTCCCCAATTCAACTCGGCCATCACGGATTTCGCCGATCTGGCGCGTGACGCGGAATCGGTGGTGGTAGGTGGGCGGTTGTACTCGCCGGCCAACCTCGTCGCCGCGATGGTCACCGGCTTGCTGGAGGCGGCCGAGCCGAGCGCGGGGGCGGTGGCGACCTATCCAGCGATTTACACCGACAAACAGCTCGCCCTACTACGCCAGGCGCTCGACCTGAACGGCGCGCGGCACGTCATGCTGGTGCCAGAACCGGTAGCGGCCGCCGAATGGCTGGACTACGAACACGGTCCGCTGGAAACCGGCTTCGTCCTCGTCTACGACCTCGGCGCCGCCAGCCTCGACGTGTCCGTCGTGCGCGTCGGGCCGGACTGGGAGGACCATCCGATCGTCGGAAAGCCGCAGCGCTCCTACGATTTCGGCGGTCGTCCGCTCGGCGACATGATCGCGCGCTACGCGCGACCCGGCGCGCCAGGGGCCACCATGTCGATGACCTTCATCGTCGACGTCGACGGCCTGCGCGCCGAGCACATCAGGGACTCCTTCGACGTGGTGCGCGGCTGCCTGCGCTCCACCGGGCTCAGCTTCGGCGACATCGGTCGTGTCCTGCTCGTCGGCGGCGCCTCCCGGCCCGCCGAAGTGTCGGGCGCGCTGGCCGAACTCGGCCGTCCGGTGGTGGTTTCGGCCGATCCCGGTCACATCGTGGCCGTGGGCGCGGCGCGGTTCGCGGCCAGGACCTTCGCGCCCGCGAGCACCGGGGAGCGGCACGCCCCGCGCGTCGCCGTGTTCTCCAGTGCCGCAGTCGCTTCGGCGCTGGCGATGTCGGCCGCCACGGTCTTCGGCGGCTCCGACGGATCGGGATCGCTCCCGGTGCCCGACCGATTCCCGGCCGCCGCCGCACCGGTCCCCGCCGACACGCTGCTGTACGAACCCAACGGCGACACCGTCTTCGACCGCGCCGTCCGCCAGGGCATCCCCGCGACGGCGGCGCAGTACGCCTTCTCCGACGGGAACGGCTACAACCGCGTCGTCTCGTCCACCGCGCGCAGCATCACGTTCGGTCCATCGGTCGGCGGGGCCCGCCCGGGGCCGCACAGTGATCCGCGAGTCTGCTGCGGCAATGGCCGATACGCGGGACCGCAATACGCCAATCCGGCCCACTTCGTCAATCCTCTGCCTTTCAGCCAGCGTACGCCGCGGGTGACTCTGCCTGGGTGGGAGCGCCCGGCGATCCCGGGCGCCGGCTTGCCTGCATGGCCCAAGACTCAACCTGCCCCGGATCCCTCGGCTCCCGGCACCACCCAACCCGATCCGGGCAGTCCGACTTCTCCTGGATCACCGGCTCCCGATGGTTCGAACTCCGGGGGAGCGGCCACGCCAGGAGGAACTACCGACACGTCCAACGGCGGCGCTGCTTCTGGCGGTACGACCGAAGATCCGGCGGGCGGGGGCGCTGCGGGCGGCGCCGGTGGGACGTCTTCGGGGGGAACGAGTTCCGGAGGGGCGGGCGGGCATGGCTCCGACGCGTCCGCGCCAGGCACGGACGGTGGTTCGACAGGCGGTGGTGCCGCGTCGGGGGGTGGTGCGTCTTCCGGTGGTGGTGCGTCGTCGGGTGGCACGTCGGGCGGTGGTGCGTCCTCCGGTGGTGGCGGGTCCTCGGGCGGTGGCGATTCCTCCGGCGGCGGTACATCCTCGCATGGGGGTGCTTCGTCCGGTGGCGAATCCTCCGATGGTGGAACGTCTTCCGGCGGCGGTGCGTCGTCCGGTGGTGCGTCCACCGGCGGTGGAGCCTCTTCAGGTGGGGGCGCGTCCACCGGCGGCGGAGCATCCTCGCCCGGCCGATCCGGCGGAACCTCCCCCGGCGGTGCGACTTCCGGCGGCGGCAGGTCGGACTCGAAGTTCGGCGGTGGCGGTGGCGCGGGCGGCTCCGGCGGCATGGGCGGTGGAGGTATGGGCGGTGCCGGCAAGGTCGGTGGGGGTGGCGGCGGAATGGGTGGCGCCCGGCGCTGAATCGAAGACGAGTCATCGAGCCGCGGGGCACAATGAATTGGTGAAAGCGCTTGGGGGAGGGCCGCGGCTGATCGCTTTGGATGTGGACGGCACGCTGCTCGAGACGGGATCGCCGATCAGTGCGCGGGTCGCCGCCGCGGTGGCGGCGGCCGTCGCGGCCGGGGCGCACGTAGTGGTGACGACCGGGCGAACGCTGCTGACGACGCGTCCGGTGCTCGCGGAACTCGGGCTCGTCGAGGGACACGCGCTGTGTTCCAACGGCGCTGTGCACATCGACGTGGCCAGGGGCGTGCCCGTGGCGGTGCAGGCGTTCGACCCGGCGCCCGCGGTCGCCGCGCTGCGCGCCCTCTTCCCGGAGATGATCTTCGCGGTGGAGAAGGTCGGCGTCGGCACCTGGGCGACGGGCGACAGCCCCGGCGAATTCTCCATCGGCGACTACCTTCTCGTCGATCACGGAGCGCTGAGCAGCGAGCCGACGCCGCGCCTCAACGGCTGGTGGCCGGACGGCTCGCTGAACGAGATGCTCACGCTGTTGCGGACCTTCGCCGTGCCGGGCGCCAGCTGGGTGCACGGCGAATTCGGCCCGTGGCTGACGGTGTCGCGCCGCGGAGTAACCAAGGGCTGGGCGCTGGAGCGTCTGCGTCAGTCGCTCGGCGTTCCCCGCGCCGCGACCCTGGCCATCGGCGACGGTTACAACGACCGCGAAATGCTGCGCTGGGCAGGCTATTCGGTGGCCATGGCCAACGCGCCCGACGACGTCCGCGGTTTGGCCGACGAGGTGACCGGCGACGTCTACGCGGACGGTGTCGCCACGGTGCTGGAGCGCTGGTTCGGCCGCTGACCTACACGCCGCCGGTCTTGCCGACGACCTCCAGGTAGTGCGGGTTGGACATGATCCCGAGGACATTGCCGAACGGGTCGACCACCGCGGCGGTGACGAAACCTTCGCCGTTGCCGCGCGGGGTGATCGGTTCGTACTCGGTGGCGCCGAGATCGAGCAGCCGCTGAAAGGTGTCCGCGAGGTCGTCGACGTGCCAGAACATGACGCCGCCCCCGCCCGGCTCGTTGCGCGCGCCGCGCGGCGCGTAGGCGCGGTTCACGATGCCGAGCTCGTGCTGGTAGTCACCGATGCGGAACTCGTAGTACCCGTTCGGCACCTGGTAGTAGGGCGCGACGCCGAGGAATTCGGCGTACCAGTCCTTGGCGGCCTCGAGATCGTCGGCGTAGTAGGTGACGGTGGCCATTCCGCGCAGCATGTCGGTGCTCCTTGATGATCGGTTCGCGTTGGTGGAACCATCGTCGCGCGTAAAGTGCTCACCAATTGAGCACTTTGTGGGGCAGAATTTCCGGCATGCGAGCGGATCGTCTGGTAGCGACGTTGTTGCTGATGCAGGCCCGAGGCAGGGTGACCGCCGCGGAGGTCGCCGCGGAACTGGAGGTCTCCGTGGCGACGGCGCGGCGCGATTTGGAGGCGCTCTCCGCGGCGGGCATTCCGGTGTATCCGCAGCAGGGCCGCGGCGGTGGCTGGACGCTGGTGGGCGGAGCGCGCACGGATTTGAGCGGTTTGTCCGAACCCGAAGCCAGGGCGCTGTTCCTGTTGGCCGGCGCGTCGGCGAGCGCGAATCCGGAGGTGAAATCCGCGCTGCGCAAACTGGTTCGGGCGCTGCCGCAGACTTTCCGCGCCGACGCCGAGGCGGCCGCCGACGCGGTGATCATCGATCCGGCGCGCTGGGGTCAGCGCGACCGGAACCGGCCCGGCGTCGTCGACCTGTTGCAGCGGGCGGTCGTGCAGCGGCGACGGGTGCGGCTGGAGTACGAGCGGGCTGACGACCGGACGACGCGCGTGGCCGACCCGTGGGGGCTGGTCGACAAGGACGCCATCTGGTATCTCATCGCGGGCACCGAGAAGGGGAGCAGGACCTTCCGGGTGGACCGGATCGTCGATGCCCAGCTGACCGACGAAACCTTCCGCCGTCCAGACGATTTCGCACTGTCGGCGGCCTGGGACGAGGTGGTCGGCGCGATGGAGCGGCGCCGCGCGGCCACGTCGGCAACCGCCCTGATCGCCCCCGCGTTGCTTCCGGTGCTGCGCGATCAGCAAGGTAGGCACTGTGAGGTGGACGGCCCGGTCGCCGACGGCCGGGTCCAGGTCCGGATCACCGCTCCGACGCCGCGGATGATCGCCCAGCAGCTGGCCGGGTGGGGCGCGGAGATCGAGGTGCTCGGACCGCCGGAGGTGTGCGAGCACCTCGCGCGGCTGGGCGCGGAACTGGTGCGACGGTACGGGACCACCGAATAGGCGAAAACGATCCTGCGACCGCGTTTCCCGGTTTGCTCGAGTTCGCTACTGTGTCGGCGAGGCCCGCGCGCTCGGCGCCTCCACCATTTCCTTGCTGCGACCGCGTGCCGGTTTCGTCGGTGACTCGCCGTTGCTGTACGGTTACCAACGCTGGGCTACAGCGCTCGATGGAATGCCCGTCCGCACCCGCCGAAGAGGATCTGCGACGACGGTAGGCGTGCGAGTTCGTTTGTGAAAGTTCCGTTTCGATCAGATTCGACTGGAGCGTGATGAACCGCAAGCATTCACCTGTCCTGGCCGCGATCATCGCAGTGGTGGTGGTCGTCGCAGGCGCTGTCGGTGTTCAGAGCGCGGCCCGCGCCGAGCCGGGAGAGGTCGACTCCGGCGGGATGCACCTGGTCGCATCGGTAGATGCCAACTTTGTCAAGTCCACCGGTGATCTCGCATTGGGAGTCCCGTTCTCGCACTCGGCCAAAGTATCCGGGAACTTCTCGGTCTCCCTCGATGGAGCCTCGACGCTGCGCAGGGGGAAGCTCATCGCCGGATATCTGGTCGGCTGCGCGGTGGACATCTCCGATGGCATCGACATCAGTGTCGCGGCCGCCGTCGGCGGCCATGTCGATGTCACGCCCGGAACTTTCGGGCTGAGTCTGAGTGTTCCGTTCGGCGTCAATGTCAGCGATCAGGTCGACGTCAATTTCGGCGGGGATCTCGGCATCGCTATCGGCGGAGGAGAGGTCAACTTCGGCGTCAACGGCGAAATCGGTGGCGAGATCACCGTATCCATCAACCCTGGCAGCGTGACCGCGGCGGTGATCGCCGAGTCGGAGCTGGACGAGGATTCGTCGTTCCCCTTCACCTTCGGGCACTCCAACACCGCGCTGAACGTCAACGGATGCCTGACCCCGGCATCGGCCATGCCGTTCATCACCGTTCGCGCCGACGCCCGCAACGGCATCGCGCAGACGACGGGTTATGGGCAGCAATTCGTGTTCTGAGCCGCGACGCCCGATCGTGAATCGGGCGCGAAGGCGATGACTGGCCGACCTTTCGGCGTGAAAACAGGGGAGGGGCACGTACCGCACGCAGATTCGACAATCGGTGAGAGGCGAGAACCATCATGATTCGTAGGACCTTCGAGAGCGCATGTCGCAAGCTGATCGCGGGTGCGCTGCCGTTGGCGGTCGCCGCGGCGTTCGTCGGGATCGCCGCCCCCGCGCAGGCGGCTCCCGCGCAGGCGCCCGCGCCGATCGTTCGGCAGGTCGCCGAGCCGGTGCAGATCGGCGCGGCCGGCTCTGGCCTTCCGCTCGAGTGGATCGCGACGGATCCGGCGGCGACGAACTCCGATCCGCTGGCCAACGGCGCGGCCGCAGGGGCGGTGGTCGGCGCGACGGGTTCGGGTGCGATGAGCGCGGTGTCGTGCATGGCCGGCTTCCTCGTCTTGGCGGTGCCGTGCGGCATCATCGGCGCGATCAACGGTGCGGTGGTCGGTGCGCTCGTAGGCCTGCTCGTCGGCGCTTTCGCGCCCGATCTGGTGCCGCAGACGCTGCCCTGATCGAGGGCTGATCGCGGTCTCGCGAGGGCGGTGCGGAACCATGCGTCACTGAGCCGTGCCCCGGACGAAAGGTACTGGGACACGGCCCATCTCGTCTGCGACGGTCTCCGAATTCAGCCTGCGGCGGTGTCGGCGAGGATTCGCGCGCTCAGCGCCCGCACCATCTCAGTGGCCACCACCGCGTGACCGCTGGTCGTGAAGTGAAGGAGATCGGCGCTCATGACCTGCGGCCGCAGCCGCAGCGGGTGGTCCCAGAAATCGACGAGCACCGCGTCGTAGCGGTGGGCCAGGTCGCGGACGATGTCGTTGAGCACCGCCATGCGTTCGCGCATCGGCCGCATCGGCGCCATGCGCTCGGCCTCCCAGACATCGGCCACCGTGAACGTCATGACCTGTGCGCCACCGCGGCTCACCGCGGCGAACAGTCCGTCGAGGTTGGCGCGTACCCGGTCGACGTCGGCGCCGGGCAGAAACAGATCGTTGCCGCCGCAACTCACGTGCACCAGGTCGGGCTCGAACTCCAGCACCTGCTGGAGTTGTTCGTCGCGGACCTGCGCGGTCGTCGCACCGACGCGTCCGGTGTTCAGATAGGCCAGACCGGGCCGCACCGAGGTCAGCAGGGCGGCGAGGCGATCGGCCCATCCGGTCGTCTCGTATCCGGGGCTCGGATCGCCGACGCCACGGGCGATGGAGTCGCCGAGGACGGCGAAACGCCGCCACGGCGCGTCCGCCAGCAACTCCCGTGCCGTGTCGGGCGCCAGCAGCATCGGGTCGTCGGCTTCGGTGTGAATGTCATTGTGCGTCATGGTTACTCCTACTCGGTGACGGTGGCCGCGGCCGGGGCGAGCTGCCGCGTCGGTACGGCGCACAGGCAGGCCGCCACGACGGCGATGCCCGCGCACACCGCGAACAGGGTGTGGAACCCGGCGAGCGCGTCACCGGGGTGGGCGGCGAACACCGCGGCCAGCACGGCGACGCCGAGCGCACCGCCGACCTGCCGCGCCGTGAGGTTCATCCCGATGCCCGCCGCGAACTGTTGTGGTGGAAGCGAACTCGCGGCCGCGGTGCCGAGCACCGTCACCACGATGCCGACACCGCCGCCGCCGAGCACGCCCGCGGGGATCCAGACCGACCACAGCGCCTGCGTCGGCCCCAACGCGTCGGTGCTCATCCAGACGAGGCTCGCGGTGAACATCAGCGCGCCGAGCACCCCCATCCAGCGGCGGGCGACCGGCGAGGTCGCGCGTCCCGCCAGGGTGGCGGTCACCATCGACACCACCGCGCCGACGGTGAGCGCGGCGGCCGAGCCGAGTACCGAATAGCCCCAGATCGCGTCCAGGAACAACGGTCCGGACAGCAGCCAGGCGAACATCGCAGCGCCGAAGACGAACGAGGTGGCATTGGCCAGCGCGTACGGCCTGCTTCGCCACAATTCCACGGCGATGGCCGGATTGTGGTGCCGCGCCGAACGCGCCAGCGCCGTGACCAACAGTGCGGCGCCGACGCCGAGGGCGGCCAGGGTGCCCGGTGAGGTCCAGCCCCATCGCTGCCCCTCGGTGACCCCGGCGACCACTCCGCCGAAGCCGAGCGCGACGGCCGCCGTGCCCAGCGGATCCGGCAGCGTGTTGCCGACGGGCCGCGGGTCGGACACCGGAATCCGCAAGGCGGGCAGGATGAGACCGAGCGCCACCGGCACGTTGATCACGAAGACCGCCCGCCAGCCGAACGCCTCCACCAAGCCGCCGCCGATCGCCGGTCCGACCACCGCGGCGAATCCGCCGGAGGCCGACCAGGCGCCGATGGCGGCGCCGATCTTTTCCCGCGGGGTGACGCTGAGCACCAGGCCCAGCGCCGCGGGGACCATGAGCGCGGCCGTCGCGCCTTGGAGCATCCGGCCCGCGATGAGCCAGGTCGCGGTCGGCGCGAGCCCGCACAGCAATGACGTGAGCGCGAAACCGGCCAGCGCGGAGAGGAACAACCTGCGCCGCCCGAGCGCGTCGGCGAACCGGCCGCCGGGCGTGAGCAGCGCGGCGAACGCGACGGCGTAGCCGCTGACCAGCCAGGTCAACGTGGTCACGGCGGTATCGGAGTAGTCGCGGGAGATCGCCGGGAAGGCGATGTTGACCACGGAGAGGTCGAGGAAGGCGATGAACGCCGCGCCGCACGCGATCAGAAGCGTGGCGGTGGCGCTCATCGCGGGAGGACTGGCGGTGGTCCGCGCGGACACCTCGGTCATGGGCGATCCTTCGGGAAGCGATAACAAAAAGTACGACCGTTCGTGCAATAAAATACGACCGATCGTTCGTATTCGCAAGCGCTCGGTGGAAGAATGGGGCCATGGCCGAGACGACAACCGATCAGCGCCTGGTCAAGGGCGCCCGCTCCCGCGCATCGATCGCCCGGCACGCCGCCGATGTGGCGTCGGTCGAAGGGCTGAACGGCGTGAGCATCGGGCGATTGGCCGCCGACCTCGGGATCAGCAAGAGCGGGATCGCCACGCTCTTCGGTTCGAAGGAATCCCTCCAGCTCGCGGCGGTGGAGACGGCGAGGGAAGTGTTCGTGGGGCAGGTGATCGAGCCGACCCTGGGTGTGCCGCGCGGTCTACCGCGACTGCGCGCGCTGATCGATCGGTGGTTCGCCCACATAACCGAACCGGTCTTTCCCGGCGGCTGCTTTCGCACCGCCACCCTCGTCGAATTCGATAGCAGACCGGGCCCGGTACACGACGCGATCGTCGCCGACCGCGAGAACTGGCTCGGCTTCCTGACCAAAGAGATTCGCGAAGCCCAGGCTCAGGGCGACCTGGTCGCCCACGACGCCGACGCCCTCGCCTTCGAATTGGACGCGCTCCTCAGCGCGGTCAACACAGCGCGCCAACTCGGCGACGAGACCAAGGTGCACACCGCACGGCGCATCGTCGACGGGCTGCTGACGTGAAACGCCCTCGAAGCGTGAGCCTTCGGCGTAATCGAACGAACGGACGTCGGCTGCTGAGCAAGCCCGCCACGGCCCGCTCGACCGCATCCAGCAAGCTTCTCCAGAACGCCGGAGTGAAGTCGACCAGTTGAGTGAAGATCTTCAGGGGGACGGCACCGTGATCAGCGGGCGGTCGAAGACCACGGTGGCGCTGTGCGTGCCGTGCGGAGGCTCAGGCGGACAGCGGTAGCACGGCCGCCCGCGCGGCGTCGTAGCGATCCCAGACGATTTCGGCCATGGCACGGTGCACGCCGAGGACATCGGCGTGGGTGAGGTCAGGGGCGGCGGTCGCCAAGCGGTCGGTGAGCAGGCCGGGGGCGAGGAACCAGGGGGCGACGAGGATGTGGTCGGCGCCGCGTGCGCGCAGGCGGGCAACCGCCTCGTGCACCGTGGGTTCCGTGGTGGCGAAGCAGATCTCGGTGTGCCAGCCGGTGATCGTGGCCAAGCGGCGAGCCACCGCGGCGGTGCGGGCGTTCGCCGTGGAAGACGACGAGCCGACGGCGGCCACCGCGACGCCGACGCGGTCCGCGGAGACTGTCGTCGAAGTCCCGATGGCGTCGAGCACGCGGTCCCGTAGCGCGTCGATCAGGCGCGGGTCGGGACCGAGCACGTCCGCTTGGGTGAGCCGCAGACGCGGGTGCCGGGCGCGGCATGCGTCCAGCAGCCCCGGCAGGTCGACGCGGGCGTGAAAGGCGCTGCCCAGCAAAAGGGGCGCCACGATGGCATGCGTATGACCTTGGTCCGCAACGGCTTCCACGACTTGCTCGACCGAGGGCGCGCTCAGGTCGAGGAAGGCGAGGCGGACGTCGAGATCGGGCCGGGCGGCGGCGATCTCGGCGACCACCGCCGACATGGTGGCCGCCGACCGCGGATCGCGGCTGCCGTGCGCGACCGCGATCAGCGCGGGCGCGGCGAATCGACGGTCGCCGCGCCGCGGCACCGGCCTGCCGATGCCGCGCGGGGCGAACACGTCGGTCATCTCAGGCCTCGGTGCCGACCTCGACCGCGGTCAGCACATCGCCGACCAGGCCCGCGCCGAGCGTGTTGCCGCCCGCGGGGTCGATCAGCAGGAAGCTGCCGGTGTGCCGGTTGGCCCGATAGTCGTCGGCCGCGATCGGCTCGGCGACGCGCACCGAGATACGCCCGATGTCGTTGAGCTCCAGCGCGTCCGGGTTCGGCTGCGCGGCGAGCCGCTGCTCGTCGAAGCGCTCGATGAGCGCGCCGACGATCGCCTGGGTGGTGCGGGTGCCGTGCTTGAGCAGCAGCCGTGCGCCGGGGCGCAGCGGCTTGTCGCCCAGCCAGCAGACCGTCGCGTCGAAGCTGTCGATCGGTTCCGGCGCGTCGGACACCGCGGCGATGATGTCGCCGCGCGAGATGTCGACCTCGTCGGTCAGGATCAGCGTCACGCTGCGCCCGGCCTGCGCGACGGCGAGCTCGCCGTCCGGTGTGTCGATCCGCTCCACGGTCGTGCGCACGCCGGAGGGCAGCACCACGATCTCGTCGCCGGGCGCCACCGAACCGGCCGCGATCTGACCCGCGTAGCCGCGGTAGTCCGGGTATTCGGCGGTGCGCGGGCGGATCACGTACTGGACGGGGAAGCGCAGACCCAGCGAGTGCGCGCCGGTGTTGTCGGCGTCGACCGGCACCGACTCCAGGTGCTCGATGAGCGACGGGCCGTCGTAGTACGGAGTGTTCGCGGACCGGCTGGCGATGTTGTCGCCGTGCAGCGCCGAGACCGGGATCTCCAGCACGTCCTCCGGCGCCCAGCCGAGGGTGCCGGTGAGCTTGGTGAACTCGGCCGAGATCTCGGCGAACACCGTGGCGGCGTCGTCGACGAGGTCGATCTTGTTCACGGCGAGCACCAGCTTCGGCACGCCGAGCAGCGCGAGCACCGCCGCGTGCCTGCGGGTCTGCTCGATCACGCCCTTGCGCGCGTCGACCAGCAGGATCACCAGCTGCGCGGTGGACGCGCCGGAAACGGTGTTGCGGGTGTACTGCACGTGCCCGGGAGTGTCCGCGAGCACGAAAGACCGCTTGGGCGTTGCGAAGTAGCGGTAGGCGACATCGATGGTGATGCCCTGTTCCCGCTCCGCGCGCAGCCCGTCCACGAGCAGCGAGAGATCCGGGGTGGCCAGACCCTTGTCCACCGACGCGCGGGTGACGGCGTCGATCTGGTCGGCCAGTACGGATTTCGTGTCGTAGAGCAGCCGTCCGACCAGGGTGGACTTACCGTCGTCGACAGAACCGGCGGTGGCCAGCCTCAATAGGTCGGACATGTCAGAAATAACCCTCTCGCTTGCGGTCTTCCATCGCGGCTTCCGAGACTCGGTCGTCGCCGCGAGTCGCACCACGTTCGGTCAGTCGGGACGCGGCCACCTCGGCGAGGATCGCCTCGTTGTCGGCCGCGTCGGAAATGATGGCGCCGGTGGTGGATCCGTCGCCGACGGTGCGGTACCGCACCGAGCGGGTCTCCAGCACCTCGCCATCGCGCGGTCCGCCCCACACGCCCGGCGTCATCCACATGCCGTCGCGCTGGTACACCGGGCGCTCGTGCGCGTAGTAGATGGTCGCGAGTTCGACGTTCTCCCTGGCGATGTAGCGCCAGATGTCGAGCTCGGTCCAGTTGCTCAGCGGGAACACGCGCACGTGCTCGCCCGGCGCGTGCCGCCCGTTGTACAGGTTCCACAGCTCGGGGCGCTGCCGCTTCGGGTCCCACTGGCCGAAGGCGTTGCGCAGCGAGAAGATGCGCTCCTTGGCGCGCGAGCGCTCCTCGTCGCGACGGCCGCCGCCGAACACCGCGTCGAAGCGGTTCTCGGAGATGGCGTCGAGCAGCGGCACGGTCTGCAGCGGGTTGCGGATGCCGTCCGGGCGCTCGGTGAGCCTGCCGTCGGCCAGGTAGTCCTCGACGCTGGCGACATGCAGTCGCAGCCCGTACTTCTCGACCACCTTGTCGCGGAACTCCAGCACCTCGGGCAGGTTGTGGCCGGTGTCCACGTGCAGCAGCGCGAAGGGCAGCGGCGCGGGCCAGAAGGCCTTGAGCGCCAGGTGCAGCAGCACGGTGGAGTCCTTGCCGCCGGAGAACAGGATCACCGGCCGCTCGAACTCGCCCGCCACCTCGCGGAAGATGTGGATGGCCTCCGACTCCAACGCCGCGAGGGTGTCGAAGTCGGTGATGCCAAGGGAGCGTTCACTTCTGATGGTCTCGGTCATGATTGATGCAACCCGCATTCGGTCTTGGCGAGGCCGGCCCAACGGCCGCTTCGCGGATCGGATCCCGGCTCCGGCTTCCGTGTGCACGGAGCGCAGCCGATGGACGGATATCCCTCCTCCACCAGGGGATTGACGAGGATGCCGTGCTTTTCGATGTAGGCATGCATCTCGTCGTCGGACCACGGTGCGATCGGATTGATCTTCACCAGGCCGAAGGCTTCGTCGTAGGAGATCAGCGGCGCGTTGGCGCGGGTGGGGGCCTCCACCCGGCGGATACCGGTGACCCAGGCGTTGTAGCCGGTGAGCGACTTCTTCAGCGGCACGACCTTGCGCAGCCTGCAGCACTCGCCCGCGTCGCGCGCGAACAGGTCCTTGCCGAGCAGTTCGTCCTGTTCGGCGACGGTCTGCTCCGGGCGCACGTTGATCACGTTGACCCCGTACACGGCCTCGACCGCGTCGCGGGTGCCGATGGTCTCGGCGAAGTGATAGCCGGTGTCCAGGAACAGCACGTCGACACCGGAGCGAACCTGCGCCGCGAGATGCACCAGCACGCCGTCCTGCATGTTGGAGGCGACGATGTAGCCGGAACCGAACGTCTCCTCGGTCCAGCGCAGCAGGTCGAGCGCCGAGGCGTCGGGGCCGAGTTCGGCCGCGCCGCGCTCGGCGATCGCCCGCAGCTCGTCTTCGGCGAGCTTGTCGGCGAATTTCGTTGTCACAGTTGATCTCCCGTCAGCCGAGTCACGATTCGGGCAGCGTGCTCATCGCAGGTCGGCCTCGTCGGCGCGGACCGCCCACTGGGCGAACCGCTCGTCCGCGTTCCGGTTCTTGACGAAGTTGCGCACCACGCGCTCGATGTAGTCGCCGAGCTCGGCGCTGGTCACCTTGTGCTGGCGCAGCTTTCGGCCGAAGCCGCTGTCGAGTCCGAGGCTGCCACCGAGGTGAACCTGGAAGCCCTCGACTTGATTCCCTTCGCCGTCGTCCACCAGCTGGCCCTTGAAGCCGATGTCGGCGATCTGGGACCGGCCGCAGGAATTCGGGCAGCCGTTGATGTTCACCGTGATCGGCACGTCGAGCTGGGCGTTGACGTCGGCGAGGCGCTGCTCGAGCTCGGGCGCGAGCACCTGGGAGCGCTTGCGGGTCTCGACGAAGGACAGTTTGCAGAACTCGATTCCACTGCAGGCCAGCAGATTACGCCGCCAGATCGACGGACGGGCCTGTAGCCCGAGCGGTTCCAGTTCGGTGATGAGCTGCTCGATCTTGTCGTCGGCGACGTCGAGCACGATCAGCTTCTGGTAAGGGGTGAAGCGGATCCGGTCGGCGCCGATCTTCTCGACCGCGTCGGCCACCTTGGTGAGGACGGTGCCCGAGACGCGGCCCGCGATGGGGGAGAAGCCGACGGCGTTGAGTCCGTTGCGCAGTCGCTGCACGCCGACGTGATCGATCGGCTTGGCGGGCTGCTCGGGCGCGGGGCCGTCGATCAGCTTGCGCTTCAGGTACTTCTCCTCGAGCACCTCGCGGAACTTCTCGACGCCCCAGTCCTTGATCAGGAACTTCAGCCGCGCCTTGGTGCGCAGGCGGCGGTAGCCGTAGTCGCGGTAGAGGGAGACCACGGCCTCCCACACGTCGGGCACCTCGTCCAGCGGGACCCAGGCGCCGACGCGCTGCGCGAGCATCGGGTTGGTGGACAGGCCGCCGCCGACCCACAGGTCCAGACCGGGGCCGTGTTCGGGGTGCTCCACGCCGATGAACGCGACGTCGTTGATCTCGTGCACCACGTCCTGCTGACCCGAGATCGCGGTCTTGAACTTGCGCGGCAGGTTCGAGTACTTCTTGTCGCCGATGTAGCGGCGCACGATCTCCTGGATCGCCGGGGTGGTGTCGATGATCTCGTCCAGGGATTCACCGGCCAGCGGCGAGCCGAGCACGACGCGGGGGCAGTCGCCGCACGCCTCGGTGGTCTGCAGGCCGACCTCCTCGAGTCGCCGCCAGATCTCCGGCACGTTCTCGATCTCGATCCAGTGGTACTGGACGTTCTCGCGGTCGGACAGGTCCGCGGTGTCGCGGCCGAACTCGGTGGAGATCTGGCCGAGCGTGCGCAGCTGCGCGACGTTCAGCGCGCCGCCGTCGCAGCGCACCCGCATCATGAAGTACTTGGCCTCGAGAATGTCGATGTTCTCGTCACCGGTCCAGGTGCCGTCGTAGCCCTGCTCGCGCTGGGTGTAGAGACCCCACCAGCGGAACCGGCCGCGCAGATCGGCCTTGTCGATGCTGTCGAACCCACCCTTGGCGTAGATGTTCTCGATGCGGGCGCGGACGTTGAGCGGGTTGTCGTCCTTCTTGCTCTGCTCGTTCGGGTTGAGCGGTTCCCGGTAGCCGAGCGCCCACTGGCCCTCGGACTTGCGGCGCACGGGCTTGCCGGTGCGGGTGCGCGGCGCCGTCGACGCCTCGGGACGGGGGCGGTCCGGCCGCACGCGGCGCTCGGAGGCCGGGCGTTCGGGACGCGCCTGCCGGGGGGTCGGCTGATCGCTGGGACCGGCGTCGGTGCTCGACGTCATGAGGTCGCTCCTGCTGGGTGGGTGGTACATCCGCGCTGAGGGCGCATCGGGGATGGCAGCCGGCGAAGCTGGCGGGGCGGGTAGGGGCTGGGCTGATCTCGCGTCCGCGGTGTCAGCGGACCGATGCGACGGGAGTCGCCGGGAAACCCGGAAGAGGGCGCCGCTGAGCTACCGGTGAGAACCGGGCAGACAGCAGGCGCTACAGACGCGCTTGTAGTCGACGTGGCGACGTGCCACAAGTCGTACTCCCGATGCGCGCATGGGGCCTATTGTGCCATGTCAGGCTGGGCGTTCCGACCGTCATGCCGGTATTTCCCCCGAAATAGGGGGAAATTCCCTGGACTGGGAGGTCTATTTGTGATGGTCGTCATATTTCCCGGTGCGAATGCGGCCGGTGATTCGCCCGAAGTGTCCGATGTGAACCGCGGCACCCTGCATTGACCTCGAGTTATGTCGAGGTACGAGTGTGTATCCCATGAGTACCGCACCCGTCGACACCGAGGTCGAAATCGAAGCCATCCGCCAGATCGTCGCCGCCGTCGAGCACGCGCAGCAGCACGAGCTCGTCGACGAATTCGTCGCGCTGTTCCGCGCCGACGCCATCTGGACCACAGGCCACGGCAAGCGCCTGTTCGGCCGCGACGCCATCGCCGAGTTCACCGCCGCCGTGCTGCCTGGCGCCACCGCCAACGGCAAGGCGACCTACGAACTCGAACACGTGCTGTTCATCCGCCCCGACGTGGCCGCGGTGAAGGTGCGCCAGCGGTACTTCAGCAACGAAGGGGTGCTGGAGGGCGAGGGCACCCCGATGTACGTGCTGGCCAAGGAGGACGGCCGCTGGCTGCTCACCGCGAACCAGAACACGCCGGTCGTCGCGGACTGAGTTCGGTGCGTCGGCGGGCAGCCAGCGCTCGGCCGGGCGAGGATCGGTCTGCTCGCCTTGGCCCGCGCCGATAGCGACCAGGATCTCGACAGCGGCTCGCGGCGAGGCGGGGTTCGCGAGCGAGGTGACGGTTGGCACACGACCGGTGGCGGGGCGGTCCCCGGCCGGAAGGCGTAGCGGTTCGGCGGGCACACTGGACAGGTGAGTTCCGCCGTACCCCTCTCGGAGATCGACGCCGACGCGCCCGTGCTGCGCGACTTCGGCGGCGGCCCGTTCGGCGTGTACGTGCACGTGCCCTTCTGCGCGACGCGCTGCGGGTACTGCGACTTCAACACCTACACCGCGGGCGAGCTCGGCAGTTCGGCGTCGCCGCAGTCGTGGCTCGCCGCACTGCGCGGTGAACTGGCCGCGGCCGCCGATCGGTTCGCGGGCCTGCCGTCGGCCACGCCGGAGGTCTCGACCGTCTTCGTCGGCGGTGGCACGCCGTCGCTGCTCGGCGGCGACGGTCTCGCCGAAGTGCTCGACGCCGTCCGGTCGGCGTTCGTCCTCGCGCCGGATGCCGAGGTGACCACCGAGTCGAATCCGGAATCCACCTCACCGGAGTTCTTCGACCGCATCAGGGCGGCGGGATACACCCGCGTCTCGCTCGGCATGCAGTCGGCTGCCCGGCACGTTCTCGCGGTGCTCGACCGCACGCACACCCCGGGCCGCGCGGTCGCCGCCGCCCGCGAAGCGCGGGCCGCGGGATTCGAGCACGTGAATCTGGACCTGATCTACGGCACGCCGGGCGAACGCGACGCCGATCTCGACGCCAGTCTGGACGCGGTGCTCGACGCGGGCGTGGACCACGTCTCCGCGTATTCGCTCATCGTCGAGGACGGAACCGCGTTGGCGCGCAAGGTGCGTCGCGGCGAACTGCCCGCCCCCGACGACGACGTGCTCGCCGCCCGCTACGAACGCATCGACACCCGCCTCGCCGCCGCCGGGCTCACCTGGTACGAGGTATCCAATTGGGCGGCAAACGATTCCGCCCGGTGCAGACACAACCTCGGCTACTGGGACGGCGGCGACTGGCTCGGCGCGGGCCCCGGCGCGCACAGCCACCTCGGCGGCGTGCGCTGGTGGAATGTCAAGCATCCGGCCCGATACGCCGAGCGCGTCGCCCGCGGCGGTCTGCCCGCCGCGGGCTGGGAATCGCTCACCGACGACGAGCGCTACCTCGAACGTGTCATGCTGACCGTCCGCCTCCGCACCGGCCTCCCCCTCACCGCCCTGGCCCCCACCGCCACCCCAGCCGTGAACCGAATCATCGCCGACGGCTTGGCAACCCGCTCCGACACCCACCTCGTCCTCACCGACCGAGGCCGCCTACTCGCCGACGGCGTCGTCCGCACTCTGCTGACCTGATCCGATACGGCCCCATCGGTTTGGCGCGCCGTTCACATCGGCGTCGATGGGCTGTGCTTCCTCGGCGTCGTCCGCTGCAAGGCTGAACCCGCATGGCTCAATGCCTTTCGCGGCGACTACCGCGCGGGGTACTTCCGGTCCAGCCATTCGTCGAACGTCGGCCCCGCGAGGATGGCGTCCGGTCCGGGCAGGAGCGTGCCCGCGGCGCGCAGCGGGTACTCGGGGTCGGTGGTGTCGACGACCGACTCGACGTGGGCCGGATCACCGCGGCGCGCAGCGAGTTTCGTGACGGCGGCGGCGAGGTCGAGCTGCTCCGGACCCGCGATCTCGACCATGTCGGGCGCGCTGTCGGCGAGGGCGAGGGCGGCCAGTTCTTCGGCGGTGGTGCGGGCGGCGACAAGTTGCGTCGGGAAGGTCGGCACGTAGGCCGTGTCGTCGCGGGTCGTCCATTCGAGCATCATCTCGGTGAACTCGTGGAATTGGGCCGCCCGCAGCACCCGGACCGGCACCGGGCCCTCGCGGTAGCCCGCCTCGTGCGCGAGCTTGCCCGCGTAGTGCCCCGTGGTGAACGGATCGATGCCGATGATCGAGACGACCGCGATGCGCCGTACGCCTGCCGCGGCGGCTTCCCGCTGGACGGTGCGCGCGACGGTGCCGAAATAGTCCTTCACCGCCGCGGTTTCCCTGGTCGTCGTGTTGACCGCGTCCACCACGACCTCCACCCCGGCCAGCGCGCCCGCCAGTCCCGCGCCAGTGTAGACGTCCACGCCGGCGGCCCGGGTGATCGCCACGATGTCGTGGCCCTGGTTCTTCAGCACGTCGATCACTTCGCGGCCGATCCGTCCGCTGGCGCCCAGCACTGCGATTCGCATGCGATGCTCCTCCAAGAGTCGATACCTACACCGGGAGGACGATGCGGCGGCCCGAGGTGTGACAAGTGTCCGCGAACGTCCTGGTGTGAGCTCTATCGCAGGCGGGGGATCCCGCGTAGGCTCCGGCTCGACACGGAGGAGTCCCATGCCCCAGGACCAACCCATCGATCTCTTCCCGAGCACCGGCGAATTCGCCGAGGCCAGGGCTGCCGAGAAGGCGGAACACGCGCGCAAGAGCGCGATCGCGGCCAGGACGGTCGCCGGCTACGCCCACGATGCCGCCGACTGCCAATCCTTGCTCGCCATGCTCGGCCTCGACGCCCAAGCGGGCAAGCACGCCAAGGGTTTCGACAGCCGCTGAGAGCCGGCGCCCGAACAGCGGCATGGTCCTGGTCACCATCGCGCGGGCGAGCATGGTTCCGAGTACCGCCCAAGTGACGGAGAACCAGACCGGGCCGCGCAGCGGTTCCGCGCCGATCGCGCCGTTGGTGGTCGGCAAGCTTGGTAACCCCCATTGCGGTTCGCGATCTCGTCGCCGACAATGCCACGGTTGCCCGGTCACGTGCTGTGCGCGACCGGGCGATTGGCAGGTCGGCAACTAAACTGGATACTCAGACGACCGGGAGGCCGCCGTGTTTCGCGCGCTCCCCGCATGCGTCGGCGGGCCTGCGGCGTATCGAGAAAGCGAGGAGGTGGGGCCGATGTCGAGCACCGAGGATCGGCGCTTCGAGGTCCTGCGCGCGATCGTCGCGGACTATGTCAGCACCAAGGAGCCCATCGGGTCGAAAACCCTGGTGGAGCGGCACAATCTGGGTGTTTCCAGCGCGACGGTCCGCAACGACATGGCGGTGCTGGAGGCCGAGGGCTACATCACCCAGCCGCACACCAGCTCCGGCCGCATCCCCACCGACAAGGGCTACCGGCAGTTCGTCGACCGGATCTCCGAGGTCAAGCCGCTCTCGCCCGCCGAAAGGCGCGCGATCATGGAGTTCCTGGAATCCGGCGTCGATCTCGATGACGTGCTGCGCCGCGGCGTGCGGCTGCTGGCCCAGCTGACCAGGCAGGTCGCGGTGGTCCAGTACCCGACCGTCTCGGCGTCGACGGTGCGCCACATCGAGGTGGTCGCGTTGAATCCGGCGCGCCTGTTGCTCGTGGTGATCACCGACACCGGCCGGGTCGATCAGCGTCTCGTGGAACTCGGCGCGGTGATCGACGACGAGGATCTGGCCGCGCTGCGCGCCATGCTCGGCGGCGCGATGGACGGCAAGCGCCTGGCCTCCGCCTCGGCCGCGGTCGCCGAACTCCCCGAGCGCGCCCCGCGTCAGCTGCGCGACGTGCTGATCCGGGTGTCGACGGTGCTGGTGGAGACCCTGGTCGAACATCCGGAGGAGCGGCTGGTGCTCGGCGGCACCGCGAACCTCACCCGCAACGCGGGCGATTTCGGCCTGCCGGGTTCGCTGCGTCAGGTGCTGGAGGCGCTCGAGGAGCAGGTGATCGTGCTCAAGCTGCTCGCCGCCGCGCAGCATCCCGGCACGGTGACGGTGCGCATCGGCGAGGAGACTCAGGTCGAGCAGATGCGCAGCGCGTCGGTGGTGTCGACGGGCTACGGCGTCGAGGGCGCGGTGCTCGGCGGCATGGGCGTGCTCGGCCCCACCCGGATGGATTATCCGGGCACTATCGCCTCGGTCGCGGCCGTCGCGCGCTATATCGGCGAGGTGCTGGCCGAGCGCTGACGCCGAACCGTGCCCACGGCGCTGCTACCCTCGAACCTCTGGCCGGATAAAGTTGAGTGCATCCGACTAATGCCGAGGAGGTCGGCATTCGGTTGGAGCTGCACAGGCGAGTCACAGCGACCAAGGACTAGAGAACTCAAGTGGCACGGGACTACTACGGACTGCTCGGCGTCGCGAAGAACGCGACCGACCAGGAGATCAAGCGCGCCTACCGCAAGCTGGCCCGCGAACTCCACCCGGACGTCAACCCCGACGAGGCCGCCCAGGCCAAGTTCAAGGACGTGTCGGCGGCCTACGAGGTGCTCTCCGATCCGGAGAAGCGCCGGATCGTCGACATGGGCGGCGACCCGCTCGAGTCCGGCGCGGGCGGCGCAGGCTTCTCCGGCGCGGGCTTCGGCGGTCTCGGCGACGTGTTCGAGGCGTTCTTCGGCGGCATGAGCGGCGCGGGCGGCGGTCAGCGCAAGCCGCGCGGCCGGGTGCAGCCGGGCGCCGACTCGCTGCTGCGCACCCGCCTCAGCCTCGCCGAATGCGCGGTCGGCGTCACCAAGCACCTGACCGTCGACACCGCCATCCTCTGCGACAGCTGCCACGGCGCGGGCACCAACGGCAACTCCAAGCCCGTGCGCTGCGAGACCTGCGGCGGCGCAGGCGAAATCCAGTCCGTGCAGCGGTCCTTCCTCGGCCAGGTGCTCACCTCGCGGCCGTGCCCGACCTGCCGTGGCGCGGGCGAGACCATCCCCGATCCCTGCCACAAGTGCGGCGGCGACGGCCGCGTCCGCGCCCGTCGCGAGATCGCCGCGCCCATTCCGGCGGGCGTCGCCAACGGCATGCGCGTCCGGCTGGCCGCCCAGGGTGAGGTCGGTCACGGCGGCGGCCACGCGGGCGATCTGTACGTGGAGATCGTCGAGCAGCCGCACGACGTGTTCGTCCGCGACGGCGACGACCTGCACTGCACCATCCGGGTCCCGATGGTGGACGCCGCGCTCGGCACCACCGTCGTCATCGACACGATCCTGGACGGGCCGACCGAACTGACCATCGCGCCGGGCACCCAGCCCAACGAGGTGTCGGTGCTGCGCGGTCACGGCATGCCCAAGCTGCGCTCCGGCGCGCGTGGCGACCTGATCGCGCACCTGGACATCGTGGTGCCGAGCAAGCTGGACAGCAAGCAGACCGATCTGCTGCGCAAGTACAAGGGCCTGCGCGAGCGCGACCGCGCCGAGGTGATGTCGGCGCAGTCGGAGCACAACAGCGGTCTGTTCGCCCGGCTGCGCGCCTCGTTCAGCGGACGCTGAGCCGTTGGCCGCCACGGTCTTCTATCTCGACGACATTCCCGAGCCCGGCGCGGTCGCCGTGCTCGACGGTCCCGAGGGGCGGCATGCCGCGACCGTGCGGCGCATCCGAGTCGGCGAGCCGATCACCCTGTCCGACGGACGCGGTGTGCTCGCCGAATCGGAGGTCGTCGCAGCCCAGCGCGACCGGCTCGACCTGAAGGTGCTCGACAAGACCGTGGCGCAGCCGGTTTCGCCGCGCGTCACGGTGGTGCAGGCGTTGCCGAAATCGGACCGTTCGGAGCTGGCCGTCGAGCTGATGACCGAGGCGGGCGCCGACACGATCGTGCCGTGGCAGGCGGCGCGCTGCGTCGCCAACTGGGAGGGCAAGGCCGCCAAGGCCGTGGACAAGTGGCGGGCCGCGGCGCGCTCGGCCGCCCGCCAATCCCGGCGCGCCTACATCCCCGAGGTCGCCGACCTGCATCGCACCCGCGATCTGCTCGAGCTGGTCCGAAAGGCCAAGGCCGAGGGCGCGATCGTGGCCGCGTTGCACGAATCCGGCCGTGGCCGTTTCACCGAGCTGCCGTTCGCGCAGGCGCCCGAGGTGGTGCTGATCGTCGGTCCCGAAGGCGGGCTGGACGAGGCCGAGCTCATCGACCTCGCCGCGGCCGGAGCGGACGTCGTGCTGCTCGGGCCGACCGTGCTTCGCACGTCCACGGCGGGCGCTGTCGCGCTCGGTGCGTTGGGCGCGTTGACCCCGCGCTGGTGACGCCCACCGCGCCTGCCCGGCGGTCTCACCCCTAGCTCCAGCCGTTTGACCGGGCTCGTCGCGGTTATCTCAAAGGTGACGGGCCGCGGGAAGGTGGTTGCCAGCGTGGTTGAGCAAGTGCGGGCAAAGGGCGAGCGGGGCGAGATGCCCTCGGATGTGGTCGGCCGCCTTTCGGTGTTCGACAAGTTCGCGACGGCCGCGAGCAGCGTCGCGTCGCGGGCCGGATTCTTCATGTTCTGCGTACTGCTCGTGGTGCTGTGGGCGCCGACATTTCTGGTGCTGCCCTCCATCGACACCTGGCAACTGGTGATCAACACCGCCACCACGATCATCACCTTCCTGATGGTGGCGCTGTTGCAGAACACCGAGTCGCGTTCGGACGAGGCACTGCAACAGAAACTCAACGCCATCGCCGACGCGCTGGCCGACGTGATGGGCGAGCTCAGCGCCGAACACCCCGAATTGCGCCGCCATCGCGCCGAATTGGCCGATGCCGTTGGGCTGGAGAATCGGGAGTCGACCTGACGATCTGGTCGCGACGAGAGGTCGGACGGAAGGACGCACCGTGGCAGGCGAAAAGAGTTCTTCCCCTGCGGATATCGAGCCGCCCGATGCCGCGGAGATGCGGACGATCTACAGTCTCGACGAACTCGCCGAGCTCGTCCAGGGTCGAGACACCATATACCTGAGGTACTCCCACGGCCCCGAGCGAGATCGCGGCTCGGGGCCGAGCCGGGATTTCGAGGCCGACGTCGCGCTGCCGGGATGGTCGGTCACCACCGTCGCGCCGGAGGAGTGGTGGCCGCGTCCGACTCGGGAATGGGTGGCGCGCCGCCTGTGCAAGTACGCCGACCTGGGCGCGCAGGACGACAGCCGCTTCCCGTGGCTGCTCACCGGGCTCGTGGTGGGGCGCGGTCCCGATCACGAACCGCTGATCACCGACTTCGTCCCCATCGCCAGGATCGCCAAATCCGTTGTCGAAGAAGGACTTCGAGTCTACCGGGAGAGCTTCGCCATGGGCCGCGACTCCACCGGCGAACCCGCGGAGGATTGAATGCCGTTGCGGGAACGGATCATCGCGACGGCGAACAGGATCGCTCCCACGGCGAGCAGCGCGGCGACGGTGCCGGTCAGCCCGAGCCAGCCGGCGTGCGCGAAGGCCAGGCCGGACAGACCGCCGACCACCGCGCTGCCGAGGTAGTAGAAGAACAGATACAGCGAGGAGGCCGCCCCGCGATTGCCGCGGGCGAGCGTGCCGACCCAGGCGCTCGCGACGGTGTGCGCGGCGAAGAAGCCCGCGGTGTAGAGCAGGACGCCGACGGCGACGCAGCCCAGCCGATCCGGCAGGCTCAGCGCCAGCCCGAGGCCCATCAGCGCCATCGACGCGGTGAGCATCCGGTGCCTGCCGACGCGGTCGGCGAGCCTGCCGCCCCAGGCCGACGCCACGGTGCCCGCCAGATACAGCAGGAACACCGAACCCGCCACCGCCGCGGGCAACTCGAAGGGACGCTGGGTGAGCCGGTAGCCGAGGAAGTTGTAGACCGAGACGAAACCGCCCATCAAGACGAAGGCCAGGCCGAACAACGCGAGCAGCTGACGGTGGCGCAGCTGCGTACCGAGATCGCCGAGGACCGTGCGCAACCCGGCGGGCCTGGCCACGAACCCCCGCGAGGGCGGCAGCAGCCGGACGAACCACACCGTGCAAGCCGCCACGGCCACGCCGACCGCCGCCGCTGCCCAGCGCCAGGACGCCACATCGAGGGTGAACGAGGGAATCAGCCGTCCCGCGAGCCCGCCGATCGTGGTGCCCGCGACGTAGACGCCCATCGCCGCGCCGAGACCCTCGGTGCCGATCTCCTCCGCCAGATACGCCATCGCCACCGCGGGCACGCCCGCCAGCGCGATGCCTTGCACCGCCCGGCCCGCGAGCAGCACTTCGAGCGAGGGACTGAATGGCAGCAGCAGACCGATGACCGCGGCGGCCACCGCCGATCCGATCATCACCTTGGTGCGGCCGACCCGGCTGGACAGCGCGCTCACCGGCACGATGGCCAGCGCGAGGCAGCCGGTGGTCAGCGAGACCGCCAGTGCCGCGCGGGCGGGCGTCGCGCCGAACGCCTCGGACAGGCTCGGTAGCAGCGCCTGCGCGTTGTACATGGACGCGAAGGTGGTGAGGCCCGCCGCGAACAGCGCGAGGGTGATCCTGCGGTTGTGCGCCACATCGGCGGACTGGCTCTGCGCGATGGCGTTCGTCGACGGTTGCGCCGTTGTGCTGGTCATGGCTACCTCCTGATTTCAGGATTGTCGCCGCGCGTTCCGAAAGGAAATGAATAATAATGACCGAGTTGATGCCTCTATGACATATAGGGAGGTGGCGAGATGCTGGGTGAAGATCTCCAGTGGTTCACGACACTCGCCGAACTGGAGCGGATGAGCGCGGCCGCCGAACGCCTGCACATCGCGCAGCCGACGCTCTCGCGGATGCTCGCGCGATTGGAACGCAAGCTCGGCGCGGAATTGTTCGACCGGAAGGGAAAGCGCATCGCGCTCAACGAATTCGGCCGCGTCTATTACGAACACGCGCGCCGCGCGCAGGCCGAACTCGACGCGGCGGGACAAGCCGTCGCCGATCTCGCCAATCCCGCGCGCGGAGTGGTGCGGCTGTCGTTCCTGCATTCTTTCGGCGGCTGGCTGGTGCCGCAGCTGATCGCCGGTTTCCGGCGCAACGCGGGCCGGGTCACCGTGACGTTGCGCCAGGGCGGCGCCGAGAAGATCACCGGGCACGTGCTCGACGGCGCGTCCGACCTCGCCGTCGTCTCCCCGCGCCCCACCGCGCCCGGCGTCGGGTGGCGCGGCCTGCTGCGCCAGCCGCTGGTGCTCGCCGTGCCCGCGGAGCACCGGCTGGCCGGGCGCAGGCAGGTGCGCATGGCCGAGCTGAGCGGCGACGAGTTCGTCTCCATGCCGCCTGGGTTCGGCATGCGGCGGATCTTCGACGAACTCTGCGCGGCGGCCGACATCCGCCCGCACGTCGCCTTCGAGGCCACCGACCTGGTCACCAGCACCGGGTTGGTAGCCGCGGGACTCGGGGTCGCGGTGCTCCCGCTGCAGGATCCGGCCCCGGCCGCCGCGCGCTCAGGGCCGGTGCTGGTGCCGCTGGCCGACGACGGCGCGTCGCGGGAGGTGGGACTGATCTGGTCGGCCGCCGCCGCGCCGTCGGACGCGGTGAAACGGTTCCGTGACTTCGCCGAGGATTGGTCCGACCGGCACAGGGGAATATCCAGCACACGGCGGGAATGGCCGCCGCACCGGTAGCCGTTTATTCACTGTGCGGTGTCGGTGGCGCGCGTTAAACTTTTGTCATTCACCACGGCTGTCGAGACCGGAAAGCAGGCTGTAACCACTTTTGCGAACACAAGGCGAGATCGGCGACCCGACCAACCCCACAGCAGGCATTGGCACCCGCGACAACGGCTCGGGCCCCGCGGCACGCACCGTGCGCTCCAGCATCGAACTCGCTCCCGAATCCGTGTTCCCCTTCCTCGGTTCGGCCGACCAGAATCTGCGTGAGCTCGAGCAACTGCTCGACGCGGACATTCACGTCCGCGGCAATTCCGTGACCCTCACCGGCAAGGCGGCCGACGTCGCCCTCGCCGAGCGGGTCATCGAACAGCTCATCGCGCTGACCGGCCGCAACAGGGTGGTGACGCCGGAGGCGGTGCGGCACACGGTGTCGATGCTGACCGAAGGCTCCTCCGACTCCCCGGCGGAAGTGTTGAGCCTGGACATCCTGTCCCGGCGCGGCAAGACCATCCGTCCCAAGACGCTGAACCAGAAGCGCTACGTCGACGCGATCGACGCCAACACCATCGTGTTCGGCATCGGACCCGCGGGCACCGGCAAGACCTACCTGGCCATGGCCAAGGCCGTGCAGGCGCTGCAGACCAAGCAGGTCAACCGGATCATCCTCACCCGTCCCGCCGTCGAGGCGGGCGAGCGGCTCGGCTTCCTGCCCGGCACGCTCAACGAGAAGATCGACCCGTATCTGCGTCCGCTGTACGACGCGCTACACGACATGATGGACCCGGAGGCGATCCCGAAGCTGATGGCCGCGGGCGTCATCGAGGTCGCGCCGCTGGCGTACATGCGCGGCCGGACGCTCAACGACTCCTTCATCATTCTCGACGAGGCGCAGAACACCACGGCCGAGCAGATGAAGATGTTCCTGACGCGTCTCGGCTTCGGCTCCAAGATCGTGGTCACCGGCGACATCACCCAGGTCGACCTGCCCACCGGCGCTCGCTCCGGCCTGCGCGCCGCGGCGGAGATCCTCACCGAGATCGAGGACATCCACTTCGCGGAGCTCACCAGTAGCGACGTCGTCCGCCACCGGCTGGTCTCGGACATCGTCGACGCCTACGACCGCTGGGAAGCAACCCGGCCCCAGGTCGGTCCTCCGCACTACCCGGGCAACCGCGCCCAGCGCCGCGCCGCAGGCCGCGACCGGCGCTAGACGTACCCGCTCGGACCGCGCCACCCGCGGCGAATCCACCGGCCGCCGACGTCTCGTCGGCGGCCGGTGGTCTGTCCGGAATACGGTTGCCTCGCTTTCGCTCGGCCCGGCGCGGGGCTGCGGGCGGACGGCGTCCGACTGCGTCTAATACGCTGTTCAGAGTGAGCATCGAGATCGCCAACGAGTCGGGTATCGACGTACCCGAAGAAGACCTGGTCAGTGTTGCGCGGTTCGTGATCGGCCGGATGGATGTGCATCCGGCGGCCGAGCTGTCGATGGTGCTCGTCGATCTCGACACCATGGCCGACCTGCACATGCGCTGGATGGACCTGCCCGGCCCCACCGACGTGATGTCCTTCCCGATGGACGAGCTCGAGCCGGGCGGCAGGCCGGACAGCCCCGAGCCGGGTCCCTCCATGCTCGGCGACATCGTGCTGTGCCCGGAGTTCGCGGCGGCGCAGGCGCGCAAGGCGGGGCATTCGCTGGAGCACGAGCTCGCGTTGCTCACCGTGCACGGCGTGCTGCACCTGCTCGGCTACGACCACGCGGAGCCGGAGGAGGAGAAGGAGATGTTCGCCCTGCAGGCCCGGCTGCTCGAGGAGTGGTACGAGAGCCTGCGCGAGGCCAGGCGACGCGCCGAACTCGCCGAGCGCGACGCCCGCCTGCTCGGCAAAGCGGGCTTCACCGGACCCGGTGACGCGCTGGGCCCGGCGTGAGCTCGTTGACCCTGATCCTGCTGGCCGTCCTGCTCGTGCCCGCGGGTGGCCTGTTCGCCGGTGTGGACGCCGCGCTGAACACGATCTCCCCGGCGCGTCTCGGCGACATGGTGCGTGCCGATCGCCCCGGCGCGGCGCGATTGAGCCGCATCGTCGCCGACCGCGCACGCTACGTGAACCTGATGGTGCTGCTGCGCGTGCTGTGCGAGATCGGCGCGACGGTGCTGCTTGCCGCGGCGCTCATCGAGATCTGGGACGACAACTGGGCGCTGCTGCTCACCGCCGCGGTGATGGTGCTCGTCGACTACGTGGTGATCGGTGTCGGCCCGCGCACCCTCGGCCGCCAGCACGCCTACTCGCTCGCCTTGGCCGCCGCGCTGCCGTTGCAGTTCATCGGCGCGCTGCTCGGCCCCGTGAGCAGGCTGCTCATTCTCATCGGTAACGCCATCACCCCGGGTAGGGGGTTCCGCAACGGTCCCTTCGCCTCGGAGATCGAGCTGCGCGAGGTGGTCGAGATGGCGGGCGAGCGCGGCGTGGTGGCCGATGACGAGCGCCGCATGATCCAGTCGGTGTTCGAGCTCGGCGACACCGCGGCACGCGCGGTGATGGTGCCGCGCACCGAGATGGTGTGGATCGAGGCGGACAAGTCGGCCGCGCAGGCCATGTCGCTCGCGGTGCGCAGCGGCCATTCGCGCATTCCGGTGGTCGGCGAGAACGTCGATGACATTCTCGGCGTCGTCTACCTGAAAGATCTGGTCCCGTACGCCGATCGGAGCCGCAAGGTGCGGGTGCACGACGTGATGCGTCCTGCCGTGTTCATGCCCGACTCCAAGCCGCTGGACAAGCTGCTCGACGAGATGCAGCGCCGCCGCAATCACATGGCGCTGCTCGTCGACGAATACGGCGGCATCGCGGGCCTGGTGACCATCGAGGACGTGCTCGAGGAAATCGTCGGCGAGATCGCCGACGAATACGACATCGGCGAGACCCCGCCGGTGGAGGAGCTCGGCGAGGGCCGCTTCCGGGTATCGGCCCGGCTGTCGGTGGAGGATCTCGGCGAGCTGTACGGCATGGACATCGAGGACGAGGACGTGGACACGGTCGGCGGTCTGCTCGCCCACGAGCTCGGCAGGGTGCCTTTGCCCGGATCGAAGATCGTGGTGCACGGGCTGGTGCTGCGCGCCGAGGGCGGTCCGGATCAGCGCGGCCGGATGCGGATCAACACGGTCTTGGTGCGCAAGGCGCCGGAGAAATCCGGGAAAGCGGGCGCCGTGCTTGCCGACGGCGCAAAATCCAACGGCGGCAAGCGCAAAGACAACGAGGACGAGGACGGAGCAATCGATGACTGAACTGGACGCCGAGGACACCAAGCTGCTGACCCTGGCGCGCGGCGCGATGGGCCGCACCGGCGGGGCGGCAGGCGCGGCGATCCGCGACACCGACGGCCGCACCTACGCGGCGGGTGAGGTGGACTTGCAGGCGCTGCGGCTCACCGCGTTGCAGGCCGCCGTCGCGGCCGCGATCTCCAGCGGCGCGGAGGGTTTCGAGGCAGCCGTGGTGGTCGGCGGCCGGTTCTCCGACGCCGGGGTCGCCGCGGTGCGCGAGGTGGCGGGCGCGGCGCGGATCATCTTCACCGACCGCGCGGGCGCGGTTTTCGACATCGTCGACGACGCGGCGGGCACCGAGGTGCAGGGTGGCTGACAACTCCGGTTCCGCCGAATTCCGCTCCGGTTTCGTCTGTTTCGTCGGCAGGCCGAACACCGGTAAGTCGACGCTGACCAACGCGCTGGTCGGCGCGAAGATCGCCATCACCTCCTCGCGGCCGCAGACCACCCGCCACACCATCCGCGGCATCGTGCACCGCGACCACGCGCAGCTGATCCTGGTCGACACGCCGGGCCTGCACCGCCCGCGGACCCTGCTCGGACAGCGCCTCAACGATCTGGTGCGCGACACGTATTCGGAGGTCGACGTCATCGCGATCTGCATTCCGGCCGACGAGAAGATCGGCCCGGGCGATCGCTGGATCGTGCAGCAGGTCAAGCAGATGGCGCCGAAGACCACCGTGCTCGGCGTGGTCACCAAGATCGACAAGGTGAGCCGCGAGCAGATCGCCGCGCAGCTGCTCGCCGTCTCCGAACTGCTCGGCCCCGAGGCCGAGGTGGTGCCGGTGTCGGCGGTCAAGGGTGAGCAGGTCGAGGTGCTCGTCGATGTCATCGCCTCGAAAATGCCTGAGGGCCCGGCCTTCTACCCCGACGGCGAGCTCACCGACGAGCCAGAGGAAACCCTCATGGCCGAGCTCATCCGCGAGGCCGCGCTGGAGGGCGTGCGCGACGAGCTGCCGCACTCGCTGGCCGTGGTGATCGAGGAGGTTCTCCCGCGCGAGGAGAACGAGGAGATGCTCGACGTGCACGCGCTGCTCTACGTCGAACGCCCCAGTCAGAAGGCCATCGTCATCGGCAGGGCCGGCAGCCGCCTCAAGGAGGTCGGCACCAACGCGCGCAAGCAGATCGAGCACATTCTCGGTGTGCGGATCTATCTGCATTTGCACGTCAAGGTCGCCAAGGATTGGCAGCGCGATCCGAAACAGCTTGGCAAGCTGGGCTTTTGATCGATCGGCCCGTTCGCGGGCCGCGAACTCGAGCGAACAAGGCGTCTGAGCCGGATTTGTACCGGTACAGTCCCCGATGACGCCCGGCTGTGCGTCGCAGCCACGCTTCGCACGGGGGAGGCCGTCGAATTGCCCGATACCGCCAACGATGTCCCCAAACTGCTGGAGCTGCTCCGCGCGCTGGAGGTGCCCGACGCGAAGCCGCGCGTATTCCGCACGCTGCTGCGGCGCAGGCGTCCGTTGCCGCGCCCGATCGTCGGTCTGGTCGGCGCGGGCGCGGGCGGTGCGTTACTCGTCGAGATCTACCGCTGGCTCGGCGAATCCGGTGGCAGGCGGGCGACGCCGCGGGCGCGGGTTGATCTGCAGGCGGCCGACCTGCCGCCCGACGCGCTGACGCCCGATCCGAACGCGACGGGCGAGGAGATCCAGGGCCACTGCCTGCCCATCGTGCAGCGGCTGGTCGAGGGCTTCTCCACCGACGACACGGCGATGGGACCGATCAAGTTCCCGCGCTACCGCACCGCCGATTGGCTGACGCGTCAGCGCGTCACGAGCGACGAGACCGAGGCCACGGTGGAGCTGCGGTCGCGGCTGCCGCGCCTGCTGCGCAGCGGTTCCCCCGCCGACCGCTCCGACACGGCGGAGGGCGTCAGCGGCGACACCATCTCCCGGCTGGTGTTCGGTGTGCTCGCATTGTGGCCGGTGCTGCGGCTGTGGCTGTGGATCAGCGGACGCATCCCCGGCATGTCCAAGGTCACCCGCTGGTTCATGCACCAGCGCTACCTGGCGCCCGAATACTCCGACAGTTTCCTGGGTTTCGCGACCCGGCTGACCGCGTCGCGGCGCGGCGACGAGAACGAGGAGCAGGTCGCCAAGCTGCTGGTGCACGCCTTCCTCGAGGACCTGCGCGACGCCTATCGCCAACGACTGTGGCGGCCGTCGAGCTGGCGGCGCACCGCGTACCCCGTGGCGTTGCTCGGCGCTGTCGAGCGCGACGGCGCCGCGAAGCGCCTGATCGGCTGGATCAACGACATCCGCAACGAGACAGGACATTTCGATCCCCTCGTGGTGCTCGCCTGCCTCGACTACGACCCCGGCCTGAACGGCGAAGCCGCCGAATCCTCGACGGACGAGCTGGCCGGGATCGGCGACCTCCAGCATCTCGCCACCCTCGAAAGCCTGGTCGACCGCCCGTATTCGGGGCAGCAGCCGGACCCGCTGCAACGCTGGCTGCGCGATATCGACAACATGCGCACCAATCGGGCGCGCGACGCGTGGGTCCTGCCGTTGCGGGTGCGGCTGCCCGATCCGCTGAACGGCCGCGTCCGCGACCCGAGCCTGGCGCACCTCGCGGTGCCGCCCGCGCCGCCGCTGGCCGCCCGCAAGTGGTTCGTCGCGATATGCGTGCTGATTCCGGTCGCGCTGCTGGTGGCCGTCGCGCTGGTCTACATTCCGCCGCTGCGCGGCGCAGCGTGCGCGCACTGGCCGTGGACCGCGGGCATCTCGGTGCAGCAGCGCGACGGCGAGTGCGTCGGTTACAGCGACAACGCCGATCAGGTCTTCACCGACGATCCCGAGCTGTCGGCGATGCAGCGAGAAGTATTCCGGCTCAACGTCGCCGCCGCCGACGCGCGCCGCGGCAACCCGCGCCGCCCGGTCGTCACGCTGATCTACTTCTCCGGGCTCAGCTACGTCGACACCAATACGCGATACCCGCACGCGCAGGTCGAAGAGCTCGCCGGACTCGCGGTGCAGCAGCGCCGCGCGCTGCTGGCCTCCGACGAGTCGGAACCGCTGCTGCGCGTCGTCGTCGCCAACGGCGGCTCCGATATGCGGCACGCGACCTGGGTGGTGGAACACCAGCTGCGCGGTCTGCTCGCCGACGAGCCGAGCATTCTCGGCGTGGTCGGCATGGATCGCAGCAACGCCGAAACACGCAGCGCCATAGGACGACTCGGCGAACTCGGCGTGCCGGTCGTCGCGACGACGCTCTCGGCCGACGGCTTGGAGAAGGCGTCGCCGCTCTACTTCCAAGCGGCGCCGAGCAACCGGACGCAGGCCGAGCTGGTCGCGGACTACGTGCAGGGCGCTCGCTATCCAGCGGGCTCGCCGCGGGCGGGGCAGCCGCGCTACAACCAGGTCACCATCTACCACCCGAAGACCGACAACGACATCTACGTCGAGACCCTGGTCGCGGATCTGCGCGCCGAACTCGACGGTCGCGGCGTGCCGTACCGCCGCATGGAATGGGCCGCGCAGCACGAGCTGAATCGCTTTCCCGCCCCGTGCGAGACACCGGGTTTCGACCGCGGCACGTTGCTGTTCTTCGCGGGCCGCAACGACGATTTCGCGACCTTCGCCAAATCGGTCAGCCGCGGCTGCCTGACCGGGGAGGCGCCCGCCATCCTCGGCAACGACACGGTGACCCGGCTGATCACCGATCAGAAGGCGATGGCGGCGCTGCCAGCCAATCTGTCGGTGCGCTATGTCGCCAAGGCGGCGCCGGTGATGCTCGGCGGCGCCGAATGCGTCCGCGGCAACGGCGAACTCGGCGACGAGCAGGTCTCCTTGGACTACCAGCAGCTGTGCGCCGAACTGGCGGCCCTGATCGGGGACTTGCGCGCCTATCCGCAGATGGCCGACTACCAGCCCTCCTGGCCCGGCGACCGGACCGGACTGGCCTACGACGTGGTCGGGCTGTTCCTGGACGCGGTGCGAACCAGGCCGCAGCAGACCGACGGCTCGCTGAACCGCACCGCCATCGCGATCCAGCTGCGCGAGTCCAACTACCGGGGCGTCACCGGCACACTGGGCTTCTCGACCAGCCGGGTCGCCGACGGCTCGTCGATCGCGGTGCTGGTCACCGCGGGCGTCGGTCAGCCGGGCCCGCAGCAGTGCCTGGTGATGTCGCCGCGCGCCGGCGACGGGGACGGCTGTCCCTCGGGCACGAAGAGCGCGGTGGAGGACTGGTCGCCGCCGCGGCGCTGACTCACCACCACGGTCGCGGGCGGTGCCGCTCCCAGTGCAGCTCGGATTCCAGTTGCGCCGCAACGGAAACCAGCAGCGATTCGGACGAAGCGGCGCCCATAAGCTGGGCGCCGACCGGCAGGCCCGCGTCGGTGAAACCGGCGGGGACGTTCACGCTCGGCCAGCCGAGCACGTTCCACGGCCAGGTGTACGGGCAGGCGGCGGTGATGAGGTTGTTGGTGGCGTTCACGCCGATGCCGTCGATCTCCTCGGCGCGCGGCGGGGGAGTGGCGGTGGTGGGCGCGAGCACCAAGTCGTAATCGTTGAAGAAGGTGCCGATGCGCTTGTGCAACAACGGTTCCGCCTGGCGCGCGGCGAAGAGCGCGGGTCCGCCGAGCACCCGGCCGAAGCGAACGTTGGCGCGGGTGCGCGGGTCGACCTCGGCGCCGGGCATCCGGTCGTGCACGGCGCGGATGCCCGCCATGGACCGCGGCAGGAACGAGGCGCCCATGAGCAATCCGTAGTGCAGGTCGGCGACGGTCACCGAGTGCCCGAGCTTGCGCAGCGTCGAGGCGATCCCGCGTACCGCTGCCCTGACCTCGGGGTGCAGCGTCGTCTTGGTCGCGGTGAACGGAATACGCAGGGAGAGCGCGATCTTCAGGCGGCCCGGGTCGCGCCCGACGGCATCTGAGACGCGGATCGGCTCGGGAGTGTGCCGGTCGCCGGGGTGCGGGCCGGCCGCCGCGTCCAGCAGCAGCGCCGCGTCCGCGACGGTGCGAGCCAGCGGCCCGTTCACCGTGAGGCCTTGGAACGCTTCGGCTTCCGGCCAGGTGGAGATGCGTCCGCGCTGCGGCTTGATGCCGACGAGATTGGTCCACGCGGCCGGGATCCGGACCGAGCCCGCACCGTCGGAACCCAATGCGGCGGGTACCAATCCGGCGGCCACGGCGGCCGAGGAGCCGCCGGAGGAGCCGCCAGGGGTGTGCTCACGGTGCCACGGATTGCGGGTGTGACCGAAGGCAGCGCCGCTGGTGAACGGCAGCTGTCCGAGCTCGCAGGTGTTGGTCTTGCCGACGATCACCGCGCCTGCCGCGCGGAGCCGCCGAACCGACTCGGCGTCTTCGGTTTTCGGCGCGAAGTCGCCGCCGCAGCCGAAGGCCGTCGGCTCGCCCGCGATGTCGGTGTCGTCCTTGACGGCGATCGGCACGCCGAGCAGCGGCAGGCGCTCGCCCGCGGCCAGTCGCCGGTCGGCCTCGGCGGCTTCGGTCAGCGCCCGGTCCCTGCGGACCACACGGAAGGCGTTGAGCGTCGGCTGGCTCGCCTCGATCCGGTCGAGCGCCGCCGTGACCGCCGCGGTGGAGCTGATCGTGCCCGCCGCGAGCGCGTCGGCCAGCCCGGCGAGGCCGTGATCGCCCGCGGGCAGCGCGCCGTCCGCGGGGTCCGGTTCGGCCGCCGGCCTGAGCGCCGGGTTCGGCACGGTCATGTGATCTCCCTCTCTTGGATCGTCCGGTGTGAACGGTAGCGCTGTCCTGGACGACCGTCCACATGGGTTATGGCCAAACTGCGCCGAAGTGCATCGACACCAGGTTTTCCGACGACCGTTCGTTATGCCTGAGCGGCCGAACTACGCCCCGGACTCTAGACATACATACGGTATGTATGTAAAGATGACCAGGACGCCCGACATCTGGAGGAAGCCATGGGAATCAGCCCCGCACTCGGTCCCGCGCACGAGATAGCCCTGCCCGGCGGCCGCATCCGCTACCACGAGACGGGGACCGGCGCCCCGGTCGTCTTCGTGCACGGCCTGCTCGTCAACGCCGATCTCTGGCGCGCGGTGGTGCCCGCCATCGCCGCCGCGGGGTACCGCTGCCTGACGCCGGACTGGCCGCTCGGCTCGCACTCGATCCCGGTGCCGGACGCGGACCTGACGCCGACCGGGGTCGCGGACCTGATCGCCGCCTTCCTGGAGCGACTCGACCTGACCGACGTCACCCTGGTCGCCAACGACACCGGCGGCGCGATCACCCAGGTTCTGCTGGCGCGCAACACCGACCGCATCGGCCGCGTTGTGCTCGCCTCGGTCGACAGCCACGAGAAATTCCTGCCGCAGCCGTTCACGCTGCTGCCGTTGCTCGCTCGCGTACCGGGATCGATCCGCCCACTCGCCGAGACGCTGCGCCTGCGCGCGTTGCACCGGCTGCCGCTGGCGTTCGGCTGGGTGAGCAAGCGGCCGGTGCCCGACGAGTACGTCGACTCGTACCTGCTGCCGAGCCGCCGGTCCGGCGCCATCCGAAAAGACTTGCGGCGCTTCCTGAAATCCGCGCACCGCCGCTACACGCTGGACGCCGCGACCCGGTTCGGCACGGTCCGCCTCCCGGTGCTCGTGGTCTGGGCGCGCGAGGACAAGCTGTTCCCCGTCGCCTACGCCGAGCGGCTCGCTCGCGAGTTTCCCGACGCGACGCTGGAGCTGATCGACGACGCCTACACCTTCCTGCCCGAGGACCAGCCCGAGTTGCTCGCGCAGCGGATTCTGGAGTTCACTCGGCTGCATGCCACGCCGTAGCCAGGAGGACCGTTCCCGTACGACAAGGGCCGCCCTGGAAGACGCGGGGCGGCGCCTGTTCGCCGAGCGCGGCTTCGCGGGCACCTCCGCCGAGCAGCTGGTGACCGAGGCGGGCGTCACCCGCGGCGCTCTGCACCACCACTACGGCGACAAGCGCGGGCTGTTCCTCGCGGTGCTGGAACAGCTCGAGTCGGACATCACCGCGGAGATCCGAACGGCCATCGCCGCCGTCGATCCCGGCGACATCCTCGCCTCGATGGCTGTCGGCCTGAACGCCTTCCTCGACATCTGCCAGCGCCCGGAGATGATCCGAATCGCGCTCTACGACGCGCCGGCCGTGCTCGGCTGGGAGGAATGGCGCGCCTTCGAGGCCAGGCACGGGCTCGGCTTGATCATCACCGAACTCGAACGCGCACGCGCCGCCGAGCTGATCGCCGACGCGCCCGTCGAGATCCTGGCCCGGCTGCTGCTCAGCGCCGTGGCCGAGGCGGGGCTGATCGTCGCGCACGCCGCCGACGGGGACGCCGCGCGAGCGCAGGCGGAGCAATCGCTGCTGCTGATGGTCGCGGGCCTGCTGCGTACGTAGGCGCACAGCCGGTTGAGTCCGCCGGTAGACGGCGCATTGCCGGAGCCAGGGCGGATACCTCGCACGCGCGAGGCGACCGCGGCCTGTCGCCGGTTCGTGGGAGGATGACCGTGTGCGTTTGTATCGGGATGAGGCGGTCGTGGTGCGCCAGCACAAGCTGGGTGAGGCGGACCGTATCGTCACGCTGCTGACGCGCAGGAACGGGCTGGTCAGGGCGGTGGCCAAGGGGGTGCGGCGGACGAAGTCCCGGTTCGGCGCCCGGTTGGAGCCGTTCTCCTACATCGACGTGCAACTGCACCCCGGCCGCACGCTGGACACCGTCACCCAGGTGCACACCGTCGAATCCTTCGCCGCCGACATCATCGACGACTACGGCCGCTACACCACCGCATGCGCGGTGCTGGAGACCGCCGAACGCCTCGCGGGCGAGGAGCGCGCGCCCGCGCCGCGGCTGCACTCGCTGACCGCGAGCGCGCTGCGAGCCATCGCGGCCAAGCAGCGCCCGCACGAACTGATCCTGGACGCATTCCTGTTGCGCGCCATGGGTTTCGCGGGGTGGGCGCCCGCGCTGGACGAATGCGCCAAGTGCGCGACCCCCGGCCCGCACCGCGCCTTCCACGTGGCGGCGGGTGGCGCGGTGTGCGTGCACTGCCGTCCGCCGGGCTCGGCCACCCCGGCGCCGGGCGTCCTGGATCTGCTCGTCGCCCTGCTGAAGGGGGAGTGGGACTACATCGAGACGGTGCCCGATTCGGTCCGCCGCCAGGCCAGCGGACTGGTCGCCGCCCACCTGCAATGGCATCTGGAACGTCAGCTGCGGACGTTGCCCCTGGTCGAGCGCACCAGGACGCCGGCGCCCGCGGGCCACGCCGGCTGAGACTTCGCGCCGGTCGGGGGCCTGATCGCGGTCACGCCGACGGCCTGACCGCCTGTTCGCCGGGGCGATCCGCGGAGGTCGTCTCACCCCGCGAGCCCGATCAGGCAGGATGGAGGCCGTGATCCTCCGTCGAGACTCCTCCACCGCGACCAGGTCGAGCGGCGCGGGCCGCACCGTCCGCCCGCCGTCGCCGCATCCCTCGGGCGCGCGGCCGCCGCAGCTGCCGCCGGAACTGGTGCCCAACCACGTGGCGCTGGTCATGGACGGCAACGGCCGGTGGGCCCAGGAGCGCGGGCTGCCGCGCACCGCGGGGCACGAGCGCGGCGAGGCGGTGCTGATGGACACCGTCGAAGGCTGCATCGAGATCGGCGTGAAGTGGCTCTCGGCCTACGCGTTCTCCACCGAGAACTGGCGGCGCAGCCCGGACGAGGTGCGCTTCCTGATGGGCTTCAACCGCGACGTGATCCGCCGCCGCCGTGACGAGATGCACGAGATGGGTGTGCGGGTGCGCTGGGCCGGACGGCGACCGCGCCTGTGGCGCAGCGTGATCAACGAACTGGAGATCGCCGAGAAGCTGACCGAGGACAACACCGTGATGACGCTGACCATGTGCGTCAACTACGGCGGTCGCGCCGAAATCGCCGACGCGGCACGGGAAATCGCGCGGCGGGTGGCGGCGGGCGAGATCGATCCCGAGAAGGTCACCGAGGCGACCGTCGCGCGGTTCCTCGACGAGCCGGACATGCCCGACGTCGATCTGTTCCTGCGTCCGTCGGGCGAATTCCGCAGCTCGAACTTCCTCATCTGGCAGTCGGCCTACGCCGAATACGTCTACCAGGACACCCTGTTTCCCGATTTCGACAGGCGCAACCTGTGGGAGGCCTGCCTCCAGTACGCTTCGCGTGACCGCCGCTTCGGCGGCACGAAGTGAACGGCGGCACGAAGATGGACGCAGCGGTCACCCCCGACCAGGAGCTCCAAGCGCGGGCGGGTGCCTGCCTTTCCCAGTACGACGTCGACGTGCGCGTCGACTCGGATGGTTCGCTCGGCTTCGAGTACGAGGGCGCGCTGTGCTCGTTGCGCGCGGTGAATCTCGCGCCCGGCCTCGACGTGGTGTCCATGACCTGCGTGCTGGCATGGGACCGCCCGCTGAAACCGCAGCTGCACAAGCGAGTCGCGGAGCGCAACAACAACTTACAGTTCGGCTTGCTCACCGTGATCGGTCACGGCAAGCTCGCCGACGTCATCATGCGCTACACCTTCCCGGCCGCGGGGCTTGACGACCAGGCGCTCACCACGATGCTGCTGCTCGTCCTCTCCGGCGCGGGCCGGGCGCGTCAGGGCTTGCTGCCCTGATCGGTCCCGGCGAGCGCGGACGTTCGCCTCAGCGGGCGGCGGGCTTGCTCGTCGGGATGAGCAGGTCGACGCCGCGGGCCAGGGTCTCGGGGTCGAGGTCGCCCAGGATCAGGTGCTGCAGGATGAACCCGGGCAGGAAGCCGATGATCGCCTTGGCCACGGCGTCGGTGTCGGCGTCGGGCGGTAGCCAGCCCTTCTCGCGCATGCGCACGGCATAGTCGCGCCAGAGGTCGCGCATCGCGTACATGGTTTCCCGCACCGGCTGGGCCGCTCCATCGTGCACCAGCGCCAGCGCCCACGCCTGCGGCGCCAAACGGACCGGGCCGTCGGGCCCGCTGCGGCGCACGACTTCTTCGGCGATGCCGCGCACCAACTCCGCGGGCGTCGGCAGCGGGTCGGAGCGCACCGCCTCGGCCATCGCCCTGCGCAGGTCGACGGTGGTCTGGGTGGCCAGCGCCGCGATGATCTCGTTCTTGCTCTTGAAGTAGCGGTAGACCGCACCGGCCGAGAGCCCCGATTCGGTGAACACGTCCTGCATCGAAGTCTCGAAGAAACCCTTGCGAGCGAAGCACAGCCGCGCGGCGTCGAGGATCTGCTGTCTGCGGCGTTCCAGGTGTTCTTCGCTGACTCGTGGCATGAGCCCAAAGTAAAACGAATATCCGTTCTTGACAACCTGATCCGCCCGTGCGACGGTGGTGACATCGAAAGAGAACGAGCATTCGATTTATTGGGAGAACGTCATGAAACCCATGCAGCGAGCGGTCGCCCTCGGCCTCGGCGCGGCTCTCCTCCAGGCGTTGATGCTGATCGCCTTCGCATGGCCCGCGGCCAATATCGCCCCGCGTGACCTGCCCATCGCCGTCGCCGGGCCGCAAGCCGCCGTCGTCGCCGAACGGCTTGGCCGGCACGACCCCGACGCCTTCGAGATCACCACCGCGTCCGACGCCGCGGCCGCGCGTGCCGCCATCGAGAACCGCGAGGTCTACGGCGCGATCGTCACCGGAGGGGGAGCGCCGACCGTGCTCGTCGCCTCCGGCGCGAGCCCGGCGGTGGCCCAGCAGCTCACCGGCATCGCCCAGCAGCTGTCCGGCGCGCCCGCTGCGGCGGTCGAAGACGTGGTCGCAGCCGATCCGGACGACCCGCGCGGGGCCGCCTTCGGCGCGATGGTGCTGCCGCTGGTGATGGCGGGCATCGCGGCGGGCGTCCTGCTCTCCCTGCTGGTTCCGACGCCGGGTGCGAAGGTGGCCGGACTCGTCGGCTTCGGTCTGTTCGGCGGACTGCTGAGCATGGCGATCGTCCAAGGCTGGCTGTCGGTGCTGCCGGGCAGCTACCTCACCCTGGCCGCCGTCGCCGGGCTGGTGTCCTTTACGGTCGCGGGCACCGTCGCCGGGCTGGCCGCGGTCATCGGTCCGGCAGGCATCGGTGTGGCGGCGCTGACCATGCTGCTCGTCGGCAATCCGTTCTCGGCCGCCACCTCCGCGCCGGAACTGCTGCCGCAGCCTTGGGGCGCGATCGGTCAGCTGCTGCCCCCAGGCGCGGCGGCATCGCTGCTCCGCTCGGTTGCCTTCTTCGACGGCGCCGGAGCCGCGAAACCGCTTGTGGTACTGGCGGTCTGGGCCGCGGCGGCGCTCGCGCTGCTCGGTGTGGCCGCGCTGCGCGGGCGCGGCGCCGACGCCGAGCGGGAGGCCGCGCCGACGGCCGAACCCGTGCCTGCGGCCTGATCCGGCACGACCGAAGGCCACCCGCTTCCCGGGGATCGGGGGCGGGTGGCCTTCGGTCGTGAATCGGTCAGTCGCAGGGGGTCTCGGCGCAAATCCGGCAGGTGCCGAAGACCTCGATGGTGTGGCTCACCTCGGTGAAGCCGTGTTCGCTCGCGATCGCCTCGGCCCACGCCTCCACCGTCGGGCCTTCGACCTCGACGGTGCTGCCGCAGCGCCTGCAGACCAGATGGTGATGGTGGCCGGTGGAGCACTGCCGGTAGACCGACTCGCCGGAGTCGGTGCGCAGCACGTCGACGAAGCCCGCGTCGGCCAGCGACTGCAGGGTGCGATAGACCGTGGTGAGCCCGATGCCCTCACCGCGCTTGCGTAGTTCGTCGTGCAGTTCCTGTGCGGAGCGGAACTCGTCGATATCACCGAGCAGCGCGGCGATCGCACTGCGCTGGCGCGTGCTGCGTACTCCGACCGGCTTCTGTGGATCCAACGTCTTCTCCTGCACGGATCACCCTTCCTCGGCGTGCGCGACGGCGTCGACGACGATGTGCGCCAGGTGGTCGTCGACGAGTTCGTAGAGCACCTCGCGGCCGGACCGCTCGCCGTGCACGACGCCCGCGGACTTCAAGATGCGCAGATGCTGGCTCACCAACGGCTGGGTCACCCCGAGCGCGTCCACCAGTTCGTGCACGCAGCGCGGCGATTCTCGTAGCTGGAGCACGATGGCGATGCGGACGGGTGCGGCGAGCGCGCGCAACAGCTCACCCGCGTCCTCCAAGACGGTGCGCGGGGGTACCGGCGCGGGCCCGGGGGAGTGATATGGGGTATGCGAGTGCGCGGCGGCCGTCTCGGCGGTCATCGGAACCAACTCCTTAATGGAAAGCGATCCCATTTTGATATGCATAGTTGCGCATGTCAAACGCGGCGCGCCGGGCACGTGGCAGGACGTGGATCACCGGCAACCGTCCTCGGTCGGCAGCGGGATGGCCGGGTCGAAGTACTCCTCGCTACGGCGAGTGTGCGCGACCGTGGCGCCGGTCTCCCGAGGGTTGTCGTAGCCCGGCGCGAGGAAACCCCGTTCGGATTGCGCGCAGTCGACCGAGTAGCTGAAACCGCGCGCCTCGCCGAACCAGACGCCCCGTGCGTCGGCAGCGTACTTCGGATCATCGATCCAGCGGTACTCGATCTCCTGCCGCACCACCGCCACGATGTCCATCGGGCCCTCGATCTTCTTCGGATCGGGGACGTCGAAGGCGTAGGCGACCAGGTAATTGGTCCGGATCGCCAGCTCGCCGTACTCGTCGACGGTCGGGGTCATCCACCCGGCGACGCGCGGTTGCACCGGAAGCAGCCGAGCCCCCTCGGCGATCCGCTCGGCCACGTACCACGACTCCTTCTCCTTGCCGGGCGCCAGATCCGGCCGGAGTTTCGCGACCAGCGCGGGCGCGAGCTGGTCGAGCACCGGGCGCGGATCGCGGGTCTCGATCACCGTGCGATCCAATCGCGCGGTGATGATCAGCCTGCGCACGCGCTCCATGAACTGCCCGACCTGTTCGGCGGAATACGGGCCGACGGGATGGGCGGGCGGCGCTTGGATGCCGCCCGCGCCCTCGCGCCACATGGCGGCGGGCGTGTCGGCGAACGGCCGGGTCAGGTCGACCTCAGCGCGCGTGCGCAGCGGCGCGGTCGAGGTACTCGTCGCACTGGCCGCCGGTGCGCTCACGGTCGGCGCGGTCCCGTCCAGGAGGGTGAAGCCCGCCAGCACCAGCGCCACCGCGGCGCTGAACGAGAGCGCCGAGAGCAGCGCGCCGCGGCTCGGCCGGGTCGATTCGCGCGCCTTGCGCGCCCTGGTCGCGCGTCGATGATCGCGCAGCGCGCGGCGCTCGGCCTCGCGCGCCCAGTCGGCATCGAACAGATCCGGTGGCAGATCGGCCACGGGCCCACCCCTAGTGCTACATGCCGAATCGTTCGGGGCTCGGCGCCCGACCCGCCCCGGCCGTCCTCGGCAAAACGTTGGCGCCAGGGCATTCCCGGCAATCCGTCGGAACATGATCGCACCCGCGCGACGGGCGCGCGTCCCGGGGCCGTGGCCGCCGTGGCGCAAGCCCGGGGCAAGTGGGCGCCTCGCACGCGATACGACACAGGTGGCTGGCGGTGCAAACCCGGTTGCGCGATGCCGATAGGCTGGAGGACATCGATCGCATCGGACGAGAAAAATTCGATGCAGTGAATGCAATCCGACTCGCAGTGGATGGAGAAATCTCGCGTGGCACCCAAGTCGAAGGTGGACACCGTTGCCAACCTCGCCAAGCGCCGGGGTCTGGTGTACCCGTGCGGTGAGATCTACGGAGGCACCAAGTCGGCATGGGACTACGGTCCGCTCGGCGTCGAACTGAAGGAGAACATCAAGCGGCAGTGGTGGCGTTCCATGGTCACCAGCCGTGAGGACGTCGTCGGCCTCGACTCGTCGGTGATCCTGCCGCGCCAGGTCTGGCAGGCCTCCGGCCACGTCGAGACCTTCACCGACCCGCTGGTCGAGTCGCTCATCACGCACAAGCGCTACCGGGCCGACCACCTGCTGGAGGCCTACGAGGAGAAGCACGGCCACCCGCCCGTCAACGGCCTCGCCGACATCCGAGACCCCGAGACCGGCGATCCGGGCCAGTGGACCGAGCCGCGCAACTTCTCCGGCTTGCTCAAGACCTTCCTCGGCCCGGTGGACGACGAGGAGGGCCTGCACTACCTACGCCCGGAGACGGCGCAGGGCATCTTCGTCAACTACAAGAACGTCGAGACCACCGCGCGCAAGAAGCCGCCGTTCGGCATCGCCCAGATCGGCAAAGCTTCCGCAACGAGATCACGCCGGGCAACTTCATCTTCCGCACCCGCGAGTTCGAGCAGATGGAGATGGAGTTCTTCGTCAAGCCGGGCGAGGACGAGCAGTGGCACCAGTACTGGATCGACACCCGCATGGCCTGGTACACCGAATCTCGGCATCGATCCGGAGAACCTGCGGCTCTACGAGCACCCGAAGGACAAGCTGTCGCACTACTCGACGCGCACCGTCGACATCGAGTACCGCTTCCGCTTCCAGGGCAGCGAGTGGGGTGAGCTCGAGGGCGTCGCCAACCGCACCGATTTCGACCTCAAGACGCATTCGGAGCACTCCGGCACCGAACTCAGCTACTACGACCAGGCCACCAACGAGCGCTACATCCCGTACGTCATCGAGCCCGCGGCCGGTCTCACCCGTTCGCTGATGGCGTTCCTGGTGGACGCCTACGCCGAGGACGAGGCGCCGAACGCCAAGGGCGGCGTCGACGTTCGCACCGTGCTGCGTCTGGACCGCAGGCTCGCGCCGGTGAAGGCCGCCGTGCTGCCGCTGTCCCGCAACGCCGACCTGACCCCGAAGGCGAAGGACCTCGCCGCCCAACTGCGCAAGCACTGGAACGTGGAGTTCGACGACGCGGGCGCGATCGGCCGCCGCTACCGTCGCCAGGACGAGATCGGCACCCCGTTCTGCATCACCGTCGACTTCGACACCCTGGACGACCAGGCGGTCACCATCCGCGAGCGCGATTCGATGGCGCAGGAGCGGATCGCGTTGGACAAGGTCGAGGGCTACCTGGCCCAGCACCTCATCGGCGTCTGAGTTTCCCGCGCGACGACCCGCGACCGGTGTGCCGGTCGCGGGTCGTCGTGTTTCCGCGGTGCTCGATTCGACCGCGCGGCGCTCGAATCGCGTTCAGTGGCAAGGGGTTCGGTCTGTCCCGTAGTGGTCGTGGTGGATCGCCTCGCCCACGTGCCGTTGCCTGCCGAGCGGGGTCAGGTCCAAGTAGTTGTGCGTGCCGATGAGGATGTCGCCGCCGCGGCTGTAGGACGAATAGGTGTGGAACACCGTGTCGTCGTCATCGCGCCAGAAGACGCTCGTCCCCGGCTGCTCGCCCTCCGCGTGCCAGGCCTGGCCCTTCCGTTCCAGCTCGGCCTTGCCGAGGTAGTTGTACTCGACGGGCGCGATCGACTCGTCCAGCGTGGCGTGGAAGTCGTAGTTGAAGTCGCCGCCGAACGAGGAGTACATCGGGAACGCCCAGCCCATCCGATCCCGATAGGGCCGCAACGATTCCCACGGACCACGCGAGACGGACGCGAAAGTGGTGTCCTGCGCGTGCAGATGTGCCAGGTGCCCCACGTTGTCGAGCAACATCGCGCAGCTCGGGCAGCCCGCGTCGAGATCCCAGCGCCACATCATGTGATAGACGATCAGCTGACGCCTGCCCTCGAACAGATCGGCCAGGCCAGCCTCACCCGACTCGCCCTCGAAGACGTAGTCCTTGTCGATACGGACCATCGGCAGTTCGCGCCGCGCCGCGGCCAGCGCGTCCAGTCCGCGGGTGAGCTCCTTCTCCTGGGCGAGCAGTCGCTTGCGCGCGCTCAGCCATTCTTCCCTCGTCGCTTCGGCCGGACGGGTCATGACGGTCCTCCTCGAATTCGGCGCACCTGTTCCTCTGGGTAGACCGGAGCGGCGCGCGGAATTCATCGGTCGGCCGTCAGCCGAGCGGAACATCCCAGAAGGCCAGCTCATGGCGCATGCCTTCGCGGAAGAGGAGCTCGGCGCGCACGGAATCGACGCCGGACTCGTCGAGCATCTCGGCGCAGCGGCGGGTCAGCGCGGCGAAGCCTGGGTCGGCGTAGGTATCGACCCAGCGCCGGTATCGCGGCTCGGCGGGCGGGTCGGCGGCCAGTTGCGCGCCGAGCGTTGCGTAACCCCACATGCACGGGTAGAGCGCGGCCAGACCTTCGCCGTAGTTCGCGGCCGAGTCCAGCAGGAAGGCGGTGTAGTCCGCGCACGGCCCGCCCTTGACCGCGCCGTCGAGATCGGCGCCGAACTCGGCGGCCAGCGAGCGGTGCAGGGCGAGCTCGTCGTGGAAGGTGGCGTGCGCCAGGTCGACCAGGTCGCCGAGATGCGCGGCGGGCGCCTGCCAGGCCAGCCTGCTGAACACCCGCACGTAGTCGAGCAGGAACAGGTAATCCTGTTCGAGCCACGACCGGAACACCGGCTCGGGCAGGTCGCCCGCCGCGATGCCTGCCACGGTCGGGTGCGCGCGCTGAGCGGCGACCAACGGGCCGCCGATGTCTTCCAGATGTGCGGCGAGACTCATGCCTGTCAGTGTTACCTACTGTTCGGTTTGCGCGGGACCCCGGCGGTGCCGCACGCTGGGCTTGTGTGGTGGACAGTGGACGATACGGTGCGGGTGCTCGCGCCGTCCGAACAGCGTTTCGTGCGGCACGCGACCTACACCGGTCGCTCCGTTCTGGTCGAGGGAGAGCTCGACATCGCCGTGTTGCGAAGCGCATTCGGCGCGCTGCTGCGCACCCATCCGATCCTCGCCTGCCGCATCGGCGAGGACGCCGCCGGGACCGGTCATCTGCTTCGCCCGGCCGGCGAGGCGGTGGGGGCGTGGGCCCGCGCCGGGGACACCGCGACCGTCCGGCTGCCCGAAGAGACGCTCGATCCGTCGGTTCAGCTCGCCTACCTCGACGTGGTGACCGAGGACGCCCGCGCGCGCGTGACGCTGTACGCGCACCACGCCGTCGCGGACGCGGGCCACTGCGTGGCACTGCTCGCCCGGCTGTGGGACCGCTACACCGACGAACTGTCCGGCGTGGCGAACGACGATGCGCCGCACGACTTTCCGCGCCCACTGGAGTGGTACGCCGCGCGGCACGGCATGCCACGGTCGGCGGTGTCGGGCCTGGAAGCCGCGTCCCGGCCGCTGCCGCACGCGCCGATCCTGCCGCCCGATCCGGTGACTCCAGCCCCCGCTTCGCTGGCCCGGCCGGAGCGGACGACCCTCGGGCCGGAGGCGACCGCGCGGATCATTGAACTGAGCCGTCGCCACGGTGTCACCGTCAACGGGCTGGTCACGGCCGCGCTGCTGCGTGCGTATGCCGAAACCGCCGCGGACGCAGCCGATTCCAGCGACGGAGATCGCGCACACGATGTCGTGCCGCTGCGCTGTGTGTATCCCGTCGACATGCGCGCGCGGCTGACGCCGCCGGTGGCCGCCGCCGACGGCACCAATATGGCGGGCCTGGCCGCGTTCGCCGCCGACATCACGCCCGAGACCGGCGTCGTCGAACTGGCGCAGCGCATTTCGGCGCGGCTGCGCCACGACTTGGCCGAGGGCATCGTGCAGCAGTCGGTGCTGCACTTCCCTGAGTTCTTCGGGCCCACCGCGATTCATTCGCTGGCCGGGCACATCGCGGTGACCAACACCGGCAGAGTGCCGCGCTTCCGCACCCCGCCGGAACTGGCGCTCACCGACTACGAGATCGTCTATCTCTCCGCCCACCCACGCCCGTCGGCCGGACCGTCGGCGGCCGTCACGTTCCTCGTCTACACCTTCGCCGACCGCCTGTGCGTCGGCGTGCTCGGCGGCGGACAGCTCGCGGCCCGGCTGCCGTCCGCCGTTGGCCGGGAGCTCGGCGATCTGGCGGCGGTATCGATCGACGTCTGATCGCTGTAGTGGCCGGCCCGCGGGATCGGCGACCGGCGGCTGTGCCGATCGATACCGCCGCCGGTGGGCCGCGCACGGGCCTGCGGCAGAACGGGCCTGGCCATGCCGGTCGATTCGTGGACAATGCTGGGGGAGAACATCGAAGGCGATGCGGCGGAAGCGGGTGTTTCGGGTAGTGCGGACGAACGGAAAGAGCGGCGGCCTCGGAGCGGCCGCGGTCGGGGTGGCCGCGCTGGGGCTGGGGGAGACGATCGCCGCCGCCGGCGGCGGGTCGCTGATCGACACCATCGGCCGTGGTCTGATCGACACCGCGCCGGTGCCGGTCGTCGAGGCCACCGTCGCGCTGTCGGGCAGGCATGACAAGGAGATCACCCGGCTCGGCGTCGGTGCCGGCGCGATCGCCGCGACCACCGCGCTGGGCGCGCT
>NZ_BDCF01000051.1 GCF_001613365.1 Nocardia xishanensis NBRC 101358
GGCCGCGGTGTTCGGCGGCGGGCTGTCCTCGTCCTGGCCGGAGGCCGCGCCCGCCACGATCGGATGGCTCTGGCCGTAGTCCAGATCGATGACGTCGGCGACGACCACGGTGACGTTGTCGGGACCGCCGCTGCGCAGCGCGAGTTCGATCAGTCGATCGGCGCACTCGTCGGTGCTGCCCTCGCGCATGGTGTTGGCGATGGTCTCGTCGCTCACCACGTCCGAAAGACCGTCCGAGCACAGCAGATAACGGTCGCCCGCGCGCGCCTCCCGCATGATCAGCGTCGGCTCGATCTCGTTGCCGGTGAGTGCGCGCATGATCAGCGAACGCTGCGGATGGGTGTGCGCCTGTTCGGGCGTGATCCGGCCCTCGTCGACCAGCGACTGTACGAAGGTGTCGTCGCGGGTGATCTGCGCCAGCTCGCCGCCGCGCAACAGGTAGGCGCGCGAATCGCCGATGTGCACCAGCCCGAGCTTCTTGCCCGCGAACAGGATCGCGGTGAGCGTGGTGCCCATACCGTCGAGCTCGGGCTCCTCCTCGACCTGATCGGCGATGGCGGCGTTGCCCGCCCGCGTCGCCGTGTCGAGCTTGCCGAGCAGATCGTCGCCGGGCTCGTCGTCGTCGAGATGCGCCAGCGCGGCGATCATCAGCTGCGACGCGACCTCACCCGCCGCGTGCCCGCCCATGCCGTCGGCGAGTGCGAGCAGGCGGGCGCCCGCGTAGACGGAATCTTCGTTGTTGCCTCGGACCAGACCGCGGTCGCTGCGCGCTGCGTAGCGGAGAACGAGTGTCACGATCGGAGCTCGATCACTGTTTTGCCGACACGAACCGGGGTGCCGAGCGGAACACGGACGGCGGTGGTGACTTTCGCGCGGTCGAGATAGGTGCCGTTGGTCGAGCCGAGGTCTTCGACGTACCAGTCGTCACCGCGCGGGGACAGTCGCGCGTGTCGGGTGGAGGCGTAATCATCGGTGAGCACCAGCGTCGAATCGTCCGCACGCCCGATCAGCACCGGTTGGGTGCCGAGTGAGATGCGGGTGCCGGCGAGTGAACCTTGAGTCACCACAAGATATTTGGCGCCCTTCTGGCCTCGGCTGAAGGAAGGCAGCACCGCGGAACCGCGTGCGGCCCTGGGCTGGATCCGTATGCCGGATGCCGCGTAGATGTCGCTGCGCAAGGTCCGCAGTACCGCCCAGACGAACAGCCACAACAGCAGCAGGAACCCCGCACGGGTCAATTGCAGGATCAGTCCCTGCACGGCGTTCCACCTCCTGTTCGACCGTAGGTACGTCGGTGCCGTAGGTGCGGTTCGACCCACCCCCACAGCCTGCTCGGCTTGCCGGCCCCGTGGTTCGGGGCCGCGCGCGTTGGCAGCATCATAGGGCCGTCAGTCGATTCCGATCACGATACGACCGACGAATCCGTGAGGGCCATGTCGTGACCTGCATCGCGAGCTTACGGGATCAGACGATACGGATCAGGATCTCGGAATGCCCGGCGCGGATCACATCACCGTCGGCGAGCTGCCAGTCCTGGACCGGAGAGCCGTTGACCAGCGTGCCGTTGGTCGACCCGAGATCGGACAGCATCGCGGTCTGGCCGTCCCAGCGGACCTCGATGTGCCTGCGCGAGACGCCGGTGTCGGGCAGCCGGAAATGGGCGTCCTGGCCGCGGCCGATGATGTTGCTGCCCTCGCGCAGCTGGTACGTGCGGCCGCTGCCGTCGTCCAGTTGCAGCGTGGCCGAGTAGCCGGAGCCCGCCGCGGCGCCGCCGCCGTACGACGGTGCGGCGTAACCCGCCTGCTGACCGCCGTAGCCGGGCTGTTGCGAATAGGCCTGGCCGTAGCCGCCCTGCTCCTCGGAACCGTAGCCCTGATCGGCGTAACCCTGATCTCCGTAGCCGGGCTCGGCGTAGCCCTGCTGACCGTAACCCTGCTGACCGGCATACCCCTGCTGGCCGTAGCCCTGATCGGCATAGCCCTGGTCACCGTAGCCCTGCTGCTGGCCGTAGCCCTGCTGACCGTAGCCCTGGTCGCCGTAGCCGCCGCCCTGCTGGCCGTAACCCGGCTCCTGATAGCCCTGCGCGCCGTAGCCCTGGTCGCCGAAACCTTGCTGGCCCTGGCCGTAGCCGCCGCGGTCGCCGTAGCCCGCGCCGCCCTGCTGGCCGTAACCCTGGTCGGCGTAGCCCTGCTGGGCGCCGCCGTAGCCCTGGCCGCCCTGCTGGTAGTCGTAGCCGTTCTGATAGTCGCCGTAGGCCTGCTGCGAGTCCGGCGCCTGATATTCGGAGGCTCCGTACGGCGCGGCACCGCGCCCGTAATCGTCGCGGTACGCACCGTTCTGGGGACCACCTGCCCGCCCGCCGGGCGGAGGTGCGTACCCGCGATTGCGTGGATCGGACTCCGCGGGCTCACGGCTCGGGTCGTAGCCAGAGTTCTGCGTCATGGGGCCAGCTCCTGGTTGCGGGTGTGCAGGTCGTTGTGGCGTGGGTTCCGGGCTGTGAGCGGGTGCAGCTCGACGGCCGACGTCCGGATCGACGCGGCCGCTCGCCCTGAACTGTCCGGTGTGCAGCGTAGGTGATGCCTCGAACGCTACGTGTACTTCGCCATAGGTCTGCCACCCTTGATCGCGGATGTAGTCCTGGAGATGCTTGGCGAACGCGCGGGTCGTGAGGTCGTGGTCGGCGTCCAGTTGCTGGCGATCGGACGAGTTGATGGTGATCACATAGCTGTTCGGCGCCAGCAGATGACCACCGCCCAAGTCCTGGACGTGGTCGGCGGCCTCTTGTCGCAGCGCCGCCTCCACCTCCTGGGGCACGACGTTGCCCCCGAAGACCCGGGCGAACACATCACCGACGGCGCCCTGCAGACGACGCTCGAACCGCGAAACGATGCCCATCTCGGCCTCCCTTCGGTGAGCGTCTTCCTATCTCGTTCCCAGCTTCATAACAACGACACACGCGCATGGCGTGTCGCGCAACGACCACGTTCATTGCATGATATCCACGATCCTCCACACCTGTAACTCTTGGAAACCCCGGCGGGTTCCCGTGCTGCCCATTGAGCCTCTCGAGCCCCACTGACCTGCCGATTTCGTTTCTCCACAGACCCCGTGATACTGTTCCGGAGTCGCTCGGGCGAGTGGCGGAATGGCAGACGCGCTGGCTTCAGGTGCCAGTGTCCTTCGGGACGTGGGGGTTCAAGTCCCCCTTCGCCCACTGCACTCGATAAGAGGCTCATGCTCACGGAGAGCGTGAGCCTCTTATCGTTTCGTGTGTTTTGTGGGGGCGCGGCCCCCGCACCCCGCCTGGGGGCTCTGCCCCCTAGCCCCCCGTTTGGTAGGTACCGGGTGGGCGCTATTTGGTAGGTACCCAGTGGGGCCTCGGCGGGTGGGGCGTGGGCACTGTCTGGTGGGGACCGATTGGGCGCTTTTGGCGGTGTTGCTGCTGTTCTTCGGGGCTGGGGGAGTGTGGCGATCGCTGCGTTTCGGCGGGTTGTTCGTGGATGTGGTTGATGGTGGGGCTGGGTGTGGGGCCTTATCTATATGTGTGCGTTGCGCGAGGGCTGAGGCTGTAGGGGTTCTGGAACCGGTTGCAGGTGGGGAAATGGGAAATATGGTGGCGGGATGGGTTGATTCCTTGTAGGAACCTGTTCTAATTTTGGGCATGCGTAGATACGAGGGTCGTCGGGTTGTCGTCACCGGAGCTGGGTCGGGGATCGGGCAGGGAATCGCACTGCGGCTGCTCGACGAGGGGGCGCAGCTGGTCGGGTTCGACATCGATCGGGCTGGGCTGGATGTCACCGCGGAAAAGGCGGGGGACGCGGGGGAGCGGTTTCGCGCGTTCGAGGTGAACATCGCCGACGTGGAGTCGGTGCGGGCGGGGACCGCGGCGGCGCTCGAGTTTCTCGGCGGGCTGGATGTGCTGGTCAACGCGGCGGGGATTCTGCGGCCTGCGCGGACGCACGAGATGCCGTTGGAGGCGTGGAACCAGGTCATCACGGTCAACCTGACCGGGACCTTCCTGATGACGCAGAGCGCGCTGCCCGCACTGGTGGATTCGGGGCACGGTGTGGTGGTCAACCTGTCCTCGACCGCTGCCTACAGTGCCGCGCCGTACCTCGCCGCCTACGCCGCGTCGAAGGGCGGGGTCAGCGCGTTCACGCATTCGATCGCGCTGGAATACGCCAAGCAGGGTTTACGCGCGGTCAACATCGTGCCCGCCGGCATCACCAGTGGGATCACCACCAAATCGATCCTCGACCAGCCGGAGGGCGTGGACTACAGCCTGTTCGCCCGGCTGACGGGCTGGCTCAACGGCGGCGCGCTCGGCACGCCGGAGGACATCGCGGGCGTGGTCGCGATGGTCGCTTCCGACGACGGCCGCTATATGACCGGCACCGAGATCCGCATCGACGGCGGCGCGTTGATGTAAGGGCCGTCGAGGTTCCCCTGGCCACGCCCGGACACGCCGTCTGATTACGTACCTCCCATGGGTAACACCTCTGGCGTGCCTTCGCGGCACGGTCGGTCGCTCGTGCTGTTCGCTGCCTGCCTCTTGGCGCTGGGGTCGCCGGGCCAGGCGCGGGCGGCCGAGCAGTGGGGGCCGCTCGCGCCACCGAATCCGCATCTCGGCCCGAACGGCACGTCGACCATGCACGGCGACGCGGGGTCTTCGGACGCGACGCCGTTGGCGGGGCCGGGCCCCGGTCTTCGCGCGGTCGGCGCCTATCCGCTGGGCGCCGCGTGCCCGACGCTGCTACAAGGCTCCGACGGGCTCGTCGTCGCGCTGTGCACGGCCATCGTCGGACGTGCCCCGACGGTGCACCTGCTCGAACCGGGCGCCGGGCCGGTCGGCCGCTCGCTCGCCTCGCTGGAACTGTCCAAGGGCAGCTTGCTCGGCGGCGTATACGCGTACCTGGACAACGCCGACCGACTCGTCGTGGTGGATGGGGATCGCGCGCTGTTGCGCGTCGCGCACACCAAGGACTCAGGAGGCGGCTGGCAGCTGCGTGTCGACACACGCATCGATCTCTCCGGCGCGATTCCGGCCGACGACAACGTGACCGGGTTGGTCCCGGACTGGGCGGGCAATGTCTGGTTCGCCACCGGCAAGGGGGTCGTCGGCTCGGTCACTCCGGCCGGCGCGGCCTCGACCGTGGCGCTGCCCGCCGGAGAGCTGGTGGCCAACAGCATTTCCGCGGCGCCCAGCGGGCGGATCGCCGTGGCGACCACGCACGCCCTCTACGAACTACACGCCGACGCTTACGGACGGCCGGAGGTCGTCTGGCGGGCGGCCTACGACCGCGGCTCCGCGCGCAAACCGGGGCAGCTGAGCTGGGGCACCGGCTCCACCCCGACCTACTTCGGCCCGCGCACCGGCGCCGACTACCTGACCATCGTGGACAACGCCGACGGACAGGTGCGGGTGCTCGTCTACGCCTCGGGTACCGGGCAGCTGGTGTGCGCACAGCCGGTGCTGACCGAGGGCGGCGCGGGCAGCGAGAATTCGCCGATCGGGGTCGGCGGGTCCGTGTTCGTGGCGAGCACCTATGGCTATCCGTATCCCGCGGTGCCGGACGACGCCGGCCCTGCCGTACCGCCGAGCGCGCCGTTCTCCGGTGGGATGACCCGCGTCGACATCGATGCCGCAGGCGGCTGCCGCACGGTTTGGGAGAACACCGTTCGCAGCGCGGCCGTGCCGCACCTGTCCACCGCGGACGGATTCCTCTACACGGTGACCAGGCGCGGCCTCGACGTCACCACGCCGCTCGACGGCTACGCGTTCACCGTCGGATCCTGGCACCGGAGCGGTGGTCTCGAACACGCCGCTGCCCGGCACCGTCGTGGACGATCCGCTCCAGATGTCCCCGCTGATCACCGCGAGCGGGCGGGTGCTGCAAGGCACGGTTACCGGCGTTTTGCGGGTCGGCTGATCGCTACGCACAGGCCTGTGGATATCCCGGGCGTTTCTGTGGAAAACGTGTGCGGCGCAGGGGATGTGCGCCAGGTTGTGGACAACTTGGCGGAGGGTACGTGAAACTCTTTGCGCGCCAGCGGGGATCCTGGAGCCGCACCAGACAAGATCCTTGTTTTCGCTGGTAGAACGCTTGTTTGCGGAGTGTTGCCCCACTGCCCGACCTGTGGATAACCCGTCGGCGCTGCGTCGCGCACACACAACCGCGTCCGCTCACAACGACATCCGCGCGTTTATCCACAGGTTGTGCGCACCGCGTCGATCAGTCCGATTCGTCGAGCATTGCTGCGAGCTGCGCGCTCCGGGGGAAGTGCGCGGCGTTCGGCCCCGTCGCCAGTCCGCGCTCGACCATCGCGAGGGTGCGTGCGATGGCGAGATCTTTCGCCTCCCGGCCCTGGTCGGGCAGCGCACCCTCGATGAGCAGCGAGGCCATGCCGTGCACCGCGGACCAGGCCGCGAACTCGGCGTCCGGCCGGTGCGCGGGATCGGTGAAGCCGATCTCGACCAGCTCGTCCAGCAGATTCGAGAGCAGGTCGAAGGCGGGGGAGTTCCAGTCCTCCGGTCCGTCCTGCTCGCGGTTGCAGAACGCGGTGCGGAAGAGGCCGGGCTCGCGCATGGCGAAGACGATGTATCCGCGCCCGACCGCGAACAGGCGGGTCACGGCGTCGGCGTCGGGCGGGAACATCCGGATGGTCTCGGCCATGGCGTCGAACAGAGTCTGCTGCGCCTGCTCCTGCGCGGCCCCGAGCAGCTGCTCGTGGTTGGTGAAGTGCCGGTAGGCGGCGGTGGGCGTGACCCCGACGCGGCGGGCGGCGGCCCGGACGGTGACCGCCTCAGGCCCGCCGTTCTCGGCGAGTTCCGCGGCCGCGCGCACCAAGGCATTGCGCAGGTCCCCGTGGTGATAGGGGCCTTCACGATGGGGTCGCCGCGCCGCCTGTTCGGTCGCTGATTCCGATGTCGTCACCTCTTCGATGTTGACACTCGCACACATTGGTGGCAAGTTAACGCCCATAAAGTTTACGCATGAACACATGCTACCCGGAGGCTCGATATGTTCGAACGACTCGGCCGTTTCGTGGCCGGCCACGCACGCTGGATACTCGTGGCGAGCGTGCTCGCCCTGATCGCGGGCGGTGCGCTCGGCGTCACGGCTTTCAGCAAGATGCAACCCGGCGGTCAGGAGGATCCGAACGCGGAATCCAGCACCGCGACCGCTCAACTGGCCGACGAGTTCGGCGCCGATACCGATTACGTCTTCCTGATCCGTGCCGAGCAGGGCAACGTCAACGCCGAGGCGACGGCCGGATTCGGCAGGGAGCTCGCGCGCAGGCTGGCGGCCGACGACCGGCTGGTCAACGTGGTGTCGTACTGGGACACCGGCTCTCCCGCGATGCGGTCGGGAGACGGAACGGCCGCGGTGATCCTGGCGGGCGGGGCCGATCAGGATCCCACCAGGGGAACCGAGATCGCCGGAGACATCGTCGCCGAGTATCGCTCCGACGGCCCGATCGCTGATGTCAGGATCGGCGGCACCAACGCGATCTTCCACGCCATCACCGAACAGATCGGCGCGGATCTCGGCCTGGCCGAGGGCATCGCGGTGCCGCTGATCTTGGCGCTGCTCGTGCTTGCCTTCGGCAATGTGGTCGCCGCGCTGCTCACCATGGTGGTCGGCGGTGTCGCGATCCTCGGTACCTTCACCGAGCTGTCGATCCTCGGGTCGGTGACCGATGTGTCGGTGTACGCGGTGAACCTGACGACCGCGCTCGGTCTCGGTCTCGCCGTCGACTACGGGCTGCTCATGGTCAGCCGCTTCCGTGAACGGCGCGCGGCGGGCGCGTCGACCGACGACGCGGTCGTCGGTGCGGTGTCGACGGCAGGGCGCACCATCGTGTTCAGCGCCGCCACCGTCGCGGCGGCGCTCTCCTCGCTGGTGATCTTCCCGCAGTATTTCCTGCGCTCGTTCGCCTACGCGGGCATCGGCGTGGTCGCCATCTCGGCCACGGCCGCCGTGATCACGCTGCCCGCGCTGCTCGTCGCGCTCGGTGCCAAGTCCGACGCGTGGAAGATCCCGGGCGTGCGCGGTATTCGCGGTGACGCGGCGCCGTTCTGGGCGGGCGTGGCGAGCTTCGCGATGCGACGTCCACTGGTCACCGGTATTCCGGTGGTGGCCGCGCTGCTGCTGGCCGCGGCGCCGCTGCTGAATGTCCAGTTCGGCACGCCGGACGATCGCGTGCTCCCCACCAGCACCGACGTTCGACAGGTCGGCGACGCGCTGCGCGATGATTTCGGCGGCAGTGACGCCAACGCGCTGTCCGTCGTCACTTCCTCGGGGGTCGAGACGGCTCCGCTCGCCGACTACGCGGCCGCGCTGTCCAGAGTGACGCACGTCACCCAGGTCGATTCCAGCGCTGGCACTTTCGTGCGCGGCGTGCGCACCGCGAGTTCGCCTGCGGACGCCCGGTTCGCCAAGCCCGATGCCCAACGCCTCACCGTGCTCACCGATCTCGACCGCAACTCGGCCGAGGCGCGCGAGCTGGTCGACCGGGTGCGCGATGTGCCCGCTCCGGCAACGGCTCTGGTCGGCGGGCAGGTCGCCGAGCTGCGCGACAGCCTGGCTTCGATCGGATCGCGATTGCCGGTGGCGGTGGCCTGGATCGTGCTCACCACCTTCGTCTTGCTGTTCCTCTTCACCGGCAGCGTGGTGCAGCCATTGCGTGCGCTGCTGTCGAACGTGCTGAGCCTGGCGGCCACGCTCGGGTTGATGGTCTTCGTCTTCCAGGACGGGCACCTGTCCGGTCTGCTCGGCTTCACGCCGGCTCCGCTGGACGTGTCGATGCTGCTGTTGTTGTTCTGCATCACATTCGGGTTGTCCATGGACTACGAGGTTTTCGTGATCAGCCGGATCAAGGAGATGCACGACAAAGGCGCGTCGACGCACGACGCCGTCGTCGAGGGGCTGGCTCGCACCGGCAGGCTGGTGACCACCGCGGCGGCGCTGATCTCGATCAGCTTCCTCGCCTTCGTCACCAGCGACGTGCGGTTCATCCAGTTCTTCGGTCTCGGCGCCGGACTGGCCATCCTGATCGACGCGACACTGGTGCGCGGTGTGCTGGTTCCGGTGGCGATGCGGCTGCTCGGCCCGGCGGCCTGGTTCGCGCCGCGCCCGCTGCGGCTGGTGCACGCGCGAATCGGTCTCGCCGAGGCGTGATTGTCAACACACCTGAATGCGTCCGGCCGAGTTTCCCGCTCGGCCGGACGCGGGTCGTTTCAATACCCGAAACCGGCCCGGCCCTGGTCTTTTGGATCGGTGAGCGGGATGGTGAGGCGAAGATCACACGACCGGTTTCGATTGCGGTTTCGGTGCTGGGGTACCGCTCGATGTTCGGACGCGGGCGGGCAATTCCGCGCCTGGCAACCATCCACTTCCGCCTGATTCGAGTACGTCATATGCCGCCATGACTAGGTGATGATCTTGTTTGAGGCGCAGTAAACAAACTTAGGGTCTCTTTTCGCTCCTGGAACCCGTAGTTATCAAAAATAGAGTTGACAAAAGTGCTGGTAGATGCGTTGTTGCGGCTACATACCGGTGCGCGAAGGAAGCTTTGGCTAACCATTCCGTAGCCAATTGTTCGGCGCGAGAAAGGGTCGACCGAGTGGCTTTCAAGGGCACTTCGGGCGCGTTCGGAAGGGTCGAATTCGGGCAACCGAGCGTCAGCCAAGAGTTAGCTGCCAGTCTGAAAAAGTGGGTGGTCACAGGGGTTTGCTGGCGCGCTGCTTTATACGCTCGACACTGGCGTGGAGGGTTGCGCGGGCATAACGATTGTGTAGAGTTGACGGCAACGCTGGCCGCAGCTGAGCAGCGACTCGCTGCGGCCAGCGGAACTCAAATGGGGGATATCGCAACCGATCTGCCGCATGGCGTTGCTACCGATTGTCCGGAGCCGTTCCACTCAGCGTGTGCCCGAGGTTGTCTGCCAAAGCTCCGATTCTTCGACCGGCAAAGCCGCCGCCGCGTCCTGCGCGAGCGCCGCCCTTCGCCCCGCGCCGAACACATAGGCGAGGAAAAGCGCCTCGGCCGCGAAGCCGATACCGATTCGCACGGGGGCCGGAAGCGGACTCGGCGTCACGAAACCTTCCAGCAGTCCCGACACGAACAGCACCCCGACCAAACCGAGCGCGATCGTCGCCGTCGCCCTGCCCTGCCGGGCGACCGCCTCGACGCGGCTCAGCCGACCGGGATCGATGAGGGTCCAGCCCAGCTTCAGTCCCGCGCCGCCCGCCACGAAAACCGCTGTCAGTTCGAGGGTTCCGTGCGGAAGGATGAAGCCGAAGAACGAATCGAGCCGGTCCGCCTCGGCCATCAGCCCGGCGGTGATGCCGACGTTCAGCGCGTTCATGAACAGCAGATACACCGCGGGCAGGATCAGCACGCCGGTGAACAGCGCGATCGCAGCCACCCACGCGTTGTTTGTCCACACCTGCGCGGCGAACGCGTCGTTCGGGTGCTCGGTGTAGTAGGTCTCGAACGCGCCGCCCGGCGCGGTGATCGCGGAGTTGTCGGAGGTGATGCCGAACAGCTCGCGGGCCCGGCCCGATCCCTCGATCCAGATCGCCAGCCATGCCGAGACCGCGACGAACAGCGCGGCCACCGACGCCCACCACGGCCACGCGCGGTAGACCGCGGCGGGGAAGCGGTGCGCGAAGAAGTGCCCGATCTCACCCCAGGTGTCGGTCCGGGTGCCGAGGACCCGTCCGCGCGCCCTGGCCAGCAAGGCGCTGAGCCCGGCGATGAGTTCCGGATCGGGGCTGTGCGATTGCAGCCTGGCCAGCTGCTGTGACGTCCGCCGGTACAGCGCTACCAGTTCGTCGGACTCGGCCCCGCTCAGCTTGCGCCTGCGCGCCAGCTGATCGAGCCGGTCCCAGGACCGCCGGTGCGCGTAACTGTATGCGTCTACGTCCATATCGGTTGCCTCCCACTACCGCCGGTCGCAAGAATGCTATCGAGATGGCTGAGTTCACCACCGGCGAAGCGGTCGCCCTCGAGCTTCCGATCGCGCGGATACCCACACGCGCCACCGCGTTCCTCATCGACCTGGTGGTGCAGCTCACGCTCGGCGTGCTGTGCGTGGCGCTCGCGGGCCTGCTCGTGGTGCGCAGCGGCGCTGACCCGGCGTGGGGTGACGCGATCATGCTCACGACCGTCGTCGCGGTGCTGGTCGGCTATCCGGTGGCGTGGGAGACGCTCAGCCGCGGCCGGTCGGTCGGCAAGCTGGCGCTCGGCCTGCGGGTCGTCCGCACCGACGGCGGACCCATCGATTTCCGCCACGCCATGACGCGCGGCCTGGCCGGCGTCATCGTCGACTTCTGGATGCTCGGCGGTTTCGGCGCCATCGCGGTGATCACCTCGATGTGCTCCCCGAACGCCCGCCGCGTCGGCGACGTGCTCGCCGGCACGGTCGTGGTGCACGCCCAGCGCGCCTTGCCCGCTCCTGCCCTGGCCTTCGCGCCGCCCTGGCTCGTGGGCTGGGCCGCCGGACTCGACCTCTCCGGCGTACCGGAGGACCTGGCCCTGGCCATCCGTCAGTACCTGACCCGCCTGCGCACCCTCACCCCGGCCGCCCAGGCGAGCCTCGGTCAAGCGCTCGTCGCCGCCCTCTGCGCACACCTCCGGATCTCCGCTCCGCAGGGCTACCCGCCGATCCAGATCCTCGGCGCGGTCGTCGCAGAACGCCAACGCCGCGCTCTCGCACCGCCCACGACAGGCCTGGTTCGCGTCGCGTAGTCGTTTCATCCGCAGTCGCGCACGCGAGCTCTCGTCCGTGTCGCGTAATCGCTTTCCACGCGCTCACGGCAGGTCTCCACACAGAACCATCCACAGCAGGTCTCGTCGGCGTCGCGCCGCTACTTCGTACACAGCCAACCGCGGTACACAGCCAACCGCGCCCAAGGCGAACTGTTTCGCCGCCCGCGCAGGCTTACAGCTGTGCGTCGCGCGACGGAATCTGCGAAAACTCCTGAACTCAGAGGGAGCCGGACTGCTTGAGCTCGAGGTATTCGTCGGCCAAGGCCTCTGGCAGGCGGTCGGGAGGTGTGGAGACGACGGCAATGCCCTTGCGGCGCAGGGATTCCTGCACCAAGGCGCGTTCGGCGAGGACGGTTTCGGCTGCGGCCGCGGCGTAGACGTCGTCGCGGGTGGTGGCGGCCGCGGCGATGTCGGGGTCGATCACCGAGACGATGAGCACGCGGTGGCGGTGCGCGAGGACGGGCAGCACCGGCAGCAGGTTCTCCTCGACGGCCGCGCCGTCCAGGCTGGTGAACCAGACGACCAGGCTGCGGCGGCGGGCCCGTTCGATGGTGGCGCGCACCAGGCCCGCGCTGTCGGTGTCGACCAGTGCCGGGGTCACACCCGCCAGCGCGTGCATGAGCTGGAGTTGCAGGCGGTTGCCGCGCACGCCGCGCACCTCGGTGCGGACGGCGCGGTCGTAGGCGAGCAGATCGACGCCGTCGCCCGCCGCCGCGGCCAGCCCGCCGAGCAGCAGCGCGGCTTCGATGGCGGCGTCGAGGCGGGTGCCTTCGCCGACCCGTCCCGCGCTGACCCGGCCGGTATCGAGCAGCATCAGCACGTGCCGGTTTCGTTCCGGGCGCCAGGTGCGCACCAGCACATCGGTGGCGCGCGCGGTGGCGCGCCAGTCGATGGAGCGCACGTCGTCGCCCGCGACGTACTCGCGGAACGAATCGAATTCGCTGCCCTGGCCGCGGGTGTTGGCGACGTTGCGCCCCTCGAGATGTTGCAGCCGTTTGACTTTCGAGCGCATCAGCCGCTCGCTGCGGAACGCGGGCAGCGCCCGCACCCTGGCGGGCACGGTGCGCCTGGCCTGCCTGCCCGCCAGGCCGAGCGGGCCGAGCAGCCGCAGCGTCACCGGACCGGCGACGCGGTCGCCGCGATGGACCGGCCGCAGCGACGTACCGAGCCGCACCTTGGTGTTGGGCGCGAGTTCCAGGGTGTGCCTGCGGTTTTCGGTGCGCGCGCTGCGCGGCCAGTCGTCCCAGAGCAGGCCGCGCACCGTGCGCGCTCCGGTATTCACCACGGTGAGCTCCACCTCGGCGGCGCGGCCCTGCCGCACGGTGGTCAGCTCCGGCCTGGTCAGGGTCAGATCGCCCGACCCGCCCGCCGCGGCCAGGTCGAACAGCACCGCGATCGCCAGCGCGGCGCACGCCAGGGAGACCCCGTACCAGGACGGCAGCACGACAGCCACGAACAACCCGAGCACCGCGGCGACGGCGACCAGACGACCGGTGACGACCACTGCTAGACCGGAACCGGGACCGAGCCGAGCAGCGAGGACATGACGCCCTCGGTGGTGACGCCGTCCAGCTCCGCCTCCGGCCGCAGGTGCAGCCGGTGCCGCAGCACGGCCACCGCGACGAACTTCACGTCGTCGGGCGTGACGAAGCCGCGCCCGTTCAACCAGGCGAACGCCCGCGAGGCCGCCATCAGCGCGGTCGCGCCGCGCGTCGACGCACCGTGCTGCACGGCCGGCGCGGTGCGGGTGGCCCGGCACAGATCGACGGTGTAGGCCAGCACCTCCGGACTGATCGTCACGGTGGCGATGGCGGCGCGCGCGGCGGCGATGTGCGCGGGCCCGGCCACCGGTCGCAGTCCGGCCGCCGCGAGATCGCGCGGGTCGAAACCGGCCGCGTGCCGTTGCAGGACGCGGAATTCGTCGTCGCGGCCAGGCAATTGGATATCGACCTTGAAAAGGAACCGGTCCAGCTGCGCCTCGGGCAGCGGGTAGGTCCCCTCCTGTTCGATCGGGTTCTGCGTGGCGATCACGACGAACGGGTCGGGCAGCGGCTGCGGCTTGCCGTCGACCGATACCTGCCGCTCCTCCATCGATTCCAGCAGCGCGGACTGGGTTTTCGGCGGCGTGCGGTTGATCTCGTCGGCGAGTAGCAGATTGGTGAACACCGGACCGTGCCGGAAGGTGAACTCGGCCGAATGCGGGTCGTAGATCTGCGATCCCGTGACGTCGCCCGGCATCAGGTCGGGCGTGAACTGCACCCGCGCGTAGTCCAGATCGAGGGCGGTGGCCAGCGCCCGGACCAGCAGCGTCTTCGCTACGCCTGGCACGCCTTCCAGCAGCACGTGACCGCGGCACAGCAGCGCGAGCACGAGGTACATGACCGCGTTGTCGTTGCCGACCACCGCCTTGCCGATCTCCGCGCGCAGCGCGCCGAACGCCGCGACGGCCTGCTCGGCGGTGGCGGCCTTGGTGATGTCCGTGGTCATCCGATCTCCGTCTCGATCCATTCCAGTTGTGCGGCGACGACGCGCAGCGCGTCAGCGTTCGGCACCGGGCCGAAGAACGCGTTCCCGATCAGCTGCCGGTCCGCGCCGATGCGTGCCGCGATGGCCGCGACGAGCAGGTCGGGCGGCGCGTCGGCGCCGATCCCGAGCAACGGCCGCAGCCTGCGCAGGGTGGCCGCGCGCAGTTTCGCGGCGACGTAATCGTGGTCGCGCGACCGGCGATACAGCGCGGCCTGGCCCGCGAGCAGTTCGTTGGCCGCGACCTCCACCGGCCGCGGTTCGCCGACCAGCGCGCCGCGCCGCCTGGCCCGCCACCACACCAGCAGCGCGGCCGCGATCAGCAACTGCAAGCCGCCGAAGGCGAGTGGCGCAGGCAGCCGGGAGAAGATCGAGTCCTCGCCGGGGCCGATGTCTGGCCGGTCGATGTCGCCGTTGGAGGGCGGCGGCTGCGGCGGGATGTCCGGCGGTGGTTTCGGCGCGTTGGGCGCGCCGCAGGATTGCATGGCGCCGTAAACGAGGAGCAGGATCACGGCCACCGTGGCGAGCGCCGCCCAGAACTTCGGATCGCGCAGCAGTTTCGGCAGCGGCGGCAGCTTGCGGCGGGTGCGCGGCGCGGTCTCCACCGGCGTCAGCTCGGTGGGTTCGGCGGCGGGCGGCGGAGCCGCGGCCGAGAAGCGGTCGGCGTATTCGAGCCTGCGGTACTCGTCCTCGGTGGCCGCGCGGCCGCCGTAGACGACCTCGTCGAAACTGCGTGCGGCGGGCTGGAGTTCGGTGGTGACCTCGAGCGGCAGCACGGCCGAGACGTCGTCGACCGTCTCGTCGGCGGTCCGGGAGCGGCGGACCTCCAGCACACCGCGCTGTTCCATGCCGCGCAGCACGGCACGGAAGCGCTCGCGCAGCGCCCGGTCGAAGTCGCGGCGCTGAGCGGCCTCCTCGGCGGCGGCGCGATGGTCGGCGGCCGGACCGAGACGCGGGGGCGGCGGGGTTTCGGGATGCGTCACCGCGCGCCTCCGGACGGTATCCGGATGTCGAGACCCTCGCGGCGGCAGCGCAGATCGATGTAGGACACCACCCGCGTGCTGGCCTCGACGATCTCGCCGAACGCGACGAGCAGCAGCACCGCCGAGGTGAGCAGCACGATCACCGGCCAGCGATGGGTGCCGGAGAAATCCGAGACGAACCAAGGGATCGCGAGGAGCGGAACGGCGAGCAGCGTGAACAGCACGCGCTGGCTCAGCCACAGGCTGGTCAGCGACCATTCCGAGCCGCCCACAAGGAGTTTCGTGCGGCGCACCGCGTCGCCGTGCGAGCCGCGTTCGGCGAACAGCACCGGCGCGACCAGGAATCGCTTGGCGCGCAGGTAGCCGAGCCAGATCACCGCGAAAGGAAAGGTGATGATCAGCAGCGCGCCGAGAGCCAAGACGCCGACGCCGACGAGCGTGAACAACAGCTGACCGATCAGCAGCCCCGGCGCGGTCGCGCGCATCCGGACCAGCGCGGCCCGCCAGCCGATCCGCTCACCCGCGATACTCGCCAACCCGACCGGCACCGTCACGCCGCGCAGCAGCAGACGCAGCAACCACGCGCACGCGACGGTCGACAGGATCGCCGCCCACGCCGTGCCCGCGTCGGACCCGCCGGTCGCGTCGGAGACGCTCGCGGTGATCACCACGACAACGACCTCGGACACCACGAGCGCGGCCGCCGCCGTACCGGCCAGCGTGGCGATGTTGGCCTGAATCAGGGCGAACGGCAGGTCGAGCAGTTCGCGGAAGGTCAGCGGCCGGATCGGCACCGTCGTTCCAGGGGACCCTGGTACCGGATCGCTCCCCGCCCCGACGGCACCGGCCGGGTCAGCGGCTGGTAACACGCGGCCGAGTCTAATGGGCGCCGCGGCCGGGCGTCGGGATTGGCGGAGGCAGCGCAGCGTGACCACGCGGGCCCCGCGTACGTCAGGCTTCCAGCAGGCGAGCGATCACTCGGCGGTACCGCTCCGGGTCGATCTGCGGTATGCCGAGCAGTGCGCGGAGGTACACCCCGTCGCCGACGAGCCGGATGACGTCCGCGCGCACCGGGTCGTCGATCTCGGCGTCCAGTCCGTCCGACCAGGTGGCCATGAGTTCGGCCAGCGCCCGCTGGATGTCGTCGAGCTCGGGACCGGCATGGGCGTCGATGGTGCGCATGGTGGCGAGCAGCGAGCGGTAGAGCTCGAGTTCCACGGCGTCGGCGGCGTTGTCCTGGTTGGGCGTCTGGAGATACCACTCCGCAGCCGAGATGCCTTTGGCTCGCGCGTCGTCGAGCTGTTGGGTGGCCCGGTCGGCGACTCGGCGGACCAGTCCCGCGAGCAGCGCGTCCTTGCTCTTGAAGTGATAGAGCAGCCCGCCCTTGGAGACGCCCGCCGCGGCGGCCACGTTCTCCAGCGTCACCTGCGACATGCCTTTGTCCAGCAGCAATGTCTCCAATGCGTCCAGGATCCGGTCGCGGGTGTTTGCCGTCACCCCGCGAACTATACCGGCTGGACGGTAACGTCCTGTACTGTACCGTCTGGACGGTAAACTACCGAAGACGACGAAAGTCGAGAAAGTCGATGAACGCCCAGACGACGACCGCGGCCACCGCCGCGCCGAAGAACAGCACCGCACCGTCGCGCGCCACCGCGCGCGAGTGGGCGGGCCTCGCCGTACTAGCCCTCGCCCTGCTGCTGCTCGCGGTAGACGCCACCGTTCTCGACCTCGCGGTGCCCGCCATCAGCGCCGACCTCGCCCCCACCACGCCGCAGCTGCTGTGGATCATCGACGTGTACTCGTTCGTGCTCGCCGGTCTGCTCGTGGTGATGGGCAACCTCGGCGACCGGATCGGGCGGCGCAGGCTGCTGCTCATCGGCGCGGTCGGCTTCGGCCTCGCCTCTGCCGTCGCGGCATGGGCGGTCTCGCCGCACATGCTCATCGCGGCCCGCGTGCTGCAGGGCGTCGCCGGCGCGACGTTGATGCCGGCGACCCTCGGCCTGATCCGGTCGATGTTCCTCGACCCGCGCCAGCGCACCGTCGCGATCGCGGTGTGGAGCGCGATGGCGGGCGGTGGCGCGGCGGCCGGTCCGCTGCTCGGCGGCTGGCTGCTCGAGCACTACTGGTGGGGTTCGGTGTTCCTGGTGAACCTGCCGGTCATGCTGGTACTCGTCGCGCTCGGCCCGGTGCTGATCCCGGAATCGCGCGACCCCAACCCCGGCCGCTTCGACCTGCCCAGCGCGGTGCTCTCCATGCTGGCCCTTGTGCCGATCGTGTACGCGGTGAAGGAAGCCGCGGCGCACGGTCCGACCGCGCCGCTGGTCGCCGCAGCCGCGATGGGCCTGCTCGCGGGCGTGCTCTTCGTGCGCAGGCAACGCAGGCTCGCGCATCCGATGCTGGACCTGAAGTTGTTCGCACTGCCCAGGTTCCGTACCGCGGTGGTGACCAACCTGCTCGCGGTGTTCGCCTTGGCGGGTGTGCTGTTCTTCGGTTCGCAGTATCTGCAGCTGGTACTCGGCAAGTCGCCGATGCAGGCCGGTCTGCTGTTGCTGCCGGGTCTGGTGGCCAGCGTGGTCGCGTCGCTGGCTGCGGCCTGGCTGCTGCGGCGCTTCCGGCCGGGCGCGGTGCTGGCGGGCGCACTGGTGACGGCGGCGCTCGGCGCGTTGCTGTTCCGCTGGCTCAGTCCCGACGCCGCGACCAGCACGGTGCTGTTCATCCTCGGGTTCCTCGGCGTGGGCGCCGGCGTCGGTGTCGCGCTGACGGTGTCGTCGGATCTGGTGGTCAGCTCCGCTCCGGCTGAGCGGGCCGGCGCGGCCGCGGCGGTCTCCGAGACCGCCTACGAGACCGGCATCGCCCTCGGCGTCGCGCTGCTCGGCAGTGTGGTCATGGCGATCTTCCGCAACGGCCTCGACGTGTCCGAGCTGCCCGCGGAGTCCGTCGGCGTCGCGTCCGAATCACTCGGCGCCGCCACCGAATTCGCCCGCCAGCTGCCGGAGGCCGCGGCCGAGACCTTCCTGGTCTCGGTGCACGAGGCCTTCGTCTCCGGCATCCACCTGGCCGCGCTCGGCACCGCGTCGGTGCTGTTGATCGCCGCCGTGGTGGCGTTCCGCCTGCGCGCGGCGCGGTCCTGATCCGGCACCGGACTCGCGCTCCTGGCGGGGTGCGAGTCCGGTGCGGGCGGTCGTGTGATCGCTTCAGCACTCAGCGCTGAGGCCGAGCGTGTGGGTGGCGCCAGCGCGTCGACAGCCGTGCGATGGCCCGGCGTGTCGGCGGCGCGAGCGAATTCGGTGATCCACCGCATCGCTGGCCCAGTGCCACTGGCTGCCGTGTGGGGGCCGGGCTTGTTAGTAGCCAGGCGAATTCGGTGATTCGACGCATCGTCGTCACAGCGCTACTTGCTGCCGTGCGGGGTCCGGGCGCGTTGGTGGCCAGGCGAATTCGGTGATTCGACACATCGTTGACCCATCGCTACTGGCTGCCGTGCCAGGGCCGGGTCGGCGGCGGTGTCGAATTCGGTGGTCCAGCGGATCATCGACCCAGCGCCACCGGCAGCTGCGCGGCAGGGCGACTCGGCCTTCGTCGCGAGTGGATGGTGGGGCCTGCCGGGGCGGCGCGGCGGGTCCCGTGTTCCGATCGGGAACCGCCGTGGTGGTTCAGCGGGGCCGTGCCAGGGTCGTCGGCGCGATGCGGCCGCGCAGCGTGACCGACTCGCCGAGCTGCCAGTGCTCGCCCTCTTCCGCGTCCGCGTCGCCGACGGTCGACCCGGACGCCAGGAGCAGCCCCGAATCCTGTTTGGCGAGTTCACACAGCCGCGCGGCCTCGTTGACGGCGTCGCCGATGACGGTGAATTCGTAGCGCTGGTGCGCGCCGACATTGCCCGCGACCACCCGTCCCGCCGCCACGCCGATACTCGCGGTGAGTTCGAGAATCTCACCGAGGCGCGCGCGGATGGCGCGGGCGCAGGCGAGTGCGGCGCCCGCCGCGTCGGGCAGGGGAGTGGGAGTGCCGAAGACCGCGAGCGCCGCGTCGCCCTCGAACTTGTTGAGCAGCCCGCCGCAGCGCTCGACCTCGTCGACCACCAGCCCGAAGAAGCGGTTCAGCAGGGCGACGGTCTCGGTGGCGGACCGGGTCGCGGTCATCGTCGTCGAGCCGATGATGTCGATGAACAGCGCCGCCGCGTCGGTCTCCACCCCGCCCAGTTCCGGCTCGGCGGCCAGTGCGGCGTCCGCTACGTCCTGGCCGACGTGCCTGCCGAACAGGTCGCGGATCTGCTCGCGTTCCCGCAAGCCGTGCACCATGTGGTTGAATCCGCTTTGCAGCTCGCCCAATTCGGTGCCGTCGTACACCGCGAGCCAGACGTCGAGATCGCCCTTCTCCACCTGACGCATCGCCTGCCGCACGCCGCGGATCGGCGCGACGGTGGCGGCCAGGGTCTGGGTCATCAGCAACAGGCCGAACACCAGCGTCGCGCCGCCGAGCGCGAGCACGCACACGGCCAACCGCTCGGCGCTCACATCCGAACGAGCCAGCGCGAGCACGGCGATCACCATCAGTCCGGCCACCGGCACGCCGGAGCCGAGCATCCAGGCCAGCAGCGAGCGACCGAAGACGCCGATGCCGCGGCGGCGATGGGCCTGCGCGGCTTCCAGCACCCGCGTGGTCACCGGCCGAAGCGCGAACTCGATGATCAGATAGCTGTTCGCGCACACCACGATCGCGCTGATCCCCACGGCGAACGCGACCTTCGGGATCAGCTCCGGATCCGCCAACCCGTACAGCGGCGTGAGCAGGACGAGTCCGCCGAACCACAGCAAACCCTGGTGCACCACCAGCTTGCGCGGCACCGCGGCCGCGGCGGCCTGTTCGGCTTCGGTGGGAACGTGGTCGAGATCGGTCGCCCAGCGCAGTGCGCGCAGTCCGCGCGTCGTGCCCCACACCATGCCGAACACAGTCGCCAGCGCGGCATAGACGGGCGCGGCGATCGCGTCGAGCGGCAGCAGCTCGCGGGTGAACACCGAGGGACCGGGCAGCACGAAGCCGCCGAGGGCGATGGAGACGATCATGCCGGTGAAGTTCGCGGTCAGCAGCGGCACCGTGAGCAGCAGCTGGATGCGGATCCGTCGCGCACCCGAGGACTCCTGCGCTGACCCGAGCAGCCGCGAACCCCACGGCGCGGTCCGCGTCGTCACCTCACCCACCACCGGCATGCGTGCAGAGTAGAACGCCCGGCGCGAACCCACTCGGAGATCTCCCGACGGCTGGATGCACGCCGATCAGAGCTCGGCGCGATCGGGTCTCGGCACGAACGGCGCGACACCGGCAGGATCGTGCGCCGATCGCTCGATCAGCGGCCGGGAGGAAGCTCCCGCCGACCGGAGCCCGGCAGTTCTCGCTGCTCACGAGCGGTCAGCTCGCCAGGGTGAGCGACGGGCGGCAGGCCGTAGTAGGGGCCGTACCCCTGGGCGAGCGCGGAGTACCGCGGGTCGTGCCCGGCCGGGTGCGGCACGTCGACCACGGCCGAGGCGATGCGGTGCGCGTGCCAGGCCTCCGGCGAGCCGGGCGGCAGCTGGTAGCCGACCTGCGGCGCGACCGCATGTGGCTGGGCCTGGGCGTGCGAATCATGCGAGTCCACCGTCACCTTTCTGGTGCGGCGCAGCGTGAAGGTGATCTCCTCCACTTCTTCGAAGGCCTGCCGCGCGGTGCGCAGCGGGTGCGTCGCGGTGTCGATCGCGTTGGCCACGAAGGAGGGCACCAGCGGCCGTATCCAGCGCGCGGCGGTGTCGGTGAACGGCACCGTGCCGATGATCGGCAGCTCCAGCCCGCCGCCCTTGGGCTCCTCGGCGCGCGGCGCGGCAGGGGCGAGCTGGCCGGGGCTCGTGGTCGGCGCGGGCACGGCCGTCCCGACGGTCGCCGGCAGGTTCGGGGTCACGATCCCGTCCTGAGACACGGAGCTGTCCTTTCGATCGGCAGCCGGTCCGGCCGGCAGTTCGTGGTGCCTCGGCTTGTCGAGGCCGCGTGGTTCGGTGATGCCGATCTCCAGGCCGCCGATGGCCGCGATGACGCGGGTGCGCTGGCGTTCCCTGTCGATGGCGGTGTCGGCCTCCACGGCCAGCTTTGCGGCGGTGAGCTGCTGTTCGGCGCGCAGGCGCTCGGCCTCGGCGCGCACCTCGGCCTGCTTGACCGCGATAGCCGCGTCGGCCTCGCGTTCGGCGCGGTCGACCACGGCGCGGGCCGCGGCGTGCCGGTCGAACGAGGTCTCCCCGCGCCACCAGCGCAGCAGCAGCGGCAGCAGGGCGAGCAGTACGAAGGCGATCAGGCTCGCCAACCGCAGCAGCAGCGCGCCGCCCGTCGCCGCGTGATCGTTCATCGCGACCCAGCGCGCGCCGAGTCCCCGATCACCGTCCGTGAAGGCGGCGGATCGGGCTGCGGCCGTCGCGCTTTCGGCGTCGGTCACGCGCCGGTCGAGCGCGGCCGCGCGGTCGCGGGCCGCGGCGAGCCGGGCGCGGGCATCATCGAGCATCTCGTTGGCGGTCTGGGATTCCGGTCCCCGGCCCGGCACGCCGGTGATCCTGGTCTGCGGGCATTCCGGGGTGGGATTGAATTCGCACCGCGCGATCACCAGCGAGCGATCGATATCCGCCTGCGCGGCGGTGATGGTCTGATCCAGTGCGGTGCGGTCGGCGCGCGCCCGGTCCAGGTCGGCGCGGGCCTCGGCCACCGCGGGCGCGGATTCGACGGCGGCATGGGCCTTTTCGTCGAGGACACGGTTCACCGAGCCGCCGAACAGCGCCGTGCTCGCCAGTTCGCCGAGCAGCGCGCCCGCCAGGACGGCCACCGCGATCCGTCCGGCCAGACCGAGCCGGTCTGGCATGCGGCCGGGCCGCGCGGTGGCGAGCGCACGCCCGACGGTGCTGGCGAGCAGCGCGACGATCAGCGCGACCGGAACGACGGCGAACAGCGGCCAGCCGTCGGTCACGGCCAGCGCCAAGGTCGTCACGACCCCCGCCACCAGGGCGAACAGCGCGACCGCCGCGCCGGTGACGGCATAGCTGGCGCGTTCGTGGCGTTCGGTGAGTTCACCGGTCTGACCTCCGCCGAGCCAGGTGAACAAGCCGGTGACGGTCATGGGGATCTCACATCCTCTACGTCGTCCCAGTCGTTTGGCAGCTTGGCGAAACTGTCACAGATTCGTTGTCCCAGCGTGACAGGCAGAACCCCGACACACCGAGCATGGCGGGGCGGATGTGGCAAGGCTCACAGCGGAAACGGCGGTTTCACCTAATCTGACTGGGTGATTCGTTGTCGAGCGAACGGGCGGGAGCATGCGCGCAGTCGCGGTGGCACTGCTGTCTGCGGTGCTGCTGGTGTGGGCCGCCGGTAGCGATCGGCCGGTTCCCGGCGAGCCGCTGTACAGGTCACTGGACCCGCTCGTCCTCCTGATCGCCCAGCGTCTCGACACCGCCGACGCCGTCGCGGCCGCCAAGTGGGCTGACGCCGCGCGCGACGGATCGGCCCCTGTCATCGACGACCCGGCGCGCGAGGCGGAGGTCTACGACGCCATGGCGCGCATCGGCGCGGCCCGCGGCCTGCCCGAAAACTGGGTCAGGAGGGTGTTTTTCGGCCAGATCGAGGCCAGCAAGACGGTGCAGTACGGCCTGATCGCGCGGTGGCGCTTCGACCCCGTCGCCGCCCCGAGTACGCCACCGGATCTGACCGACGTGCGTCCGGCGATCGATCGGCTGAACGCGGCGATCATGGACCAGCTCGCCGAGCACCGGGCCGAACTGGCCGCGCCCGATTGCATGGAACGACTGGCGCACGGCGTGTTCTCCCTGCTCGAGAGCATGGATCCGCTGCATCGGCTGGCGTTGATCCGCGCAGTTTCCGCCCTGTGCTGAGCGGCTGCCGTCGGTCATCGCGCGCGGTGTGTGCAACGCCACTGATCTTGTTTGCTGAAAATGTGCTGAAAAGCACAAGAAACAAAAGAACCCGGACGGTCGGATACCGTCTGAGGCTTGTCACACCCCTGTCGGAAATGTCTCATCGAGGTCGCGGACGAGTTAGCCGCGGCACAGATGGTTTGCCGTCCTCCGGGCGGGGGAAATCATCTTCGATGCAGGTGAGCGCCTGTTCTCGGGGTTGTGCGGCCTCGTAGGACGGGCGGGCGCAGCCGTGTCCGCTCCGCTCGGCACCGAGTGCCGGGGGCTCGATCCAGGCCCGTTCGCTGCTTTACACTGGACGACGCGCACACGTGGAGGACCGTATGAAGAAGCCCAGCTAGACCAGGTTATTAGTGCTACCTAAGTTGGTTGGGCCCCGGACCTGACTTATCGTTTGCTCTTACGCCGAACACGAAAAGCTCGGCGACCATCGCCCGCTCGGGCTCACCAGGCAGGTGCCCAGAGTAGCGGGCGAACACCCGCGCGGAGGTTAGGAACACGTAAGCGTTCCGTTACCTACGAGCACCCACTTATCCATCGCGGGTGGACAACTGGAGACGTGACTGCACGCCGAAGACCATCAGCGCGGCTGGATTCGGAACGTACGGGCGCAGTCTTGACGGAGGCGTTCGACGAAAGGCCGTTTTTCTTCGAAGGCCACTTTCTTGAAGGCAGAGGCATGACGCAACTTCCTGGCCACAGGTCACCTGGACCCATCGGTCTTTACGACCCGGCGAACGAACACGACGCCTGCGGTGTCGCATTCGTCGTCGATATGCACGGCCGCCGCAGCCGCGACATCGTGGACAAGGCTATTACGGCCCTGTTGAACCTGGAGCACCGTGGTGCTGCGGGCGCCGAGCCGAATTCCGGCGACGGCGCGGGCATCCTGATCCAGATCCCGGACCGTTTCTTCCGCGCGATCGTGGACTTCGAGCTGCCCGCCGAAGGGTCCTACGCGTCGGGTATCGCCTTCCTGCCGCAGGCCCGTCGCGAGGCCGCGCGCGCCGCGTACGGCGTGGAGAAGATCGTCAAGGAAGAGGGCCTCGAGGTCCTCGGCTGGCGCGAGGTGCCGATCGACGAGTCGTCGCTCGGCGCGCTGTCGCGCGACGCCATGCCGACCTTCCGCCAGATCTTCATCGCCTCCCCGAAGGGCGCCGCCGAGCAGCTGTCCGGCATGGACCTGGAGCGTCGCGCCTACGTCATCCGCAAGCGCGTCGAGCACGAGCTCGGTTCGCAGGGCGCGGGCGAGGGCGCCGTCGGCAGGGAGTCGGTGTACTTCCCGAGCCTGTCCGGCCAGACCTTCGTCTACAAGGGCATGTTCACCACGCCCCAGTTGCGCGCCTTCTACCTGGACCTGCAGGACGGCCGGGTGGAGTCCGCCCTCGGCATCGTGCACTCCCGGTTCTCCACCAACACCTTCCCGTCGTGGCCCCTCGCGCACCCGTTCCGCCGGGTGGCGCACAACGGTGAGATCAACACCGTCACCGGCAACGAGAACTGGATGCGCGCCCGCGAGGCGCTGCTGAACAGCGACGTCTTCGGGACCGACTCCGCGGGCAAGAACCGCCTGGAGAAGATCTTCCCCGTCTGTACCCCGGGGGCGAGCGACACGGCCCGCTTCGACGAGGTGCTCGAACTGCTGCACCTCGGCGGCCGCAGCCTGCCCCACGCCGTGCTGATGATGATTCCCGAGGCCTGGGAACGCAACGAGAACATGGACCCGCAGCGGCGGGCGTTCTACGAGTACCACTCGATGCTGATGGAGCCGTGGGACGGCCCCGCGTCGGTGTGCTTCACCGACGGCACCGTGATCGGCGCCGTGCTCGACCGCAACGGCCTGCGGCCGAGCCGCATCTGGGTGACCGACGACGGCCTCGTCGTGATGGCCTCCGAGGTCGGCGTGCTCGACATCGACCAGTCCAAGGTCGTCAAGAAGGCCCGCCTGCAGCCGGGCCGCATGTTCCTGGTGGACACCTCCAAGGGCCGCATCGTCACCGACGACGAGGTCAAGTCCGAGCTGGCCGCCGAGCACCCGTACCAGCAGTGGCTGGACGAGGGTGTGACCCGCCTCGCCGATCTGCCGGACCGCCCGCACGTGCACATGTCGCACGACCGGGTGCTGATCCGTCAGCAGATCTTCGGATACACCAACGAAGAGCTGAACCTGCTGATCTCCCCGATGGCCAAGTCCGGCCTCGAGGCGCTCGGCTCGATGGGCACCGATACGCCGATCGCGGTGCTCTCGGCGCGTCCTCGCCTGCTGTTCGACTACTTCTCCCAGCTGTTCGCGCAGGTCACCAACCCGCCGCTGGACGCGATCCGGGAAGAGGTCGTCACCAGCCTCAAGCGCAACATCGGCCCGGAGGCCGATCTGATGCACCCCGGCCCCGAGTCGTGCAAGCAGATCGCCATCGAGCAGCCGATCCTGGACAACGACGAGCTGGCCAAGCTCGTGCACATCAACGACGACGGCTCGCGTCCTGAGCTGCGCTCGGTGGTCGTGCGCGGCCTGTACCCGGTGAAGAAGGGCGGCAAGGGCCTGCGCAAGGCGCTGCAGGCCATCAACACCCAGGTGTCGGCGGCCATCGACGGCGGCGCGCGCATCATCGTGCTCTCCGACCGCGAGTCCAACGAGAAGCTGGCGCCGATCCCCTCGCTGCTGCTCACCTCCTCGGTGCACCACCACCTGGTGCGCGAGCGCACCCGCACCAAGGTCGGCCTGATCGTGGAGGCCGGTGACGCCCGCGAGGTGCACCACATGGCCATGCTGGTCGGCTTCGGCGCGGCCGCGATCAACCCGTACATGGCCTTCGAGACCATCGAGGACATGCTGGAGCGCGGCGCGCTCGACCTCGGCACCGGCAGCCTGGAGTCCGACTTCCGCAAGGCGGTCGCGAACTTCAACAAGGCCGCGGGCAAGGGCGTGCTGAAGGTGATGTCCAAGATGGGCATCTCCACCCTCGCCTCCTACAACGGCGCGCAGCTGTTCCAGGTGATCGGCCTGTCGCAGGACCTGGTGGACGAGTACTTCACCGGCCTGCGCTCGCACTTGGACGGCATCGGCCTCGACGAGATCGCCGACGACGTGGCGGCGCGGCACCGGGTGGCGTTCCTGGAGAACCGCAACGAGCGCGCGCACCGCGACCTCGAGGTGGGCGGCGAGTACCAGTGGCGCCGCGAGGGCGAATACCACCTGTTCAACCCGGACACCGTCTTCAAGCTGCAGCACGCGACCCGCTCGGGCCAGTACTCGATCTTCAAGGAGTACACCAAGCTGGTCGACGATCAGTCCGAGCGCTTGGCCTCGCTGCGCGGCCTGTTCAAGTTCAAGACCGGTCAGCGCGCGCCGATCTCGATCGACGAGGTCGAGCCCGCCTCGGAGATCGTGAAGCGGTTCTCCACCGGCGCGATGAGCTACGGCTCCATCTCGGCCGAGGCGCACGAGACCCTCGCGATCGCGATGAACCGGCTCGGCGGCCGCTCGAACTCCGGTGAGGGCGGCGAGCACCCGGCCCGCTTCGAGGTCGAGGACAACGGCGACTGGCGTCGTTCGGCGATCAAGCAGGTGGCCTCGGGTCGCTTCGGCGTCACCGCGCACTACCTGACCAACTGCACCGACATCCAGATCAAGATGGCCCAGGGCGCCAAGCCGGGCGAGGGTGGTCAGCTGCCCGCGCACAAGGTGTACCCGTGGGTCGCCGAGGTGCGGCACTCGACGCCGGGCGTCGGCCTGATCTCGCCGCCGCCGCACCACGACATCTACTCGATCGAGGACCTGGCGCAGCTGATCCACGACCTGAAGAACGCGAACCCGCAGGCTCGGATTCACGTGAAACTTGTCGCGGAGCCCGGCGTCGGCACCGTCGCCGCCGGTGTGTCGAAGGCGCACGCCGACGTCGTGCTGATCTCCGGCCACGACGGCGGCACCGGCGCGTCCCCGCTGACCTCGCTCAAGCACGCGGGCGGTCCCTGGGAGCTCGGCCTCGCCGAGACCCAGCAGACGTTGCTGCTCAACGGCCTGCGCGACCGCATCGTGGTGCAGGTCGACGGTCAGATGAAGACGGGCCGCGACGTCCTGATCGCCGCGCTCCTCGGCGCCGAGGAGTACGGCTTCGCGACCGCTCCGCTGGTGGTATCGGGCTGCATCATGATGCGCGTCTGCCACCTGGACACCTGCCCCGTCGGTGTCGCGACGCAGAACCCGCTGCTGCGCGAACGCTTCACGGGCAAGCCGGAATTCGTCGAGAACTTCTTCCTGTTCATCGCCGAAGAGGTCCGCGAACTGCTGGCATCGCTCGGCTTCCGCACGCTGGACGAGGCCATCGGCCGGGTCGACATGCTCGACACCTCCAAGGCCAAGGAGCACTGGAAGGCCAGCAAGCTGGACCTCTCGCCGATCCTGGACGACGTCGAGACGGCGTTCATGTACCAGGACCGCCGCTGCACCAAGTCGCAGGACCACGGCCTGGACAAGGCACTCGACCAGCAGCTGATCGTCCAGAGCCGGGACGCGCTGGAGCGCGGCCAGGCGGTGAAGTTCGAGACCAAGATCACGAACGTGAACCGCACGGTCGGCACCATGCTCGGCCACGAGGTGACCAAGCTGTACGGCGGCACCGGCCTGCCCGACGACACCATCGACATCACGTTCACCGGTTCCGCGGGCAACAGCTTCGGCGCCTTCGTGCCGGCGGGCATCACGCTGCGGGTGCAGGGTGACGCGAACGACTATGTCGGCAAGGGTCTTTCGGGCGGTCACATCATCGTGCGCCCGTCGCAGAGCGCGCCGTCGGACTTCGTCGCCGACCAGAACATCATCGCGGGCAACGTGATCCTGTTCGGCGCGACCAGCGGCAAGGCGTTCATCAGCGGCGTGGTCGGCGAGCGGTTCGCCGTGCGCAACTCGGGCGCCACCGCGGTGGTCGAGGGCGTGGGCGACCACGGCCTCGAGTACATGACCGGCGGCCGGGTGGTCATCCTCGGCGAGACCGGGCGCAACTTCGGCGCCGGTATGTCCGGCGGTGTCGCGTTCGTGTACGACCCGGACGGCACGTTCGCCGCGCGGGTCAACCCGGAACAGACCGACGCGCTCGAGCAGCTCGCGGGTGACGACTTCACCTGGCTGCACGACATCGTGACCGAGCACCGTGACCAGACGGGTTCGGCTGTCGCCGATCGCATCCTGAGCGATTGGTCGCAGCAGGTGAACCACTTCGTCAAGGTCATGCCGCGCGAATACAAGAAGGTTTTGCTCGCCATCTCCGAAGCTGAGAAGAGCGGCAAGGACGTGGACGAAGCGATCATGGAGGCCGCACGTGGCTGACCCACAAGGATTTCTGAAGCACACCTCGCGGGAACTGCCCAAGCGGCGTCCGGTTCCGCTGCGCCTGATGGACTGGAAAGAGGTCTACGAGGAGAAGTTCTCCCACGACACTCTGCAGACCCAGGCCAGCCGGTGCATGGACTGCGGTATCCCGTTCTGTCACAACGGCTGTCCGCTCGGGAACCTGATTCCCGAGTGGAACGACCTCGTGTACAAGGGCCAGTGGCGGGAGGGCATCGACCGCCTGCACGCGACCAACAACTTCCCTGAGTTCACCGGTCGCCTGTGCCCGGCGCCGTGTGAGGCGTCCTGCGTCCTCGGCATCAACCAGGACCCGGTGACGATCAAGCAGGTCGAGGTCGAGCTCATCGAGAACGCCTTCGACGAGGGCTGGGTGACCCCGGTCTACCCGACCCGCATCACCGGCAAGAAGGTCGCCGTCGTCGGCTCCGGCCCGGCCGGCCTCGCCGCCGCACAGCAGCTGACCCGCGCAGGTCACACCGTGACCGTGTTCGAGCGCGCCGACCGCATCGGCGGCCTGCTGCGCTACGGCATCCCGGAATTCAAGATGGAGAAGCGCTTCATCGACCGCCGTCTCGCGCAGATGGAGGCCGAGGGCACCATCTTCAAGACCGGCGTGAACGTCGGCGTCGACATCACCGCCGATGAGCTGCGCGAGCAGTTCGACGCGGTCGTGCTGGCGGGCGGCGCCACCCTGGCCCGCGACCTGCCGATCCCCGGCCGGGAGCTGGACGGCATCCACCAGGCGATGGAGTTCCTGCCCTGGGCCAACCGGGTGCAACTGGGCGACGACGTCACCGACGCCGAAGGCCTGCCGCCGATCCACGCCAAGGGCAAGAAGGTCGTCATCATCGGTGGCGGCGACACCGGCGCCGACTGCCTCGGCACCTCGCACCGCCAGGGCGCCGAGTCGGTGCACCAGTTCGAGATCATGCCGCGTCCGCCGGAGGAGCGCGCCGCCTCCACCCCGTGGCCGACCTACCCGCTGATGTACCGGGTTTCCTCGGCGCACGAGGAGGGCGGCGAGCGGGTGTTCTCCGTGAACACCGAGCGTTTCGTCGGCGCGGACGGCAAGGTCACCGGCCTGGAGGCGCACGAGGTCAAGATGGTCAACGGCCGCTTCGAGAAGGTCGACGGCACCGACTTCACCCTCGAGGCCGATCTGGTGCTGCTGGCCATGGGCTTCGTCGGACCCGAGAAGCCGGGCCTGCTCAGCGATCTCGGTGTCGGCTACGACCAGCGTGGCAACGTCCAGCGCGACAAGAACTGGGCCACAAACATTCCCGGCGTCTTCGTCGCCGGTGACATGGGCCGCGGCCAGTCGCTGATCGTCTGGGCCATCGCCGAAGGCCGCGCCGCGGCCTCCGCGGTCGACCAGTTCCTCGAGGGCGAGACGGCGCTGCCCGCGCCGGTCACCCCGACGATGGTCGCCCAGCGCTGATCTTCGCCTGAAGCAAACGTAAGGCGCCCGTGGACAACTCGTCCACGGGCGCTTTCCTGTATTCGCTGTCGGAAATCGGACACATGGCGAGCCTGAATGGCGAATGGGGCGCGCGAGCCCTATTGTGATCAACGGCGTGCGGCCGACCTGCGGGCTCGTGCACGTCGTACAGGCGTTAACGCGGTGGGTGACTCGGGTCGACTTCGCATTGGGACGACATCCATCGCGTTCAGCATGTGAGCGGCAACTCGACGGGGAGCGCCCCATCACCGGGGCCAGGTTGAACTGGAGCAGTATGCAGTTGAAGAAGCTTGTCGCGGCCATGGGCGCGTCCGCGGCGATCGCGTCCGGCTTGGTGTTCGGCAGTGGAACCGCGGCCGCGGACAACTGCCCCAGCCTCTATGTGGTGGCCATTCCCGGCACCTGGGAGACCGGTCACGACAAGACGCCGCAGCCCGGCATGCTGGCGGGCGTCACTCGCGGCCTGCCCCGCTCGGTCGACGTCGACTACGTGACCTACGCGGCGACCGCCTTCCCTTGGGAGGGTGAGGTTTACGGCAACTCGAAGAAAGAGGCGGTCAGCGCGGCGCGCGGGCTGATCGGCGAGGTGGCCCAGCGTTGCGGCGCGACGAAGATCGCGCTGGTCGGCTACAGCCAGGGCGCGGACGCCGCCGGTGATCTCGCGGCCGAGATCGGCACCGGCCTCGGCGTTGTCTCGCCCGATCGCGTCGCGGGCGTCGGCCTGATCTCCGACCCGCGCCGCTCGCCGACCGACGTCCAGGTCGGTCCGGTGGCGCCCGGCGCGGGCGCCGGTGGGGCCCGGGTCGGCGGCTTCGGCTGGGTGAGCGACCGCACTCGCACCATCTGCGCGGTCGACGACCTGTACTGCGCGACCGCGACCGACGACTTCGTCACCCGTTTCGCCGGCTTCCTCGCCCAGAGCTCGGACGCCAACCCGGCCAACATCTGGCGCTACCAGCTCGAGGCGGGCGCGATCATCAACGACCTGATGGCGTTCGGCGGCGTGCCCACCCTCCAGTCGCAGCTCACCGACACGGCGAACCAGCAGCGCGCCAAGGACCTGGAGCGTTTCTACCGTTCGCAGGCGCACACCGTGTACGGCAGCTACTCGGTCGGCGGCGGGCAGACCGCGATCTCCTGGATGCACAACTGGCTCGCGGGCATGGCCTGATCGGTCCACGGACACAGCGAAGGCCACCTTCCCCCGTGCGGAGGGTGGCCTTCGTCGTTGCTGATCAGCCCACACTGCCGCCGCCCTACTTGGTCGGCGGGATTCCCTCCCGGTGAACGCGGGGCCCGGCGCCGGGCGTGGTGTAGTAGTCCGCCTCGTGGGAATTCGGCCTGTCGTGGTCCGGCCTGTTGCCCGGTCGCCCGGGGTACCCACCCGAATGCGGGCGGCTGACATCGGTGCCTTCCAGCGCCAGACCCTCCGTCCCCTGCTGAACCTGAGCGGTGTCGGCCGCGGGCGCTTCCGCACTGGCCGTCGCCGCCACCGCGGACAAAGGAACGGTCACCATCGCGCCCGCCACGGCGGCTCGGATGGCTCCTCGGCGCGCATTCTTCGTCTTGGAAAACATTCGCAACTCCCTTCTCTCAGAGCGTGAGTCGCGGGTGACTCACGAACTCCCATCGAAGGGCTTGGCGCTGTGACCGGGGTGCGACGATTCTGGTAGTCGGCTGTGAGGGGCGGGCTTCGCTGTGAATCCGCGGCCGACGTTAACGGCGGCGCGTCTGCCTGCGATTCCACGGCCGCTGTTGCGAGGCAACAGGTTTTGCTCGATCCGCGGCCGACGTTAACAGCGGCGGGCTTTCCGCGATCCCGGCGGTCGATGTCGCGAGGCAACAGGCCCCACTCGATCCGCGGCCGACGTTAATGTCGGCGGGCTCTTCCGCGATCCCGGCGGTCGATGTTGTGGGCGGTAGGTCCCACTGAATCCGCGGCCGAGGTCGACTTGGGCGGCCCCGCCCGCGATCAGCGGCCGATGTTACGGGGCAACAGGTCCCACACGTGGCCGTTCTCGTTGACGGTCGCGGCGGAGCGGCGGCCGGTGCGGGAGAACAGGATTCGGGTCACCGAGCAGTAGTCGATCGGGAAGGTCAGCGGCCGCGGCAGGCCGAGTACTTCCTGCAACAGCACGTTGATCACGCCGCCGTGCGCGAAGGCGACCACGGTATCGGCCGGATCGGTGCTCGCGGCGATCTCCGTCACGGCATCGCGCACCCGGTGCACGAACGCGGGACCGTCGATCTGCTCCGGCAGATATCCGGCCTTGATCCGTTCGTAGGCGTCGCGGAACTCCAGCTTGGCGTCCTCGATCGGAATGTAGGCGGGCAGGTCGCGATCGTATTCGGCCAGGTCGTCCACGATCTCCACCGGCAGGCCCAGCTTGGCGGCCGTCGGCGCCGCGGTCTCCCGCGCCCGCCGTTGCGGACTGCTCAACACCCGCGCGATCCGATGGTGGCTCAATGCGCCGGGCACGCGCTCCGCCTGCTCACGCCCCACCTCCGACAGCTCGGGATCGGCGGGACCGGACGCGCTCAACACCCGAAGCGGCTGCGCATGGCGAACGAGAATCAACTGCACCCACCCACTGTGCCGCATGCTCCCGCGGCCGTCCGGCCCAGGTGGCGTTGTCAGGCGGGAGAAGCTCTGGGGCCCGGGCTTCGACTCGGGTTTTCGCTATGCATCTCTGTTGTTCACTTCAGGCAGTGCTTTTCGGATACATCGCGTCGAAGTGCGGTGACATACTCGTCGCCGTGACCGCCGAACCGTTTCCGCAGTGGTTGCGTCCGCCGCCCGGCGGGTTCGTCGCCGAGGACCTGGACCGCCTGCCCGATCTGCCACCACACACCGAGTTGATCGACGGGAGCTTCGTCTTCGCGTCCCCGCGGGTGAAGTTCCACGTGCAGGTCATCTCATTGCTCGAATCGGCCCTGGGTCGCCTGGCGCCCGCGGGCATGAGGGTTCGTCGCGAGATGACCGTCACGCTCGGCCGGGACCAGCGGCCCGAGCCGGATGTGCTGGTGGTGCGTGCGCACACCGATGGCGGTCTGGAAAGGACCACCTATTGGCCCGATGAAGTCGTGCTGGCCGTTGAGGTCGTGTCGATCGAATCCCGGACTCGGGATCGCGAGCGGAAACCTCAGCTGTACGCCAAGGCCGGTATCGCATACTTCTGGCGAGTGGAGAACGGCGACGGGCACCCGGTCGTTTACGTGTACGAACTCGACCCCGCGACAAAGACTTACGCGCTCACCGGCATCCACCACGACCGCCTGCGCCTGAGCGTCCCGTTTCATATCGACATCGACCTGACCGGGATCGGCCGGAGGTAGTCCGGCCGAACCGACTCGGCCGCCGACCTCCACGCGGACCGAGCCGATTCCGCGCCGCACACGAAAGCCTAGAATGCCTACGCGGCCCGGGCTTTCCGCGCGAACAGCGACCCGATCAGTGCTGGCCGTAGGGCGGCTGGCCCGGCTGGCCGTAGGGCGGCTGGCCGTTCGGAGGCTGCTGGTTGCCCTGCTTGCGCTTGTTGAGCAGCAGGTAGATGCCAACGCCGATGGCGACGACCACGAGAAGGCAGCAGATGCCGCCGAAGAGCAGACCGCTGTTGCTCTTCTTCTTTTTCTTCGCCGCGTACTCCATGGCCGTTGTCCAGGTGTCCGGGCTCGCCCACACGGACGGATCCAGCAGGCCGGCATTGGTCAACAGGTCAACGTACATATGTCCCATCCCGATCGTCGAAGGTATCGGCCTCCTCCCGGAGCCGAGTCTCAAAGGTTATCGGCAGCTGTCGATCACCGTTAATCCTTCGACGGTGCAGTCCCTCATAGTGAGATCCTCAGCGGGGCTTCACCAATGGGAACGGCAGCGTTTCGCGGATGCTGCGGCCCGTGATCAGCATGACGATCCGGTCGACGCCCATGCCGAGACCGCCGGTGGGCGGCATGGCGTGTTCGAGCGCCTGCAGGAAGTCTTCATCCAGCTCCATCGCCTCCGGATCACCGCCCGCCGCGAGCATGGACTGCTCGGTGAGCCTGCGCCGCTGCTCGACCGGATCGGTGAGTTCGCTGTAGGCCGTGCCGAGTTCGACGCCCCATGCCACCAGATCCCAGCGCTCGGTGACACCGGCGATGCTGCGGTGCGCGCGGGTCAGCGGCGACACCGAAGTCGGGAAGTCGATATAGAAGGTGGGTTCCCTGGTCTGCGATTCCACCAGGTGCTCATACATTTCCAGCACCACCTGGCCCGCGTCCCAGCCGTGCTGGTATGGGATGTCGGCACCGTCGCACAGCTTGCGCAGCTCCGCCACGGAGGTCTGCGGTGTGATGGTCGATCCGATGGCCTCCGACACCGCGCCGTGCACCGTCTTCACCGGCCACTCGCCGGAGATGTCGACGGCCTCGAACGAACCGTCGTCGGTCGGCCGCAGAGCGACCTCGGCGCCGTTGGCGGCCATCGCGGCGTTCTGGATCAGGTGGCGGCAGGTGTGCATCATGCGCTCGTAATCGCTGTGCGCCTCGTACGCCTCGAGAATGGTGAATTCCGGGTTGTGGCTGAAATCGACACCCTCGTTGCGGAAGGTGCGGCCCAGCTCGAAGACCTTCTCCATGCCGCCGACGCATAGTCGTTTCAGGTAGAGCTCGGGGGCGATGCGCAGGTAGAGGTCGAGATCGTAGGCGTTGATGTGGGTGATGAACGGGGTCGCGTTGGCGCCGCCGTGGACCCGCTGCAGGATCGGCGTCTCGACCTCGAGGTAGCCCCAGGAATTGAGCGAGTCGCGCAGCGAACGCACCACCGCGCTGCGCTTGGCGATTACCTCGCGGGTCTCCTGGTTGATCGACATGTCGACGTAGCGCTGTCGCACCTTGGCCTCGGGATCGGCGAGGCCCTTCCACTTGTCCGGCAGCGGGTGCAGGCATTTGCCGATCATCCGCCAGTCGGACGCCAGCAGGGAGAGTTCGCCGCGCCGACTCAGCCCGATCTGGCCGCTCACCTCGATCAGATCGCCGAGGTCGAAATACTCGCCGAACTCGGCGCTGCGCTCGACGCCGACCCGATCGCGGTCGATGACCAGCTGGATGTCGCCGGACCAGTCGCGCAGCACCGCGAAGATCACCCCGCCGTAGTCGCGGATGCGGAGCAGCCTGCCGCACACCCTGACCGTGGTGCCGCGCGGCGAGCGCCGGGCCGCGGCCACCGTGTGCGTCGGGGGATAGGCGACCGGATACGGGTCGATGCCCGCCGCCGTCATCCGGTCCAGCTTGTCCATCCGCACCCGGACCTGCTCGGGGCGGCGCGTGAGGTGTTCGGCGACACCGACCTCCGGAACGTCTGGCGCGCTGCCGTCGGCGTTCAGGCCGGTGATGGTGTCGGGGACCGCGCTGTGCAGACCGGTGTGCACGGTGGTCTCGGGTTCCTTGCCGAAGCGCGGCAGGAAGCCTTCGGCCAAGCCGCTGGCCACCGCGACCCGCGGCAACTGCCTGCGCTCCTCGAACAGGAAGAAGCGCGGCACCCAGTGCGGCTGGTATTTCACGTTCGACCGGTACAGCGCCTCCAGCTGCCACCATCGCGAGAAGAACATCAGCACGCCGCGCCAGAGCCGAAGGACAGGGCCGGCTCCGATCCGCGCGCCCTCTTCGAACACCGAGCGGAACACCGCGAAGTTCAGCGACACCTTGGTGACGCCGTACTGTTCGGAGTTCAGCGCCAGCTGCGAGATCATCAGCTCCATCACGCCGTTGGGGCTCTGCGGATCGCGGCGCATCAACTCCAGTGACGCGCCGGTGCGGCCCCACGGCACCAGCGACAGCATGCCGAGCACCCGGTCCTGTGGATTCACCGCCTCGACCAGCAGGCAGTCGCCGTCGAGCGGATCGCCGAGCCTGCCGAGCGCCATCGAGAAGCCGCGCTCGGTCTCGGTGTCGCGCCAGGCGTCGGCCCTGGCGATGATCTGCGGGAACTCCTCGGCGGGGATGTCACCGTGCCTGCGGATGCGCACCGTGATGCCGTGCTTGCGCAGCCGGTTCACGGCTTGGCGGACCTGCTTGAGCTCCGGGCCCGCCAGCGAGAAGCTTCTGGTGTCGAGTATGGCCTCGTCGCCGAGGCGCAGCGCGGAAAGCCCGGCCCTGCGGTAGGCGGTCGCTCCGATTTCGCTTGCCCCCATGACAGCGGGCGTCCAGCCGAATCGGTCGGCCAGCCACAGCCAGGCGTCGATCGCCTGCGGCCACGCTTCGCGGATGCCGATCGGATCGCCGCTGGCCAGGCAGACGCCCAGCTCGACACGATAGGTGACGGCCGCCTTTCCGCTCGGCGCGAAGACCACCGCCTTGTCGCGGCGGGTGGCGAAGTAGCCGAGCGAATCGTCCACATCGGAGGTTTCGAGCAGGCCGCGGATCGCCGACTCGTCCAGGCCGGTCATGGCGTTCTGCGCGCGCTGCGAGCGCAGCAGCGTGATCGCCGCGGCCAGCAGCGCGATCGCGCCGAACAGGCCGAGCAGGAAGTTGACGAACGGGCGCGGGTGGCCATCGAAATGCTCGTTGTCCACCAGGATCGCCGCGGTCACCCGGTAGACCGCCCACGCGGGCCGCTGCACACCGACGGGCAGCGTGCCGGGGAACAGCTCGACCAAGGCCCAGCCGAGCAGACAGCCTGCCGCCAGCCCGCCGACCAGGACGCCGAGCGCTTTCCATGCCGCGCCGCGCCGCACCTTTGTGTAGAACTCCCGCCACGAGGCGACCAGCACGCCGATCACGCCGAGTTGCACGATCAACGCGACGAGCGCGTCGATATTGCCTTCGGTCACGAATGCCACGGCGTTGGTCAGCGCGAACAGCGCGAGATAACCGACGAGCAGCCACCAGGCGATCCGTTTGCGGCTGGCGATCGCGCCGGCGAGGAGGCCGACGATCAGCGCCCACATCAGGTTGGTGTCGGGCGCGTCGAAGTAGTAGTCGTCGAGGTAGCGGCGGGGCACCTCGGTCAGGAATCGCAGAGCTGGCGACAGGCTCCACAGGAAGCAGGACACGGCGAAGACGCCGAGCACGGTGCCCGCGATGTGCGGGACCTGCGCGAACCGGCCGTGCCCGCGGTGCGGAACCGGGGGAGTCGGCTTTTCCGCTAGGCGTTCGATCTCGGTGCGCTCACCGGCTTGCGTGGTAGTCACCAATCCAGTGTGGACGCTGCCGGGATTGTTTGCCGAGCCTTCGCGCGGCGTGTTCGCTGGCAGGCGGTTTGCCGATCCGGGGTTCCTGGCGCGAGGATGTACGCCATGTCGGATCCAGTCGATGTGCCGATTGATGACGACGTCATTCGGCTCGGCCAGTTCTTGAAACTGGCGAATCTGATCGATTCCGGTTCGGAGGCCAAGACGGTGATCGCCGCGGGCCTGGTCCGGGTGAACGACGAGGTCGAACTACGGCGCGGACGGCAGTTGCACGTCGGCGACGTCGTCGCCCTCGCCGGTCACAAGGCGCGGGTCGCCCCGGACTAGCCGGGGCGGTTCAGGATTCGGCGCGCACCACGATGCCGTCGTGGTCGCTGTAGAGCATCTCGCCCGGCACGAAGGTGACGCCGCCGAACTCGACCGTGACGTCGCGTTCACCGCTGCCGGTCTGGGTGCTCTTGCGCGGGTTGGTGCCCAGCGCCTTGATGCCGATGTCGAGGGTGCGCAGGATCGCCGAATCGCGCACGGCGCCGTTGACGATCACGCCTGCCCAGCCGTTGTCGACGCCGCGGCCCGCGATGATGTCGCCGACCAGCGCGGTGTGCACGCTCGCGCCGCCGTCGACCACCAGCACCGCGCCATTGCCCGGTTCGCTCAGCGTCTGCTTGACCAGCAGGTTGTCCTGGAAGCAGCGGATGGTGGTGATGCGCCCGGAGAACACCTCGCGGCCGCCGAATTGAATGAACTGCGTGTCGCAGCTGCGGATCTCGGGGCCGATCTCGTCGGCCAGATCGGCGGTGGCAATGTTCACTGATTCGGTCACGAATGTCAGCTTAGGGTGCGGGGCCGAGCGGTGGCGTCGGCCGGTTGCTCGATGTGAGCTCGGTCGCTGTCATGGCCGCGGCCGCCTCCGGCGGTGGCCGCTCGCCCTCGCGGTCACCGGTGTTCGGCGGTGATGTCCGGCGTCAATGGTGCCGGTAGCGCAGTTCGTACTTCTCGCGGTCGATGTCGGAGATTCGGCCGTGGTCCAACAGGTCAGGGCTCAGTCCGTGCTGGATCAAGCGGAAGCGGCGCCACACGTAGGTCAGCGCCACCGTGAAGACGATCAGCGGCACGATCATCATTACGATCATGCCGATCTTGAGCGGCATCGGTCCGGGGAACAGCAGCACCAGCGCGAAGAACGGGATGATCGGCACGACGAATCGGACGAGGTAACGCTCCGAGGCCCCGTGTCCGACGAGGTCGTGGACGACCCACTCGTGAAACTCCTCCGGGAGCTCGCGGCCCAGATCGTAGGTGATCCGCTGCCCGAATGTGGGTTTTTTCATGTCTACAGGCTATGCCCGTGATATAAGTCACCGCCAGCCTCGTATTCGCGATCGACGGCGTTCCCACGATGCGTTTTTCCGGCCGCTGAACGGGGCGTCAGGCGCGGCCGTGCTTGCGCTCGTAGGCCAGCCGGTCCGCGGCGGCCCGCTCCCTGGCGTCGGCGTCGGCCAGCGCTGGGTCGAGCCCGTGTTTGATCAGGCGGTGCCGCCGGAAGACGTACATCAGCGCCACGGTGAAATAGATCAGCGGCAGGTAGAGCAGCGCCATCATCGCCAAGCCCATCCACAGCGGGCCTGGCACCAGAAGGAAAAGGCTCAGCACCGGGATGATCGGTACCAGGATGCGCAGCAGGTAGCGGCGGGTGGCCCCGGGGCCGGTCAGGTCGGCGACCACCCACTCCGACATCGTCGGGGGCAACGTCCGGCCCCAGATGTAGCCCATCCGCTGGGCGAAGGTCGGGGTGGTGCGCTCGCTCATGCTTTCAGCATCTCATCGTCCGCGCGGTGCCTCGCCCCTCGCCCGGCTCCGGAGCCATCAGGCGCGGCTCGCGTGGTACGCGGCGATCTCCTTCACGAGATTGTCCGTCGTGTGCTTGACCGCGATCTTCACGAACGGCTCGATGGTCTTGCCGAGCGCCCTGCCGGCCAGCCCGCCGGGCACCCGGAAGTCGATGATGGCGTCGACGGTGCACAGGTCGTCGCTCCTGGGGTGGAACAGGAAGGTCGACACGATCTCGAAGCCCTTGATCGACTTGATGCCGATGGCGTAGTTCTCCTCCCAGCGGACCACCTCGACCCGCGAGTGCAGCGAGGCCGGGCCGAGCTTCATGTGCCCGTCGAAGACGGCGCCGACGCCCTCGGTCTGCTCGCCGACCGGTGTGAAGGACTGAATGCCGTGCAGAAAACTGGGCAGGTTCCGGTAATCGTTGACGTACTGGAACGCTGATTCGGCCGACCCCGCACAGTCTTCGACGATCTTCACTTCGGTCATGCGGGCAACTGTAACGGGTTTCGTCGCGCCGTCGGATCACGCGGTGACGGCCAGGGTCGCCGCCAAACCGAAGGCCACGGCCATGATGGTGACCTCGAGCACCGCGCGGCGCAGCGAGCCCGACGCGTCCATGCGATGGTCGGCGGCCAGGCGGACCCAGCCGCGCCGCCACCACCAGCCGAGCGCGAGCAGCACCGTCAGCACCGTGGTCTTGGCCAGCAGGATGCGGCCGTACCCGGTGTCGAGCAGCGGGCCGAGGCCGCCGAGGCGGACGAGTCCGTTCACCACGCCCGTCGCCGCGACCACGCCGATCAGCGGCAGCGCCACCGACGAATAACGCGGCAGCGTCGCGGCCCATTCGCCGCGTGTGCGGACCACCAACGCCAGCGCGACCAGCAGTCCGAACCAGGCTCCCGCCGCGAGCGCGTGCATCGCGGCGAGAACCGAGCCGAACGCCTGCTGCGACATGTGCCCGGTGATCGGGCGCAGCGCGACGGCGACCGCCGCGAACACCAGCACCAGGTCGGTCGAGGCCGTGCCGGCGCCGCGGAAGGCCAGCGTCGAATAGCCGGCCACCGCGGCGGTCGCGGTCAGGATGGCGATGCCGACCTGACCGCCGCTGATCTCGGTGAGAAAGGTGCCGAACTGCCCGGCCGCCAGTCGCCGCGCGGGAACGCCGACCACCTCGGCCGCCTCGAAGACGAGCACGGCGAACTCGATCACGCACCAAGCCCCGGCCAGTGCGGCGAGCATGCGCCACGGCGGCGCGAGCCGCTCGTGCAGACGGGGAAGCGCGGCGAGTCCGAGCACCGTCGCGCCCAGCCCGTCCGCGAGGACACGCACGGCGGCTTCGGCCGGCGCCGATCCCGTGGTGAGCAGCCAAGCCAACCCGACACCCAGCAGCCCGGCCGGGACGATCAGCAGCAGCGCTCCCGTCTCGCGGACGCCGGTCGCCCCGCTGCTCACCGCGTGCTCATCGGCGCTGACCGCCGCGGAAACCGATCAGCGCGATGGCGAGACCACCGCCGAACAGCACGACCGCGCCGAGCACGAAGATCCACACCGGGATTCCATCGGAGCCGCCGTCCTCGGTGGCCCTGCCCTTCGCGTCCGCACGCGGGCCGGGCGTGCCCTTGCCCGGCTGACTGAGCGTGAACGTCCGCTTGCCGCTGACCGGATGACCGTCGGCGGAGGTCACGCGGTAGGCGATGACGTAGTCGCCCGCCGGGCCGAGCTCGCCCACCTCGATGCTCACCGTCTTGCCGTCGACGACCGGCTCGCCCTTGGACCAGAGGTTGCCGTCCGGGCCGGTGAGGGTGAGCGACGGGAAGTTCGGCTGCAACTCCTCGTTGAAGGTGACGCTGATCCGGCCGGGGCTGGTTTCCACCGTCGAGCCGTCCTCCGGCACGCTGCCGACGGCGGCGGAATGTGCCGCGGCGACGCCCGCGGTCGCCAGTCCCACGCCGAAGAGCAGCAGTACGGCGACCAGCGCGGCGCCGAGACGTCGGGTGGTCTTCATGAGCGCCTCCTGAGCAAGCTGCCGAGTCCGAGCGCGGCGCCGAGCGCGCCGAGCGCCAAGCCGATGCCGCCGAGCCAGCGCGCCGTGTTGTCGGCGGTGTCGGCCTGCGCGGCGGCGCCGTTGTCGACGCGGTGGCCGTCGGCGGGATCGCCCGAGCCTGCCGCGAGGGTCAGCGTGGGCGCCGGATGCTCCGGTTCGGCGCCGTCGGGGCCGACTGGCTGATTCCAGTCGACCACCTTGCCGTCGCTGTAGGTCTGCTTGGCCGGGAAGCTCACCGTCTCCGCGGCGGGCAGCGGGCCGAGCGATACGACGAAACGCTGGAACTGGCCGGGGCCGACGCCGGGCGCGCCAGGGTCGGCGGTCCAGGTCACCGCGACGGCCTCGGATTTGTCGTTGCGCTCGACGCGGGCCGTCCAGCCCGCCATGGGTTCGGTGCGCGCGCTGCGCACGTTGGGCAGCGTGACGGTGAGCGCGGTCGTCGAGGCGGTGTCCGATTCGGTCGGCACACGGAAGGTGACGACGGAGTACTTGCCTTGCTGGGCGCCCGGCGCGTCGGCAGTCACGTGCGCGGCGGCGACACCGCCGGAGAGCAGCACGAAGCCGACGGTCGCGACCGAGCCGCAGGCATGGGAAAGCGAACTTCGCATGAGAGGCTTTCTGTCCGAAAGGAATTGGGGTGCGCGGATCAGGCGAACGCCGGTGGTGCGCGCGGCCCGGCGGGTCCGTGCGGCGGAAAGCGGTAGGTCGATGTCCCGGCGTCGGACCAGCGGCTCGATCGTGCGACCGGGAGGTGGTGCGGTCCGCCGAGCGCGGAGCGGACGGCGCTGGAGACGATCCCGTAGAGACGTTCGGCGGCCAGCAGCGAGACCACGCAGACGAGGGTCGCGAGAAGGTGCGCGAACAGCATCCAGCCGGTCGGCAGGAAGCCCGCCGGCGGCGCGTCGCCGACCGCGATATGCGCGTCTCGCTCGCCGTGCGCGTGCCCGATCAGTCCGGTCAGCACCGCGTGCCCGGCGAGTTGTCCGGCCGCGAGCGCGCCGAACACGGGCCCGGCGGCGTACGCCAGTCCCGCACGGCGGCGAACATCCTCGAGCCATTCGCCGCGGTCCGAACTCCGCGAGAAACCCGTCGCCGCGCATCCCGCCAGCGCCGAAACCGTCAGCAGCAGTGCGAATTCCGGCGAATCGGGATAGCGACCGCCCGCGACGCCGTGCGCGGCGACGCTGAGCAGGCCGACCAGCGCGCCGACCAGGCCGCCGCGCGGCCAGCCGGTGCCTGGGCCGGGATTCATCGCGGAGACGCGTTCAGCTCACGCCGAGGCGGGCGAGCACATCGGCTTCGATGCCGGACAGCTCGTGCGAGATCGAGGTGTGCACGGCGCGCCTGCGCGAGGCGGGCATCTGCTCGGCGGTGCGGACCGCAGCGCCGAGGCTGTCGAGCCGGGCCCTGGTGGCGATGACGAACTTCTGACCCTCGCCCTTGTCCTCGATCTTGCCGAGCGCGGCCTCGGCGTTGGCGAGCCGGGCCTGGAGCTTCGCACCGTGCCCGGTGTAATCACCGAGCTGGTCGATGCCGATGCCGAGCTGCTGCGCGCGCCGGGTGTCGAGCCGGCCGCGGACGAAGGTGGCGCCGCGGTAGGCCAACGGAGCGAGCACCGGAACGAGGACCCGGGCCACGCCGAGGTACTTGCGCACTTGGCTCGCGCTGAACACGTCACGCTCGGCCTTGGCGGCAATCTTCTGCGCGGCCTTCTCCTCGGCCTGCAAGGTGGCGATCTGCTGCTTGGCGACCTTGGCCTGGGTGCGGGCCTCGGCCCGCTTGGCCTTGCGATCGTTCTTGGCGAACAGCTTGGCCTCGATCGCGGCCTTGTGCTTGAGGGCTTTCGCCTCGGCCCGGCGACTCGGACGCCGCTTTCGCTTCGTGAACAACCCCATCGGAAGGCCCTCCGTCAATGCTGTGTGCCAGGGCAGCGCTGTCGGCGCGAGGCCCTCTGCCGTCTACCACGCGGTTTGCGCCCACCTTATCCGGTCGAGGGCGGCGGCAGCGAGGGCACACCGTGTCCTGTCGGGGGTCTGGACCATACTGCATACGTGTATTCGGGCAGCGGTGACCGTGAGGGTCGCAAGGTGGACGGCTCGGCCGCGGACCGGTCGGGCGAGCTCGCCGCTGCGCCGATCGAGAACGCGCCGATCGAGAACGAGCCGGCCGGAAACGAGCCGATCGAACGCGATCCGGCGGTGAACGCGCAGGTCGCGTTCATCGACGCGCGAGCGCTGATCGGGTGCAGGCACCGGCTGCACCTGGACGCGGCACATCCGCAGATGCTCACGGGCATACTCGAGGATCCGGGTGTGCGCCAGCGGCGCGAGGCGGCGACAGCGCATCGCAACCGGGTGCGCGACGCGCTCGTCGCCGCCGATCCGGACAACTGGGTGATCATCGACCCCGCGCTGCGGGCGTCGGACCGCGCCGCGGCCACCATGAGCGCGTGCGCCGCTGGGGCGCGGAACATTTGGGGTGGACTGCTGCCGCAAGAGCCCGACACCGGCAGGCGCGGCGGTTCGGAGATCCTGCTGCGCGACCCCGATCGCGGCGGCTACATCCCGATCATCGTGGTCAACCACAAGGTGACCGATCCGCGTAAACCGGAACCGGCCGACTTCCACCCGACCACCTCGGATCCGTATCACTGGGACCCGCGCCCCGACCCGGCCCGCAAGCTGCGCCAGCAGCCGCGCGATCAGCAGCGCCTCGCGCACCTCTACCGGATGCTGCAGCGCCACGGGCTGGCCAGCCCGTCCCTGGTCGGCGGCGTCATCGGCTACCACTTCGACCGCATCCTCGTGCACGACCTGGGCCCGCTGCTCGACGAATACGACCGCCGCTACGCCGACCGCATCGCGGTGGTGCGCGGCGAACTGCCGACGGTGCCGTCCAAGGTGCCCGAATGCAGGCAATGCCCTTGGTGGACAAGGGGAGTCGAAGGGGCGAGCTGCGAGAGCTGGCTGGCCGAGCACCGCGACGTCAGCCTGGTCGCGCCGGGCTCGCGTGCCGACGTGCTGCGCGGCCACGGCGTGGAGACCATCGACGACCTGGCCGCGTGGACCGGCGAGGACCCGGAGGACTGGCAGCACGGCCCCTTCGACGAGGCCGTGGTCACCGCACGCGCCTGGCTCGCGGGCGCGCCGCTGGTGCGTCGCTACGACCGGGTGCAGGTGCGCCGCGCCGACGTCGAGGTGGATGTCGACCTGGAGAGTTTCCAGGAGCACGGCGCCTACCTGTGGGGCACCCTGCTCGACGGGCGCTACCGGCCGTTCGTCACCTGGGACCCGCTGCCGACCGAGGACGAGGGCCGTTCCTTCGGCGAGTTCTGGACCTGGCTGATGACGGTGCGCGCCGAGGCCGCGACGAGCGGGAAAACCTTTGCCGCCTATTGCTATTCGCGCACCGCCGAGGACAAGTGGCTGTACGAGTCGGCGCGCAGGTTCGCGGGACGTCCCGGCGTGCCGACGGTGGAGCAGGTGCGCGCGTTCGTGGACGGACCCGAGTGGGTGGACATGTTCCAGGCCGTAACGGACCAGTTCATCTGCCCGAACGGCAAGGGGCTCAAGAAGATCGCGCCGGTCGCCGGTTTCTCCTGGCGTGACCCGGAGGCGGGCGGCGAGGCATCGATGAGCTGGTACCGCCAGGCCGTCGGCTACGACGGCGCGCCCGACCTCACCCAGCGCACCCGGCTGCTCGAATACAACGAGGACGACGTGCGGGCCACCCAGGTCCTGCGCGAATGGATGTCGCCGCGGGTGCCGAACCCGCACTGCGCGGAGCTGGAGGTGCCCGCACTCGCCGATTTCGGTCGCGTGCCGCAGCTGCCGGGCGGCGGCTCGGCTTCCTCGTTCGGCCGGGGCGCCTGATCGGGTGCGCAACCGCGCCGTCGGTCCGCGGCGGTAACATCGCGACGTGACTCAGCACGTCGAACAACTCGAGTTCCAGGCAGAGACCCATCAGCTGCTCGAGCTGATGATCCATTCCGTCTACTCCAACAAGGACACGTTCCTGCGGGAGCTGATCTCGAACGCGTCCGACGCGCTGGACAAGCTGCGGCTGGCGTCTTTTCAGGACAAGGACCTGCACGTCGACACGTCCGACCTGCGCATCGAGCTGGAGGTCGACAAGGACAACCGGGTACTCACCGTCCGTGACAACGGCATCGGCATGTCCCGCGCGGAGGTCGTCGACTTGATCGGCACCCTCGCCAAGTCGGGTACCGCGGACCTGCGCAGACAGCTGAAGGACGCGAAGACCGACGCCGCGGCCGAGGAGCTGATCGGCCAGTTCGGCATCGGCTTCTACTCGACCTTCATGGTGGCCGACAAGGTCACCCTGACCACCCGCAAAGCGGGCGAGACCGAGGGCACTCGATGGGAGGCGGGCGCGGGCAGCTCGACCTACACCATCGAGGCCGTCGACGACGCGCCGCAGGGCACCTCGGTCGCGCTCCAGCTCAAGCCCGCCGACGAGGAGGATCACCTCTTCGACTACACCCTGGAGTGGAAGCTCAGGGAGATCGTCAAGAAGTACTCCGACTTCATCGCCTGGCCGATCCGCATGCAGGTCGAGCGGACCGTCACCGAGGGCGAGGGGGAGGACAAGCAGGAGAAGACGGTCCTCGAGGAGCAGACCCTCAACTCGCAGAAGGCGCTCTGGACGCGTCCGAAGAGCGAGGTCTCCGAAGAGGAGTACAAGGAGTTCTACAAGCACGTCAGCCACGCGTGGGACGACCCGCTGGAGATCGTTCCGCTCAAGGCCGAGGGCACGTTCGAATACCAGGCGCTGCTGTTCATTCCGTCGCACGCGCCGTTCGACCTGTTCACCCGCGAGCACAAGCGCGGCGTGCAGCTCTACGTCAAGCGGGTGTTCATCATGGACAACTGCGAAGAGCTGATGCCGGAGTACCTGCGCTTCGTCAAGGGCGTGGTGGACGCGCAGGATCTCTCGCTCAACGTCTCCCGCGAGATCCTGCAGCAGGACCGGCAGATCCAGATGATCCGCAAGCGCCTGGTGAAGAAGGTGCTCTCGACGGTGAAGGAACTGCAGGGCGCCGAGGATCAGGAGAAGTACCAGACCTTCTGGAAGGAGTTCGGTCGCGTCCTCAAGGAGGGCCTGCTCTCGGACTTCGACAACCGCGACACCATCCTGCAGGTCTCCTCGTTCTCCTCGACGCACTCCGAGACCGAGCTGACCACGCTCGCGCAGTACGTCGAGCGGATGAAGGACGGCCAGGACGCCATCTACTACATGACGGGCGAGTCCCGCCAGCAGGTGGTGAGCTCCCCGCACATGGAGGCGCTCCAGGCCAAGGGGCTCGAGGTGCTCATCCTCACCGATCCCGTCGACGAGATGTGGGTCGGTTCCGTGCCGGAGTTCGACGGCAAGCGGTTCCAGTCCATCGCCAAGGGTGAGGTGGATCTGGAGACCGAGGAGGAGAAGAAGGAGTCCGAGGCGCTGCGCGAGCAGCAGGACAAGGACTTCGCCGAGCTGCTGACCTGGCTCGGCAAGACCCTCGACGAGAGCGTCAAGGAGGTGCGCCTGACCAACCGGCTCACCACCTCGCCCGCCTGCCTGGTCGGTGATGTCTTCGACTTCACGCCGATGCTGGAGCGGATGTACCGCGCCTCGGGCCAGATCCTCCCGGAGACCAAGCGCATCCTCGAGCTCAATCCGACCCATCCGCTGGTCACCGGGTTGCGCGACGCCTACGACACCCGCAAGCAGGACGCGGACGAAGGCAAGGTTCCGGAACTCACCGAGACGGCCGAACTGCTCTACGGCACCGCGGTGCTCGCCGAGGGCGGCGAACTGAAGGACCCGGCTCGCTTCGCGCACATCCTCACCGACCGACTCACCCGCACTCTGTAAACGCACTCCTCGAAGGCCCCTCCCGCATCGGGAGGGGCCTTCGTCGTTCCCGGACGGGTTCCCGGATGCCTTCGTTCAGCATCCCTGCCTCGGCGATAAGGGTTTGCTGCCCGGTTAATAAGGGTTACCGAAACTGGTCGACAGGTGCTCCAAACTTATTGTGCGCATTGCGATTTGGCTTACAGCGAGTTGGCGTCGCCGAGGTTGCTGGGGTAAGGTCGGAGACAGCGAAGGGGAGTAGCCCCCAATCACGCAGTCGACATACTGGCCCGCTGCCTCCCGAGGCTCGGGTCCGGTTGTGTGAACCGGGTTTTCATCCGGTGGGCGAGACCTTCGGCCTGAACAACCCACGTTGTCGGCCGGAGGCGTACCCAGATCTCCGGCAGGCAGGCCGGAGACCGGGAGTACGCCACACATGATCGCCACCATCCTGCTGAGTATCGGCATCGTCTTCCTCGCCGAACTCGGAGACAAATCCCAGCTCATGGCGCTGACGTTCGCGCTGCGCTATCGCTGGTGGGTGGTTATCGGCGGCATCGCGACCGCCACCGCGGGCGTGCACCTGATCTCGGTCGCCGTCGGCTACTTCCTCGGCGCGGCCCTGCCCACCCGGGCCATCTCACTGGTCGCCGCCCTCACCTTCTTGGCCGTCGGCCTGTGGTCCTTGCGCGAACACTTCGGCGCTCCCGACGATGACGACGAGCCGCGCCCGCCCCGCTCGACCGCCGCCCCGTTCCTCGTCGTCCTCTCGGCCTTCCTGCTCGCCGAACTCGGCGACCGCACCATGTTCGCCACGGCCGCCCTCGCCACCGACAACAGCTGGTTCGGCGTATGGCTCGGCTCCACCATCGGCATGGTCGCCGCCGACGCCCTCGCCATCGCGGTCGGCATCGCGGTGGGCAAGCACCTGCCCGAACGCCTGATCGGCATCTGCTCCGGCCTGCTGTTCCTGTACTTCGGAAGCGCCACGTTGCTCGGTGCGGCAGCGCCGTCGCTGGGCGTGCTGGCGGGTGCCGGCTTGGCGGCTGTCGTTCCTGCGGTGGTCGCGGTGGTGTTCCTGACGCGGCGCTCGCGGGTGGAGCCGAAGGCCGAAGCTCCCGTCATGGACCGAGCGCGCGAGACCCAGTCACCGAGTTGAGGCGCGCACTTCCTCGGTCATCGCCGAGCCGTACAGGTCTCCGCTGCGCCGCACCATGTCCAGCAACGGCGCGCAAAGCCCCCGCAGCCCTTCCAGATCGGCCGCGGCGATCCGCGCGGTAACCATAGCGCTCACCGCTGCTGCGAAGGTCTGACAGGCGAACCGCTGTTCCTCGGTGCGGGCGTCGAGCACTTCGGCGATCAACGCGACGAACGAGTCCTGGAGTTGCGCGCGGCGCGCCAAAGCGTCGGAACCCACCGCGTAGACCTCGACCAGGTAGAGCCTGGCGTAGGCGGGGTCCTCGATCAGCCCCTCGAAATACGCGTCGAGCAGGCGCTCCATCCGGTGCAGATGCGTTCCGCCCTGGCCGTTCTCGTCCTCCAGCGGTCCTGATGCCGCCGCGATCCGGACGACCAGCCGCTCGACGGCCCGCTCGTAGGCGGCGGTGAAACAGTCCTCCTTGGAACGGAATTGCTCGTAGAAGGTCTCCCGGGAAACGCCTGCCAGTTTGAGGACGGCCGCGACGGAGGTCCCGACGTAGCCGGTGACCGCCATCGTCTCGGCCATCGCGTCCAGGATCCGGTCCCGTTGCGACGCGATCACCTGCTCCCGAGGTAAACCGTGCCTGCCCCTGGGGAGTTGGCGGGCGGTGCCTGGGGTGTCGGTCATGCGGTGGCTCCGGATGGTTCGGTGGGCAGATGTTCGGCGGGCACTGGTTTTCGACGGGAACGGCGCCGTTCGCTCGGCGCCGCGCCCGTCAGGCGGGTCGCTCCATTCTGCGTGGCCTGCTCGGTTGATCGGTGGTGAAGGGCGCGTCCTCGGCGCGGGCGATCTCCAGCGCCTCGGCCACCCCGCGGCGCAGCGCGGCGTCGACGATGCGCTGGGCGAGTGGGCGGAACGGCAGCACTATCGCCACCCACCACGGCGAGACGGTCTGGCGCCGACGGCGCGCGATGGCCCGTTCGGTGGCATCGATGGCGGGTCCGAGCGGCGCTACGCCCGAGACGGTGGAGCGGCCGAGGATGGCGCGTGCCGCGGCCGTGCCGAAACCGCGGCTGGTCATGTCGGTGTCCAGTTCGGCGAAGTACGCGACGCCGACCTTGGCGCCGGTGTGCCTGATCTCGTGGCGCAGGGTGTGGCCGAGCGCCTCGACGCCCGCCTTCGACGCGCTGTACGCGCCCGCCAGCGGAAGATTGACGGCGGCGGCCAGTGACGAGACGATGAGCGCGTAACCCCGTGGATGGCAGATGTGCGGACCGGCGGCGCGCAGCGTGTAGTACACGCCGAGCACGTTCACCGCCAGCGTCTCCTCCATGATCGAGGGATCTCCGCCGATCAGCGCCAGCTGCTTCGCGACCCCGGCGTTCGCGACCACCACGTCCAGGCCGCCGAGCTCGCTCGCCAGCGTCGTCACCACACGCTCGACCTGGGCATGGTCGCCGACATCGCAATAGCGCCACGGCGCGTCGCCGCATTCGCGCGCCACCTCGGCGAGCAGATCGGGTTCGAGGCCGAGCAGCGCGACCGACGCTCCGTGCGCGTGCAGCTGCTTGGCCAGCGCGGCCCCGATGCCTCGCGCGGCCCCGGTGATCAACACCCTTCTACCGGCGACGTCTTGGCCGGAGAACAGCTTCATGCGGCGACGATACCACCGATGAACAGTGATGTTCGCAAATATTTTCGACTCGAACGGGGCGTGAGAGACAATCGTGCATTGTCTCTCACGAGACTACGCGGCCGATGCCCGGGTCGGGGGACGGACTTCGGCCCGCGGCATCTATTAGTGTGCAATTGACAGAGGGCCAACTGGCTGTCACGAACGAGAGGACCATCGTGGAGATTTCGGGTTCCGCCGCCATCGTCACCGGAGGCGCATCCGGCCTCGGCGCCGCCACCGCCAAGCGTTTCGCCGAGCTCGGCGCCACTGTGTTCGGCCTGGACGTGCCGCAGTCGATCGAGCGCGCCGGTGACAACGTGCCCGCCGGGGTCACCCTCATTCCGGCCGACGTGACCAGCAACGACGAGGTCGCGGCCGCCGTCGCGAAGGTGGTCGAGTCGGGCGCGCCGCTGCGCATCGTGGTCAACTGCGCCGGCGTCGGCTGGGCCGGTCGCATCCTGTCCAAGAACGGCCCGCACGATCTGGAGCTGTTCCGCACCGTCATCACCGTGAACCTGCTCGGCACCTTCAACGTCATGCGGCTGGCCGCCGACGCCATCGCCAAGACCGATCCGGTCGACGAGTACGGCCAGCGCGGCGTCGTCATCAACACCGCGTCCGTCGCGGCGTTCGAGGGCCAGGTCGGCCAGATCGCGTACTCCGCCTCCAAGGGCGGCGTGCACGGCATGACCGTTCCGGCCGCGCGCGACCTGGCGCAGTTCGGCATCCGCGTGAACACCATCGCCCCCGGCATCATCGACACCCCGATGCTGGCGGGCGTCACCGAGGAGTACCGCAAGGGTCTCGAGGCGGGCGTGCCCTTCCCGTCGCGTCTCGGCCGCCCGGACGAGTACGCCCAGCTGTCGCAGTACATCGTCGAGCACGACTACCTGAACGGCGAGACCATCCGCATGGACGGCGCGCTGCGCATGGCGCCGCGGTAATCGGCCCGCCACGCGAAGGCCGCCTCCGATTCGCTTCGGGGGCGGCCTTTTCGGTTGCGTGATCAGGTTGCGTGATCAGGTCAGGGCTTGTGGCCGGTGCCGAGGAACGCCGTGGTGGCCAGCGGGGTGTTGGGCCGGTAGTTCTCGGCGAGGTAGGCCCGCATCGCCTCGGAGCGCGCGGCCCACGCGTCCTCACCGATCGAGCGTCGCATCAGCATCATCGGCGCGCTGCTGCGCGACATCTCCTCCCACAGCCGGTCCCCGTCCGGATAGGACACCGACGTGGTGTGCCGCTGGATGGACACCCCGGCGAACCCCGCTTCGCGCATCTCGGTGGCGAAGACCTCCGGATTCTCCAGGCTGAGGAAGTTCGGCTGCGGCTCCTGCACGGTCGGATCGGCCGCGGCCAACGCGCCGAACATCATCCGCATCAAAGGGGATTCGGCCACCGGCGCCCAGCTCGACACCACCGCGACACCGCCGGGTCGCAACACCCGGAACAATTCGGCGAAGCCTTTGATCCGATCAGGGAAGAACATCAGGCCGAACATCGAGAAGCCCGCGTCGAAGCCGTTGTCCTCGAACGGCAGCGCCTGACCGTCGCCAACTCGCACATCGATATTGGTGATACCGGCTGCCCGCGCGGCGTCGCTGAGGCGTTCGAGCATGTGCTCGGCGAAATCCACGGCCTGCACCCTGCGCACCCGCGCCGCGGCGGGCAGGCTCAGCGTGCCGGGCCCGGCCGCGACATCGATGACGCGCGCGTCGGCGGGTAGATCGGCGAGTTCGAGTGCGCGGTCGGAGAACGGAGCCATGATCGCGAGCGCGGATTCGGCGTAGCCGTCGGCGACCAAGTCCCACGGTTCGGCGGCTGCGAGGGGATTACCGGACATGTTCCACGATCCTTTCGACCGTGACAGGCTAACTGCGTAGCCCCCTCGCAAACCACCAACGCGCGCGAATATGTCTGTGCCCGAAAGTGTTCGAGGCCGCAGCCGAGCGACGCATCGGCGTCCGCATTCGCCGAGCTTCGATGGGCGATCCTCAGGCCGCGAGCAGCATCGCGAGCACGGCGGTATCGGGATCGCTGATCGGGTCCAGCCCGACCCGGCTGACCAGCGAGGTGACGGTGCCGTCGGATTCCGCCTCGACCCACGCGGCGCGGTGTTCCAGTCCCAGATGCGGCACGCCGGGCAGCAGCACGCAGCCGGAGGCCGCGCCCGTGCATTCGGGCAGCGTCGGGCGGGTCTCCGACGGCGGATGCAGCATGAGCAGCGCGGGCGGCACGTGATCGGCGAACCGGCCAGGCTCGAGCGCCTGTTCGCCCAGCACCGTGCCCTCGGCCAGCACCAGCCCGACCGTGCCCGGCTCCGGGTCGTCGGGCAGGTCCTCGCGGACGCCGAAGACGGTGGAGGTGGCGAGCAGGCCGGGCAGGCTCGCCACCCGCACGGCTAGCACCAGGACCTGCGCCCATTCCTTGGTGGTGTCCGGCCAGCGACCGGAAATGACGAACCCGCGCAGCGATCCGCGCGAGTGGAACGGCGTGACGCCGATCGGCCCGTTGGTCCGCATCGTGCCTCCCGAGATGAAACCGGGGCGGCCTTGCCCGTCCTCGAACTGTATGGATTCAGAGGATGACTCACGAATCAACTGGCACACAAGTACCAATGAGTGCTAACCCGGCAGTGCATGCGCGGATCGGGCAGCGGACACGAAAAAGCCCGCCGGGCGATTCCACTACCCGGCGGGCCTCCAGCCGCGCGCCTCGGCGCGCGGAGACTCACCCGAAGATGAGGCCCTTGCCCTGGCTGATGGCGCGGGCGAAGCGCTCCTGCACGTCTTCCCAGTTGACGACGTTCCAGAACGCGGTCACGTAGTCGGCCTTGACGTTCTTGTACTGCAGGTAGAAGGCGTGCTCCCACATGTCGACCTGCAGCAGCGGGATGATGCCGAGCGGGACGTTGGCCTGCTGGTCGTAGAGCTGGAAGGTCAGCAGCTTCTGGCCGAGGGTGTCGTAGCCGAGCACGGCCCAGCCGGAGCCCTGCAGGCCGTTGGCGGCCGCGGTGAACTGCGCGCGGAACTTGTCGAACGAACCGAACTGGTCGTCGATCGCGGCGGCCAGCTCGCCGACCGGCTTGTCACCGCCGTTGGGGGAAAGGTTCTTCCACCAGATGGAGTGGTTCACGTGGCCACCGAGGTGGAACGCGAGGTTCTTCTCGTAGAGGAAGATCGCGCCGTGATCGCCGGACTCGCGAGCCGCCTCGAGCTTCTCGAGTGCGGTGTTCGCGCCCGCAACGTAGGCGGCGTGGTGCTTGGAATGATGCAGCTCGTTGATCTGCCCGGAGATGTGGGGCTCCAGGGCGCTGTAGTCGTAATCCAGATCTGGCAGCGTGTACTCAGCCACGATGTCCCTTTCTCAGTTGTCGGGCTGTGACGCTCGGAGATTCGAGCGCTTCCAACCATCATTCGTACACCCGCTCGGTTCCAACCGGGCCGTGTGCCCCCTCATTCCATCGGAGATCGATCGATAACGCAGTGGTTGGTTCCGGCGTGAGCAGAAGGGTGATTCGAGCACGATCATTGGTGAGTAGCATCGAAACCATGTCGTTCTTCGACGAACTGGTCGGACGGATCCGTCTCCCGGAGCCGGCGATGGTGACGCCCGAGCAGGCGCTCCCTGGCCGGGAGGAACCAATTCTGGTGCCGGATACCCATTTCGTGAACGGCAATCCCATCCGTCCGCCGTTTCCCGACGACATGCGGGTGGCGGTCCTCGGGATGGGTTGTTTCTGGGGCGCAGAGAAGGGCTTCTGGGAGCTCGACGGCGTCTATACGACCGCGGTCGGCTACGCGGGCGGATACACGCCGAACCCCACCTACGAGGAGGTGTGCAGCGGCCGCACCGGGCACACCGAGGCGGTGCTCGTCGTCTTCGATCCCGCGGTGCTGGATTACACCGCCGTGCTGAAACACTTCTGGGAGGACCACGATCCGACGCAGGGCATGCGTCAGGGCAACGACCGCGGCACGCAGTATCGCTCGGCGATCTACACGCTGAGCGACGAACAGGCCGCCCTGGCCAGAAGCACCGCGGAGACGTACGGAAAGCGGCTCGCCGAGGCGGGATACGGGTCCATCACCACCGAGATCACGCCCCTGCCCACACCGAAAGCGGGTCCAGCGCCGAATCTGTCCGGGTTCTATTACGCCGAGGGCTACCACCAGCAGTATCTCGCGAAGAACCCCGGCGGTTACTGCCCGGTGCACGCCACGGGCGTGACCTGTCCGGTCGGGCTCGGGGCCTGAAAAGTACTGTGCGGAAGGCGAACCCGCGCATCCGGTGTGATCGGACGCGCGGCGGTCGCCGTGGTTCGGTTTACAGCGGCGGCACGACGCCGGGGCGGATTGTGCGCGGATCGCCCGCGTCATGGGCCTTCCACCAGCGCACGCCGCCCGCGATGAAGTCGGCGGGCGCGATCTCCTCGCCCTTTGCGTCGTACACGGTGACGCTGTCGAACCACACACGCACGTCGAGTTCGCGCGGGTCGATGCCCTCCTCCTGGGAGAACTCCAGCACGTGCGACGGGGTGTGATCGTCGATCTTGGTGTCGAAGCTGAGCAGTTCCCGCCAGAGCGACCAGCCGCTGTCGTCCACGTCGATGAATTCCCAGCCGTGCAGGCGGCCGCCGCCGAAGCTGCGGATCGCCTCGTCGAGGCCGTCGAGCTCGAGCGGAAGTATCTGGGCCTCGATGTCGTCCCAGCGCTGGATGCGCAGCGAAGCGGCGACTCGGCTGACGCCGGTGAAGTCGAGCCGGACCTGATGGTCCTGTGGCGCGGCGCCGTCGGCGGGCACCGTCATGACTGTCAGATCCAGGCGCAGTGTGGCCGCCTTGGTATCCACCTCGAGCCCGAGACAGGTCGCCTCGGAGATCGCGGTGTTGAGTCCGGTCGAATCCAATCCGTCGAATAGCCCCCTGCGCGCGTTCATGCACCCAGGCTACCGACGACCCCCGCTGAAGCCCGGTATTTGAGTTTTTCACTAGTGTTGTCGTTTTTTTGGAACCGAATCGTCCGGCGCACCGTCCAAGTAGATGTCGGGACCCGCTCGGCCGCGGTTCCGAGGCAGCGGCGAACGACCGCTCCGGGATGGACAAGGAGGGGAGTCCCGGATCGGTCGTTCGGAGACCCCCGCTTCGCTGAGGATGAGCTGGACAGGGCCGTGTGGGTCCCGATCCCGTTCCGCGTGGAAGGGATTGGGTTCGCGTGACGTTTGCTTATAGTCGCGCCCTGTGACTGTCCCGGATAGTGATAGGCACCGCCTGTGGATCAGGTTGTGGATTGTGTGGATAACTTCGGTGAAGATATGCACAGGTGGTGGGAGAGTGGGGCGAGGTTATGTCAACCGCGGCGGAAACGGACTTCGGGTATGAAATAGTCCGGCCCAGTGCCGAGCCCGCAACCCCCTGGCGATACGGTTTGCCCCGCTACCGGCCCTATTGAGCCGCGCGGACCCCGCCGCGAGCCCGCCCGGTAGTCCGCCCGAAAACCCCCGCCGGACCGGACCGAATGCGGGAAGTACGCCTGATCCCCGGCGGTGCGGCGATCATGGCAGGATCGTATCGTGACGAGCCCCGAGATTCCGTCGGTGTCGGTGGAAGACCTGCCCGGCGAATTCGACCACGGCGAGCGGCCGGACCCGGTCCGGGCGATTCTGCTCGATGTGCGCGAAGACGACGAATGGCAGCTCGGGCACGCCCCAGGCGCGATCCACATCCCGATGGTCGACGTGCCGGCGCGCACCGACGAGCTGGACTACGACGCCGACGTCTACGTCATCTGCAGGCAGGGCGGCCGGTCCATCGAGGTGGCGAAGTATCTGGCCTACATCGGTTTCGAAGTGGTCCAGGTGACCGGCGGGATGGTGGCCTGGCAGCGGATCGGTCGCCCGCTGGTCGCCGAGGGCGACCATCCGGCCAAAATCTACTGACGGAAGAGCGAGGTGCCCAGGCAATGAGCGTCAGGCCGGGAAGCGGCAGCCCGCGGGACAACGCAGGGCGAGCGAAGGACATGCTGTGAGTACCGTGCTGCAACCCTGCGCCCGCTGCGGCGCGCGGTGGGCCGTGCACGGCACACCGATGCACTGGTGCCCCCGCTGCCACGGCGTGCTGCTCTCACCCGCCCCCATCGACGCGCCCGCCGAACGGCGTAACTATCGCTGGGTCGCGCGCCGCCCCGATCACCGGAACGGCAGACCCGTCGCGGCGCCGCGACGCAGGCCCCCCGCACCGACACCGCGCTACACGCAGATCCCGCGCTGGGGCCTGCGCGACGAGACGCCCGCTTCGGCCACGGCCGCGTCGCGCGGTCGCGCCGCGGCGCTGGCGAGCTGGGTCACGCCGTTGCTGCTCGGCACCGCGGGGATGTTCGCGCTGGCCGCGGTCGCCGAACTGGTGCGCTATGTGATTCTGCTGGTCAACCGGACGCGTCTCATCGACCCGCTGGTGCTGCGGTTCTCGGACTGGCTACTCACCGGGTCGTCGGCGCTGGCGCTGGCCCTCGCGCTCGGCAGCGGCATCGCTCTGCTCGGTTGGTTGATCGAGACCAGGAGCGCGGTGTTCGCGCGGGTGGGCCGCCGCGATTCCCGTCCGGTGCCGCTGCTCGTGCTCGGCTGCCTGATCCCGGTGGTCAACCTGGTGTGGCCGGGGGTCTTCCTCACCGAGATCGCCGTGGCGCGCGCCGACCCGAGGGCGCTGCGCGCGATCCGGATCTGGTGGTGCGCCTGGGTCTTCGGCGGACTGATGGCCGCGGCGGCGCTGATCTGGCGGACGGCCGACTCGCTGCAGGTCAAGGCGGACGGCGTCCTGTTCACGGCGTGGACGGACGCGGTCGCCGCCGCCGTGACGGTGCTGACGCTCTGGATGCTGCGGCTGCTCGACGGCCGCGACCTGTTCGGCAGGGTGAGGCTGGCCCGCCGCTGGGTGGTCGCGGTCGACCCGGCGGTACCGGTCATCGAGCCGGTTCATCCGGGCGGCGCCGCGCGCACCACCGAGGCGCGAAATGCGGCGGACGCCGAGATCGCCGATGATCTGGATACCGACAACGGTGCTGTTCAGCACGAGGAGGTCATGGCCAAGTGAGCCAGAGCAGTCGCGCACCGTTCGTCGTCGCGCACCGTGGCGCCTCGGCGGCGCTCCCGGAGCACACGCTCGCCGCGTACGATCTCGCGCTCCAAGAGGGCGCCGACGGCGTCGAGTGCGACGTCCGGCTGACCAGGGACGGACATCTGGTCTGCGTGCACGATCGCACGGTCGACCGCACGTCCACCGGCTCCGGACTGGTCAGCGAGATGACGCTGGACGAATTGCGCTCGCTCGATTTCGGCGCCGACGGCGAACCCGCCTCCGTGCTCACCCTCAGCGAGCTCATCGAGCTGGTGCTCGACTGGCGCAGCAGGCCGACCAAGCTTTTCATCGAGACCAAGCACCCGGTCCGCTACGGCGCGCTGGTGGAGAACAAGCTGCTCGCCGAGCTCCAGCGCTTCGGCATCGCCACGCCGGCGTCGGCGGATCATTCACGCGCCGTGGTGATGTCGTTCGCGGCCACCGCGGTGTGGCGTATCCGCCGCGCCGCGCCGCTGCTGCCCACGGTGCTGCTCGGCGAGTCCTCGCGCTACCTCGGCGGCGGTGCGGCGACCACCGTCGGCGCGACGGCCGTCGGTCCTTCGGTGAAGACGCTGCGCGAGCATCCGGATCTGGTGGACAAGGCCGCCGCCGCGGGCCGCGCCACCTACTGCTGGACCGTGGACGATCCCAAGGACGTGCGCCTGTGCGCGGACCTCGGCGTCAGCTGGGTCGCGACCAACCACCCTGGCCGCACGAAGACCCTGCTCGCCGCCGCCTGAATCGAGTTCGCCGAGCGGTTCGGCATTCCGCGCGTGCCGCGCCGTGGCGCATTGCGGCGACGGTCACAGCACCCTGTAGTTTGAGCCCTCGTGGGTAAGAGCAAGCGCAACAGTCCGAAGCCCGGAGGGAACCGGGCGCAGCGTCTCGCCGAGCGTAAGGCGGCGCTGGAGCAGGCGGCTCAGGTCGTCACCCGGCCGTTCGAGGGGCTGGCCGCGGAATGCGATCTGGTCGCACTGCGGGAGTTCGTGCCGTCGGCGACCGCGACGCTGAAGCTGGCGCCCGAGGTGGCCGCCGAGCGTTCCGTCGTGCTCGCCACGGTGCTGCCCGGCGCCGTGGCCGCGCTGGTGCGCGCGGGCGATCAGCCGACCGGTTACGTCGCCACCCAGGTTCAGTTCCAGGGCGACGACCCGGCCGCCGATCTCGCCGCCGCGATCCTGTGGACCCAGTCCGCCGAGCCCGGCGACTCGCTCACCTCCGTCGAGAGCGTCGCGGGCGGTCCGCGCCTTGCCGACGTGATCGATCCCGGCGCCGCCCTCGACCTCGTCGTGCACCAGGACTTCGATTGGTGGGTGCCGGAAGGCGTGACGCCCGATCCGCAGGTGGCCGCGACGATCGAACAGGCCAAGCAGGCGATCATGCCGTCGGCGCGGTTGGAGCTCGGGGTCGATTCCGTCGGCGCGGCCTGGTGGGTCGACGCGGGTGAGAAGGCGCACGTGCGGTGGGTGCGTCCGGAGAACGAGGACGACCTGATGCTCGCGCTGGCCCGGCTGCACGCCTCGGGCGGGCTGCACATGGGCGAGGGTTCGCGTTTCGCCGGTTCGTTCCGTACGCACGGACTGCTGGTGCCGGTGTTCGACCTGGATCCGGAGCGCCACCCCAGCGAATGGACCGCGCCCGCAGCCGAATTCGGCGCTCGCCTGCTGGCCGCGCTCGGCACCGACGCGCCGCTCACCTCGGAGGAGCGTCGTTCGCGTGACGGCCTGCGTTCGCGTCAGGTCACCTTGCGCTGACTCCGAAAGTTTTCGGAGGAATTTTGTGAAAAACGCCTCTTTCAGACTCTGTGAAGAGCTAGGTTCTGAACATCACCGTTACTGGTGATGGTGAGGATTGCCTCACCGCACAGATGAGGAAAGTAGGAACATCATGGAAGCCATTCTTGCGCTGCTCAAGACGCTGCTCAGCTCGTTGAGCGCCAGCTGAGGCAACCATCTCGGTCGAAACAGGCCCAGCTCGTCGCGAAGAGCTGGGCCTGTTTGCCGGGACACCTTTTTAAATGTGTCCGCCCGCTGTCGAGGGCGCGCCAGAGGTGTCGGAAGGAGTACTCATCTCCCGCGCGATGAAATTCTCCAGATCGAACAGATTCGATCCTGCGCGGTCGGCGATGTTGAGCAACGTCGTCATATGCGCGACCTCCTCGACCTGCTCCTTCAGGAACCACTGCATGAACTGCTCGCCGAGGTAATCGCCTTCTTCCCGGGCCGTGCTCGCCAGCTGGACGATCTGCTCGGTGACGGTCTTCTCCTGGGCGAGAGCGAGGGCGATCGGTTCCCGGACATTGTCGAAATGCGACTTCGCCGCATCGACGCCGGAAAGGTCGACGCTGATATCCCGGTCGAGGAAGTACTGCACGATCATCATCGCGTGATTACGTTCTTCCACGGCCTGCGCGTAGAACCGCTTCGCCAGCTGAGGCAGATCCGCATTGTCGAACCACACCGCGATCGCGATGTATTGGTGTTCGGCATTGAATTCGTGCCGGATCTGGTCGTGGAGCAGGCTGTGGAATTTGCTGCGTGGGGACTCCGGATTGCTGGACATGACGCCACATTATCGCTGGTCAGGGCGCATGTCATCCAAGTGCACCCTTATTGAGGCTAGTGTTGCCTAATTAATTGTTTGCCGCGCCTGCCATTTTCGGAGCGGAATTGCCCGGCTTCGCGGGCGCGCGCACCTCGCGCGCCACGAACTGCTCGACGTCGAACAGGTTACCTTCCCGATCGATCACCGTGAGCAGCGTCGTCATCCCGGCGACGTTGTCCACCTGCTCTTTCAAGAACCACTGCACGAACCGCTCGCCGAGGTAATCCCCGCCCTCCCGCGCCGCCTTCGCGAGCGCCGTCACCTGGGAGGTGCAGGTGCGCTCGGCTTCGAGCAGGAACGCCGTCGCCGCGCGCGGAGATTCGAAGTCCGAGCGGATCGAGTCGAGACCGCCGACCCGGACCTCCATATCCCGGTCGAGCAGGTGCTGCACCATGCGCATCGCGTGCGAGCGATGCTCCTCGGAGCGGGTGTAGCAATGTCGGGCCAGTTGCGGCAGCCGCAGCGAGTCGAAGTAGACCGCGGCGGCGAGATACTGCTGCGCGACCGTGAAGCCGTGCCGGATCTGATCGCGCAGCAAGGCCGGGAAGGGCTGGGCGCCATCGGTGTCGGACATGCTTCGACGCTACCGCGTGAGCAGTTCCTCCGGGATGGATCTGTCGTCGGCGAGTGCGTCGAAGAACGCGCTCGCCTTCGTCTTGTCCCAGAGCAGCACGTTGCCGCTGCCGTCGACATCGTCGAAACCGCCGACCGGCACCGTCGTCGCCACCGTGTCGCCGCGCATCGCCCAGCCGAGACGCCCGAGATCCCAGATGTGATCGTCCTCGTCGACCTTCAGCGAGCCCGCCGTGTCGGTCGCCAACGGCCACAGCTTGAACGGATTGGCCAGGGTCGCGCCGCTGGTCGCCTTCTGCAACAGCGCGGCCATGAAGAGGCGCTGGTTGTTCATCCGGTCGATGTCGGCCAGCGCGGTCGCCCTGCTGCGCACGAAACCGAGCGACTCCGGTCCGTCCAGCTTCTGGCAGCCCGCCTCCAGGTCGATGCCCGCGAGCGGGTCGTCGATCGGTTTGGGCACGCAGACATCGATGCCGCCAAGCGTATCGACGATGCCGGCGAAACCGGCGAACCCGATCTGCGCGTAGTGGTCGATGCGCAGGCCGGTCGCGCCTTCCACGGTCTGCACGAGCAACTGCGGGCCGCCGAAGGCGAAGGCGGCGTTGAGCTTGTCCTTGCCGTGGCCGGGGATGCCGACGTACGAGTCGCGCGGCAGGCTGACCAAGGTGGTGCGGCCCGACTTCGGGATGTGCACCAGCATGATCGTGTCGGTGCGTTCGGGGCCGACGTCGCCGCCGGTGGCCAGCTCCTGCTCCTGTTCGGTGGAGAGCCCGCCGCGACCGTCGGAGCCGACGAGCAGCCAGTTGGTGCCGGGCGTGTCGCCGACCCGGTCGGTGTATCCGGCCAGTGCGTCGATGCGCGTCAGCTTGCCGTCGAGGTTCATCACCCCGGCGACCGAGGCGACGACGAGGACAAGCAAGAACACCAGGAACCACCGGAACGGATGCCGTTTGCGTCGCGGGCGCGGTGCGCGACCGGCGGTCGGCGGCGCGGCCGGTGGCGGAGGCGTACCGCGACGGGGCCGCGGGCTCGGGGCGTGCTTGCGGGGGACGGGTTCGTGGAACGGCTCTGGCTGCTGCGTCGGCGCGTACTCCGGTTCTGCTTTGTGCATCCGCGGCGGCGCTTCCTGCGGCACCTGCGAATACGCGAGTGGCTGCGCGTGCGGATCGGCGCCGTCGCGGCGCAGTACCTTGGTCCGTTCGACGTGCGGCGGGTGGCCTTCGTGCCCCTGCCGCGGAGGCGCCGCACCGTGCGGAGCCGGCGCGGCGGGCCGACCCTGCACGTTCGGAGGGGGCGCGGCCCCGTGCGCTTGCGG
>NZ_BDCF01000052.1 GCF_001613365.1 Nocardia xishanensis NBRC 101358
GTGCTCGGGCAGGGGCGCGGCCAGCAGCGCGAGCGCGGTGGCCAGGCACGCGAATACCGCGAATGCCGTCAGCCGTACCCGCGAGGACATGGGATCGAGCGTACCGGGTGCGGGCGGCGCGGCATCAGGATCCGTCGCCGAGATCCCACAGTTCGGCGCGGTGCAGCGCGGCGGGCGTCAGCCCGAAGGTCCGGCGGCAGGTGCGGGTGAGCTGGGTGCTGTCGTCGAAACCCGAGGCGTGCGCGGCGGCGGCGAGGTCGTCGCCGGAGCGGAACCGGTTGACCGCCAAGCGCAGTCGCAGCCACAGGATGTACGGGCGCAACGGCATCCCGACCTGTTCGGCGAACAGGTGCGAGAGCCGGGCGGGGGAGAGCCCGACCCGCTTGGCCACGTCGGCGCCGCGCATCGAATGGTCCGGCACCAGACTCGGCAGCAGCCGCAGCGCCTCGGTTACCGCGCCGTGCCGGTGCGATCCGTTGGCGGCCATCGGCGCGCAGCGCAATTCGCGCACGATCGCAGCCACCTGCTCGGCGATCGGCGCCGTGGCGAGCGTCGCGGGCATGACCTGCTGGTCGTCGGCCCAGCCGCCCGCGTGTGCGCGGCGATCGGCGGTGGCGCCCGCCGCGGTCTCGGGATCGAGGTAGAGCGCGGCGCCCTCGGCGGCGGTCTCGATCCGGTGCGGCGCGTCGGCGGGCACGATGATCCTGGTGCCGCGATGCCGCACACCGCCCGCGTCCATCACCGTGATCGGCGTGCGCGCGGCGAGCACCTGGACGGTGTGGTGGGCGTGCAATGCGGTGGGGCGGATCGCGCCGCCGAATGCGAGAATTCCGGGTCGCAGTAAAGCCGTTGCCCGCCAGTGGGATTCGTCGGGCGTGCGGGCCTCGCCCGGACTCGAGGGTGTCGCGGACACCCCGTCGGTGACCAGAGCCTTCTCCATCGGACGCTCCCGGCAGTGACGCAATGGCCCGGGTTTCGGACCCACCGCCGAGACTATCCGGGTCACCCCGTGGCGGTGAGCGTTTCGGTCAGTTGACCCAGGAATTCACCCAAGATCGGTCGCGCGGACACGGGCCGGGAACCGGACCGGGAATCACGGTGCGAAGGACGCTGATTCGAGGCGGCGGGCCAGCCGCGCCGCGGACAGCGTCATGGCGTCGGCGGGGCGGTGCGGATCCAGCCCGGTGAGGTCGTGCACGCGGGAGAGCCGGTAGGTCACGGTGTTGCGGTGCACCATGAGCAGCCGCGCGGTGGCCAGCTGATTGAAGCCGGTGTCCACGAACGTCTCCAGCGTCTCGGCGAGCATCGGCTGGGCGTCCAGCGGGGCGAGCAGCGCGGCCAGGCCTGGTCGCGCGGCATCGCTCACCGCCACCGTGTACTCGAAGTGCAAATCCGTTCGGCGACAGATGATCTCGCGCCGGGAAAGACAGCGACCCAGCTCGGCGAGTACCCGCGCCTCGGCGGCCATCGCGGGAATCACGGCCCTGGCGGACGCGGCCCCGACGCCCACCCAGTACGGCGGGACCCGGCCGGGTGCGTGCGCGGGCAGGCGCGCGGTGAGCCCCGCGAGCGCGGCCGTGCCGTCGTCGCCCCGCGCCATCGGGACCAGCGCGGTCCAACCGCCGGTGTCCAGTCGCAAGAACACGCCGGGGATGGCTTCGACGCGGTGCCGCAGGGCCGCGGCGGGGCCGCCGTTGCTTCCGCACAGGCGGAACACCGCGACCAGGAACGCGTCGGCCACCGGGATGACCGGGCCGTTGGCCCACTCCACTGGATCACGTCCGGTCAGCAGCGCATCGGCGATGCCGCGGCGGCGTTCGAGCAACTCCCACCGCGGATCGTGCGACCGCTGCCCGGCCGCGGTGGCGATGCGGGCACTGACCAGCGTGACGTACTCGAGCAGCGCGGGCGAGGCCTCCAGCAGCAGACTCTCGTCGCCGACCGAATCGCGCAGCCGGTGCCAGAGGAAGACGGCACCGAGCCGATACCGTTCCAGCACATCGGCCAGCGGGGTGCCGTCGCGCAGCCGGTCCATCGCCAGCTCGACCAGCTCCCTGGTGTCGGCTTCGGAGGGCTCGGCGCCGCGGCGCAGATACTCGAAGAACAGGTCGACGTTGAGCTTCGCGCCGCGGGCGAAATCGGTTTCCACCAACGAGTGCGGCAGTTGCGCGTACGGCGGCAGGTTGCCGGTGAGCTCGACGCCCTTCGGTGGTCCCATGATGCCCGAGGTGTAGACGATGGTGAGCAGGTCGTCGGGACGTACCGCTCGCCACGTCGCTTCGAAAATCGAAGCTCGCATGGGCCGTGCATGATTCGGTAACCTTCTGCTCGCGTGTGCGTCCAAGCTCAGCGCATCGCGAACCCCCTCCACCAGGGGCAAAGAACAAGACTGTGCCGCGGCGGTTTGTGCACCGGACCAAACGGCCGCCTGCCCGGCATCCCCCGGAGCATCCACCCGTGGATGGTCCAAGACCGGGTCACGAGCTGTCGGCCGGGCGCGTTACCGCACGTCGGGACGGTGCAGCTCCCTTGCCAGCGTGAGGAGTTCGGGCAGGTGGGCGCCGTCCGTCGCGGCGTGCTCCAGCGCGTCCTCGAACGGGAAGGCGCGGACCTCGAGGATCTGTTCGGCGTCGGCGGGGTTGCCGGGGGAGCGGTCGAGGACGACGTCGGCGGCGCACCACAGCCACGCCTTGTGCGGGTGCGGCTGCCAGGGCCGGTATGGTTCCGGCGCGTCGCTGGTCGCGTGATGCGCGCCCAGCCACCGCACCGGGCCGACCGGGCGGGCACCCGCCTCTTCGCGCAGCTCGCGGCGCAGGCACCGATCGACGGATTCGCCCGCCTCGCGGGTGCCGCCCGGCAGGAGCCAGACGTCGCGGTCGTCGCGGCACAGCACGATCCGCTCGCCGACGAAGCAGACGGCGTGCACGTTCGTCACCAGCTCGTCAGGTGGCAGTTCGGTGGAGAAGCGGACGTCGAGGCCGCCCCATTCCCAGCGCGCGGGGGTGTGCAGCAGCGGATAGCGCTCGGCGAGACTCACTTGCCCGACGGTAGTTCAGGAAGGCGGAACAGCAGGACCTCCGGATCGAGGTTCTCCTCCTCGACGCGGAAAGCGTTGCGGAACAACTCCTGATCGCGATCGTTGCGCCGGATCACGGTGCCGATCTCGGGGTTGACCCTGCACGCGGCCGCGCAGCGCAACCAGTCGCGGGCGAAGGCGGCGTCCTGGAAGGTGGGGAAGCTGAAGCGCGGCCCCATCGCCCAGCACATGCTGAGCGCGGCGAGTTGCGCGTCGGCGGGCCAGGAGTCGAAGGCGGCGAACGGCATGACCACCGAGCCGCTGCGGTGTCGCACCATGCGGCCGCGCAGCAGGGTCTCCAGCTCGTCGAGCCGGGCGAAGACGGTGCGGTCGATGTCCTCGTCGGTCAACCGAAGCGCGGTGACGTCCGCGAACGCGCGATTGCCGCCCGCGACGAGGTCCATCCGGCTCTTCACGGCGTCCCAGGCCGCGTTGATCTCCAGGTCGGTGGCGGCCGAGCCGTCCGGGCGGCGCCACGGCAGCCTGCGGGTCGCGATGAGCGAGGCGGCTCGCTCGGCCGGAGTCGGAGCGGCGCGCACTCGTGCGGTGTCGTCGAGCTTGTTGCCGACACCGGTGCTCACGAACCCCTCGGAATCCAGGTACATCCAAGGCACCCGGCCTTCCAAGGGCACATTGAACGCCAGCCACACGCGGCGCACCGCGGCCTTCATGGACGATTCCCCTCGTCGTTGGTGCGGAAAGGTTTCGTTTCAGCATGGGACGGGGCTGGGCGGTCAACACGAGTAGCGGGCTACTCGTGTTGACCGCCCTGGTTCGGTGCAAGGGCGCGGACCGGGGGCGGTTTCAGCGCTCGCGGGTCAGTGCCCGGTAGCAAGTGTGCCACGCCCACTCGACCGGGCCGCGCTCGAATCGCCGCAGCCACGCATGGGCGCCCGCCGTGATGATCAGCACGACCACCAGGTAGATCGCGATCGTGAACGGGACACGCGCCTCGGGCGAGACGCGCGCGGCCAGGCCGAGCCCCCAGCCGTAGCACAGCGCCGAGGCGACCAGGTTCTGCAGGATGTAGCAAGACAGCGCGGTGCGGCCGATCTCGGTGAGCCGACGGCCCGCGAAACCCAGCCGCGGGCGGCGCAGAAAGAACTCGGCGACCACCGCGAGGATGCCCAAGGCGACGAACGGCGCGGTGCCGTACCGGGTGAACAGCACCAGATCGCCGCCGACGAACACGCCGGCGACGACATCGATCGGTGCGGCGATCGCGCCGATCAGCATGAGGCGTCGACGGATTCGCGCGCCCTCCGGTGCGAACACGCCCGCCCGGTACAGGCGCGCTCCCGCGAGGAACAGCGCCACCGACATGGCGAACACGAAGACGGCCTCGACGCGGAACGCGAGCGCGTTCTCCAGGCGGAAGACCACCAGATCCCAGAACGAGCCGTCCGCATAGGGATTGGGGTCGAGCGGCTCGCGCGCGGCCGAATCCCGCTGCGGGGCAAAAGCCATCGCGAGCGCGATGAGCGTCAGCATGGCGAGGTGGACGCTCGCCGCGATCACGAGCCAGCGGCGTTGCGCGCGCTCACCGGTGGCGAGCACGAACGCGACAACCAATCCGGTCACCGCGTAACCCATCAGCACGTCGAACTCGGCGACGAGCACGAAGTTGAGCACGCCGTCCAGAAAGAGCAGCCCGGCCCGCCACGGATAGCCGCCCGGCCACGGGCGTCCGCGGCGCACCGCCGAGGCCTGTTGGATGGCGAGGCCGATACCGAACATGATCGTCAGCAGGCCGAGGAACTTGCCTTGGGCCAGCTGTTGCAGCACCCGCTCGGTCCACATCCAGCCGCCGTCGGTCGCGGCGCCGAGTTCGGCGATGTAGCCGACCAGACCCTCGGGGTTGGTCAGGATCCAGATATTGGTGCCGAGCGTGCCGAGGATCGCGATGCCGCGCAGCACGTCGAGCGCTACGAGCCGCGCGGGGCGCTCGTCCGCAATGCGGGGCGGCTGGACGGTGCCCGCCCCGGTTTCGGCGATGGATTCGGTCATGTGTCGACTATCCGGCCCGCGCACCGGGGCCGCGATCCTCCGGAAGTACCACCCTGGGTATGACATTGGCCGGTGTCGCCTAGGCTCGAGGTATGCAGCGCATTATCGGTATCGAGGTCGAATACGGCATTTCCACCCCCGCCGAGCCGTCGGCCAACCCGATCCTCACCTCCACCCAGGCGGTCCTCGCGTACGCGGCCGCGGAAGGCGTGCCGCGGGCCAAGCGCACGCGCTGGGATTACGAGGTGGAGTCGCCGCTGCGCGACGCGCGCGGTTTCGACCTGAGCCGGATGAACGGACCGGCGCCGGTGATCGACGCCGACGAGGTCGGCGCGGCCAACATGATCCTCACCAACGGCGCCCGCCTGTACGTCGATCACGCGCACCCCGAGTACTCCGCGCCCGAGGTCACCGACCCGCTGGACGCGGTGATCTGGGACAAGGCGGGCGAACGGGTGATGGAGGCCGCCGCGCGGCACGCCTCGAGCGTGCCGGGAGCGCCCCGGCTGCAGCTGTACAAGAACAACGTCGACGGCAAGGGCGCCTCGTACGGCACCCACGAGAACTACCTGATGAACCGGGACACCCCGTTCAACCAGATCATCGTCGGGCTGACGCCGTTCTTCGTCTCCCGGCAGGTGATCTGCGGTTCCGGCCGGGTCGGCATCGGCCAGTCCGGCGACCACGCCGGATTCCAGCTGTCCCAGCGTTCCGACTACATCGAGGTCGAGGTCGGCCTGGAGACCACGCTGAAGCGCGGCATCATCAACACCCGCGACGAGCCGCACGCCGACGCCGACAAGTACCGCAGGCTGCACGTCATCATCGGTGACGCCAACCTCGCCGAGATGTCGACCTACTTGAAGGTCGGCACCACCGCGCTGGTGCTCGACCTCATCGAGGCGGGCGAGGACCTCTCCGACCTGCAGCTGGCCCGCCCGGTCACGGCCGTGCACCAGATCAGCCACGACCCGAGCCTGCGCGCCACCGTGGCCCTGGCCGACGGCCGTGAGCTGACGGGCCTGGCCCTGCAGCGGCTCTACCATGAGCGAGTCGCCAAGTTCATGGACCGCGAGGGCAACGACGACGCTCGCGTCCAGGACATCCTCGACAACTGGGCGATGGTGCTCGACCTGCTCGAGCGCGACCCGATGGAATGCGCGAACCTGCTCGACTGGCCTGCCAAACTGCGCCTGCTCGAAGGCATGCGCCAGCGCGAGGGCCTGAGCTGGGCCGCGCCGAAACTGCACCTGATGGACCTGCAGTATTCCGACGTACGCTTGGACAAGGGCCTGTACAACCGCCTGGTGGCGCGTGGCTCGATGAAGCGGCTCGTCTCCGAACAGCAGGTGCTCGACGCGATGACCAAGCCGCCCACCGATACCCGCGCCTACTTCCGCGGCGAGTGCCTGCGCCGCTTCGGCGCGGATATCGCGGCCGCGAGCTGGGATTCGGTGATCTTCGATCTCGGCGGCGACTCGCTCGTGCGCATTCCGACCCTGGAACCGCGCCGCGGCACCAAATCGCATGTCGGCAAGCTGCTCGACGGCGTGGACACCGCCGCCCAGCTGGTCCAGCAGCTCACCACGTAGCGGCGTCCGTCCGCGCGGGCCCGGTCGCGAATCGGGCGCTGTCCGCGCGGCGAATTGGGCACAGATCCGACATCGTGTCGGCTCGGCTGGGTAGTGTTGTTGTACGAGCACGCACATTGCTCATGATCGGAACCGTGCTCATACCTTTGGCTCCGGTCATGATGAGGACAGAGGAGGTCGGCTGCCATGGCACAAGAGCAGACCAAGCGCACCGGGGGCGGCGACGAGGACGAGGGTCCCGACGGCGTCGATGCCGCCGGTCAGGAGCGCCGCGAGAAGCTGGCGGAGGACACCGACGACCTGCTCGACGAGATCGATGACGTGCTCGAGGAGAACGCGGAGGACTTCGTCCGCGCCTATGTGCAGAAGGGCGGCCAGTGACAGCAGGTGACCCCATGCGTCTCCACCCGGGGTACGCCCTCTCCTCGTTCACCGAACACCTGCGCGCACACGCACCGGAACTGTTGCCGGGCAACAGGTTCGCTGCGATCGACGGCGCCACCGGAAACTCCGGTGGCGCTGTCGCGAAGGACGTCGCGCCGCACGGCACCACCATCGTCGCGGTCACCTACCGCGGCGGCGTGCTGATCGCAGGCGACCGCCGCGCCACCCAGGGAAACCTGGTGGCGAGCAGGGACATGGAGAAGGTGTACATCACCGACACCTACTCGGCGGCCGGCATCGCGGGCACCGCGGGTATGGCCGTCGAGATGGTTCGCCTCTTCGCGGTGGAGCTGGAGTACTACGAGAAGATCGAGGGTGTTCCGCTCACCTTCGACGGCAAGGCCAACAAGCTGTCGAAGATGGTGCGCGACAACCTCCCCGCCGCGCTGCAGGGCCTGGCCGTCGTGCCGGTGCTCGTCGGCTTCGACCAACAGGTCACCGATCCCGACCGGGTCGGTCGCATCGTGTCCTACGACGTGGTCGGCGGTCGCAGCGAGGAGCGATTCGGTTACACCGCAGTCGGTTCCGGTTCGATGTTCGCCAAGACGTCGCTGAAGAAGTTGTACGCCAAGGGAATCGACGCGAACCGGGCGATGCGCATCGCGGTCGAGGCGCTGTTCGACGCCTCGGACGACGACACCGCGACCGGTGGACCGGATCTCGCTCGCGGCATCTACCCGACGATCGTCACGATCGACGAGGACGGTGCGGTGGAGGTCCCTGAGGAGCGCATCGAGGAGATCGCCCGCGGCATCGTCGCCGACCGCGCGGCGGCGGAGGAAGGGAGCGCCAACGCATGACACTGCCGTACTACGCGTCGGCCGAGCAGATCATGCGCGACAAGACCGAGCTCGCGCGCAAAGGCATCGCTCGTGGTCGCAGTGTCATCGTTCTGGCGTACGACAAGGGAGTGCTGTTCGTCGCGGAGAACCCCTCCGCGACGCTGCACAAGGTGAGTGAGCTGTACGACCGCATCGGGTTCGCGGCCGTCGGCAAATACAACGAGTTCGAGAATCTGCGCCGCGGCGGCATCCTGCAGGCCGACCTGCGCGGTTACCAGTTCGACCGGCGGGACGTGACCGGCAGGGCGCTGGCCAACGCCTACGCGCAGACTCTCGGCACGATCTTCACCGACCAGCTCAAGCCGTACGAGGTGGAGATCTGCGTGGCCGAGGTGGGGTATCCGGAGCAGACGCCGCAGTCGGTGCTGTACCGGATCACCTTCGACGGCTCGATCGTGGACGAGCGCGAGTTCGTGGTGATGGGCGGCACGACCGAGCCCATCGTCTCCGCGCTGAAGGGGTCCTACCGGCCGGGGCTGGACCTGGCGGGTGCGATCGGCGTCGCGGTCAAAGCGTTGCAGGCCGGGATTCCCGAGGGCGCCGACAAGGACAAGCGGGTGCTCGGCGTGAGCTCGCTCGAGGTGGCCACGCTCGAGCAGGCGCGGCCGCGCAGGGCGTTCCGCAGGATCTCCGACGGCGCGCTGGAGAAGCTGCTGCAGGCGGGCAAGCCGGGGGCGAAGACCACCGTGGTCGAGCTTCCCGAGGAGTCGCCGGACTCGGAGTAGTCGAAGACGAAGGCCCGCGCCAGGACCGCCTCGAGGCGATCCTGGCGCGGGCCTTTCGCGTGCGTGCCGGGCGAACCTTCTGCACGCCGGTAGCTGGTGCGCGCGTCGGAAGATCTGTCGCGAGAAGTCGATGTGGCCGATGATTCTGTTCGCTTCCATACGCTCGGCGCACGGGTTTCCACTCTGCCCCGCGGGTCGAAATCCGCGTCTGACCGGCCGAGTGCACCGGGCATACGGTGCCGAATCGTTGTGAACCCGTATGCGTCCGTGTTGTCCGCAGCGCCACGCGAGTGCATGACATGGCTGTAATGTCGATGGTGTGCAGCGACGAATCATGGGGATCGAGACCGAGTTCGGTGTGACATGCACCTTCCACGGTCACCGTCGGCTGTCCCCCGACGAGGTAGCCCGGTACCTTTTCCGCCGGGTCGTGTCCTGGGGCCGTAGCTCTAACGTGTTCCTTCGCAACGGCGCTCGGCTGTATCTCGACGTCGGTTCGCATCCGGAGTACGCCACGGCCGAATGCGACAGTCTGCATCAGTTGGTCACCCATGACAGGGCGGGCGAGCGGGTGCTCGAGGAGTTGCTGATCGATGCCGAGCAACGCTTGGCCGAAGAAGGCATCGGCGGCGACATCTATCTGTTCAAGAACAACACCGACTCGGCGGGCAACTCCTACGGCTGTCACGAGAATTTCCTCGTGGTGCGCGCCGGCGAGTTCTCCCGGATCTCCGACGTGCTGCTGCCGTTCCTGGTGACCAGGCAGCTGATCTGCGGAGCGGGCAAGGTGCTGCAGACCCCGAAGGCGGCCACCTTCTGCCTGTCGCAGCGCGCCGAGCACATCTGGGAGGGCGTCTCCTCGGCGACCACCCGATCGCGCCCGATCATCAACACCCGCGACGAGCCGCACGCCGACGCCGAGAAGTACCGGCGCCTGCACGTGATCGTCGGCGACTCGAACATGTCCGAGACCACCACCATGCTGAAGGTCGGTACGGCCGCGCTGGTGCTGGAGATGATCGAGGCGGGCGTCTCGTTCCGCGACTTCGCGCTGGACAATCCCATCCGCGCCATCCGCGAGGTCAGCCACGATCTCACCGGACGCCGTCCGGTGCGACTGGCGGGCGGCAGGCAGGCCAGTGCCCTCGACATCCAGCGCGAGTACTACGCCCGTGCCGTCGAGCACCTACGCAACCGGGACCGCGATCCGCAGATCGACCAGGTCGTCGACCTGTGGGGCCGCACACTGGACGCGGTGGAGGCGCAGGACTTCGCCAAGGTCGACACCGAGATCGACTGGGTGATCAAGCGCAAGCTGTTCCAGCGCTACCAGGACCGCTACAACATGGAGCTCTCCGATCCCAAGATCGCCCAGCTCGATCTGGCCTACCACGACATCAAGCGCGGCCGCGGCGTCTTCGACCTGCTGCAGCGCAAGGGTCTGGCCAAGCGCATCACCGAGGACGAGGCGGTGGACGCGGCGGTCGACACCCCGCCGCAGACCACGCGCGCCAAGCTGCGCGGCGATTTCATCACCGCCGCCCAGGAGGCGGGCCGCGACTTCACCGTCGACTGGGTGCACCTCAAGCTGAACGACCAGGCGCAGCGGACCGTGCTGTGCAAGGATCCGTTCCGCTCGGTCGACGAGCGCGTCGACCGGCTGATCGCCTCGATGTAGCCGAAAACGCTGGTCCTCGACCTCAGGGTCGGGGACCAGCGGCTCGAAATCCCTCGACACCTCGGCGTCGAAGCGGCGTCGCCGCGCCCAGCCTGCCTAGGGTGGGACGCATGACCGACACGGATGTGCTCGACGAGCTGCTCGATCTCGAAGGCCGCGGCTGGGACGCGCTGTGTGCGAGCTCGGGCGCGGACTTCTACGGCGCCCTCATGACCGACGATGCCCTGATGGTCCTCGCCAACGGCATGGTGCTCGACCGCTCGGCCGTCGTCGACTCCCTGCGCCACGCGCCCCCGTGGCGCACCTACGAGATCCAGGACCCGCGACTGGTACACGTCGGCCCCGACGCCGCGGCCCTGGTCTATGTCGCCGTCGCCTACCGCGAAGGCACCACCCCCGCATTCCGCGGCGTGATGTCGAGCGTCTACCTCCGCACCCCCGACGGCTGGCGCCTGACCTGCTACCAACAAACCCGCTTCCCGGAGGAGTAGTCCGCGCTGATACGGCGTCCGGGGCTCGGCCGTCCCGGCAGGCTCAGCTTCCGGCGAGGTAGCGCTCGACCGACTCCACCTTGGCGGTCATCGCGTCGGTGACGCCGGGGCGGATATCGGCCTTCAGGACGAGGCTGCAGCGAGGGGCGATGGCGAGGACGGCCTCGGTGGCGTCCTTCACGACGCGCATCACCTCGTCCCACTCGCCCTCGAGCGTGGTGAACATGGCGTCGGTGCGGTTGGGCAGTCCGCTGGCCCGGACGATCCGCACCGCTTCGGCCACGGCGGGGCCGACGTCGACGCCCGTGCCGAGCGGAGTCACTGAGAAGGCAACGATCACCGCATCATTGTCCACGGGCGTCGGCGATCGCGCGGCCGCGAAACGCGCGCCGCCGCGCGGTGACGACGAGGTGGCGATTACCCTCTATCGGGTGGCGATATCCAAGGTCGAGCGGCTGATGAATCTGGTCATCGCGCTGCTGTCGACCCGGCAGTTCTTGAGCGCGGAGCGGATCAGGGAGAGCGTCGCGGGCTACGAGGACTCGGCCAGCGACGAGGCGTTCAGCCGCATGTTCGAACGGGACAAGAACGAGCTGCGCGACCTGGGCATTCCGCTGGAAGTCGGACCGGTGAACCGGTATTCGACGCTGGAGGGATACCGGATCAATCGCGACGCCTACGAGCTACCCGACATCGATCTGAGCGACGAGGAGGCCGCGGCGGTCGCGGTCGCGGTACAGATGTGGGAGTCGCCCGAGCTGGCGGCCGCCGCCGAAGGCGCCCTGTTGAAGCTGCGCGCCGCGGGCATCCACGTCGAAACCGACGCGGCCGTGGCGTCCGTGCCGGCCGTGCCCGCCCGCACCCGCGGATCGGAGCCGGTGCTCGGCAAGCTGCTCGCGGCCGTCGACGCCGGGCAGGCCGTTCGCTTCGAGCACCGCGGCGCGGTCAACGCGCCGTATCTGATGCGCGACGTGGAGCCGTGGGGCGTGGTGACCCATCACGGTCGCTGGTACCTGGTCGGCCACGACCGCGACCGGGACGCGGTGCGCAGCTTCCGCCTCTCCCGCATCGGCGACGACGTGACGCCGTACGGCCCCGTCAACGCGGTACACAAACCGGACGACGTCGACCTGCGCGCGATCGTCGCGCGGGTGACCAGCAGCGCGCCGGTCAGCGGCTCGGCCACGGTGTGGGTCGCCGACGGACGCGGCCAGGAGATCCGCAGGCTCGGCCAGGTGATCGAGGAACGCACCGTCGGCGGACGCGGCGGCATGGTGGTCGAGGTGCCCGTCCGCTCGCGCGACTGGCTGGCCAGGCTCATCACCGGCCTCGGACCGGACGCCCTCGTGCTCGCCCCGGACGATCTGCGCGCCGACGTGGTCGCCCGGCTGCGCTCGGTGTTCGATACGACGGAGGTGCGGGCGTGACCACCAGCCGGCTCTCGGTGCGGCTTTCCCGGCTGCTCAACATGATTCCGTACTTCATCGCCAACCCCGGCATCAGCGCGGCGGACGCCGCCGCCGACCTGGGCGTGACCACCAAGCAGCTGATGAGCGACTTGAACCAGCTGTGGATGTGCGGCCTGCCCGGCTACGGCCCCGGCGATCTCATCGACCTCTCGTTCTCGGAGGAGAGCATCGAGGTCACCTTCTCCGCCGGTATCGACCGGCCGCTGCGGCTGACCTCCACCGAGGCCACCGCGCTGCTGGTGGCGCTGCGATCGATCGTGGAGATGCCGGGCATGGTCGACCCGACCGCGGCGCATGCGGCCATCGCCAAGATCGAATCGGCCATATCGGGCGGCGTGCGCAGGGCCGCCGACGACGCTCCCGCGACGCCGGTGGAGGCGCCCGGCGTGGCGACCGTGCGCTCGGCGCTCGCCCGTCAGCACGCGCTGCGCATCATCTACTACTCGGCCAGCCGCGATGTGGTCTCCGAGCGGGTCGTCGATCCGATCCGGACCGTGCTCGTCGACGACAACAGCTATCTGCAGGGGTGGTGCCGGGAGGCCGAGGGCGTGCGGCTGTTCCGCTTCGACCGGATCGAGGCCGCCACCGAACTCGCCGAGGCCGCCCGCCCGCCGAGCCACGCCGCCACCGAGGCGGCCGCCTCGCTCGACCTGTTCCAGGACGACCCCGCGGTCCCGCTGGCGCGGCTGCGCATCCGTGGCGACTACGGCTGGGTGCTCGACCAGTACCCGATGCACCGGCTGGCCGTGCACCCGGACGGTAGCTTGGAGGCGACCATGCGCTTCGCCACCTTGGACTGGATGGCGCGCCTGCTGCTCGGCTTCGGCTCGGGCGTGACCGTGCTCGGCCCGCCGGAGCTGATCGCCGCCGTGCGCGAGCGATCCAACGCGGCCCTCGCCGCCTACCGGGACGCCGGACTAGAGGAATTGGAGTGAGGTGACCGAGCTCGGCAACTCGCCGCGGCGAGTCATGGTGCTCGGCGCGGGCAGCATCGGCGTCTTCGTCGGCGGGAAACTGGCGGCGGCCGGTGCGGACGTCACGTTCGTCGGCAGGCAGTGGTTGCTCGACGAGGTCGGCGCCTCGGGCCTGCGCCTGACCGACCTCGAGGGCGGTGAGGTGCTCGTCGCACCGGACCGGCTCACGCTCGCGACCGGTCCGGAGGACGTCGGCTCGGCCGATCTGGTGCTGGTCGCGGTGAAATCGGGGGCGACCGCGGGCGCGGTGCGCGAGCTGGCGGGCAAGATCCGGCCGGGCACCGTGGTGCTGAGCTTGCAGAACGGCATCGGCAACGACACGGTGATCCGGGAGATCCTGCCCACCTGCGTGGTGCTGGCGGGCATGGTGATGTTCAACGTCGTGCACCATCCGGAGGGTCGTTTCCATCGCGGCACCGAGGGCGGGCTCGCGGTGCAGGACGATCCGGCGCTGGCCGAGTACGTCGAGGTTTTCGAACGGGCCGGGCTGCCGCTGCGCCGCTACCCGGATCTGCGGCCCGTGCAGTGGGCCAAGCTGCTGCTCAACCTGAACAACCCGATCAACGCCCTGTCCGGACGCCCGCTGCGCGAGGAGCTGGCCGACCGCGACTACCGCCGATGCCTGGCGCTGGCGCAGCGCGAGGCGCTGGCCGCGATGAGCAAGGCGCGCATTCGCCCGGCCCGGCTCACCCCGCTGCCGCCGGAGCTGATGACCCGGCTGCTCACCGTGCCCGACGGAGTGTTCCGGCGGGTCGCGGGGCAGGTGCTCGCCATCGATCCGGTGGCCCGATCGTCGATGGCCGACGACCTCGCCGCCGGACGCAAGACCGAAATCACTTGGCTCTGCGGCGAAATCGTCGGGCTGGGCGCGATGGTCGGCTCGCCGACCCCGGTGAACGAGCGGCTCATCGAGCTCATCGTCGCGGCCGAGCAGGGCGACGGGCGAAGCTGGACGGGGCCGGAGTTGCTCGCGCAACTGCGCGCCGCCGCCGAGGCCGAGCCGCCCCGATAGCGGCGTCCTAGCCGACCGTATAGCAAAAGTCGAGGTTGAACGCCCGGTGAACGAGCGAACTGGGGAAGTTCGGGCATCAGGTGGTCCGGTAGCATCGGAGCTACCACAGTCTTGGGAGGTAACAGATGTCAGGCACGTTCAGCTGGTCGCACCTGCTGATCATCGCGCTGCTGTTCGTGGTGTTGTTCGGCGCGAAGCGGCTGCCGGACGCTGCGCGCGGCCTCGGGCGATCCTTGCGCATCTTCAAGAGCGAGGTCAGCCAGATGCAGAACGAAGCGACCCCCGCCGCAGGCACCGCGCCCGCACAGCAACCCGCGCAGCAGCTGCCGCCCGCGCAGCCCGTGAACCAGCCGACTACGCCGCACACCGAGACGAAGTCGGCCTGAGTCGAATGCTCCCGCAGGGGTGAGCCGGACTCACCCCGATCAGTGCTGTTCGGCGGTCCGTGAAGGCTTCGGTCCCTGAACCCACGGGACGCGATACCGCCGCGCCAGGCGCGGCACTCGAGCACAGGGGCAATCCACAGATATGCGAATTCCGTTCGATCCCCGGCGCAGCAGGCGCAGGACGAATCCCGACGGCACCATGTCGTTGGTCGAGCACCTGCAGGAACTGCGCAGCCGGTTGCTGAAGTCGCTGTTCGCGGTACTGCTGACCACCGTGCTCGGCTTCCTCTGGTACGCGCATTCGTTCCTCGGCATCGAGAGCCTCGGCGAGATCCTGCGCGGACCCTACTGTTCGCTGCCGCCCGAGGCCAGGGCCTCGCTGACCGCCGACGGGGCATGCCGTCTGCTGGCGACCGCGCCGTTCGAGCAGTTCATGCTCCGGTTGAAGGTCGGTTTCACCGCGGGCGTCGTGCTCGCCGCGCCGATCTGGCTCTACCAGATCTGGGCGTTCATCACGCCCGGCCTGTACGCGAAGGAACGCAAGGTCGCGGTCGGCTTCGTCACCTCGGGCACCGCGCTGTTCGCGGTGGGCGCCGTGCTCGCCTATGTCGTGGTGGCGCACGCGTTGAGCTTCCTGCTCACCATCGGCGACAACGTGCAGATCACCGCGTTGAGCGGTTCGCAATACTTCGGCTTCATCATCAATCTGCTGATCATCTTCGGCTTCAGCTTCGAGACCCCGTTGCTGATCATCGGGTTGAACCTGGTCGGCGTGCTGACCTACGAGCGGCTCAAGGCGTGGCGGCGCGGCATCATCTTCGGCCTGTTCGTCTTCGCCGCCGTGGTCACCCCGCAGGACCCGTTCTCGATGCTGGCGCTCGCCGGCGCGCTGACGGTGCTGTTCGAGGTGGCGGTGCAGATCGCCAGGATCAACGACAAGCGCACGGCACGCAGGGAGGCGCTGGCCGCGCTGGCCGACGACGAGGCCTCGCCGATCGCCGCGCCTGAGCCGATCGCGGGGGCGGAGTCGATCATGGATCCGGCGGCAAAATCCACGCGACCGGTGTCGGACTACTCCGATACTCTCTGAACGGTGACAGATCACCGGTCCCGCACCAGCGAGCTGGACAGTTTCTCCGCCGAGCTGAAATTCACTCTCGATCCCTTCCAGCGTGACGCCTGTCGTGCCCTCGAAGACGGTCACGGCGTGCTGGTGTGCGCGCCGACCGGCGCGGGCAAGACCGTGGTCGGCGAGTTCGCGGTCCACTTGGCGCTGGCCTCCGGCGGCAAATGCTTCTACACCACACCGATCAAGGCGCTGTCGAACCAGAAGTTCGCCGATCTCACCGAGCGGTACGGACGCGACAGCGTCGGCCTGCTCACCGGCGATCAGTCGATCAACCCCGACGCGCCCGTCGTGGTGATGACGACCGAGGTGCTGCGCAACATGCTCTACGCGTCCTCGGAGGCGCTGCGCGGGCTGTCGTACGTGGTGATGGACGAGGTGCACTACCTGGCCGACCGGTTCCGCGGCGCCGTGTGGGAAGAGGTCATCCTGCACCTGCCCTCGGACGTCCGGCTGGTCAGCCTGTCGGCCACGGTCAGTAATGCCGAGGAGTTCGGCGCCTGGATGGAGACCGTGCGCGGCGACACCACCGTGGTGGTCGACGAGACGCGGCCGGTGCCGCTGTGGCAGCACGTGATGGTCGGCAAGCGGATGTTCGACCTGTTCGACACCAAGTCCAGCGACCAGAAGGTGCTAGTCGACGAGGACCTCGTCCGCTACATCCGGCATCGCGAGTCCGCGGACCGGATGAACAACTGGGGCGTGCCGCGCGGTCGTGGCGGCATGCGCCGCGACTTCCGTCCGCTGCCCCGTCCCGAGGTGCTGGCCCGCCTCGACGAAGAGGGACTGCTGCCCGCGATCACCTTCATCTTCAGCCGCGCTGGATGCGACGGCGCGCTGGCCCAGTGCCTGCGGTCGCGGCTCGACCTGAGCAGGGAGGGCGAGACCGCCGAGATCGACGCGATCATCGAGAAGCACACCGGCGATCTGCCGAAGTCCGATCTCGAGGTGCTCGGTTACTGGGAGTGGCGCGAGGCGCTGCACCGCGGGCTGGCCGCTCATCACGCGGGCATGCTGCCCGCGTTCCGGCACACGGTGGAAGACCTGTTCGTCCGCGGGCTCGTGCGCGCGGTCTTCGCCACCGAGACGCTCGCCCTCGGCATCAACATGCCCGCGCGCACCGTGGTGCTGGAGCGACTGGTCAAGTTCAACGGTGAGACGCACGCCGAGCTCACCCCGGGCGAGTACACGCAGCTGACCGGTCGTGCGGGCCGCCGCGGCATCGATATCGAGGGCCACGCGGTGGTGCTCTGGCAGCCGGAGGTCGACACCAGCGCGGTGGCGGGCCTGGCGTCCACCCGCACCTATCCGCTGCGCAGCTCGTTCCGGCCCGGCTACAACATGTCGATCAACCTGATCGATCGGATGGGCGCCGCGGAATCGCGCGCCCTGCTGGAGCGGTCCTTCGCGCAGTTCCAGGCCGACCGTTCGGTCGTCGGACTGGTGCGCGGCATCGAACGCAACGAGGGCGCGCTGCGCAAGCTGCGCGGCCAGCTCGGCGACGCGGAAGGCGGCTTCCTGGAATACATTTCGCTGCGCGAGCGGATCAAGCAGCGGGAGCGTCAGCTGGCCCAGCAGAGCCGCACCGACCGGCGCGGGGCGGCGGTGAGCGCGCTGACGGCGCTGCGTCGCGGCGACGTGGTGGCGATTCCGTCCGGCCGCCGCGCCGGACTCGCGGTGATCCTGGAACCGGATACGACGCCCAACGATCCGCGACCGCTGGTGCTCACCGCGGACAAGTGGGCGGGCAGGGTATCGGTGGCCGACTTCCCGGTGCCCGCGGAGCCGCTGGGTCACATGCGGCTGCCCCGGCGCGTCGACCATCGCACCGCTCGCGCCCGCAGCGATCTCGCGTCCGCGCTGCGTAGCACCGGCATCAGCGCGCCGGGCCGCGCGCGCCGCGGCAAGCGGTCCGAGGCCGCTGACGACCGCGAACTGGCCACCCTGCGCAGGAGCTTGCGCGCGCATCCGGCGCACACCCGGCCGGACCGCGAGCAGATGAGCCGGATCGGTGAGCGCTACAACCGGCTGCTTCGCGAGACCGAGAGCATGCGCCAGAAGGTTGCCGCCACGACCAACTCGCTGGCCCGCACCTTCGACCGCATCGTGGGGCTCTTGGAGGAACGCGGTTTCGTGCACGACGGCGAGGTCACCGCGGACGGGCGCAGGCTGGCCCGCATCTACGCCGAGAGCGATTTGCTGGTCGCCGAATGCCTGCGACACGGCCTCTGGCGCGGCCTCGGCCCCGCCGAACTGGCAGGCGTCGTGTCCGCTCTGGTCTACGAATCCCGCCAGGAGGGCAGCATTCTCGGCGCCGCCGGTCCCACGGCGCCGATCCGGCGCGCGGTCGCCTCGACCATCGGCGTGTGGAGCGAACTGCGCTCCGACGAGGCGCGGCACAAGCTGCCGCCGACCAGGGAGCCCGATCTCGGATTCGTCACCGGCGTCTACAAATGGGCGCGCGGCGACGGATTGGCCGAGTCGTTGCTGGCCAGCGGCGATCAGGGTGCGCCGCTGTCGGCGGGCGATTTCGTCCGGTGGTGCAGGCAGGTGATCGACCTGCTCGATCAGATCCACAGCACGGCCGACGATCCGGAGATCGCTGGGACCGCGGCGAAGGCGGTCCGGGCCATCAGGCGGGGTGTCGTGGCGGTGGACGCCGCGTAGCGGATTCGGTTGTGATTTGATTTCTTTCGCGTACCGACCGTGGCGGAGGAGTCGTGTTCAGCACTGACGAGTCGCCGGCGGGGGGCTACCGTGTGAGTAACTATGCGAGTGGAGGCAACCAGATGAGCGGCCCGTACGGACCGAACGACCCCGGGGAGGGACGCAACGATCCCACCCAGCAGTGGGGCGGACAGCAGGCGCCCGGTGGCGCCGGACCGACCCAGCACTGGGGTGGCCAGCAGACTCCGTCGCAGGCTCAGCCCACCCAGCATTGGGGTGACCAGAACCAGCCCCAGCAGCAGTGGGGCCAGACCCCCGGCCAGCCGCAGCCGCAGTGGGGGCAGCCGCAGCAACCTCAGCAGCCGCAGCAGCAGCAGTGGGGCCAGACTCCGGGCCAGCCGCAGCCGCAGTGGGGGCAGCCGCAGCCGCAGGATTGGGGCCAGCAACAGCAGCCGCAGCAGCAGTGGGGTCAGCAGCCCCAGCAGCAGTGGAGCCAAGGCCAGCAGCAGCCGCAGCAGAGCGGAGGCGGTGGTAAGAAGGGCCTGATCATCGGCCTGGCCGCGCTCGGCGTGCTGGTGATCGGCGCCGTGGTCGCCCTGGTGGTGGTGCTGACCTCCAAGGACAAACTGGACCAGGCCGCCGTTCAGGACGGCGTCAAGAAGGTGCTCACGGATTCCTATGGCATCCAGGACGTCACCGACGTCTCCTGCCCCTCGGGCCAGGAGGTGAAGGTGGACGCCACCTTCGAGTGCACCCTGAAGGTCAGCGGCGAGCAGAAGAAGGTCAACATCAAGATCACCAGGGACGACGGCACTTACGAGGTCGGTCGACCGAACTGAGTGTGATCCGGTCCGGGTAGCCCGTGCTGCGGCGCGGGCGTCCGGAGGGGGTAGGGAACCAGCGAGCCCACGAACGGGTTCGGCGGCGCACCGCGATCGTGGTGTCGGCGTAGTCGTTCGTGGGCTCGTCGCGTTTCACTGACACATCGCCGGGTCGCCACAGAAGGCGCGTGTATGCGTGGGATGTGAAATTGCATCCCATGTAAAGGTGCGGCGAATGTCTTCGCGGGGAGTTCGCGCCTCAGGACCGCGGTGCTGCCAGCGCGGCGGTGAGCCGGGTGATCGGGCTTTCCGCGTTGTAGGCCACCGCCAATTTCCGCAGGCGGTCGGGGTCGGCGGGAGCGGTGGGCAGTGTGTCAGGGCGGGAGAGATCGACCTCGGCGTCGCACACCACGCGCACCACCGGAGCCGCCGCCTTCAGGTAATCCTCTGCCGCGCGCAGTTTTCCGCGAACTCCCGGCGCCAGATCGGAGTCCGGATCGTCCACCGCGGCCACCAGCGCGTCCAGCGAACCGAAGCGGGAAATGAGTGTGGCCGCGGACTTCTCACCGATGCCCGAGACCCCGGGCAAGCCGTCGGAGGCGTCACCGCGCAACGTCGCCAGGTCGGCATAGGCGGGTCCGGCGTTGCGCACCGGCACGCCGTACTTCGCGGAAACCTCCGCGGGACCGAAGAGTTCGGCCTTGGCCAGACCGCGCCCCGCGTACAGCACCCGCACGGTCGGCGCCGGCTCGTCGCGCACTAGTTGCAGCAGGTCGCGATCGCCGCTGACCACGATCACCTCGTCGGTGCGCTCGCGTGTCGCCAGCGTGCCGAGCACGTCGTCGGCCTCCAGGCCCTCCGCGCCGCCGGTCGCGATCCCGGCGGCTTCGAGCACCTCGAGAATCATGTCCACCTGCGGGGTGAGCCGGTCGGGCACTTCCTCCGCGCCCTCCGCCGCGTCGGCCGAGGTGTCGAGGCGGTGCGCCTTGTAGGAGGGCACGAGATCCACCCGGAAGCGCGGCCGCCAATCCAGGTCGAGGCAGACGACCAGCCTGCTCGGCGCGTGCTTGGTGATCAGCGAGGCGACCATGTCGGTGAAGCCGCGCAGCGCGTTCACCGAACGCCCGTCCGGCGCGGTGAGCTTGTCCGGAATCGCGTAGTACGCCCGGAACCACAGGCTGGCCCCGTCGAGCAGCAACAGCGGGCCGGAAGTCGCAGCAGAGGTCACGCGCTGAGGCTACCCGCAGCCTCCGACAGGCCGTATCCAATCCGGCCCGGCGCTCGCCGGTTCCTCGGCGCCACCCGATGGGTCACCCGTCTGGTGGCTCGGTGCTATCCGATGGATCGCCCGCATAGTGACTGCGTGCTCGCCTGGTGGCTCGGGTTCGTTCGATGGTTCACCCGCTTGGCGGGTGGGCTTCGCTCGGTGGCTCGCCCGTCCGGTGGCTCGGCAGCTTGCCCGGTCGCTCGGCGCTGTCCGACGGCTCGCTCGCCTGCGGCTCGGCTTCGCTGGGTGGTTCGCCCGTTTGGTGGCTCGGCGCTTGCCTGGTGGCTCGGCGCTGTCCGACGACTCGCCCGCCTGGTGGCTCGGCGCCACGCGATGGGTCGCCCGCCTGATGACGTCGAGCCCAACCGGTGTTCAGGTTCACCGCCGAGCGTCGACGGGTAACGTCGATGGGTATGAGTGGGCACACGGAGTCCAGGTTCGCGGCGGATGTCTACGGAGACCGGCTCGAGCGGGCGGTGGAGGCGATGCGCGCGGCGCACCTCGACGCCCTGCTCATCACCCCCGGTCCCGACCTGCGCTATCTGATCGGTTCGGCGGCCGAATCCTTCGAGCGGTTGACCTGCCTGGTGATCCCGGCCGACGGCGCGACGCCGTCGGTGATCATTCCCAAACTCGAACTTGCGTCGCTGTCCGCCTCGGCGGCGGGTGAGCTCGGCCTGCAGGTGCTGGACTGGGTGGACGGCGTCGATCCGTACCAGGTGGTGAAGTCGACGCTGCACGTCGGTTCCCGTGTCGCGGTCGCCGACGCCATGCCTGCCTTGCACCTGCTGCCGCTGGCGGCCTCGTTCAGCGGCCTGCCGGTCTCGGCCACGCCCGTGCTGCGCGAGCTGCGCATGCTCAAGGACGCCGCCGAGGTCGACGCGCTGCGCCGGGCGGGTGCGGCCATCGATCGGGTACACGCGCGGATGGGTGAGTTCCTCCAGGCCGGACGCACCGAGGCCGAGGTCGGCGCCGATATCGCGGCGGCGATCGTGGCCGAAGGCCACACCGAGGCGGCGTTCGTGATCGTCGGCAGCGGTCCGCACGGCGCCGACCCGCACCACGGCGTGTCCGATCGGCGCATCGAGAACGGCGACGTGGTGGTGATCGATATCGGCGGGCCCGTCGATCCCGGTTACTACTCCGACTCCACCCGCACCTATGTTCTCGGCGAGCCGAGTCCCGAGATCGCGGCGCGCTACGCCGAGCTCGAACGCGCCCAGGCCGCGGCCGTCGCCGCCGTCCGTCCCGGCGTCACCGCCGCTTCGGTGGACGCGGCCGCCCGGAATCCATTGACCGAGGCCGGTTTCGGCGCGCAGTTCGTGCATCGGACCGGGCACGGCATCGGCCTGTCGGTGCACGAGGAGCCCTACATCGTCGCGGGCAACGACCTGGTGCTGCAGCCGGGCATGGCGTTCAGCGTCGAGCCGGGCATCTACTTCGGCGGTGAGTGGGGCGCCCGCATCGAGGACATCGTCGTGGTCACGCCGGAGGGCTGCGAATCCATGAACGCGCGCCCGCACGGCCTGACCGTGCTGTGACCTCCGAAATGCGAAGTCAGCGCAGCGTGCTCGACGACAGGACGCGGCGCACCTCGATCGCGATCACCACTCGGGTCGGGTTCTCGCGCGGTACCCGGTAGCGGCCCGCGTACCGCTCGACGGCGTCGGCGACACTGTCCGGGTCGTCGAGCACCGTCGCGGGTCCCTCCAGGGTCAGCCACCGGATGCCGTCGACCTGGCTCACCGCCGCGTATCCGGAGCGGCGCACGTTGCGCACCTTCACCGATCCGTCGTTGGTGATGATGCGCGCGATCCCGGCGTCGGCGTCCCAGGTGAACCCCACGGCCACGACGTGCGGCGTCCCATCGGCGCGCAGGGTGGTCAGGGTCGCGAGATGACGCTCGGCGACGAACTCGAGTGCGGCGGGGGAGAGCTGTGCGGTGGTGGTCGGCATCCCTCGACGGTAGCCGGTGGGTGCGACGGTGGCCGCCACGACGTGGGCGTTCGGCCGGTCGTGAGGGGATCGAGGGGTACGCGACCCGGGATGACACACTGAGCGCATGGGAATGCGAGGGATCGCCGGCGGCTCGGTACTGGTACTCGGCGGACGCAGCGAAATGGGCCTGGAGATCGCCCGGCGGCTGGCGCCCGGCCGCACGGTGATCCTCGCGGCGCGGCGCAGCGACGACCTGGCGGGGCCGATCGCGACCGTCGAACAGGCCGGTGCGGCCGTGGTGCATCCGGTCGAGTTCGACGCCGACGACACCGGCAGCCACCCGGCTTTGCTGGAGAAGATCGCCGCCGAGCACGGGCCCATCGGCGTCGCCGTGCTGGCCTTCGGCATCCTCGGTGATCAGGCCCGCGCCGAGCGGGAACCCGAGCACGCCCTCGCGGTGGTGCGCACCGACTACGTGGCCCAGGTCAGCGTGCTCACCACCCTCGCGAATCTGCTTCGCGCGCAAGGGCACGGCCAGCTCGTCGTCTTCAGCTCCGTCGCGGGCGCGCGGGTGCGCCGCGCCAACTACGTCTACGGCTCGGCCAAAGCCGGTCTGGACGGTTTCGCCAGTGGTCTCGCCGACGCATTGCACGGCAGCGGAGTCGACCTGCTGCTGGTGCGCCCCGGTTTCGTGATCGGCAGGATGACCGAGGGCATGGACCCCGCTCCGCTGTCCAGCACGCCGGATCAGGTAGCGGACGCCGTCGTCCGCGGGTTGCGCCGCCGCGCAGGCAAGATTTGGGTGCCGCGTGCCCTCGGCCCTGCCGTCGTCGTCGCGCGCCTGGTTCCGCAATTCCTCTGGCGCCGGATGCCTCGATGACCTGGCGGGGCCCCGCGATCGCGGTGGTCGGTATCGGGGCCGACGGGTGGGACGGTCTCGGCGCCGCGGCGCGCGACGCCGTCGCCACGGCCGAGATCCTCTTCGGGTCGGCGCGTCAGTTGGCACTCGTGCCAACGGATCTCGGCGGGGAGCGCCGCGCGTGGCCGTCGCCGCTGCTGCCCGCGCTGCCCGGATTGTTCGCCGAGTACGGTTCCCGGCGGATCTGCGTGCTCGCCAGCGGCGACCCGATGTTCTACGGCATCGGCGTCACGCTGGCCCGGTTGTTCGGACCCGCCGCGCTGCGCGTGCTACCGCAGCCCTCATCGGCGTCGTTGGCGTGCGCGCGGCTCGGCTGGGCGCTGGCGGACACGCCGGTCGTCAGCGCGGTGGGCCGTCCCGTCGCCGCGGTGCTGCCCGACCTCGTCGACGGGCGGCGGCTGCTGGTGCTCAGCGGCGACGAACACACCCCGGCGGATATCGCGAAACTGCTGCGGGACAACGGATTCAGCGAATCGACTGTTACGGTGCTCGAGCAGCTCGGCGGTCCAGCGGAACGCGTGCGGTCCTGCGCCGCGGCGTCCTGGGAACTCGACCCGGGCGATCCGCTCAACATCGTCGCCATCGACTGCGTCGCCGATGCCGGGCACCTTCGCCGCACTCGCGTGCCCGGTCTGCCCGACGCCGTCTACGGCGGCGACGGACAGCTCACCAAGGCCGAGGTGCGGACGCTGACCCTGTCCGCGCTGGCTCCCGCGCCGGGCGAACTGCTGTGGGACGTCGGCGGCGGCTCGGGCAGCATCGCCATCGAGTGGTGCCGCACGCATCCCGCATGCCGGGCGGTGACTTTCGAGCGGCTGGAGCGGCGCAGGCAGCAGATCGCCGCCAACGCCGCCGCGTTGGGCGTCCCGCAGGTCGAGGTGCGCGGGGAGGTGCTCGCCGAACTGGCCGCCATGCACGAAATGGGGGCGCCCGACGCGATTTTCGTCGGCGGCGGGGTGACTCGGGCTGGCCTGCTCGAGACATGTCTTGCCCATCTGCGCCATGGCGGCAGGCTGGTCGCGAACGCCGTCACGGCGGAATCGGAATCGTTGCTGGTCACGATGGCCGCCGAGTGGGGCGGTGAACTGCGGAAGTTCCAGATCTACCGCGCCGAACCGCTGGGCGGGTTCACCGCGTGGCGTCCCCAGCTGCCGGTCGCCCAGTGGTCGGTCGTCAAATCGGCCTAGGGGTTCACCCTGAAATCGGTGCTGCGAGGGTGAATCACGCGTGTGCCGGCAGGTAGGGTCGGTCGCGACGTCCGCCCGTTGTCGGACAACCGATTCCTGATGGGGAGATAGATGAAATACAAGAAGTTCGCCGCCACCGCTCTGCTGGCCGTCGCCGCCACCGGTGTCACCGCGGGCACCAGCTACGCCGCCCCCGCCGACGCGCCTGCCGCGCAGGAGCAGGCCGCGCTGTCGGCGCAGGGCGTCGACCAGGGCGTCGGCTACACCGCGGCGCTCGCCGACGCGGGCAAGTCCATCATCACCACGGTGACGGGCGGCGCGTTCTCCTTGGACGCGGACGGCAAGGCCGTCACGCTGAAGAACGACGCGGGCGAGGTCGTCACCACGATCCCGCTCGCCGCGCGCGAGGCGAGCAACGGCGCCGCGGTGGAGATCGCCGCCGCGCTCGACGCCAGCGGCCAAACCCTTACGCTGACCCCGAAGGCCGACGTGATCGCCGTGCAGGACATCAGCGCGCAGGAGTGGTTCTTCGCCGAACTGCAGCGCGCCTCGCTCGGCGCTGCCGTCGGCGCCGTGATCGGCGGTCTGATCGGCCTGCTCGGTCTGGTCGTCGGCGTCATCCCCGGCGCCGTGATCGGTGGCGTGATCGGTCTGCTGGTCGCGGGCGGTCCGTCGCTGCTGAACGCGGGCATGGCCTACTTCAGCGGTCAGCCCTGAGAACTCTGATTCTGGGCGGCACCGGCGAAGCGCGGCAGCTGGCCCACATCGCTTCCGGCGAGCGAGGATTCGACATCGTCTCCTCGCTCGCCGGTCGTGTTCGCGACCCGCTGCTGCCGGAGGGCGAGGTCAGGATCGGCGGCTTCGGCGGCGCTGCTGGGCTGCGAGAGTGGCTGGCGGCCAACAGGATCGAGACCGCCGTCGATGCCACCCATCCCTTCGCCGCCACCATCACCGCGAACGCGGCGGCCGCGGCGCGTGACGCGGGCGTGCCGTTGCTTCACCTCCGGCGGCCCGGCTGGTCGGAAGGCCCGGGGGACCGGTGGATTCGCGTCCCCGATTCGGCCGCCGCCGCCCGCGCGCTTCCGGAATTGGGCGAGCGCGTGTTTCTCACCATCGGCAGGCAGGGCGTCGGCGCGTTCGCCGGTCTCGCCGGGCAGTGGTTTCTCATCCGCGCCATCGATCCGCCCGAGACGGAGCTGCCGCCGCGGCACGAAGTGTTCCTGGCCCGAGGGCCTTTCACGGTCGAGGAGGAATCCCGGCTGCTGGCGAGCCGCCGCATCGATGTGCTCGTGACCAAGGACAGCGGCGGCGATCGGACCGAGGCCAAACTGGCCGCGGCCCGCGCGGCGCATCTTCCGGTCGTCGTGATCGATCGGCCGCCGCTGCCCGTGGGAGCCGAGGTCGTCGAAACGGTGGCGGATGCCTGGGAATGGTTGCGTGCCAAGGCATCCGGCGCTCGATGATCAGCGCCCGAGCAGCGCGGGCAGCCGATCGAACCAGGCGAGTACCGCACGCTCGTAACCTATGCCGAACTCCAGGGTGGCCCGCTGGTGTGGCAAGAGGGGATCGCAGTCCTGCTTCAGGTAGCGGTCGAGGCGGCTTTGGTGCACCTCCCGGTTGGCCGCGATGAGCCGGTCGAGGTGCTCGGCATCGAGGTGGTCACCGAAGGACATGGTGAGCAACAGCGGCACCCGGATGGTCTCGGCGCCGGGATCGCGGGTGATCCACTCGAGAAACGCCTCCCGGCCCGCGTCGGTGATCCGGTAGGGCGTGCGCTCGCGCGCGCCGGTCTCACCCTTCACCACCAGTCCCGCCGCATCCATGGCCGCGAGCTCTCGATACACCTGGCTCTGCGTGATCGTCCAGAAGTCGCCGATACGGTCCTGCGCGATCGTCACCAGGTCCCAGCCGGACATCGGCCCCTCGTGCAGGAAACCGAGCAGCGACGCGGCCGTCGAATTCAACGGCTTCCGCCGGATCGTCGTCACCGAACGCTCCCTTCATCGACGTTCCATAGTGGAATGTTAGCGGAACGATCCTCTTGCCGGCCTCAGGGTGTGTCGTTTGCTCTTGCGTGTTGCGTCCGGGCCAGGGATGCGCCCGAGCAGTTCGGTCGCCGCCTGGTTGGTGTGAACCCCGGCGAGTGCTGGTATAGGCATACCAGGTGGGGATCACCCGGATGTCACGCCCGGTGGTACCGCCGCGAGGTGTAGACCCGCGTGCCGTGCGCGGTGTCGACTACGGCGGTGGTGGAGGCGCCGATGATGAGAAGGGTGCGCATGTCCACGTCGGCCGGATCGAGATCGATGAGCGACACCACCCGCACCGACTCGGTGGGTCCGCCGACGTCGCGGCCGAGCACCACCGGGGTGTCGGGCTTGCGATGTTCCAGCAGTAGATCGCGCATCGCGCCGACCTGCCAGGTGCGCTGCGAGGACGCCGGGTTGTAGATCGCGATCGCCATATCGGCCGCGGCGACCGCCGAAAGACGTTGCGCGACAACCTCCCACGGCTTGAGCCGGTCGGAGAGCGAGATCATCGCGTAGTCGTGTCCGAGCGGCGCGCCCACCCGGCTGGCCACGGCATTGGCCGCGGTGAGGCCGGGCAGCACTCGCACCGGCACGTCCCGCCACTGCGGATCGGCGGATTCCTCCAGCACCGCGGCCGCCATCGCGAACACGCCGGGATCGCCCGAGGAGACCACCGCGACCTTGGCGCCGTGCTTGGCCAGATCCAAGGCCATGGCGGCGCGCTCGGATTCGACGCGGTTGTCGCTGGCGTGCCTGCGCTGGCCGGGACGGTGCGGAACGCGATCGATATAGGTGGTGTAGCCGACCAGATCGGTCGCGGCGGCCAGCGCCTCGCGCACCTCGGGCGTCGTCCAGCTTTCCGCGCCGGGGCCGAGGCCGACGACGACCACCTCGCCGGGCGAATTCGCTTCCGCCGGAACGGTTGTCGAGTCGAAGTCCGCTGCTTTCGCCGCCACCGCGGCGATGCGAGGCAGCGGCGTGGTCGGTCGAGGGCCGGGCACCAGCGTGATCGAGAAGTACGGCACGTCGGCGTCGTTCACCTCGGCGGCGGTGCGCACCTGCTCGCGGTCGGTGCTCGCCCGCTCCACGTAGTAGGCGTCGTCGAGCCGCCCGGCGTCCGAGAGAGCCTGCCGCACACCGGGATACGTGCGGCCGAGCTTCATGATGGCGGCGGCGTCGGTGTCGCGCAGACGGCGGGTGAGCTCCTCGGTCGGCATGGTGCCGGGAAGCACGGTCAGCACCTGTTCGCCCTCCACCAGCGGGGTGCCGAGCGCCGCCGACGCCGCGCTCACCGAGGTGATGCCCGGAACGATCTCGGCTTCGAAGCGGTCGGCCAACCTGCGGTGCATGTGCATGTAGGAGCTGTAGAACAGCGGATCCCCGGCCGCGAGCAGGGCGACGGAACGTCCCGCGGAAAGGTGCGCGGCCAGCCGTTCGGCGGCCTGTTCGTAGAACTCGTCGATCGCGCCCTGGTACCCGCCCGGATGATCGGTGGTCTCCGTCGTCACCGGGTAGACGAGGTGCTCCTCGAGCTGGCCCGGCCGCATGTAGGGCGCGGCGATGCCGCGGGAGATGCTGCGACCGTGCCGCGCGGAGTGAAAGGCGATCACGTCGGCGGCCGCGATGACGCGCGCCGCCTTGACCGTCACCAGTTCCGGGTCGCCAGGCCCGAGACCGACGCCCCACAGTTTGCCCGCTGTGCTCATTCCGCTTCGCTCGCAATCGCATTCAGTGCCGACGCGGTGATGGCGCTGCCGCCGCGCCTGCCACGCACCGTCAGGTATTCGACGCCGCCGTAGGCGGCCAGCGCGTCCTTGGACTCGGCGGCGCCGACGAAGCCGACCGGAATGCCGAGGATCGCGGCCGGGCGCGGGGCGCCTGCGTCGAGCATGTCCAGCAAATGGAAGAGCGCGGTCGGCGCGTTGCCGATGGCGACCACCGCGCCCTCCAGCCGGTCGCGCCACAGCTCGAGCGCCGCGGCCGAACGGGTATTACCCAGCGCCGCGGCGAGTTCCGGCACGCGCGGGTCGGCGAGGGTGCAGATCACCTCGTTGTCGGCGGGCAGCCTTTTGCGCGTCACGCCGGAGGCGACCATGGTGGCGTCGCAGAGGATCGGCGCGCCCGCGTGCAGCGCCGCCCGCGCGGCCGCGACGACGCCGGGGGAGAAGGCGATGTCCTCGGTCAGATCCACCTGCCCACAGCCGTGGATCATGCGGACGACCACCCGCGCCACGTCCGCCGGGAACGCGCTCAGGTCCGCTTCCGCGCGGATCGTCGCGAACGATTGCCGATAGATCTCGGCCCCGTCGGTGAGGTAGCTGGTGCGCACGTCGGACATGGGGACACCCTAACGGGGCGTCCGAACGGAGCTCGCCGACAGCCCGCGCACGGCGGTGCGGCCGATCCTCGGCACGCGCCCCGCCGGTCGCGGGTCAGGTGCGCGGGCGTTCGAGGATGCGGGACATGACGATCGCGCTGCGGGTGCGCCCGACGCGCGCGTTCTCCCTGATGCGTTCCACGGTCGACTCGATCTCGGCCATGTCGGTCGCCATCACGTGCACCAGCGCGTCGGCCTCACCCGCGATCGTCCAGACGCCGACGACCTGCGGGATGGGCTCCAGGCTCCGGCGCAGCTCGGCCGGGGTGATGTTGTCGCGGTAGTACACCTCGACATAGGCCTCGGTGGTCCAGCCGAGCGCCGCCGGATTCACCAGCGCCGTGAAGCCGGTGATCTGCCCGCTGGCGACCATGCGGTCCACCCGGCGCTTGACCGCGGGCGCGGAGAGGCCGACCGCGGAGCCGATCTCCTGGAAGGACGCGCGGGCCGAGCGCAGTAGATGGCCCAGTATTCGGCGGTCGGTATCGTCCACGTCACATCACCTTCCGCTCGACGCAACGATCCGCCGTATGTACGGCGATCTGCGCAACGATTCGGCGTTCCTGACGCAATGGTAGGCCGTTTACCTTCGGATCAGCCGAATCCGCGCCTGACCTCGGGAGCCACGATGACCTCAGTAGCTACCCTCCAGACCACCGAGCCCGCCCCCGCACGCCGACCCGTGCCGCGCCGGTTCGTGATGTGTCGCCCCGACCATTTCGACGTCCGGTACTCCATCAACCCATGGATGAATCCGGACGCGCCGGTGAACCGTGCGCTGGCGCTCGCCCAGTGGGACGCCTTGCGCGAGACCTTCGAGCGTCACGGTCACCGGGTGGACGTGGTCCCCGGTGAGCCGGGGCTTCCCGACATGGTGTTCGCGGCCAACAGCGGCCTCGCCGTCGGCGACCGGATCATGTCGGCGCGCTTCACCCATCCCGAACGCGCCGCCGAGGGCCCCGCCTTCCACCGCTGGTTCACCGGACGCGGCGGCGTCGAGGTGGTGGCGGCGGTGGAACTCAACGAGGGCGAGGGCGATTTCGCCTTGATCGGCGGACGCTTCCTGGCGGGCACCGGTTTCCGCAGCTCCGCCGCGGCCCACCGCGAGGTCGAGTTGCACTTCGAAATGCCGGTGATCTCACTGGAATTGGTGGACCCGCGCTTCTACCACCTGGACACCGTGCTGATGGTCCTCGACGACGCCACCATCGCCTACTACCCGCCCGCCTTCGACGAAACCAGCCGCACCCTGCTCACCGGCCTGTTTCCCGATGCCATCGAGGCGACCGACGCCGACGCCGCGGTCCTCGGCTTGAACGGCGTCTCCGACGGCTACCACGTCTTCCTCAGTCCGCAAGCCACCGACCTCGCCGCCGCCCTCCGCGCCCGTGGCTATCTCCCGGTCCCGGTGGACGTGTCGGAGCTGTTGAAGGCGGGCGGCGGGATCAAATGCTGCACTCTGGAGCTGCATTGACCTCGGGCGGCGGAGCGGCCATCGCCTCGGCCGAGGATGCGGGAGCTGGTCTCGGTCGTCACAGGTGGAGTCGGCCGCCACGTATTGCTCGAACGTGGCGGTACGTCGCAGGCGTGGCAACCCCCCGCTGTAGCCGCGCGTGATCAGTCGACGCGATAGCCGTCCGGAGTCGCCACCACGTCGGTGACATCCCCGCGCGTGCGGCCGCAGCGGCGGTCGCAGCCGGACCAGTGCTGGCGGCCCGCGACCGTGACGTCCTCGGCGGGGACGATCTGCTCGCGCGAGGTCTCGGCCGCCGCCGCGGGCAGGACGCGGCCGGATTCGACGGCGGCGGTGACGTCGGCGCGCACGTCCGTGAGCGACTTCGCGCAGCCGGGCTGTCCGGCGCAGGCGCTGACGTGCAGCCAGGGAGACGCGGCGTCGAAGATCAACCCCATCGGGGCCAGCACGCGCACCACCTGTTCGGCGGCCCACTCGTCGAGGTCGGCGATGACCAGGCTGCGCCACGGCGTGACGATCACCGGACGTTCGACGGCCGCGACGAACTCGGCGACCCTCGCGTCGAGCGCGCCGAGCCGCACGCCCGCGCCGAGCGCGACCAGACCGTCGTCCTGGTTCAGCCAGCCGATCGGAATATCCTGAGCGGCAACGATTTCGACGCGCTCCGGGCCGGGAGTCAGGCCGAGCGATTCGACGATGCGGGCCGGGCCGTCGGCGATCTCACGCAGCCGCCACTGTCCCGAGCTCACCTCGAGGAAACCCGCCGCGGCGGCCAGCGCGATATCGACGGCCTCGGCCCCCGTGACGCGGACGCCGGTATCGGTCCCCGCGAGCAGCAGCGCGAACTCGTCGGGACCGACCGCGTGCACGCCGATGTCGCCGCCGAGCGCGCTGACATCGCCGCGCCCGTCGTCGAGCGTGAACAGCACCCGGCCCGGCAGTTCCGCCAACCGGGGCGCCGCGCACAGCCCGGCATCGAGATCGCCGATCAGCCCCCGCACGTCGGCGAGGCCGCCGACCCGTCCGGACAGCGGCGAGGCCACGATATTGCGCACCCGCTCGTGCGTCCGGCTCGGCAGCAGTCCGGCCGCGGTCACGCGCGCCGTCAGCTCCGCGGCGTCGCGCACCCGCCGCAGCTGGAGATTGCCGCGCGAGGTGAGTTCGATCGCGCCGTCGCCGAATTCGCTCGCCGCGGTGGCCAAGGCCAGCACCTGTTCCGGCGTGAGATATCCGCCGGGCACGCGGATGCGGGCGAGCGGTCCGTCGGCGGCCTGATGGAGCCGGAGCACGCCGGGGCAGGAATCGGGGGCGGTTCGGGTCATAGCTCCTTCAGCCTACGTGCGCGATCGGGCCGCGAGACCGCGCGTCGTGCGCTGGTCCACCGAGCGCGGTGACCCCCGTGATCGATAGGGTGGCGCGCATGACCGATTTCTCCGATGTCGCAGACCGTTTTGCGATCATCGATCTCGCCACCCGCATGTTCGTCTACTGCGACCAGAAGCGCTGGGACGATCTGCTCGAAGTGTTCACCCCGAAGGTCGATTTCGACGGCGGTTTCGGCGACCCCGCCGCGTCGCGCCCGGCCGCCGACATCGTCGCCGACTGGCGCGCCGGCCTCGGCGACCTCGACGCGATCCACCATCAGGCGGGCAACTACCTGATCGACCGCGACGGCGACACCGCGGCCGTGCACGCGGACTCCATCGCCGTGCACGTCAAGAACGACGCCGCCAACGGCAAGACCCGTACCTTCGTCGGCAGCTACGACCTCGGCGTCGAGCGCACGCCCTCGGGCTGGCGCGTCAGCAAGTTCCACTACCTGCTGAAGGTCGTCGACGGCAACGCCGACCTGTCCTGAACCGGGGGTGCGGCGGCCCGCACCGGGCCGGGTAGCATCGGCGTGCTCGGCGGGCGACGAGGAAACCGGTGCAATTCCGGTGCGGTCGCGCCACTGTGAACAGCCAGACCCTCTCCGGCGAGCACCACACCCGATGGGCGCGTCACCCGAGGAAGGTCACCTGTGATCCTGCTGCTGTCCACGTCCGACACCGATCTGCTCAGCGCGCGCGCCAGCGGCGCGGACTACCGGCTCGGCAATCCCGCCCGCCTGCTGGTCGACGACCTGCCCGGGCTGCTGGACGGGGCGGATCTCGTTGTCGTCCGCATCCTCGGCGGCAAGCGGGCCTGGGAGGACGGGCTCGCCGCGCTACGCGACAGCGGGGTTCCGATCGTGGCCCTCGGCGGCGAGATCGCGCCGGACGCCGAGCTGATGGAATGCTCGACGGTGCCCGGCGGCGTCGCCGCCGACGCGCACAACTACCTGGCCGCGGGCGGTCAGGAGAACCTGCGGCAGCTGCACAATTTCCTGTCCGACACGGTCTTGCTCACCGGTCACGGCTTCGCGCCGCCGGTGCAGCTGCCCAGCTGGGGCGAGCTGGAGCGCGGGGCAAGGCACCCGGCGCCGGTGGCGGGTGTGCCGACCGTCGCGGTGATCTACTACCGCGCCCAGCATCTGGCGGGCAACACCGGCTACGTCGACGCCCTGTGCACCGCGATCGAGGACGCGGGCGCGCGGCCGCTGCCGCTGTACTGCGCATCGCTGCGCACCGCGGAACCCGAACTGCTGGCCACGCTGCGTCAGGCCGACGCGCTGGTGGTCACCGTGCTCGCCGCGGGCGGCACCAAACCGGCGACCGCGTCGGCGGGCGGCGACGACGAGGCGTGGGACGTCGGCGCGCTCGCCGACCTGGACGTGCCGATTCTGCAGGGCCTGTGCCTGACCAGCGGCCGCGCCCAGTGGGAGGACAACGACGACGGCCTCTCGCCGCTCGACGTCGCGACCCAGGTGGCCGTGCCGGAATTCGACGGCCGCATCATCACGGTGCCGTTCTCGTTCAAGGAGTTCGACGCCGACGGCCTGTCCACCTACGTCCCCGATCCGGAGCGGGCCGCGCGGGTCGCGGGCATCGCGACGCGCTATGCGCGGCTGCGCCACATTCCGCCCGCCGAGAAGCGGCTGGCCGTCGTGCTCTCCGCCTATCCCACCAAGCACGCCCGCATCGGCAACGCCGTCGGCCTCGACACGCCCGCGAGCGCCATCCGGCTGCTCACCGAATTGCGTTCCGCCGGTTACGATCTCGGTGAACCGGGTGAGGTTCCCGGCCTGGAAGAACGTGACGGCGACGTCCTCGTCCACGCGCTCATCGCGGCGGGCGGCCAGGACCCGGACTGGCTCACCGCCGAACAGCTGGAGGGCAACCCGATTCGTATCGGGGCCGCCACCTACACCGCGTGGTTCGACACCCTGCCCGAGGACCTGCGCGAGGCCGTCGTCGAGGCGTGGGGCCCGCCGCCCGGCGAGCTGTACGTCGACCGTTCGGCCGACCCGAAGGGCGAAATCGTCATCGCCGCATTGCGTTTCGGCAAGGTGGTGCTGATCGTGCAGCCGCCGCGCGGCTTCGGCGAGAACCCTGTCGCGATCTATCACGATCCCGACCTGCCGCCCAGCCACCACTACCTGGCCGCCTACCGCTGGTTGGCGGCGCCCGAGGCGGCGGGCGGTTTCGGCGCGGACGCGATGGTGCATCTCGGCAAGCACGGCAACCTGGAGTGGCTGCCGGGCAAGACGCTCGGCATGTCGGCCTCCTGCGGCACCGACGCGGCGCTCGGCGATCTGCCGCTGATCTATCCGTTCCTGGTCAACGACCCCGGCGAGGGCACCCAGGCCAAGCGCCGTGCGCACGCGACCCTGGTCGACCACCTCATCCCGCCCATGGCGCGCGCCGAAAGCTACGGCGACATCTCGCGATTGGAGCAACTGCTCGACGAGCACGCCAACATCTCCGCGCTCGATCCGGCCAAGCTGCCCGCCATCCGGCAGCAGATCTGGACGCTGATGCGCGCGGCCAAGATGGACCACGACCTCGGGCTCACCGAACGCCCGGACGAGGAGTCCTTCGACGACATGCTGCTGCACGTCGACGGCTGGCTGTGCGAGATCAAGGACGTGCAGATCCGCGACGGACTGCACGTTCTCGGCCAGGCGCCCGCCGGCGACGGCGAACTCGACCTGGTGCTCGCCATGTTGCGCGCCCGGCAGCTGTGGGGCGGCGAGGTGTCGGTGCCCGGTCTGCGAGAGGCGTTGGGGCTGAACGAATCCGGCGGTGAGGGCCGCGAGCGGGTCGACCTGATCGAGGGCAGGGCGCGCGAGTTGCTCGGCCGGTTGCAGGCCGTCGACTGGTCGGTCGACGCGATCGACGGACTGGTCGCGGAATTCGCACAGGACCTGGTGCCCTCGGGTGCGGCGGCCGTCGGCGGCGCGGAGCCCGGTACGGCCAGCGCGGTGCGGTCCGTGCTGCGGTTCGCCGCCACCGAAGTGGTGCCGCGTCTGCGGCAGACCGGCGTCGAGATCGAGCGGGTGCTGCACGCCTTGAACGGCGGGTTCGTTCCCGCTGGCCCGAGCGGCTCGCCGCTGCGCGGCTTGATCAACGTGCTGCCCACCGGCCGCAATTTCTACTCGGTGGATCCGAAGGCGGTGCCGTCGCGGCTGGCCTGGGAGACCGGTCAGGCCATGGCCGACTCGCTGGTCGAACGCTATCGGGCCGACCACGGCGAATACCCTCGCTCGGTGGGTCTTTCGGTGTGGGGCACCTCGGCCATGCGCACCTCCGGCGACGACATCGCCGAGGTGCTCGCGCTGCTCGGCGTGCGCCCGGTGTGGGACGAGGCCAGTCGTCGCGTCACCACACTCGAGGTGATCCCGCTGTCCGAACTCGGCAGGCCGCGCATCGACGTGACCGTGCGCATCAGCGGATTCTTCCGCGACGCCTTCCCGCACGTGCTCGCCCTGCTCGACGACGCGGTCCGGCTGGTGGCCGATCTCGACGAGCCAGCGGAATCGAATTACGTTCGCGCGCACGCCCAGTCGGACCTCGCCGAGCACGGCGACGCCCGCCGCGCCACCACCCGCATCTTCGGCTCCAAGCCCGGCACCTACGGCGCCGGCCTGCTTCAGCTGATCGATTCCAAGAGCTGGCGCACCGACGACGATCTCGCGCAGGTCTACACCGCGTGGGGCGGTTACGCCTACGGCCGCGATCTCGACGGAGCTCCCGCCGCCGACGACATGCGCTCGGCCTATCGGCGAATCACGGTGGCAGCCAAGAACACCGACACTCGCGAGCACGACATCGCCGACTCCGACGACTACTTCCAGTACCACGGTGGCATGGTCGCCACCGTGCGCGCGCTCACCGGCAAGAATCCGGAGGCCTACATCGGCGACAGCACCCGGCCCGATGCCGTGCGCACCAGGACGCTGTCCGAGGAGACCTCGCGCGTGTTCCGCGCGCGCGTGGTCAACCCGCGCTGGCTGGAGGCGATGCGCAGGCACGGTTACAAGGGCGCGTTCGAGATGGCGGCCACCGTCGACTACCTGTTCGGCTACGACGCCACGACCGACGTCGTCGCCGACTGGATGTACGAAAAGCTCACCGAGAGCTACGTTTTCGACGACGTGAACCGCAAGTTCATGGAGCAGTCCAACCCGTGGGCGCTGCACGGCATCACCGAACGGCTGCTCGAGGCGGCCGAGCGCGGCATGTGGGCCGCGCCCGAGCAGGAGACGCTGGACCGGTTGCGCCAGGTGTACCTGGAGACCGAAGGCGAGCTCGAGTAGCCAGTCCCCGCGCGGGCGGGTCCCGGTTATGATCGGGTCCGCCCGCCGCCCATTCCGCGGTATTCCGTCGCAAAACGACGCCTCGGTTTTTATTGTGCCGCATGTCGTTTCGTTGCTGTTATCGGTGAGCGAGGGCGCGCAAATACCATCGACCCGAATTGGCAACCCCCCAATTCCATGGCCGATTCGCTGATCTTGCAACACAATTCGGTCTCGTCATTCTATCGACATCGAGAGCGCCAATGGCGCATCATTATCCATGTCCTGGAAGCCGATTCTCGGGGCACACAATATTCGGATCGGCCGATGATGGAGACCAATCATGATCAAAAAGTTGATAGCGGCCGCGGTGCTGACTGTCGCCGCGACCACCGGCATCGCCACCGCGACCGCCAACGGCTCGCCCGGCGGTGTGGTGGCGGGGGTGGACCGGGGGGTCGAATACAGCGCCTCGGTGGCGCCGGATCGCTCCGGCGCGACGCTCACGCTCGCGTCCGGGACCTTCGAGATCGCGCCGGACGCGGTGCTGGTGCACGCGCCCGACGGCACGGTGATCGGCAGTCTGCCGACCACTCTGCACACCGTCGCGGGGCAGCAGGTGCAAGTGGCCCCGGTAATCGACGAGAGCGCGACGGAATTGACACTCACACCGGTGAGCGGACCCGTCCAGCCCGAACTGGCATTCATCGGCGATGCGGGAACGACGATCGGCGGTATCGCGATCGGCTGTGTGATCGGCGCTTTGATCGGCGCGATCTTCCTCATCCTGCCCGCCATTCCCGGCTGCATCATCGGCGCCGTGATCGGCGGGATCATCGGCGCGAACGCCTGAGCCGAGCAATAGCGGGGTGAACGACCCCGCGACCACCCGCGGCCCGTTCCGGATGAATTCCGGAACGGGCCGCTCCCGCGCCCGCGCAATTTCCGGACACCCGATATTTCATTCCTCTGTAATCGCTCCTCGTGGTCCTTCCGCACGCTTCGCAGGCGATGCGACGTCTGCGAAGCGTATGAAGTCGCTGCGGGAGCCCGGCCGAGGAGCGGAGCCGGGTGGGGGTGTCTGCCCCGGGTTCGCGGGGAGTGTGCGGCGGGGCGTCGATGGCGGCGATGACCGGCGGAAATACGTCGAAAATTCGGGGTGTCCAGCTATTGACTAGCCGGAAAAACCGAGGACTATAGGTTGTACACCGGAAACACCGAAGAAGAGTCGTACAAACGGCGGAGACGTCCAAAGAATGTAGTGACAAATCTTCAAGATCCGGCTAGGCCCCCGGCAAGCCAGTCGAAGACCGGAGAGTCGTTCAGCGACGACTGACGCTCACGGAATCGATGGAGACTACCGGGGACTGTTCTGTTCGGGGGTTGTTCGCCCCCGGCTCCTCAACCGGCCTTCGGTACGAGCGTGTTGTGCCGCGCCGCCGTCCACCACCGGCCGTTCTCCTTGACCAGGACGTACAGCGCGACCATCGCCGGGTCCTCGTCGATCGACTCGCCCTCCGTCGTGATGGCCCGCGCCGCCTTGTGCGCGACCGCGACGTCCGGGCGCAGGAAGACGATGTCGGTCACCTCGTACCGCGCGTACTCGTCCTTCAAGAAACCCGCCAGTCCCGTGCGGGCCGCCTCCAGCAGCGCCTCCCGCCCGGTGATCACCATGCCCACCGCGTTGCCCGCCGCCGCGTTGGCCGTGAAGCCGCTGACCATCAGCTCCGCGTCCTTGTTGTTGAAGCCCTCCTCGACATCGGCCACCAACCGCTTGATCGCGGCGATGTCCTCGGTGTGATCCACGGTCGTGTCCTCGACCACCGGCGATTCGTATGTCGTTGCGTCCATGGCCGTCAGCTTGGTACCTGAACAAAGGTTCAGGTCAAATCGGCGGACGGGTCTGCCGCGCCGGGGCGCTAGCGCCCGGTGTTTCCGCGGTCGCGTAGGCGCGGACGAATGTGTCCGCTCGCGCAGCAGACGGTGAGCCGATCGGTCAGCGCGGCAGGGAGATCCGCCCCTGGGTCGCGCCGTTCCGGACGTGACGAATGCGCGGTCGAGCGGCTCGAGCCGGTCGACGTTCCCCGGTGAGCTCTCGATCGGACGCGCCGGTTCGATGTGGTGGACTGGAGCGGTGCGGGAGGACCACGAACAGGTGGACGTGCAGGCACGGGTGCGGGAGCGGCTGCGCCCGGTGGCCGAGGCGCTCGGGCGCCGGGGATTGGTGCTGCTGTGCGGCTTCCCCGCGTCCGGGAAGTCCACGGCCGCGACGTACCTGAGCGACCTGTGCGGCGCGGTGGTGCTGGACAAGGATCGTTTCGTGCCGCTGCTCGAGGAGACGGTCCTCGAGGCGTTGACCGGCGACCGTGACGACCGCGATTCCGAGACCTATCGGACGCTGATCTCGCCCGGCCTGTACGAGGGACTCATCCGGACCGGATTGACCGTCGCCGCCGCGGCGCCGGTGGTGCTCGACGCGCCGTTCCTCTCGACGATTCGCAACGCGCATGCCGCGGGACGCACGCTGAGCGACTATGTGCGCGGCTATCCGGAGGCCGCGCCGTCGATACCGATCGTGACGGTGTGGCTGGACACGCCCGCGGAGGGGATCAAAGCGCGAATGATCGCGCGAGGCGCCGACCGCGACGCGTCCAAGCTGGCCGAATGGGAGGCATACCGGTCCTCGGTGCTCGAGTCGGGGACCCGCGAAAAGGCTTACGCCGCTTGCGATGTCGTGGTTCCCAGCTGACGCCGTGGTGTGCCGCCCTGCGACTCAGGCGGATGCGGCCAGCCCGGCAGAGCGCCACGTGTCGGCGAGTTCCTGGAGCGGAATGTCGAGTGCTTGGCTCAGCGCGACAACGGTGCCGAACGCGGGCGACGGGAGCCGGCCCGTCTCGATCTTGCGCAGCGTCTCCGGCGAAATCCCGGCGGCGGTGGCCACGTCGGTGAGGTCGCGCGCGCCGCGCGCCGCGCGCAGGCGAGCGCCCAAGCGGCGGCCCGCCTCGATCTGGGCGGGCGTCAACGGCAAACGAACCATGCGCCCCAGGGTAGATGCGGTATTTAAATACCGCAATATCCAGCGCGGCCGGACCGCCGACGCGCCTCGGTCACGACGGCTGCGTCAGAACGAGCAGCGCCACCAGGCCCCAGCCGAGCATCGGGATCGGAAGATCCGCCCGCCCGCGGCGCGTCAGGCCTCGAACAGCAGGTACAGGCCGGTGAAGGTGAAGCCGACCATGGTCAGCATCAGCGCCAGCTGGCCGGTGAGCCGGTGTGCGGGCGGCAGCAGCCGCAGGCAGCGATCGTGGGCGGCGGCGACGCCGAGGATGTGGCCGGTGAGGACGGCCAGCACCTCGAGACCGGCCAGCACGGCGGGATGCGTGGACAGGACGTAATGCACGTCGAAGTCGGCCAGCCCGAGGATGTTCCAGCCGCGCTGGAACGGATCGGCGCACAGGATCAGCGTCGCCTGACCCTTCTCCACGAGGAAGCTGAGGTAGTGCGCTATCAGGTAGCCCGCCACGATCGGGGTGAGGCTGTGTGCGAGCCGCCTCGGCAGCAGCGCCCGCTCCGGTTTCGTGAGGCCGCCGGTCGCGCGGGCGGCCGAAGTGAAGACGCCGCCGACCACGGCGATGAACCCGAGCAGGCCCGCGGTGCGCAGTAGCGTGGTCACCAAGGTGGAGTCGTCACCCACCCGATCGAGGAAGTCACGCCAACTGGCGAACATCGAAAAGCTGTCGAAGGCAGTGGATCCCAAGAGCGTCGCCGCCACCGCGACCGAACCGGCCAGTGCGGGTGTGCCCGCGAGATTGTTCAGCGGCCACCGCAACACCGGGACGCCGGTGGCGCGGCGGGCGAAGGGACTCAGCCGCGCCAGCAGACTGCTGTACGCCTCGAGCGGATCGCCGCGCTCGGCCCACACCGTGCCGAACACGACGAGGCCCGCGGTACCGACGATCAGGTAGCCCAGAAACCAGATCGTCACGGCGAGTACCGAACCCGGTTCGGGGAAAGCCAATTCCAGCCACACGAAAGAGAACAGACCGAGCGCCGCGGGACGGTTGCCCCATGCTTCCGGATAGGGCAGCGCCCCGCGCTCCGGCGGTCGCCCGGTCGTCCGGCAGATCACGCGGTGCAGTGCGCGCGTGGGGGAGAGGGTCTTCCACACAGGCCCCAGCGCCAGCGAGGCCACCATCACCCCGACCCACACGAAGATGTAGACGATCCCCGGCACCGGATTGCGGGCCGAGTCGGATGAGCCGAAGAACCCGACCGTGAGGACGGCGAGCGCGCCGAGCAGTCCGAGCCCGCCCAGCAACGCGCGCATCGCCGCGGAATCCACCACGGTGCGCGCGAACGCGGGCAGCGGCGCACCGGGCGAATCCGGATCGAGTCGCGGCTCGCGCCACGCGAAGGCCAGCACGGCGAAGGAGAACGTCAGCGCCCATGCCGCACCGATCAGCGCGTAGGACAACGGAATCGGCAGATCGGTCGCACCGGAGATCCCGTGCGCGCTGACTTCTGTCACGGGCGCACGACCACCGTGGCGACGGTCTTGTGCGCGTGGTGCAGCTCGATCTCTACCCGGCCAGGCACCTCCACCGTGAATCGGAAGCGCTGGCCTGCCTCCGGGCGGACCGCGAAGGTGTACTCCGGCGTGGCGTGCACATGGAGCTCGTCGTCGGCGTCGCTGTCGACCACCAGGTCGATCGGCTGTCCGGCTTCGGCCTCCCTGCGCTCGTTCACCGGGCTCACCGTCCCGTTCGCGATCCGGAATGCCACGACAAGGGCCTCGGCGGTCGAACTCGCGCCGGGCTGCTTCGTGCCCGGGCTCTCCTCCGTGGAGCAGCCCAGCGCGGCGGCCGCCACCGCGAGCGCGACCGCCGCGTATCGCCAGGTGCGGGTCATCGGGTCTCCTCGTCGCCGCTCGCGGGGGATGCCGGGTTCTGTTCGCCCTCGCGCCGCTCGGCGCGGCGGTCGCGCACCGCGACGAGCACGATGATGCCCACCACGGCGAGCGCGGGAAGGAAGGCGGGGATCGCCAGCAGGAGGGAATGGTCCGCCAGCAGATCCACGCCGTCGGCGTGCGCGGTCATCCCGCCGTCACCGGCGCGGCCGCGTCGGTCCCGACGGTGGCCGGATAGCGGTCGTTGATCCTGGCCGCGCCCCAAGACAGCGCGCCGATGAGGACCAGGCTGCACACCAGCACGATCAGCGAGGCCGCGCCGAACAGCCATTCCGGGTGATCGAACGAGCGCTCCCGCTGGAGCACCGTGATCTCGGCGACGAAGGGGCGGGTGAACTCCGGCGGCGCTGCGACCTCCGCCGCGCCGATACCGGCGTCGTAAGGCATGAAGATCGGCAGCGCGGTCAGCGTGCGGCCATCTTGCAGGCGCAGCACGGTCTTCCAGGAGCCGTGCGCCGGAACGGGTTTCGTCGAGACATAGTGGCCGTCGCCGACTCGCCGCAGCTGGTCGACGACCAGGCCGCGGCCCGGGCTGTCCGACCCGACCCCGCCCTGCCAGGCCAGGATCTGGAGCCATTCGGGGTCGGCGCCGACCAGGTCGGCCGGGTCGAGCCGTACGTCGGCGGTCACCATGCGGCCGCCGTCGACGGGCTCGGCATCGCGCAGCGCGACGGTGGCGCTCGCCTGATCGGGAACGCGAATGAGCAGGCCGTTGGTGGTGGCGGCGCCGACGATCAGCACCGCGGCGACCATCATGGCGCGGCGCACCGGCGGGCGCGGCAGCGGCTCCCCGCGCAGCGCCGTGCCCAGCAGCGCGCCGACGACGCCGCCCGCGATACCGGTCGGCACGGTCATCGCCAGCAGCTCGGGCCACATCGCCGCGGGCCACGGATCGACGAACATGGCGTCGACCCAGCGAGATTCGAGCCAGACGCCGACGGTGGCGACCGCGAAGCCCGCCGCCGCGCCCCACCAGAGCGGCTTGCGCGCCAACGGCAGCAGGGCGAGTAGTTCCACGACCACGGCGGCGCCGAGGTAGAGCGGGAAGACGTTGCGCGGGGCGTCGATGATCGGCCCGCCGACCAGGAACGCCACCACCCCGCGCACGACGGCGGCGAAGCCGACCACCACGAAGGTGCTGAACGCGCCGAGCGTCGCCCGGGCGGCGACCAGCGTCACGCTGGCGGCCGCGACGATCAGCATCGGCTGCAGCACCAGCCGGAACTGTTCGACGCCGAAATCGAACTCCACCTGGAACACCGACAGGCCGATGATGAGGCCGCCGAACGCGAACGCGCGCAGTGTCCAGATCAGGCGGCCGTCGGCGCGGTCCGGGTCCGGCCGGTTGCGGCCGCCCTCGAATTCCAGGAGCAGCACGCCGACCAGGGACAGGCCGGCGCCGCCGATCAGCATGAGGTGCGTGGGTCCCCACAGCGTGACGTCCTGGCCGAACATCCGATGCCAGATGTCGTCGAGCGGAAAGCCGATGAGCGCGTAGAGGCCCGCGCCGGCGATGAGAATGCCGCCGACGGGCGCGTACCAGGTGCGGGTGATCCGCACCGCCGCCGCGCCCGGCTTCTCGTCCAAGGGCAGCACGATCGCCAGCATCCCGGCCGTGAACAGGAAGAACAGGCCGGCGAGGATGAAGTAGTGCGCCGGGTTGGCCAGCGGCCCCGCGTCGCGGCCGTTGCCGACGTGCAGGCTGACGTCCCAGATGAAGCCGAGCAGCGCGGTGAGGATGGTGGCCAGGAAGATCACGATGGGCAGGGCCACCCAGCCGGGCCGGTTGAAGACCGCGCCGATGCGATCGGCGAGGTCGCCGAGCCAAGTGATGCGCCGGGTCCGGTGCAGGTACCCGACCCAGAGCAACGCCACCGCGATCAGGCCCGCCGAGCCGGTCATGATCGCCACCTGATCCAGCGCCGCGCCACCGCCTTCGGTACCGGGCGCGGCGAGCCGCCCTATCGCTTCGTGCATCGTGCCGGACACGGGAACCTCCAACCGCACTGAGTTTACACTCGTCGCCTTATTGATGTTACGAAAGGTAGCACACACTTGGCGAGATGTGGCCCCTTTGCATAGTCACACCACGAACGAGCAGCTCAGGTCCCTTTCAATCGGTGTTGGAACGGCCTTCGCGCGCGTCGTGAGGGGTGGCGCGCGGAACGCCCCGGTTCCGATTCGGGAGCACGACTGTTCACTCGTTCGGCGTGCTGTCGTCCACGGGCTGGATACCCGGTCGCGCCGGGAAATCTCGTCCTCGGCTGCCGGTGTTTCCGCGCCGGGAAACCGGACACACCCCGAATGGAACGACAACGCCGCGAGAGCGAGAGGGAGGATTCATGGTTTCCCGTGACACGATCGCCCAGCTTCGTCAGGACATCACCACGGCCGAGGATTGCAACGATCGCCAGGCGGCCGAACGGTTGCGTGCGGAGCTGGCCGAGGCCTTGCGCGCCCAGGAGCAAGGCGAGGACGACGCGGAGTAAGGCCGCCCGTCGATGAGCGCGCCCGGGGATCGCCGGGCGCGACGAGTTCTCGTGCGCGGTTGGTATTCGAATACCGGCACCGCTACGCTGGTATAAAAATACCGGTCGACCGTCGGCGCGCTCCGTCGGCGATGGTCCGGCAGTGGAATCGGTGCGGTGGAGGTCGGAAATGGTGGAGTTGAAGTCGCCCGGGGAGATCGCCCGGATGCGGGTGGCCGGTGAGTTCGTCGCGGACGTGCTCGCCGAGCTGCGCACGCGGGCGCGGGTCGGGGTCAACCTGCTGGACCTGGAAACCTATGTGCGCGAACGCATCCGGGACCGGGGGGCAGTCTCGTGCTACTGGGATTACGCGCCCTCCTTCGGGCGTGGGCCGTTCCGGAACACGGTGTGCTTGTCCGTGAACGACGCCGTGCTGCACGGACTTCCGTTCGACTACGTGCTGCGCGACGGCGATGTGCTGAGCATCGACCTCGCGGTCGGCGTCGACGGGTGGGTGGCGGATTCGGCGATCACGGTGATCGTCGGTACCGCGGCGGAGGCGGACCTGCGGCTGGTGCGCGCCACCGAGGAGGCGCTCGCCGCGGCCATCGCGGTGGCGTTGCCCGGCAACCGCATCGGCGACCTCTCCGCGGCCATCGAAGGGGTGGCGCGCGCCTACGGCTATCCGGTCAACACCGAATTCGGCGGGCACGGCCTCGGGCGCACCATGCACGAGGACCCGCACGTGCCGAACGCGGGCCGGGCCGGTCGCGGCTATTCGCTGCGGCCGGGCCTGACCATCGCCATCGAACCCTGGTTCGCCCGCACCACCGACCGCATCTACACCGACGCCGACGGCTGGACCATTCGCTCCGCCGATGGTTCGCGCACCGCGCACTCCGAGCACACCGTCGCCATCACGGCCGACGGGCCGCAGGTGCTGACCCGCGCAGCCTGACGAAACCCGTTTCGGTTCAATACTCCTCGGCTCAGCGCGTTTCGGTCAGCCAGCGCTCCAGTTCGGCGCCCGCGCCGAGCTCGGCGGACACCGTCTCGCGGTCCTCGGCCGAAAGGGGCAGCGCGCGCACCTCGTCGCGGTACCGCGCGGCGCGTTCGGGATCCTCCATGGCGACCGCGATCTCGGCGAGCATGGCCAGCGCCCGCGCGCGCTCCACCGGCGCTGCCGTCGCGGCGAAGCGGCCGAGGCCGACTTCGAGCACTCGCGCGGCGGCTTTGTCGTCGGTTTTGAAATCGCGCAGAATTCGCGCGTTGTCGATGACCTTCGCCAGATCCTCCATGTCGCGTGAGCCGCCGTACTCGACGTCCTCGGGCTCGTCGCGCTGGATGAACAACAGGGTGTTGCCGTCCGGATCGACGAGGGTGAAGCGGCTCTGCCCGGGTCGGAAGCGAGTGATGCGCGGGCGGCCCTTGGCGGGCACCTTGCCGTAGGCGGCGCGCAGTGCGGCGGTGAACTCGCGGTGGCGCGCGGCCACGTCGTCGACCATCACCAGGCAGCCGACAAGCTCCGGCGGCAGCTCGAAACCTTTGGGCGGCGAGCTGAAATGCACCGGGCAGCCGTGGAATTCCAGCGCGAGGTAGACGTAGGGGCGGGTCTGTTCATGGGTCACCGTGTAGCCGATGGTCTGGTAGAAGTCGAGGGTGGTGGCCGGTGACGTGGTCCACAGCATCGGGACCGGGGAGTCGTCCATGAGTCGTTCCTCCGACACTAGTCAAATTTGATTACCGCCAGGCTAGGCGCGCGCGCTCGAGGAAGTCAAATTTGAGTAGCATGGGTCGTTCATCGCGTCAGAAGGAAAGGAACCGTCCGTGGCGGCCGTGCGTCTGCTCGTCCTCGGGGTGATCCGCACCCGCCAACCGGCACACGGTTACGCCGTTCGGCGCGAGCTGCTGTCGTGGCGAGCCGAAACGTGGACCAACGTCAAACCCGGCTCGATCTACCACGCGCTCAAACAGCTGGCACAGGAAGGGAAACTGCGCGCCCTCGGCACCGAGGACAGCGACCAGGGGCCGGGCCGGACGCTGTTCGAGCTCACCGAGGCGGGGGAGGCCGAGTTCCGCAGGCTCATGGACGCCGCGCTGGTGAGTATCGACATGGAAGAGCTCGGCGCCGCCATCGCTTTCATGGACGCTCTGCCCCGCGCGCACGTCATCGCCAAATTGACCGAGCAGCGGCGCAATGCGGCCGCGGTGCGCGACGACCTGCTGGCCATGATCCCGACCTTTCCCGGTCGTTACGAGGCGCCGCACATGCCCGATCTGCTCGATCTGTGGAGCGGCGTGTTCGACAACCTGACCCGATGGACCGACGGGCTGCTCGCCCGGCTGGAGTCGGGCGAATACCGCATGCCGGAGTGATCCGTTCGCGCTGCTCTCGCAGGCCAGCCGCGCCCGCGGATACGCTGTGATCATGACGAACTCGCTCGGTGAGGCAGGCTCCGCCGACTACGTGCAACTGACCACCTTCCGCAAGGACGGCACGCCTGTCGGCACGCCGGTGTGGGCGGTCGCCGACGGCGGCAAGCTGTACATCTGGACGGAGACCCACAGCTGGAAGGTCAAGCGACTGCGCCGGAATCCCACCTGCACCGTGCAGGCGTGCGACGCCAGGGGCAGAAAAATGCGCGGGTCCGTCGTCGCGGGCACGGGGCGCGTGCTGGACGCCGACGGCACCGAACGGGTGCGCGCGTTGCTGCGCAAGAAGTACTGGCTGCTGGGACGGCTGCTCATCCTGGGCAGCAACATCCGCAGGGGCAAGGCGGGCACGATCGGCATCGAGTTCACGCCCGACGCCTGACCGGTGTAGCCCGGCGAGATCCGGCACCGGTCCGCGCGCCCACGGAGGAGAAGCGGAGCGCGCGGACACGGCCGAATGCCCGGAAGGTCCGGAATAAGCAAGGCGGACACGGAGATTCCGGGGGTACCGGCGGACGCGGTGATCACGGCTCGGCTATCCTTCGTCGGGCATACCGGGGTAGTCCCCAGGCGGACACGATGTCTCGACCCTGCCCCGGGGGGAGGGATCGTTCATGACAGCACCGACTCGGCCGCCGAGGGCCCCGCAGCCCTACCCGGTCGCCGAACACCGGGACGCCGAAACCACAGACGGCGGTTGGCTTCCCGTGCTCGTCGCCGCTCTGGTCGGCGCCGTCGCCATCGCGATCGCGGGCGTGATCGCCGGACTCGTGATTGTCAACATCCGCGAGAGCGCGGTGGCCGACAACCCGGCGCGGACAACGGGCGCCTCGGCGCCGCTCGCGCAGACCTCGGCTCCCGCCGCACCGGTCCGCGCGGTCGACCTTCCGACGAAACAGCTGGACCAGGCGGACCTACAGCGCGGCGTGCAGCTGGTGCTCATCGACTCCTACGGGATCGACGACGTCCGCGACGTCCGTTGCCCGGCGGGTCAGACCGTCGTTCTCGGCGCGACCTTCGAATGCCTCGTGAAGGTCGGCAGCACGCAGAAGTCCGTGTCGGTCACCATCACCGACAGCGACGGCGCCTACGAGGTCGGCCGACCGCACTGAGGCCGGTCGCCGCCACGATTCCATCTGTGAGGGCCGCTCCGAGCGCGGAGCGGCCCTTCATCGTGTCTTGGGTCGCCTAGTGCCTCAGGCGCGCTCGCGCCTCAGGTGGCCTGGCTCACCGAGGACATGTGGAAGTCGGGAATCCGCAAGGGCGGCATGGCGGTTCGGGTGAACCAGTCCTTCCACTCGCGGGGGAGCGTGGTCTTGGTCGCGCCGGCCTCGGTGACCCTGCGCAGCAGATCGATCGGGCTCTCGTTGAAACGGAAGTTGTTCACCGCCGCGCTGACTTCGCCGTTCTCCACCAGATAGACGCCGTCCCTGGTGAGCCCGGTCAGCAGGAGGCTGGCCGGATCGACCTCGCGGATGTACCAGAGTGTGGTGAGCAGCAGGCCGCGCTCGGTGCGCGCGATCATCTCGTCGAGGCTCGCACCGGAACCGCCGGTGAGCAACAGGTTCTCGCCCGGCACCGTCGCGGTAGCGCCGAATTCCGCTGCCGTGGAGCGCGGATAGACCAGCGATTCGACGACGCCATCGCGCAACCAGTCCACCCGCGTGGCGGTCAGGCCGTTGTCGAAGACCGAAAGCGCCTCCGACGAGGCGGACGTCGCGACGAACGGCCGGTACTCCAGCCCGGCCGCGCTCGGATCGGAGTACAGCGTGAGCGGAATGCCGGTGAGCCGCTCGCCGATTCGGGTACCGCCCGCGCGGGCGAAGGCGTTGTGCCCTTCCTGCGCGCCGCGGCCCTCCATCGACCACGCCAGGTAGATCATCAGGTCGGCGACCGCGGACGGCGGCAGCAGCGTCTCGTAGCGGCCCGCCGGCAGCTCGACGCGGCGTCTCGCCCAGTCCAGGCGGCGGTTCAGCTCGGCGAGCAGACCGGGGGTGTCGACATCGGTGAAATCGGCCGTGCCTACGCCGACCCAGGCGCTGGCCAGCTCCGCGCCCGCGCCGCGTTTGCCGTTGATCTCCACCGAACCGGTCGGTTGTACGAAGCGGCGTCGGATGCCGGTGGACGTACCGAGCCAGGTGGTGTGCATCTGGTGGTGAGCGAAGCCGTAGAGCAGGTCGGCGCCGTCGAAACCGGTCGACAGGTCGCGGGCCAGATCGGCGAAGACCTCGATGCCCGTGCTGCCCGGCGCGGCCGCCCAGTCCTCGGCGGCGGCGTCCGATTCCAGCAGCGGCATGGCGTCTTTGGCGGGTTCGGCGGTGCGCGCCGCGGCCTCGCTGGCCCGCACGACCGCCTCGATCTCGGCGAGATCGACGCTCGTCGAACCGACGCTGCCGACCCTGGCCGCGTGCGGTCCGTCGCGGAAGATCGACACCACCGCCCAGTCACGGGACACCGAAGAGCCGTTGGTCGTCATCGAATTTCCCGCCCAGCGCAGCGAGGCCTCGTGCGCGTCGGTGACGATCACCATCGCCTCGTCGGCGCGGGAGAGCGCCAGCGCCCGCTCCACCACTTCGCCCGCGGGCGCCACGCCGCGCGTGTGCACCGTGTCGCTGCCCGGCTCGCTCACTGACCGGCCTCCGTCCTGGTGTTGAGAACGTTGATGCCGCGCACCAGGATCGATGGGCAGCCGTGGCTGACGGCGGCGACCTGACCCGGCTGGGCCTTGCCGCAGTTGAAGGCGCCGCCGAGCCGCCACGTCGACGGACCGCCGACCGCCTCCATCGCGCCCCAGAAATCGGTCGTGGTGGCCTGGTAGGCGACATCGCGCACCTGGCCATCGAGCGCGCCGTTGCGGATACGGAAGAAGCGTTGCCCGGTGAACTGGAAGTTGTAGCGCTGCATGTCGATCGACCAGGACTTGTCGCCGACGATGTACAGGCCGTCCTCGACCCGGGAGATCAGCTCCTCGGTGCTCGTGTCGCGATCCGGGTCGGGTTGCAGTGAGACGTTGGCCATCCGCTGGATCGGCACATGATGCGCGGAGTCGGCGTAGGAGCAGCCGTTGGAGCGCGGCAGACCGAGGCGCGGGGCGAACGCGCGGTCCAGCTGGTAGCCGACGAGCACGCCGTCGCGCACCAGATCCCAGCGCTGCCCGGCAACGCCCTCGTCGTCGTAGCCGACGCTGGCCAAGCCGTGGCGCTCGGTGCGATCGCCGGTGACGTGCATGATCGGCGTGCCGTAGCGCAGCGTGCCCAGCTTGTCGGGTGTGGCGAAGGAGGTGCCGGCGTAGGCGGATTCGTAGCCGATGGCGCGATCGTATTCGGTGGCGTGACCGATGGACTCGTGGATGGTCAGCCACAGATTGCTGGGATCGATCACCAGATCGGTTGGGCCGGCCGTGACGCTGGGCGCCTTCACCTTCTCGGCGAGCCAGCCGGGGATCCGCGCGAGTTCGTCGTTCCAGTCCCAGATTCCGTCGGCGCCGGTGACGTACTCCCAGCCGCGCCCCGCGGGGGCGGCGAGGGTGCGCATGGTCTCGAAGACGCCCGCGGCGGAGTCGACGGTAACGGCCTCGAGCTGCGGGTGCAGCCGGACCCGCTGCTGGGCGATCGACGAGCCGGCGGTGTCGGCGTAGAAGGTCTGCTCCTTGACCTGCAACACCGAAGCGGTCACGTGATCGACGCCGTCGGCCGCGGCCAGCCTGCCCGAATAGTCTTGCAGCAGAGCGACCTTGTCGGCGGTGGGCACGGTGAACGGGTCGACGTCGTAGGCCGAGACCCAGCGCGCGTCGGCGTAGCGTGGCTCGTCGGCCAGTTCGACGCGCTCCCGGTTCAGATCGCGCAACGCGGTCGCCACGGTGACCGCGCGGCGCGCCACCTCGGCGGCGGTGTCGGCCGTGAGCGCGGCGTGCGAGGCGAAACCCCAGGTGCCGTCGACGATCACGCGCACGGCGAACCCGAGATCGGTGGCATTGCTGATCGCCTCGACGCGGCCGTCGCGCAGCCGGATGGACTGCGTGACCAACCGGTGCACGCGCAGATCGGCATGTTCGGCCCCCGCCGCGGTGGCCGCCGCGAGCGCGGCGTCGGCCAGCGCGGACAGTGGTAGCGCGAGGAATTCGGCGTCGATCACCGAGCCGTCCCCGGAAGTCGCGATGCTCACCCCGTTTACGCTACCGGTGCCCGCCGACACCGGCATCGGCCGGACGCGCCGCGCACACCGCTCCGGCGGTGACCCGCGTGAAATGCCAAGCGGCGCAGAAAGGCATCGGCGGGAAGCCGGTCCGGCACGCCCGGTCGGTTCGGCGCGAACGGCACGCGCGAGACGCGGGTTACCGCATCGGCGCTGCGAAATGCCGTACTGTGCCCGCGTGCCGCCATCCGCCCTCCGTGACCGCAAACGTGAACGTACCCGCCGCGCGCTGCTCGAGGCCGCCGTCGAACTCTTCGAGACCAGAGGCTACGACGAGACCACGGTGGCCGACATCGCCGCCGCGGCGGAGGTGGGCACGCGAACCTTTTTCAATTACTTCGCCAGCAAGGAAGAACTGCTCTTCCCCGAACCCGACGAGCGAGTGCGAATGGCCGTCGCGGCCATCGCGAGCCGACGCGTCGGCGAGCCTCCGTTCGAGGTGCTGCTGCGCGCGCTGCGAGCCGCGGGTGACAACCCTGGCGAACATCTCATCGACGATCTAGGCGCCCGCATCGCCGCGGTGCGCGCCCAGGTCTCGCGGACGGTGCCCGCGGTGAGCGGCCGCGCCGCGCACGCTCAGCTGGTGGCGCAGCGCGAGATCGGTAGGCAGCTGCACGCTGCCTTCCCCGACGAACTAGACGAGGTCGGCGCCGCGGCCCTGGTCGGCGCGGTGGTCGGTGCTGTGTCCGGCGCGCTCACCGTGCTCTTCCAGCAACCGCATGCCGGGGCCGAGGACGATGAGCGGCTGCACCGAGACATTCACGAAACCGCCTCCCGTGTCTTGCGGCCGTGGCTTACCGCCAGCTGCGCGGCACACGCCGAACCGGTGGGCTGAGCGCTTCGAACGGCTCAGCGCTTCGAAACGACCGATCACTTCGGATGACCTCGAACGTCGAATGGCAGAGCATGACCGAGCAGTTCGGATGACAGCGCGCGCCGCTCAGGCGAACTGCTGCCACCCGAGGCGGAGCACCATCGCCACCACGACCACGAGCAGCACCACGCGGACGAATTCGGCGCCGCGGCTCAGCGCCATCCGCGACCCGGCGATCGCGCCGGCGATATTGGCGACCGCCATCGTCGCGCCGAGCGCGAACATGATGTGACCGGTGAGGCCGAAGAAGATCAGCGCGCCGACGTTGGACCCGCAGTTGATCACCTTCGCCATGGCCGCGGCCCGCACGAACTCGGTGCCGAGCAATGTGGCGAAGGTGATGATGAGGAAGGTGCCGGTACCCGGCCCGAGCAAGCCGTCGTAGAACCCGATGAGCCCGGCGGCCAGCGCGACGACGAGCACCACCTTGCGGCGGGTCGGCGGATGGGTTGCCATGGTGACGCCGATCGACGGGCGCAGGGTAACGACGATCGCTACCGACACCAGGACCACCATGACGATCGGGATGAAAAGGTCGCGATCGATCAGCGAGACCGCCGCCGCGCCCACCGCCGCCGCAACGGCCGCGAGGCCCGCCGCGGGCAGCAGCACCCGCCACTCCATCGGCACCTTCCTGGCGAAAGTCAGAACCGAGGCGGTGGTGCCCGCGACCGCGGCCAGCTTGTTGGTGCCCAGCGCGGTCTGCGGCGCGATGCCGGGGGCCACCAGGAACAACGTCGGCAAGACGATCAGTCCACCGCCGCCGACCACCGCGTCGACCCACCCGGCGGCGGTCGCGGCCGCCACCAGGGCCGCCCAATCTGCAAGATTCACGGTGCAACCCAACCAGACGTCCCATGTTTTCGCGCTGCCTGGGACGGTGCCTTCCCGGGTGGGCTTAGTCTTGCCCGCATGCGCCGGTTCAGTCTCTGGCTTCGTGGCAAGCCCCTGGTCGCGGATTCCATCCTCGCCTTCGGCTTGCTGCTGCTCGACCTCACGGCCATCGGCGATTCCGACCAGAAGGCCGTGTACCTGGTGGTCGGCGGCCTGCTGCCGATCCCGGTCGCCTTCCGCCGCGTCTACCCGAGGGCCACCGCGGCCACCATGCTCGGCCTCGCCATCTGCACCACCCTGCTGAGTTATGTGCTCGATGACAACGCCGTGCATCCGGCGCTGCTCGCGCTCGGGATCATGCTGTACACGCTGGTCGCCTACGTCGGCAGGCGCGAGGGTTTGCTTCTGCTGGCGGGTCTTGTCGTCGACACCACGCTGTCCACCGTGCTGCTCGACCAGCCGGTGTGGACGACGATCGCGTTCATCGCGTTGTACTACGCGCTGTGCTGGACGCTGGCGGAGTTCAACGGCGCGCGGCACGCCTACGACGCCGAGGTGGCCGCGCGGCTCGCCGTCGCCGACTACGACCGGGAGCGGCGCACCCACGAGGCGGTCGCGCTGGAACGCACCCGCATCGCGCGCGAGCTGCACGACGTCGTCGCGCACGCGGTGAGCGTCATCATCGTGCAGGCCGACGGTGCGAAGTACGCGCTGCGGCGCGACCCGGACAGCGCCGAACAGGCCATCACCACCATCGCGAGCACCGGGCGCGACGCGCTGCGCGAGCTGCGCCGCACGGTCGCGCTGCTGCGCACCGAGCACGCGCCGGATCAGCTGCCCCAGCACGGCACGGCCGGTATCGCCAGGGTGGTCGAGATGATGCGCGGCACCGGTCTCGCCGTCGAACTCGAGCTGACCGGCGACATCGACGACATCGCCCCCGAGGTAAGCCTCGGCGTGCACCGGATCGTGCAGGAGTCGCTGACGAACACGTTGCGCCACGCGGGCGCGCACCCCAAGGCGTGGGTCAGGGTGCACCGGCGCGACAGCGACGTCTTGGTCGAGGTCACCGATTCCGGCGGCGTTCCGATGCGTGGGCCCGAGGCGAACCCGATCAAAGGCAGCGGCCTCGGGCTGGTCGGCATGCGCGAACGCATCGCGGTCCTGGGCGGCGCCATGGACGTGGGCCGCGCAGGCGACGGCGCCTGGCGGGTGCGCGCGACCATTCCGCTCGTTCCGGAACCGTGGGACTGCTAGGGGTGCGGTCCCGCTGTCGCGGCCCCGGGGGATTGAGGCGGTCCCGCTGTCGCGGCCCCGGGGGATGGAGGGGCGGTCTCGCTGCCGCGGCCTCGGGAGTGATCAGTTACGCCCGGGTCACTCGAAGATCGCCGCCAGCTCGCGCAGCACTTCGCTCGCGGTGATCGGGTTCAGCGCGCCGAAGGCGGTGTCGCCGCACCGGCGCCACCACGGCGACGCGGGCCGCGAGCTGAGCTCGACCGCCTCGATGACCCGCTCGCCCTCCGGCTCGGACTCCTCGACCGCGATGCCGTCGTCCAGGTGCAGCAGCACTTGCAGGTCGCCGTCGATCGGGCGGTAGAGGTGATCGTGCACTCCGTCGATCGGCGCGCCGCGGCGCCAGCCGAATCCCTCCAGGCGCAGCAGCGCGGAGGTGGGCACCATGCGGTGCGCGAAGCGTTCCAGCGAGGTCGCCGTCCGCTCCCGCTCGGTCAGCGCGTGCACCTCCCTGGCCAGTTGCGGAAAGGGTTGGCGCAGTTCGTGATTCGTGAAATGGCTGACCCAGTGCGGTAGTTCGCCCGCGAGCTGGAGCGGATGGGCCACCGCGATGCGAGCCGAGTCGACGCCGATCGTCCGGCCGTCGCGGTCGGTCGCGGTGCCGTCCGCCGCGACACGGAAGGACACCTCCGGGTTGGCCCGCTCGTCGAATCCGAGCCAGACCAGTCGTCGCGCCGGATGGCGCAGGAACGGATGGTCGAGGACAGCAACCCGATGCTGACCGCCGGTCCAGGTGCGTTGCTGGATCATCGCCGTTTCCAGAAGCCGAATCTGTTCGCACATCTCCCCACCAAGAGAGTCGATTACCGAGAATCGTCAGAGCCTATCGGCGCGCGCCGACAACTCCGCGTGACGCGCGGAAGCGGTAACCGAATTGTCGCCGGGCACCGCTAGATTGGACCAGTGCCGATCACTGTTCTCGTAGTCGACGACCAAGAATTGATGCGCATGGGGCTGAAGATGGTACTCGGCGCGCACCCGGACATCGAGGTGATAGGGGAGGCGGAGAACGGCGCGTCGGCCGTCGGCAAGGCCAAGGAACTGCGGCCCGACGTGGTGCTGATGGACGTCCGCATGCCGGTGGTCGACGGCGTGACCGCCACCGGCCGCATCGTGGAGGCGGGCGACGGCTGCCGCGTCCTCGTGATGACCACCTTCGACCTGGACGAGCACGCGCTCGGCGCGCTGCGCGCGGGAGCCAGCGGCTTCCTGCTCAAGGACACCCCGCCGGAGGACCTGGTCTCGGCCATCCGCAGTGTGGCCGCCGGCGACGCGGTGGTCTCGCCGAAGGTCACCAAGCGGCTGCTGGATCGGCTCATCGCCGACGATCCCGCGGGCATGCGCGATCCCTCGGTGCTCGACGTGCTCACCGCGCGCGAACGCGAGGTGCTCGAACATATCGCCGCGGGCCGTTCCAACGCCGAGATCGCCGGACAGCTCTATCTCTCGGAAGCCACCGTGAAGACGCACGTCGGCCGGGTGCTGACCAAGCTGGGCCTGCGCGACCGGGTGCAGGCCGTGGTGCTGGCCTACGAGACCGGGCTGGTGCGGCCCGGCGGCTGAATCTCAGCGAGCTATCAGCCGAGCACGGGAGAAAAACTCCACCCGCGAGCGTTGGTAGGGATAGATCGTCCGGAAGGAACGCCATGCCCGCCCTGCTGTTCGTGCTCTACGTGGTCGTCGAGATCGCCGCGCTGTTCGCCGTCGGTCAGCTGATCGGCGCGATGCCCACCATCCTGCTGCTCATCGCGGGCTCCGCGGCGGGCATGCTGCTGATCGGCTCCCAGGGGCGGCGGGTGTTCGACCAGTTCCGCCGCGCCGGACGCGGCGAGATCACCCCGGGCACCGCCGTCGCCGACGGCGCGCTGGTCGCGACCGGCGGAGTGCTGATGTTCGTCCCGGGCCTGGTGACCTCCGTGGTCGGGCTGCTGTTGCTGCTGCCGCCGACCAGGATGCTGGTGCGTCCCCTCGTCACCACGCTGGCCGCGCGTCGCTTCGGCCGCCTGCTGAGCCGCGCGCAGTACCGCGGCGTCGTCATCGACGGCGACGAGGTCATCGACGGCGTGGTCGTCCAGCAGTATTCACCCACCCCGTCGGCTTCGCCGACTGCCGTCCCCCAGTTCTACGACGACGGTCATGGCAACGCCCGCCGGGCGGTCGGCCCGGCCTGACGGTGGGCCGTCCACGGTGATCGACCGAATCCGGCATACGGCAGACTGGTGACCCGTGGGTACCCAGTTGCTGATCGGCGGTCGTTTCTACAGCTCTAGTTCACCGGATGCGACCGCGATGGCGGTCAGCGACGGCATGGTGGTGTGGCTCGGCGCCGAACGGCCCGGCCGCGCGCTGCACCCGGACGCCGAGATCATCGACTTGGACGGCGCGTTCGTCGCGCCCGCGTTCGTCGAGCCGCACGTGCACGTGACGGCGCTCGGCCTGAAACTCACCGGACTCGACCTGTCCGGCGCGCGGTCGCTGGACGAGTGCCTGACGTCGGTGCGCGAACACGCCGCTGCCCGGCCGGACGGCGCGATCCTCGGCGACGGCTGGGACGAGACCCGCTGGCCGGAGGGCCGCCCGCCGACGATCGAGGAGATCGACGCGGCGGCAGGACCGGGCCGCCAGGTGTATCTGGCCCGGGTGGACGCCCATTCGGCCGCGGTGTCCTCGGCGCTCCTGAACGCCGTGCCCGAGGTGTCCTCGGCGTCCGGGTTCACCAGGGGCGAGCCGCTGGTCGGCGCGGCGCACCACCTCGTGCGCGCCGCGGTGCTGAGCGGTCTGGACCGGGCGCGCCGGGACGAGGCGCGCC